>NZ_JAINZY010000069.1:0-604 GCF_019890715.1 Nocardia coffeae | reverse complement strand
GGTGGGGAGACCGGGTTTCGGTGGAGGGCCGGGCGCGGTGTCGGTTTCGGAAGGGATGAGAGCGTCGGAGTAGTGGAGTGATGGATCGGATAGTGCTGGAACGCGACAGGGTCGGTCGGCGGTCGCAGGATCGGCCGGCGGGTGCTGCGGTGTCGGGTGTGATGGGTTTGGCGTGTCGTGGCACGGCCGAGGATGCGTTGCCCACGTCGCTGGAATTGCTGCGTGCGGTCCGTGGGAATTCGGTCGATACCCATGGGAGTCCGTGTGCTCGGATCCTTGCCCGGTGCGCGTTGGATCTGGCCGAGTTGTGCGCGGCCGAGTCGTGTGCGGGGGGCGGGTCCGCGGCCGGTGTGACACGTGCGCGGCGGCGGGCCGAACTGCTCGCGTGTATCGAGGACCTGCTGCTGATGGGTCTGCCGGATTCGCCGGCCGATCTGCGCCACCGGATCCGCCTGTCGATCGAGCAGATCGCCGAGGCGTCGGTGGAACTACATCGCGCGCTGCGGCGTTTCGGTGGCTCCGACGAACGCGTCCTGGCGCTGAGCCACCACACCGCCGAACTGGTGAACCACTACACGACCCTCCACGAATCAGCCACCACACT
>NZ_JAINZY010000068.1:0-610 GCF_019890715.1 Nocardia coffeae | reverse complement strand
TCCAGTCCACGACGGCGAGCGTACCCAGCTCCACTCGGCACTCAGCCTGGGTGAAAACGATGGAAGAACGGTGACAGATTCCTTGAAGCGGTCAGGACACGCCAAACCGCCAGCTCGGACACCACCAGCCGGTGACAGATAGCCCGGAAGTCACGCAGGCAGATTCCGGAACGCATCACCGGCCGCCGAAATAACGCAGAAAATTTCCCACCGCATTTCGCTCATTCCGGGCATCGGTCGGCGGACACTCCCCCTGCCGAGCGATCGCGCTGTCCTCGATAGATTGCGCGCGTGCATGTTGGTTCACCATCGGAGAGGCCGGATGGGGGCTGGTCCGTTGGCGTCCACGACGCCATCCCCTCCGAGTTGGTCCGGGCATTCGACCCCGACCAGCCGTATGTCGTGATCGAAGGGCACTCCCCGATCGATCCCGGCTGGCATGCCCACCCAGTTGCGCTGACCGATAACCCCATGTCGATACGAACAAGGACCGTCCAGGGTGTCCGCTTCGACCTATGCCTCAGCCCACAGGAAGCCATCGATGCAGGGCCCGAGCTGGACCAGAGCGACCAGGGCTGGCTCTATGCGTGGCAGGTTCCCCGCAAACCCC
>NZ_JAINZY010000067.1:0-621 GCF_019890715.1 Nocardia coffeae | reverse complement strand
CAACTACTTCCTCGCCGCCTAAATGGGATCCGGCACAACATAACCCAACGAGACGGCCTATATTGCCGATTACGGGGTACTCAGGCTCGCTGTGATCCGTGGCGTTTGCGTAGCACAGTTCTCGCGGTGTCGAGTGGCGCCGAGGACGCGGTGGGTCAGGGCTCCGAATGGCCCCCATCCAGCAGGCGGCGGATTTCCTGGTCCGGATCCGGGGTGCTCCGCCGACTCTCCTGCTGAAACACATGTGTGAAGGCGGACATCGCCGCGGCGATCGGCGCCGGACGACCCGATCCCGAACCGAAAGCACCCCGACCATTACGGCTTCCACCACACCTCAGGGGCACTCTCCGTGTCCCCGTCCGGTCCCGAACTCACCCTGGGCTCCCTCCGGACCGGCGGCTGCTGATCGGCCGCGACCTTCCGAACCGGTCAGCCGCAGTGCGACGGGCCACCACCAGCAGAGCCGCCGTTATTGGCGCCTCCGAACGAGCCGTACCAGTAGATGCAAGTGTGCGGGGCGTACCAATAGACAGGGCCTGCATAGTACGAAAACGAGCCCGCGTCGATGTCCATATTGTTGCTCACACCATGGAACGGAAACGAAGGGAGACCGAGACCGTT
>NZ_JAINZY010000066.1:0-621 GCF_019890715.1 Nocardia coffeae | reverse complement strand
CTCGGTTCCGGCCTCCCTGCGTTTCCGTTCCACGGTGTGAGGAACAATATGGACATCGACGCGGGCTCGTATTCGTACTATGCAGGCCCTGTCTACTGGTACGCCCCGCACACTTGCATCTACTGGTACGGCTCATTCGGAGGCGCCAATAACGGCGGCTCTGCTGGTGGTGGCCCGTCGCACTGCGGCTGACCGGTTCGGAAGGTCACGGCCGATCAGCAGCCGCCGGTCCGGAGAGAGCCCAGGGCGAGTTCGAGACCGGACGGGGACAGGGACAGTGCCCCTGACGTGTGGTGGAAGCCGCAATGGTCGGGGCGCTTTCGGTTCGGGATCGGGTCGTCCGGCGCCGATCGCCGCGGCGATGTCCGCCTTCACACATGTGTTTCAGCAGGAGAGCCGGCGGAGCACCCCGGATCCCGGACCAGGAAATCCGCCGCCTGCTGGATGGGGGCCATTCGGAGCCCTGACTCACCGCGTCCTCGGCGCCACTCGACACCGCGAGAACTGTGCTACGCAAACGCCACGGATCACAGCGAGCCTGAGTACCCCGTAATCGGCAATATAGGCCGTCTCGTTGGGTCATGTTGTGCCGGATCCTATTTAGGCGGCGAGGAAGTAGTT
>NZ_JAINZY010000065.1:0-634 GCF_019890715.1 Nocardia coffeae | reverse complement strand
TCTGGACATGGACCGGCCGATCGGGATCATGCTGATCTCGGTGCTGATGTACTTCCGCGACTCCGACGGGATACGCGATATTGTCGCGCGGTTCCTGGACGCCGTCCCGCCAGGGAGTTCCCTGGCAATCAGTCACGCCACCGCGGATTTCAATATTCGGGGCGCCCAGCGCGCCGCGGAAGCCGCGGAGCGCAGCGGCATAACCATGATCACCCGTAACCGCACGGAGACCGAAAAGTTTTTCGCTGGAACACATCTGCTGGCGCCCGGCATCACGACGCTGGAGGACTGGCATCCCGAGCTGGCAGAGGTTCCGCTGTTCGATGTCGAACCCCATACGGGTCCCGCCTGGGCCTGGTGCGGAATGGGACGCAAACCCTGAAGCCACGGTTTACATTGCCACCATCGGGGCGGGTCTCGTAGTCGCGGACACAGCGGCAATGTTTGACAGTCAGCCGAACGTTCGTTCTACCACTCGGGGTTCCGGACTGATCGCGCGGAAAACAACGATAATGGCGTGACCGCCACCGATATCCGCTATCTGCCGGAACTTTCGGGCGACATACAGACCGGCGAGCGGGCGAAACCGACGATCCGGGATGCTGTTCGTCGGCCGCAAAAATCGTGGTGGACA
>NZ_JAINZY010000064.1:0-664 GCF_019890715.1 Nocardia coffeae | reverse complement strand
CCAGGAATCCAAAGATCAAGGCCGTTCAACGGGAAGGTGACTACGTGACCTGTCACAAGCAGCAGCGACGCGGTTGCGCTCGGCGGCTCGAATAGCTTTCCGGGGTAGCCACTGCACTACTGGACACGGGCGAGCGGAATGTACCACGACCGAAATGATCGGCCGATACGTTGGACGGCGGCCCACTTCGCACCAGCGCGCCTCCTTCTAGTATCGTGACCTAGTCACTGCTGAGCGATCAGTAGGGCGATACCCTGAAAAGCCCCGGTAGCCGCACCCAATCGCTACCGGGGCTTCTTCGTCAACGGCTTCCCCGTCAACGGCCAGCAACCGTAACTTGCAGCTGCTCGGCAGAAGCACGCCAGCGTCGCCGCGCATCAGGTCACCGAGCGACGCATAGATCTGAATTGAGCCAATACCTTCGACCCTTCAAGCATTTTTCTGGTTCCACTTCGATAACGACCAGGGGATTTGCTGGATTTGATGCAAACGGCATCACTTATCGCTCTAGATAGTACCGCGCCGGGGAGCGCTTGATGGATATGTGACAGCGACGCTGCACAAGATTCTCGCTGGGAACAGTTACTTGTATTACCTGCGGCAGGTAGCCGCAGGTGATTCCACCGACCTCGGCACCGGCGCACTGGCCGATTACTACTCCGCG
>NZ_JAINZY010000063.1:0-704 GCF_019890715.1 Nocardia coffeae | reverse complement strand
CGGCCCAGGAAAGCGCGGTTCGCCTGCGCCATGCTGCGGATGCCTGGGATGTGCGCGGCGATCTCGTCACCGAGCCTGCGATCGGCCGGATAGTTGTCGACGCCGCCGAGCCAGTAGTCGTAGAAGCGTGCCTCATGCGGGGTAGTGGTGTCGATCGTGGTCGGTAGTCGTCCACCGGTCTCGTGGCCTTCCGGCATGGTGATCCTCTCCGCGATGGCCGCGGCGTGTGCGCGGTGCGGCCACGCGCCGACTCGCTTCGTCGGCGCGAACGCACTGAGCCAGCTGTGGTTGTTCATCGTTGCTCGTAGGCGGGATTGTGGCAGCCGTCATCATGCTTCGCACGGAAACAATGACAATGGCTTGACCAGCAGTGACACTCAAATCGCCTGAACAGCAACAGATTTCACGGAAGCTCGACAGGGCCCCCAGCCTGGCAGGCGACAGAATCAGGGCAGGATCTGCGGGACCAGGTCGGGACGCGCGACGCCCACGCCGGCGCCGATCGCCGCGCCGAGCAGGGTCGGCAGCGGATCGATGAACGATCCGGTGGCCGAACCGATGGCCGCACCGCCAGCAGCGCCGTTGAGGACCGGATCCGGGTACTGGGCGTGCGGGTTGGTGGTAACCGGCTCCAGCGGAACACCCGCCGCAATCGGCCGAGCAACAGCCGACGCTGCCGGCACACTCGCATCGGCGGAGGCTCC
>NZ_JAINZY010000062.1:0-767 GCF_019890715.1 Nocardia coffeae | reverse complement strand
TGCCGCCGCCGCGCGGGAGCGGTAGTGCGTGATCCGCCCGGCCAGGACCGGGCAACCGCGCACCGCGTAGGAGCAACATTCGGGCTGTAATCCTGGTTCTGGTGCGACACCCAGGACCCAGTCTTGTGGGCGTAGCAGCACCACGACCCGGTCCCCGAACGGCTTTCCGCACACCTGGCACAGAGCGAAGGAGAACACCATGTGCAGGTGGGTGGGGTCGATCGCACCCCAGATCGGATCGCGGCGCTCCCGGTGGCACAGAGTGATGAACGGGATCGTGAGCCCCTGGGCGGTCGGGGCGTCATGCAACCGTGCCAGGATCGGTGGACGCGCCGAACCCGGCGACGGCACAACAGAATCCATGATGAGGACCTCCTCGAGAAGAACGGCGGACCGGGCTCAGCGGCCGCAACGGTGTGATGGCGGGGGAGGGCCGATGGCGGGCCGCGTCGGCGTGGGGTGGAGACGAGGACGCAGGCATCCCCGGTGGCGTCGGCCGGGTCGCGTTCGGAGATCGAGCCGCAACGTGTCGCGTTCGCGTGAGCGGGCGCTGTTCGTGTCGCCGGCGCTCGCGGAGACCAGGGCGGTGTGGGGATCGTCGGAATCGTTGGTCAGCGATCCCTGTGGGAGACACGCGAGTTCGCCGACCGCGAGTATCAGACGACAGCGGGCTGGACCGTGAGATCAGTGATCTTCGAGGGCGTTTTTCGGTGGGTCTTGACGCGACTGCGGGATTTACCGAGAGACAGCGATAGCGTTCACCGCCG
>NZ_JAINZY010000061.1:0-769 GCF_019890715.1 Nocardia coffeae | reverse complement strand
CGCCGCCGCCGCGCGGGAGCGGTAGTGCGTGATCCGCCCGGCCAGGACCGGGCAACCGCGCACCGCGTAGGAGCAACATTCGGGATGTAATCCTGGTTCTGGTGCGACACCCAGGACCCAGTCTTGTGGGCGTAGCAGCACCACGACCCGGTCCCCGAACGGCTTTGCGCACACCTGGCACAGGGCGAAGGAGAACACCATGTGCAGGTGGGTGGGGTCTATCGCACCCCAGATCGGATCGCGGCGCTTCCGGTGGCACAGAGTGATGAACGGGATCGTGAGCCCCTGGGCGGTCGGGGCGTCATGCAACCGTGCCAGGATCGGTGGCCGCGCCGAACCCGGCGACGGCACAACAGAATCCATGATGAGGACCTCCTCGAGAAGAACGGCGGCGGACGAGGGCAGCGGCTGCAACGGTGTGATGGCGCGTGAGGGCCGATGGCGGGCCACGTCGGCGCGGTGTGGAGACGAGGACGCAGGCATCCCCGGTGTTGTCGGCCGGGGTCGCGCTCGGAGATCGAGCCGCGACGTGTCGCGTTCGCGTGAGCGGGCGCTGTTCGTGTCGCCGGCGCTCGCGGAGACCACGGCGGTGTGGGGATCGCCGGAATCGTTGGTCAGCGATTCTTGTGGGAGACACGCGAGTTCGCCGATCGCGAGTATCAGGCGACAGCGGGCTGGACCGTGAGATCAGGATCTTCGAGGGCGTTTGTCGGTGGATCTTGACGCGACCGCGGGATTTACCGAGAGACAGCGACAGCGTTCACCGCCT
>NZ_JAINZY010000060.1:0-798 GCF_019890715.1 Nocardia coffeae | reverse complement strand
GCTTGTCGCACCAAGTGTGACACTCCCGCGCGGCATCCCCAACTGGGAAGATCCGCGACCGATACTCGCGCCGCCGGGACCTCTCCAGCGCATCTCGACGCGCCACACCTGCTTCTGCGCGCAACATGCTGCCCGCCCCACGATTTCGATGCCGCAATCCCGGTTGGCGACGGCCGAACTCGCTTCGACCGTCAAGATTCCCCACGAAAGCCGCTGGTCGCCCCGTTCCCGTCCTTATAGTGCCCCGCCGGTGAATCGAACCTGCGACACAGGATCGTGGGCGATCAGGTGATTCCCCAGGTAAATGCGTAGGTAACTGCACTAGAACCCGCGTTCCGCGTAATTCAGTTCGGCTAGAGCATCGACACGTGCACTGACCTGCTCGTTTCTAAAGTCTGTCCGAAATGTCCGTGTCTCTATGTACCTGCAACGTCGCAGGTCGCGCAGGGGGTCATACCGGAATAACCGCCCACAATGACCTCAAAACTGATGGGAGGAGCGAGATCTGACCTGCGACGATTCGAAAGAGATTGTGCCGCATGGGCCGAGCCGGTACCTTTCCTCCAGAACCAGTCATGGGCTGCCATCGTGTGGCTCCTCGGTCGCGTGGCAGGATCATGCGGCTCTGACCAGCATAAATAGTGGCCCCTAGAGACACGCCTCCACGGCGTGGGCGCTCGTGTCCGCCCAGGTCATCGGGCAAATCCGTGCCTCTAGCACCTCCGAATTATGCGGAACGCGGGTCAGCGCACGACCGAGTAACGCACGCAGGCGAATTCGCCGTTATGGGCGACTTCG
>NZ_JAINZY010000006.1:0-540076 GCF_019890715.1 Nocardia coffeae | reverse complement strand
TGGAGTTGGCCTTGTTGAGCCTTTCGCTTCGCGGGCGACTACCAGCGATACAGAGACGCTTCGCCGCTGAGCACGTTCTACGGACGCAAGTCAGGGGCGGAATCTCACCTGGGAGTGGGGCTCGCCTGCGGCATCGGGGATGCGGGGGCTCGGGGGGGGTTAGAAGAGGGTCTCGGGGGGTTAGAAGAGGGTGTGGCCTATGGTGTGCCAGCCGAGTACGGAATCTACTGCTAGGCCGCAGAATACGACGGCCAGGTAGTTGTTCGACTGTAGGAACAGGCGGAGGGGTTTGACCGATTCTCCGCGGCGGACGCCGGAGTACAGCTGGTGGGCCATGAGTAGGAACCAGGCGCCTGCTACCAGGGCTACGGCTGCGTAGATGACGCCGGTCGCGGGGATCAGGGCCAGGGTGGCCAGGACGGTGAGCCAGGTGTAGATCACGATCTGTTTCGTGACGGCCTTCTCGGTGGCGACCACCGGCAGCATCGGGACTCCGGCGGCGCGGTAGTCCTCCTTGTAGCGCATGGCCAGGGCCCAGGTGTGTGGCGGCGTCCAGAAGAAGATCACCAGGAACAGCACCACCGCGGGCCAGCCGATCGTGCCGGTCACTGCCGACCAACCCACCAGCACCGGCATGCATCCGGCCGCGCCGCCCCAGACCACGTTCTGTGCGGTGCGGCGCTTGAGGCCGAGGGTGTACACGAAGACGTAGAACAGGATCGTCGCGACGACCAGCAGGCCGGACAGCAGGTTCGCCTGCCACCACAGCCAGGCGAACGAACCCGCGCCCAGCGTGACGCCGAAGACGAACGCGTTGCGCGTCGGCACCGCCTCGCGCGCCAGCGGGCGCTTCGAGGTCCGCTTCATGACCTTGTCGATATCGGCGTCGGCCACACAGTTGAGGGTGTTCGCGCTCGCCGCACCCATCCAGCCGCCGAACAGCGTCGCCAGGATCAGCCCGATGTCGACATGGCCCCGATGCGCCAACAGCATCGTCGGGATCGTCGCGACCAACAACAACTCGATCACGCGCGGCTTGGTCAGCGCGATGTACGCCAGTACGCGTCGGGTGAACGCCGACAACGGCCCGGTACCGGTGACGCGATCAGCCAGAACCGTCCCGGAGGAGGAACCATGCGCGCCACCCGGCTGTTGCCCAATCCGCACTGTCTCTCCTCGCAGGTGGTGCTCGATCCGGTCACGGAACTCCAGCGCGCCCGGCTCGGCGGTATTACCCTGGACCAGGGCACCCACCGGCGGCGCGGCCGACTACTACACAAGATGGTAGACCCAGCCGTGATGCGCTCCGGCACCGCCCGCCGCGAATCATGCCCGGCCGCAGGCACGCCGTGGCCACGAGACATCGCCGTCATCGCGGTGATCGCCCTCGCGCCGCAATCGATTCGGACACGAACGCCGATCCAGCAGGGTTCCTGCCACACGCCGACACGCGGCCTCTAGGGTGGTGGGCACAACAGCCCGAACCCGCCGCTCAAGCAGACGAGAACGTCAGGAGAACTCCGGTCGTGTCAGTCACAGACGACATCCGCTCCCTCACCCAGCCGAACCACCCGGACGACTGGACCGAACTGGACACCAAGGCCGTCGACACGGTCCGCGTGCTCGCCGCGGATGCTGTGCAGCAGGCCGGAAATGGCCACCCCGGCACCGCGATGAGTCTCGCGCCGCTGGCGTACACGCTGTACCAGCGCGTCATGCGCCTGGACCCCACCGATCCCGAATGGGTCGGCCGCGACCGGTTCGTCCTGTCCTGCGGACACTCCAGCCTCACCCAGTACATCCAGCTGTACCTGGCCGGCTTCGGACTCGAACTCGGCGACCTCGAGCACCTGCGCAAGTGGGGTTCGCTGACCCCGGGCCACCCGGAGTACCGGCACACCGCGGGCGTCGAGATCACCACCGGCCCGCTCGGCCAGGGTCTGGCCTCCGCGGTCGGCATGGCGATGGCCGCACGCCGTGAGCGCGGCCTGTTCGATCCGGCCGCCGCCACCGGCGCCAGCCCGTTCGACCATTTCGTCTACGTCATCGCCTCCGACGGCGACATCGAGGAGGGCGTCACCTCCGAGGCGTCCTCGCTGGCGGGCACCCAGCAGCTGGGCAATCTGGTCGTGATCTACGACGACAACAAGATCTCCATCGAGGACGACACCACCATCGCGCTGTCCGAGGACACCGCCGCGCGCTACCGCGCCTACGGCTGGCACGTGCAGGTCGTCGAGGGCGGCGAGAACGTCGCGGGGATCGAGGCCGCGATCGAGGCCGCCAAGGCCGTCACCGATCAGCCCTCGTTCATCCTGCTGCGCACCATCATCGGCTACCCGGCCCCCACCAAGATGAACACTGGTGCCGCGCACGGCGCGGCCCTGGGCGCCGAAGAGGTCGCGGGCACCAAGCGGGCCCTGGGCTTCGACCCGGACAAGTCCTTCGACGTGGAAGATGCGGTCATCGGCCACACCCGCAACAACGTCGCCGATCGCGCCAAGGCCGCCCGCGCCGCCTGGCAGGACTCCTTCGACGCCTGGGCGCAGGCCAACCCGGAGAACAAGGCGCTGTTCGACCGCCTGCAGGCCCGGCGGCTGCCCGAGGGCTGGGTCGAGACCCTGCCGTCCTGGGACGCCGACCCGAAGGGCACCTCCACCCGCAAGGCGTCGGGCAAGTCGCTGGCGGCCCTCGCGCCGGTGCTGCCCGAACTCTGGGGCGGTTCGGCCGACCTGGCCGAATCCAACAACACCACGATGCCCGAGACGCCCAGCTTCGGCCCGCAGTCGATCTCGACCGGGATGTGGAAGGCCGACCCGTACGGCCGCACCCTGCACTTCGGTGTGCGCGAGCACGCGATGGGCGCGATCCTCAACGGCATCGCCCTGCACGGGCCGACCCGCCCGTACGGCGGCACCTTCCTGGTGTTCTCCGACTACATGCGTCCCGCGGTGCGCCTGGCCGCGCTGATGCGCGTCCCGGCGATCTACGTGTGGACGCACGACTCCATCGGCCTGGGCGAGGACGGCCCCACCCACCAGCCGATCGAGCACCTCGCCGCGCTGCGCGCCATCCCCGGCCTGAACGTCGTGCGCCCCGGTGACGCGAACGAGACCGCGCACGCCTGGCGGACCATCCTCGAGCTGGACAGCGCCGAGCGGCACTCGCACTTCACCCCCGCCGACGGCGCGCACATCGACGGTCCGTCCGCGCTGGCGCTGACCCGCCAGGACGTCCCGGTGCTCGAGGGCACCAGCTACGAGGGCGTCCGGCGCGGCGGCTACGTGCTGGCCGAATCCTCCACGGGCACACCGCAGGCCATCCTCATCGCGACCGGTTCGGAAGTTCAGCTCGCCGTCGAGGCGCGGACTAGGCTGGAAGCGCAGGGCATCGGCACCCGCGTGGTGTCCATGCCGTGTGTTGAGTGGTTCGACGCGCAGGACAAGACCTACCGCGACCAGGTACTGCCGCCGGAGGTCAAGGCCCGCGTCACCGTCGAGGCCGGAATCGCGATGCCGTGGCACCGGTTCTCGGGTGACGCCGGTGAGAACGTCTCGATCGAGCACTTCGGTGCCTCGGCCGACTACAAGACCCTGTTCCGCGAGTTCGGCATCACCGCCGACGCCGTGGTCGAGGCCGCTCAGCGTTCACTCGACAAGGTGAAGGGATAAGCGCAGTGACACAGAATGAGAACCTCGCCGCACTGTCCGCAGCGGGTGTGTCGGTGTGGCTCGACGATCTGTCACGGGACCGCATCCGGTCCGGTAACCTCGCCGACCTCATCGCCACCCGCAGCGTCGTCGGCGTCACCACCAATCCGACCATCTTCCAGGGCGCTCTGAGCAAGGGCAACGCGTACGACGACCAGGTCAAGGAGCTCGCCGCGCGCGGCGCGGACGTCGATTCGGCGATCCGCACCATCACCACCGACGACGTCCGCGCGGCCTGCGACGTGTTCGCCTCGACCTTCGAGGCCAGCGGCGGCGTCGACGGACGGGTCTCCATCGAGGTCGACCCGCGCCTGGCCTTCGACACCGACCAGACCGTCGCGCAGGCGATCGAGCTGTGGAAGATCGTCGACCGGCCCAACCTGCTGATCAAGATCCCCGCGACCGAGCCGGGCCTGCCCGCGATCACGAAGGTCATCGCCGAGGGCATCAGCGTCAACGTGACGCTCATCTTCTCGGTGCAGCGCTACATCAGCGTGATGGGCGCGTATCTGGACGGTCTGCGCAATGCGAAGATCGCCGGACACGATCTGGCCAAGATCCGTTCCGTCGCTTCGTTCTTCGTCTCCCGCGTGGACTCCGAGATCGACAAGCGACTGGAGACCATCGGCACCCCCGAGGCGCTGGAGTTGCGCGGCAAGGCCGGAATCGCCAACGCGCGCTTGGCCTATGCCGCCTATCAGGACGTCTTCGACGGCGGCAAGCACACCTCGACCTTCGCGCATCTGGCCGCCTCGGGCGGCGCGAACGCACAGCGTCCCCTGTGGGCGTCCACGGGCGTGAAGAACCCGGACTACCCGGACACCATGTACATCACCGAACTCGTCGGCCCGAACACGGTGAACACCCTGCCGGAGAAGACCCTCGAGGCCTTCGCCGACCACGGCACCCTCGACGGTGACGCGGTCTCCGGCAAGGGCGCCGAGGCGCAGGAGATCTTCGACAAGCTCACCGCCGCCGGCGTCGACCTCGCCGACGTGTTCGACGTGCTCGAGCGCGAGGGCGTGGACAAGTTCGAGAAGTCCTGGGAGGACCTGCTCACCGCCACCACCGCCGAACTCGACGGGAACCGGTAGCACCGGTGGCCGGCCAGGAGACGACGGCCGTGCCGGGAAATCCGCTGCGCGAAGAGCGCGACAAGCGGCTGCCCCGGATCGCGGGTCCGTGCAGCATGGTGATCTTCGGTGTCACCGGTGACCTCTCACGCAAGAAACTCATGCCGGCCATCTACGATCTCGCGAACCGGGGGCTGCTGCCCCCGGGTTTCGCTCTGGTCGGCTTCGCCCGCCGCGACTACAAGGACGAGGATTTCGCCGCAGTCGTCCTGGACGCGGTGAAGGCGCATTCCCGCACCCCCTTCCGTCAGGAGGTGTGGGATCAGCTGGCCGAGGGCATCCGCTTCGTCCAGGGCACATTCGAGGACGACGCGGCCTTCTCCCAGCTCGCGACGACCCTGGGCCGACTCGACCAGGAACGCGGCACGGGCGGCAATCACGCGTTCTACCTGTCGATTCCGCCCAACGCCTTCCCACAGGTGCTCAAGCAGCTCTCCCGCACCGGCCTGGCCAAGGCGCAGGACCCGGGTCCGGGCAGGCCGCAGCCGTGGCGGCGAGTGGTCATCGAGAAGCCGTTCGGGCATGACCTGGAGAGCGCGAAGGAACTCAACGCGCTGGTCAACGAGGTGTTCCCGGAGGAAACGGTCTTCCGGATCGACCACTACCTCGGCAAGGAGACGGTGCAGAACCTGTTGGCGCTGCGTTTCGCCAACGAACTGTTCGAGCCGATCTGGAACTCCAGCTACGTCGACCACGTGCAGATCACGATGGCCGAGGACATCGGATTGGGCGGGCGCGCAGGCTATTACGACGGTATCGGCGCGGCCCGCGACGTCATCCAGAACCATCTGCTGCAGCTCATGGCGCTGACCGCGATGGAGGATCCGATCAGCTTCCACCCGCGTCAGCTGCAGATCGAGAAGATCAAGGTGCTACAGGCCGCGAAGCTGGTCGAACCGCTGGACGAGACCACCGCCCGCGGTCAGTACGCGGAGGGCTGGCAGGGCAGCGAGCATGTCGTCGGACTGCTGGACGAGGAGGGTTTCGACCCGCAGTCCAGCACCGAGACCTATGCGGCGATCACCCTGAACGTGGAGACCCGCCGCTGGGCGGGTGTGCCGTTCTACCTGCGCACCGGAAAACGCCTGGGCCGCAGGGTGACCGAGATCGCGGTGGTGTTCAAACGCGCGCCGCATCTGCCGTTCGACCAGACCATGACCGAGGAACTCGGGCAGAACGCGCTGGTGGTGCGGGTGCAGCCGGACGAGGGCATCACGCTGCGATTCGGGTCCAAGGTGCCCGGGTCGAGTATGGAAGTGCGCGACGTCAACATGGACTTCAGTTACGGCGAGGCGTTCACCGAATCCTCGCCGGAGGCGTACGAGCGGCTCATCCTGGACATGCTGCTGGGCGTGCCGTCGCTGTTCCCGGTCAACGAGGAGGTCGAATTGTCCTGGCGCATCCTCGATCCCGTGCTCGAGCACTGGGCCGCGGACGGCAAACCCGAACCGTACGAGTCGGGCACCTGGGGTCCGTCCTCGGCCGATGAGATGCTCGCGCGCAGCGGGCGGGAATGGCGGCGTCCGTGATCGTCGACATGCCGGACACCGACACCCAGGCGGTCAACAAGCGTCTGATCAAGCTGCGCGAAACCAGCGGCGTGGTGACCATGGGCCGGGTGCTCACGCTCGTGGTGTGCACGCTGGACAGCTCCGAGGCCGAGGACGCCATCGCCGCGGCCAACGACGCCAGCCGCGAGCACCCCTGTCGCGTCATCGTGCTCGCCCGCGGGGACCGGTTCGCCGAGACCAAGCTGGACGCGCAGATCCGCGTCGGCGGTGACGCGGGCGCGGCCGAGGTGATAGTGCTCCGGCTGCAGGGTGAGCTGGTCAATCACGAATCCAGCATGGTGATCCCGTTCCTGCTGGCCGATACGCCGGTGGTGGCCTGGTGGCCGCGCGGGGCCCCGCAGTTCCCGTCGCAGGATTCGGTGGGGCGCTTGGCGATTCGGCGAATCACCGACTCCACCTTCGCCGCGGACCCGCAGGCCGCGATCAAGGGCCGGCTGCAGTCCTACGCCGACGGCGACACCGATCTGGCCTGGAGCCGGGTGACGTTCTGGCGCGCACTGCTGGCCTCCGCGCTGGACGAGCCGCCGTTCGAGCCCGTGGAATCGGTGACGGTGTCGGGTCTGCAGGAGGAGCCCGCGCTGGACATCCTGGCCGGATGGCTGGCCGCGCGACTGAGCTGCCCGGTGCACCGCCGCATCGGTGAGCTGCGAGTGGAGCTGCACCGGCCGAGCGTGTCGATCGCGATCTCGCGACCGCAGACCGGTCGCACCGCGACGCTGACCCGCACCGGCGAGCCCGGTCAGCGGTTCGCGCTGGCCCGTCGGGAGACCAACGACTGTCTGGCCGAGGAGCTGCGCCGCCTGGACTCCGACGAGACCTACGCCGAGGCCCTCGCGGGTATCGAGAAGGTTCTCTACGAGTAGGTTTTCCTCGCCCGGATCTGTTGCGGCACATGCGGTCTCGCAGCAGGTCCGGGCGATACTTCCGCCCGGAACCGGAACCGAGAGGTGATCGATGACCGAACCGACCGTCGAAGTCCACGCGAGCACCGAGGATCTGGTGGCCGCCGCCGCGGCGCGTTTCGTGGCCGTGGTGACCGCAGCACAGGCCGAGCGAGGTGTCGCCTCGGTCGTGCTGACCGGTGGCGGCACCGGAATCGGGCTGCTCGAGGTGGTCCGCAAGGCCCCGGGCGGGATCGACTGGTCACGCCTGGAGGTGTTCTGGGGTGACGACAGGTTCGTCCCGGCGGGCGATGCGGAGCGCAACGATCTGCAGGCCCGCCAGGCCCTGCTCGACCACGTGCCGCTGGATCCCTCGCGGGTGCATCCGATGGCGGCCTCGGACGGCGAATATCCGGATCCGGTGGAGGCGGCGGCCGAGTACTCGACAACCGTGCACGCCCACCTGACCGAATACGGCGCCTTCGATCTGCATCTGCTGGGCATGGGCGGCGAGGGACACGTCAATTCGCTGTTCCCGCACACCGATGCGGTCCGCGAGGAGCACGAACTCGTTGTGGCGGTGACGAATTCACCCAAACCGCCGCCGGTGCGCATCACCCTGACCCTGCCCGCGGTGCACCGCACCCGCCATGTCGTCCTGGTCGTCGGCGGCGCCGCGAAGGCCGAGGCGGTCGCCGCGGCCGTATCCGGCGCGAACCCGGTCGACATTCCCTCGGCCGGTGCCATCGGATCCGAGACGACCACCTGGTTGCTCGACGAGCCCGCCGCGGCGAATCTGCCGCGCTGATCGTCCGCTCGTACCGGGCGGGTGCGGTCCATCCCGACAGTGGAGACCGCGCCCGCCCGATTTCGTTCGCCGACACCGGCATTCGCTGGCTCCGCACCGCACCGACTGTTGCCTGCCGACTCGACGGTCCCGAGCGCGCCCCGTCTCAGCTGTGCGCCGGGTCGAGGGCCTTCAGGTGCCGAGTGAGGAATTCGTTCACCGCATCGGTGCGCTCCCATTGCACGAGATGTCCTGCGCCCGGGATCTTTTCGACCGCGCGCAGGTCCGGCACGTTGGCGCGCAGCGTGGCCAGCGGGTCACGACCGCTGAAACCCTCCATATCCGGGTCGTTCTCGCCGTAGAGGAAGTAGGCGGGCACCGGCACGGCGGTCGGCAGGTCGGCGGTCAGCTCCCAGTTCCGGTCCAGGGCGCGGTACCAGTTCAGGCCGCCGGTGAATCCGGTGCGCTCGAATTCCGCTACCTGGGTATCGAATTCGGCCTCGGACAACCACGACCACGGCAGAGCGGGAGCCTGCGGCAGTGCGTCGAGATAGCCGATGCCCGGCGGATTCTTCCAGGTGTCCAGGTAGTGGTAGTCGCCGCTGAGCGAGTAGTACACGCGGGCCAGGAATTCGCGCGGGCGCGCGGCCAGTTCGGCGTCGGCGACGCCGGGCGTCTGGAAGTACGACAGATGCAGGAAATGTTTTTCCGCGGCCCTGGTCCAGAACGCCGACGGCGGCTTGGGCGGACGCGGCGCGTACGGATTGTTCAGCACGAACACCGCCGCGACACGCTCGGGCGCGCGCAGGGACAGTTCCCACACCAGTTGCGCGCCGAAGTCCAGACCGACGAAGACCGCGTGCTCGGCCCCGATGTCGTCCAGCAGTCCGAGCAGATCACCCGCGACGGCCTGATTCGTGGTGACCTCGGGCCCCTCGGGGGCCTCGGTTCGGCCATATCCGCGCAGGTCGGGGGCGATGGCATGGTATCCGGCCGCGGCCAGCGCCTCGAGTTGCCGCCGCCACACCGACCAGCCGTGCGGGAATCCGTGACAGAAGATCACCGGATATCCCGCGCCCTGCTCCGCGATGTGCATCCGGATTCCGTTGGTCTCCACCTGCCGATGCGTCGGCTCCACTCCGCCTCCATAACTAGAACGTGTTCTCATCTCAAGGTAGTGTCCTGAAGTCGTGAACGGAATACTCGCCGGAAAGGTCGCGGTCGTCACCGGTGCCAGCCGCGGCATCGGCAAGGGCATCGCACTGGAACTGGGCGCCGCGGGCGCGACGGTCTATCTCACCGGCCGATCGGCCACGCCGGGCCGCCTGCCGGGCACCGTGGCGCAGACCGCCGCGGAGATCGGCGAACTCGGCGGCATCGGCGTGCCCTACGTGTGCGACCACGCCGACGACGAGGCGGTGCAGGCGCTGTTCGACAAGATCCGCTCCGACGACGGCCGCCTCGACGTACTGGTCAACAACGTCTACAACGCCCCAGCCTCCTCGCGCTGGCTGGGCCGCCCGTTCTGGGAGGTGCCTCCGCAGGCGTGGGACGAGAGTTTCGACATCGGCGTCCGATCCCATTACGTGGCAAGCGTTTTCGCCGCCCCGTCGCTGATCGAATCGGGCGGCCTGATAGTGAACATCTCCTCCCCCGGCGCGGAGCACTACACCCACAACACCGTGTACGGCGTCGCGAAGTGCGCGGTGGACCGGCTCACCGCCGATATGGCCCACGATCTGGCCGATACCGATGTCACCGCGGTCTCGCTGTGGCCGGGCATCGTGAATACCGAACTGCTGCAGATGGTTCCGGCCGACCCACAGGGCCGCCGGATGATCACGCTGCCCGGCGAGGGCACGTTCGACCTGAACGAGGCCGAGACGCCGCGTTTCCCGGGACGCGCCGTCGTCGCCCTGGCCGCCGATCCGGACCGCCGCGCCCGCACCGGAAAACCTTGGCGGGTACGCGATCTCGCCGACGCGTACGGTTTCACCGATGTCGACGGCCGGATCCCTCGGCTGGGCTGAGATCTCGCCCCGCACTTGACCTCCGACGCGGCTTCGGCTTAGTCTGGCCCGCATGACTGCCGGGTCGGCTTCCAGCCGCGCACAGACAGGATTCCCGGCCGCGAAGTGATCGCGGCGCGGGCCAGAGGCCCGCCCTCCGAACGCATCCCGTTGTACTTCCAGGGACTGCGAGAGGAGGTGAATCACATGTCCCACGAACCAGTTTCGCCATCGGAATGGGCGGCGTTCCGCGCTGCCCACACCCCGGGTGACGCACTCGCGGCGACCGTCGTCTCGGTCGTGCCGTTCGGTGCGTTCCTCGAGGTGGCTCCGGGCATCCACGGCCTGCTGCACACGCAGGAGTGGCGGGGCGAGCCGCAGGTCGGCGCGACCCTGAACGTCCGGATCCGGCAACTCGACGACGAGAACCGCCGTCTGAGCCTGACTCCGGCGTAGCAGTGCGGGTGTGGGGCCGGGATCCGTCCGGCCCCACACCTGTTCAGCGTAGAACCCGGTTCCCGCTGCTCGATCAATGACCGGACCGCGTTCCCCCGAACGGTCCGACCGCATCCTGGCCCTGCCCGAGGATGAGAATTCCGCAGCCCGGGGTTGCAGCTGAGGTGAATCCTGTGTCAGCGTTGCTCGATGCCGAACTCCACATCGCCGGATCGACGATCCTGTGGCGTGAGGTGGTCGGCAACGGTTTCGGCCTCACCTCCGCGATCGGCGGGATGCGTCGGCGGGTGTGGGCCTGGCCGGTCGGGATCGCCGGAAACGCACTGCTGTTCACCGTCTTCGTCGGCGGCGTGTTCAACACCCCGCAACACCTGAACATGGCCGGTCAGGCCGGACGCCAGCTGATGTTCATCGCGGTCAGCGGCTACGGCTGGTGGGGGTGGTATCGGCATTCCCGGCGAGAAACCGGCCTCGAGCACCGCGCCGTGGTGCCGCGCTGGGCGAGCACCCGCGAACGCTGGGTCCTGGTCGCCGCGTTGATTCTGGGCACCCTGGCCTGCACGAAGCTGTTCGCCTGGCTCGGATCCTACGGCCCCTGGGCCGAGGCGTGGATCTTCACCGGCTCGTTCCTGGCCACCTACGGCATGGCCCGTGGACTGGCCGAATTCTGGCTGCTGTGGATCGCGGTCGACCTGGTCGGTGTGCCGCTGCTGTTGCGGGCCGGGTACTACCCGTCGGCGGTGCTGTATCTCGTCTACGCGGGATTCGTGGCCTGGGGTTTCGCGGTGTGGGTGCGCACCATGCGCCGGGACGCGGCCGTCGAGGCCGATACTCGGGCCCGCGAACCGCTGGGGATGTCGGAGTGAGCGCCCGGCACGATCACGCGATGTCGATGAAGCGCTGCACCGATCGCGGCGGAGCAGGTTTGGCGCGCCAGACCAGATAGAGCCGCGACGGTGGCGCGTCCGGGACGTCCAGATACGTCACGCCCGGATGCGGTGCGCGGGTGCGAGCGAGTTCGGGTACCGCGCCGATGCCACGGCCGGCGGCGATCAATTCGATCCACTCGTCGAAATTCGTGCAGGTGACGATATCGCGACCGGAATCGACGGCGGGCCAGGATGTTTCGTCGGTCGTACCGGAGATCGTGTTGACCACGAGCGGATGCCCGGCCAGGTCCTGCCAGCGCGGTGCGGCCCGCACCAGCGGCGAATCGGCCGCCACCGCCAGCACCCGGCGCTCGGTGGCGATCAACCGGGCCGCCATCGTCGACGGGAGCCGAATGTTCTTGCGGTACAGAGCGATATCGATCGCGCCCGCGGTCAACGCCGCGATCGGATTGTCCACGCGATGGATGGCCAACCGGCCGCCGATCTCCTCGAACCGGGTGCGCGCGGCGGCGAACCAGGAATCGGGCAGCAGCCAGGCGAAGCCGACGGCCACGGTCGCCCGCCTCCGCAGATCGGCGCACACCGCGTCCACGTCGGCGATGATGCGTCGCGCATGATCCGCCAATTCCGTTCCCTCCGAGGTCAATTCGAAGTGCCGGGAGCTGCGTTCCAGTAGCCGGATGTCCAGGATGCGCTCGAGCTGCTGCATGGTGCGAGTGAGCGAGGGCTGGGTGATGTGCAACCGGGCGGCCGCGCGGGTGAAGTTCCGCTCCTCGCACAGCGCGAGATAGGCCCGCAGATGACGCAGCTCCAGTTCCATGCGTCCAGCGTATACATCGTGCACAGGAAGCATTTCACAACCGCCGCGTCGGGCAATAACGTCGCACGGCGTGACCACTGTTCTGAACAGCCGACCAGCCGTGAGCCCGCTGCGCGCCGCCGCCGGACTCGCCGCGGCCATGGGCGTCGGCCGATTCGTCTACACGCCCCTGATGCCGGTGTTGATCTCCGCGGGCCGCATCGACGCACGTGCGGGCGCGACCATCGCCGCCGCCAACTACGCGGGGTATCTGATCGGCGCGGTCCTGCTGGCCCGCCGCCCCGATCTCAACGGCCGCACCGCATTTCGCACCGCGGCAGCCGCACTGGTACTCAGCGAGGCGCTCATGGCCTGGCCCGCGCCCGCCGCGGTGGCGGCCGTGCTGCGGCTGATCGCGGGCATCGCCAGCGCGGTGCTGTTCATCGGATGCGCGAGTGTCGCGGCCGGACACGAGAATCGCAGGCGCGCAGCGGGAATCGCATTCGGCGGTATCGGCGGCGGCATCGCGCTGACCGGCCTGCTCGCCATGGCGGCCGGGACGGCCGTGCCCTGGCAGGTGATGTGGCTGGGCGTCGCAGCCCTGACGGCACTGCTGCTCGCCCCCGCGCTACGGCTCGAGGTCCGGCCCGCGACCCGCACCGCCGCGGCCGCCGCACGGTCGGTGCGGGCCTGGCGGCTGTTGCAGGGCACCTATTTCCTCGAGGGCCTGGGCTACATCGTCATCGGCACATTCCTGGTGGCCGCACTGCAATCCCCGGGACATCGATCGCTCGGCACCGCGATGTGGGTGGTGGTCGGCGTCGCCGCGGCACCCGCGACCCTGCTGTGGGATCTGATCGCCCGCCGCTTGTCCCCCGAGACGGCGCTGGTCCTCGCGCTGGCACTGCAGTGCGTCTCGGCGATTCTGCCCGCCGCGTCCACCGGCGTGGTGTCCGCGCTGATCTCGGCGGCGCTGTTCGGGGCGACGTTCACCGGAATCACCATGCTCGCGATCGAGGTGGGCGGCGAGCTGACCGGCCCCGGCGCCGCCGCCACGCTCACCGCGGGCTACGGTCTGGGCCAGGTCCTGGGTCCATTGGTGGTGACGCCGGTGCTGGGTGACGGATACGGGACGGCCTTCGCGATCGCCGCGGTCATACTCGCCGCGGCGACCGCCGGGGCACTGCTGATCAAGCGAACTTGATCTCCAGGCCGATGCCCAGAATGGCGATCAGCCAGATCAGACCGGTGAAGATGGTGATGCGGTCGAGGTTCTTCTCGACGACGGTGGATCCGGACAGGCTCGACTGCACACCGCCGCCGAACAGGTTGGACAGGCCCCCGCCCTTCGCGCGGTGCAGCAGCACCAACAACACCAGCAACACACTGGTGATCACCAGGAGGATATCCAGGAACATGCGCATGCCCGACAGTTTATGCGCAACCCCGCAATACCCCCGCATCAGGTGATCCCCGGCACGCTCGACGACCCGATTCACGACCGTCACCAGGCGCGCCGGGAACGCCTTCCGCGAGACACACCCGCGCGGTTCCGCCGGTCCCGCGGATCACCGATCGGCCGGGTCGTCCGCGACACCGTGGCCGAGTTCGGTCCCGGGGGCGCACCCGACGTGACGTCCAAGGGTGAACGATGGGCCGGTCGGTCCGGTTATCGGTAGCTCAGCGGTCGAGGCGCTCGGCACGCCCGTTCGGTTCCCCGGCAGCACCGATCCTCGCCGGTACCATCGCGGCATGTCGGCCCCAGCGCGATCGCAGTCCACCCGCCGAGCAGGCCGAGCAGCCACCTTCCTGTGGGTTCCGGTGTTGCTGGTGTGCGCACTGCTGCCCGCCTGTTCGAGCGATTCCGGACCCGCGCCGACGCCGATGGGGCACACCTACATATCCACTGGAGTGCGGGGAACACCCATTCCGGGCGGCGGCCCCCTCACGCTGAGCTTCCAGGACGGCCGGGTCTCGGCCGATTCGGGATGTAACAGCAGCGGCGGACCGGCGACCTTCGACGGGTCGGTGCTGCGGGTCTCGCGGATGGCGACGACCATGATGGCCTGTGTCGGCGACAAATCGGGTGCGGACGGCTGGCAGACCGCGCTGTTGCAGTCCGCGCCGAAGTGGTCGCTGTCGGGCAGCACACTGACTCTCACCGGTCACGACGTCACGGTCACCCTGCAGGACAAGCGCGTGCTGCATCCGGATCTGCCGTTGACCGGGACCGCGTGGGTCGTGACGACACTGCTGCGGCAGGAGGGGCAGGTCCGGTCGCAGGCCTTGGACGCCGCGCGGCCCACGCTCACCATCGCCGCCGACGGCCAGGTGTCCGGCAGCGCCGGATGCAACCGGATGACCGGCACCGCCGAGATCTCCGGCTCGAACGTCACCTTCCATCTCGGCACCACCCGGATGATGTGCGCGCCCGACGTCATGCAGATCGAACAGCAGGTGCTCGAGGCCCTCACCGGTGCGACCGAGGCCACCGTCGATTCGGACACCCTGACCATCCGCAACCGGGCGAACGACACCGGCCTGATCCTGCGCTCCGAGTGAAACCGGCACCCGGCGACCTGTCGAAGGGCAGCATGGGACGGTGATCAACGAACGGGAAGCAGAACTCGATCGACGATTCCGCGCGGCAGTGGCGGCCGTGCGGCCCGGATCTCCCCGCGCCGCAACCGAATCCGTCCTACCGGGCAGCCCGTACACCGCGGGCGGGGTGCTGCAACTGTTCGAAGCGCAGGCCATCAGCCGACAGCTGGATCTGGCGGCCCGCGCGCTCACCGCCGCCGGGCACGGGTACTACAGCATCGGATCGTCGGGGCACGAGGGCAATGCCGCACTCGCCGCGGTGCTGCGCCCCACCGATCCCGCACTGCTGCACTATCGTTCGGGCGCGTTCTTCGTCCACCGATGCCGCCGGATCGGCGGCACCGATCCCATCCGCGACGTACTGCTGGGCGTGGTCGCCGCGGCCGCGGACCCGATCTCGGGTGGACGGCACAAGGTCTTCGGCAGTAAGGCCGCCGCCATCCTGCCGCAGACCTCGACCATCGCCTCACATCTGCCGCGGGCGGTCGGGCTGGCGTTCGCGCTGGACCGGGCCACCCGACTGGGCAGGTTCACGCCCTGGCCGTCCGATGCGGTGGTGCTGTGCACGTTCGGTGACGCATCGGCGAATCATTCGACCGCGGCCGGGGCGATCAATACCGCCGTGCACACCGCCCATCTGCAAGTTCCGATGCCGGTGCTGTTCGTCTGCGAGGACAACGGGATCGGTCTGAGCGTGCCCACTCCCCCGGACTGGATCGCCCGCGCCTACGGAACCCGGCCCGGCCTGCGATATTTCGAGGTCGACGGTTCCGATACGCTTGCGGCGCTGACGATCTCGGCCGAGGCCGCGAACTGGGTGCGGGAGAATCGGCTCCCGGCCTTCCTGCGCCTGCGCACCACCCGGCTGCTCGGCCACGCGGGCTCGGATGTGGAGTCCGCATATCGCCGCGCGGGCGATATCGCCGAGGAGTTGCGCCGCGACCCGGTCACCGCCACCGCGCGCCTGCTGGTCTCCTCGGGCAGTATCGGCGCGCCCGAGCTCCTCGCCCGCTACGACGCCATCGCCGCCGAGGTCACGGCCGTCGCCGCACAGGTCACCGGGGAGCCGACGCTCGCCTCCGCCGCCGCGGTCACCGCACCGCTCGCACCGGCCCACCCCGAGCTCGTCCGCGCCGACGCGGTGCGCACCGAACCCCTGCCCGATTCCGCACCGCCACCGGGAGTCCGCGTCTTCGACGCCCGCAAGCACGCACCGGCCGACTCCGCGACCCCGGATCGTGGCAGCGACGCCGACGACGCGGAACAGCCCTCTGAACATGCTGTGCCAGTGCAGAACTCACTCGAGGAAAAGCCGCTCACGACGCTCGCGCAGTCGATCAACCACACCCTGGCGCAGCTGCTCGACCGCGACGGCGACCTGCTCGTGTTCGGCGAGGACGTCGGCCGCAAGGGCGGGGTGTACGGGGTGACGAAGGGTCTGCAACGCCGATTCGGTGCGCGTCGAGTCTTCGATACGCTCCTGGACGAGCAGAGCATCCTGGGCACCGCACTCGGTGCCGGACCGGCCGGATTCGTGCCGATTCCGGAAATCCAATATCTGGCCTATCTGCACAATGCGCTCGACCAGATCCGGGGCGAGGCCGCCACCCAGCAGTTCTTCTCGGCCGGGCAGTACCGCAATCCGATGGTGGTGCGGATCGCCTCCTACGCCTATCAGAAGGGTTTCGGCGGACATTTCCACAACGACAATTCCGTGGCGGCCCTGCGGGACATCCCCGGAGTGGTGATCGCCTCCCCCGCCCGGCCCGACGACGCCGCGGCCATGCTGCGCACCTGCGTCGCCGCGGCCCGGATCGACGGCCGGGTCTGCGTCTTCCTCGAGCCGATTGCCCTCTACCACACCCGCGACCTGCACGAATCCGGCGACGACGGCTGGCTCGCCACCCCGGACCGGGAATCGATCGATATCGGCCGCGCCCGAATCCACGGCAACGGAACCGATCTCACTATCGTCACCTTCGCCAACGGCCTGCGCATGAGCCTGCGCGCCGCACAACGCCTGTCGCAGAGCGGGATTCACGCTCGGGTCCTGGACCTGCGCTGGCTGGCGCCACTGCCCGTCGAAGACATCGTGCACCACGCCCGCGCCACCGGCCGGGTCCTCGTCGCCGATGAGACCCGCCGCGCCGGCGGCATCTCCGAATCGGTCTGCACCGCCCTGATCGACGCCGGATTCACCGGTTCGATCGCCCGGGTCACCAGCGCGGACAGCTTCGTCCCGCTGGGCCCGGCCACCGCACACGTCCTACTGGACGAGGCGACCATCGAAAACGCGGCCGGCTCCCTGGTCACCGCTTCCCGATGACGTGGCAGCCGAACGCGCGCGGCGGGCGGGCCAACCGGGATCAGCGCGGGGTGACCGTGGTGGGCAGGGCGGTGAAACCGCGGTTGTTCGAGGAGTGGATGCGGCGCAGGCCGGCCGGGTCCACCTCGAAGTCGGCGATGCGGGACACCATCTCCTGCAACGCGATACGCAATTCCAGCAGCCCGAGATTCGACCCCAGACAATGGTGCCGGCCGCTGCCGAAAGCCACCGCGTCGCCCGTATCGCGATCCAGATCGAACCGGTCCGGATTCTCGAACACCCGCGGATCGCGATTCGCCGAACCGCTCAGCAGCAGAATGCGCGCGTCGGCGGGAATCCGCACCCCGTGCAACTCCACCG
This sequence comes from Nocardia coffeae, assembly GCF_019890715.1. Lineage (NCBI taxonomy): Bacteria > Bacillati > Actinomycetota > Actinomycetes > Mycobacteriales > Nocardiaceae > Nocardia > Nocardia coffeae. The sequence continues at coordinate 522,553 of NZ_JAINZY010000006.1, read as the reverse complement.
GTTCGGTGGTGGTCCGCAGAATCACCTGGTTCGACGGGTCGTACCGCATCGCCTCATCGATCCAGTCCTCGATCCGGCCCGCCGGTGACTGCGATCCGGCCCCCAATGCGACGCGACGCTGATCGGGATGCTGCCAGGCCGCGTGCCACAGATTGCCCAGCGTCAGCATGGCCGTCTCGATACCCGCCCCGACCAGCAGGATCACCACGCCGACGATCTCCTCGGGGGTGAGCCGGTCGTCACCGTCGGCGGCGTCGAGCAGGGCCGAGAGCAGATCGTCACCGCGGTTCGCGGCGCGTTCGATGGTCAACTCGGTGTAGTAACCGACCAGGGCGCCGATCGCCTGCATGGCCTCGGGCCGCAGATCGGTGGACTCCTCCTCGGTGTACATGATCTCCATGCCGAGCTTGCGGACCATCGCCCGATCCGCCTCGGGCACTCCCACCAGCTCGGAGATCACCTCGGTCGGGTAGGGTCCGGCGAAATCGGCCATCAGGTCGAACCTGCCGCTTTCGAGCAGCGGTTCGAGCAGACCGCGCGCGATGTCCCGCAGCCGCGGCTCGAGGGACTGCACGCGGTGCTGGGTGAACGCCCGCACCACCAGCCCGCGCATCCGCGTGTGCTTCGGCGGATCCATCGCCACGAAGGAGAAGAACCGCTCCGCCTGCGGCCCCCAGAACGCGGGCTCCATCCGAAGTCCGTTCGCGCTGGAGAAACGATCCGAATCGCGCACGGCGGCCAGGACGTCCGCGTGCCGGGACAACGCCCAGAAATCGTCCGTCTCGTTGCGGAAGACCGGCGCCTGCTCGCGCAGCCGTTCGTAATACGGATACGGATCGTCGTGGACGTCGAAATCGTATGGGCTGTACTGCAACTGCATGAGGGAGCCTTCCGGACGGTGCGGCGCAGCCGCTACCGGTTCACTATCCGAGCTGACATGATCACAGTAGTCGACAGGAAAGAGGACGTCGTGAACTCCGAAATCGCGCCTGCCGGGATCGATGTCACCACGCCACATCCGGCCCGCCGCTACGACTACTGGTTGGGTGGCAAGAACAATTTCGAGGCCGATCGGGAATCGGCCGAACTCGTCGCAGAGGGATTCCCGACGATCCGCTTCGCCTGCCTGGAGAACCGCAAATTCCTGCGCCGTGCGGTCACCTACCTCACCGAGGAGGCCGGAATCCGGCAGTTCCTGGACATCGGGGCCGGGCTGCCCACCGCGGGCAACGTCCACGAGATCGCCCAGGCCATCGCGCCGGAGTCCCGCATCGTCTACGTGGACAACGACCCGATCGTGCTGATCCACGCCCGCACACTGCTGGACAGCTCACCCGAGGGCGCTACCGCCTACCTCGACGCCGACGTGCGCGATCCGGCGAAGATCTTGTCCCATCCGGATCTGCTGTCCACGCTGGACCTGAGCCAACCCGTCGCGCTGATGCTCGTCGCGGTCATGCATTTCATCACCGACGAGGAGAAGCCGCAGGAGCTGGTCCGGCAGCTGTGCGCGGCGCTGCCGCCGGGCAGCTACCTGGTGATGACGCACGCCACCGACGACCACCTCACCCAGGAGGATCTGAACGAGACCCGCGATGCCAACGAGCGCAGCGGGATCCCGTTCCGGTTACGTTCCACCGCCGAATTCGAAAGTTTCTTCACCGGTCTGGATCTGGTGCCGCCCGGGATCGGCTCGGTGATGACGTGGCGTCCGGAAACCTGGCGCGCGCACCCCCGGCCCGAGGCCGTCTCCATGCTCAGCGCGGTCGCGCGCATCGACTAGGACAGGTCACTCCTCGACGTCGTACAGATAGTGGCGGCTCCCGTCGAGCGCGGACCGCATCCATTCGGCGAAATCGCCGGAAGTCATCGAGGTCCACGGCGGTGTGTCGGTGACCTGGGCGCGGCCGAGGCGTACGCCCAGGTCCGCCAGGGCCGCGCCGGCAGGACGGCGCTGTGCGTCGTAACCGGTCAGCACCGCGTCCCAGTCGGCGCCCGCGCGACACAGGCGGCCCAGGGCCAGAGCATCCTCGACCGCCTTGACCGCGCCACTGGCGGTATGCGGACGCACCACCGTCGCCGCATCACCGATCAGCGCGATGCGGCCCGAGGCATACCGGGACGCGCGGATATCGACGACCGGATGCACCACGGTCGTGTCCCGCCTCGACTTCGCGATGACCTCACCCCACGAGGGCGGGAAATACTCGGTCAGCAGATCTTCCGCGCCCGGCGGAAGGTCGCCGGTGATCGGGTCGATGCCGAGCGAGAACGATTGCGCCGGTTGGTAATACAGCGCCCAATACACGCGCAGGCCCGGAGCTTGCTCATCGGGGATGAGCATCACCATGGCATGGCCGCCGGGATATGTCACCGTGACGGTCCGTCGGCGCAGTGCGTCGAGCATCGTCGGCGGGAGTTCAGCGACCGGATAGCCGCCCCGCCACAGCACATAACCGGAGTATTCCGCCGTCGCGGCCGGATCGACCAGTGCGCGGGCTGCCGACCGATAACCGTCCGCGCCGATGACGACATCGAACCGTTCGGCCGTGCCATCGGCGTGGTGCAGCGTGACCGCGTCGGCATCGGGTTCGATGCGAGTCACCGGAACGCCGTCGCGATAGTCGGTGTCGGGGATGCGATTTCGCAGATTCGCCCAGAGCATGCCCCAGTTGTGCACGATCGAGGTGAACGGGTGCTCCCACAGCACCCGGCCGAACGGCGCATCGCCGTCGCGGCCGATCCACGACCGCTCGGCGACCGGCTGCATAGGCAGGTCGGCATCGATCAGATTCTCGGCCACCAGCTCGGCGCGCGTCTCGGCGGAAATCCCTACGCCCTGACCACGATCGCGCAATCGCCCCGAGCTGCGCTCGAAGACGGTGACATCACAACCCGCGCGCCGCAACAGGATCGCGGTGGCGCATCCACCGATACTGCCGCCGATGATCCCGATTCGGTTTCCGTCCACAGCTGCTCACCCCGCCCTACGCTCGACCCGGGCATGGTAGCAAGTCGAGCTGTGGCGAGATCGCCTGGGACACAACGGGATCACATCCCGATGGTTGCGGCCCGGTCGCGACGAGCGCGACCGGGCCTCGCCCCTTACGGCAGCGGACCACCCGCGGCGATCGCCGAGAGGGTGGCGAACTCGTCGCCCTTGAGTGAAGCGCCACCGACGAGGGCACCGTCGATATCGGTCTGCGACACCAGCTCGCCGACGTTCTTGGCGTTCACCGAACCGCCGTACAGCACCCGAACCGAGGCTGCCACCTGCGGATTCGTCAGCTCGGCCAGCTCACCACGAATCGCGCCGCACACTTCCTGCGCGTCCGCGGGGGTGGCGACCCGGCCGGTGCCGATGGCCCAGACCGGCTCGTAGGCGATGACGATCTTGGCGATCTCCTCGGCCGTGAGGCCCTTGAGCGAGCCGCGCAGCTGCTCGAGGTTGTACGCGACGTGTTCGCTCACCTCGCGCACCCCCAGGCCCTCGCCGATGCACACGATCGGAGTGATCCCGTGCTTGAGCGCCTGCTTGGCCTTCGCCAGCACCGTGGCGTCGTCCTCGTTGTGGTACTGCCGCCGCTCCGAATGCCCGACCACGACGAACGAGCAACCCAGTTTGGCCAGCATCGACGCGCTGATCTCACCGGTGTAGGCACCCGAGTCGTGCACCGAGACGTCCTGGGCGCCGTAGGTGACCAGCAACCGGTCGCCTTCCACCAGGGTCTGCACACTCCGGATGTCCACGAACGGCGGAATCACCGTCACGTCGACCTTGTCGAAGTACTTGTCCGGCAAGGCGAATGCGATCTTCTGCACCAGAGCGATGGCCTCGAGGTGATTGAGGTTCATCTTCCAGTTGCCCGCGATGAGCGGTTTCCGTGCCACCGGCTCAGCCCTCCAATACCGCGATACCGGGCAGTTCCTTGCCCTCCAGATATTCCAGCGACGCGCCGCCACCGGTGGAGATATGCGAGAAGCCGTCCTCCGGCAGACCCAGCGTCCGCACCGCGGCGGCCGAATCGCCGCCACCGACCACCGTGAACGCACCCTTCTCGGTGGCCTGCACGATCGACTCGGCGACCCTGCGCGTGCCGTCGGCGAACTTCTCGAACTCGAACACGCCCATCGGGCCGTTCCAGAACACCGTGCGCGCCTCGGTCAGCAGCGCGCCGAAGCGGTCCGCCGAATCCGGGCCGATGTCCAGGCCCATCCAGCTCTCGGGAATCTCGTTGGCGGAGACCACCTTCGACTCCGCATCGGCGGCGAACTTATCGGCCACCACGATGTCGCGCGGCAGGTGGATGACGTCGGCGTACCGATCCAGCAAGCCGCGGCAGGTCTCGATCATCTCCTCCTGCAGCAGCGAGGAACCGACCGGAAGACCCTGCGCGGCAAGGAATGTGAAGCACATACCGCCGCCGATGACCAGGGTGTCGACCTTCGGGGCCAGCGCCTCGATGACCGCAAGCTTGTCCGAGACCTTCGACCCGCCCAGCACGACCGCGTACGGCCGCTCGGTTTCGGTGGTCAGCTTGCGCAGCACCTCCACCTCGGCCGCGACCAGCGTGCCCGCATAGTGCGGCAGCAGTTCGGCCACGTCGTAGACCGAAGCCTGCTTGCGGTGCACGACACCGAAGCCGTCGGAGACGAATGCGCCGTCGTCGCCGACCAATTCGACCAGCGCGCGGGCCAGCTTGCCGCGCGCGGCGTCGTCCTTGCTGGTCTCGCGCGGATCGAAACGGATGTTCTCCAGCAGCAGCACATCACCGTCGGTCAGGCCCTCCGAACGCGCCAGCGCGTCCTGGCCGACCACGTCACCGGCGAGCTGGACGTTGCGGCCCAGCTCCTGCGCCAGACGCTCGGCGACCGGCGCGAGCGACAGCGCCGGGTCGGGCTCGCCCTTCGGGCGGCCCAGGTGCGCGGTCAGCACGACCTTCGCGCCGGCCTCGACCAGCGCCTTGATCGTGGGAACCGAGGCGATGATCCGGCCCGGATCGGTGATGACCCCGTTGTCCAAGGGAACGTTCAGGTCGGAGCGCACAAGCACGCCCCGACCCTCGACACCCTCGGCCAGGAGATCCTGAAGTGTCTTGACCGTCATCTGATCAGAGCGACTTGCCGACGAGACCGATGAGGTCGGCGAGGCGGTTGGAGTAGCCCCACTCGTTGTCGTACCAGGACACGACCTTCACCTGATCGTCGATGACCTTGGTCAGCGGCGCGTCGTAGATCGACGAGTGCGGGTCGGTGACGATGTCGCTGGACACGATCGGGTCGGTGTTGTACTTCAGGATGCCCTTCAGCGGGCCCTCCGCGGCGGCCTTGAACGCGGCGTTGATCTCCTCCAGCGAGGCCTTGGTGCGCAGGTTCGCGGTCAGGTCGGTGACCGAACCGGTCGGAACCGGCACGCGCAGCGCGTAACCGTCCAGCTTGCCCAGCAGGTCGGGCAGCACCAGGCCGATGGCCTTGGCCGCACCGGTGCCGGTCGGCACGATGTTCAGCGCGGCGGCGCGGGCGCGACGCAGGTCGCTGTGCGGGCCGTCCTGCAGGTTCTGGTCCTGGGTGTAGGCGTGGATCGTGGTCATCAGGCCACGCTCGATGCCGAAGCTGTCGTTGAGCACCTTGGCCAGCGGGCCCAGGCAGTTGGTGGTGCACGAGGCGTTGGAGATGATGTTCTGGCTGCCGTCGTACTTGTCGTCGTTGACGCCCATCACGACGGTCAGGTCCTCGCCCTTGGCGGGCGCGGAGATGATGACCTTCTTCGCACCGGCGGCGAGGTGGCCCTTGGCCTTGGTCGCGTCGGTGAAGATGCCTGTCGACTCCACGACCACGTCGACGCCCAGCTCGCCCCACGGCAGGGCCGCCGGGCCCTCCTTGATGGCCAGCGCCTTGATGCGCTGATCGCCGACCACGATGGTGTCGTCGCCGTCGAGCGAGACATCCTGCGGCAGGCGACCCAGGATCGAGTCGTACTTGAGCAGAGTCGCCAGGGTGGCGTTGTCGGTGAGGTCGTTGACCGCGACGACCTCGATCTCCGTTGTGCCGAGCGCCTTCTGCGCTTCGACCGCCCTGAAGAAGTTGCGCCCGATGCGGCCGAAGCCGTTGATGCCTACCCGGACAGTCACGTTATCGCTCCTCAGCTTTCTGCGGATTCTTCTCCGTTGTCGATCCACCCTAATGCCCGGCCGTCATGTCACAGACACGCCCCTGGTCACGGTGAGAAAACCGAGCATCACCCGACCTCGCGACACTGCGAGGTTCGCCCCCGCAGGATACCGATCCGCACCGACAGAAGATCGGGCGATCCACGCAGAAGTGACGAAAGCCGCCGTGGTGCAAGGAAACTCGCACCACGACGGCTATCGCCGGCGTACGCCTCAGGCGTCTTCGAGCAATTCGGCGGTGACCGCCGATTCGGTGTCCGGTATGCCGAGTTCCTTCGCACGGCGATCGGCCATCGACAGCAGCCGCCGGATCCGCCCCGCGACCGCGTCCTTGGTCATCGGCGGATCGGCGAGCTGGCCCAGCTCCTCGAGCGAGGCCTGACGATGCTCGACGCGCAGCTTCCCGGCCGCGGCCAGGTGGTCGGGCACATCGTCACCGAGAATCTCCAGCGCGCGTTCGACCCGCGCGGCCGCGGCCACCGCGGCACGAGCCGACCGGCGCAGATTCGCGTCGTCGAAATTCGCCAGGCGATTGGCGGTCGCCCGGACCTCGCGGCGCATCCGCCGCTCCTCCCAGGTCAACCGGGTGTCCTGCGCGCCCATCCGGGTCAGCAGCGCGCCGATGGCCTCACCGTCGCGCACCACCACCCGATCGGTGCCGCGGATCTCCCGATTACGGGCCTGGATGCCCATCCGGCGCGCCGCGCCGACCAGGGCCAAGGCGGCCTCGGGTCCGGGGCAGCTCACCTCGAGCGCCGAGGATCGGCCGGGTTCGGTCAGCGAGCCGTGCGCGAGGAACGCACCCCGCCACGCGGCCTCCGAATCGGCGATACTGCCGCCCACGACCTGCGCGGGCAAACCGCGCACCGGGCGACCGCGCACGTCCAGCAGACCGGTCTGGCGCGCGAGCGCCTCGCCCTCCTTGGACACCCGCACCACGTACCGGGACGTCTTGCGCAACCCGCCGGCGCCCAGTACGTGCACATCCGAGCCGTAGCCGTACAGCTCGAAGATCTCGCGACGCAGGCGCCGGGCGATCGAGCCCATGTCCACCTCCGCCTCGACGATCACCCGCCCGCCGACGATGTGCAGCCCGCCGGCGAACCGTAGTAGCGCCGACAATTCGGCCTTGCGAGATGAGACCTGCGAGACGGACAGACGGCTCAGCTCGTCTTTCACCTCGGCTGTCATCGCCACGAGACCCGCTCCTTTCCACCCAACGCGGACCGCACATCCTGGCCCATGTGCCGTCCTTCGACTCGAAGCCCTGCTGATTCCGGCCGAGACGCTCGGATCACCTGATCCAGTGCGACAGCCAACTTTCCAGGGTGGTGCCGGTCCGTCCCCGCCTCGGCGACATCAGCGAAGGTTACTCGCGCACGCAGCTGTTCGGCAGCTCTTGCCACATGTTCGCGTTCCCTACCCTCCGGTACGGACCCGGAGTCCACCACCACGTGGTCCACCGCGAAATCCGGTGCGTGCTGGGACAATACATGCAAATGGCGCTCGGCGGAGAATCCGGCCGTCTCGCCGGGCTCGGCAGCGAGGTTCAGTACCAGCACTTTTCGGGCGCGGGTATGCACCAGCGCCTCGTGCAGGCCCGGGACCAGCACATGCGGGATGACGCTGGTGAACCATGATCCGGGGCCGAGGATCACCACGTCGGCGTGTTCGATCGCCGACGTCGCCTCGGGACTCGCCGGCGGGTCCGACGGGATCAGCCGCACCCGCCGCACCTTACCGGGCGTGGTGGCGACCGCGACCTGTCCGCGGATGCACCGGCTCACCCGGGGGTCGGCCTCGAGTCCGGACACGTCGGCCTCGATGGTGAGCGCGGCGGGAGACATCGGCAGCACCCGCCCGGTGGTGCGCAACAGCGAACCCACGGTGTCCAGTGCGGCGACGGGATCACCGAGCACCTCGGTCAGCGCGGCCAGGATCAGATTCCCGGCCGAATGCCCTGCCAGCGCACCGGTTCCGCCGAAACGGTGCTGGACGGTGCGCGCCCACACCCCGTCGGTCTCCTCGGCCAGCGCCGCCAGCGCCATGCGTAGATCGCCCGGCGGTAACATGCCGAGTTCCGCGCGCAGTCGCCCGGACGAGCCGCCGTCGTCGGCGACCGTCACCACGGCGGTGATATTCGAGGTCAGGCGTCGCGCCGCGGTCAACGTCGCGTACAGCCCGTGCCCACCACCCATGGCGACCAGGGCCGAATCCGGCCCCTCCGCACTCATTCGCGCCCCAGGTCTCGATGCACCACGCGCACGGGGTCCGCGCTCGATTCGCCGAGCGCCTCACCCAGCGCCTCCGCTACGGCCACACTGCGGTGCTTTCCACCGGTGCAACCCACTGCCACGGTCATATAACGCTTCCCCTCTTGGCGGTAACCGTCGGTGGTCAGGTCTATCAGGTGACGGCAGGTCCGCAGATAGTCCTGTGCACCCGGACGGGACAGCACATACTCGCTGACCACCGAGTCCTGTCCGGTGTGCTCACGTAACTCCGGTACCCAATGCGGGTTGGGCAGGAAACGCAAGTCGAACACCATATCCGCATCCAACGGCACGCCGTACTTGAAACCGAAGGACTGGATGGTGACCTGCAGCGCCTTGGGCGCACCGCCGCCGTACGCCTCCTCCAATTTGCGATGCAGCTGATGCACCGACAGGGCGGTTGTATCGATCACCAGGTCGGCGGCTGTTTTCGCCGAGTCGAGCCGGGCGCGCTCGGCGGCGATGCCCGCGGACAGCGTGCCGTCGGCGCTCTCGCTCTGCAGCGGGTGCCGCCGCCGCGCGAAGCCGAACCGGCGGATGAGCACATCGTCGGACGCCTCGAGGAACAGTACCCGCGTGCGCACGCCCCCGGACCGCAACTGCTCGGTCACCGCCGACAGATTTCCGGTGAAGAAGCGACTGCGCACATCCATCACCAGCGCCAGGCGCCGGATCGGCGGATCCGCCGACACGCCCAGCTCGATCATCCGCTCGATCAGCTCCGGCGGCAGGTTGTCCGCGACGTACCAGCCCAGATCCTCGAGCACCCGCGCCGCGGTGCCACGGCCCGCGCCGGACAGCCCGGTGACGATGACGACCTCGACCCCCGCCGAATCGGGCGCGGGCGAGGACGCCGACGGATCCGCCGCACTACCGTTCGATTCCACGCTGGTCATGTCCTACCGGATCCGTTGCTGGCGCTCATGCGATCATCCTGCCTTTTTCCCACATCCGGCGCCGGATACGCGCGCCGGGCGACATCGAGACGTAACCGTGCCATCAGAGTGATAGGTGGCGACTATTCGCCGTGCAGGGCCGCGAGCACCGCCTTCGCTGTTGCCACCCCGATGCCCGGAACCTGTGTGATCTCCTCCACCGTAGCCTGCTCGAGCCGGGCGACGGACCCGAAGTGCGTGACCAGCGCGGTGCGGCGCGTCTCGCCGAGCCCGGGAACCGCGTCCAGCGCCGAGGCCGTCATGCGCCGGGAGCGTTTGCTGCGATGGAAGGTGATGGCGAATCGGTGCGCCTCGTCGCGCACACGCTGCAGCAGGTACAGCGACTCGCTGTTGCGGGGCATGATCACCGGATCCGGCTCGCCCGGGACCCACACCTCCTCCAGGCGCTTGGCCAGGCCGATCACCGCGACGTCGGTGATGCCGAGATCGTCCAGCACCTCCGCGGCGGCCGCGACCTGCGGCGCGCCGCCGTCGACGACGTACAGATTGGGCGGATAGGAGAATTTCCGGGGTTTACCGGTCTTCGGATCGATGCCCGGCGTGGGATTGTCCTCGGCCTCGAACAGCTCCTGGTCGCGGCGCAGCCGCTGGAATCGGCGGCGGGTGACCTCCGCGATACTCGCGACGTCGTCCGAGCGGCCCTCGCCCGCGGCCTCCTTGATCGCGTAGTGCCGGTATTCGGATTTGCGCGCGAGCCCGTCCTCGAAGACGACCAGGGAGGCGACGACGTCGGTGCCCTGCACATGGCTGATGTCCACGCACTCGATCCGCAGCGGTGCGGAGTCGAGGTCCAGTGCCTCCTGAATACCTTGCAGCGCAGCCGATCTCGCGGTCAGATCGCCGGCGCGCTTGAGCTTGTGCTGGGCCAGCGCCTCGGCGGCATTGCGTTGGACGGTCTCCATCAGCGCCTTCTTGTCCCCGCGCTGGGGCACCCGCAACTGCACCGCCGAACCGCGCAGACCCGAGAGCCAGCCCTGCACCTGTTCGGCGTCACCGGGCAGCGCGGGTACCAGGACCTCGCGCGGCACGACCGTGCCCGCGGGCTCCGCACCGGCCTGGTCGGCGAACGCGGCCTGCTCACCGTAGAACTGCATGAGGAACTGCTCGACCAGCGCGGCCAGTTCGCCGCTGGACTCCGCCACGACGCTCTCGCCGCCCGATTCGGCATCATCACCGGGCTCCGCGGAATCCGGGACGTCAGCGGACGCCGCGCAGGCCTGATCCGCACCGGAGTCCGCGGCCCGATCCTCGCCGGGCTCGGCGGCATCCTGCGCGACCAGATCGACCGCGTCACCGGATTTGTCGACCACCCAGCCGCGCTGACCGCGGACCCGGCCGTCGCGCACGTGGAAGATCTGCACGGCGGCCTCGAGTTCGTCGGTGGCGAAGGCGACCACATCGGCATCGGTACCCGTACCCAGCACCACCGCCTGCTTCTCCAGCGCGCGACGCAGCGCCTGCACGTCGTCGCGCAGCCGAGCGGCGTTCTCGAAGTCCAATTCCTCTGCCGCGGCGTGCATCCGGCGTTCCAGCTCACGCACCATGCGATCGGTCTTACCGGCCAGGAAGTCACAGAAGTCCTCGGCGATGCGCCGATGCTCCTGGGCACTGACCCGGTCGATACACGGCGCGGAACACTTGTCGATGTAGCCGAGCAGGCACGGACGGCCGATCTGACCGTGCCGCTTGAAGACTCCCGCCGAACAGGTGCGCATCGGGAACACCCGCAGCAGCAGATCCACCGTCTCGCGGATCGCCCAGGCGTGCGCGTACGGGCCGAAGTACCGCACCCCCTTCTTGCGCGCGCCGCGGTAGACGAATACCCGCGGGTACTCCTCGTTCATGCTCACCGCGAGCATGGGGTACGTCTTGTCGTCGCGGTACCGGACGTTGAACCGCGGATCGAACTCCTTGATCCAGTTGTATTCCAGCTGAAGGGCTTCCACCTCCGTGGACACCACGGTCCACTCCACGCTCGCGGCCGTGGTCACCATCTGGCGGGTGCGCGGATGCAGCGCGGCGATATCGGCGAAATACGAATTCAACCGGCTGCGCAGACTCTTGGCCTTGCCGACGTAGATGACCTGCCCGAAGGAATCCCGGAACTTGTACACACCGGGATCTACAGGAATGGTGCCCGGCGCAGGCCGGTACGTCGCTGGATCTGCCACGCGACCAGATTAGCGAGAAGCACCGACAGGCGATCGGGCCCACTGCGGCGCGCTCATCCGGTACGACGGGGCAGGGACGCGTGTTCGCGGCGGGCGCCCGCCTCGATCGCATCGCACAGCGCCCGCTCCGGCTCGGACAACCGGCTGCGGCGGCGCAGCAGCACGAACTCCAGATCCCCCAGTTTCGGCAGCCGATCGTCCGCGACGGCGAAAAGTCCTGCGGGAAGCAGACTTTCCGCATGGACGATGACACCCAGCCCGGCCAGCACGGCCGCCCGCAAGCCCAGTTGACTGTCGCTCACGCAGGCGATCCGCCAGGTGCGCCCCTCGCGTTCGAGCGCCTGCAGCGCCGCCTGCCGGGTCATACTCGGCGGCGGATAGGTCACCAGCGGCACCGGATCGGTGAAACCCGTTGCTCCCGAGCGCCCCGCCCACACCAGCCGGTCGCGCCAGAGCAACTCCCCGTGCTGCTCCCCCGGCCGCCGCTTGGCCACCATCAGATCCAGTTCCCCGGCCTCGAGCCGGGTCCGCAGCGTCTCGCTGAGCCCGACGGTCAACTCCAGGTCCACGCCCGGATGGCTGCGCTGGAATTCCAGCAGCACATCGGGCAGTTCGCGAGCCATCAGATCGTCCGAGGCGCCGAGGCGAATCAGCCCGGACAGCCTCGACTCGGAGAAATAGCGTTCGGCGTGCGCCTGGGCATCGAGGATGCTGCGCGCGAAGCCGACCATCGCCGCACCGTCCGCGGTGAGCGCCAGATTGCGGGTGTCCCGGCGGAACAGCGCTCGCCCGGCCGCCTGTTCGAGTTTGGCGATATGCCCGCTGACGGTGGATTGACGCAGGCCCAGGATGCGCCCCGCGGCGGTGAATCCACCGGCCCGCTCCACGGCGAGGAAGGTGCGCAACTGATCCGGATCGAACATATTCATCACGATACTCGTTCATAGATATCGAATCGAACGACTTTCGCGATCATTCACCCGGAACGTATCGTTCATCTGTGCAGCTTCTCGCCAAATTCCGAATCGACGCCTTCATGCTCGGCCTGCTCGCCGCCGTGCTGGTCGCCGTAGTCCTGCCCGCTCGCGGCGATGCCGCCGGCGTGCTGAGCTGGGCGACCAAGATCGCGATCGGGATCCTGTTCCTGCTCTACGGCGCGCGATTGAAGCCGCGTGAGGCGCTGGACGGGCTCAAGCACTGGCGACTGCACTCGAGCGTGCTGGCGGTGACCTACCTGGTCTTCCCGCTGATCGGGCTGGCGCTGCGACTGCTGGTCCCCTCGGTACTGACCGACGACCTCTACACCGGCGTGCTCTACCTGTGCCTGCTGCCCTCGACCGTGCAGTCCTCCATCGCCTTCACCTCGATCGCGCGTGGCAATGTGGCCGGTGCGGTGGTGAGCGCGTCACTGTCCAATCTGCTCGGCGTCTTCGTCACGCCGCTGCTGGTCATGCTGCTGATGGACACCACCGGCCAGGCGACGGTGTCGATGGGATCGATCGTGGCGATCGTGTTGCAACTGCTGCTGCCGTTCCTGGCCGGACAGGTGTTGCGCAAGCCGCTGCAGGTGCTCATGCGCCACGCCACCGTCACCAAGGTGGTCGATCGAGGTTCGGTCTACCTGGTCGTCTACTCCGCGTTCAGCGACAGCATGGTGGAACACATCTGGGGCGGCATTTCGCTGCTGTCCCTGCTGGCCGTGGTCGTGGTGTGCATCGCGGTGCTCGCGGCGGTGCTGGCGCTGACCACGGTCGCGAGCCGTCTGCTCGGATTCGATCGCGGCGATCGCATCGTGATGATCTTCTGCGGTTCCAAGAAGAGCCTGGCCAGCGGACTGCCGATGGCCACGGTCCTGTTCGCCGGGCACCCGATCGGCCTGATCGTGCTGCCGCTGATGATCTTCCACCAGATTCAGCTGTTCGTCTGCGCCTGGCTCGCCGGGCGGTGGGAGCGGCAGGCCGATGCCGCCGCGGAGTCCGAAGCCGCGGACGAGGAATCGGTCGCCACCGAGGTCGCCTGACGCTATTTCGTTGCGTCCATGGGGAATCGGCTCGATGCGGCGCCACCCGCCGGGATGATCGGCAGCACCACCGACGACGGATGGTCCGCGTCGTGCAGGATGGTCTGGGTCGCAATCCGGGTATCGGCACTCGCACCGAACGGCTGACCGGTATTGGGATTCGGGGCGAACTGCGGATAGTCGCTGCTGGAGATCTCCACGCGGATACGCGAACCGGCCTTCACCAGATAGCTGGTCGGCCAGATCTTTATCGTGTACTGATACGGCTGGCCGGGCACCGTCGGGGTGGGGTCGTCCAGTGAATCCCGGAACGGGGTGCGGATGATTCCGTCGTTCAGGTTGACCGTGGACCCATCGGGTGCGACGGCGACCAGTTTCGCGGTGAAGTCGGTGTCCGGCGCGGTGGACGACGCCCACAGTTTCACCTCGGTCGGCCCGGTCAATTCGGTGTCCGCCGACATCGGGGCGGTGGTGTAGGTCAGCACATCCGAGCGCTGCTCGACGACGTACTGATCGTAGGGTCCCTGCGGCCCCGAGGACGCGCCGCAGCAGGAGTGTCCACCGGCGCTGGGCACCGGATCGAGCGGATCGTAATAGTAGGTGTCGGGCTGCTGCGGATCCTTCGGCGGCGCGGCGCTCAGCGCGCCCACGCGGCCGGACAGCCCGTTTGCGCCACTGCCGGACAGGTAGTAGGTGGTCCAGCGGGTGTTCGGCAGCGGCCACGCGGTCGCGGTCTTCCACTTGTTCGCACCCATCAGGAAGTAGTTCACCGTGGGCTGCCCGGCGACCTTGTTGTCCTGTCCCTTCAGGAAGTGGTCGAACCAGGCCAGCATCAGATCGTTGACCGGGCTGTCTCCCGCGGCTCCGGCGGCGGCGAGCATCGGCGCGGAGACGCCGCTGCCCGGACGCCCCCAGCCCACGTGATCCCACGGCCCGATGACCAGCCGCTGATTACCGCGGGCCTGCGGGGTGCCGCCGTCGTGCACCATCCCGCTGAAATTCTCGGTTCCGCCCGCCAGGAACGCGTCGTACCAGCCCTCGAAATCGAGCACCGGAACCTGCACGTTCGAATAGTGGTCGCGGATGCTCCACTGCTTCCAGTAGTCGTCGCGGGCGGAATGCCGTATCCAGTCGAAGAACCACGGCGCGACCGCCGGATCGTCCGGGTGCATCGGCGGGAACTGCTGATACGGCCGATATCCCATCCACCGGGTGTACTGCGACTGGTCGGCGGCCAACTGTTTCGCGGTGCCGGTATCGCCGCGGTTGGTCGCGGCGGTCCGCGCGATCGTTCCCATCGCCCAGGGCTCGACGAAGGCGAGGCGGAATTCCCCGCCCTCGTAGGTCCAGCCGTCGTAGTAGTCCGACGCGGTGTTCGAGGGCACGATGGTGACCAGGTGCGGTGGCGCGGTGACCGCCGAAAGCCATTGTGTGGCACCCACATACGACGATCCGTACATGCCGACCTTGCCGTTGGAGCCGGGCAGCCGCGCGGCCCACTCGACCGAGTCGTATCCGTCGTTCCGGTCGTTGCCGAATTCGGTGAACGTGCCGCCCGAGGCGCCCTGCCCCCGGATGTCTTGCACGACAACGAGATAGCAGTGCGAGGCGAACCAGTCCGGCGACTGGTAGCGATACGGCTTCACCTGCGCCTCGGCCTTGCCGTACTGGGTGCGCATCAGGATCACCGGCACCGGGTCCGCGGTCTTCGGGCGGTACACGTCGGCCTTCAGTACGACGCCGTCGCGCATGGCCGCGGGGACGTTCTCCTGCTCGGCGACCGCGCATTTCCCGCGCCCCTGCGACGGCGGCCATGCAGCGGATACGGAAGGGCCGTCCGAGGGCGCGCTCGGTGATCCGCTACAACCGCTCAGGACCAGTATCGCCGCGGCCAGCAGCGCACCGCCGCGCAGAATTCGATTGCGCCGCCCCCGATTCCACGACATTCACCGACGGTAGCACCGGGCGGCACCGGTCATGATCGGGTTCGGCCGACCGGTCAGGCGACTGCCGTCAGCAGAGCTGCCAGATCCCCGCGCTCCCCCACCTCGATCGTGTCCAATTCCAGCCAGTCGGCCAGTTCCCGCAGGGATCGTGCCAGTTC
This sequence comes from Nocardia coffeae, assembly GCF_019890715.1. Lineage (NCBI taxonomy): Bacteria > Bacillati > Actinomycetota > Actinomycetes > Mycobacteriales > Nocardiaceae > Nocardia > Nocardia coffeae. Next base: position 506,859 of record NZ_JAINZY010000006.1, on the reverse strand, counting down.
GGCCGCGACGTGCGGGGTGTCCCGATCCGGCTCGGCGAAGGCGCCGGGCACCAGCAGCCGCCCGGACGCCCGCTCGGCACGCAGATCCACCCGCGCCACCAATTCACCGTCCAGCAGGAAGGCGAAGACGTAATAGCCGTGCACCCGTTTGTGTTCAGGGGTGTAGATCTCGATCCGGTAGTGGAAGTCGAAGATCCGCTCGGTGCGCGGGCGGAAGAAGATCAGCGGATCGAACGGGCACAGCAGCGCGGCCCCGGTGATCCGCCGTGGCACCCGCGCACCGGCGCGCAGATACGCCGGGCGATCCCAACCGTCCACCCGAACCTGTTCCAGCTCACCGGAATCCACCAGATCGGCGATGGCCGGTTCGGTCTGGCTGCGATGCAGCCGGTAGTAGTCGCGCAGATCCGGCTCGGTGCCGATGCCCAGGGCCGTGGCCGATCGGCGGACGAGTTCGCGCACCGCCTCGGACTCATCGAGTTCGCGGGCGAGCACCTGCTGCGGTAGGACTCGCTCGGTCAGGTCGTAGTGCCGCTGGAATCCGACCCGCTTGCCCACCGACAACTCACCGGTGGCGAACAACTGCTCGCACACGACCTTGGTATCGCTGTAGTTCCAGCCCCAGTGGTCCTTACTGCGCGGGCGGTCCAGTTCGAGATGTTTCTCCACCTCCCCCGCGGTGCTCGGGCCGAATTCGCGGACGACCTCGAGCACATCCTTGGGCAGCGACGGATTGCGTTCGAGCACCTGACGCGCACCGCCCCACCGGCCGTTCCGGTACCGCGCCATCCGCCAGCGCATCAGCGGCCAGTCCTCGACCGGCAGCATCGCGGCCTCGTGCGCCCAGTACTCCACCAGCCGACGGGGACGTCGCGCGGCGTGACTCCAGGCGGCCTCGTCCAGCAGCGTCCGGTCGTAGGGGCCGATGCGGCTGAACACCGGCGCGTAGTGCGCCCGCACCACCGCCGACACCGAATCCAGTTGCAGCACCTGCGTTTTCTCCAGGACGCGCAGCACGGTCCGGCGATCGGGCGAGGCGGGGCGCGCCACGCCGAAGCCCTGGGCGGCCAGGGCGGTCCGGCGGGCCGCGGCGGCGGTCATCGTACGCACCCGAAGAACCATGCCATGTGGTACCGACATCTTTCGCGGCACCGCTCGCCACCTGCTCGGATCCACACGCGCCGGACCCCGGAACCGGCTACCCGCGGCCGTTGGTCTGCTAGGTTGGGGACCAGTTCGATACATTCATGTATCCGATGCGCGGCGACCCGCCCGCGCGCACCCGACCCGGAGGAGTTCCCGTGGCATCGTCACCGCAGCCGGACGCCATCGTCATCGGGGCCGGTCTAGCCGGACTCGTGGCCACCTACGAACTCACCCGGGCCGGACGCCGGGTGCTCGTGCTGGACCAGGAGAATCGCAACAACCTGGGCGGACAGGCGTTCTGGTCGCTGGGCGGACTGTTCTTCGTGGACAGTCCCGAGCAACGCCGCCTCGGCATCAAGGACTCGTTCGAACTGGCCTGGCAGGACTGGCAGGGCTCGGCCGGATTCGACCGCGAGGACGAGGATCTGTGGGGCCGGCGCTGGGCCCGCGCCTACGTCGAGTTCGCCGCCACCGAGAAGCGGCAGTACCTGCACGATCTGGGCCTTCGGGTGACCCCGCTGGTGGGCTGGGCCGAACGCGGCGGATCCACCGCGGACGGGCACGGCAACTCGGTGCCGCGCTTCCACCTCACCTGGGGCACCGGACCGGAGGTGGTGCGGGTCTTCCTGGAACCGGTCCTGGCGGCCGAACGGCGCGGGCTGGTCGAATTCGCCTTCCGGCACCGGGTGGACGAACTGATCGTCGAGGACGGCACGGTGGTCGGCGCGCGCGGCGGGATCCTCGAACCCACCGATCTGGACCGCGGCAAGGCCTCCTCGCGGAACGTGGTGGGCGAGTTCGAATTCCGCGCGCCCGCGGTGCTGGTCTCCTCCGGCGGCATCGGCCACAACCACGATCTGATCCGCCGCAACTGGCCCACCGAACGGCTCGGCCCCTGTCCGGAGACGATGATTCCCGGCGTCCCCGCCCACGTCGACGGGCGGATGCTGGGCATCACCGAACAGGCGGGCGGGCGGATCGTGAACCGCGACCGCATGTGGCACTACACCGAGGGCCTGCACAACTGGGATCCGATCTGGCCCGACCACGCCATCCGGATCATCCCCGGACCGTCCTCGATGTGGTTCGACGCCAACGGAAAACGCCTGCCCGCACCGTCCTTCCCCGGCTTCGACACCAACGCCTCGATGCGCGACATCCTGGCCACCGGATACGACTACTCGTGGTTCGTGCTGAACCAGTCGATCGTGGAGAAGGAGTTCATGCTCTCGGGTTCGGAGCAGAACCCCGACATCACCGGCAAGGATCGCAGGTTGCTGGTCGAGAGCCGCCTCAAGAAGGGCGCGACCCCGCCCGTCGACGCGTTCCTGCGGCACGGCGTGGACTTCGTCGTCGCCGATACGCTGCCCGAACTCGTCGCGGGCATGAACAAGCTCGCCCGTGGCCCACAGCTCGATCTCGCCGACCTCGAACGCCAGATCGTCGCGCGGGACCGGCAGGTGGCGAACAAGTACGCCAAGGATGCCCAGATCATGGCCATCGCCAACGCCCGCCGCGCGCTCGGGGACAAGATCGCCCGCGTCGCGTCCCCGCATCGCATCCTGGACCCCGCGCACGGCCCGCTGATCGGCGTCCGGCTCAACGTCCTGACCCGAAAAACCCTGGGCGGCATCCAGACCGATCTCGACTCCCAGGTGATCGATTCGGCCGGAACACCTTTCGCGGGGCTGTACGCCGCGGGCGAGGTCGCCGGATTCGGCGGTGGCGGCGTGCACGGCTACAACGCCCTGGAAGGCACCTTCCTGGGCGGATGCATCTTCTCCGGACGTTCGGCCGGACGCGCGATGGCCCGCCTGCCGCGCTGAGCCCGCAGGTGGTCGGTCGGCCGTGCCGGACGAATACCATCCATGGCATGACCGACCGGCCGCAGGCGCTATTGTTCGACGTCCAGGGCACCGCCACGGATTTCCACTCCACGATCACCGCGGCGAGCCGCCGCGTGCTGGGCTCGCGATATCCGGACCGGGACTGGGCCGGTTTCGTGAACGACTGGCGCGCAGCGTATTTCCGCGGAACGGGCGCCGAGAACCGGACCGGCGAGTGGATCAGCGTCGCGTCGATCTATCGCATCGCCCTCGACGAAATCCTCGACGAGCACGGTATCGAGCTGGATCCCGAGGGCCGCGCGGAACTCACTGCGGCGTGGAAACTGTTGGATCCCTGGCCCGATGCCGTCCCCGGACTGACCCGGCTGCGCGGCGCGTATACCCTCGCTACGCTGTCCAACGCCGACGTCGACGCGGTGGTGAGCATCACGCGGCACTGCGACTTCCCGTGGCACGCGGTCTTCGCCGCCGAGATGGCCGGTGCGTTCAAACCCGATCCCCGGGCCTATCACCTCGCCGCGGGGTACCTGGGGCTGTCACCCTCGCAGATCATGATGGTGGCCAGTCACAAATACGATCTGCGGGCGGCATCCGGGCTGGGCATGCGGACCGCGTTCATCGCCCGGCCCGACGAGTTCGGCGATCCGAGCCTCGCCGATGTCGAGTTCTCGGACGAGTTCGATGTCAACGCCGTGGATTTCCTGGATCTGGCCGATCAGCTCGGATGTTGACCGCAGCGCTGACCGGTGACATCGCGGATCAGAGCACGTCGTGGCGGGCCAGGGCATCGAGTAGACCGGTCCGGCGGCCGGCGGTGGGCGCCGGGTCCACCCATTCGTAGGCGCAGCCGAGTGCGGTTGCGGCGCCGTCGTTCTCGCGGCTGTCGCCCACCATCAGCGCGTCCTCGGGCGGCACGCCGAGCCGATCGAGCGTCCATTCGAAGATCGGCGGATCCGGTTTGACCGCACCGAGTTCGAACGACAGCGCGTACACATCGACGTACCGGTCCCAGTCGTGGTCGAGGAAGGCCGGTCGGATGTCGAACGGGATGTTGCTGACCACCGCGACGGGGATTCCGTTGCCCGACAACGCCTCCAGCACCTTGCCGGTGTCGGGATAGGGCGTCCACAGCGACGGGTCCACCATGCGGGCGTACAGCCGCCGGGCCGGTTCACCCTCGACCCCGCTCTGGCGCAGCACCTCCTCATACACCTCCCGGTGCCTGGCCGGATCCAGATCCCGCTGCTCCCAGGCGTGCTGATGATGGGCGTCGAATTGCACCGCCTGATGGACCGGCGTGGTCATCCGGTCCAGGATCTCGGCCGATTCGGCCTCGTCGAAGGGACGGCCCTGGGCCGTCACCAGATCTGTGGCCCAGCTCTCGTCGGCCTCGAGCCGGAACAACGTTCCCGAGAAATCGAACAGCACCGCGCGAATCGTCACGCCGCACAGCGTACCGAAGTCATCCCATGACCCAGATCACCTATCAGCTTGTCTGAGGACTTGTTACCGTGGACACATGGTCGAGTCCCCTATCCTGCAGGTCGGCGCCGTCGATTTCGTGCGCAACGGCAACGCCATCCTGGCCGACATCTCGCTCACGGTGCGCGCGGGCGAGCACTGGGCGCTGCTGGGCCCCAACGGCGCGGGCAAGACCACCCTGCTGAAGATGGCCGGCGCGTTCGAACATCCCACCCGCGGCACGGTCGAGGTACTCGGCAAACGACTGGGCCGAGTGGACATGCGCGAACTGCGCACCTCGATCGGCCATGTGGATCCGCGGCACACCCTGCCCTATCCGCTGCGGGTGTACGAGGTCGTGCTGACGGGTCTGACCAACACCGCCGATCTGCAGCAGCGCTGGACACCGACCGCCGAGCAGATCGTCGAGGCGGACCGGCTGGTCGAACTGCTCGGCCTCGCCCACCGCCGCGACGCGCGCTGGCCCACGCTGTCCCAGGGTGAGCGCGGCCGCGCGCTGATCGCCCGCGCCCTGATGGCCGACCCGAGCCTGTTGCTGCTGGACGAACCGGCCACCGGACTCGACGTGGCCGGGCGCGAACAGCTCATCGACCGGATCGACCGCCTGCAGGCCGCCCATCCGGACCTGGCCTCGATCCTGGTCACCCACCACCTCGAGGAGCTGCCGCCCGGCATCACGCACGCCATGCTGCTGCGCGACGGCCGCCGGATCGCCGCGGGCCCCGTCGACGACGTGCTGACCAGCGAGAACATCAGCGCCTGCTTCGACCATCCGATCCGGCTGACCCGGACCGACGGCCGCTGGCAGGTCCGCACCGACCGAAGTGTCCTGGCCTAGCGCTCCTGTCCGTCGACGGGGATGTTGGCGACGACGGGGTACTCCCCGGTGTACCCCTCGCGCTCGTGCGCGATGGCCAACACTCGTTTGCGCGCGGCGAACCACCCGATGACCAGCGCCGGGACGATGATCACGAGACTGGCCACGGTCCAGGTCCCGACCGGATAGTCGAAGGCGGTCAGCACCAGCACGGCCGCCAGGAACAGCAGCGTGGCGATTCCGGAGTAGGGCGCGCCGAACATCCGGAACTGGGGCCGTTCCACCCGCCCGGCGCGCGACCACCGCCACATCTGCAACTGGCACAGCACGATCGTCGCCCAGGACGCGAGGATGCCGAGCGAGGCCACGTTCAGCACGATCTCGAACGCCTGCGAGGGCACGAGATAGTTGAGCCCGATGCCGAACAGCGCGATCACCGCGGTCAGCAGGATGCCGCCGTAGGGCACGCCGCGCCGGTTCATCACGCTGGTGAACTTCGGCGCGCTGCCGTTCATCGACATCGAGCGCAGGATGCGGCCGGTGGAGTACAGCCCGGCGTTGAGGCTGGAGAAGGCGGCGGTCAGCACCACGAAGTTCATCACCGAACCGGCATGCGGCACACCGAGTTTGGAGAAGAAAGTGACGAACGGGCTCTCGTCCTTCGAGTAGGCGGTGTAGGGCAGCAGCAGCGCCAGCAGAATCAGCGAACCCACGTAGAACACCGCGATACGCATGATCACCGAGTTGATCGCCCGCGGCATGATCTTCAGCGGGTCCGCGGTCTCACCGGCCGCGGTGCCGACCATTTCCACTGCGGCATAAGCGAATACGACACCGGAGGTCACGGTCACCAGCGGCAGCGCGCCGGTCGGGAACCAGCCCCCGGTGTGGTTGATCACGCCCAGCCCGGTGCTCGCGCCCTGGATCGTGAAACGACCGGCCAGGAACACCACGCCCACGCCGAGGAAGGCCACCAGCGCGACGACCTTCACCAGCGCGGCCCAGAACTCCAGCTCACCGAACCACTTCACCGACACCAGGTTGATGCTCAGCACGATGACCAGCGCGATCAGCGCCAGGAGCCACTGCGCGACGGACCGGAAACCGCCCCAGTAGTGGAAGTAGGTCGCGATCGCGGTGGTGTCCACGATCCCGGTCATCGACCAGTTCAGGAAGTACATCCACCCCGCGACGAACGCCGCCTTCTCCCCGTAGAACTCCCGGGCGTAGGAGACGAACGAGCCGGACGAGGGCCGGTGCAGTACCAGTTCGCCCAGCGCTCGCAGGATGAAGAAGACGAAGATGCCACAGATGCCGTAGACCAGGAACAATCCCGGCCCGGCACTGGCGAGACGACCACCGGCACCCAGGAACAACCCGGTGCCGATCGCTCCGCCGATGGCGATCATCTGCAATTGACGCGGTTTGAGGCTCTTGTGATAGCCGCTGTCCTCCGCGCCGAGGAATTCCTTGCCCCGTACCTCGGTCATATGACAGTTGAGTCCTTCGCGGTCGATGGTCGACGCAGAGGTTACCCGGCCGATAGCCAGGCGCCACATATCGGCCTCTGCCGAGCACAGCCACCGCCCGATCACAGTGGCGTCGGCGGTGAATGACGTCGGCACAAAAGTAGCCGAGCGCCAACACAATCGGCTTCCCGATACTGGCAGCACCGCGACGACGACTCCCGCTACAGTCCGAGCATGACGCGCACTCGGCACCTCACCAGCGCAGCCGCGGCCGCCCTGCTGCTCATCGCAGGTCTGCTGACAGGTTGCTCGGATCAGTCCAACGGGGCGAGCGGTCCGTGTGCCGACCCGCAGAACGGCACCCACGTCACTGCGGCCGCGCCGACCGCTTCCGGCGATATCGCGAACAATCCGGAGGTCGGCACCGGATATCGCACCGATATGACGGCGGTCCGCACGCACAACTACGCCGTCTCGGCCGCCAATCCCATCGCCACCCAGGCGGCTTGCCGAGTGCTCGCCTCCGGCGGCACCGCCGCCGACGCACTGGTCGCGGTGCAGATGGTGCTGGGCCTGGTGGAACCGCAGGCCACCGGCATCGGCGGCGGCGCGTTCCTGCTCTACTACGACGCCAAGACCAGGACCATCGACGCGTACGACGGCCGCGAGACCGCACCCGCCGCCGCGACGGAGAACTATCTGCGCTGGGTGAGCGACACCGATCAGACCACGCCGCAACCCAGCACCCGGGCCAGCGGCCGGTCCATCGGTGTACCGGGCGCCCTGCGACTGCTCGAGCGGGCACACACCGATCACGGCAAACAGTCCTGGCACGACCTGTTCACCCCGGCGATCGATCTGGCCGACCACGGCTTCGCGATCAGTCCCCGGATGGCCGCCGAAATCTCCGCCTCCGCGTCGGATCTGGCCCGGGACGACAACGCCAAGGCGTATTTCCTGCGACCCGACGGCTCGCCCAAACCGGCCGGTACCACCATCACCAACCCGGGAATGGCCAAGACACTGGGGGCGATCGCCGACGGCGGCGCGAACGCCTTCTACACCGGCACGATCGCCCGGGACATCGTGGCGGCCGCCACGACCACCTCGGCCGGACGCACTCCCAGCCAGCTCACCCTCGCGGATCTGAGCGACTACCAGGCGAAGAAACGCACGGCGATCTGCACGAACTACCGCACGCACGAGCTGTGCGGTATGCCCGGCCCGTCCTCCGGCGGTATCACCGTGGGCGCCACGCTGGGCATCCTGCAGAACTTCGACATGGCCTCGCTGGCGCCACAGCATCTCGATCGCAACGGCGGAATTCCCACCGCCCGCGCGGTGCACCTGATCTCCGAGGCCGAACGCCTCGCGTACGCCGACCGCGACAAGTACGTCGCCGATCCCGACTTCGTCCCGCTGCCGGGGAACTCGCCCGACACCCTGCTGAACGAGAACTATCTGAAACAGCGTGCGGCACTGATCGATCCGGCGCACAGCATGGGCACCGCGCAGCCCGGCGACTTCGGACCGGTCCCCGTGGCGACCGGACCGCAACAGCCCGAACACGGTACGAGCCACATCTCGGTGGTGGATCGATACGGCAATGCCGCCACCATGACCACCACCGTCGAATCGGCGTTCGGCTCGTTCCACGTCGTCGACGGATTCGTGCTCAACAATCAACTCACCGATTTCAGCGCGACGCCCACCGCCGCCGACGGCACCCCTGTCGCCAATCGGATCCAACCCGGTAAGCGCCCGCGCAGCTCGATGAGCCCCACCCTGGTCTTCGACCGCAACCCGGACGGATCCCGCGGACAGCTCAGCTACGTCACGGGTTCACCGGGCGGCGGCATGATCCCGCAGTTCGTCGTGAAAACCCTTGTCGGATTGCTGGATTGGGGCCTGGACCCGCAGCAGGCGGTATCCCTGGCCGATTTCGGCGCGGCCAACACACCGGTCACCGGGATCGGCGGCGAGGATCCGGACATCGACGCCGTATCGAACGGCGATCACAACCCGCTGGTCGAGCAGTTGCGCGCGATGGGACATCAGGTCTCCGTGGTCCAGCAATCCAGCGGACTCAGCGCCTTGAAGCGCACGCCGGACGGCTGGATCGGTGGAGCCGATCCACGACGCGAAGGCGCGGTCATGGGCGACTCCAACTAGATCGGTCGACTTCCTGACGCCACGCCCCGAGCGAGCAGCACAGACATGCCGGGAGCGTGGCGTCCAGCAGGGATCGCAACCGTTCGAGGCCACTGCCCTTCGACCGGACCAGACAACACCGAGATCGGAGCGCGGATGCCGCAGCTCGGCCTCGAATCAGTCCGTCCGGGATGGCATCCCGACGAATCGACCGACGTTCGCGCTCACTTGTCCTGGGCGGCAGTGTATTTCGCGCCGAGCTCGCGGAAGCGCTCCAACGACTGCGCGGCGTAGTCCTTGTCGTTGACCCGGATCGCCAGCATGGGCACGTACTCGTCGCCCACCAATTCCAGCCTGGCCCAGGCCTTCTTGTCCGGGATCGACACCCCGAGGATGTCCTTCCAGGCGAACGCGTTGTCCCCCAGGATGTTGCGCACGACCACGCCCCGCGCGCCGACCCGCACGCGCGGGCGGGTCAGCAGGAGCACCGCGGCGGCCAACAGCAGGCCGAACACGATCACCGCCGCCTGATCGGCGCCGCGGAAATTCACCCCGGTGTGGCTGTGGTTCGACAACACCCCGGCCAGGACGAACACGATCGCGATCACCGCGGCGACGATCCGGGAGTTCCGCACCGCGCGATGCGGGCGCACCTCCAGATCCCAACCGGCATCGGCGGTTTCGGGCGCCGCCTGCGGTGTGCGCTTCCAGATTCGGACGACCGGCGTCATCGGATCAGACTGCCTGCCGCAGCGCGCGCAACGTCAGCGCCGCATCCAGAGCGGCAGCGGCGGCCTGCTCGCCCTTGTTCTCCGCCGAATCGGGCAGTCCGGCCCGGTCCAGGGCCTGCGCCTCGGTGTTCACCGTCAGCACGCCGTTGGTGACCGGGGTGCTCTCGTCCAGCGAGACGCGGGTGAGCCCGGCGGTCACCGCATCGCAGACGTACTCGAAATGCGGTGTCTCACCACGGATCACGACACCCAGCGCGATCACCGCGTCGTGGGTGCGGGCCAGCGCCTGCGCGACGACCGGAAGTTCCATCGCCCCCGCGCAGCGCACCACGGTCAGCTGATCGACGCCCGCCTTGCGCGCCACCTGCTCGGCGTTCGCGAGCAGGGTGTCGCAGATCGTGCTGTGCCACCGCGACGCGACGACGCCGACCTTGAGGTCCTTGGCGTCGTCGAGATCGAAGGCCGGTACTCCAGTACCGCTCATCGGATTCCTTTCCGTAGCCGTCACCGCCCGACGCGGCCCGGCGGTTCTACTGTGCGGTCTCGCCCAGGTCCAGGTCGTCGAGCCCGACCAGATCGTGGCCCATGCGGTCGCGCTTGGTGCGCAGGTACCGCAGGTTCTCGGCGTTGGCACGCACCGGCATCGGCACCCGCTCGGTGATGCTCAGACCGTAGCCGTCCAGGCCGACGCGCTTGGCCGGATTGTTGGTCAGCAGGCGCATCGAGGTGATGCCCAGATCGACCAGGATCTGCGCGCCGGTGCCGTAGTCACGCGCGTCGGCGGGCAGGCCCAGCTCGATATTCGCATCGACGGTGTCGTGTCCGTTGTCCTGCAGCTGATAGGCCTGCAGCTTGTGCATCAGGCCGATGCCGCGGCCCTCGTGCCCGCGCATGTAGAGCACCACGCCGCGGCCTTCGGCCGCGACCATCTCCATCGCCGCGTGCAACTGCGGACCGCAGTCGCACCGCAGCGAGCCGAACACGTCGCCGGTGAGGCACTCCGAGTGCACGCGTACCAGCACGTCCTCGCCGCCGTCCACCGCGACGTCACCGAGTACCAGCGCGACGTGCTCGACCTCGTCGTAGATGCTCTTGTAGCCGACGGCCTTGAAATCGCCGTAGCGAGTGGGGATTCGCGCCTCGGCGATCCGCTCCACCTGCTTCTCGTGCTTGCGCCGCCAGGCGATCATGTCGGCGATGGAGATCAGCGCCAGCTCGTGCTCGTCGGCGAAGACCCGCAACTCCTCGGTGCGGGCCATATCGCCCTCGTTCTTCTGGCTGACGATCTCGCAGATCACGCCCGACGGGGAGAGCCCGGCCAGGCGGGCCAGATCCACCGCGGCCTCGGTGTGCCCGGGGCGGCGCAGCACACCACCTTCCTTGGCGCGCAACGGAACCACGTGCCCGGGACGGTTGAACTGATCGGCCGTCGCCGACGGGTCGGCGAGCAGGCGCATGGTACGCGCGCGGTCGGCGCCGGAGATACCCGTGGTGACGCCCTCGCGCGCATCCACCGACACGGTGTAGGCGGTGCCGTGCTTGTCCTGGTTGATCGAGTACATCGGCGGCAGGCCCAGACGGTCGCAGTCGATGCCGGTCAGCGGTACACAGATGTAACCGGAGGTGTAGCGGATCATGAAGGCCACCAGTTCGGGGGTGGCCTTCTCCGCGGCGAAGATGAGGTCGCCCTCGTTCTCGCGGCCCTCGTCGTCGACGACGACGACCGCTTTACCGGCGGCGATATCGGCGACTGCGCGCTCGATGGTGTCGAACCTGGTCACGTCTGCTGTGCTCCGTCTCGATATGGATGCCAATTACAGTACGGCGTCGGGCAGCTGGGTTGTTCGCCACCCGAACTATCCGCGCTGCATGAGCCGCTCCACGTATTTCGCGATGATGTCCACCTCGAGGTTGACCGTGGCCCCTACCGGCGCGGACCCCAGCGTGGTGAGTTCACGGGTGGTCGGGATGAGCGAGACCTCGAGCCAGTCGAGGTGACCAGCCTCACCCTCGGTATCCGTGCCGATACCCGACACCGTCAGCGAGATGCCGTCGATGGTGATCGAGCCCTTCTCCACGACGTAGCGGGCCAGCGCATCGGGCACCGAGACGCGCACGACCTCCCAGTTCTCCTGCGGGCTGCGCGAGAGGATGACGCCGGTGCCGTCGACGTGGCCCTGCACGATGTGCCCGCCGAGGCGGCTGTCGACCGCCGCGGCGCGCTCGAGGTTGACGTTCGCGCCGAGATCGAGTGTGCCGATGCTGGATCGGTTGAGCGTCTCGCCCATCACGTCGGTGGTGAAGCTGTCGCCGTCGACGACGTCGACGACGGTCAGGCACACACCGTTCACCGCGATGGAGTCGCCATGCCGGGCATCGGAGGTCACGAGCTTGCCTCGAATGGTCAGCCGCGCCGCATCGGCCAGCGGCTCGACCGCCACGATTTCGCCGAGCTCCTCGACGATGCCTGTGAACATGCCCGCTCTCCTTCTCACCCGGTACCCGCCTTCGGCAACACCCCGGACCGCGGGCGATATTCCCTGCCGGACCGGTGCGTCCTCAGCCTAACCAGGCCGATCCGGCCGCGGCACCTCGCCGTCCCGCTCCACGGACTCCGGACCGCCAGACCGGCGAATCCGGCCGGAAGCCGACGCGACGACCGGGCCGATACCGGCACACCGAATATCGCTGCGGAATTCGTGGCGGAATCGGGAAATACCTATACGAATTCTGCGCGAATTATGGTGATCGGTATCGATCGGCGCATTTTCTCGAAGCATCCGATCGATATACCGGGCCGGACAACGACTCAGCAGCCCTATTTACCCATTCCGCGACGCGCTCACACCTCAGGCTTGCGTTTCGATGCGATCGGCAGCAGCATTGTTATGCAGTTGATTCCCACGGTTCATTTCACGTTCCGGCCGGAGGGAAATCGGGGTTCGCCCAGGCCGGAGCAGGGTTGACCGACTACACAGACGGGGGTGCGACGTGACCATGATTCTCGATTCGACACTCGAAATTCGTTGCGTGCGATATCGCTGTGAATCCCACCTGCCCGCCTGGGTCGACCCGGCGTCGCACCACATCCTGCTCGAGGTCGGCTCCCGCTATGGCGCCATCACCATGCCCGCAGACCTCGGCGAACGCGTGCAACAGCAGCTCGAGCGGGCCGGCGTCGCCGGACCGGTCGTCCACCATCCCCGCGCCCGCCGCTGGACGTTCATCACCGGTCCGGGCAGCCCGAGCACCGCGGTCGCGGCCGAATTGTTCCGGCTCTACACGACGGTGGCCTGCGCGGGCAGCCCGGTGGTGCTGCCCTCGGCGGACGACGAGCGCACCGGATACCGGGTCTGGGTCCAGCCACCGGGCGGGGGCGATGCGGTGCCGCCGCTGGAGACGGTGATCGAGGCCGCGCGCGCCGAGGCCGGCGCGGCGGGTCGAGCGCAGCGTCCGTGAGTTCGCCGGTCGGCTAGCGTCCGGCCTGGATCGCCTTGCGGCGCAACGCTTCCACGGTCGCAGCGCGATCGGTGGTGCCGTACACCGCGGATCCGGCGACGAAACAATCCACACCCGCCTCGGCGGACTGCTCGATGGTGTCCATATTGATGCCGCCGTCGATCTCCACCACCAGGCGCAGTTCGCCGGAGTCCACCAGACGGCGCACGGTGCGCGCCTTGTCCAGGACGTGCGCGATGAACGATTGGCCGCCGAAACCGGGCTCGACGCTCATCACCAGCAGGGTGTCGAAATTCCGCAGGATCTCCAGATACGGCTCGATCGGGGTGTTCGGCTTGACCGCCAGCCCCGCCTTACCGCCCGCCGCGTGGATATCGCGCGCCACCGCGACCGGATCATCGGTCGCCTCGGCGTGGAAGGTGACGTTGTAGACTCCCGCCTCCGCATAAGGCGGGGCCCAGCGACCCGGGTCGGTGATCATCAGATGGCAGTCCAGCGGCAGATCCGTCGCCTTGAGCAGGCTCTGCACGACGGGCAGGCCGAGGGTCAGATTCGGCACGAAGTGGTTGTCCATCACATCGACGTGCACCCAGTCCGCACCCACGATCTCCGCGGTATCCCTGGCGAGATTCGCGAAGTCGGCGGACAGGATCGAGGGCGCGATCATCGGGGCCGGACGGTGGAACTCCGTCTCGGTTCGCGGGGCGGTGTCGGTACTGGAAACGTCGGAGGCGGGCACAGCGCGAAGTGTAGCGGCCCCGTATCACCCGCCGGGCCCGACCGCCGCAGCCCACCCCCGCATCGGCCGAATGCGACGGCAACACCTTTCACCCCGCTCACGAGTGCCGCGAATTCGGCCGCGGATTCGATTGTGGCCGGGTTGTTTGGGTAGCCTTCACCTTGTGATCAATATTTCGGCGGAACAGGGACTGCGCGGCACCCCGGTGGAGATCGGCGTGGCCGCGGCCGTGTCGCAACTCCCGATTGTGCGCGGGCTCGCCGAAACCCTGGTTCTCCTCAGCGATTTCACCCTCGACGAGGTGGCCGACGTCCGGCTGGCGGTCGACGAGGTGTGCTCGACACTGATCGGCCTCGCAGCCCCCGACACCACCCTGCAGTGCCGATTCTCCGTCGGCGATACGGATCTGATTGTGCGCGTGCGCGGTATCGCCGCCCTGGAGGGCCTACCCGACGAGCGCAGCTTCGGCTGGCACGTGCTGCGCACCCTCACCGACGAGGTGCAGGCCACGCAGGATCCCTTCGACCAGGTCGCTTCCGGCTACCCGACGATCGTGGAATTCCGGCGGGCCCGGGGGAAGGCATAGTGGCGGACGAGGACACCGTGTTCGAATCCGACGACGCCGTGGCATCTCCCGATCCGCAAGCTCCGAAGGACACGACCCCCACCGGCGAGCGCAAGCCCGGGGAGCCCGAGGAGACCACGTCCGAGGAGGAGGTGGCCGCCGACGAGGTCGAGGAGGTCACCCAGTCCGTTTCCGGATACGACGATGTCGCAATCCTTTTCGAGCGACTGGCCGCTGTCGAGGAGGGCAGCGCGCGGCACGGGGAGTTGCGTGCCCAGCTGATCAGCCGGTGCATCCCGCTGGCCGATCACATCGCGCGCAAGTTCAGCGGTCGCGGTGAGCCTTTCGACGATCTGACCCAGGTCGCCCGGGTCGGGCTGGTGCACGCGGTGGACCGGTTCGACATCTCGCGCGGCTCGAACTTCCTGTCCTTCGCGGTGCCCACGATCATGGGCGAGGTGCGGCGCTATTTCCGCGACAACACCTGGGCGATGCGAGTCCCCCGCCGGGTCAAGGAGACCCATCTGCGCATCGGCTCGGCGATCGACGCGCTGTCGCAGTCGCTGGGCCGCTCCCCCACCGCCAAGGAGATCGCCGCCGAACTCGACATCGATCCGGACGAGGTGACCCAGGCGGTCATCGCCGGTAATGCGTACCAGCCCAGTTCGATCGATGCGGTGTCGGTGGGCCGCGATACCGAGGCCTCGCTGCTGGACACCCTGGGCGAGGAGGAGTCCCAGTTCGACCGGGTCGAGGAGTACGTGGCCATCCGGCCGCTGCTGGCCGGACTCCCCGAACGCGAGCGTCGCATCCTGACCATGCGTTTCTTCGAGTCGATGACCCAGACGCAGATCGCCCAGCGGATGGGCATCTCGCAGATGCACGTCTCCCGCATTCTCGCGAAAACCCTTGCGCGCCTGCGGGAGCAGACCTCCCGCGAATAACTCCCCCGCCACGCTCCCCCGCCACCCCGAGACTTCAGCGGGTCGTGAGGTGCCGACACCGTTCAGCTTCGGGCCGACGGTCGGGAGGGCGGCTGGGTTTTGGACGTTCCCGGTGAGTTACCGATGTTCGTGCGAAATCAGGTGTTGCGTAGCGAGACTCGCAGGTGGCGGGTTCGCCGTGATCGGTTGTCGGCGGCCCCGGTGGGTTCTTGTTCCGCTCAGAGTGCGTCAGCTAGTTCGGTCAACAGGCGGCGTTTCGAGCGGGCGCCGACCAGGGTGTGGATCGCGGTGCCGTTGCGGAACACCATGAGGGTGGGCATGGACAGGACGCTGTAGGCCGCGGTTGTGACGGGGTTGGCGTCGACGTCGAGTTGGACGACTGTGAGGCGGTCGGATTGTTCGGCGGCGATCTCGGTCAGGACCGGCTCGATCATTCGGCACGGCGGGCACCAGTGTGCGGTGAACTCGACCAGGACCGGGAGTGGGGCGTCCAGCACCGTGTGGGCGAAGGTCGCGTCGGAGACGGTGGTCAGGCCGGTGGTCGTCTCAGTGTTCGTCATCATCTTCTCCGGGTATCGGTGTATTCGAGGGTTGACGGTCGCAATCGGAGGCAGACAGCGGCGGGCCGAACTCGCATCGCGGCAGGTCGGGGGCCACTGATTCGACACCGGCCAGCTGACCGGCGATCCAACCCCGCACTCCGTGCAACTGCCCGATCAGCTCGTCCAGTTCGCTCAGCTTGCGGCGGTAGACCTGTGCCGAGGACGGGCACGCATCACCCGTCGGGTGGCCCGCGCGCAGACAGTCCACGAACGGCCGGATGTCCTCCAGCTCGAATCCGCAGTCCTGCAACGTGCGGATCTGTCGCAGGATCGTCAGATCCGCCTCGTCGTAGCTGCGGTACCCGCTGGCATCGCGCCGCGTGGTCAGCAGACCGCGTGATTCGTAGTAGCGCAGTGCCCGCGGCGTCGTGGACGCCCGCCGGGCCAGTTCGCCGATCCGCATTCGTACTCCTCCCGGCCCGCATCCACCTGCGATGCGGCGCCGTATCCGACGTTAGAGGTTGACGCCGAGGTCAAGGCAACCGCGCGGGTGCCGTAGATTTCAGCACGATCATGATCACCGCACCGCGGGTAAGGGGTTGTGGAATGCAGCTGCCGTTCGATTCGCTGTACCGGCACGGATTCGCCCGGGTGGCGGTGGCGGTGCCGCCGGTGCGGGTCGCCGATCCGGCCTACAACGCCGAGCAGACCCTCGCGCTCGCACGACGCGCGGCCGCGGACGGGGTGGTGCTGACCGTCTTCCCCGAACTCGGACTGTCCACCTACACCGCCGACGACCTGTTCCATTCCGACGCTCTGGATCACGCCGTCGAGCAGGCGCTGCGGCGGATCGTCGAGGAGAGCGCCGGCATCGACACGGTGCTCGTGGTGGGTGCGCCGGTGCGCGCGCAGGGGCGATTGTTCAACTGCGGGATCGTGATCGACCGCGGGCGGATCCTGGGCGTCGCGCCCAAGAGCTATCTGCCCAATTATCGTGAGTTCTACGAGAAGCGGCAGTTCGCGGCGGCGCGGGAGTCGCTCGGGGATCGGATCACCGTGGCGGGGCAGCGCGTTCCGTTCGGCGCGGATCTGCTGTTCACCGCGACGAACGTACCGGGATTCGTCTTCCACCTGGAGATCTGCGAGGACGGCTGGGTTCCCTTGCCGCCCAGTGGTTTCGCCGCTCTGGCGGGGGCCACGGTGCTGGTGAACCTGTCGGCGAGCAATATCGTCGTCGGCAAGGCCGACTATCGCCGGCAATTGTGCGCCTCGCATTCCGCGCGCTATATCGCGGCCTATCTGTATTCGGCCGCCGGATACGGCGAATCCACCACCGATATGGCCTGGGACGGTCAGGCGCTGGTGTGCGAGAACGGCGAATTGCTCGCCGAGGGTGCGCGTTTCACCGAGAGCCCGCAACTGGTGACCGCCGATGTGGATCTGCGCCGGCTGGCCGCGGACCGATTGCGGATGACCAGTTTCGCCGACACCGTGCACGACCACCACGACCGGCTGGCGAGCATGCGGCGCATCGATATCGAATTGCCGATCCCGGCGGATGCGGTGACGTTGCGGCGCACCGTTCCCCGATTCCCTTACGTCCCGGCCGATTCCGCGATGCGCAACGAACGCTGCGCGGAGGTGCACCACATCCAGGTGGCGGGCCTGAGTACCCGGCTGGCCGCGACCGGATCACAGCGTGTGGTGATCGGGGTGTCCGGCGGATTGGATTCGACGCTGGCGCTGATCGTCGCGGTGCAGACGATGGACCGGCTGGGCCTGCCGCGCTCGAATGTGCTGGCGTACACCATGCCCGGCTTCGCCACCGGTTCGCGCACCCGCACCGACGCGCATCGGCTGATGCGGGCGCTGGGCGTCTCGGCACACGAGATAGATATCAGGCCCTCGGCCACCCAGATGTTGCACGATCTGAATCATCCTGCGGCCCAGGGCGTTCCACAGTACGACGTGACCTACGAGAACGTACAGGCCGGCGAGCGCACCTCACATCTGTTCCGGCTGGCCAATCAGAACGGCGCGATCGTCATCGGCACCGGTGATCTGAGCGAACTGGCGCTGGGCTGGTGCACCTTCGGCGTCGGGGATCACATGTCGCA
Source organism: Nocardia coffeae (assembly GCF_019890715.1). Classification (NCBI taxonomy): domain Bacteria; kingdom Bacillati; phylum Actinomycetota; class Actinomycetes; order Mycobacteriales; family Nocardiaceae; genus Nocardia; species Nocardia coffeae. The sequence goes on along the minus strand of NZ_JAINZY010000006.1, from coordinate 488,850 downwards.
CTACAGCGTCAATGCCTCGGTGCCCAAGACCCTGATCAAATATCTGATCGCCTGGACGGTACAGACCGGCGATCTCGGCCCGGACGCGGACGAGGTGTTGCGCTCGATCCTGCAGACCGAGATCTCCCCCGAACTCGTACCCGTTGCGGCACAGGATGATCCGGCGTCGCAGGACCAGCCCGGACAGAGTTCCGAGGCCGTGGTGGGGCCGTACGAACTACAGGACTTCCACCTGTACTACCTGTTGCGATTCGGCTATCTGCCCAGCCGCATCGCCTATCTGGCCCGGCACGCCTGGTCCGATCGCACCCGCGGGCCGTGGCCGGATCTGATTCCCGAGGACGACCGCCACGAATACGATCTGCCGACGATCAAGCACTGGCTGGCGGAATTCCTGCGCCGCTTCGTGCAGACCAGCCAGTTCAAGCGCTCGACGCTGCCCAACGCGCCGAAGGTCGGTTCGGGTGGTTCACTGTCCCCGCGCGGCGACTGGCGCGCACCCAGCGATGCCATCGCGACGGCGTGGCTGGACGAGCTGGCGCAGAACGTCCCCGACGCCTGAGCCCGATCCGCTACCTCGTCGCACCGGGCGCGGGCAGCTCCGGCAACGCGGTCTCGTACAACCAGCGGTTCCACAGTGGCCGCAGCGACCCGGTGCTGTAGCGTCCGGCCAGATCGGCGAACTCCTCGGTGCTGACCGTCGAATGCCGGTAGCGCGCAGTCCATTCCCGCAGCAGCCCGAGGAATCCGGGATCGCCCAGCGACAGTCGCAGGGCGTGCAGGGTCAGCGCGCCGCGCTTGTAGACGCGGTCGTCGAACATCAGCCGCGGGCCCGGATCGCCGACCACGATGTCCTGCGGCGAACGAGCCAGGTTCTGCCGTGCCGCGCGGGCCAGCTCGTCGGCGTCGGGGCCGCCGCTGGCTTCCGACCAGATCCACTCGGCGTAACAGGCGAACCCTTCGTGCAACCAGATGTCACGCCACTGCCCCACGGTGAGGCTGTTGCCGAACCACTGATGCGCCAGCTCGTGTGCGACCAGGCGTTCCGCGCCGCGCTGCCCGTCGCAGTGGTTCGCACCGAAGATGGACATCCCCTGCGCCTCGATCGGAATCTCGAGGTCGTCGTCGGTGACCACGACCGTGTACGACCCGAACGGATACGGCCCGAACCGCTCGGCGAACTCGGCCATCATCCGAGGCTGCCGGGCGAAGTCGTAGTCGAAGTTCGCCCGCAGCCGCGCGGGCAGGATGGCCTGCATCGGCACGGCGTCGTCGTGCACCGAACCGACCCGGTACTTGCGATACGGCCCGATCTGAATCGTCGCCAGATAGCTGGCCATCGGCTCGGGCTGGTCGTACACCCAGGTGGTCTGGCTGGCCTTGGTCTGCTTGCGGACCAGCGCGCCGTTGGCGACGGCGTAGTAGGGCGAGTCGGTGGTGATCGAAATCCGATAGCTGGCCTTGGAACTCGGGTGGTCGTCACACGGGAACCAGGATGCGGCCCCGTTGGGCTGACTGGCCACGAGCGCGCCCTCGGTCAGCTCCTCCCAACCGACCTCGCCCCACTGTCCGCGCACCGGTGTGGGTGTGCCCGCGTACTGGACCGCGACGACCAGGGCGCCGCCCGAGGGCACCTTGTGCGCGGGGGTGACGGTGAGCTTGCCGCGATGGTGCGTGTACTTCGCCGCCTTGGACCCGTTCACGAAAACCTTGGTCACACCGAGGGATTGGGACAGATCCAGCGCGAACCGCGGCTGCACCGCGGTGGTCACCGCGGTGATCGTCGCGCGGCCGGACAGCCGGTTGCTGGACACCTTGTAGACCAGGTCCAACTCGTACCGGGAGACCCGATAGCCGCGATTGCCGTTCTGGGGTAGGTATTCGTCGATGGGCGGTGCGTAGAACTTGTCCGTCATCAACGGCGCCCCTGCCGATCCGGCCACGGCGCGATCGGGTTGCCCTGCCAGCGGGTCGAATCGGGAACCGTGTCACCACGCATCACCAGGGAGGCCGGGCCGACCGTCGCGCCGGCCCCGATCCGCGCCGCGGGCAGCGCCACGCAGTGCGGGCCCAGTGTGGCCCCGGCCTCGAGTCGCACCGTATCCATGGACATGATCCGATCATGAAACAGGTGCGTCTGCACGACACATCCGCGTTCCACCGTCGCGCCGTCGCCGAGCGTCACCAGATCGGCCTCGGGGAGCCAATAGGATTCGCACCACACGCCGCGGCCGATCTTCGCGCCCAGACCGCGCAACCAGATGTTCATCACCGGGGTGCCGGTGGCCGCGCGGGCGAACCACGGCGCGGCGACGGTCTCCACGAACGCGTCGGACACCTCGTTACGCCAGACGAACGAGCTCCACAACGGATGTTCCACCTGCTCGATCCGGCCGACCAGCAGCCATTTCGCGGTCACCGCGCAGCCGCCCGCGAAGACGCCCGCGACCAGCAGGACCAGACCTGAAACCAGTGCGGCGAACCAGTATCCGACCGTCGCGGCCGTCCACGCCAGGGTGAACAACACACCCAGCCCGATGCCGAAGGTCACCATCACCGGCAGCAGCCGGCAGGTCTCGACGAACGCGCGCGCCACCCGCAGCCGCGCGGGCGGATCGAAGGTGCGCGCGGTATCGGAGTCACCGGCGGTGCGCCGCAATCGAACCGGCGGGCTGCCCAGCCACGACGAACCCGCCTTGGCCTTCTCCGGCGCGGCCGACAACACCGCGACCAGACCGTTCTTCGGCACCCGGCGACCCGGTGCGGTCATCCCGGAGTTGCCCAGGAAGGCCCGCTTGCCCACCTTCGCCTCACCGATGCGCATCCAGCCGCCGCCGAGTTCGTAACTGGCGATCATGGTGTCGTCGGCGAGGAACGCGCCGTCCGCGACGGTGGTGAACTTCGGCAGCAGCAGCACCGTCGAGGCTTCCACACCCTTGCCGATCTGCGCGCCCAGCAGGCGCAGCCACACCGGCGTCAGCAGGCTCGCGTACAGCGGGAACAGGAAGGTCCGCGCGGAGTCCATCAGCCGTTCGGTGGTCCACACCTGCCAGCCGACCCGGCTGCGGACCGGGTAGTAGCCCTCGTGCAGCCCGATGCTCAGCAGCCGCACCGCGATCACGGTCACTGCGGCGAAGACCGCCAGACTCAGCACCGTGGCGACCGGAAGCATCGCGTACGCGTGCCCGAGCGCGGCCGCGCCGGTGCGATCGTCCCGAATCCACCAGGCCAGCAGCACACCGCCGACCGCCAGACCCAGCACCGGCATCGCGGCCAGCGCCATCGAGGTCAGACCGAAGGCGACCACCCAGTGCGCGGCCCGCGCGGGCGTGCGCGGCGGCCAGGGATGTTCGGCCTTGCCGACCTTCACCGCGGGCGAACCGGCCCACTCCTGTGCCGCCTTCACCTTGCCGAAGACCGCGGAACCCGGCGCCACCACCGCATTCTTACCGACCACCGCACCGGGCAGCAGCGTCGAGCGTGAGCCGATCACCGCACCCGCGCCGATCCGGATGCTGCCGATGTGCACCACGTCACCGTCGATCCAGTGCCCGGCCAGGTCGACCTCGGGTTCGACGCTGCAACCGTCGCCGAGTTCGAGCATGCCGGTGACCGGCGGCAGGGTGTGCAGGTCCACGCCCTTGCCGACCTTCGCGCCCAGGGCGCGTGCGAACGGCACCATCCACGGCGCGCCGGACAGATTCTCCGCGCCACTGGCCTCGGACAGCCGCACCGCGGCCCACAGTCGCAGATGGACCGCGCCGCCGCGTGGATAACTGCCGGGCCGCACACCCCAGAGCAACGTCCGGGCGCCGGCCACGCAGATCGCCATGCGACCCAGCGGGGAGATGAACAGGACGAATGCGAGCAGCAGCCACCACCACGACAACACCGGCAGCCACGGCAGCGAACCGGACCAGCTGGCGATATCGGTGACGATGCCGAGCCAGGTCAGCCACTGCAATCCGGTCAGCGTGGTCAGCGGCACCCCGGCGAGCACCTGCGTCCACTGTGCAAGGCGCGGTGTGGGTTTCACGAAGCGCGGCAGCACGGTGGCGGCTGGTGCGGCGGCGTCGAGCCGCTCGGCCAGCGCGCCCAGCCGCGGATGGTCGTAGAGATCCGCGACGGTCACCTCGGGAAAACGCTCACGCAATCCGGTCACCAGTTGCGCGGCCGACAGCGAGCCGCCGCCGAGGTCGAAGAAGTCGGCTTGCAGGTCGGTGACCTCCGCGCCGAGAATCGCATTCCACAGTCCGGCAAGCCATTGCGCGGTGCCTTCGAGTTCGCCGGAGGATTCGGGGGCCGAGCCCGCACCCGGCAGCGGCCAGGGCAGCGCGTTGCGGTCGACCTTGCCCGAGGTGCGGGTGGGCAGTTCGGGCAGCAATGCCAGGCGCGGCACCAGAGGTGCGGGCAGTTGCTCGGCCAGCAGGGCACGGGCGGCCTGCACGTCGAAATCCGGATCGGCGCTGGCGAGGTAGCCGACCAGAATCCGGTTGCCCGCCTTGGTGGTTCGCACCGCGCACGCCGCACCGCTGACGCCCGGGAGATTCTGCAGCGCGGTATCGATCTCGCCGAGTTCGATCCGGCGGCCGCCGATCTTGACCTGATCGTCCGCGCGCCCCAGGAACAGCAGCCCGGCGCCGTCGAAGCGGACCAGGTCACCGCTGCGATAGGCCCGCTGCCAGCCGAGAGTCGGCATGGGCGCGTACTTCTCGGCGTCCTTCGCGGCGTCGAGATAGCGCGCCAGGCCGACGCCGCCGATCACGAGTTCGCCCGAATCCCCTTCGGCCACCGGCTTTCCCGAGACCGGATCGACCACGGCCAGATCCCAGCCGTCCAGCGGCAATCCGATCCGCACGGGTCCCTCACCGGTCAGCAGAGCCGCACAGGCCACGACGGTGGCCTCGGTGGGGCCGTAGGTGTTCCACACCTCCCGCTCGCCGCTGCCCGCGAGCCGCTCGGCCAGGTCCGGCGGGACGGCCTCACCGCCGAAGATCAACAGCCGCACCGCATCCAACGCCTCGGCGGGCCACATCGCGGCCAGCGTCGGCACCGTGGACACCACGCTGATCTCCCGGCGCACCAGCCACGGACCCAGATCCATGCCGCTGCGCACCAGCGCGCGGGGTGCGGGCACCAGGCACGCGCCGTGCCGCCAGGCCAGCCACATCTCCTCACAGGAGGCGTCGAAGGCGACCGAGAGTCCGGCCAGTACGCGGTCGCCGGGACCGATCGGCTTGTCCTGCAGGAACATCCGGGCCTCGGCGTCGACGAAGGCGGCAGCGTTGCGGTGGGTGACCGCCACCCCCTTCGGCGTTCCGGTGGATCCCGAGGTGAAGATGATCCAGGCGTCGTCGCCGGGCTCGGGTGCGGCGTCCGGTGCGGGCCGGGCCGGGCTCGCGACGCCCGTCGCGGTGATCCCGGCGGCCGTCACGATCGCGCTGACACGGGCCTCGCCGAAGACGAGCTGGGCGCGTTCGTCCGGATCGTCGGCGTCGACCGGGACGTACGCGGCCCCGGCGTACAGCACCGCGAGGATCGTCACGTACAGCTCGGCGGTGCCCGACGGAATGCGGACCCCGACCCGGTCGCCCCGGCGGACCCCGGCCGCGCGCAGGCGGTCGGCGGTGTCGTCGACCTCCGCGAGCAGTTCGGCATAGCTGAGCACATCGCCGCCGTCGTCGAGGGCGGGCGCATCGGGATGTTCCCCGGCGGTCGCGGCCAGGACGTCGACGAGGGTGCGTGGCGGCGCGGCGTGCGCGGATCGCAGCAGGGGCGAGGACGGCGAACCCTGCGGGCCCGGGACCTGCGGCCGCGAAACGTCCCACTGGAGCGTCACGTACTGTCCACCTTTCCGGATCGGCGCCGAGAGCGCGCAAACCGTTGTCTCACGTCAGGGTTACCGGTGCGCAAACGCGAAACTTCCGTTTGGCTCACCCTGTACCGAAGCGGAGGGTCCCTGCCGGGCCAATCGTCGCGATTTGCCGGAGCTATTGTCCCAGGTCGTCGGAAGGGTTGCGGCGGAGGGTTGTCCCGGACCGCGCTACCGACGGCGAGTCGGGGCCCGGATTCGAGGTTGCTCGGACGCAGCTTTTCCCGCCGCCGGCGAATCCCGATACGACCCGCTGAAGTCCCGGAGAGGCGGGGGAGCCGGAGATCAGCTCACACAGGTAGCACCGGACGAATTCTCACGACGCTCCCAGCAACGGCCCGGATGCTCGGGGAACACGAGCCGAACGATGCGCTCGCACGAGTGAACAGGAATGCGATGACGTCATCGGATCCCGGCCGCCGGGCCGGTCGCACCGCGACCCGGGTGCTGGCGGCGCTCGGCGTCGCCGGAACCATCGGCGCGGCCGCCCTGGCCTACACGGACACCCACACCGCGAGCGCGAGCACCACCAGCAGTGACAGCAGTACGAGCACGACAACCCGGAACAACGTCTCCTCGAACGATTCCAGCACGTCGTCGGGGACCGGAACCGTCCCGCAGCTCGGGACCGGATCGGGCAACTCCCACGCACAATCGGCCGGATCATGACCGCGCCGACCCTGGAACCGGACCGCATCGCGACGGCCGACTGGTCGGTGTGGAGTACGAATGCCCGGTTGGTCGTGACCGATCCCGCGCATCTGGCCGGGGCCCGGGAGGCGATGTGCGAATATCTCGACGCCGTCGACCGCGCCTGCAGCCGGTTCCGTGACGATTCCGAACTCAGTGGGCTGAGTGCACATCCGGGTCGTCCGGTCGTCATCGGGCCCCTGTTCGCGGAGTATCTGCGCGCGGCGCTCGCGGTGGCCGAGAGCACCGCCGGAGACGTGGATCCCACGGTCGGCGCGGCGCTCGAACGGCTGGGGTACGACCGGGATTACGCGCTCGTCGCGAACACGGATACGGCCGCCCCGATCCAGGCGGTGTTCACCCCGCGCACGGACTGGACGACGGTGCTGCTCGACGAGCGCACCGTGACGGTGCCGCGCGGTGTCCGGCTGGATCTGGGCGCCACCGCCAAGGCGATCGCGGCCGACCGCTGCGCACACCTGATCGCCGAACGCTTCGGCTGCGGAACGCTCGTGAGCCTCGGTGGCGATATCGCCACCGCTGGGGCGGCACCCGACGGCGGCTGGCAGATCGAGGTTCGCGACGGGGCGGGCGAGCCCGGCTGCCGGATCAGCATCCCGGTCGGCGCTGCGCTGGCCACCTCCAGCACCGTGCGGCGACGGTGGAAGCGCGGCGGGCATCTGGTCCATCACATCGTCGATCCGCGAACCGGCGTCGCCGCCGAAACCGTCTGGCGCACAGTCTCGGTCGCGGCGAACACTTGTCTGGCGGCCAATGCGGCCGCGACGGCCGCCGTCGTGCGCGGACGCGACGCGCTCGAACCGCTGCATCGGTCCGGATCGCCCGCGCGGCTGGTCGATCGCGCGGGGCGGATCACCACCCTCGGCGGCTGGCCCGCGGAACGGTAGGGGACATCATGGGACATTCGGCCATGACGGAGGCGCTGTGGGCCTTCGGCCGCGGCAGCGGGATCGCCGCGCTGGCGGTGTTGACCGTCGCCGTCGTCGCCGGTATCGCGGCGCGCTCGGGACGTGCGATCACCTTGCCCCGCACCGCGATCGCCGATCTGCACCGCGGCGCGTCGCTCATCGCGTGCACGCTCGTCGGCATTCATGTGCTGAGCCTGCTCGCCGATCCGGACGCACAGTTGCGGCTGATCGACATCGTGGTGCCCTTCGCCGCGAACTACCGGCCGGTGTGGATGGGCCTGGGAACCGTCGCGGTCGATCTGCTCATCGCGGTGGTCGTCTCGGCGCTGCTGCGGCACCGGCTCGGCCCGCGGACATTCCGCTTGATCCATTGGGCCGCATACGGTCTGTGGCCGGTCGCGCTGATCCACGCACTGGGCACCGGCACCGACGCGTCCCGGCCGTGGCTGCTCACGGTTGCCGGGGCCTGCATTCTCGCCGTCGCCGCCGCCGTGACCTGGCGGACCGCAGGCAATTTCACCGAATTCGGACGGATACAGCGAAGGAGTGCACGATGAGCACGACGACCGCGATCATCGAGCCCGCCGCACCGACCGGCGTTCGACGATTACTGCTTGCGGGTCCTGAATTGGCCTCGCATACGAAGTGTTTCGGGCCTGCACCTACCGGAGGCGCCACACTTCTGGACGCCGTGACCGCCTCCGGGTTGAGCGGCCGGGGCGGAGCGGCCTTCCCGGCCGCACGCAAACTCGCCGCGGTCGCCGCCGGACGCCGAGCCGTCGTCATCGCCAACGGCGCCGAGGGCGAACCCGCCAGCAGCAAGGATGCCGTATTGCTCTCCCGCGCACCGCATCTGGTGCTGGACGGGCTCGGCATCGCCGCGGATATCGTGGGCGCGCGGGAATGCCATCTCTACGCGCCCGCGACCCTCCTGGACGGCGTCCGTCGCGCACTCGACGAACGCCGGGCATCCGGCTACGACCGGCGCACGGTCCGGCTCACCGCGTCGGCCCAGACCTTCCTGTCCGGGGAGAAGACCGCCGTCGTCAACCGGATCGCGGGTTTGCCCGCACTGCCCGGCGATCAGCTCATCAGCACGTCGCAGGCCGGATTACGCGGTCGTCCGACGCTGGTGCACAACGTGGAGACCCTCGCGCATCTGGCCCTCGTCGCCCGCTACGGACCCCGGTGGTTCCGCACCGCGGGCACCCCCGACGAACCCGGCACCATGCTGGTCACGCTGTCCGGAACCACGGCGACCGGCGTCGTCGAGGTACCCCTGGGCATTCCGCTCCTGGATCTGATCGCCCGCCACGGACGAACCGATCCGCGCACCGTGCGCGCCATCCTCGTCGGCGGCTACCACGGCACCTGGATCCCCGCCGCCGCACTGCACCGGGCTGCCCTGTCGTCCGCCGCACTGCGTCCCCTGCACGCGTCACCCGGCGCGGGGGTGGTCCGGGTGCTCTCCCGAACCGAATGCGGCCTGCGAGCATCCGCCGACATCATCACCTACCTCGCCGCCCAGAGCGCCCGGCAGTGCGGTCCGTGCCGCAACGGCCTCCCCGCCCTCGCCGAGACATTCGCTCCGCTCGCCGCGGGCCATCCGGTCGATCCCCGCGACATTGCCCGGCTCGCGAACCTGGTCGACGGCCGCGGCGCATGCGCACACCCCGATGGCACCGCACGCCTGGTCCGTTCGGCACTCGACGTGTTCGCGCAGGACGTCGCGCTACATCTGCACGGCCGATGCCAGGTCACCGGTCACGATCAGGGCGTGGCCATACCGCGCACCGCAACGGACACTGCGGCAGGAACTTCCACGACGCGCATCGACACGGACCGCACTCGGCCGATGCGCTCGCTATCGAAGGTCGCCTCCGAGAACGCGGCAACGTCATGAGTCGTGCCGAACAAGGGCAGGGCGAGTCGCGATTGCACATCGACTGGACTCGCTGTGATGGGCGGGGTGTGTGCAGCGAACTGCTGCCGGAGGTCCTCGGGCGCGACGATTGGGGCTATCCGCTCACGCACGACCATCGCGACCCGGTCGTCGGGCCGAACCGGATCGCCGCCGCCCGTGACGCCGTCGAACTGTGCCCGCGACTGGCGCTGCGGCTGGACCGGATCCGGCGGGGTTGATCGGGGACCGGAGGATCCTCGCGTCGGGGGATCCTCCGGTCCGCGGCTCACAGTGGTTTGCGCAGGGCCGCGACGAACATCGCGTCGGTGCCGTGCCGGTGCGGCCACAACTGGGCGGCGGGGCCGTCGCCGAGATCCGTCACATCGGGCAGCAGCGGGCGGGTGTCGAGTTCCTCCGCGCCGGTGCGACGCACGACGTCGGCGACCACCGCGACGGTTTCGGGCAGATGCGGCGAGCAGGTCGAGTACACGACGACACCGCCGGGACGCAGCAGATCCCATGCGGCGGTGAGCAATTCGCGTTGCAGGACGGTGAGATCGCGCACATCGGCCGGGGTGCGCCGCCAGCGCGCCTCCGGGCGACGACGCAGCGCGCCCAGTCCGGTGCAGGGTGCGTCGACCAGGATGCGGTCGTAGCCCGAGGTCAGCCCGCTGTCGCGGCCGTCGGCGACGTGAACGGTCACCGGCAGGTCGCGGGTCGCGGTGCGCACCAGTTCGGCCCGATGCTCGGCGGGTTCGACCGCATCCACCTGGTAACCATCGATATCCGCCAGGGATCCCAGCAGTGCGGCCTTACCGCCGGGCCCCGCACACAGGTCGAGCCAGCGGCCGCCGTCCGGACCGAGCAGCTCGGCGCGGGTGAGCGCGAGCGCCACCAGCTGACTGCCCTCGTCCTGCACACCGGCCAGCCCCTCGCGCACCGGTTCCAGCGCACCCGGATCGCCGCCCTCGAGGTACACCGCATAGGGCGACCAGCGGCCCGGCTCACCACCGGTCACCAGCGCCAACTCCTCGGCGGTGATCGCACCGGGCCGCGCCACCAGATGGACGGCCGGACGCTCGTCGTCGGCGGCCAGCAGTTCGTGCAACTCCCCCGCCGACGCGCCGAGCGCATCGGCGAAAGCCTGCGCGATCCACACCGGATGCGCGAACTCGAACGCCATCCGCCCCACCGGATCCGTCGGAGCGAGCGCATCCACCCACGCCTGCTGATCGCGCTCGCCCGCCCGGCGCAGCACGGCGTTCACGAAACCCGCCTTGCCGGAACCGAATTCGGCCCGAACCAACTCCACCGACGTGTCCACCGCGGCATGCGCACCGACCCGTGTCCGCAACAGCTGGTACACACCCAGGCGCAACACGTCCAGCAGCGCGCCGTCGATCTCGTCGACCGGACGTCCGGCGCCTGCTTCGATCACCGCGTCCAGCAGCCCGAGCGACCGGCACGCCCCGTACGCCAACTCGGTCGCGAACGCCGCATCCCGCCCCGACACCCGCCGCTCCCGAAGCAACCCGGGCAGTACGAGATTCGCGTACGCGTCGCGCTCCCGCACCGCACGCAACACATCCCGCGCCACCTCCCGTGGCGCGTCCACCGTCGTGGCCTTGCCCCCGCCCTGCCGACGGCCACGCCCCGCCCCCTCCCCCGCCCGGGCACGATTCTCCTGCCCTCGTGGAGCGCCTTTCACAGGCCGCTTGCCCGGCCGACCACCGCCCTGCCCGCTCCCGGCACGAACCGACGAATCCGCATCGCCGGAAGCACGCCGTCCCCCTGCTCCCGGCTGTCCCTGCGAATCCGGCCGGTACGCATCGCTTTTCGCCCGACCTCGCGCCGTGGACGCCCGATCCGACGCCTTCGAACCTCCCACTCGCCGAGTCCCCGAACGATCAGAATCGGCACCCCGGGCACCGTCATCGCCTCGGCGCGAGTCATCCCACCGACCGCCGCGGACGCGTTCCCCCTGCTCTCCACCGGACCGGCGGCGGTCCGAATCCGCCCGAGGCGCCGTACGGTTCCCGCGCCCCGCGTCACCCGACCGACGCCCGGTAGAAGATGCGTCACGACCATCGGACGCACGGCCCGAACCACCCTGGCGCGCATCGCTGTTCGAACGCCCTGCGCGTCCGGCCTCGGTACCGCCGCGACGACGATCGCCCCCGGAGTCGCGTGAATCGCCCGCCGCACCGCGACGCGGCGAACCCGAAAACTCGTCGTCCCCGTCCCGCTTCGGGCGGGTCATCCGATCACCGCGCCGGGCTCGAGGCGAGCCCCGCGCGCCCAGTCGAGAGCGGGCATCATGCGTTTGCCGGGCGGCTGAATCTGATCCAGCCGGACCGCGGTGGTCGCGGTGCCGACGAAGACGCCCGATTTACGGACCTCGATCACGCGCGGCGGCAGCACCTCCTGCACCAGTTCCACCGGACCGAGTTTGATTCGCTTACCGTCGATTTCGGTCCACGCGCCGGGTGCGGGAGTGACCGAGCGGATGCGCCGGTTCACCGCCAGCGCGGGCTGATCCCAGCGGACGTGCGCGGCATCCACATCGACCTTCGGCGCGTACGACACCCCCTCGCCGGCCTGCGGAACGGCCTGCAGCACACCGTCCTCGATCCCGTCCATGGTCGAATCCAGCAGTCGCGCACCGGATTCGGCGAGCCGCCCGAGCAGTGCCCCGGCGGTGTCACCGACGCCGATCTTCTCGGTGAGCACACCGAACACGGGCCCGGTGTCCAGCCCCTTCTCGATCCGGAAGGTGCACGCGCCGGTGATCTCGTCCCCGGCCAGAATCGCGGCCTGCACCGGTGCGGCGCCGCGCCAGGCGGGCAGCAGCGAGAAATGCAGATTCACCCAGCCGTACCGCGGGATGTCGAGCACCTGTTGCGGCAGCAGCGCGCCGTAGGCCACCACCGGACAGCAGTCCGGGGCCAACTCGGTGAGCTGCGCGACGAATTCGGGATCCGCGGGCTTGTGCGGGGTGAGCACCGGAATCCCGTGCTCGTCGGCCAGACGGCCGATCGGCGAACGCGACACCTTCCGACCGCGGCCCGAGACCGCGTCCGGACGGGTCACCACCGCGACCACCTCGTGCCGCGTGGACTCGATGAGCCGCCGCAGCGAGGGCGCGGCGGGCTCGGGCGTCCCGGCGAAGATCAGCCGCATCAGTCCCCCTGTCCCGCCGAGGCCACGCGGGCCCCGGCAACCTCGGCCGCCGACATGACGGTCTTGCCCGCACCGAACCACTCGGATTCGCGCACCTCGCGCAGCGCCGCCTTGCGCGCGGCCGGATCGAGCCGGTCGAGATAGAGCACGCCGTCGAGGTGGTCGAACTCGTGCTGCACGCAACGCGCCAGCAGTCCCTCGGCCTCGAATTCCACCAGTGCGCCGTCCACGTCGACGCCCCGGGCCCGCACCCGCAGCGCGCGAGTGACGTCGTAGCGCAGGCCCGGAATCGACAGGCATCCCTCCGCGCCGGTCTGCTCCTCGTCGCCGAGTACCTCGTACGACGGGTTGATCAGATGTCCGGCGCCAGGCGTCCCGGCGCGGGTCGCGGCGAGCGTGTCGTAGACGAACACCCGCAGGCCGACGCCGATCTGCGGCGCCGCCATGCCGACGCCGCCGCTGGCATGCATGGTGTCGGTCAGGTCGGTCACCAGTTGACGCAACTCCCGGTCGTAGGAGGTGGCCTCGTCCGCGCGGGCGCGCAGGACGGGGTCGCCGAACAGGCGAACGGGCTGGACGGTCACGGTAACTCCCCGGGGCGATGAAGAATGCGGTCGCCCTATTTTACGGATCGCCCAACTCAGGTGTGCGCGCCCAGGATCACCTCGGGAATTCCGGTGCCCAGCGGCACGAACCGGCAGTCCGGGGTGCGCGCGTGCGCCGGGTCGAGCACATTGCGCAGCAACTGCTGTGCGTACGGGTCGTACACCATGTGGAAATGCCCGGTCAGATCGACCGGGCACAGATCCTGCAGCACGAGATTACGCGCGCGCGGACCGCGTAGTCGCATGCTGTCGAAGGGCTGGATCATCTCGTCGACGCGGCTGATGATCGTGGTGTAGTCCACGCCCGGCACGGTGTCGCCGCCGGCGTTCAGCTGCCGGATGAACGGGGCGCCCGCGGCCTGCTGAATCGCGGCCAGCGAGGTGAGGTCCTGGTAGAACGGCCACAATCCGGGCAGTGCATCCGCCAGCGGCACCAATCCGTACATGATCCCGCCGTTCGTCGGCGAGGCGAGCCCGACCCAGCGCGCGACCTTGGCCGCGCCGCCGAGCTTGTCGATGTAGTACCGGGTCACGTTGGCGCCCTGGGAGAATCCGACCAGGTCGACCTGCCGCGCACCGGTCGCGGCCAGCACCTGGTCGACGAATTCGCCGATCTGCTGGGACGAGAGCCACAGATCCTCGGTGCCGTAGGAGTCCGCTCCGGGTCTACCGCCGTAATCCGGTGCGAAGACACAGAATCCGGCCTGCATGAGCTGCGGTCCGATCGCCGCCCAGTCGATGTAGGCCGAGGCGTCGGTGCCGTGCGCCAGGATCACCGGACGCGGATGTCCGGCTGTGGGCCGGCAGCGAAAGTCGTTGGCGCCTTGCGGAGCCGCGCCGGGATGAGCCTGCTGATAACGCACCGCACCCAGATGTTCCACCTGTGGCGGGCCCGGCTCGGTGGGCACGACCGCCGGTCGATATCCGGGCGGCCGCGGCGGTTCGGACCGAGCGGGCGTACCGATCCCGAGGATCAGCACGCCCGCCAGTGCCGCCGCCACGGCCGCCCGAGGTGATCGGTTCCGGCGACGCGATCGTCTCGGTGATCGTTCCCGATCACTGCGGCGCCCGCACTGTGCCATATCTCGATCATCGCGCACCCCGGACCCGACACTCGTGCCTGCGCATAAGATGTCACCGGTCCGAGATCACGGCTCACTTGTCCTTCTCGCCGGTCTCGTCGTCGGCGAGGATCCGGTAGAGCGAGCGACGGGCCTCGGTGAGCACCTCGGCCGCCTTGGCCGCCTGCTCCGCGGTGCCCGCACGAGCCACCTGCGCGACCGCACCCATCAGCTGTCCGACGAGTTCGCGCAGATCCAGGGCCTGATCCCCGACGCCGTCGCGGACCTCCTGCCAGGGATCGCCGAGTTCGCCCGCGTGCTGCTCGACGTATTCGACGCCGGACTCGGTGAGCTTGGCGGTCTTGCGACCGGCCACCTTGTCGATGAGCACCAGACCCTCGTCCTCGAGCTGGGACAGCGCCGGGTAGATCGATCCCGGGCTGGGCCGCCAGACATCGCCGCTACGCTCGCGGATCTGCTGGATGAGCTCGTAGCCGTGCATCGGACGGCCCCGCAGCAACAGCAGGATCGCCGCGCGCACGTCACCGCGCCGGCCCCGTCCGCCACGACCCCGGCCGCGACCGAAACCACGACCGAACCCGGGACCGAAATCGCCGCCGCCGAACGGGCCGAATTCCGGACCGAAGCCGGGACCGCCGCCGTGCGGGTGCCGACGGAAGTGCTCGCGACCACCCGGGCCGCGGCCCTCGAATCGGCGATCACCGGAGCGCGGGCCGCCTCGACGACCGCGCATATTCATGTTCTCCATGTTTTCCATGGCAGCCTCCTCAGGCTTGTTCTTACGATTACGTAATCGACGATATATCGACAATGCATCTTAGACAAGTGTGAGGCGGAACACGAACCGACCGTTCGCTCAGTTCGAGGGGATCCAGTTGCCGTGGAATCCGGTGGGCACCCGGTGCGGCAGCGCGATACTCGCCACCGTCTCGAGGGTTCCGGCATCGAGGATGGCCAGCTCGCTCCGGTCGGTCGCCGCATCCTGGACGAAGCCCATCAGCACGCCCTCGTCCTCGGCCGCATCCGGCGAGGCGGGCTCGAAGACGAACTCCCCCAAGCCTTTTCCGGTCCCGAAGGAACGTTCCGTGGTGTTTCCGGTGCGCAGATCGTGCTTGTACAGCATCGCGCCGCTCTCCAGATCCCGCCCCACCGCGGGCGCGTAGCCGTAACGGTGCCGCTGCCCCACGCGACGCTCGTCCACCCGCGGGAACTCCTGCGGACGATCGTCCAGACGGGTCTGCCGGACCTTGCCCGCACCCAGATCGACCTCCCAGCGATCCAGGGCCGCGCGACCGGACGGACCCCGATGCCCCTGCTCGAACATCGTGTCGTAGCGAACCACGTCCAGCACGACCACGCCGTCCTCGTCGTAGGCGTTCATCGGGTGGAACACGTAGCACGGCTCGATGTCGAACCACCGCACGTCCGCGGAGCCGCCGTCGCGCGGCATCACCCCGATCCGCGCCGGATACTTCGGATCCCAGCTGTACGGCATCCGCCGATCCAGCGGCGGCGTGGCCGAACCCGGGGTCGGCGGCGTCGGCACCCGGACCCGGCCGACCATGGCCGAGAGCATCAGCCGGGCCGGCAGCTGCAGCGCGCGCGGAACGCTCATCTCCGCGGCGATCCGCGCATCGAAGGTGACCGGCAGGTCGTAGAAGACCACATAGTTCTCGGTGAGCGAGAAATCGTGCATCATCGGCGATCCGCCGACCTCGATGTCGACCACGTGCCGCGCCCGGCCGTCGACGCCGATCACCGAGTACTGCACGCGATTTCCACGCATGAACGAATACGACACCGCGTGCAGCTCGCCGGTGGCCGGATCGCGTTTGGGATGTGCGGTGTATCCCCCGGTCAGCGTTCCGTCGAAATCGCAGGGCCCGACCGTGTCGAGTTCGTCGGTGAGTTCGTACGCCGATCCACCGCCCTCGACGATGGCCACCGTCCGTCCGGCGACCGCGATCACGCTGGTGTTCGGCCCCGCCCCGCCGGTGGCCGACACAGCGGCGAGTGGCTCCTCACCGAGCGCGACCGAGGTCATCGGGCCGCGCACCCAGCGATTGCGGTACCACTCGGCGCGGCCGTCGCGCAGGCGCACGCCGTGCACCATGCCGTCGCCCCGGAACCAGTGATACAGCTCCGGATCCAGCTCACCGACCGGATTCGGGCCATTACGCAGATATCTGCCGTCGAGGTGATCGGGAATCGTGCCGGTCACCGGCAGATCCGTGAGGGTGAATTCCTCTTGGAGCGGCGCGAAGCCGCCCTCGAGATAGCGATTTGCCATGTCGAACTCCTGCCATATAACAACGTTATGTGGACTAGAATAACCTCGTTATGGAGGTGTGGCAACAGTGAGTTCTCATCCCCGCCAATCGAATCGGCGGACCAGCGCACACATGCGCGAACAACTGATCGACGCCGGAACGCGGCTACTCGAGGAGGTCGGCCCCGAGGCGCTGCAGGCCCGCCGGGTCGCCGCGGCGGCGGGTACGTCGACGATGGCCGTCTACACCCATTTCGAGGGCATGCCCGGACTGGTCTCGGCCATCGTCGCGGAGGCGTTCATCCAGTTCGGCGCAGCTCTGGAGGCGGTCGCGCCGACCGAGGATCCGACCGCCGATTTCCTGGTGATGGGCGCGGCCTACCGCCAGTACGCCCTGGCCAGCCCGCAGCGCTACCGGCTGATGTTCGGCCTGACCTCACTGCACACCGGTTCGGTGCACGACTTCACCGCCGAACCCCTGCGGGAAGGGACCGACACCGCGACGTATCAGCAGCTCGTCACGGTCGTGCAGCGGATGATCGACGCCGGGTGCATCCGCGCCGATCCGACCCGGCAGGTGGCCGCACGGCTGTGGGGACTCATCCACGGTGTCGTCCTGCTGGAACTGACCGGACATCTCGGCACCCAGGGCCAGGCCCTGACCGCTGTGCTCGGCCCGGCAACCATCGACCTGTTGACCGGAATGGGCAGCGACACAGCGGAATTGGAGGCTTCGACGCAGCGCGCCGTGGGGACGATCATCGAAACGCTCGGACTCACCGTCGAACCCGGCAGCACGGGAACCGAATAGGACCGCGGCCGACCGCTCGGGGCGGTCGGCGGATCCCGCTCAGGCTGCCAGCGAATCGATCCAGTTCTCGAGCCGACGACCCTCCGCGACCATCAGCTCCGGATCGCGAAAAGTGTTGGTCAACAGGGAAATTCCCTGATACGAGGCGACCAGCGCCACCGCGAGCTCGGCGGCGTCGTCCCGCCCCATCGCCGCGAACTGCGCACGGACCCATTCGATCAGCTCCCGCATGACCACGGCCAGCTCACGATCGAGCCCGTCCTCACGCTTGTCCAGCTCGGCAGCCAGAGTCCCTGAAGGACAACCGAACCGGGCCGCGAGGTCGCGCCCGCCGACCCACCCCCGGACGAGTTCCTTCAGGCGGTCGGCCGGGACCTCGTTGCGCTCGAGTTCCGCGACCACGTTCCGCAGACCCTCCGCATGCGCGCCGATGGCCGCCTGGACGAGCTGATCCTTGGTCTTGAAGTAGTAGTAGACGTTGCCGACCGGCACATCCGCGGCTCGGGCGATATCGGCGATGGTCGTCTTCTCCACGCCCTGCTCGTGAAAGATCCGCGCGGCGGCGGCGGCGAGCCGTTCACGCTTGCCCACCCGCTTCGGCTCATCCGAGTCAGTCATACAACTAACTATAGACAACACCGGGTCATGGGCCGTATCTTGTTTTTAGTCAGCCAACTAACTTAGGAGATGACGATGTTCGTGGTGACCGGAGCGACCGGCAATGTCGGCGAAGCACTCGTGCAGACCCTGGCCGGGCAGGGCGAGAAGGTGGTGGCGATCTCCCGGGGCGCGAAGCAGAGCCGCCCTCGGGAGGGCGTCGAGTACCGGCGCGCCGATCTGTCCGATCCGGACGCGCTCGCGACCGCAGCCGCAGGTGGCGACGCGCTGTTCCTGCTGCTGTCCGGGGAACAGGGCGTCGCGGGACCTCCGCCCGTCGATGTGCTGCGCGCGCTCGAGCGGGCCGGAATCGGCAAAGTGGTGCTGCTGGGTTCCCAATCGGCGCACACCCGTCCCGGGAACGCCGCCGCCCCGCGGATCACCGCTTTCGAAGCCGCACTACAGGATTCGGACCTGGCCTGGACGGTGCTGCGGCCCGGCGGATTCTTCTCGAACACCTTCGCCTGGATCGAGTCGGTCCGCACCCAGCGGGCGGTGTACTGGCCGTTCGGCGATATCGCACTGCCCCAGGTCGATCCGTCCGACATCGCCGAGGTGGCCGCCGCCGCGCTGCGCTCGGACGAGCACGCCGGACGTGCCTACACCCTCACCGGACCCGAACCCATCACCCCGCGCGAACAGGTCCGCACGCTGTCCGAGGTACTCGGTGAGTCGATCGCCTTCCACGAACTCACTCGCGCCCAAGCGCTTTCGGCCATGACCGAGTACATGCCCGAACCCGTGGCGGAGGTCACCCTGTCTATCCTGGGGACTCCCACTCCAGAGGAGCAGCAGGTCGGCACGGACGTGGAGAAGGTTCTCGGCTGCACTGCCACCCCCTTCGCCACCTGGGCGGCTCGTCACGCGGACATCTTCCGCTGACCGTTCATCGTCCCGCACCGCAATGTCGGGGTGCTGCGGGCAGAGTCGACTGCGGCCCAGCCTGTTCGGCCCTGGACCACCCCGCAGCGGACGTCTTCCGCTGACCGCCCTCCGTCCCGCACCGCATGTCGGGTGCTGCGGGGCGGAGTCAGCTGTGGCTCAGCCTATTTCGCCCTGGGCCAGCCGTCCGCGGACATCCTCGACCGACCTTCCGCGTTGCCCCACCACACCTCGGGGGCAGTGCGGAGCGGGTCCGCGGCTGTGGCTCAGCCGATGTCGATGGGATCGATCTGCACGCGCAGCGGATCGCCCGAACGGTGGGTGCTGCGGACGGCGAGGGCGGCGGTCAGGGCACGGGACATGGCTGCTGCCTGGGCCCGGTCGGCGCGCAGGATCATCCGCTCGATCTCGGTCGGGGCGTCACCGGCGGAGAACGGGGTGCGGGCCCCGGGCGGGAGTGGTACCGGGCCCAGCACCTCCACACCGGCGGGAAGTTGTGTCTCACCGAGCAATTCGGCGATGGAGTCGGTGGTTCCGTCGAGCGCGGCGAGGCGGACCGCGGGCGGGAAGCGGACCTCCGCCCGCGCCGCCAGCTCGAAATCCGCGTGCGTCACCGGATCCCAGCGGACCAGCGCCTGCACGGTCGGCAGCGACGGCTCCGCCATCACGATCACCTGACCGGACGAGCGAACCAGCGTGGCGGCGGACATCCAGCGCCGCAACGCATCCTCGGCCGCACGCAGGTCGGCGCGCCCGAGTAGCGCCCAACCGTCCAGCAGCAGCGCGACACCGTAGCCGCCCGGCACACTCGGCTCCGCGCCGATGGTGGACACGACGACCTGCGGTCCCTCGGAGATCGAATCCAGCACGGTCGCACCGCCGGACCCCCGGATCGGCACGCCCGGGAAGGCCCGCCCCAGTTCCTCCGCCGTGCGCGCGGCGCCGATGACCACCGCCCGCAACGCCCGTGCGCCGCAGGCGCCGCAGCGGAAGGCCGCATCGGTCCGGCCGCACCAGCGACACTGGGGACTGTGTGCGATCCCCTCGGATCGGTTGCGCGACAACGCAACCCCGAGGTCCCGTGCCGAACCCGGGCGGCCCGGGTCCTCGATCGGACGAGCCGCGGCGGATTCACCGGGTAGCGCGAGTGGCCCGTTGCAGTGCCGGCATCGTGCGGGGGTGCGGCACCGCGCGCACGACAGCGCGGGGACGTAGCCCCGCCGCGGCACCTGCACCAGCACCGGATCTCCGGCGGCAAGGGCCTTGCGCGCCGCGGTGAAGGCCACGGCGGGAATCCGGACCGCCCGCGCGACCGGATCCCGTTCCAGCGCAACGTCACTGTCCCCCGGCGCGCTGATCCGCGGTGCGTACTGCCGCACCACGGCTCGATCCGCGACCAGGTCGTGCGCCCACCCCGACGCGACGACGGCCTGGATCTCCGCGGTCCGCGCGAATCCGCCCGCGAGGAAGGCCGCGCCGGTCTCGTGCGCGCGCAGCATCGCGACCTCGCGGGCGTGCGGATACGGCGACCGTGGTTCGGCATAGGTGTCGTCGCCGTCGTCCCAGATCACGATCAAACCCAGATCGTGCACCGGCGCGAATACCGAACTGCGCGTTCCCACGACGATTCGCGCGGTCCCCCGCAGCGCCGCCAGCCAGCGCCGATACCGCGCCGAGGGCCCCAGGCCCGCGGCCAGCCCCACCGCGGCCTCCCCCACCAGTTCCGTGCAGGCGGCCAGCACCCGATCCAGGTCCCGCTGATCGGGAACCATCACCACGACACCGCGTCCACTCTCCGCCACCACGGCCGCCAGCTCCGCCAGCCGCCGCGCCCAATCCTCCCCCGGCAACGCCTGCCAGGCCGCCCGCGGCCCCTTCCCCGCCGCCAACGCACCGAGAAACGACGTCCCGTGCCGATAGCGCGACCACTCCGAAAGTTCCGAAACAGCGGTTCCCGCAACGCTGTTCACGGACGCAGACCGATCCGCGACAGATTCCTCCGGCCCACCCAGAGCCTTCCCTTCGGGCTCGGACGCCCGACTGTCAGCGGTCGGCTCGAGGTCAGCGGTCGACAGTTCATCGACTCCAGTTGACGCATCATCGACAGCTCGGCCGTTTTCGGTGACCGGATCAACCGAAGGCGAGGCTCGGCCACCCACGGTAACCGGATCAGACGCAGACGAGGCTCGGTCACCTACAGCAGCCGGATCAAGCGCAGGCAAGGTTCCACCGCCCCCAGCAGCCGAATCAGGCGCAGCCGAAGTTCGGTCACCCACGGCCGCCGGATCAGGCGGGGGCGAAGCGGCAGTCGTCGCGGTATCGGCTGGTCTGGGTGATTCGGCCCAGGCGTCCGCAGCATTGTCGTGCGGCGACGAGACCTCAACGGGCCGAGACGAATCCGAGGTCGTCTCGGTTGTTGTACCGTCACCCTCGGGTTGTGCGCCGGTATCAGGATGTGCGGCCCCTGGCTCTGCCGACGAATCGCTCGGAACAGCAGGCTCGGCAAGGTCCGGTGTATCGAGTGCCACGGCCGGATCCGCCGCGACGGTCGTCTCAGCGGACGTTTCCGCATCCGGCTCCCGGGCAGCCTGGCCCTTCTTCGAACGTGCCGGCCCCGCTTCGGTTCGCGCATGTCGTGGCGGGATCGCCAGACGCAGGAGATCCGCGCGAGTCCCGGCGTACCGGGCGGCGACGGCGGTGATCAGCCGCAGGATTTCCGGGGTGAGTACGCGTTCCCCGGAGACGACGCGTTCGAGGCGCATCAGAGTGCCGGTGTGGTCCGAACGCTCGAGTCGCTCGAGCAGGAAACCATCGATCAGACGACCCGAAAAACGCACGCGCACACGCACACCCGGCTGAGCGAGCTCGTCCATCTCGGACGGGACGAGATAGTCGAAGTCACGATCGAGATGTGCCGGTTCCAGCATCGGCAGAACCCGTGCGACGGGGTGGGAGAGGGCCGCCTCGGACGCGGACGTCCCCGCTCGTTTCCCGCGCCGCTTCCCCGCACCCGCCGCGTCGGAGGCGGATCCGGCGGCTCCCGCGGGCACCGTGGCCTCGGCCAATTACTGTCCGGTGGCCGCGCGCACCGAACTCACGCGCGATCCGACGCGGCCTCCCACGGACACCGCACGGCCGCACCGCGTTTCGCGGTGCGGCCGTGCGGAGCCGATGCAGTATGCCAATGGCCTACAGACCTGCCGCGGCGCGGAGCTTGTCGGCACGATCGGTGCGCTCCCAGGGCAGATCGATGTCGGTGCGGCCGAAGTGGCCGTACGCGGCGGTCGGCGCGTAGATGGGACGCAGCAGATCCAGATCGCGGATGATCGCGCCCGGACGCAGGTCGAAGACCTCGCCGATGGCCGCGGAGATCGCGATCGGGTCGACCTTCTCGGTGCCGAAGGTCTCGACGAACAGACCCACCGGGGCGGCCTTGCCGATCGCGTAGGCGACCTGCACCTCGACCCGCTCGGCCAGATCCGCCGCGACGACGTTCTTGGCGACCCAGCGCATGGCGTACGCGGCCGAACGGTCCACCTTCGACGGGTCCTTGCCGGAGAACGCGCCACCGCCGTGCCGGGCCATACCGCCGTAGGTGTCGACGATGATCTTGCGACCGGTCAGACCCGCATCGCCCATCGGCCCGCCGAGCACGAACTTGCCCGTCGGGTTCACCAGCAGCCGGAAATCGGAGGTGTCCAGCGGATTGGGCAGCTCCAACTCGCCCAGCACCGCCTGCACGACCTTCTCGCGGATGTCGGGGGCCAGCAGGTTGTCCAGATCGATGTCGGCGGCGTGCTGGGTGGACAGCACTACCGTGTCCAGGCGCACCGGCTGCGCACCCTCGTATTCGATGGTCACCTGGGTCTTGCCGTCCGGACGCAGGTACGGCAGCACACCGGACTTGCGCACCTCGGTCAGACGCCGCGACAGGCGGTGCGCCAGCGCGATCGGCAGCGGCATCAGCTCGGGGGTCTCCTTGGTGGCGTACCCGAACATCAGGCCCTGATCACCGGCGCCCTGGCGCTCGATCTCGTCGTCGGAACCGCCGACGCGAGCCTCGTGCGAATGATCGACACCCTGCGCGATATCGGGCGACTGCGCGCCGATCGCGATGTTCACACCGCAGGACGCACCGTCGAAACCCTTTGCCGAGGAGTCGTATCCGATCTCCAGGACCTTCTCCCGCACGATCGTGGGGATGTCCGCGTAGGCCTCGGTGGTCACCTCACCGGCGACGTGCACCTGCCCCGTGGTCACCAAGGTCTCGACCGCCACCCGGCTGTGCGGATCCTGCGCGAGCAGGGCGTCGAGAACGGAATCGCTGATAGCGTCACAGATCTTGTCCGGATGGCCCTCGGTCACGGACTCACTGGTGAATAGGCGGCTGCCACTCGTGCCCACAGTTCTCCCTCTCCCTCAACGGGTTTCTCGTCACTATTCCAAACCACCGACGCAGTGGGGTCTCGCATGACGTCGCAAGGACGCCCGCACCAGCCACAACGCCTCCACAGGGCCCCGTTTTGGCGATCGGTGAAACCGTGCACCCGATGCCGTGGAGCATCGTGTGCCTTCTTGCAGGATAGGCCGAATCCGCCGACTGCTCAGCGCAGCAGCGGACCGAGCGCATCCAGCACCCGGCTGGCCAGCAATGCCTTCGATCCGTGATCGAGGGCCTGTTCGGTGCCGTCGGCACCCAGCAGCCAGCCGTCGTTGTGGTCGACCTCGAAGGCCTTGCCCTCGCCGACCGCGTTCACTACCAACAGATCACACCCCTTGCGCTTCAGTTTCGCGCGCGCGTGGGTGAGGACGTCGCCGTGTTCGTCACCGGTCTCGGCGGCGAATCCGACGATCGCGGTTCCGGTCAGCTGACCGTCCCGGCGAGCCTGCACCAGACCCGCCAGAATGTCTTCGGTTTTGGTCAGCTCGATCGAATTGGGTTCCCCGGCGCCTTTTTTGATTTTCGCGGCGGCGACGTTGATCGGACGGAAGTCTGCCACCGCGGCGGCCATGATCACCGCATCCGCGCCGGTGGCGTGCTTGTCGACCGCGACGCGCAGCTGTTCGGCGGTGGTCACGTGCACCAACTCCACCGCGGCCGGGGCGTCCAGGCCGATCGTATTTCCGGCGATCAGGGTCACCCGCGCACCACGCTGCGCCGCCAGGCGCGCCAGGGCGAAACCCTGCTTGCCCGAACTGCGATTGCCGAGGAAACGCACCGGATCCAACGGCTCACGGGTACCGCCCGCCGACACCACGACGCGACGACCCTCGAGATCGCGCGGTATCGCATCGTCGCGTTCGAGCAGCAGCGAGGCCAGCGCGAAGATCTCCTCCGCCTCGGGCAGCCGCCCGGGACCGGTATCCGCGCCGGTCAGCCGCCCGGAGGCCGGTTCTGCGACGATCGCGCCGTGCGCACGCAGCGTGCGCACATTGGCGACCGTGGCCGGATGCTCCCACATCTCGGTGTGCATGGCCGGGGCGAACAGGATCGGACATCGCGCGGTGAGCAGCGTCGCGGTCAGCAGGTCGTCGGCGCGGCCCATCGCGGCGCGCGCCATCAGATCGGCCGTCGCGGGGGCGATGACGACCAGATCGGCCTCCTGGCCGAGGCGCACGTGCGGAACCTCGGGCACATCGGCGAAGACGCCGGTGTGCACCGGATTGCCCGACAGGGCCTCGAAGGTGGCCTTGCCGATGAACTGCAACGCCGACTCGGTCGGTATCACCCGGACGTCGTGTCCGGTCTCGGTGAATTTACGAACGAGTGAGCAGGCCTTGTAGGCGGCGATCCCGCCGCCTACGCCGACAACGATCCGCATACCTCATGCCTCTTCGGTGCGTCGGGTCACTGTGCCTCGCGGCGCTGACTCACTCGCCTTCGGTGTGTTCGAGCAGGTCGGAATGGATCTCCCGCATGGCCACCGAGAGCGGCTTCTCCTGCAGGCCGGGCTCGACCAGGGGACCGACGTACTCGAGGATCCCGTCGCCGAGCTGGTTGTAGTAGTCGTTGATCTGGCGCGCCCGCTTGGCCGCGTAGATGACCAGCGCATACTTGGACGACGTGCGCTCGAGCAGCTCGTCGATCGGCGGGTTGGTGAGGCCGACCGGGGTGTCGTACGCGGGCACGGTCTTGGTGTCGCTCACTGGTGAGGCTCCTGCGGGTCTGTGTAGTGGTCTGGTGGACAGAGCCGCCGCCCGGACACCGGGCGGGCTCTATCGCGAATTTGTGCTAACGAACAACGATACCAACTGCTCACAGGCAGCAGTCACCTCGTCGTTCACGATCACTGTGTCGAACTCGTCACATGCGGCGAGTTCGGTCTTGGCGGTCAGCAATCGGCGTTCGATCACCTCGGGCGATTCGGTGCCACGCGAGGTCAGCCGGGCGACCAGCTCCTCCCAGCTGGGCGGCGCCAGGAATACCAGCAGCGCCTGGGGTATCGCGGCGCGAATGGAGCGCGCACCCGCGAGGTCCACTTCCACGAGAACCGATTTCCCGGCGGCCAGCGCCGCCCGAATCGGTGCGGCCGGTGTCCCGGACCGCTGCAGGCCGCCGTGGATATCGGCCCACTCGAGCATCTCCCCCTTTTCGATCATGGTGTCGAATTCTGCCCTGGTCACGAACCGGTAGTCCCGGCCGTCGACCTCCCCGGGCCGCGGGGCCCGGGTGGTGGCCGACACACTGAACACCAATTCCGGCAGCCGCTCGCGGACGCAGCGGACCACGGTGGACTTCCCGACGGCCGAGGGGCCGACCAGTACTACCAGTCGACCCGTCTTCGTGTGCTCGACCACCCTCGGATCAGGCTTCGAAGTCGAACTTCGCCAACAGCGCCTTGCGCTGACGGTCGCCCAGGCCACGCAGGCGGCGGGTCGGCGCGATCTCGAGTTCGGTCATGATCTCCGCCGCCTTGACCTTGCCAACCTTCGGCAGGGCCTCCAACAGTGCGGACACCTTCATCTTGCCCAGAACCTCATCGGTCTCGGCATCCTTCAGGACCGTCTTCAGGTCGGTGCCGCCACGCTTCAGGCGCTCCTTGAGCTCTGCCCGAGCGCGGCG
Organism: Nocardia coffeae; assembly: GCF_019890715.1. Classification (NCBI taxonomy): domain Bacteria; kingdom Bacillati; phylum Actinomycetota; class Actinomycetes; order Mycobacteriales; family Nocardiaceae; genus Nocardia; species Nocardia coffeae. The sequence continues at coordinate 462,907 of NZ_JAINZY010000006.1, read as the reverse complement.
AGCGGCAGCCGCCTTCTCCAAAGCAGCGGCGCGCTGCTCGTCAGTCAGCTGGGGAAGGGCCACGGTTCCTCCGTCTCATCGTTCATTGCATGATCTACCCCCGGTAACCCGGCGGTCTCAGCGACCGTACCCACGCGGCCTGCCGATTGCGAACCCACCCCCCAGGTCAGCGGGTGATTCGGGCGCTTGCCGGGGCGTTCACGCGAGGTACGGCCGGGATTTCCGGCGATCCGGCGACGTCCTGCGGAAAAATCATGAAAAGCCATCTGACCAGCAATTTCTTCACCAGATACGGGGTACTCGCGGTACCGGATGAACCGGCCGGACAACTCGTAACCCCGCTGTTATCGCCCGACCAGGAATTTTCTGGAATTTATCCGCGTGTCGTACATTTTTGCGCAGCGTGTCGCCTTCGACAACCACCGCGGCGAGCCATCCGGCGAGCACACGCTCGGCACATCACGCCCGCGCGGACGAGCGGCGGCACCGGATTGCCACGCAACGGCCCCGCACCGCCGCCCCTGCGCCACTCTGACGGCGTAAAGCGCATTTGTCGCGTTCCTGGCCCGACACCCGTATCCGATGGCTCAGTGCGGCTTTCACAGAAAACGGACCGGTCGCCCCGCCGTGCGGGGCGACCGGTCCGATCGTCGAGGTCACCGCAGCGTTTCACCGCCGCGGCCGAACTCAGTTCTGCAGGAAGGCGAATTCGTCGGCGAGCTGGGTCACCCTCGTTCGCAGGGCCGCCACCGACGGCCCCTCGCCCAGCACCTCCCGTGAGACGTTGGGCACCACGGCCCCCAGGCTCTGCGCGGGCACCAGGGCGCGAATCGAATCCGCTCCCCCGCCCTGCGCGCCGACGCCGGGCATCAGGATCGGGCCGTTGAGGCGGCTCGGGTCGGGAGCCTCGGCGAGAGTGGCGCCGATGACGACGCCGACCGAGCCGAATTCCGCGCCCGCATTACGCGCGGCGGCCTCGTCGACCATGGTCTGCGCGATGCTGCGTCCCTCGGCCGCGGCGGCGCGCTGCACCTGCGCGCCTTCGGGATTGGACGTGGCGGCGAGCACGAACACCCCACGGCCGTTCGCCGCGGCCAGCTCCAGCGCGGGCGACAGCGAGCCGAAACCGAGATAGGGCGAGACGGTCAGCGCGTCGCTGGCCAGCGGTCCGTCCGCCAGCCAGGCCTGCGCGTAGGCGGCCATGGTCGAGCCGATATCGCCGCGTTTCGCGTCGGCGAGTACCAGCGTGCCGGCCTCGCGCAGGGCCGCGATGGTGTCCTCCAACACGACGATGCCGCCAGAGCCGTAGCTCTCGAAGAACGCCACCTGCGGCTTCACCAGCGCGACCCGGCCGGCGAAGGCGTCCACGCAGGCATCGGCGAATCGCTTCAGCCCCTCGACGTCCTCGGCGAGCTCCCAAGCGCGCAGCAGCTGCGGATGCGGGTCGATGCCGACGCACACCGGACCGTGCCGGCCCATCGCATCGTGCAGCCGGACACCGAACGGCTTCACCGTGACTCCGCCGCCGAACCGGCCGCAGCGGGCTCACGCGGCTCGGCGAGCCCCCCCTTGACGGCCAGATCACGTTCCGCGGCGGCCAGTTCGCGGTCGATGGCCTCGAGCTCACGCTCGAACTCGGACTGCTCCGCGGGCGCCGAGGCCCGGGTGCGATCGATCGGCGGGTTGGCGCGGAAGCCGACGGTGCTGTACCCGCCGACCTTGCGCATCACCCGGATATCACCACCCGGCACCCGTACCTCGCCGAGACCGGTTCGCCGCCGACGCGGCGTCCCCGGCCGGGGTCCCGCACCAAAACCCATGGCTCCCACCGTTTTCGTTCCTCTCTCAGCTGTTCTCGATAGCGGCGTCAACGGGCGCCTGATGATCGCGCTCGCTACCGCCTGCCGGTAGTTCGCTGGCACCGGCCCGTAGGACGGCGTGCAGCTCCTGGAGGGATCGCACACCGATCCCACCATTGATTGTGGCCTCGATGCCCTGCACGGCAGCGGCCGCACCCTGCACCGTCGTGATACACGGGATATTCGCGCCCACGGCGGCGGTGCGGATCTCGTAGCCGTCGACTCGAGGTCCGGAATTACCGTACGGGGTGTTGAACACTATATCGATTTCGCCGTCCTTGATCTGGTCGACGATCGAAGGCCCGGCGATTTCCCCGGAGCTTCCACCGACCTCACCGACGAACGCCGGATCGGACTGCTTGCGCACGCGCTCGCACGGAATTCCGTTGCGCCGCAACATCTCCGCGGTCCCGTCGGTGGCCAGGATGCGGAATCCCAAGTCGTGCAGGCGCTTGACCGGGAACACCATGGCGCGCTTGTCCCGGTTCGCGATCGAGACGAACGCGGTTCCCTCGGTGGGCAGCGAACCGTAGGCCGCGCTCTGCGATTTGGCGAAGGCGGTGCCGAAATCCGCGTCGATGCCCATGACTTCACCGGTGGACTTCATCTCCGGCGAGAGCAGCGAGTCGATACCGGTGCCGTCCGGGCGGCGGAACCGGTGGAACGGCAGCACAGCCTCCTTGACCGCGACCGGCGCCTCGATCGGCGCGTACCCGCCGTCACCCTCCGCGGGCAGCAGACCTTCCTTGCGCAGCCCGGCGATGGTGGCGCCCAGCGCGATTCGCGCCGCGGCCTTGGCCAGCGGCACCGCGGTGGCCTTGGACACGAACGGCACGGTGCGGCTGGCGCGCGGATTGGCCTCGAGGACGTACAGCACGTCGTCCTTGAGCGCGTACTGCACGTTCAGCAGGCCCTGCACGCCGATTCCCTTGGCGAGTGCGGCGGTCGAGCGGCGCACCGCTTCGATATCGCTGCGCCCCAACGTGATCGGCGGCAGCGCGCAGGCCGAGTCGCCGGAGTGGATACCGGCCTCCTCGATGTGTTCCATGACGCCGCCGAGGTAGACCTCCTCGCCGTCGCACAGCGCGTCGACGTCGATCTCGATGGCGTCCTCCAGGAACCGGTCGACCAGCACCGGGTGGTCCGGGGTGATCTCGGTGGCGCGAGAGATGTAGTCCGCCAGCGACTTCTCGTCGTAGACGATCTCCATACCGCGACCGCCCAGCACGTACGACGGGCGCACCAGCACCGGGTAGCCGATCGCGGCGGCGATCTTCTTCGCCTGCGCGAAGGTGGTGGCGGTGCCGTACTTGGGCGCGGGCAAGCCTGCCGCCGTCAGCACCTCACCGAACTCACCGCGATCCTCGGCCAGGTCGATGGCCTTGGCCGACGTGCCTACCACGGGCACACCCGCATCGGTCAGCCGCTGCGCCAGGCCCAGCGGGGTCTGCCCGCCCAGCTGGCAGATCACACCGGCCACGGTGCCCGATCCGGACTCCGCGTGGTAGACCTCGAGCACGTCCTCGAAGGTGAGCGGCTCGAAGTAGAGGCGGTCGGCGGTGTCGTAGTCGGTCGAGACGGTCTCCGGATTGCAGTTGACCATGATGGTCTCGAATCCGGCGGCCGACAGCGTCTGCGCCGCATGCACGCACGAGTAGTCGAACTCGATGCCCTGACCGATGCGGTTCGGGCCCGAACCCAGGATGATGACCTTCTCGCGCTCGGGCTGCGGGGCCACCTCGGACTCCGCCGCCGGATCCAGCTCGTAGGCCGAGTAGTGGTAGGGGGTCCTGGCCTCGAATTCGGCGGCACAGGTGTCCACGGTCTTGAACACCGGGCGGATGTCCAGCCGATGACGCAGCTCGCGCACCCCGCCCTCACCCGCGAGTTCGGGTCGCAGCGCGGCGATCTGGCGATCGGACAGGCCGTAGTGCTTGGCGGTGCGCAGCAGCGGCTCGTCCAGTACCGGCGCGTCGATGATCTCCTGACGCAGCTCGACCAAGCCCGCGACCTCGGCCACGAACCACGGGTCCACCCCCGAGGCCGCCGCGACGTCCTCGATGCTCGCGCCCAGTCGCAGCGCGCGCTCGACCTGGTAGATCCGGCCCTCGGTCGGGACCTTCAGATCGTCCAGGACGGCCTGCACGTCGGTCCACTCGCCGTCGCTCTGGGTCCAGAAGCCCGCCGACTTGGTCTCCAGCGAGCGCAGCACCTTGCCCAGCGCCTCGGAGAAGTTGCGGCCCAACGACATCGCCTCGCCGACCGACTTCATGGTCGTGGTCAGCGTCGGGTCCGCACCCGGGAACTTCTCGAACGCGAACCGCGGCGCCTTCACGACCACGTAGTCGAGCGTGGGCTCGAAACAGGCCGGGGTCTCCTTGGTGATGTCGTTGACGATCTCGTCCAGGGTGTACCCGATGGCCAGCTTCGCGGCGATCTTCGCGATCGGGAAACCCGTTGCCTTGGAAGCCAATGCGGACGAGCGCGAGACGCGCGGATTCATCTCGATCACGATCAGTCGACCATCGGCCGGGTCCACCGCGAACTGGATGTTGCAGCCGCCGGTGTCGACGCCGACCTCGCGCAGGATCGCGATGCCCAGATCGCGCATCTTCTGATACTCGCGATCGGTGAGCGTCATGGCCGGGGCGACGGTCATCGAGTCGCCGGTGTGCACGCCCATCGGGTCGACGTTCTCGATCGAGCAGACGATCACCACGTTGTCGCGGCGGTCGCGCATCAGTTCGAGCTCGAATTCCTTCCAGCCCAGGATGGATTCCTCGATCAGCACGTTGGCCGTGGGCGAGGCGGCCAGGCCGCCACCGGCGATGCGGTCCAGATCGTCGTCGTTGTAGGCCATGCCCGAACCGAGCCCGCCCATGGTGAACGACGGCCGCACGACCACCGGGAAGCCGAGTTCGGCAACGGTTTCGCGGACCTCGTCCATGGTGTAGCAGACCTTGGAGCGCGCGCTCTCGCCGCCGACCTTCGCGACGATGTCCTTGAACTTCTGCCGGTCCTCACCGCGCTGGATGGCGTCGAAGTCGGCGCCGATCATCTCCACGTTGTACTTGGCCAGCACACCCCGTTCGTGCAGGGCCACAGCGGTGTTGAGCGCGGTCTGCCCGCCGAGAGTCGCCAGGATCGCGTCGGGGCGTTCCTTGTCGATGACCTTCTCGACGAATTCCGGGGTGATCGGCTCGACGTAGGTGGAGTCGGCGAATTCCGGATCGGTCATGATCGTGGCCGGGTTCGAGTTCACCAGCGACACCCGCAGTCCCTCGGACCGCAGCACCCGGCACGCCTGGGTGCCGGAGTAGTCGAATTCGCAGGCCTGGCCGATCACGATCGGGCCCGAGCCGATCACCAGGATGTGGCGTAGATCCTCGCGGCGAGGCATCAGGCTCCTTCCATCAGACCGGCGAAACGGTCGAAGAGATATGCGGCGTCGTGCGGCCCGGCGGCGGCCTCGGGGTGGTACTGCACCGAGAAGGCGCGGCCGTCCACCAGCCGCACGCCTTCCACCGTGCCGTCGTTGGCGCAGGTGTGGCTGACCTCGGCGGTGCCGAACGGGGTGTCGAAGCGCTGTCCGGCCTCGCCCTCGAGCGCGAATCCGTGGTTCTGCGCGGTGATCGAGATCTGCCCCGTCGCGTGGTCCACGATCGGCACGTTGATGCCGCGGTGGCCGAACTTCATCTTGTAGGTCTGCAAACCCAGTGCGCGCCCGAGGATCTGGTTGCCGAAGCAGATGCCGAACAGCGGCAGCCCTTCGCCCAGAATGCCCTTGGTCAGCGCGACCGCGTCGTCCTGAGTGGCCGGGTCGCCGGGGCCGTTGGACAGGAACACCCCGTCCGGCTTCAGCTCCTTGATCTGGTCGAGGGTCACGTTCGAGGGCACCACGTGCACCCGCATGCCGCGCTCGGCGAACATCCGCGGGGTGTTGGTCTTGATGCCGAGATCGACTGCGACAACAGTGAATCGGCGCTCACCGGCGGGTTCGATCGTGTACAGCTGATCGGTGCTGACCTGTTCGGCCAGATCCGCGCCCAGCATCGAGGGCTGACCGTTCACGCGGGCCAGCAGTTCCTCCACCGAGGCCGCGGCGGCCTCGCCGGAGAAGATCCCGGCCTTCATCGAACCGCGGGTGCGCAGGTGGCGCACCAGCGCGCGGGTGTCGATCCCCGCGATGCCGACCACGTCCTGCCGGACCAGTTCGTCCTGCAGCGTGGTGGTGGCGCGCCAGTTCGAAGCCCGGCGCGCGGGATCGCGCACCGCGTATCCGGCCACCCAGATCTGCTTGGACTCGTCGTCCTCGTCGTTCCAGCCCGTGTTGCCGATCTGCGGGGCCGTGGCCACCACGATCTGGCGGTGGTAACTCGGATCGGTCAGCGTCTCCTGATAACCCGTCATCGCGGTGCAGAACACCGCCTCACCCAGGGTCTGTCCCTCGGCGCCGAAGGACGAGCCGCGGAAAACCCGCCCGTCCTCGAGCACCATCATCGCGCTCTGCCCGGTCACGTCGTCTCTTCTCCCGTCTTCGTGCTGGTCGCCGCGGCAACCCACGCCGGATACACCGTCTTGTCGTCGCCGCGGAAACCGGTGTCCACCTCGGTTCCCGTCGGCAGCTTCCAGCGAATCACCAGCACACCATCTTGTGTCATCACCTTGCCCGCATGACCGCGTTCGGTGCGGACCGCGGTGATGGACTCCTGCGGAATCCACAGCACCTCGGCACCGTCGCGCTCGAGCAGGATGCCGCGTTCGAAGCGGGTCAGCTCCGCCGCGGCCCGGAAACCCAGATCGCCCACCGCGATCCGGTTCTGCCAGCTGGGCGCGAGGGTCGTACCGGTGTACAGACCCGTCGTCGGTTCCAGCACCTGCGCGCCCAGTTCGGCGGGCACCGGCGGCAGCTCGCCGACCGCCTCGGCCTGCCGCCGGGCCTTCTTCTGCCACGCCCGGTACATCAGCCACAGGCACAGGCAGAAGAGTACGAGTAGCAGGGCGACCTGCAGTGTCCGCTCCATCAGGACGCTCCCGTGGTCTCGTCGCGCGGTTCGGGTTTGCCCTCGCGCGCGGTGACCCGGCCACGCAGGAAGGTGGCACTCACCCGCGCGGGCAGGGTCATCGAGTCGAAGGGCGTGTTCTCGGAGATGCTCGCGAGTTCGCTCGCGTGCACCGTCCAGGTCGTATCCGGGTCGATCAGCACCAGATTCGCCGGCTCGCCGACCGCGAGCGGCCGACCCTGATCGTCCAGGCCCGCGATCCGCGCCGGATTCTCGCTCATCACCCGGGCCACCCCGCGCCAGTCCAGCAGGCCGGGCGCGACCATGGTCTGCACGATGACCGACAACGCGGTCTCCAGTCCCAGCATGCCGGGGCGGGCGGCGGCGAATTCGCAGCACTTGTCCTGTTCGGCATGCGGCGCGTGATCGGTTGCCACACAGTCGATCACGCCGTCGGCGAGGGCGCGGCGCAGGGCCTCGGCATCGGAGGCCTCGCGCAGCGGCGGATTCACCTTGTTGACCGCGTCGTAGGTCTCCAGCCGCGAATCGTCCAGCAGCAGATGATGCGGGGTGACCTCGGCGGTGATCGAAATCCCCTGCCCCTTGGCCCATTTCACCAGCTCGACAGTTCCGGCGGTGGACGCGTGGCAGATGTGCACGCGCGCACCGGCGTCGCGGACCAGCAGCGCGTCGCGGGCCACGATCGACTCCTCCGCCGCACGCGGCCAGCCGGCCAGGCCGAGCCGGGCGGCATTAGGGCCCTCGTGCGCGATCGCGCCCGCGGTCAGCCGCGGTTCCTCGGCGTGCTGGGCGATCAGTACGCCGAGTGAGCGCGCGTATTCCAGGGCGCGCCGCATGATCAGCGGGTCGTGGACGCAGTGTCCGTCGTCGGAGAACATCCGCACCCGCGCCTCACCGGCGGCCATGGTGCCCATCTCGGCGAGCTGCTCACCGGCGAGGCCGACGGTGACCGCGCCGACCGGGTAGACGTCCACCAGGCCGATCTCCCGCCCGCGCCGCCACACGTGGTCGGTGACCACGACCGAGTCCGCGACCGGAGTCGTGTTGGCCATCGCGAAGACCGCGGTGTAGCCGCCCAGAGCCGCTGCGGCCGAGCCGGATTCGATGGTCTCGGTGTCCTCGCGGCCAGGTTCGCGCAGATGCGTGTGCAGATCCACGAAGCCGGGCAGCAGGTATTTGCCCGAGCCGTCCACGACCTCGGCATCACCGGCGTCGAGCGAGGGACCGATCTCCCGGATCTCGCCCTCACCGAGCCGCACGTCGACCGCGTCGCCGTCGCCGTAGAGGCGCACATTCCGGATCAGGACGTCGTTCATCGGGCTCCTATCCCTTCGTCCGTCCGGCTGCTCATGCGGGCTCCCCCGCCCCGACCAGCAGGCGGAACAGCACCGCCATGCGCATGTGCACGCCGTTGGTGACCTGTTGCAGCACAGCGGCTTTCGGCGAATCCGCCACCTGCGGCGCGATCTCCATACCGCGCAGCATCGGACCCGGATGCAGCACCACCGCATCGTCGGCCAGCAGCGCCATGCGCCGCTCGTTCAGCCCGTACCGCACCGAGTACTCACGCGCCGAGGGGAAGAAGCCGCCGTTCATCCGTTCGGCCTGCACCCGCAGCATCATCACCGCGTCGGCGCCGGGCAGTTCGGCGTCGAGCGAATGCGAGATGCGCACCGGCCACTGCTCCACACCCACCGGCAGCAGTGTGCGCGGCGCGACCAGCACCACCTCCGCGCCCAGGATGCTCAGCAGCAGGGCGTTCGAGCGGGCGACCCGGCTGTGCAGGATGTCGCCGACGATCACCACCCGCTTACCGTCCAGCGAGCCCAGCCGCTGCCGCAGCGTCAGCGCGTCCAGCAGCGCCTGGGTCGGATGCTCGTGCGTCCCGTCCCCGGCGTTGATCACCGCCGGGCCGGGTCCGGCGAATCCGCCTGCGCCACTGTCCATCTCACCGAACCAGCGGGCGATCTGATGCGCCGCGCCCGAGGCGGGATGCCGCACGATCAGCGCGTCGGCGCCCGCGGCGTGCAGGGTCAGCGCGGTATCGCGCAGCGATTCACCCTTGGAGACCGACGAACTCGACGCACTGACGTTGATCACGTCGGCGCTCATCCACTTCCCCGCCACCTCGAACGACACCCGGGTGCGGGTGGAATTCTCGAAGAAGACCGTCATCACGGTGCGTCCGCGCAACGTCGGTAGTTTGCGCACCTCGCGCCCGAGCAGGGCCTGCTCGAAACGCTGTGCGTCGTCCAGGAGTTCGGTGGCCGCGTCGCGATCCAGATCGGTCACCGACAACAGATGCCTCACGCGCGCCCTCCTCGCGCCTGGTCGGCGGACGTCCTCACGCCTGAACCTCCTGATGCAGGTAGACGCCGTCCCGGCCGTCGTATTCGGTCAGCAGCACCGAGATGTCCTCACTGCGCGAGGTGGGCACGTTCTTGCCCACGTAGTCCGCGCGGATGGGTAGTTCGCGATGGCCGCGGTCGATCAGCACCGCCAGCTGCACCGCGCGAGGGCGGCCCAGATCGCGCAGGCCGTCCAGGGCCGATCGCACGCTGCGACCGGAGAACAGCACGTCGTCGACCAGCACCACGAGCGCGTCGTCGATGCCGCCCTCGGGGACCGAGGTCCGTTCGAGCGGGCGGTGCGGGCGGTTGCGCAGATCGTCGCGGTAGAGGGTGATGTCCAGGGAGCCGAGTGGGGGGCGCACACCGGAGAACTCGTGGATGCGCTCGGTGAGCCGTTCGGCGAGAGTGGTTCCGCGGGTGGGGATTCCGATCAGCACCACGCGCGGGGACTCCGGATCGGTGGAATCCAGTGCGGTCTTCTCGATGATCTGATGGGCCATTCGGGCGATGGTCCGGCCGACATCCTGGGCGGACAGCAACTCACGCCCGGCCCGAACCCATTCGGGATCGTGCCGCTGCGAATACTCGGCAGCGTTCGACCTGACTGACCCGTCTTCGGGCACAGCCATGTCGACCTCCTTCCCCGCCTCACGGGACGGTCCGTTAAAGGATGTCTTTCGGGTGCCGAGCTTAGCAGTTCGGCGGGTTCCCACCCGCACCGCACCCCCTGGGCAATCGATGCCTCGCACCGCCGGTTCAGCGCTGCGGCACGCCCCCACCGGCTCGATGTTCCGCAACGCTCCGACCAGCGTCTTCACATCGATGTTCAGGTGGCCGGTCGGCATTGTCAGGCAAATACGCGGTTATCGCATCGCCGGGCGCAGCGTTCGACACCGACATCCGCGCTTCGTGATGGGAGCAACCTCACACGGGCGATCACGGTTCCCGGCGCAGCGGGATCTCACGGGCCGTGGGATCGATGCAAGATCGGCAATGCCACATACAGTACCCATCTTCATACGCCGTATATCGGAATGTGCGATGCTCGATGGGTGAGCAACGATGCCGAATTCAGCGAGCCGCGCCGTGTGAGCTTCCGCGGCCAGGGTGGGATCACACTGGCCGGGGAGAGCTGGGGACCCGACAACGGGCCGCTGGCGGTATTCCTGCACGGCGGCGGTCAGACCCGGCACTCCTGGAAGGATTCCGGGGCCGCGCTGGCCAAGGTGGGTTTGCAGGCGCTGCTGCTGGACGCGCGCGGACACGGTGAGAGCGACTGGGCGCCCGACGGCGACTACTCGCGCGAATCGATGACCGCCGACCTGCTGGGCATCCTCGCCGAACTGGACCGCCCCGCCATCGTCGTCGGCGCGAGCATGGGCGGGCTGACCGCGCTGCTGGCCACCAACCGCCCCGGCAGTGAGCGGATCGCCGGACTGGTCATGGTCGACGTCGTGCCGCGCCCGGAACACGAGGGCGTGGAACGGGTGCTGAACTTCCTCGGCGGACATCAGGACGGTTTCGCCAGCCTGGACGAGGCCGCCGACGCCGTCGCGGAATATCTGCCGCACCGCACCCGCCCCCGCAGCAGCGACGGCCTGCGCCGCAACCTGCGGCTGCGCGAGGACGGCCGCTGGTACTGGCACTGGGATCCGGCGATGATGTCGGGCAAGGTCGAGGACATCGAGGCGCACACCGTCGCTCTGGAGGAAGCCGCCCGCCGGCTCGACATTCCGGTTCTGCTGGTTCGCGGCCGCCTGTCCGACGTGGTCAGCGAACAGGGCGTCGCGGATTTCCGCACCCTGGTCCCGCAACTGGAATACGTGGAGATCAGCGCCGCCGCACACACCGCGGCGAGCGACGTCAACGACGAATTCTCCGATGCCGTGGTCGATTTCGTGCGCGCACACCTCGGCGAACAGCAGAGCTGAGCCCCGCGACCCGCGATCTCACTCCCTTTCTCGGTCGGGCTGTACCGAAAGGCCCGCGAGGAGTACGTCGACCATGTGGCGGGCACGGTAGTCGGGGAAGGTTCCGGCTCCGATGCACAGGTTGCCGATGGCGATCATCAGGTCCAAGGGCCGTACGTCCGCGCGGAATCGACCGGCGTCGACACCGGCCCGCAGCAGATCGCCGAGCACCGGTACCAGCCGATCGACGAATTCGGCGTGCAGGCTCTCGAACCCGGCCTGGTCGGAATGCAGCGCCTCGGCTAGGCCGTGTTTGGTCACCAGGAAGTCCGTGAACCGCGCCACCCATGAGCGCAGAGCCGCCTCCGGAGCCTCCGAAGTGACGGTCTCGGCGGCGAGCCCGTCGACCTGATGCCGGAAGACCGCGACCACCAGGTCCGGGCGGGTGGGGAAATGCCGATAGACGGTCCCCATGCCGACGCCCGCCTCCGCGGCGATGTCCCGCACCGGAGCGTCGACCCCCGCGCGCGCGAAGACCGCCGCGGCGGCATCCAGAACTGTCTGCGCGTTCCGGCGCGCGTCGGACCGCTTGCGCCGGCCGGCCCCGGCTTCTTCATCGGCCGATGACATGGCGGACACCTCCCAGGTTGCCAAGCGGAGCAGCGCTCCGTATATTTCTAATCGGAGCGTTGCTCCGGAATTCATTTTGCCAGATCACCATTTCCGGCATCGCCATCTCCGATCCACGAGTGAGGACCCACTCCCATGCATGACATCGCCGCAACCCCGGCCGCCGTCGTCTCGGTCGCACCCATCACGCTCGCCGCCCCCGATCACGGCCGGGACCTGTCGGTGCGAGTCAGCGCGCCGACAACCGGTCACAACCTGCCGATCGTCGTCTTCTCGCACGGCATGACCCTGGACATGGACGATTACGCACCGCTGGCCCGATTCTGGGCCGCGCACGGTTTCGTCGTCGTCCAGCCCACCCATCTGGACTCTCTCGGCCTCGCGCCCGACGACCCGCGCACCCCACTCATCTGGCGCATCCGCACCGACGACCTGACCGGCATCCTGAACCAGCTCGATGCGGTCGAGGCAGGGGTGCCCGGACTGAGCGGGCGTATCGACCGCGAGCGCATCGCGGTCGCCGGACACTCGTGGGGCGCACAGACCGCGAGCACGCTGGCGGGTGCGCGAATTCTCGACGGCGGCACGCCCGGCGAGAGTATGGCCGACTCGCGAATCGGCGCGGCGGTGCTGCTCAGCCTGCCCGGCACCGGTGGTGCGGACCTGTCGCCGATGGCCGCCGAATACTTCCCGTTCATGAGTCCCGATTTCGACGATATGAAGACACCGAGCCTGATCGTCGCCGGAGATAGCGACCGGTCCCCGCTGACCGTGCGCGGTCCGGACTGGTTCACCGACGGCTACCGCCTCGCGCCGGGCGCCACCGATCTGCTGACCCTTTTCGGCGCGGAACACGGACTCGGCGGCATCCAGGGCGCGCACGACACTCGGACCACTGACGAAAATCCGGAGCGCGTCGCGCTGGTACAGCGAGCCACGCTGGCATATCTGCGCACTACGTTGGGACTCGACGACACTGCCTGGCCTGCCGTTCGGGCAGCCTCGGCGTCGGCCTCCGAGCCACTGGGCCGGATCGATTCGAAGTAAGCACAACCCGGGCCGGTGCATTCGCGCGAATACCTGCCGCGGACGACCGTGATCACCTGTCGCGCGGCGACATCGCCACGATGGGCGTCGCGCGGCACGATTCAGCACCGCACCTGCCTCGCTCTGACATCGCCGCGACGCCCATCGCCCAGCAGGATTCAGCACCGAAATCGCCTCGCCCCGTGTCCATCGCGCAGCGTCGTCGAGCACGAAACTCGCCTCGCCCCAACGTCGCCGCGGTGTCCACCGAACAGCGTGATTCGGCACCGAAATCGCCTCGCCCCGACTCCGCCACGACGCCCGTCGACCAGCGTGATTCAGCGCGAAGGCCGAGCTCGGTAGGCGCACGGTCGGCGTCAACGATGCTCACGCAGGAACAGGGTGACGGCGTCGGCGGCGAGCGTATCGGCAAGTTCGGCGGGCACTCGTCCCGAAGTGATGAGGGTGGCGACGCCCTGGAGGGTGGCGATCAGCAGCAGGCGCAGCCGGTCGGGATCACCGGACGGGAGCGCGCCGGTTCGTTGCCCCTCGGCGATCAGTTCCCCGGCGGTGGCGAACAGGCGCGCGGGCCCTTCGGCCGGAACAGAGTGTCCCGCACGGGTTTTGGCGGCGAACATCAGATCGACCAACGCGCCGTCGCGGGTGGCGAATCGAATGTAGGCGATCGCCGCCGCCCGCAGACGTGCCGGATAGTCGTCACCGGCCCGATCGGTCGCGGCGCCGATCTCCTCGGCGAGACGATCGAATCCCACCCCGGCGAGCGCGTCCAGCAACGCCTGCCGATCGGGGAAGTGACGCCGCGGCGCCGCGCTGCTCACCCCCGCCCGCCGGGCGAGTTCACGCAGCGACAACCGATCGATGCCGTCGTCCCGAAGCGTTCGTTCGGCCTCGGCGAGCAGCACCGACCGCAGATTGCCGTGGTGATAGGCGTGATCGCTCATGATCGTCACCTTAACATTCGAATGTACCCACCGATTACAATGTACCCATTGACTACAATGTAGTCGATGGGTACATTGGCGTCATGACTACCTTTCACGGTGTGGATCTGCCCGACCTGTCCGGAACCACGGCGGTGGTGACCGGCGCCAACAGCGGAATCGGACGGTCGGTATCGCGGGCGCTCGCCGCCGCGGGCGCGCGGGTCGTGCTGGCGGTGCGCAGTATCGAGCGCGGACATACGGCCGCGCACGGAATCGGCGGCGACACCGAGGTCCGCGAACTCGACCTCGCGGACCTCGGCTCCGTGCGAACCTTCGCCGCGGACTGGGACGGCCCGATCGATCTGCTGATCAACAATGCGGGTGTGTCCGGGCCGAGCCTGACCCGCACAACCGACGGATTCGAGTCGAAATTCGGCATCAACCATCTCGGCCACTTCGCGCTGACGAACCTGCTCCTGCCGCACATCACCGGCCGAGTCGTCACCGTGGCCTCACAGGCCGAACGGCTCGCCCGGCTCGACTTCGCGGATCTCAACTGGGAGCAACGCCCCTACCAGGCATCCCGGGCGTACAACGACTCCAAGTTCGCGAACCTGCTGTTCACCGCCGAACTGCATAGGCGATTGACCGCGGCCGGATCGAATGTCCGGGCGAACGCGGCACATCCCGGCCTGGTCGCAACCAATATCTACCAGCACGACGGCCCGCGACGCCCGATCGACCTGATGTGGTCGGCCGTACTCGGACTGCTGGCCCAGGACGCGGACCACGGCGCACTGCCGGTGCTGTACGCCGCTGTCGCCGACATCCCCGGCAACAGCTTCACCGGTCCCCGGCACCTGGCGCACATGCGCGGCGCACCGCAACTCATCGACCGCTCCGAACCGGCACAGGATCCCGAGCTCGCCCGACGCCTCTGGAACGTCTCCGAACAACTCACCGGAATCGGATTCCCGCTGCCCAGCGGTACCAGCACCCGATGACACACATCCCCATGGCCGCACCTAACGGAAGTATCCAGTTCCACATCGACCTCTGCCGTGATCGCAGTTGCCCGATGTCGGTGCCGCTTTCAGACCCGCGGACGCAACAGGGCGCGTATCGCCGATGGCGGATAGCCGACCTGTGCGCGTAGCGTTCTCGCGAGATGGGCCTGGTCGGCGAACCCCAGCTCCGCGGCCAGATCGGCCAGGCTCCGGTCGGACCGTTCGATCGCATCCAGGGCGCGCGCGACGCGAAAACGATTGCGGTAGGCGGTGATCGACTCCCCCATCTCGCGCGAGAACGCCCGGCTCAACCGGAACGGCGAAACCGCCAGCCGCTGTGCCAGCGGTACGAGTCCGGCCGCCGCCGGATCACGCTCCCGGATCGCCTCCCGCGCTGCGGCGACCAGTCCGTGATCCCGACGTCCGGACACGCCGGGGAGGGGGCCGGGCACCGCGCGCCGCACTGCGACAGCCAGCAGCCCGATCAATTCCTCGGCCAGCGCGAAGTCCTGATCACCGGACCGCGTCGCGATCAGACATCGCCGATGAGCCAGGTCCAGACGTCCGTCCACGGCAATCGCCGCCACCGAAACGCTCCCGGAGCCCGCCAACGATCGCCACAGCGCGGAATCCACCGTGACGGCGGTGCACACATCACCGCCCGCGGGATGCGCGAACTGCTCCGACTGCCCCGGCGTCGCCAGATACGCGCACAGGCGATCGACTTCGACGGTTCCGGCATGCCCGCGCCTGCGGAATCGGCCACTTCGCACCATCACCAGCCGATGCGCCGACGACGATTCGGGCTCCGACCAACCCCGATGACATCCATCGCAGACGACCGTGTGCACCGCGTAACGCGGCCGCACGGCGAGGGCTGAGGAGGTGAGCACGGACCGACCGTACGCCGGAGGTCCGACAGGTTTGCGGCGCAAGAATGTTCAAGACGCGAGCCGAATCCGCGCGGCACACTCGGACCGTCCCGGACAGCGCCGCTGTCCACCGAATCGCAACCCCCGGAGTACCGACATGGCAACCGTCCGAACGGAATTCGAGATCGCGGCCGACGCCGCCGACATCTGGGCGGTGATCCGCCGATTCGACACCGGCCCGCTGCGAATGGCGCCGGGATTCGTCACCGGCTGCACCGCCGACGGCGATCACCGCCGCGTCACGTTCGCCGACGGCACCGTGGTGCACGAGCGACTCGTCTCGGTCGACGAAGAACAGATGCGCCTGGCCTACAGCGTCGTCGGCGGCGATGTGACGCCCGAACACGACAACGCCGTCATGCAGGTGGTCCCGCTCGGTCCCGGGCGCAGCCGATTCGTCTGGCTGCGCGATCTGCTGCCTGCCGAGTTGAGCGAAGGCTTCCTGGCCGCCATGCGCGCTGGCAGCGAATACATCGAGCGAACCCTCGCAGCGAACGGCGCGGATGCGCGCTTCAGCTGAAACGGATCACGCTCCGCTTATGTTAGTCTGGTTCAGATAAACGGATCACAGTCCGTTTCGATACGGGATCGCGGAGCGAGGAGCCGAACAAGCATGCAGCAATACAGCACTCGAACACCGACGAGCACGAGCAGGGCAGTCCGGCTCGAGTCATTCGGCGGCCCCGAAGTCCTGGACGTCCACGAGGTACCCCCGCCGCGCGCCGGTGCGGGACAGATTCGCGTGCGAGTTACCGCAGCCGGACTGAACCCGATGGACTGGTTCATGACCTCCGACGCAGAAACCGCCGCCCGGTTCGGCCTGAGCCTGCCGGCCGGGTTCGGAACCGACTATGCCGGAGTGGTGGACCAAATTGGTGACGGCACAACGGGGTTCACGACCGGCGACAGAGTGTACGGCGGCGCGCTCTCCCGCGCGGTCGCCGACTTCGTGATCGTCGAAGCAGCAGGGACCATCGCGGTGGGAGGCGACGCCCACCACACCCCTGACGGCATCGACGACCGCACCGCCGCCACGCTTTCGATCGCGGGCTGCACAGCCGCCGCCGCCCTCGCTGTGGTCGATCCCGGGCCGGGCGACACGGTGCTCATCGGTGGCGCGGCCGGTGGCGTCGGAGTGTTCGCCGTCCAGTTGGCGCGCCTCGCGGGGGCGCGGGTGATCGGGACGGGATCGGCGACATCGTCGGACTTCCTGCGCAGCCTCGGGGCCGAACCGGTTGCCTACGGCGACGGTCTGGCCGACCGTGTCCGCGGCCTCGCCCCGGGCGGCGTCACCGCAGCGATCGACCTGCACGGGACGGAGACGGCGCAGGCCGCACGAGAACTCGGCGTCGTGGACGCGCGCATCACCACCATTGCCGCCCAGATCGACGGGATCACGCCGGCCAACGGCGCCAACGCCGCCCCCGGCGCCCTGGAAGAGATCGCCCGCCTGGTCGCGACGAAAGAACTCCGAGTACCGATCGCCGCACATTTTCCGGTCGAGCAGATCCGCGCCGCCGTCGAACTCCAAGCCGGTCGCCACGTGCACGGCAAGGTCGTCATCGACCTCTAGGGAATCTCAGGGACGCGACGCTTCCCGGGACCGGGCGGCTGGAGCTACAGATTCTGCGGGGTTCGGGTAGCGATGACGGCTGAGGGAATGCGGCCTCAGACGAGTCCGTGCTCGACCAGGCTGCGGCCGGTTTCCTCGATCGTCTCGGGTATCGAGCGGAAAGGCCGGCCAAGGAGCGTCTCGGCAGGCCCCCGGTCGAAGCGTTGCGCCGATCCGATGAGCCATCGGTTGTCGCGCAGCTGAGGTTCGAACATGCTCGCGACCCAGGTCAGCCAGGTCGGCATCGCGCGGGTGGGCATCTTCGCACTCGCCTCGGGCAGCCTCGCTCGCAGCACCGCGGCGACGTCGATGAGCGATGACGGGTCCGTGGCGAGGATCGTGCGCGTGCCGCCCGCCGTCTCGCCGGTCATGGCCTCGATATGCGCGTCGGCGACATCTCGCACGTCGATCCAGGGAAGTCGCAGGTCGGGAATCATCGGCAGCGCCCCTGCCATGATCTGCTGGATCGCCGTGACCGAGGTTCCCGGGTCGTCGGAGAGAAGCGGGCCGATGACCCCGCCCGGGTTGATGACGGCGAGGCGGTCGCGCGCGCCGCGTCGTTCGGTGATGTCCCACGCCGCGCGCTCGGCCCGGACCTTCGAGGTGACGTAGGCGCCGAGCCCGCGCTGATCGAGCGGGGTCCAGTCGGATGCCGTGAAGAGGTGATCCTTTCGCGCCGGGGCGTACTGCACCGTCGCGAGGGCGGAAGTGACCACCACGCGGTCCACGCCCGCATCGAGCGCGGCGTTGATCGCCCTGGTCGTGCCCTGGACGGCGGGACGGATCAGGTCATCCGGGTCCTTCGGCTTCGCGGTGACGAAGGGGGAAGCCACGTGCTGCACGAAACGGCACCCTTCGGTCGCGGCCGACCACCCCTCGTCCGAGAGCAGGTCGAGTTGCACGATCTCGAGTAAGGCGTCGTCCGCGACCGCCGCCATCGCGGCGCGCACCTCGTCGGCGCGGGCCGGCGACCGCACCGACCCGCGGACCGCGTATCCGCGGCGCAGAAGCTCAGCGGCGATGTGGCCGCCGATGAATCCCGAAATGCCTGTGACCAGAACCGTGTCCGCCATGTCCACCCAATCGATCTGCCATCTTGACAGTGAGTAGTTTACGTACGATCTACTCACTGTCAAGATGAGGCATCATGATGACCGAGGAGCCCAGGACCGGCGATCGCTACCATCACGGCAACCTGCGCACGGCGCTGCTCGACAGCGCGCTGGAGGTGTTGACCGAGAGCGGCGTCGCCGACTTCAGCATGCGCGAGGCAGCGCGACGGGCCGGTGTGTCGCAGTCCGCCCCGAAGCACCACTTCGGCGATGCGCGCGGGCTGCTCGGCGCGCTCGCCACGCGCGCCTACCGCCAGCTGTGCGAGCGTCTCGAGGCGGTCGAGCTCTCCGGGCGCGATGTGCGTGAGCGGGTGACGGCGCTCGCATTCGAATATGTTGCGTTCGCGCGGGACAACCGCGCGCTGTTCGACCTCATGTGGCGTATGACGCAGTTCGACTACAACGATCCGGAACTGGCCGAGCAGAAGTACCGCGCCCTGCGCGCCCTGGATCGCGTCCTGCGCGGCACCGATGCCGCGCCGACGTCCGAGGAGGATCCCGCGCTGATGCAGAGCTACGCAGTGTGGTCGCTCGTGCACGGCTACACCACCCTCGCACTGGAGGGCGCGATCGGCGAGGAAGCTGCCGACCCACTGGCGAACGACCTGCTCCCCGCGATGCTTCAGCTCATCGATGTCCGCCCCGGAGATCCGCGGTGAACCGACGAACACTCCACGTCGTCGTGTCACCGATGTCCTGATGGAGAACCGTCACCGATGTCCTGCGACACGGCACGGAAGTTCGACTCACCGGACATCGATGCTTGAACATATGTTCGATAGAACGTAGATTCGAGCGCATGTCGGTACCGCTGCAGGGATCGTTGCTCGACGGATTCGAGGAGATCACGCTCGGTCCGCTCGACGGGGTGCGCCGGGTGAACCTGTCCGGCGGTGCGTGGGTCGATGTGCTGCCGGGCTGGCTGGGCGGGGCGGATCTGCTGTTCGATCGACTCGTCACGGCGGTCCCGTGGCGCGCGGATCGCCGGCAGATGTACGACCGAGTGGTCGACGTGCCGCGGTTGCTGCGGTTCTACGAGGAGGGCCGGGAATTTCCGGACCCGGCGCTTCAAGCCGCGCGAATCGCCTTGAGCGAGTACTACTTCGACGAACTGGGCGAGCCGTTCCGCACAGCCGGGTTGTGTTATTACCGGGACGGGGCGGACAGCGTCGCCTGGCACGGCGACACCTCGGGTCGCGGCGCGACGCACGACACGATGGTGGCCATC
Source organism: Nocardia coffeae (assembly GCF_019890715.1). NCBI lineage: Bacteria > Bacillati > Actinomycetota > Actinomycetes > Mycobacteriales > Nocardiaceae > Nocardia > Nocardia coffeae. The sequence goes on along the minus strand of NZ_JAINZY010000006.1, from coordinate 443,272 downwards.
GTGTCGATCGGCGCGCCCCGCGCGCTGCTGCTGCGTCCGCGCGGCGGCGGCGAGAGCCTGCGGTATTCACTGGGGCACGGCGATCTGATCGTCATGGGCGGATCCTGTCAGCGCACCTGGGAGCACGCGGTGCCCAAGACCCGCCGCGCGGTCGGCCCACGAATCAGCATCCAGTTCCGGCCACGCGGCGTGCGATGAGCCCCGCCCCGGCGCGCGGCCCGCACCCTGTCCCCGTTCGGTCACCGTAATTTCGCCTACCGATGGGTCACTTCGTCGGTCCGGCCCGATAGATTGGGGCCATGAACGCGACAGGGGCGGGAATTCTGGCCGTGATGCCGCTGCACACGATCAGCGAGGTGCACGGCGAGGAAGGGCTGCGCCGCAGGCTCGCCCTCGAGTCGGCGAAACTGGACGAGCCCGAACGCGTCGGCGCGGCACTCGAATTGGTCTCGGACCTGCATCGCGACGACCGGTACGGCCGCGAACCCTATCTGAGCCACCTACTGCGCGTGGCGATCCGGATCGTCAGCCACTACGAGGTGCGCGACACCGATCTGGTCGTGGCGGCCCTGCTGCACGACGCGGTCGAGGACCACGCACCCGAACTCGCGAGCGGCCGAGAAGGATCCGCGACCGAGGGCGCTCTCGCCGCGGTGCGCGAGCGTTTCGGCGAGCGGGTCGCCGAACTCGTCGCCGCGGTCACCAATCCCGCCCGCGAGCCGGGCATCGATCGCAATCACCAATACCGCGCGCACATCGCCACGAGTCTGGAGAGCGATCCGTGGGCACGGGTGGTGAAACTGTCCGACTTCACCGACAACGGTGTCGGCATCCTCTACGCCACGAGCCCGGCCATGGAGAAGCTCGCGATCAAATATCGCCCGCTCACCAGCGTCTACCGCGATCTGGTCACCCGGCCCGACACACCGCTGGCCGCACACGTCAAGCAGCACATACTCGCCCAGCTCGATCTGGCCGACGAACGTTTCGCCGCCATCCTCCAGGAGAACTGACCGCCGCTGTCCCGATGCCGCCGACGGTGATTCGGTCCGCCGCGCATCGGTGATCCGCCACCCTTTCGGATGATTCGGGGTGCGGTGCGGCCGAGAACGCGAGACCATCACCGGGCTCGGCGTTTGGCAAATGGAAGGACCTCCGGCGGATGAACGGCATCGATCGGATCGCGACGAACCTGGAGTCACATCTCACGATCACGGTGCTCGCCGCCCTCGGCGCGGTCGTGGTCGTCTGGGGCGCGATCTGGGCCGTGCGATCGGCCCGGCGTCGCGGACTGACCGGAGAACAGGCCGGCACGCTGCTCGCGGCCGCGATCGCGACGGGTGTCAGCGCGCAGGGCATGTGGGTGTTCTTCGACAAATCCCTGCACCTGACGTTGTCGTTGCGGATCATGTTCTTCGCATTCCTCGAGATCATGGTGCTGACCTCGGCGTTGCGAGCCCGCAGCGCCCAGCAGGTCAGTGGCAGCGCCGGAATCGACGGCGTCGCCATGTGGGTGCTCACCTGCTTGTCGGCGGTACTGGCTGCCACCGATGCGGACAATGCCGGCACCGTACTGATCCGCCTGTCCGCGCCGCTGGTCGCGGCGTGGGGATGGGAACGCAGCATGGCCCTCGAACGTCGCCGCAGCGGCGCTCTGGGCGGAATCAATTGGCGCATCACACCCGAACGCATGCTGATCCGGCTCGGCATCGCGGATCCCACCGACCGCACCGCAGATGAGGCCGCGCGACAGCGGCGCCTGATCGACGTCGCCCTGGCCGCCGATCACGCGCGCACCTTGCGCGAGACCGGCGCCGGATCGCGACGGATCAACCGGGCCCGCCGACACCTGCAGCGGGTCATGCGCCGCGCGGTCGAGGACGGCGGCCTGGTGGACAACGCCCGCGCACCGCGGACGGTGCTGATGGACAATCTGCGCATCCTGTCCGGCACCGGCGCACTGGTGGATCTGGATCTGCCCAGTCCGTGGATCCTGGACGAAGAATCCGACACCTCGACCAGCGGGATGTTCGCTGCCCCGGCACTCGTGGCCTCGGGTGCGGCAGCCGACTCGCACGCAGTCGTGTCGGACGAGATGTCCCCTGTCCCCTCCTCTGCAACGCAGAACTCATCGAGATCAGCTGGCGCACAGGCGATTCCAGGAGAATGGATAGCGTCGTCCGATCAGGCGACATCGATGTCGGCCGCGCAACAAGAGAGCCGCCCCCAGCCCGAACCTCGGATGCCCGCACCGGAAGCGCCGAATTCAGCAGCGGGACAATCGACCTCGCCAGCAGAGCAGATGTCGTCGGTCGAGCAAGCGCAGCGGACAGCACCGATGTCGACGGCGGAGCAGCTCCCCTCCGCGTCGACGGAAGGCCGACCACTTCCGGCGACAGCACAGACCCCGGCAAACGGCCGACCGCTCTCGCCGACCACACAGACGCAGGAAGCGGGCCCCTCGGCACAGACCCAGCAGGCCGAAGCAGGACAGCCACTCCCGGCGACCGCACAGATTCCGGAAGCGGGCCAACCGACCCCGCGAGCGGCACAGACCCCGGATCCAGGGCAGGCACTCCCGCCGACGACGCAGACCCCGGCAGACGATCCGGACCTCTCGGCAGTGACGCAAACGCTGCCGGCGGTACAACCACGCTCGAATACGGCCTGGACATGGCAAGCGGGGCAAGCACTTCCACCGATGGCGCCGAACCCGTCGGGGCAGACGCCGGCGGACGCCGCACGGACGGCACCCGCCCAATCCCCGGAACAGGAGTACGCCGAACCTGCCGGACCGTACACGGCAACGGCGACACCGACCGCCTCACCGCAGACGGCGCAGTCCGAATCCGCTCAGGCCAATCGTCAGTACCGGCGCGATCCGGCGTTCCGCGAGCGCGTGCGCGAACTCCACGCCGACAACGCGCCGACCAGCGAGATCGCCGCGCAACTGGGCACGAGTTCCCGCACCATCCGACGCATCATCGCCGATCTGGGCGCCGAATCCGATACCTCGGGGCGGCCGAACCGCAATCCCGCACAGGCCGCGGTATCGAGCTGGCACAACGGTTTCCGCGTGCTACCCGGTGGAAATACCACCACCGCACCGGGATCCGGCGGCGCCAAGAGCACGGCCGACGAGCAGCCCCCGCACCGCACCGATCGCTCGATGGAGCAGTGACCGCCCGCCCGGCGGCGATTCCGCCGGGCACACTCGGCCGCGCTCAGGAGTGATCGCGCGACAGGATGAAGAAATACGGGTCGCTCATCCCGCGCATATCCATCACGCCGAGCAGCGTATCGCCGTCGACCAGGCGGAAGCAGTCGATGATCGGCAGGTGGTCGTACACCATCGCCGCGCCGACCTTGCCGCGGAATTCCAGGTCACGCAGCCGCGCGCGCGGCGATCCCGCCCGCAGGGCCGGACGCAGCAGCGGCAGCAGCCGTCGGCAGAATCGGACGCCGGCCAGCGGAATCCGGCCCGCGAGTGCGAGCGGGACGCGACGCGGGTCGACCGGGAAGATGTGCTCGTCCGGTCCGGCGAACAGCAGCGGTTGCACGCTGTCGGCACTGTCGAATTGTTTTCCGTACCAGCCGGATCCGACCAGCACACCCTTCCACGGATGTCCGGTGTCCAGTTCGCCACCGCGCCAGCGACCGGTGGTGATCTCCTCGACGCGAACTCCGGGGAGGCTGTCGAACAGTTCCCACGCCTGCTGCGGGGTGCAGCCCGTGCCGCGCAGCTCGTCCAGCCGCGCCGCGGGTGTGCCGATACCGGCCACGCCAGCCTCCTCGATTCGTGCGAAAGAAAGAACAAACGTCTCTCACAATATCTCGACACGCCGAGACCGCGAACACGTCCGTCCTCTGCGGAGGATCCCTTGACCTCGAGTGCGGTTGAGATACCAGGATGATCACCGACCCCGGTCCGCGAATCCGCCCGATGCGGTCGCGGAACACCCCGTCGTTCTTTCGTACACCCGTCGGCGGGGTTCCGGGGCACACCCCCGGTGCGCTGCACACCGGATGCGGCATCGCCCGATGGCTACCCTGGATCACGTGCAGTCGAGCCTTCTGTCGAATGTCGCCGCCGCCAACGACCTGACCGGTCGCTGGTGCGAGCGGGCGGGAAGTGACGACTTCGTCCTGTCGGGCTGCGGAATCTGGCCGCTGCTGGGCATTCTCGCCGATGCCGCCGACGAACCCGCGCGCTCCGAACTCGCCGCCGCCACGTCGATCGCGGCCGACGAGTCGAGAGCCGCCGCACTGGCCCTGCTCACTGAAATCGCCGATGCCGACTCGACGTCCGCCGCGCTCGGTGTCTGGGTCGATCCGGACCTCACCCTGCACGACGTATGGGTTCGCGCCCTCCCCGAGGGCACCGTCGAGAAACTGACCGGCCAACCCGCCCTCGACTCCTGGGCCGACCGCCACACCGGCGGGCTGATCGATCGCTTCCCGCTCGACGTGCGGCCCGACACCCTGATGGTGCTGGCCACCGCGATCGTCGCGAAAACCTCGTGGCGCATACCATTCGACGACGACGTTCTGGAACCGGCATCGGGCCCCTGGGCGAGCCATCGCGGACCGGGCCTGTCCCGCAATTCCGAAACACTCGGTGATGCGGCCCTACTCACCGCACCGGCCCCTGTGACCAGGGTCGTCGTACGCGGTACCGGCGACCTGGACGTACACCTACTCCTCGGCGACGCCTCCCCCGCCGAGACACTGCGAGCCGGACTCGGCGTCCTGGACGGCTCGGTCGAGGTGAATTCCGCCCTGCAGATCGGCGACACCGGCCCCGGCCTGACCGTCCGGCAGACCCGCGCGGTGGCCGACACCCTGCGAATCCAGTTGCCGCCGTTCGAAATCCATTCCGCACACGACCTGCTGGCGCACCGCGATCTGTTCGGCCTGCGCACCGCGACCGACCCATTGGCCGGACACTTCCCGGCACTGTCCGACACACCCCTGTGCGTCGACGCCGCCGCACAGAACGCCCGCGCCCGATTCACCCGAGAAGGTTTCGAGGCCGCCGCGGTCACCGCCGTCGGCGTGGTCCGCGCCGTCGCATTCCGCCGCCCTCACGCCACGACCGAAATTTCGGTGAACTTCGACCGGCCCTTCGGGTTCCTGGCCGTCCACCGCCCTACCGGATTGGCCGTCGTGGCCGGATGGGTGGCACATCCCCCGCAGGCCACCGGATCGCGCTGACCTCGCAGCGATTCCCCCGATGTTGCCCGGATGTCCTCCCGGGACCGGTCGGAACGCGTCGGTGGCCTCTGAGATGATGTCTGTGATGCCCGAGCAGACCGAACTCGACCAGCGGACCACGACCGCGCGAACACTGCCGATATCCGCGAGACTGCGCCGGGTAGCTCTGCTGGACTGGATTCGGTTCGCGCTGCTCGTTGCCGGGTTGCTCTGCGTGGCAACGGGTTTGCTGCCGCGCGCCGAGGCCGCGAGCAATATGCGCCGGATCGCGCCGCTGCTGTTGTTCCTGGGCAGTGTGATCGTGCTGGCTCAGCTGGCGCGGCGGGCGAGGGTGTTCGACGTGATCGCGCATCGGGTGGCGATCCTGGGCCGCGGAAATTACGCGGCGTTGTTCGTGCTGTGCGTGCTGTTCGCCACGGCGACCACCACCCTGCTCAACCTCGACACGACCGCGGTGCTGCTCACGCCGGTGATGCTGGCCCTGGCCGGGCCCGCCCGGATCACGCCGCTACCGCTGGCGATGACCACGCTGTGGCTGGCCAACACCGCGAGTCTGCTGTTGCCGGTCTCCAACCTGACCAACCTGCTCGCGGCGAACCGGGTCCGGCTGGACGGCGTCGGATTCGCGGCGCGCATGTGGGCGCCGCAGCTGGCCTCGGTGCTGATGACGATGCTGGCGTTGTGGATCTGGTACTGGCGGCGGCGCCGCCGCGGCGCGGACCGCTACGTTCCCCCGCAGCCGGTGCGCGCGGCCGATTCCCGCGAACGCATCCTGATGGGTGTCACCGCGGGCGCGTGCCTGCTGTTCGTGGTCGCCATCCCGCTCGTCGGAGACAGCATCGGCCTGGCCGCGGCCGCGGCGGCACTGCTGGCGATCGCGGCCTTCGCCGTCCTGGATCGTCGTGTGCTGCGCTGGTCGCTCATCCCGTGGCAACTGCTGATCTTCGTGGTCGGTTTGTTCCTGGTGGTTCCGACGCTGAGCCGATTCGGCCTCTCGACGCTGATGCACACCCTGATCGGTGACGATCCCGGCGTGTCCGGGGCGCTGCGTGCCGCGGCCGCCGGGACCGGACTGTCCAACATCGCGAACAACCTGCCCGCATACACCGCAGGCGAGGCGGTGATACCGGCCGGGAATCGGAATCAGTTGCTGGCCTTGCTGATCGGCACGAACGTGGGATCGGTGGTCACGCCGTGGGCGTCCCTGGCCACCCTGCTGTGCCTGGAGTTCTGCCGCACCCACGGCGTGCGCGTGCCGATGCGCCGATTCCTGGCCACCGGACTCGCCCTGGCCGTCCTCGCGACCGCGGCCGCCGTCGGCGCGCTGCTGATCACTGGCTGATCGGCGCAGATAATTCCCCTGGTCGGATGTTCCGCGGCCATGGCATTGTGGGAGCCGGTTCCCTGTTCGCGATCATCTGGGGGTTGGTGTGAGAAAACTCGTTCCCGTCATCGGCCTGGCATTCTGCTGCGCGGTGGGCATCGCGGCGCCGGCGGCGAGCGCCGACGCGTGGACCGACGGCCAGGTCCAATGGGCGAACTGCAAGGGCGCCGGGCATTCGGACGCGTATTGCAATACCCAGCTGAACGGCAAGCCGTCGCCCGCACCCGCCCCGGCGTCCAGCGGGTCCACCGGATAACACCGGTCCGCTACCACCTGCACCGGGCCGGGCGTAGATCTCGTCCGCTCACCGCGGCGCGAGCACCGAGGACACCAGATCCCGCATCCCCTGCTGGATCCGCTCTCGCCCCACCGTCTGCCTCGCGCGAACGACCATCTCGCTACCCAGTGGCGCCATCAGCAGGGCCGCGGTGGTCTCCGCGTCCAGTTCCGGCCGCGCCTCACGCAACAGGCCGGTGATATGCGCCGCCCAGAAGGCGTGCAGCTTCTCCCGTTCGGGATGTTCGGGCAACGTCTGGTAGGCGACGACCAGGTCGAGGTTGTCCAGCGCCAGTTCCGTCATCGCGTCGAAGTACGCCAACAGCCGCTCCGCCGCAGGCGCACCCGGCCCGAGCGGCGGCGGACCGTGCACGACCGCCTCACGCAACGCGAACGCGCGTTCCCCGACCAATTCCTGCAACAGCCCCGCCCGAGAGCCGAAGCGATGAAAGATGGTCCCCTTGCCCACCCCGGCGGCGGCCGCCACGCGCTCCATCGTGACTCCGGCCGCGCCGTGCTCGGCGAACAACGCCGCGGTCGCGTCCAGGATCGCGCGTCGATTGCGCGCGGCGTCGGCGCGTTCCTTACGGGGTTCGCCGGACATGCCGTCCCTTCGTTGACAACTTGACCGACGGTCCATATCGTCGGAAACGAAACTTGACCGTCAGTCCACTTATGGAGTTTCGATGCAGGCAATCGTAATGACCGCCGTCGGCGAGCCCGAGGTACTCCTCGCCCGCGAGGTGCCGGACCCACACCCCGGCCCCGGTGAGATCCTGGTGCGGGCCACCGCGATTCCGGTGCTCTATCCGGAGATCGCCCTGCGCGCAGGCATTTTCCCGATGGTCGCCGAACTTCCCGCGGTATTCGGATTCCAGGCGGCCGGATCGGTCGCCGAGATCGGGCCAGGGGTGGATGCCACACTGCTGGGAGCGCGAGTGGTCGCGGTCACCGCGGGCTCGGGAGCGTATGCGGAAATGGTTTGCGTGCCAGCGGAATCCGCGATCGTGATCCCGGCGGAACTGCCGACCGAGAAGGCCGCCGCGGTACTGATGGGCGGATCGGTCGCGACGGCTCTGCTGCGTCGGGCAGCACTCACCGGTACCGAAACGATCCTGGTCCAGGCCGCGGCCACCGGTGTCGGCGGCTATCTCACCCAGCTGGCGAAGGAATTCGGGGCGAAACACGTCGTCGCCACGGTGGGCGGGGACAAGACCGGTCGTGCCCGCGCGCTCGGCGCGGACGAGGTCCTCGACCACCGCGACCCGCACTGGACGCGCCAACTGCGAGACATCCTCGCAGGCAACACGATCGATGTCGCGTTCGAAGCGATCGGCGGCTCGTCGGCGGCGGAACTCCTGGATCTCATGACCCCGTTGCACGGCCGGATGCTCGGGTACGGCTCGCTGTCGGGAGAGCCCGCCCCCATCACCGCCACGGACCTGCTCGCCCGCGGCCTCACCTACACCGGCTGCGCGGGCCCGGCCTGGCTGAATCTCGTCGCCACCACCCGCGCCGAGGTGCTCGAGCGCGCCGCACAGGGCGGACTCGAGCCACTGATCGACCGGACGCTGCCGCTGGATCGGGCGGCGCACGCCCATCGACTGGTCCAGGACCGGCAGACCACCGGAACGATCATCCTGCAGCCGAATCCGACTGCCCCATAACGCGATCGGGCCGAAGCCCCGGCTCGGCGGGATCCTCGGCCCGATCGCGAAACGACTCCGCAGGTCCGGAAAACTACTCCTCGGACCCCGAAACCGGCGTGCTGCGAGTGGCCGCCGCGGCCGCGCGGACCTGCGGAGCCACCCGGACCACCTGGCCCAGCACACCGTTGATGAAGCTCGGCGAATCGTCGGTGGACAACTCCTTGGCCAGCTCCACCGCCTCGTCCACGGCCACGACCGGGGGAACGTCGTTGGCGTGGAACAACTCCCACACCGCGACCCGCAGGATGGCGCGATCCACGGCGGGCAGCCGCGAGAGCGTCCAGTCCTGCAGGTACGACTCGATGGTGCCGTCCACCCGGTCCAGATCGTCGGCCACACCCTCGACCAGCGTGCTGGTGTACGGGTTCACCGGCGCGACCGAATCGTCGCCGGTGGACAACTGCACCCGCTCGGTGATCAGCTCGGTCACGTCGATATCGCGCGCCTCGGCCTCGAACAACAGGTCCACCGCGCGCCGACGCGCCTTGTGCCGGGCGCCGAGCTTCTTGTACTGGGACTTCTTGTCCCCGGGCTGATCGGCCACAGTCGCTGGCTTCCCTCGGGTCAGGAGTTGACGCGGCTGATGTAGGAACCGTCGCGGGTATCGATGCGCAGCTTGTCCCCCTGGTTGATGAACAGCGGCACCTGCACTTCGGCGCCGGTCTCCACGGTGGCGGGCTTGGTGCCCGCGCTGGACCGGTCGCCCTGCAGGCCCGGCTCGGTGTGGGTCACCACGACGTCGATGGCGACGGGGAGCTCGACGTACAGCGCCTCGCCCTCGTGCATCGCGACCTGGACGCTCATGTTCTCCAGCAGGAAGCCCGAGGACTTGCCCAGTACGGATTCGCCCAGGTTGATCTGGTCGAAGGTGTCGCCGTCCATGAAGATGTAGTCCGACCCGTCGTGGTACAGGTAGGTCATATCGCGGCGGTCGACCGTCGCGGTCTCGACCTTCACGCCGGCGTTGAACGTCTTGTCGACCACCTTGCCGGACATGACGTTCTTCAGCTTGGTGCGTACGAAGGCAGGACCCTTGCCCGGCTTGACGTGCTGGAACTCGACAATCTGCTGGAGCTGATTGTCGATCTTCAGCACGAGGCCGTTCTTGAAGTCGCTGGTGTCCGCCACTGTCCTCGGATCTCCTTGTCGTGAAGTAACTACTGTTCGGGCCGCGCGTCAGTCGACGACGGTCAGGTCTTTGCTGGTGAGCGTGAGCAGCTCGGGACCCCCCTCGCGTACCACGAGGGTATCCTCGATCCGGACACCGCCGCGGCCCGGGAAGTACACACCTGGTTCGACGGTCACCGCCACGCCACCGAGCAGTGTACCCGTGCCCGTTTTGGCGAGACCGGGCGCTTCGTGGATCTGCAGACCGACGCCGTGTCCCAGGCCGTGCACGAACAGCTCGCCGTGCCCTGCCGCGTCGATCACGCCCCGTGCGGCCGCATCGACCTCGGCGCATCCCACACCCGGTTTCAGCGCCTTGCGCCCGGCCCGCTGCGATTCGCGAACCAGGTCGTACACCTCGCGCTGCCAGTCGTCGGGCTCGCCGAGGACGAGGGTGCGGGTCATGTCCGAGTGGTAGCCGTCGACGACCGCACCGAAATCGAGTTTCACGAAATCACCCGCGGCCAGCACCGCGTCGGTGGGGCGATGATGCGGCACAGCGGAATTCGCGCCCGCGGCGACGATGGTCTCGAAAGCCACCGCCTGACCTCCGTGCTCGAACATCAGCCATTCCAGATCCCGCGCGACCTGTCGCTCGGTGCGGCCGGGCCGGATGCCGCCGCGCTCGAGCAGCGCGGCCAGCGCCGCGTCGGCCGCCGCACAGGCCGCGCGCAACCGATCCACCTCGTAGTCGTCCTTGACCATGCGCAGCTGTTCCACCAGGCCGGGCGCCGCGACCAGTTCCAGTCCGGTGGCCTGGTCGACGAAGCCGCGGTGCTGGTCGACCGTGACGACATGGCTCTCGAAGCCGACGCGCCCGGTCTGCCACTCCCCGGCCAACTCCACGATCCGGCGCGCGCTGGCCCGCGCGATCTCCGCGCGCAGATCCGGCACCTGCTCGCCGACCTGCGTGATGTACCGGCCGTCCGTACAGATCACGGTGCGCGCTTCGGGCGTGTCCCAGGCGTAGACCAGCAGGGCGGCATTGGATCCGGTGAATCCGGTCAGATACCGGATGTTCACCAGGTCCGTCACCAGCAGGGCATCGACCCTGTTCTCCACCAGTAGGTCCCGCAACGCAGCCCGGCGGGCTCCGTGGTCGGGGCGCCGGGCACCGTGATCAGCAGACATGGCCTCAACGCTACCGCTGTCGGCCCCGAACATCCCCATGTCGTATCCCCATACTGCTACACAGCCCGGCCGGAACGGCCGCCCGCTCGGCGAGCTGGGCGAATGCCCTACTCCGCGGAATTCTGAAGCGTCATTTATTCACAACTTCGAAGTTATCCACATTTGCTGGTCGCGGCCCCCGCGGACCATTCGGTACGGGCACGATGAGCGCATGTCCGTCCTCGCCGTCACCGCATTCCTCGCACTCACCGGATGGTGCGTTGCGCTGAGCGTCATCGATCTGCGTGAGCGCCGCCTGCCCAACGCGCTCACCGGACCGGGTGCGGTAACCGTACTGGGTGCCGCGGCGGCCACCGGACGCGGCACCGCCGCGGTGCTCGGCGCACTCCTGCTCGCCGCGCCCTATCTGGTGATCCATCTGGCGTTTCCGGCCGCCTTCGGGGCGGGCGATGTGAAATTGGCGCTCGGTCTCGGCGCGGCGGCGGCCTACGGCGGCGCGCAGGTGTGGGTGTGGGCGGCAGTCAGCGCACCGGTCCTCACCGCGCTGGCGGGAGCGCTCGTGCGAGTGCGCGCTCACCCGGCCCGCGCCGCGCCCGCGGACCGAGGCGTTCCACACGGACCGGCGATGTGCCTGGCGACCCTCGGCGCCCTGGTGCTGGCGCACTGACCTGGTCTCGACCGTGTCCACCCGGGTCATCGGCGATCTGCGGCACCATGCCCGCGTAGCTGCGATTTCGCCGTCCGAGCACGGGCCCGTCCGGGCTCACACCGGACCACGATCCCGCACGACGCCGGGCCAGATGTCCGACCAGCGGTCTTGACGTGGAAAGATGGAAGGCGTGCTGCGCTGGATAACTGCCGGAGAATCCCATGGTCCCGCCCTCGTCGCGATCCTCGAGGGGATGGTGGCCGGTGTCGAGGTGAGCTCTGCCGATATCGCGGGACAGCTGGCGCGACGACGCCTGGGTTACGGGCGCGGCGCGCGCATGAAGTTCGAAGCCGACAAGGTCACCGTGCTCGGCGGGGTCCGGCACGGCCGCACCATGGGCGGACCGGTGGCGATCCAGATCGCGAACTCCGAGTGGCCCAAGTGGACCGAGGTGATGGCCGCGGATCCGGTCGACGAGGCCGAACTCGCCGAACTGGCCCGCAACGCCCCGCTGACCCGCCCTCGCCCCGGGCACGCCGACTACTCCGGCATGCTCAAATACGGCTTCGACGACGCGCGTCCGGTGCTCGAGCGCGCGAGCGCCCGCGAGACCGCCGCACGCGTCGCCGCCGCCACGGTCGCGCGGCAGTTCCTGCGGCAGGCTTTCGGCGTGGAGGTCATCTCGCATGTGGTGTCCATCGGCACCGCGACCGCTCCGGCCGGGGTCGTCCCCACCGCCGCGGATCTGCCCGCGATCGATGAGAGCCCGGTACGCGCATTCGACAAGGCTGCCGAGGCGGCGATGATCGAGGAGATCGAGGCCGCGAAGAAGGATGGCGACACGCTCGGCGGCGTGGTCGAGGTCGTCGTGGAGGGTCTGCCGGTCGGGCTCGGGTCGTTCACCAGCGGCGAGAATCGCCTCGACGCGCGCCTGGCGGCCGCACTCATGGGCATTCAGGCGATCAAGGGCGTCGAGGTGGGCGACGGTTTCGAGACCGCGCGGCGGCGCGGCAGCGCCGCACACGACGAGATGCGTCCGGGCCCGGACGGGGTACTGCGCTCGACGAACCGCGCCGGTGGCCTGGAAGGCGGCATGACCAACGGCGAACCGCTGCGGGTGCGTGCGGCGATGAAGCCGATCTCGACGGTTCCGCGGGCGCTGGCCACGGTCGACATGACCACCGGCGACGAGGCGGTGGCGATTCACCAGCGCTCGGACGTGTGCGCGGTGCCCGCCGCCGGTGTGGTCGCCGAGGCGATGGTCGCGCTGGTCGTGGCCCAGGCCGCGCTGGAGAAGTTCGGCGGCGACTCGCTATCGGAGACCATCGGCAATATCGACGGCTACCTGAAGCGGATCAGCACCCGCCCCCATGTGCCATCGGGCTCCGCGGTCTCATGACCTGCGAGACCGGCCCGCACCGGCCCTGCGTGGTGCTGGTCGGGCCGCCGGGCGCGGGTAAATCCACGATCGGCCGCAAACTGGCCCGTGAACTCGGCGCCGAACTGGTCGACACCGACGCGGTGATCGAGGCCGAGACCGGACGCTCCATACCGGAGATCTTCACCACCGACGGGGAACCCGAATTCCGGCGCATCGAGGAGGATGTGGTCCGCCGGGCGGTGCAGGCCGGTGACGGCATCGTCTCGCTGGGCGGCGGCGCGATCCTGTCCGCCGCGACGCGCGCACTACTGCGCGAGCGAACTGTGGTCTATCTGGAAATCAGTGTCGCCGAAGGACTTCGGCGCACCGGTGCGGCCACCCACCGGCCGCTGCTGGCCGGCGCCGACCCGTCGGCCAAATATCGCGAGCTCATGCAGGCCCGCCGTCCGCTGTATCGCGAGGTCGCCTCGGTCCGGGTGCGCACCGACGGCCGCAGCCCCGGCCGCGTGGTGCGCAACATCCTGACCAGGCTGGGACTCGAACCCGTCGAGCCGGTGGTGACACCACCTCCCGCCGAGACCGCCGCCCCGACTGCCCGCAAGTCCCGGCGACGCCGCCGCGGCGGCCGTTCCCGCGGAGCGAACAAAGCTGCCGCACAAGCGGTCTCGACCACCGAGGCGCAGGACTCGACCGACGCCGCGGCCACCCGGACGTCCGATACCGCCGAACCGGGCACACCCACAACGGATGCCTCGACCACCGGCACTGCGACGAGCACCCGCCGATCCCGCCGATCCCGACGTGGCGGCCGTCGCCGTTCGAAGAGTCAGCGCCCCGCCGCGACCACACCGGACGCCCCGACCACCGCCGCCGAATCGCAGTCCGAATCAACTGCCGCACAACCGGTTCCGGATCAGGCGTCCGCACCCCGACGGCGAAATGCCTCCCGCTCCGATTCCGGCGCGGCACACCAGGCTCGCTCGGGCACATCCCGGTCGAGGTCACGCGCCACTCCCCAGCGACCGTCCGCCGAGACCACCACACCACCTACCCGCGAGACCACCGCACCGCCCGCCCGCGAGAACGCCGCACCTTCGCGCGCGACCGGGGCGCGACGTTCCCGCGCGGCCAAACGCCCGGCGGGACCCCCCACACCGAGACCGGCCCCGGAGTCGGCCACCCCTGAACCCGAAGGCCCGACCTCTGTCCCGAATACCACTAGCGCACACCGGGATTCGGACGACGCGACAGGCCGGTCCCGGTGGAGCCGGGCACGCCGCGCACGCACCCTACGAGCACAACAAGAATCGGAGCAGACCGCATGACCGACCCGATCCGCATCGACGTCCGCACCGCAGCGCCGTACCCGGTGATCATCGGACGCGGCCTGCTGGGGGATCTCGTCGAACAGGTGACCGGACGTCCCGCCGTACGCACCGTCGCCATCTTCCATCAGCCGCCGCTGACCGAAACCGCCGAGGTGGTTCGCAAAGCCTTGGCAGACAAGGGAATCGACGCGCACCGCATCGAGATCCCGGACGCCGAAGCCGGTAAGGACCTGCCGGTGGCCGGTTTCTGCTGGGAGGTGCTGGGACGTATCGGACTGACCCGTCAGGACCTGGTCATCGGCCTCGGCGGCGGCGCGGCCACCGACCTGTCCGGATTCGTGGCCGCCACCTGGATGCGCGGTGTGCAGGTCATCCACATTCCCACCACGCTGCTGGCCATGGTGGACGCGGCCGTCGGCGGTAAGACGGGTATCAATACCGAGGCGGGCAAGAATCTGGTCGGCTCGTTCCACGAGCCCGCCGCGGTCATGGTGGATCTGGCCACCCTGGAGACGGTGCCGCCCAACGAGATCGTCGCCGGGATGGCCGAGATCATCAAGACCGGATTCATCGCCGACCCGGTCATCCTCGAACTGATCGAACGCGACCCGAAGGCCGCACTCGATCCCACCGGGGATGTGCTGCCGGAACTGATCCGCCGTTCCATCCAGGTCAAGGCCGACGTCGTCGCGGCGGATCTGAAGGAATCCAGTCTGCGGGAGATCCTGAACTACGGGCACACCCTCGGCCACGCCATCGAGCGCCGGGAACACTACCGGTGGCGGCACGGCGCGGCGGTGTCGGTGGGCCTGGTCTTCGCCGCGGAACTCGGCCGTCTGGCCGGACGCCTGGACGACGCCACCGCCGACCGGCATCGCGCCATTCTGACCAGTGTGGGCCTGCCGACCAGCTACGACGCCGACGCACTGCCGCAGTTGCTGGAGGGCATGCAGACGGACAAGAAGAATCGCGCGGGCATGCTGCGTTTCGTCGTCCTGGACGGTCTGGCCAAGCCCGGCCGTCTCGAGGGCCCCGATCCGTCGCTGCTGGCCGCCGCCTACGCCACCATCGCGCGCGAGGACGCGCCCCAGGGCGGCGCGATCCTGCTGTAGTCACGGTCGCACCGAGGAAAGCGAAATGCCGTTCCGGATCGAATCCGGAACGGCATCGTCGTTTTCGAAGGGTCAGGCGGGACTGGCGGCGTGGTCGGTCGACGGCTGCGCCGACCCCTTGTCCGCCTTGTTGTTCTCCCGGGCGACCAGGAAGCGCCCGAGTGCGACGCCCACCATGGCGGGGATGAAGATCATCAGCACGATGAACGCGGCGCCCGCGGTGATCTCGAAGCCCAGTCCGTTGTCACCGAGGTCGAAGGACGGAATGTAGTCCAGGGCCCAGGCCACGATGCCCGAACCCAGCCCGCCGACCACACCGGCCTTGAGCCAGCGCATGGTCAGATCCGCACCGCCACGCTCGGGATCCGGATTGGCCCGCCGATCACCGCGACCGTCGGCCAGGCCCCAGGCCACTCCGGCGGCGATCAACACGATCAGACAGACCAAGCGCATCCAGGCGCCCTGGGTCGGCCAATAGATCATCCCGAAGCCCAGCAGGGTTCGCAGGACAACCGTCAACACGCCCAGACCTACGGCGCGTAACACCCACGCATTCATGTCGTCCACCCTAACCTGCCGAAGGATTCGGAAAAATAGTAACCGGTTACAGTTCTACAACCCGGACCGGGCGGCTCAGCCGTCCAGCGCCGCGATCATCGCGGCACGAGGCGCATCCGCGCCGGTGAACTGCTCGACCTGACCGTAGGCCTGATGCAACAGCATCTGCAGCCCGCTGATCACCGTATGACCGGCCCGCACGACCGCCTCGGCGACCGGGGTCGGCCACGGATCGTAGATGGCATCCAACACCACCGGCGCGGCGGCGATCGAATCCGCCACTGCCGCAGCGCCGTTCGCGGGCACCGTGCTGACCACCGCGTCGGCGCCGGCGCACGCGGCGCGCACCCGATCCGCGTCGAAATCGATCACTGTCGCCGACATGCCGAGGCGCGCGGCCAATTCCAGTGCGCTCGCGGCGCGGCCCGCATCGCGCGCCACCACCGTGACCCCCTGCGCCCCGAGTTCGGACAGCGCCAGCAGCGCGGGCCGCGCGGTGCCGCCCGCGCCGACCACCACCGCCTCGGCGACCTTCTCGACTCCGCCGCCGCGCAGCGCGCCACGCACCCCGTCCACGTCGGTGCAGTCCGCCCGCCACCCGGATGCGGTGTGCACCAGCGTATTCGCCGAGCCGACCAGCACCGCCCGCTCGCTGCGCTCGGCGGCGAACTCGAGTGCGGCCACCTTGCCCGGCATCGTCACCGACAACCCCACCCATTCGGGCCCGAATCCGGAGACCAGGCCGGGCAGCTGTTCAGCGGTGCACTCGATGCGCTCGTAGGTCCAGTCCAGGCCGAGCGCGCGATACGCGGCCAGATGCAGTCGCGGTGAACGCGAATGCGCGATCGGACTGCCCAGTACGGCCGCCCGGCGGTGCGGGCGCACCGGTGCGGCGGCGTTAGTGTCCACTGTCGAGAATTCCGCTCTGCCTGGCCTTTTCGATATTGCGCTGATGTTCGCTGTAACTGTCGGTGAACAGGGTGGTGCCCTGTTTGTCCACGGTGACGAAATACAGCCACGGCCCCGGCGTCGGATTCTCCATCGCGCGCAACGCGCCCAGCGACGGTGAGGCGATCGGCGTCGCGGGCAGCCCCGACATGGCGTAGGTGTTCCACGGGGTCCGCTTGGCCCGGTCCGAGTCGCTGGTGGCGACCGCGAGCTTGTCCAGGGTGTAGTTCACCGTCGAATCGAACTGCAGCGGTTGGTTGACCGCGAGCCGATTGACGATCACCCGCGCCACCCTGGGCATATCCGCGGGCAGGGCCTCGCGCTCCACTAGCGAGGCAGCGGTCAGGGTCTGATACGGGTTCAGTCCGTTGGCATTGGAGGTCAGCAAACCCGTCGACTCGTAACTCTGCGCGCTCTGCCGGACCAACTGGGCCAGGATCTGCTGCGGTGTCCCGCTCGGATCGAAATCCCATGTCCCCGCTTCGATCAGCCCCTCGAGCTGCCGAGTGCGGTCGGGCACCTGACGCACCGAATCCATCGCCCACTGCGGCACGCCCAGCGCGTTCAGGTCGGTACTCGCCCCGGCCGCGTCGAGCTGCTCGTAAGAGACGCACTTCTTCTCGCTGCCGCTGCCCAGGCAGCTGGCGTCGGCGATCTTGCGGTAGATCCCGTCACTGCGCGAGCCGGTGTTCGCGTCGGTCGAATCGTGCAGCCGCCGGCCCTCGGAGATGACCACGTTGCCGACCCGGGCGTCCTTGCTCATCATCGCGGTCACCGCATCGGCGCCCTTGCTGTGCGTGGGCACCGCGTAATAGCCGGGCTGCACCGAGTTCATCCCCGAATCGCGCACGGCCGCTTGATAGAACGCACCGGAGCTCTTGACCACGCCCTTGTCGACCATCGTCTTGGAGATCTGCTCCGCGGTGTCGCCGGGCGCGACACGCACCACCGTCAACGGTCCGGCCGCACCGGTGTAGTCGTCGGGACCAGCGAACCCGCCGAGGAACTTGTATCCGGCATAGACCACCGCGACGGCGAACAACACCACGAACACGGTGCCGACGTAGACCAGATTCCGGCGACGGCGCTTGCGCTCGGCCGCTTTGCGGGAGGCGACCCGGGACCGCCGCCCGCGTCCGGACCGGCCGCGCGGGGGCTCGTCCCGCGAACCCTGCTTACGAGAACGCTGCGTACCCGCACCCGCGCCACGAGCGCCTGATTTGCGGGCCGCCTGTTTGCCACCGGTCTGCTCGCGGCCCGTGCGGGCACCGGACCGCGAACGCGCGGTCTCCTCCCGAGCGCCTCGCCCGCGAGGCCCCGACCGCTGTGGCGCACGACGCGGCTCGGGTTCAGGTTCGGGCAGCGGCTCCTGGTCGTAATAGTCCTCGGCGTACTCGTTTTGCGCGTACTCCGGTTCGCCATAACCGTCCGGATCGACGTATCGATGTCCGCCGGTGTACGCCTGATCGGCGCCGTACGCGAATTCGCCGCTGGGATACCCGTCCTCGTACTCGTCGCGGTACGCCGGGATGATCGTGGTGTCGTCCTCGCGCTCGTCCCACTCGTCCGGGGCCGCATGCCGCGCCCGACGACCGGGCCTCGGTTCCGCGCCGCGTGGCGCACCCAGCTCCGAGCCTCGCACGGCCCGGTTCTGTGCACTGTGTGCGGCACGGTCGTCCGTCTCCGCCCAATTGTCCGAGCGACGGTACCGCCGCTCCTCGGTGCTGCGCCGAAGACGTTCTTCGGCACGGAGCCAGCGGTCATTCATTCGCCCACCCCGCCGCCTGCGTCACCGGCCGACCTTAACACCGCACTCCGTTCGTCCAACCACCCTTGCAGGATCGATACGGCCGCCGCCTGGTCGATCATCTGCCGCTGCCCACGTGCGCGAACTCCACTGTCTCGCAGTGCACGTGCAGCTGCCACCGTAGTCAAACGTTCGTCGGAAAGTCTTATCGGCACATCGGGCACCATCGATCGCAAACTCTTCGCAAACCTTGTCGCGAGCGCCGCCGACGCGCCGTTCTCGCCACGAAGCGTGCGCGGGAGCCCGACGATCACCTCGACCGCTTCGTATTCCCGCACAATCTCGGCAATACGCGTCAGATCGGTTGCCGAAGCGCCCTTTCCTCCCGCGCGCCCCTTACCGGCGCCGCCCTTGCCCTTTCCGGCACGCGCCACCGTCTCCACCGGAGTGGCCAGAATTCCGTCCGGATCGCACGAGGCGACACCGATCCGGACCGTGCCCACATCGATGCCGATCCGCCTGCCGCGACCAGGATCGGTCGCGGCATCCGGGCGATCGGACACAGGACCGGACGCCGGTGAGGACCCCTCCGAAGTTTCGTCCCCCGGGGAGCTGTGCATCAGTCGGCGAGCTCGGCCACCCGCGCGCGCACGGCGGCCAGACCGGTCGCGATCCCCGACGGGTCCGAGCCGGCGCCCTGCGCCATCTCCGGCTTGCCGCCGCCACGCCCGGCGATGCTCGGGCCGAAGCTGCCGACCAGGTCCCCGGCCTTGAAACCGAGATCCTCTGCGGGCTTGTTCACCGCGACCACGAACGGCACCTTGCCGCCGTCGTTGCCCAGCAGCACCACCACGGCCGGTTCGCTGCCGAAACGACCGCGAATATCCCCGGCCAGGGTGCGCAGATCGCCCGCGCCGACACCCTCGGGCGCGGCAGCGGCCACCAGCAGTACCCGGCCGACCCGCTCGGCGTCCTCGACGAACTTCCCGGCCTGCGACAGCACGGCCTGCACCTTGGTCCGGTCGAGTTCCCGCTCGGCGACCTTGAGCCGCTCCACCAGCTGCTCCACCCGCGCGGGCACCTCTTCACTAGGCACCTTCAGCGAGGAAGCGACACCGGCCAGCAGCGCTCTCTCCTTGGCCAGATAACGGTACGAGTCCAGGCCGACGAACGCCTCCACGCGCCGCACGCCCGAACCGACCGAGGACTCACCGAGGACGGTGATCGGGCCGATCTGCGAGGAGTGCTCGACGTGTGTACCACCGCACAGCTCCATCGAGAACGGGCCGCCGATCTCCACCACGCGCACCTCGTCGCCGTAGTTCTCCCCGAACAGCGCCATCGCGCCCATCGACTTGGCCTTGGGCAGATCGGTGACGAAGGTGTTCACCGGGAAGTCCGCGCCCACAGCGTCATTGGAGACGGCCTCGATATCGGCCTTCTGCGATTCGGACAGCTGGCCCTGCCAGTTGAAGTCGAAACGCAGATAACCGGGCTTGTTCAGCGAACCGGCCTGCACCGCGTTCGGACCGAGCACCTGCCGCAGCGCGGCGTGCACCATGTGCGTACCCGAGTGGCCCTGGGTCGCGCCCCGCCGCCACGCCGGATCCACCTGCGCCAGAACCGTATCGCCCTCGGTGATCCGGCCCTGCTCGACCGTGGTCTTGTGCACCCACAGCTGCTTGGCGATCTTCTGCACGTCGTTGACGCGCACCTTCAGCCCCGACGCGGTAAGCGAACCCCGGTCGGCGATCTGACCACCGGACTCCGCGTACAGCGGGCTGCGGTCCAGGATCACCTCCACGTCCTGCCCCGCGGCGGCCACCGGCACCCGCACGCCGTCCGAGATCAGCGCGAGAACCTTTGCCTCCGAGGTGAGTTCGTCGAATCCGGTGAACTCCGTCGGACCGCGGTCGACCAGCTCCTTGTAGATGGTCAGATCCGCGTGCGCGTGCTTGCGGGACTGGGCGTCCTCCTTCGCGCGCTGACGCTGTTCGGCCATCAGCGAGCGGAAGCCCGTCTCGTCGACCTCGAGCCCGGCCTCGGCGGCCATCTCCAGAGTCAGATCGATCGGGAAGCCGTAGGTGTCGTGCAGCGTGAACGCATCCGAGCCACCGATCCGCGACCCACCGGTCGAGCGCACCTCGGCAACCGTGTCGTCGAACAGCTTCGAACCGGTGGCCAGGGTCTTGAGGAACGCGGTCTCCTCACCGACGGCGACCGTCTCGATCCGCTTGAAATCGGTGGCCAGTTCCGGATACGAAGGGGTCATCAGCTCGCTCACGACCGACATGAACTCGCTCATCACCGGCTTGTCCGCACCCAGCAGGCGGGCCGAGCGCACGATGCGGCGCAGCAGACGGCGCAGCACGTAACCGCGACCGTCGTTGCCGGGGTTGACGCCGTCGGCGATCAGCATGGCCGCGGTGCGGGCGTGATCGGCGATGACGCGGAACCGCACGTCGTCGGCGTGTTCCACACCGTAGGACCGGCCGGTCAGCTCCTCTGCCCGGGTGATGATCGGACGGCACAGATCGGTCTCGTAGACGTTGTCCACGCCCTGCAGCAGGAACGCGACCCGCTCGACGCCCATACCGGTGTCGATGTTCTGCTTCGGCAGCGGGCCCAGGATCTCGAAATCGTCCTTGCCGCGCCCCTCACCGCGCTCGTTCTGCATGAACACGAGGTTCCAGATCTCGAGGTAGCGATCCTCGTCGGCCTCGGGTCCACCCTCGCGCCCGTACTCCGGGCCGCGGTCGTAGTAGATCTCCGAGCACGGGCCGCACGGTCCGGGAATACCCATGGACCAGTAGTTGTCGGCCATGTCGCGACGCTGGATCCGCTCCGGCGGCACACCCACCGACAGCCAGATCTTCTCGGCCTCGTCGTCGTCCAGATAGACCGTGGCCCACAGCTTTTCGGGATCGAAGCCGTAACCGCCGTCCTCGACCGACCCGGTGAGCAGCGACCAGGCCAACTCGATCGCCCCGCGCTTGAAGTAGTCGCCGAAGCTGAAGTTACCGGCCATCTGGAAGAAGGTGTTGTGCCGGGTGGTGATGCCGACGTTCTCGATGTCCAGGGTGCGCACGCACTTCTGCACGCTCGTCGCGGTCGCGAATGCCGGGGTTTGCTGACCGAGGAAATACGGCACGAACTGCACCATGCCTGCGTTCACGAACAGCAGGTTGGGATCGGCCAGGATCAGCGAGGCACTGGGCACCTCGGTGTGGCCGGCACGGACGAAATGGTCCAGGAAGCGCCGTCGAATCTCGTGGGTCTGCACGAATATCAAGCCTACCGGCACCAGTCCAGCGATATTGCAGCGGAGTGGGTGACCTCAGCGACCCCGGACGATGCGGCGGAGCTTGGTTACCCGGGGGCCGACTTCGCGTTCGTAGCCGTGGTCGGTGGGGGTGTAGTAGTCGGTGCCGACGAGTTCGTCAGGTGGGTATTGCTGGGACAGGACACCGTCGGGGTGATCGTGGGGGTACTTGTAACCCTGGGCGTTTCCGAGCTTCGCGGCGCCGGCGTAGTGGCCGTCACGTAGGTGCGGGGGGACGGCGCCCGCTTTGCCCTGGCCGATATCGGACATGGCCGCGCCGATCGCGGCGGTCACCGCGCCCGATTTCGGCGCGGTGGCGACGTGGATGGTGGCGTGCGCGAGGGCGAGCTGCGCCTCGGGCATGCCGACCAGCTGCACCACCTGGGCGGCGGCGACCGCGGTCTGCAATGCGCTCGGGTCGGCCATGCCGACGTCCTCGCTGGCCTGGATCATCAGACGTCGAGCGATGAAGCGCGGATCCTCACCGGCGCTGATCATCCGGGCCAGATAATGCAACGCCGCATCGACATCCGAACCGCGCAGGGATTTGATGTAGGCGCTGATCACGTCGTAGTGCTGATCTCCGGCACGGTCGTAGCGCACGGCCGCGCGATCGACGCTGGCCTCCACCAGATCCACCCCGACACTGCCGTCCAGCGAGGACTCCGCCGAAGCCTCCAGCGCGGTCAGCGCGCGACGCGCATCTCCCCCGGCGATACGCACGATGTGATCGAGCGCCTCCTCGCTGATCGTGTACGCACCGCCCAGTCCGCGCGAATCCTCCGCGGCCCGCCGCAGCACCTGCCGGATATCGTTCTCGGACAACGACTTCAGCTGCAGCACCAGCGACCGGGACAGCAGCGGCGACACCACCGAGAAGGACGGATTCTCCGTCGTCGCGCCCACCAGCAGCACGACCCGGTTCTCCACCGCCGCCAGCAGCGCGTCCTGCTGGGTCTTGGAGAACCGGTGCACCTCATCGATGAACAGCACCGTCTGCTCGCCGGACAGCAACCGGCGACGGGCCACATCGATGACCGCCCGAACCTCCTTGACCCCGGCCGACAACGCCGACAACGCCTCGAACCGGCGACCGGTGGCCTGGGAGATCAGCGAGGCCAGCGTCGTCTTACCGGTTCCCGGCGGCCCGTACAGCAGCACCGACGCCGCACCCGATCCCTCGATCAGCCGGCGCAGCGGCGACCCGGCGCCCAGCAGATGCTGCTGCCCCACCACCTCGTCCAGACTCGCCGGACGCATCCGCACCGCCAGCGGCGCCAACCGCCCCGCGGCCTGCCCCATCGAGAATTCCTCCGGGTCGGCCGGCGCACCCGGAGCTTCGAACAACCCCTCACTCATCGCCGCACTCGCTCATTCACGAATCAACCGTACCGACCTGGGCCGACATTCTCGGCCGCCGCCTCACTCGGCCGGCGGGAACGGATCGGCGGGATCGGACAGCAGGATGCGGGCCGCCTCGGCATCGATGTCGCGCTGCAATTCGGCCTCGGACATATCCTCCAAACCAGCCGCACCCCGCAGGAACGATCCGAACAGCTGCCAGCCCAGCGACAACGCCGCGACATGGGCCACGGCCAGGGACGCGTCGTGCTCCGATTCGTGGAACGGCCGGGCCCGCTCGATCAATCGCGAGATCACCGGGAAGTCGCGCTGCAATTGCGCGACGGGATAGCCGTCCAGGATGCTGCGGGCCAGCACGGTCAGATGCGTGCGCAGCGCCGCATCGAGCGGCGAGCGGTCCCCCGGACCCGAACGGTCCAGCGCCGCACCGGATTCGGCGGCGAGATGGTCCAGCACCCGGGCCACCAACTGATCCTTGGCCCCGAAGTGCCGGAACACCAGGCCGTGATTCACCCCTGCCCGCTCCGCGATATCGCGGATGGAGGTCGCGGCCGGGCCACGCTCGGCGAACAGCTCAGCGGCGTGAGTCAGCACCGCCGACACGACCGCATCCCGCCCAACCGGGGCGTCACCGGTTCCGGACGATCCTGTTGCGCGATCTGTAGTCATGCGACTACATTAGCGCATACCGGTGTAGTCAACCGACTACGCCCGGGTCGAACGAAGGAGTCGCCATGATCGAAGCACCCGTCGTCGCCGAGGCCGAACCCACGGTGCGCCCGTTCCAACTGCCCGGCTATCCCCTGCTGGCCGGACCCTTCACCCATCTGACCGCCGAACATCGCCGCCTCACCGCGTTGCGGTGGCAGCATTTCGACGCCCGGCTCGTGGGCACCACGCTGGGCGGGGAGATCAGCGGCATCGATCTACGCGAACCGCTGGCCGACGAGGTCGTCGCCGAACTACAGCAGGCCCTGCACGACTACAAGGTCCTGTTCTTCCGTGACCAGCCGATCACCCCGGCCCAGCACGTCGCATTCGCCCGCCGATTCGGCGAACTGGAGGTCCATCCGGCCCTCGGATCCAATTCCGATCAGCCCGAACTGGTCCGTTTCGAGAAGGGCGCGGACGTCGCCGGACTCGAGAACACCTGGCATCACGACGTGACCTGGCGGCCGCAACCGTCGATGGGCGCGATCCTGCACGCGATCTCGGTGCCCGAGGTCGGCGGCGACACCCTGTTCTCCGATATGTACGCCGCGTACACCGCCCTGGACGAGGACACCCGCGCACTCGCCGACGAACTCACCGCCGTGCACGACTTCACCCGCGCCTTCGGCCACTTCGCCACACCCGAGGTTCGCGAACGCATGCGAACCGAACACCCGAGCGTCGAACATCCCGTGGTGTGCACCCACGCGGCCACCGGCCGCCGGCATCTCTACGTCAACCGGATCTTCACCGACCACATCACCGGGCGGACACCCGAGGCGAGCCGCGAACTACTGGACCGGCTGTGCCGTCAGGCCGACTATCCCGAACACCAGGTTCGCCTGCACTGGCAGCCGCACACCGTCGCCTTCTGGGACAACCGGGCCGTCCAGCACTACGCCACCAGCGACTACTGGCCCCAGATCCGGATCATGGAACGAGCGTCCATCGTCGGACCGCGCCCGTCACGCTGATCCGGCTCACTCGTCCCAGAGTTCCTCGAGGGTCGCCGAGACGTGCTCGGCGAAGTCGCCCAGGATGTCGTCGCCGGTGCACCGGGCATCCTCGGCCAGGGCGGCCCAGCGGTTGATCAGCGCCGCCGAACGCGGAATCGACAGGCCGTGCTCGCGGGCGGCGGCGATGCGGGCGTGATCGGCGGGCAGGAACCAGTAGGTGGTCAGCCACACCCAGATCAGCCGCGCCTCGAGGATCCGCTCGGCGAGGACGTCGTCGTCGGCCAGGGCGGGCCACACGCCCACCACCTCCGAACGCCACGCCTCGACCAGCTGACGGGCTCGTTCGCGGGAGAGTTCGACATCGCACAGGCACCCGGGGAAGGAGACCAGCGCATAGGCGATATCCAGCGTCGCGTCGCGGAATCCGCCCCACTCGTAGTCCAGGAACCGGGCGCCCTCGGCATTGAGGATGACATTGTCCGGGCACAGGTCAGAGGGGCTGAAGGCGCGATAGCGGCCCGCGGAGAACAGCCGGTTGCCCGCGACGATGCGCTCGGCGATCTCGCCGGGCACGTCGATGTTCAGCTCGCGGTGCAGCATCTTGGGCACCTCGGTGACGGCGGCCTCGGCCTGCTGGGCGATACCGTCCACCCGGTGCACCACGTCGACGCGGCGCAGCAGCGCGACGAAATCGGGCTCCCGACCGACCGTGGCCGCGTGCATCCGGCCCATCGCCTGGGCGAACGCCATCAGCGCATTGCGGCTGGCCGGTTCGGCGCCCGAACTCAGCACCGTGGTCAGCGAGGCGTTCTCGCCCAGATCACTCAGGATCAGCAGCCGTTCGGGCAGGTCGTGGGCTAGCAGATACGCACCGGGCCGATGACGGCTGCTCAGCGCGGTGGTGAACTGGTACGACACCGTTTCACGCAGGAATGCCGAATCGATACTCGCCACACCGGGCGCGAGACCACCGACGCGGCGATCCTGCGCCGCACCGCGGAGTTGTTTGACGATGAGCGTGCGCGGGAGCGAGAACGCGTTCTCCGCGACACGCACACGTAGAACCGTCGTCCTGCCACTTCCGCCGAGCTCTATCGGATCGCTGAGCTTCACCGGAGCACCCATCCGCTTTGTGAGCAAATGTTGTGCCGCGGACACGACTTCGGTGGCGCGTTCGGCCAATAGTGCGGTCATCGCGCTCCAAGTTACTCGCTTCAGGTCACTTTCAGCGAGCGGTTCAACAACCTTTCGCGCGTCGCCCGGCGTGTCTCGATGAAGCGCGGGCTGTTGTCGCGAGAGGCTGGACATCCGCACACGACGTGCTCATCGTCCGGGATCATCCTGCCCCATCAGGGATTACGACATTCCGGACAGGAATATCATCGAGGCTGCTTGACACGATGCGGCGAGTTCCGGTTGTGTCGAAAGCCAACTGCTGTGCGCCACACTGAAACCCAGGTGATTCGAAAGGTCCCCACGATGACCGAGACCCCGCACCCCGCGCCCGGCACATCCGGGGAAGGCACCACCGAGCAGCCCCAACCGCACCCTGGATACCCTCAGGACGCCGGATCACGATCCGAAGGGCACGCACGACCCGGGTCCGCCGCTGCCCCGCCTCCGGTGGCCGGCGGGGCCCCGCCGCCGCCCCCGGTCTTCGGCGCGACGCCCTCGTCCGCTCAGCGGCCCGCGCCGCCGCCCGTGTCCGATTACAACCAGCCGCAGCCTGGCTACAACCAGCCGCAACCCGGTTACGGACAATCCCAGCCCGGCTACGGCCAGCCCGTTTACGGTCAGCCCGGTTACAGTCAACCCGGTTACGGTCAGCCGACCACGACGCCGCAGCCCGGCTACGCACCCGGACCGGGCTACGACCCGAACACGGGCCAGGGTTACGTTCCCGGCACGCCGCAGGGCGCGATGCCCGGCCAGCCGCCGTACGGATTCCCCGCACCCCCGCCCCTCGGCCTGAGCATCGGCCGCGCCCTCGGATACGGCTGGGAACGCTTGCGCGCCAACCCGATTCCCTGGATCGCGATCACCCTGGTCGGATTCGTCGCCTATCTCGTCGCGATGGTGGTGGTCCGGGTCGCCGACATCAATTCGTTGATTCCGGTCCTGGTGGTCTTCCTGATCGTCGCGGCCGTGGTCTGGCTGTTGCAGGCGGCGATGATCCGGGGCGCGCTCTACGAAACCGACGGCACCCCACCGGATTTCCAGTCCTTCTTCGGATTCGTCAACGCGGGCAACGTCCTGCTGTGCGCGCTGGCCGTATTCGCGAGCAGTGTGCTGGCGATGGTCGTGATGTCCGTGGTGTTCGGCCTGATATCCGCCGCGCTCGCGACGGTCCTGAGTGTGCTCGCGGCGATCGTGGTCGGATTCCTGTGCATGTTCTCGCTGCACTTCGTGATCGATCGGGATCAGAATCCGATCGCCGCGATCCGGTCCAGTGTTCGCCTGGTGCTCTCGGATATCGGCAAGACGGCGACACTGGCCTTCGCGGTGCTGTTCATGACCATGGCCGCCCTGGTCGTCTGCGTGATCGGCATGGTCATCGCCGGAACGATCGGCCTGATCATCTGCTCGCTGAGCCTGCTGCTGGTCGGCCCGATCTCGGTGATGGCGCTGACCTACTCCTATCGCGCGCTGACCGACGGCCTGACCCTGGGCTGATCAGTCCGCGGAGACCCACCAGCGTTTGAATCTGTCCAGCGGTCCGCCCTCGCTGCCGTGGCGAGGGCGCAACTGCAGCACGATCCAGCCGGCGATGACGATCCCGACCATGTTCACCCCGAGCTGACCGATCGACCAGAACGCCTTGTCCCACGCCCCCACCGTCGCGGCCACCACCGCGAATCCGGCCGCCGGGATCGTGGTCACCGAGATGAAAACCCCCACCAGCGCAGCCGATTTCGAGGTAACCAGCGACAACATCCCAGCAGCGCCGGCCAGCAGCGCGACCACCAGTGAGAACGGCCCGACCTGATAGATGAACTCCACGTTGTGGATCCGGTCGACGCTGTCCAGGGTCAGCCAGCCGAACCGCTCCCACACCAGCGTGGCCACCCAGGTGATCACCATCGCCACGGAGAACCCGACGACCAGAGCCAGCGCCGAACGTCGCGCCAACCCGAAATCCTTGCGCACCAACGACACCGCGAGCGCGGCCAGCGGCCCGAACTCCGGTCCCACCACCATCGCGCCGACGATCGTCACCGGCGAATCGGTGGCGACGCCGACCGCGGCGAGCAGACACGCGATGGTGATGAACGCCAGGAACGCCGGACTCAGCGTGGACTCGTCCCTGGTCTCGGCCAGCAGCGCCTGCCACACGACCGCGTCGGACGGATCCCCCGGCGCGTCGGCCACCGCGCGATCCGCGGCCTCCGACAGCGCCGTGTCGACCGGGCCGAGGATGATCCCGCCCTCGCGGCTGATGCCCAGCGCTTCGAGGGCCGCGATCACGTCGTTGACCGATTCACGCGCGACGTCGGCCTCGAGCACATCCCCGGACGGCTCGATCGCCGCACCGCGCTGCACCGTGATCAGCGTCGCGCCCGGCTCGGCGCGCAGTGCGGCGAGCGCGGCCTCGGTCGTCCCGGACGGGCAGATAACCCGGACGTGCAGCACGATTCTCCTGCCTCCGCTTCGTCTCGCACCGCCCCGAGATCGCTTACCGCACAGACGGACCCGGACCGGACATGCCGATCCGGGTCCGAACGTGGGTCACTTCTTCGCGGCGGCCTTCTTGTCCGGCGCCACGGGGTTGCCGTTCTCGTCGAGGACGACGTCCAACCCCGCCTCCTTGCGCTGCTGACGGGTGATCGGCGCGGGCGCGTCGGTCAGCGGGTCGACGCCGCCGCCGGACTTCGGGAACGCGATGACATCGCGGATCGAATCCACTCCGGCCAGCAGCGCGGTGATGCGGTCCCAGCCGAAGGCGATACCGCCGTGCGGGGGTGCGCCGTAGGAGAACGCGTCCAGCAGGAAGCCGAACTTCTCCTGCGCCTCCTCGTGGCTGATGCCCATCACCTTGAACACCCGTTCCTGCACGTCGCGGCGGTGGATACGAATGGAACCGCCGCCGATCTCGTTGCCGTTGCAGACGATGTCGTAGGCGTAGGCCAGTGCCGCGCCCGGATCGGTGTCGAAGGTGTCCAGGAATTCGGGTCTGGGCGAGGTGAACGCGTGGTGCACCGCCGTCCACGCCGAATGTCCCAGGGCCACATCGCCACTCGCGGTCGCGTCGGCGGCCGGTTCGAACAGCGGCGCGTCCACGATCCAGACGAACGCCCAGGCGTTCTCGTCGATCAGCTCGCATTTGCGCGCGATCTCGCCACGCGCGGCACCCAGCAGCGCACGCTGCGCCTTGGTCTCCCCCGCGGCGAAGAACACGCAGTCCCCCGGCTCCGCGCCGACGTGCTTGGCCAGGCCCTCACGCTCGGAGTCGGTGAGGTTCTTGGCCACCGGACCGCCCAGCGTGCCGTCCTCGTTGACCAGGATGTACGCCAGGCCCTTCGCGCCGCGCTGCTTGGCCCACTCCTGCCAGGCGTCGAGCTGACGACGCGGCTGGCTCGCACCGCCGGGCATCACGACCGCGCCGACGTACGGCGCCTGGAACACCCGGAACGGCGTCTGCGCGAAATACTCGGTGCACTCGGTGATTTCGACGCCGAATCGCAGATCCGGCTTGTCGCTGCCGAATCGGCGCATCGCCTCGGCATAGGTCATGTGCTGGATCGGCGTGGGGATCTCGTGGCCGACCAGCTTCCACAGCGCGCTGAGCACATCCTCGGCCAGCAGGATGACATCCTCCTGGGTCACGAAGCTCATCTCGACGTCGAGCTGGGTGAACTCGGGCTGCCGGTCCGCGCGGAAGTCCTCGTCGCGGTAGCAGCGCGCGATCTGGTAATACCGCTCGACACCCGAGACCATCAGCAGCTGCTTGAACAGCTGCGGGCTCTGCGGCAGCGCGTAGAACTTACCGGGCTGCAACCGCGCCGGGACCAGGAAGTCGCGCGCGCCCTCGGGCGTGGAACGCGTCATCGTCGGGGTCTCGACCTCGACGAACGCATGCTCGGCCAGCACCGCGCGGGCCGCGGCGTTGGCCTGGGACCGCAGCCGGATGGCATGGGCGGGACCCTCACGGCGCAGGTCCAGGTAGCGGTACTTCAGCCGGGCCTCTTCACCGGGCTGCTCGTCGAGCTGGAACGGCAGCGGCGCGGCCTCGTTGAGGACGACGAGTTCGCTGACGTTCACCTCGATCGCACCGGTCGGCAGATTCGGGTTCTCACTGCCCTCGGGCCGCGGCTCGACCACGCCGGTCACCTGTACGCAGTACTCCGCCCGCAACCGGTGCGCCTGTTCGGCGGGAACACCCTCGCGGAACACCACCTGCGCCACACCCGACGCATCACGCAGATCGATGAAGATCACGCCACCGTGGTCGCGACGGCGAGCCACCCAACCGGTGAGGGTCACGGTCAGACCGGCGTGTTCGCTTCGCAGCGAACCTGCCAAGTGGGTGCGCAGCACGGGATTCCTTTCGACGGGTCGGTGCATCGGCTGGGTGGGCAGATGCGCTCCTATCCTAGAGAGACACGTTCACCGGTCGGAAACCGATATCCGCCACCACCGTGTCAAGCTGTAGTCCGCACGCGGGCCGGGGCGACCGGATCGCGCGGCGGCACAGCGAACGAATGGGCGAGAGGGCCACGGGATGACCTTCAACGAGGGCATGCAGATCGATCCGGATCGAGTCTCCTCGGGCGGCGGCCCGGGGATGGGCGGGAAGATCGCGCTCGGCGGCGCGGGCGGCTTGATCGTGCTGGTCCTGGCACTGGTGTTCGGCGGAGATCCCGGATCGCTGCTGCGCGAGGTGACCGGCGGCACGACCACCCAGGCCCCGAGCGCGAAGACTCCCGCGCACTGCAGGACCGGCGCGGATGCGAACAAGTACGTCGACTGCCGGGTGGTGCTCACCGCGCAGAGCCTGGACTCGGTGTGGGGCGCCAAGCTCCCGCAGCAGACCCGCAAGGCGTACACCCCACCGAAGGTGCAGCTGTTCACCGGTGCGGTGAACACCGGCGGCTGCGGCCGGGCCACCAGCGCGGTCGGGCCGTTCTACTGCCCGGCCGATCACACCGCGTACTTCGACACCAGTTTCTTCCAGGAACTGGTGGACAAATTCGGTTCCAGCGGCGGACCGCTGGCACAGGAGTACGTGGTCGCGCACGAGGTCGGCCATCACATTCAGAATCTGCTCGGCGATTCCGGTCGCGCCGCGAAGTCCGCACAGGGCGCCTCCTCCGGGTCGGTGCGACTCGAGCTGCAGGCGGACTGCTACGCCGGAGTGTGGGCCTCCTACGCCGATAAGCTCCCCGCACCCGGCAGCAACCAGCCGTTCCTGAAACCGCTGTCGGACAAGGACATTCAGGACGCGCTCTCGGCCGCCTCATCGGTCGGCGACGACCGGATCCAGAAGGCCGCCACCGGCCGGACCAACCCCGAGTCCTGGACGCACGGATCCTCCAGCGAACGGCAGAAGTGGTTCCTCACCGGATACCACAACGGCCAGGTGAAGGCATGCGACACGTTCTCGGCGACCAATCTGGACAACCCTCCGGCACTGCGCTGACGGCCGCGCCGGACAGTGATCCGGTACCGGACGAATCATCGGTTCGTCCGGTACCGGTCACCGGGTGAGACGACTCAGCCGACCGTCCAGGTCTCCTTGCCAGTGAGCAACTGCTGCAGCGAATCCGCTCGCACGGGCCGGCGTTCCCGCGCGATCTCGGTCTGCTCGCGAACGCCGTCGTCGTAGGTGCGCCGCGCGACGCTGCGGAAGATGCCGACCGGGACGTGCGAGAGGTCCTGCTCCGACAGCCGCGACAGCGCGTACGCGTACTCCGGATCGTCGCAGTAGGCGTCGTGCACGACGATCTCGGATTCGGCCACGGTGTCGGTGTCGACCACGTCGAGGCCGAAACCACGTTGCACCACGGCGAATTCGCCTTCCGCGCCGAAGCGCAACGGCTCACCGTGCCGCAGCCGGATCAGATGGGATTCGGCGTTGTCCTTGCGCAGCGCGTCGAACGAACCGTCGTTGAAGATCGGGCAGTCCTGCAGGATCTCCACGAAGGAGGTGCCGCGATGCTCGGCCGCGGCGCGCAACACCTCGGTGAGCCCGGCGCGATCCGAGTCCAGCGCCCGCGCGGCGAAGGTGGCCTCCGCGCCCAGGGCCACCGACAACGTGTTGAACGGGTGGTCCACCGACCCCATCGGCGTCGACTTGGTGACCTTGCCCGGTTCCGAGGTCGGCGAGTACTGCCCCTTGGTGAGCCCGTAGATCCGGTTGTTGAACAGCAGGATCGTCATGTTCACGTTGCGGCGCAGCGCGTGGATGAGGTGGTTTCCGCCGATCGAGAGCGCATCGCCGTCGCCGGTCACCACCCACACCGACAGATCCGGGCGGGTCACCGCCAGTCCGGTCGCGATCGCGGGTGCGCGGCCGTGGATCGAGTGGATCCCGTACGCGTCCAGGTAGTACGGGAAACGGCTCGAGCAGCCGATACCCGAAACGAACATCATGTTCTCCCGGCGCAGCCCGAGATCGGCCAGGAAGCTGCGCACGGTCGCCAGGATGACGTAGTCACCGCAGCCCGGACACCACCGCACCTCCTGATCGGAGGTGTAGTCCTTGACCTTCTGCGGCCCGTCCGCGCCCGGCACACCGGACAGGCCGGTCAGACCGAGATCGGCGCCGACGAGCGAGGTTTCCACGAGCGTCATCACTTACCCCCTACGGTGCGGTAGGTCGCCCTCGCGCGTGCGGCGAAGGCCTTGTCGTTCTCGAGTTCGGTGAGTGAGCCGTCCAGGGCGGCATCGATCACGCCGACCAGTTCCTGTGCCGAGAACGCGGTACCGGCGACCTTCGTCCACGGCTGGACGTCGACCAGGTACCGGCCGCGCAGCAGCATGGCCAGCTGACCGCCGTTCATCTCCGGCGCCACCACGGTGCGGTAGCGTCCCAGCACCGCACCGGTGTTGGCGGGCAACGGATTCAGATTCCGCAGGTGCGCTTGGGCCACGGGCACCCCGCGCCGCCGCGCCCGGCGGCAGGCCTCGCCGATCGGACCATACGAGCTGCCCCAGCCGATCAGCAGCAGTTCGGCGTTGCCGCTGGGATCCTCGACCTCGAGGTCCGGCACCTCTATCCCGTCGATCTTCGCCTGGCGCAGCCGGACCATCAGGTCGTGGTTCGCCGGTTCGTAGGAGATGTTGCCGGTGCCGTCGGCCTTCTCCAGGCCGCCGATGCGGTGCGCACGCCCGCGCGTGCCCGGGACCGCCAACGATCGGGCCAGCGTCTCCGGATCGCGCGCATAAGGCTGGTACGGATCCGAATCGTCCTCGGCCGCATCGGGTTCGAAAGCGGGCTCGATCGGCGCCAGGTCGGCCACCTGTGGAATCGCCCAGGGCTCGGAACCATTGGCGATCGAACCGTCCGAGAGCAGCAGTACCGGTGTGCGATAGGTCAGCGCGATGCGCGCGGCCTCGACCGCCGCGGCGAAACAGTCGGCCGGTGAGCGCGGGGCGAGCACCGCCACCGGCGATTCACCGTTGCGGCCGTACAGCGCCTGGAGCAGATCGGCCTGTTCGGTCTTGGTGGGCAGACCCGTCGAGGGGCCGCCGCGCTGCACGTCCACGATCAACAGCGGCAGTTCGGTCATCACCGCCAGGCCGATGGTCTCGCTCTTGAGCGCCAGACCCGGACCCGAGGTACTGGTCACCCCGAGCGCTCCGCCCAGCGAAGCACCCAGTGCCGCACCGATTCCGGCGATCTCGTCCTCCGCCTGGAAGGTGGTGACGCCGAAATTCTTGTGCTTGCTCAGCTCGTGCAGGATGTCCGAGGCCGGGGTGATCGGATAGGTGCCCAGGAAGACCTCGAGACCGGCGAGCTGCCCGGCCGCGACGATGCCGTACGCCAGGGCGGTGTTGCCGGTGATCTGCCGATAGGTGCCCGTGGGCAGCGCCGCCGGGGCGACCTCGTAGGTGGTCGCGAACGCCTCGGTGGTCTCGCCGTAGTTCCAGCCCGCCCGGAACGCCAGGACGTTCGCCTCGGCGATATCCGGTTTGGCGGCGAACTTCTCGCGCATGAACTGCTCGGTGCCGCCGATCGGCCGCCCGTACATCCAGGACAGCAGACCGAGGGCGAACATGTTCTTGGCCCGCTGGCCGTCCTTCTTGCCGACGCCGGTCGACTCGGTCGCCCCCAGCGTCAGCGAGGTCATCGGCACCCGGTGCACGACGAAATCGGACAGCGAGTCGTCGGTGAGCGGATCGGCCGCGTAGCCGACCTTGGTCAGTGTGCGCTTGGTGAACTCGTCGGTGTTGACGATGATCGTCGCCCCGCGCGGCAGATCCTCCAGATTCGCCTTCAGCGCCGCGGGATTCATCGCGACCAGCACGTCGGGCTGATCACCGGCGGTGAGGATGTCGTAGTCGGCGATCTGGATCTGGAACGAGGAGACGCCGGGTAGCGTGCCCTGAGGTGCGCGGATCTCGGCGGGGAAGTTCGGTTGTGTGGCAAGGTCGTTGCCGAATGCGGCGGCCTCGTGTGTGAAACGGTCACCGGTCAGCTGCATACCGTCACCGGAGTCTCCGGCGAATCGGATGACGACCTTTTCCAATTTCTCCGCGACGCCGCCGGCTCCGGCCGCGTCCGCGCGAGCGGGGTGTGAGGCGGCGTCGCCGGGAGAATCAGAGCCCTGGGCAACCATGCGCGTGTATCACTTCCTCGTCGATGAGTACCACATGCCAAGTTACTCCGCTGGCTCCGGAAAAGCCCGAGTAGCAAGCGGTTCAACAGATTTCGCGTCGTACCGATTCCCGGTGGCGTCGCGGTCGTCCGTACCCGCGCCCGCCCCGGGCCCGGGGTGGGCCGCACTAGGAGAACAGGGCCAACTGCGCGGCCGGTTGCGGTGCGCGCGGAGGCCGGGCCTCGGGCTCCGGTGGCACATCGCGGTCCAAACCGTGCCGCGACAGCAGCGGATCGAGCCGACCGCGCAGCCACGCGAAGTACTCCGGTGTGACGTACGCCCCACGACCGTACAACTGCCTATATCTCCGCAACAGTGCCGGGTGGTGCTCGGCGAGCCACTGCAGGAACCAGCCGCGGGTGCGAGCGCGTAGATGCATCGGAAAGGCGACCGCGCTCGCCGCACCCGCCTCGGCGACCGCGCCGAACAGCGCGTCCAGGTGGGCGGTGCCGTCGGTCAGACAGGGAATCACCGGCGCCACCATGACGTTCACCGCGAAACCCGCGTCGGCCAGGGCGCGGACCAGTTCCAGTCGCGCCCGCGGCGACGGCGTGCCGGGTTCGAGACCGTGATGCAGCTCGGGGTCCAGGATCGCGATCGAGACCGCGAGCCGCACCGGCACCTCCCGGGCGGCCAGGGTCAGCAGCGGCAGATCGCGCCGCAGCAGCGTGCCCTTGGTGAGGATGGAGAACGGCGTGCCCGAATCGGCCAGCGCGCCGATGATGCCCGGCATCAGCCGATACCTGCCCTCGGCACGCTGGTAAGGATCGGTATTGGTGCCCAGCGCGACCGGCTCATGCCGCCAGGAGCGCCGATTCACCTCGCGGCGCAGCACCGCCGCCACGTTCGTCTTGACCACGATCTGACTGTCGAAATCGCGGCCCGCGTCCAGGTCCAGATACTCGTGGGTGCTGCGCGCGAAGCAGTATCGGCACGCGTGCGAGCACCCGCGCATCGGGTTGATCGTCCAGCCGAACGGCAATGCGGAACTCTCCGGAATGCGGTTGAGCGCACTCTTGCACAGCACCTCGTGAAAGGTCACGCCGTCGAATTCCGGAGTCTGCACGGTGCGCACGAGACCGGCCCGGTCGAGTCCCGGGAGGGCGCCGTCCTCGGCATCCAGGGTTTGGTTTCGCCACCGCACCCTCCCAGTCGAACATCTGTTCTAATATCTGTCAAGCAACGCAGTGCGACCGCGACTCGAGCGGTTCGCCCTTGTAGAAGGCGACCAGATCGCGCACGGTGTCCTCGGTCGGCCGCGGCCGGTAACCGAGTTCGGCCTCGGCCTTCGAACCGTCCACGACCGGCGCGGAGATCAGCGCGCCCATGGCCGCCTTGGACACCCGGTCGCTGCCGAACAGCTTCGCGATCGGCTCCAGCACGGGCAGGGCGCCCGCGATCACCTTGGTCGGGATCGCGAAGCGCGGACCGCGCTTGCCGTTCACCGCCGCGGCCAGCTGGGTGACCTCGAGCATCGAGCACATCGCGCCGGTCAGCAGGTAGTTCTCCCCGGTGCGCCCCTTCTCCCCCGCGAGGATCAGACCCGCCGCGACGTCGCGCACGTCGACCAGGTCGAAACCGCCGGCGATCATCACCGGCACGCGCCCGCGCGCGGCATCCCACAGCGTGGTGTTGATCCGGGAGTCCGAGTGATCGACCGGTCCGTACACGCCGGTCGGGTTGCAGATCACCGCATCGAGCCCCTTGTCGATGACCTTGCGCAACTCGACCTCGCCCTGGAACTTGGAGCGGTCGTAGACGGGCAGATCGGGATCGATCGAGCGCGGCGCGCGCTCATCGATCCGGCCACCGCAGTCGTACTGGTTGAACGCGTGGATGGAACTGGTGTGCACCATCCGCCGCACG
Organism: Nocardia coffeae; assembly: GCF_019890715.1. Lineage (NCBI taxonomy): Bacteria > Bacillati > Actinomycetota > Actinomycetes > Mycobacteriales > Nocardiaceae > Nocardia > Nocardia coffeae. The sequence goes on along the minus strand of NZ_JAINZY010000006.1, from coordinate 406,633 downwards.
CCCGCCGCCAGCGCCGCCTCGGCGACCACGCGCACACCCTCGGTATTGATCCGCCAGGCCAGATCGTGGCGGTGTTCGAGGGTGATCATGGCGACCAGGTGGTAGACGACCTCCGCACCCTCGAGCGCGTCACGCATCGATTCCGGGTCCAGCACGTCACCGCTGACCCAGGTCACCCGCGGGTCGGAGGCGACGGCGGGCCGGACGCGATCGATGGCGGTCACATCGTGACCGCGCTCCACCAGTTGGTGGAGCAGGTTGGTGCCAAGAAACCCGGCTGCGCCGGTGACTGCGACCTTCATGAGAACGAGAATATAGAACCCGTTCTAATTTGCAACAAGTTCTAGTTATACCTATTCCCGTTTCGTCCGATTCACGCCCGGATCGGCCGAAATCCGCCAGTCGGATGGCGGTCGGAGTCGAAACCTGTCGGGCAGGTCCGCTATATTGAGGCCCTGTACCGTTACCGGTCGCGCCGGTGACGGCGCACGGCCTGGGGACGCCGCGGTGTCCCGGCCGAGTCGACGAGACCGATGGTATGAGGATTGGGGGGCAGACTCGATGAGTTTCTCGGTTGAGACCGACGCCGTTCGCGCATTCGCCGCGACACACAAGGGCGTCGCGGCGCAGATCTCCGGGGCGGGCAATATGGACACGGTCAGTCACGTGGCCGCGATGACGCCGGTCTTCGGCATCATCGGCGCCGACTATCTGGCGATGTTCGCCGCCGCGCAGGTGCTGCACTGCCAGGACATCAACGATCTGTCCGGCAAGGTCGACAAGATCGGGCAGTCCGCCTTCGGCACCGCCGCCACATTCGACGATTCCGACTCGACCTTCTCGAGCGCGCTGAAGTCCGCCGCCGACGAGATCGGGGGCTGAGCGTGCAGGCACTCGATTCCGGAGCCGGCGGCGTCATCGGCGCGCAGACCGCGGACCCGCTCGCCGCGGTGTCCGAGGCGGCGTCCCAGACCGCGCAGAACATCGCCTCCGCCGTGCAGAACGGCCCGTTCGTGCACGTCGCGCTGCCACAGCTGCCCGCCGAGACCACCGAGACGATCTCGCCCGAACTGCATCTGGCGCAGAAGGAATTCGAGGACCAGCACAGCTCCTCGCTCGGTGGCGGACACATTCCCGGACTGGGCGACAGTTCCACGCACGCGTCCGCGCTCAGCGATGCGGCCAGTCCGTTGCTCGGCTCGGCGAACAGCGCGCTCGATCAGGCCCAGAGCACCCTGGGAGCGATTCCGGGCGCACAGAACGTCTTCGACAACGCCCACACGGCCCTGAACAGCGCGCCGTCCGCGCTGAGCAGTGCCGCGTCCTCGATCCAGCAGGCGGCCGCCCCGATCGCCGCCGCCGATCCGACCGATACGATCAACACCCTGCTGAGCAAGGGCATCACCCTGCCCGCCATCCCGGGTATCGAACAGCTCTTCCAGCCGTTCGCGAGCCTGTTGCAGAGCTTCGGCACCGGCGTGATGGGCGCCCTCAATCCCAGCACCCTGCTGAGCCAGTCCTCGCAGGTCATCCAGGCGGCCATGTCGGTCGGCGAGAGCGCGCTCAAATCGGTCGACCAGGTGTGGCAGGGCAAATCCGCCGACAGCGCCCAGTCCGCCGGTCAGCAGACCCAGTCCCAGGGGCAGGACACCAGCCAGCGCGGTTTCGACATCTCCAAACTCACCGACGAGGCCGCGGCCGTGGTGCAGAAGGGCAATGTGCAGCTCACCGCGGTGGCCCAGTCCTTCGCCACCCAGGCCACCGCACTGGCCCCGGTGATCGTCACCCCGCCCGCGCAGGCCACGCTGATCGCCACGGCCACAGAGCATCTCGGCACCGCGGTCGGCATCGTCAACGCCACCCGCGGCGAACTGGCCGGGTACACCGGTCAGCTCAGCGGCGTGGTCAATCAGTTGCTCGGTCAGAGCGGCGCCGGACAGCAGGCGGCCCAGGCCGCGGAGTCCGTCGCGCAGAACATCGCTCAGCCGGTGATGGAGCAGGCCCAGTCGCTGCTGTCCAACAACGGCGACAGCAGTACCAGCACCGACGATCTCACCTCGAAGCTCGGCAACACCTCGACGGCCGGATACAACGGCCTGTCCAGCGGCGGCGGAGGCGGTTCCTTCAGCAGCGGCGGTGGCGGCCTGAGCACCGACGGCGTCGGCACCAATTCCGGTGGCGGCGCGGGCACGTCCATTCCGGGCGCCATCGCCAACGCCCAGAACGCCATCGCTGCCGAGGTCAGCGCGGCGAGCCGGGCGGCCGGTCTGACCAGCCCGAGCAGTTTCATGGGCGGCGGCGGTGCGGCCGGCGCGCGCAATACCGAGGACGAGGAGCACCAGACAACGGTGCAGCCATACCAGAGCATCACCGGCGATACCGAACTCGCGGGTGTGCTCGGTGAGATCGCGCCGGATGTCATCGGCCAGATCCATTCCGACGAGGAGATCAACGGCTACTCCTCCGATACCAGTCTCTGATCGACCGATCTGTCGATCGCGTACCTCGAGGGCCCGGACCAGTACGGTCCGGGCCTTTCGCGTGCGCGGGCAAAGACGTTCTGCCGGTACGCAACCCGCTGATCCGGAACCCGAACCACCCGGCAGCCCGCTCAGCGGGCCGGATCGGCCGATCGGCTGACAGTTCATGATCGCTGCGATTACGATCGCCGACAAAACTAGAATCTGTTCTAATTCAGCCGTCCGGAGGTCGCGGGGCCCGAGCCCGAGCCGCCCGGACCGGGCGAGTGCACACACCCGCCGACCGAGAGGATGCTCCGATGCGTTTCACCTATGCGGAGGCGATGACCGATCCGGCCCACTACGTGCCGCTGGCACAGGCCGCCGAAGCCGCCGGATTCCACAGCATGTCGATCGCCGACAGCATCGCCTACCCGGAGGAATCGGATTCGACGTACCCGTACACACCCGACGGCTCGCGGGAGTTCCTGGACGGCAAACCGTTCATCGAGACGTTCGTGCTGTCCGCGGCCCTGGCCGCGGCGACGACCACCCTGCGTTTCACGCCGTTCGTGATCAAACTGCCGATCCGCCCGCCGGTCCTGGTCGCCAAGCAGGCGAGCTCACTGGCCGCCCTGAGCGGCAACCGATTCGCCCTCGGCGTCGGAGTCAGCCCGTGGCCGGAGGATTTCGAGATCATGGGCGTACCGTTCGAGCGGCGCGGACGGCGAATGGACGAATGTATCGAGATCGTCCGCGGCCTGTGCACCGGCGAATATTTCGAGTACCACGGCGAGTTCTACGACATTCCGCGGATCAAGATGACCCCCGCGCCCACCGAACCGATGCCGATTCTGGTCGGCGGGCACAGCGATGCGGCGCTGCGCCGGGCGGTGCGGCTGTGCGACGGCTGGATGCACGCTGGGGGCCAGCCGGAAGAGCTGGAGCGCATGCTCGCCCGCCTGGACGAGCTGCTCCCCGAACGCGACAGCTCCATCCCGTTCGAGATCCACGTCGCCTCGCTGGACGCCTACACCCCCGACGGCATCAAACGGCTGGAAGACCGCGGCATCACCGATGTCATCGTGGGCTTCCGCTACCACTACACGGTCGGGCCGGACACCGAACCGCTGGAGCGCAAGCTCACGGCGATCGAGCGCTACGCGGAATCCGTCATCGCCAAATGCTGATCCGCCCGACGCGGTCCGATCGACGCTGTCGCGATGATCGGACCGCCCGGGGTGGATCAGACCCGCTTCGCGTATCCCAGTTCGATCACGGCCTGCCGCTCGGATTCCAGCTCCGCGACACTGACATCGATACGCGCACGGGAGAATTCGTCGATCTCGAGCCCCGACACGATCCGGTACTCCCCGTCGGCGCAGGTGACCGGGAACGAGCTGATCAGCCCCTCGGGCACACCGTACGAACCATCGGACGGGACCGCCATCGACACCCAGTCGCCGTCCGGGGTCCCCTGCACCCAGTCCCGGATGTGATCCAGGGCCGCACCCGCCGCACTCGCTGCGGACGACGCACCGCGAGCCTTGATTATCGCGGTGCCGCGCTGCTGCACGGTCGGGATGAAATCATCGGCGACCCAATCGGGATCACCGATCGTCTCCAGCGCCGGGCGACCGCCGACGGTGGCGTGGTTCAGATCCGGATACTGGGTGGCCGAATGATTACCCCAGACGGTCATCCTCGCGATCGATGCGGCGGGCGCACCCGCCCGGCGGGCGAGCTGGGCGATGGCGCGATTGTGGTCGAGCCGGGTCAGCGCGGTGAATCGCGAATCGGGCACGTCGGGGGCATTGCTCATCGCGATCAGCGCGTTGGTGTTCGCGGGATTGCCGACCACCAGAACCTTCACATCCGACGCGGCACTGGCGTTGATGGCCGCGCCCTGATCGGCGAAGATGGCGCCGTTGGCGGCGAGTAGATCCGAACGCTCCATCCCGGCGGTGCGCGGGCGCGCGCCCACCAGCACCGCGATGTCGGCGCCCTCGAATCCGATCCACGGATCGTCGGCGATGTCGACCGACTCGAGCAGCCCGAACGCACCGTCCTCGAGCTCCATCGCCACCCCCTCCAGCGCGCCCACCGCAGCCGGAGTCTCCAATAGCCGCAATCGAACCGGCGTCTGCGGCCCGAGCATCGCCCCCGCGGCGATCCGGAACAGCAACCCATAGGCGATCTGTCCGGCCGCACCGGTGACGGTCACGGTCACGGGCGTGCGAGCGGTCCTGGTCACATCTACTCCTCGATGATCGACTGTATGTGCCGAGCCTATCGAGCCGCACATCGCCGGACGGCTCACCGTGAGCAATCAGACATCCGCCGGAGAACTCCCCGCGAACGCCACCGCGCAGGCCCGAGACGCTGCGCCACAAAGCTTTTCGTACTGCCGAACAGCTCAGCCCAGGGTGGCGATCTCCGCGTCGCTCAGCGCGACGGGCTGCACCACGTCCTTGACCCGCACCAGATGCACGGCCCGGTACAGCGGCCGTTCCTCGAGTCCCGCATCACGGGCCTCCGCACGCAGTTGACCGACCAGCATGCTGGACACGCTCAGCGCGGCCGCGAGATGACTCGCGGCCAGTGCGTCGGCGAGTTTGCGCAACCCCAGGATGTGCAACTCCCGGCCGCCACCGGCATCGGTGTACATGGCCAGCGGAATCACCTGCCGACCGCGCCCCGCGGTGACCCGCAGGACTATCCGGCTCAGCCGCCCGGGAAACACCAGGACCTCCACACCGGTGGCCTCCGCGATGTCCACTCGACGCCGCCCGGTGAGGGTGCGCGCCTCGACGACCGTGCCCGACAACCAGATTCGCCGCCGCCGCACCGATATCGCGTACACCGCGGCGGGCGCCACCAGCAGAACCCCGGCCAGCACCGCGACCGGCCAGTTCACCAGCAACGCCAGCAACAGGGCCACCACCACGGCCACACCGCAGGCGAGCACGGTGAACCGGCGCAGCATCGGCGCGTACACCTCGGGTGCGATCAGATCCAGGCCGACCCGTTGCGGCTCTGACGAATTCGGTTGCTGCTGCATCTGTATCCATGGCCTCCGCTGCACTCCGGCGGGTTCGGGCCAGAGCCCGGGTGATCCCGGCCCCGTGACCGTACTACCGATCGTGCGCGAGAGCCTCCGAGACCACGCTGACCGCGTCGTCGAGCGCGATCTGCCGCTGATCACCGGTGGCCAGATCCTTCAACCCGATCTCGTTCTCGGCGATATCCCGATCCCCCAGTACCAGAGCATATTTCGCGCCGGACCGGTCGGCGGCCTTCATCGCGCCCTTGACCCCGCGCCCGCCGTAGGCCAGATCGACCCGCACGCCCGCGGCCCGCAAGCGCGCCGCCAGGACCACCATCCGCTGGGTGGCCGCATCGCCGAGCGGTACACCGAACACGTCCACCCGCCCCGGGTCGGCCGCGGTCCTGCCCTCGGCCTGCAGGGCCAGCACGGTCCGGTCCACGCCGAGGCCGAATCCGATGCCAGAGAGCGGCTGCCCGCCCAGTTCCGCCATCAGCCCGTCGTACCGGCCGCCGCCGCCGATGCCCGACTGCGCGCCGAGTCCGTCGTGCACGAATTCGAAGGTGGTCTTGGTGTAGTAGTCCAGCCCGCGCACCATGCGAGGGTTGATCGTGTAGGCGACCCCGATCGCGTCCAGATATCCCAGCACCTGGTCGAAGTGGACCTTCGCCGACTCCGACAGGTGATCGAGCATCAGCGGCGCCGCGGCGGTCATCTCCCGCACCTCGGGACGCTTGTCGTCCAGCACCCGCAGCGGATTGAGCTCCGCGCGCCGCCGGGTCTCCTCGTCCAGCGGAAGCTTGAACAAGAACTCCTGCAACAGTTCCCGATACTGCGGGCGGCAGGAGTCGTCACCCAGCGAGGTGATCTCGAGCCGGAAGCCGTCCAAGCCCAGTGCGCGGAATCCGGCGTCGGCGATCGCGATCACCTCGGCGTCCAGCGCCGGATCGTCCACGCCGATGGCCTCGACGCCGACCTGCTGCAACTGCCGGTACCGTCCGGCCTGCGGCCGTTCGTAGCGGAAGAACGGACCCGCGTAACAGAGTTTGACCGGAAGCTGCCCCCGGTCCAGGCCGTGTTCGATCACCGCGCGCATCACTCCGGCGGTGCCTTCCGGGCGCAGCGTGACGCTCCGGTCGCCGCGATCAGCGAAGGTGTACATCTCCTTGCTGACCACGTCGGTCGACTCGCCGACGCCGCGGGCGAACAGGCCGGTGTCCTCGAAGATCGGCAGCTCGACATGCCCGTATCCGGCCAGTCGCGCGGCGTGCACGAGAGTGTCGCGCACCGCGACGAACTCGGCCGAGCCGGGCGGGACGTAATCCGGGATCCCCTTCGGGGCGTTGAAGCTGCTGGTCTTGGTCACGATCCCCCAGTCTCCCCTACCACATATCCGCAAGTCCAACCGGTTCCCGACCGCCACCGGCCGCCGCGGTTGGTCCCGTCCTGATACTGGCCTCAGGAACTGATGGCAGACTCTTGGCCGAGACGCAGACCTACACGGGAGGAACTGGGAGTGCCGAGCAACGAACAGCGACGAGCCGCGGCGAAACGCAAGCTGGAGCGACAACTCGCCCGGCGGGCCGAACGGGCCCGGCGGCGCAAGCAGCTCACCATCGCCGGGTCCGCGCTCGGCGTGGTCGTCGTGGTAGCGGCCGGTGTCGGCATCTACTTCCTCACGCGCGGTGACGACAACAACACGAAATCGGCCGACTCGTCGACCACCACCAGCGCCGACGCCTCGCTGTCCAATACGCCCAAGGCCGCCCCGCCCCCGGCGGCCAAGCCGAAGGCCGCGACCGTGAACTGCGCGTATCGCGACGGCGGGCAGGCGGCCAAGCCGGTACACAAGCCGGACAAGACCCAGGTGTCCACCTCCGGCAGCCCGAAGGTCAGCATCGATTCCACCCAGGGCCCGATCGGAATCACCCTGAACCCGGCCGAATCTCCTTGCACGGCCAACAGTTTCGAGAGCCTGATCGCTCAGCACTTCTACGACAAGACTTCGTGCCACCGCCTCAGCACCCAAGGTCTGCAGATGCTGCAGTGCGGCGATCCGATGGGCAACGGCCAGGGCGGCCCGGGATACATGTTCGACAACGAGTACCCGACCGATCAGATCGCCAAGGGCGATACCGAGGCCGCGCAGAATCCGGTGTTGTACAAGCGTGGCGTGATCGCGATGGCCAACGCGGGCCCGGACCGCACAACAGGCCAGGGCACCAACGGAAGCCAGTTCTTCCTGATGTTCGGCGACTCGCCGCTGCCCCCGCAGTACACCATCTTCGGCACGATCGACCAGGCCGGACTCGCGACGCTGGACAAGGTCGCCAAGGCCGGTGACGACCACTCGATGGACTCCTCGGCCGGCGGCGGCAAGCCGAACCTGCCGATCACCTTCAACTCGGTCACCGTGAGCTGAAATCGGTGGCCGCCGAGTCGAATCCGGCGGCCACCCCGTCTCGGGGTGCACGCGCGCACGTGGAGAAGCTACGGCGCGCACCCCCGATCGACCGGAAGACATACGAAGGTTCTGCGCGCGCGTCGGAAATGTGCGATATATGCTGGGGCAGTGCACGCCTGGTAAGGCAACCCTGCATATTTATTGGTAATCTCGTATAACGGAGTGCGACGTAGTGTTGTCGACGCCCGACCGGGCAGTACCGCTCACCCAGTGCTCCCGGTGTTCACAATGCAGGCGGGACGTATCACTCGAACCACCGTTCCGGTGATCGCGTCCATGACGATGCACCACAATCATCCATAGTGATCCTCACTGCAGCATCGGGGAGCAGGCCATGCCGGAAATGGACGACATCGGCGCCGAAACAGCGTCGATAATGAAGCAAATGTTGCAGCTCGCGACGTTGGTCGCGCTGCGCACCCGGGAGCGCGGGCAGAAGGAAGCCGAGGCCCGCGTCAAGGTCACCGAATCGCGCATCAAGGACGCTCGCGAACTTCAACTCCGGGACGCGCGCGAGGCGAAAGCCAAGGATCCGCGCAACCTCGAACTCTCCCGAATGTTCGAGAAGGCGCCGCTCGAGAAGGGTGTCTCCCTGGAGCGGGACCGTATCTCCGATCGGCCGAGCAGCACGCCGCCCGCGGGCGGGCAGACCACGCCCGCGAAACCCTCGATCCGATACGACTCGGCCGAGCGTCGTACGGCGCTGGCTCAGCATCTCAACCGCATCGGCGTCGCGCCCGAACTCGCCGCGGTACGCATGCTGATGGAGGTCGGTCAGGCACAGCCCGCATCCGAGGCGGTCCGCACCAGGCCCGATACCAGCAGGCGCATCGGTCAGGCTCGGGAATTGGAAGGTCGCGGACTGGAGCGCACCCGCGGCTGATTTCGCTCGTTCACCGCACCGCCCGGGGGATCGATGTCCGATCCCCCGGGCGGTGCGGTGTTTTCGACGGCAGCAACAGGTTCACCGGAACCCGTTGTGGCGCAGCCGGTTCCGGTTCAGACCTGATATTCTTCGGCATCCTCCGGATTGCTGAACATCCCCACCTGCGGCTCCGAAGCCGGTAGCGGGCTCAGCAGATCCTTGTGGCCGTGTCGGGCACTGCAGTAGCGGAAAGTGCCACGCGGATCGAACAACTGTTTCATCTGCGGGTCGGCATGCTCCACGAACCACTCGCTCAGGCCGGTCGCACCCTGTTGCCGGAAGTGCTCCCACACGCGCCACAGCGAATCCAGCCGCGCCACGGCCTCGTGGTGCTTCCACCACTCCGGGCACCAGACCGTATCGGTCGTGTCGGTGACCTGCCGCTGAAACGTCATGCTCAGGTAGTTCTCGACGAACTGCACCACCGACTTGTAGGTGACGTCGTCACTCACCTCGTTGAACATCCCGGCCGGCGGCGTACGCAACGGCAGTGGAGCCAGCAGCTGGCGGTGGCCGTGCCTGGCACTGCAGTACTTGAACGGCCCGTTGGGGTCCAGCAGTTTCGCCATGTGCTTATCGGCGTGGTCGAGGAACCAGATGCTCAAGCCCCTGCTGGGATCCTGCCGCAGGTTCTCCCACGCCCGCCACAGCGCCTCCAGCCGGATGGTCGCCTCGGTGTGTTTCCACCACTCCGGGCACCACACGGCATCGGTGGTATCGGTGACCTGCCGCTGGTACACGTAGCGCAGATACTGATCCACGAACGCCGCGACGTTCGGATAGTGCGTGGGGTACTCCTGCGGTTCGGTCACGACCCCACCTCGGCCTTCGATTCCGTTGCGGCCGAAGCGATCACACCGAAGGCTCGCTCAGTGCGCATACTCACAGCGGCTGCACCTCCTCGGGCTGTCCGTACTGCTCGGTCGGCGCCTCGCGGACCAGACCGCGCTCCTCGACCAGATCGCTGATCTGCGTCGTGCGCGCGCCGGGCTCGTATCGTGCGATGGAATCCCGTACCGCGTCGGCATATTCGCCCTCCCACCACGGAACGGTCCGCACCAGCACCGCGGGCGCACCGGAGGTGAACACGACGGCTCGACCACGCGGCAACGTCACCAGGGCGTTCACATTCAACGTCCGCGAGGAACCCAGCGAACGCGAATAGCTCTTGCCGCCCTTGGATTCGGACATCGACTGGGAGATGGAGTCGTAATCGCCGATCGCCTCGGAACGTTCGGACAGGAACTTCGTATCGTCGATGCCGCTGCCCAGGACCTTGATGTTGGCGGCGGACCACAGCGCTTCCATACCGTCCTCACCCCAGCACCGCGCACCCTGCGCCCACGACTGCAACACCGTCATCACCACGATGCCGCGGGAGCCGAAGTGGCTGTACTGCTTGGGCAGATCCTTCCAGCGCACGACGTTGGCCGCCTCGTCCAGCACCGCCAGCAGCGGCACCCGCAGCCGGCCGTGCGGTGAACGGGCCGCCTCGCGCATCGCCACATCGATCACCGCCGCGGTCAACGCGCTGACCAGCGGGGCGGCCGAACCGCGTCCCTCCAGCGAGAGGCAGTACAGGGTTCCGTTGCGCTCCAGGAATTCCAGCTCGTCGAACTCCCGGCGATCGCCGCCCGGGGTGATCCACTGGTGCACGTTGGACATCTTCAGGCAGCCGATCATCTTCTTGGCCGTGCCGAAGATGCCGCTCTTGGTCCGCGGGTCGGTGTTGTACTGGGCGGACAGGCTCGATGCGGACAGGCTCAGATCCGCGACGTTCTCCCAGTACGGCGTGGCCTGACGCAACATCTCGATGGGCTCGGGGTTGTTCGGGTTGGTCACCCACTCCCACACCTGCACGATCGGACGTTGCGCCACTGCGGCGGCCAGGAAAAGATTCGCCAGCAGATCCTCGGCCTCGGAGTCGAAGTACTTGTCCCCCTTGGCATCCAGACCGGAGTCCGCGTCGGCGAAGTGTCCGGCGAGCTGCGCGGCGCGCATCTCACAGCCGCGCCGACGCGCATCGACCCACCGCAGCGGATCCCAGTACCAGTTGATCGGCTGCTCCACGTCCAGGGCCACGCCCTGCGGATCGAAGACGTAGACGTGCCGCGGATCGCCCTGGCGTTCGCGCACACCGCGAGTCGCGTCGACCACGTCACGCTTGTTCGAGGTGACCAGCACCGGGCCGATCGCGGACAGGATCGCCGGGATCACCCGGGAGGTCGACTTGCCCTGCCGCGGGCCCCAGATGTCCAGGTGCAGATCCTCGTACGAGCCGTACAGCGGCACACCCTCGGCGACCGAGATCCCGATCGGAACGCCCGGTGAATCCTTGTAGCCCAGGCCCTGATTGCGCGACAGGTCCGAACCGAATCCGCCCGAGCCGTGCCCCGACCCAACGCCGAGCTGCGCGGCCTTGGCCCGCACGCCCTCTTCGGTCAGTGCGGCGATCGCGCCGCCCATGCCCATGTGCTGGGCCTTGTCGTCGACCGGGAGTTTGCCCTTGCCGGCGCGCTTGCGCATCTCCTTGCGGATCACGACATACGCGATCACGAGCACGATGACCAGGATCACGATCACCGTCGCCGGGAACGGCCAGCTCAGTTTCCCGCGCGCCAGCCCGGCCACGATCGCGATCGGATTGACCGGGATGTTCTGCTTGGTCGAGGACAGCCAATTGCCCAGTTGCACTGCCACCCACAGGGTTCCGACGACCGCGAATCCGAAGTAGATCAGAATCAGGGTGTGGTCGGGACCCGGGTCGGCCGGATCCTTCACCTTCTTCGCCATCTCAGCCTCCTGGGTGACCGTATATGTTGGTGCCGCTCAACGGAATCCGTCGAGTCGCCAGACCCCGCCGGTCTGCACGACAGTGGCGATGACCGTCGTCGACGGCAGCGATTCGCGCCGCCCGTCCGGGTAGACGACGGTCTGCTCGATTCCGATCTTGTACTGCTGATGATCCGGATCGCCGGTGGACGGCGCCTTCTCCCCCGACGCGAACGCGAACGCCTCGATCTTCGCCCCGGCCGCGGCCCAATCCGCCCACTGCAGTGAGGGTTTCGGCGTCTCGGCGACACTCGGCGGCGAGTCCAGCGTCCGCAACAGGGTGGGACCGAGGTACTGGCGCGCCCGCGACAGCGAACTCGCCTCGGACTCGGTTGCCGGGTACCAGGTGTAGATCTCCTTCAGGGCCGCCACCGCCACACCGTCGGGTGTGCTCGGATCCGGCGGCGGCACCGCCTCCAGCTGCCGGACCGTGGTCGTGGGCGGTTGTGTGGAATCGGTTCCGGTGCTGCCGCCGCATGCGGCGGCCAGCATTGCGACGCCCACCACCAGCATCACCACCACTATCGCGTATCGCCCAGTCACCGAGGCACGCCCGCCCGGCGGGCGGGGGCCGACCATGCCTGTACTCCAGGCTATCGGGCGCACGGGACTGTTGACAGCTCCCGGCAATTCGGTGATCTCGGCGTGTCCCGCGTGTGCGCGGTCGTGCTCTGCTGTCCGGCTCACATCACCCTCCGTAACCGCCCGTCACCGGGGACCGGGGCCTTGCCGACGCCGGACGGATCGGCCGAGCGCAGCATGCTGCCGCCGCCGAGATAGATACCGACGTCCGCGGGTCCGCGCCGCCCGAAATCGAAGAACACCAGATCACCCGGACGCGCCGCACTCAGCGACACCTCCGAGCCCCTCTCCCACTGCTGTTCGGCGGTGCGCGGCAGGATAACCCGGCCCGAGGAGGCCGCGAACACCGACGCCGAAGTCAGGCCCGGTCCGTCCAGACCGCCACCGGTCGGCCCCGACGGGCCACCGCCACCCCACACGTACGGCGTGCCCATCCACTGCTCACCGGCCCGCACGATCTGATCGCCACCGGATCCGCCGTCCGGCTGGAAGCGGCCCATCGAGCCCGGGGCGCGGAACTGCGCCTCCATCGTCAGGATGTTCTTCACGTACGGCTGGGTCTCGGAGAAGTGCGCGGGCACCTGATCGGGCATCCCGCCCGAGGCCAGCACCGCCCCCTCACCGGCGTTGTACGCCGCGAGCGCGAGCGGCGCGACATCGCCGTGCACCTTGCCCTGCCCGATCCAACCCTCGATCCGATGCGCCAGCGAACACATGTAGCGGCCCTGCGCGATGATCGCGTCGCCGTCGTCCCACAGGCTCGCGGTGCCGTTGCCGTCGGCGTCGAGCAGGTACGGTTTGCCGTCGTCCGGATCGGTGGATCGCGCTGTGCCGGGCAGGAACTGCGCCAATCCCTCGGCGCCGGCCGGGGAGGTCAGCCCGCGCCGGAATCCGGACTCCTGTTTGCCCTGGGCGGCCAGGATCGACGAGCTGATCTCCGGGCAGAGGGAACCCGCACGGCGATACCAGATTTCGAGATCGGCGGGCACCTTGCCGTCGGCGAGTGCGCCACCGGCGGTCCCGAATCCGCGGCTGCACAACGGGTTCACCGAATTCGGCACCGCGCCACTGGCCTGCGGGGTCGGTGCGCCGTCCAACCAGGGCAGCGGGTCGATCTGATGTCCGCCGTTGAGGCGGCCGCCGGGAACGATCTCGAAATGCAGGTGCGGCCCGGTGGCCTGCCCGTCCGAGCCCACCCGGCCGATCGGCTGCCCGGCACGCACGGTCTGCCCCACCCGCACTCCGACGCCGCTGGCCCATTCGTGCCCGTACACCGCCGAGAACGGACGTCCGTTGACGTCCGTGGAGTCGATCACGATCCAGTTGCCGAATCCGGAGGCCGGACCGGCCGCGACGACCGTGCCGTCGGCCACCGAATAGATGGCCGTACCGTCCGGCGCGGCCAGGTCGACGCCGAGATGCGTACCGCCGCGCGAACCGAACGTATCGGAGACCTGGAACGATCCCGCGGCCAACGGCCACGTCCGCCGGATCGGGGCCAGGCTCCCGCCCGCCCGATCGGCGCCCGAACTCGGCTGCACCGCCGCCGCGGGCACATCCGGCACCGTCGAATTCGATGCGGCCGCAGGCGCATTCGGCCTCGACGTCGTAGGTTTCGCCGCACCCGAGGTGGGCGAGGTCTGCGCCTGCACCGCAGGGCCGGGAACCGGCGCGGTGACCGATACGGTCGGCTGATCGGCGCACTCGTCCTCCGAGGAGGGCAGCACGATCACCACGACCAGTGCGATCAGCCCGATCACACTGCCGAATCCCACCCACAGCAGAGATTTCGCGTTCACCGCGGCACGCCCATTCGTCGCTGGGCACCGATCATGTGCTGCGCTGAGTGTCGTTGAGGGTTTCCACCAGGGTGCGGTTCATCTCGGCAGCGGCGGCCAGCTGTTGTTGCAGCAGTGCGACCTTGCGCCGCAGCGCGCCCGCGTCCATCCGATCCAGTCCCGGTCCCTCCGCGGCGCGCACCCAGTTGCGGACCGAGTTGGCGTGCACACCGATCTGCTCGGCGACCACCCGGCACGCCTCGGATTCGCTGCGCAACTTGCCTGTCAGGGCGATCACCTGCTCCACCGCGGCCTGCCGCACCTGTGGTGACACCCTGCGATAGGACCTGTGTGGCATCATCGCGCCACCCTCCCTGACCGCCGAATCCGCGAAGGCGCCTGCGCCACCGCCCGGTTCGCTCTCACGCAGCACTCCCCTCGTCGCCGCTCGGCGCGGCGTCCTCACCGCGGCGCGCGGTGGATTCGGTGAATTCGCTGAAACGCTGGTTGGTTTCGTGGATTCCGCTTTCCTTCTCCGAAATCGTGAATTCCATGTGGAACGGTATGCCGGGACGGCGATCCTCGCCGATCTTCAGCAGGAATTTACCGGTACCGGGTGCGGGCGGGCGGGCCTGTCCGGGCTTGAGCGCCTCACCGGTCAACGCCTGCGGCGCAGACCATCCGGTCACCATCTCCTCCTCGGCGGCGGTGAACGGAATCGTGGAATCCAGACGTTTGATCTCCTCCGGCGGCAATGCGCCGAAGATCTTCGCGCGGGCGCGCTCGAGGAAACCGATCGCCTTCGCGATCGCGGCCTCCGAACCGAGCGACTGCAGATCCTTGATGGTGTGGCTGATCATGATCAGCGAAGTGGCCAGACCACGCTGCAGACGGGTCAGCTCGTCGACGCGATCGACCATGAAGTCGCCCAGGCCCAGCACCTGCCACAGCTCGTCCATGACCACCTGGAAGTAGCGCTGCGCGCCCATTTCGGCGTCGGCGAGCACGTGGGCGGCCTCGACGGAGGCGAATCCGTCTGCCCAGCAGGCCAACATGACCGCGGCCTTGAGCTTCTTGTCGCCGGTCGGGATGTGCGAGACGTCGATGCAGACCGCGACCGAGGTGGTGTCGATCGGGGTGGTGGTCTGCCCGTTGAACACCGCGCCGAACGGCCCCTGGGTCAGCGCGCGCAACGAGCGGCGCAGGCCCTTGATGGATTCGTGGTACTCCTCGGGACTGTCCGCTCCGGCGTCCAGCATCAGCTGATCGCCGCCCTCGACGATGACCTCGAGCAGGTTCTCCATGATCGGCGGATTCTCCGGGGCGAAGCCGCTGCCCTCGCGGTACAGGATGCTCAGCCCGGTGGAGATGAGCGTCTCCTCGTAGTCGCGCACCCGCGCGCCGCGCACCAGTTCGACCAGACCCGCGATCAGCGTGACCTGGCGGGCCCGCAGCTCCTGCGTCACCTGGATCTGCAGGGCGGGTAGATCGTTCAGCAGCGGCACGACCGCGCCCAGGACGCCACCGGCCAGCGGGTTGACCTTGCCGTGGCCGTAACCCAGGTCGATGACCTGCCCGCCGACCATCTCCACGAGTTTGCGGTAGTCGGGTTTGACGTCGGCCAGGATCAGCGGCGTGATGCCCTGCGCGACACCACCCAGCACGATCCGCCGCACCAGCGAGGACTTACCGAATCCGTTGAGCCCCAGTACGAACAGGCTGGGCGCGGTGATGAAACTGCCGCGCATGAACCAGTTCATCGGGTCGAAGCAGACCGGCGCACCGGTGTGCAGATGCGAACCCAGCGGGGTGCCGATCAGCGGCGCGCCCGCACCGACCGACCACGGCCACAGGCCCGCGACCTGCGCTGTGGTGGCCCGGTATTCGACCGGACGGCCGATGACGTTCATCCGGCCGCCGCCCGCGCCGAGATAGCCGCGATCGGTCAATTGCGCTGTGGTGCGGTCGAATCCGTCCTCCTGCGCGGTATCCAGGCGGGCCGCGGCGTTCATCCGGCGCAGATCGTCGGTGCGGATGCGGAAGGCCGCCCAAGCCGCGCGCAGACCGGCGCCCTCGCGCACGGTCATCTCCAGCCGGGCCCGGGTCAACTCGTCCAGCAGCGGCGGGCCCTGTTTGGTCTGCTTGCCGCCCTTACCCTTTCGGGCCGAGGACTTCGACCTGGCCACCGGCGCGCTCCGCTCCGGGCGGCGGGGTGTGGTGCTGGCGGTGTCACCACCGTTGCGATCGGTCACCCGGCGGCGGTTGCGTTCGGACATCGGGGCGCGACTGCGGGTCAGATGTCCCGCGTCCGCGCGCTGTGGGTCCGGATGGGAGCCGTTGCCGGACAACGCATCCGGTTCCGGATGCGACCGCGCGGCACGGGGGTCGGGCGGACCGGTTTGCTCGGGTAACTCCTGCGGCGGGCGCTGACGCCGACCGCCCTGCCCGTATCGCATGTCCTCACGACCTCTCGTGCGCTGTTCGGTCCCCCGGGCCGCACCGCCCGACCGGTCGGCTGTCTGCTGCTGGTCACGTTCCCGGGCCGTCGGCGGCCGGGAAGTGGTGTTGCGCGTACTCGAATCGGCCGACGCCCGCGCCGCGCCGCGGCTCGTGTCGGCCGAACCAGAATCATCGGCGACGGGCGTCCGCACCGCAGCGGATTCGGTCTCGTTCGACGCCGACGTGCCGTTCGCGGATGTCGTGCCGTTCGCGGCGGGCGCGTCGAGCGCGGGAATGGCTCCGGCGCGCGAGGTGGACTGCTCCCGCGTGGTGACCGATTGCTCACGGGCAGTGGAGGATTCGATCGCGAGACGATCGGAGGTGGTGTCCTCGCGCATCGGACGGCGATCGCGCGGCGGCGCGACGTCCCGGGAACGCGAGCGCGCTTCGGTGTCGGCCGCGCGTCCGGCCCGAGCCGCAGCGCCCCGATCCTCTTCGGTACGCCGCGGCCGACGTTCCGGGGGCGTGCTGGAACGCTCACGCCCGGAACCGAGTCCGGGCGTGCCCCGGCGGGCGGGACGAACAGGGGCATCGTCCCAGTCGGCAGGCATGGCGTTACGCGGCTGGCCGGGCGTGTACGCCTCGATGTTCCAGTCGTCCTCACGGCGCAACCCGCGCCCGCCGCCGGGCACCGGATTGCTCGTGTCCACCACGCGCTCGCGGTACCGCGGTGGTTCGCCGCGGGAGCGGATCGGCGCGTCGCCGTCGTCACCTGCCATGAAGGATCACCCCGCCAATGCTTTCGGAATGCTCGCGTGCTCCGGCAGAATCACCCCGCACCCGAGCGAGGCCGCGAAGCCCGCCGCCTGATAGCGGTAACACCGCCGGATCTTCAAGCGCGCCTGCGTGGACAGATCGCGCGTAATGGCCTCGATACGCGGCAGATCGCCACGCAGGGGCTCGGTGATCGTCACCAGCGCCCCGAAGCGGGTCACGCCGTGACCGCGCGCCTGCTCCTCGCGGGCCTGCTGCGTCGCGCCCACCCGCAGGGTGGCCGCCGCCGAGACGACACCGCGCTCGCTCTGCTGTGCCACCAGCGCGTTCTTGTAGTCGTCGTCGACGATCTCGGCGGCGTCGGCCGCCGAGTGCGGACGGTACACGATCGCCACGCGTTTGCGCGGCACTTCGGGATTCGGTGCGAGCAGCCGCTGCAGCACCCGCTCGTCCACCGCGCCCTCCGGGGCGGTGTCCATCTCCCAGGTCACCGAGCGACCGCCGTCGTGCAGGAAGTGATCCCAGCGTTCCTCGTGCGAGACCGGCCCGGCGTCGGCCCAGTCCAGACCGTGGCCGCCCGGTTCACCGACCGCGACCTCGAGATCGGCCTGCGCGGCCGGGTCGTAGCTGCGCCGGATGAACGCGATCACCTCGTCCGCGGACATCGGCTGAGCCCGCACACCCGCCTCGGCCAGCGCCGCGCAGATGCCCGGCAGCCGACGGCCGATCTCCACCGCCTCCTCCGCGGGATTCTTGCGGCGCTCGGCGGTGGTCGCCTTGAACGTGATCGCCACGCGCGGCAGCAATTGCACACGCTCCTGGGGCAATTCGGTGGCCAGTTCGTACATCACCTGCTGCGCCAGGTCCGGCGCCTGCGGATGGGTGATCGTGGACACCTCGGTCAGCAGCCGGTTACCGGTCTCGGGCACGGTGTCGATGACCGGCACCACCGCGATGATGTCGGAGGTCTGCCCCAGCGAGGCCAGGAAGGTGCCCCAGGCCGCGACCCAGCGATCGATCACCGGCTGATCCACCGCCTCGTGACCCTGCGGCCAGGCCCGCAGCACGACGGTGTACTGGCCGAACTGCGGCAGGTGGATCATGCCGAAGCTGTAGCCTCCGGCGTCGATTCCCTCGTACAACTTGGACGGCGCCATCAGCCCGGGTAGCCGGGCGACCCCGCCGGGGATCCGGGAGAACCGCCCGCCCCGGTAGACGTGCTCGCCCCGGTTTCGACCGCGTAGCCAATGGAACATCATCAATCCCGTCTCGTAGCCGGAGCGGCCCCCCGACCGCCACACCAGTGGAACCATCACCACGACGCCGATCCCGGCGACGAAGAACGCCGGTTTCGGACCGGCCACCAACGCTGTCAGCAGCGCACCGATGACCACGACGAAGCCGAGCACCGTCTCGCCCCAGCGCAGGCCGAAAAGACCTGCGCTGCGCGGCTTCTGCCAGAGCCCGTACGAGCGCCGCTCATAGGATTCGGTCGTCGTCATCGTGGAATGGTGCTCCTGCCGAGGTCGGGTGAACGGTTGCCCCAGCCGTCGCCGGCGATGTCACCCATCGCCGACTCACCGCGGTTGAGACTGGCCGCGGCCGCGCGGGCGTTGGCGATTCGGTTCATCGCGCGAGCGGGTCCGGACGGCGTCGTGGCCGACCCGCTGGCTGTCGGCGGACTCGCGGCCGCCGATGCGCCGCTACCACCGCCACGCGGCGGGGGTACGGGACGGTTACCGCCGCTGCCGCGACCACCGGCGCCGCCGGGCGGACGCGGACCGCGCCCGCCGACGAATCCGGGCGCGCCCGAGCCGGCGGTACCGCGCATGGCGACCGCCTTGGTACCGACCGCGCCCAGCGCCATCGCACCCAGGACCACGCCGCCGGTGGCCGCCAGACCCGAACCGCCGTTGCCGACCATGCCGACCGCCGGAGCCACCAGGCGCATCAGCACCGGCAGAACGAAGGCGACACTGCCCAGCAGCACGATCGCGACCAGCATCCGCTGTGCCTGATCCGCATCGGGAAGTCCTGCGGTGGAAGTACTTTCGTCGGTGTTCCCGGCGGCCAAGAAGGCGATCATGTAGACGATCGCGGCCACCGGTTTCCACAGCATGAACGCGATGATCCAGCTCAACAGCTTCGAGTAGGACTGCTTGCCGATACTCGTGCCCGACGCGGCGGCGGCCAACGGCAGCACACCCGCGGCGACGACCAGCATGCCCTGACGCACGATGGCCAGCACGATCTGCGCCAGCGCGCCGAGGAGACCCACGATCGCGATGATCAGCACCAGACCCGGCGAGAACGCCTGCAACTTACTGGTTTTCACCATCAACTCGGCGATGTTCTTCGCCTGGCCGTTGGTGGCGTCCTGAATCACCCACGCGGAGAAGCGATCCGAAGCCTGAGTGCCCGCGACGATCACCGCGCCGAGCATCCAGGAACTGAATATCACCCGCGCGAACATCCGGAACGATTCGGCCGCTTCGGATATCAGCGCACCACGTCTGGCCTCGGCGAGTCTGACCCCGGACAGGATGATCGAGACGATCAGCAGCAGGATCTGCGCCTGATAGGTGTAGTCGTTGATCTTCTGGAACAGCTGGCCGCCGTTGCTGAGTCGCTCGTTGGGCACCTTCATCCAGAAGGTGAGCGCCATGATCAGCGCTTGGCCCAGACCGCTCATCAGCGAGTCGACCACCTTGCCGAAGGTGGAATCCCAGGCCTTGTCGCGCACCGCGTTTCCGGCGGCGTCGGGATGGGTCAGGGCATTGGAGCCCTTACAGGCCGCGGAAGCGGCATCGCCCAGGGATGCCCCGGGCAGTCCCAAACTGTCGAGGTCGTCGTGAATCTGGTTGCAGGTCTGGTCGAATCCGTAGGTCTGGCCGTATGCCACGGTCGGCGTGGCGATCACGACGGTGAAGACGACCGCGAGAATCGTGACCAAGCGCCTGATCAAATGGCTCACCCCTCGATCCGTCGAAGTGCCGCGATGGAATTCGGCCCTATCGGCCCTAAGCACTGTGGTCAACGTCCCATCACATCCCCTGCTCGCCGCTGCGCTCACCATTTCGTCCACCCATCCAGCGAGTCCACATACTCGGTCTGCGACCCCGAGGCGTCGGTCGGCTTCAGCCGCCAATCCCCGTTGTCCCACACCATGACCAGGCGGACCGCCGCCCACAGTTGTTTGCCGTCGTTCGTCGGACCGCGCGCGGCCAGCCGCACGATGGCCATGTCGTCGGCATAGTTCTCGATCTGAAACGCGTCCGGCGCCACCAGATATCGGGTCACCTGCTCAGGCTGCTGCTGGGGCAGCCGCCCCGCCGAACGCGCCTTGTCGTAGGCGGCGAGCTGCTGGGCGCTGGCCTTGACCTGATGGACGTACAGATCCCGATCGGCCGGACGCGCGTTGAGCCGGTAGGTGATCTGCGCCGCCGCCAGCACCGCGCCCTGCGGAGTGTGCGAATACCCCGACGCCAGGCCGTCGGCGATCCGGGCCGGACCGTCGCTGGTGGAGAACGGCACCGAGGCGCCGAACACCCGCTGCCAGCCGTGCTGTGCGGTGGTACCGGCCGGGGCCGCGGTCAGCCAATCCTGATCGCTCGCCTTGTGTTCCTTGCCCGGATCCTGCGGAAGTACCTGTCCGGCAGG
Source organism: Nocardia coffeae (assembly GCF_019890715.1). Classification (NCBI taxonomy): domain Bacteria; kingdom Bacillati; phylum Actinomycetota; class Actinomycetes; order Mycobacteriales; family Nocardiaceae; genus Nocardia; species Nocardia coffeae. The sequence goes on along the minus strand of NZ_JAINZY010000006.1, from coordinate 385,674 downwards.
GTTGTTCGGTACATCCACCCGGCGGCCGAACACGTCCACCGCGGGCGCGGCGAAACCTGTCGCATCCGAGGAGCCCGCCGCCGGGGACGGCGCACCGGGAGCCGCGGTCCCACCGCCGCCACCGCTGTGCGAACCGCCGTGATTGACGTACATGAACACCCCGACGACCACGATCAGCGCCAGCACCGCCGCGGAGGCGATGCCGCCGAAGGAGATTCCGCGGTCCGAGTCCGCATCCTTGTCCTTCATGTCGGCAGGAAGGCCAGGGCGATCGCACTTGCGGACGATGCCACGATCGCACCGACCAGGCTCATCACGATGCCGTGCGAAGCGTCGTTGATCGCCATGTCGTCGCGAATCGCAGACCAGAAGCGGCCGGCCGAGATGATCAGCCAGGCAAGGCAGAACAACAGCACCACCCAGAGCAGCCAATCGATCAGCTGCATCAGCGGCGCGAGGACGTCGGCCGGCATCTGTTTATAGGCAAGCACTCCGCGCCTCGCCCCCTATGATCCGATGGCGGCGTTCATGATGGTCCCGGCGCTGGTGGCGATGATTCCGCCGATCATGGCGCCGGCCACCATCTTCGGCGACTCGAGACCCCCGCCGGTCCACTTCTCCCACGCGAAGCGGCCGCCCGCATAGGTGATGCCCATGATGCCGGACAGCAGCACGAACCAGGTGAAGTAGCGGACCAGTTTCAACAATTTGTCCGAGGCGGGCGGGGCCTCCGGGGTCGGATTCCCGACCTGGGCGAGCACAGCGCTGTACGTCTCGTGCACAGCGAGCAGGATGGTACTCATCGAGCGTCCTTCTCAATAGGTGAACCGAAAACAAAGCCGTGTACCGGGGGTACACCGTCAGTTACGCCAGGTCGCCGCCCGCCCAGCGGCGGTCGAGAGTGCACGGTCATCGCATGCCCTCTTCCTCGAAATGTGAAGCGGTGCTTACCTTTTCACGAATCAGAGCCACTATACCCGCACCGAGCTGGTCCACGTCGTGCGGAACCTCCTGCAGCGGATCGAGTTTGCGTTTGCGCTGCTGCGGCGGCGGATCGTTGGGCGACCACACCGGCAGTTGCTCGGGTTCGACCAGAGTCCACTCCTCGTACCACGGCACCTGCCAGACCGGTCCGGCCAGCGAGCCCACCAGATCGCGGTAGCGGCGGATCTCCGCCGGGATGCGGCCCGGCCGCGCGGCCACCGTGATCAACCCGAGCACCTCGCACGACCCGGCCAGGCCCGCATGATGCTGGCGCAGCAGGTCGTGCGCCCGAGTCAGTCCCGAAATGGTCTCGCGCGCAAGCAGAACCACGTAGGGGGATTCGCGCTCGAAAACGCCCGGCCAGCGTCGATGCGAGTCCGCGGCGGGCGCGAGCACATGCGCGAGCGTACTGGCGCCGGCACCGCCGTGCACACCGAGCAACCACACCAGCGGCGCACGCCCGGCGCCGGGCACGGGCCGGTCCCAGATGGGCGCGCGACGATTCTCCGGCGGTGCGACGACGCCCGCCGCCCCCGTCGGCTGGTCGGCCGGCTCGGGGTTTTCCGATGGGTTGCGATTTTCCTTCATGGCCGCGGTCATGATGCCACCCCCGCCAGCAGGGTGCGATAAGCCTTGCGCGTTTCGGCGGCAAGTGTGTTGTGTCGCACCAGTTCTCCGCGTGCGAGGTGCTGGTCGTAGGGAATCTCGCGGATGTCCCGGACCCACCCGTTGAGATGTTCGCGCAGATGTTTCGCGACCGGGGCGCTGTCACCGGGCAGCTGATGGGACACCACGATCGTGGTGTCCCCGACGATCCCGCCGCCCTGGCCCTCGGTCTGACCGCCGAATTCGTCGTCCAGCCATTCCAGCGTCACCCGCAGCCGGTTGGCCGCGTCGGCGCGCGCCGGAATCGCCAGCACCAGTGCGATATCGGCATCCTCGAGCAGCGGCCGCAGATGACGCGCTCCGATCGGGCTGCCGCCGTCGTAGACCGGGGTGTGACCGGCGTCGGCGATCGCCCGCGCGACGGTCAGGTAGGTGGCCCGGCGGCGCAGCGGCGCGGAGTCGCGCCACAGCAGCCCGATGCCCGAACTCGCCTGGGACAGACACTCCTTCAGCGGCGCGGGCTCGTCCTCGCCGCGGCCGTACAGCCAGGACTGCAGGCTGATCGGGCTCAGATGTTCGTCCGCGCCGCGCAGGGCAAGATCGCTGCCCGATGCCGTCGCGTCCACCGCGACCGTCGGCAGACCGCCCGATCCCAGTTCCGCGGCCAGGCCCAGGGCCGTCGTCGTGGTACCCGCTCCGCCACAACCGCCGACCACCAGAATCGGCCGCGGCAGCAGATCACCCTCACCGTTCTCGCGCCGGCTCCGGCGTAACCGCACCACCGGAGCCCTGTCGCGCGTGCGCGAACCCGCCGGGTCGCCCGTCTCGGGCGTCTCGTCGAGCCACTGGCTCCAGTCCTGTCCCATCGTCTCAGCTCTCCTCTTAACCGGCCGTGATTCCCGTGATCAGGGTGCGGCCGCCGACGACCTCGGTGGTCACCGTCTGCCGGCCGTAGGTCGCGGGCGCGCCCCCTGGCCGTTGTTCGGTGACCTCCACCGAATACCTGGAATCCCCGGACGGCGCCACTCGCACGCAGTACAGGGTCCCCACGGGGACCGAGTCGATGCCGCGCTGAATCACTTCCGCCGCAGGCAGACTCGCGTCGGGTGCGACGACCTCGCGGGCGCGCTCGGCGGAACGGTCGACGTAATAGGCGTGCTGGAACCACATGATCGCGTCGGGCCCGGAACCGGTGCCGCCCGGCTCCGCCCCGCGCACCACATCACCGATGCGCTCGGTCGGACAGGTCAGGACGGTGCCGGTGGTCGCTCCGGTGAGCCGAATCTCCGAAATCACCGGACGCGCCGAATGCGCAGCACCGCCACGAGCATGAAGCAAATACACAGCGAACATCGCGGCGCCGGCCAGCAGCAGCACCGCAACCGCCAGGACGATCGCGACGCGCAGACTCCCGGCCCCGGTCTGCTGACGCAGACTGCGCGGTGCGGTCGCCGCGCCGGGACCGCCCCGGCGACGGCCGATGCGACGCCGCGGAATCCAGCTCCGGCGCGCACTCTCCCCGCGCCCGTCATCGGTCGAATCCGGCCAGTCGTCGAGCCAGTCGGCGGAGTTGCCCGGCCAGTCGTCCTCGTCGAGCGGGGCGGGAGAGCGGCGCGCACGCGGATCCCCGTCCTGGCGCGCGGACTCCTCGGCGGAACCACCGCGCGAACCGCGCTCCCGCGGTCCTGCGGCGTCCGCGGCATCGTCGGCCCGCGATTTACGGGGACGGCGGGCCGGGGCCTGTGTCTCCTCGTCCCACGGGAACTGCACCAGCTCGGCGTTACGCACGGGATAGTCGTCGTCCGGGCCGGGAGCGTGGTCACCCGCGACCCAGTCCGACCAGCCGCCGACGAATTCGGCGCGGCGCGTACCGGTCTCCCCGGCGAACGGGACATCGAACGGTTCGGGTTCGGTCTCCCGGATGTAGTGCGGGTACTGACCCGCACCCCCTTCGCTCAGCGCCTGCTCGATCTCGGGATCGGCGGCCTTCGGCGATGCCACGGCGTCCTGCGGCTCGAGGGCCGGGAACCAGTGCTGCACATCTTTGTACGAGTTCAACATTCCCCCATCCCCGCAGAGCCAGGCACCTCGTGCGACATCGTCGGACCCTCTCGGCGATCAGTTCGTGGTGAACGGGTAGTCGGTGTCGAAATCGTCGATGGGCACGACCGTCGCCACGCCACCGGGGGCGGCACAGCCGCGGTGTGTCCCGAACGGAAATTCTCCCGTACCCGACGAATTCGGCGAACTCGACGCGCCGCATGCGACGGCCGAGATTCCGCCGACCAGGCTTTTCACATTCTCACACCGGCCCCGAACGTGGCGATTCACGCAGGTCGCGCCCGTGCAGCGGGACGCGGATTCACCTGCCGGCCGGACCCGATGCGGCATCTCACGCCGACGGGCCGAAAAGTGAAACGATGACGGCCCAGCGCCCACGGCCGTAACGCCGCGCAGATCCGGTCGAATGTCCAAGGCGGACAACGTCGCAGCGACACCGTTGCCGAGGGGGTTCGGGAGAGTTGTCACCAGCTGCGGATACGCCTGCGCTCGCGTGGTGCTCGCCGAAGCGTCACCCGCGATCGCGACCAGCCTGCTCCAGGTTGTGCGCGCGGTCAGCATCGTCCGACCCCCTTAACCAGCTGTGTGCAAGGCGTTCGGAGGGCCGAGAGCCGCGGCGAGCGAGAGCAGTCGGTGATCGGTTCGAGTTGCCGCCGTTGCCGTGTGAGCCCCGAAACGCAATAGACCGTAACAGAATCCGGCGAACTCTGCAGTGCATCCTGCGGGATGCGACCTCGAGACGGGAAGGATCCCCGCGTCGGACATCACCGCACCGGAAGAATTTTCGAGGATCACGCCCGCGAGACGACGACATCAGCAACAGTTCAGTTATCGAATCCCGCTACCGAATGAAGCGAATCGGACAGCAAAGAACCCGCGCCGCAACCGAATTGCACGCCGGAAGATTGCCAGAATTCGAACTTTCATGCACAAACTCTCGAATTGCCGCGTAGGCACCCATAATTCGCATTCGCGAAAATTTCGCCAGTCGTAATTTCCGCGCTCGAACCGACGGGTACTCGTGAGCCGCACCCGATCCACACCGGACGTGGACAGCGACCCCGCGGTGTCGCGGACTCACACCGTCCGCCTCCGAACGCGCTCGCCGGGGGGCTCGAGCGAGTTGCCAGGATGGTCCGGGCAGACTGAGCACGTGGCTCAACTACCCCTGGCAGCCGTGGGCTGCGCATTCATCGGCGCGGTGATGTTCGCCGTGTCCGCCGTGGCGCAGCAGCGGGCGGCGGCCGATGTGCCCGAGGGCGACGCCCTGCTCGCCCGATTGATCCGCAATCCGCGCTGGTGGGCGGGGATCGTCGGCGATGCGGGCGGATTCGGCTTCCAGGTGGCGGCCCTGGCCATGGGTTCGGTGCTGGTCGTCCAGCCGATCCTGGTGACCTCCCTGGTCTTCGCGCTTCCGCTCGCCGCGCACTACAGCGGGCGGCGAGTGACGCCGATGATGTGGGCGCAGGCCGCCGCGCTGTCGGCCGCGCTGGCGGTCTTCCTGGTCATCGGAGATCCGACCGAGGGCCACACCGACGCACCCTGGCATCGCTGGATCGCCCCGCTGGGCCTGCTGGGCGGACTGATCGTGGTGGGCATCGTGGTCGCCACCACGGTCCGCATTCCCGCCCTGCAGGCGCTGCTGCTCGGTACCGCCGCCGGTCTGCTGTTCGGCATCTCCGCCGCCCTCACCGAGCATGTCACCGAACTGTTCGGCCAGGGGCTGGGCCCGGTGCTGACCAGCTGGCAGCCCTACACGCTGGTCGCCGCCGGAATCGCCGGACTCTACCTGCAACAACGCGGCTACCAGGTCGGGCCGCTGTCCGCCTCGCTCCCCGCGTTCACCGTGGCCGAACCGCTCGGGGCGGCGTTCATCGGACTCACCGTCCTGGACGAACGCCTGCGCAGCGGTCCGGTCGGCACGGGTTTCGTGTTGGTCGCGGTGATCGTGATGTGCGTCGGCGCGGTCTTGCTGTCCCGGGCACAGGCGGCCGATACGGTCTCGGAGGCCGTGGCCGGGTGACACCGATCACGCCGCCGAGGTCACCCGGTACACGTCGTAGACACCCTCGACGTTGCGCACCACGTTCAGCAGGTGGCCGAGGTGTTTGGGATCGCCCATCTCGAAGGTGAACTTGCTGATCGCGACGCGGTCACCCGAGGTCATCACCGAGGCCGAGAGGATGTTCACCTTCTCGTCGGCGAGCACCTTGGTCACATCCGAGAGCAGGCGGGTGCGGTCCAGCGCCTCGATCTGGATGGCGACCAGGAATACCGAGGACGGCGACGGCGCCCAGGTGACCTCGATGATCCGTTCCTGTTGTGCCTGAAGCGAATCGGCGTTCGTGCAGTCGGTGCGATGCACGCTCACCGCGCCGCCGCGGGTGACGAAACCCATGATCTCGTCGCCGGGAACCGGGGTGCAGCACTTCGCGAGTTTCGCGACAGTGCCCGGCGCACCGGGGATTTCGACCCCGGCGTCGCCGCCGGACCGCTGACGCAGCGGCAGTGTGGAGGGCGTACTGCGTTCGGCCAGTTCGTTTTCCACGTCGCCGACGCCGCCGAGCTGCGCCATCAGACGCTGCACGACATGATGCGCGGACACCTGGTTCTCGCCCACCGCCGCGTACAGCGCGGAGATGTCCGAGTAGTGCAGCTCATGGGCCAGCGCGGTCATCGCGTCGACGCTCATCAACCGCTGCAGCGGCAGACCGGACCGGCGGACCTCCTTGGAGATCTGCTCCTTACCCGCCTCGAGCGCCTCCTCGCGACGTTCCTTGGCGAACCACTGGCGGATCTTGGCCTTGGCGCGCGGCGAGACGACGAAGTTCTGCCAGTCGCGGCTGGGCCCGGCGTTCTGTGCCTTGGAGGTGAAGATCTCGACGACCTCACCGTTCTCCAGCTGCCGTTCCAGCGCGACCAGACGCCCGTTGACCCGCGCGCCGATGCATTTGTGCCCGACCTCGGTGTGCACGGCGTACGCGAAATCGACCGGAGTCGACTTCTGCGGCAACGTGATCACATCGCCCTTCGGGGTGAACACGAAGATCTCCGGCGACTTCAGGTCGAAGCGCAGCGACTCCAGGAACTCCGCCGGGTCCGCGGCCTCCCGCTGCCAGTCCAGCAGCTGGCGCATCCAGGCCATATCGTCGACCTCGCCGAGATCGCCGGAGTGCTTACCCTTGGTCTCCTTGTAGCGCCAGTGCGCCGCGATGCCGAATTCGGCGGTGCGGTGCATGTCGCGGGTGCGGATCTGCACCTCGAGCGGTTTACCGTCCGGACCCACGACGGTGGTGTGCAGCGACTGGTACACCCCGTAGCGCGGCTGGGCGATGTAGTCCTTGAACCGGCCGGCCATCGGCTGCCACAGCGAGTGCACCACACCGACCGCGGCGTAGCAGTCGCGCACCTCCTCGCACAGGATGCGGATGCCGACCAGGTCGTGGATGTCGTCGAAGTCCTTACCCTTGACGATCATCTTCTGATAGATCGACCAGTAGTGCTTCGGGCGACCCTCGACACTGGCGTTGATCCGGCTCGCGGCCAGGGTGTTCACGATCTCGGCGCGGACCCTGGCCAGGTAGGTGTCGCGCGAGGGTGCGCGGTCGGCGACCAGACGCACGATCTCGTCGTACTTCTTCGGGTGCAGGATCGCGAACGCGAGATCCTCCAGCTCCCACTTGACCGTGGCCATACCCAGTCGATGTGCCAGCGGCGCAATGACTTCCAGCGTCTCGCGCGCCTTCTTGGCCTGCTTCTCCGGCGGCAGGAAACGCATGGTGCGCATGTTGTGCAGGCGGTCGGCGACCTTGATGACCAGCACGCGTGGATCGCGCGCCATCGCGATGATCATCTTGCGGATGGTCTCGGCCTCGGCGGCCGCACCCAGATTGACCTTGTCGAGTTTGGTGACGCCGTCGACCAGGTGGGCGACCTCCTGGCCGAATTCCTCGGTCAGCTCGTCCAGGGAGTAGCCGGTGTCCTCGACCGTGTCGTGCAGCAGTGCGGCGACCAGGGTGGTGGTATCCATCCCCAGCTCGGCCAGGATATTGGCCACGGCCAGCGGGTGGGTGATGTACGGATCACCGGACTTGCGGAACTGGTGCGAATGCTTCTCGTCGGCGACGTCGAACGCGCGCTGCAACAGCTGCAGATTGGCCTTCGGATACAGCTCGCGATGCACCGTGGCCAGCGGCTCGAGCACCGGCTTGACCGCCGCGATACCACGCTGACCGGTCATCCGGCGGGCCAGCCGGGCACGCACCCGCCGCGAGGCAGAGGTCGACACGACCGCCGGACTGCCCGGCTGACGCGGCGGCATGGCACGCGGCGTCGGCGCAGGTGCGGGTGGCTCGGGAGAAGGCGCTACGCGATCGCCAGCGATCGTTTGCTCGGCATTCGCCTTTTCCAGATGCTGAGTCATGCCACCACCTCTCCCGCCTCGACCGGAACACCATATCCGATGCGCCGGTGGGGCTCAGACCACCAACTTTAATCCCCGCCGCCCACGACCGCCGCATCCTGGGAAATGCGCCCGATTCCGGGGCGCACACGGCATCGGTGGACCGTCCGGCGGCCGGTCGAGACCGGCGTTCTATACAGAACGCGAAGCGAGCCGGGACAGTTCCCGCGCGATGCCATGAGTTCGCGGACGACCGGGCGGTGATCATGGACGCGCCGCGCCGCTGACCACCGCCCCCGTCACGGATCCTCCAGCAGTCCCTCCTCGGTGAGTTCCAGCCGACGGGTCACCCCGATCTCCTCGAGGAATCGCTGATCGTGGCTGACCACGATCAGCGCGCCCTCGAATCCGGTGAGCGCCTCGGTGAGATGGGCCAGGCTGGGCAGGTCCAGGTTGTTGGTCGGTTCGTCCAGGAGCAGTAGCCGGGGTGCGGGATCGGCCAGCAGCAGCATCGCCAGCGCCGCACGCAGACGTTCCCCGCCCGAGAGCGCACCCGCCGCGACATCGGCGTCCGCGCCACGGAGCAGGAAGCGGGCCAGTTGGGCACGCACCCGCTCGGCGGTGGCGTGCGGCGTTGCCGCCGAGACGTTCTCGAACACCGACCGCTGCTCGTCGAACACGTCCAGCCGCTGCGGCAGCATCCGCCACGGCACCTTCGGCGGTTCCGCGGCGATCCGGCGCAGCAGCGTGGTTTTCCCCGCACCGTTGCGCCCGGTCAGCGCGATCCGCTCCGGGCCGTTCACCCGCAGGGTGACCACCGGTCCGTTGGCCAGCCGCACCTGGTCCAGCTCGATGACGTCCTGTCCCGGATACAGCCGCGTCCCGGGCAGATCCACCCGGATCTCCCGATCGTCGCGCAACTGATCCTGCGCCCGGTCCAGACTCTGCCGCGCCTGCTCCACCTTGGCGATGTGGTTGTTGCGCAACTTGCCCGCGGCGACCTGGGCCTGCCGTTTGCGTTCGCCCATCACGATTTTCGGCTCGCGCTTCTGCTCGAACATCTTCTGCCCGTACCGCTGACGCCGATCCAGTTTGATCCGGGCCTCCACCAACTCGCGCGATTGTTTGCGAACATCGCTGCGCGCGTCGCGAATCGCCGCGCGAGCGGTCTCCTGCTCGGCCTCGATGATCTCCTCGTAGGCCGCGAAATTCCCGCCGAACAAACGGATCTCACCGCGCCGCAGTTCGGCGATGGCGCTCATCCGGTCGAGCAGTTCGCGGTCGTGGCTGACGATCAGCACGGTGCCGGAGAACTGGTCGACGACCTCGTAGAGCCGTTGGCGCGCATGGTGATCCAGATTGTTGGTGGGTTCGTCGAGCAGCAGGACGTCGGGTTCGCGCAACAGTTCGGCGACCAGGCCGAGCAGAACCGTCTCCCCACCCGACAGCGTGTCCAGGCGGCGATCCAGCTGCGCTACGTCCCCGGCCAGATAGTCCAGACCCAGGCGGCCCAGCAGCGCGACCGCGGACTCCTCGACATCCCAGCGGCCGCCGACGGCGTCGAAGTCCGCCTCGGTCCCCTCCCCCGATTCGATCCGGTGCAGCGCCCGCCGCACCTGATCGATACCGAGCACCTCATCCACCCGTTGACCTGCGGCCAGGCCGAGATCCTGATGGAGATATCCGAGGCTGCCGCCGACGGTGATCGAACCGCGCGCGGGGCGCAGCTCACCGGCGATCAAGCGGAGCAGAGTGGACTTCCCGACGCCGTTGCTGCCGACCAGGCCGAGGTGACCGGGCCCGAGGACGGTGTCCACACCGTCGAACACCGGGGTGCCGTCGGGCCAGGAGAACGTGAGATCGGACAGCGAAACAGAAGTAGACATGTGCACGCTCCAGAGAGGTCGCGAGAATGCGGCGCGCGGGATGCGGGCCACTCGACGGCTACCTCAGAAGAGCAACGGCACGACTCCGATCAACGGAAACAAGACTCGGCTACGTTAGCCGACCGGACCGATCCGCGCAAGGAATTCTTCGCCGACCCTGCGCGCACAGCGACACGCCCCCGGCGCCGCTCGGATCGATGTAGACTCGACTTATCAAGTGGCCTAACGGTTTCAGCGATTCGGCGACGGGATTCGCGCAGTATGGACAGCTATCGCAGACTCCATCGCCGTGGTCCGGTGGGCGCACTGGTCAGCGCCGTCGGCAGCATATTCGCCCTCATCGAGATCGCGCACATGCTGATGTTGCTGTTCGGGGTGAATCCGACGAACAGACTCTTCTCGGTCATCACATCCCTGGCCGAATCGCTGGCGCTGTTCTTCCCGGGCCTGTTCGACACCGGCAATCACGAGCTGAACATCGTCGTGGGTTACGGTCTGGCCGCGGCGTTCTGGCTGCTCGTGGCCGGGATCGTCGCCCGCGTACTGGGCCGGTTCTGAGCTGTGCGCGCCGAGCGCCGCACGTGATCAGTGCTCGCGCGGGGTGAGGAATTCGAGCCGGTGATGCTGGAGGAATTCGAAGGCCGGCGCCCACTGCCCGGTGAAGACGTCCTGCTCGTGCCCGACCGTATGCACCGAGGCAGCACCGACCCGCGGGTTCTCACACACCACCCGTGCATCGTGCCGCCCGTGCCGCACCGGCCCGCTGTCCAGGCGCACCGTGCCGTCGCCGCTCACCGGCCGCCAGGGCGTCTCGACGCCCGTGGCCGCGATCCGGCAGGAGTGTCCCGGCTTCTCGCCGGAGACCTGTGCGGTGATGGTGTTCCCGCCGTGCACGTCCACCGACGGTGCGGCCGAGGCGGTCGCCGCACCGACCGCGAAGACGACTCCCACCGCGCCCACGGCGGCGACGCTGATTCTGGTGTGCTGCGCTCGGCTCATGAGTCTGATTGTGAATCCGGATCCCTGTGAAGTCGCTGAGGGTCAGCGACGATGTCGGCGTGTCCGCGAACGACCCGGCATCCGGCCGCGCCGCCGCGGCACGAGCATAACCACCCACCCGGCACCTGACAACCGCAGCCGGGAACTACAGGCGCACAATCGAAGTCAGCGGATAGTCGCCCTGATGCTTGCGGCCGTCCAGGAAACCGAGTTCGAGTACCACCGCGGCGGCCGTCACCTCCGCACCGGCGGCGGCGAACAGTCCCGCCGCCGCGGCCAGGGTGCCGCCGGTGGCCAGCACGTCGTCCAGCAGCAGGACCTTGCGGCCCTTCAGATCGATGCCGTCGGCGGGGATCTCCAGTGCGGCCGAACCGTATTCGAGGGTGTACTCGCGCGAGAGCACCGGCGGCGGAAGCTTACCGGCCTTGCGGACCGCGACGACGCCGGTGCCCAGCGCGGCCGCGACACCCGCGCCCAGCAGGAAACCGCGCGCGTCCACCCCGGCCACCAGATCCGCGTCCGGCGCGCACGCGCCCAGGCAGTCGATCACCGCGTGGAATCCGTCCGCGTCCGCGAACACCGGGGTCAGATCGGCGAAACGCACACCGGGAGTGGGGAAGTCGTCATGCCATCGAGTCAATCGCTGCACCGCTTCGGCGGCCCGCGCGACGCGCTCCCCCACCGTGTCGGCCGACTCGGTCATACCGTGTTTACTCATCCACACCCACTCCACTCATCCGACGCCCGGTACCCCGGGGCCGCGCCACACCGGGACGCTCACCGCCGCAACACCCAGCGATCCATATTCCATCCCGCACCGGACTCGGTGGGGTTCACGACCCCGCTCTGCATACCGGTGCCGAAGGCGATCGTCCGCGGTGTGTCGAACAGCGGAATCGTCGGCATCTCGTTCCAGAGCAGATTCTCGGCCTCGGTGTCCAGATTCAGCACGTTGGTCGAATCATCGTCCGCCGCAAGCTGATCGGTGATCGCATCGCAACGGCCGTTGCCGTAGTGACCGAAATTCAGGCCCTGGCCGGTGTACAGCGCCGCCGCGGCGCCGATACCGGACAGCGACCCGGCCGGACCGGGCGCACCGGCGGTACTGCCCAGCACCGCGTCCACACCGGCGCCGAGCTGAGTCGGCACGAAGGTCGGCGACCCCGCGTCCACCACCGTGATCCCGGCCGCCCGGCAGGCGTCGGCGATCATCGCGACGGTCTGCGCCCGCCGATCGTCCGGTGCGCGATAGCCGATCCGCACGGTCGGATTGTTCGCCCCCGCCGTACTCAGGACCTGCTGCGCTCCGGCGGTGTCACCGCCGGGGTACTTGCCGGCCGCACCGGTACTCGGTGTGTAGTACAGCGAATCCGCCTGTGTCGTACGGGAATTCAACGGACCCGAGCCCAGGCCCGATTTCTGGTCGAATCCCGGATGTCCCAGCTTGTCGAACAACGTCTTGCGCGGAACGCACAGCGCGAAGGCGCGGCGCGCGTCGGGCGAGGCGAAGACCCCCGACGTGGCCAGCACCAGTTGCTCCGCGCCCCGACCGGGCACCTGGTTCACCGAGAATCCGCTCAGATCCAGATCCTTGACCGACCCCGCGCCGATGTCGACGACGCCGACCGCCTTGTCGGACATCTTCTGCTTCAGGTCGGTGTTCTTGGGCCACACCACGATTCGCGGCGTGCGCGGCGGCAGACCCCACCACTTCTCATTCTTGACCAGTACCAGACCGTCGGTGGCGCTGTAGGAATCGATCCGGTACGGCCCCGAGGACGGGAAGAGTTTGGTGTCGAGCTTGTCGGGCGTGAGATTCCAGCCGGTATTCCAGAACTGCGCCAGTTTGTCCATCACGGCCGGATCGGCGGTCTGCACCGCCGAGACCACACTCGGCACGCCCGCGGACTGCGCCGCGATGTGCGCGGGCATCAGATTCGCGGCGCCGAACAGGGTCTGCCAGGGCAGGAAGTGCCGCCCCGGGCGGAAGACCACCGTCGCGTCCTTCGAACCGGGCTGGCATTCGACCTTCTCGATATCGCGATAGCCCGCGGTGGAGGCCGCATCGAACATCGGCGCCTGACCACCGGCCTTGGTGAACCGGCCGCTGCGCGCGGCCCACTCCAGTACCAGATCGTCACAGGAGGTGGGCACCCCGTCGGAGTACACGCCGTCCGGGTTCAGCCGGTACTGGATGGTCTGCACATCACCCGGCACCTGCTTGGCTGTGCCGTAATCGGTGTCCGCGACCGGCTGACCGTCCGGACCGGTATAGAAGAACCCGGTGGACACCCGCGAGAAGATCGCTGCCGCACCGCCGTTCGCGCCCGACGTGGTGCCGCCGTTGTAGCTCAGCGGTACCGCGTCGACCGCATAGCCGATGGACGGCACCTGATTCTTCGCCGAACATCCGGCCAGAGCACCACCGACGAGCGCACCCGCCGACAGCACCCCGATCGTTTGCCGCATCCACCGACGGCGCGTGCCGACCCCTCCGTGGTTACGCACGCTGCCCTCCGTCGTTACGCAAGCTTCCTCCGCTGAATTCGCTGCGACTGCGCGAGGGCAGCGCCCCGCATGATCAGTGCCTGTTCTTGTGGCGCTTTCCGGTCGGCCGCGCACCCGGCCTCGGCGCGGCGGACCGGGGCGCATCGCCCGACGGCTCACGACGACGGGGTGCGGTGCCCGCGGGCGCCACACGACGCGGAGCCGCCTCGTCGTCGGCGGACCGGGCAGCCCGGCCCGCCCGCTTGCTCAGCACCTTCTTCGTGTGGGCGGCCACCGGCCCCCAGCGCTCCTTGATCGAGACCAGCAGCGGCACGGCGAAGAAGATCGAGGAGTACGCGCCGACGACCATACCGATGAGCTGCACCAGCGCCAGATCCTTCAGCGTGCCGACGCCCAGCAGCCACACCGCGATGACCAGCATGCCGATGATCGGCAGAATGCCGATGATGGTGGTGTTGATCGAACGCATCAGCGTCTGGTTGGCCGCGAGGTTCGCGAATTCCGCATACGTGCGGTTGGTGCGGTGCAGCACGCCTCGGGTGTTCTCCTCGACCTTGTCGAAGACGACGACGTTGTCGTAGAGCACGTATCCGAGGATGGTCAGCAGACCGATCACCGCGGCCGGGGTCACCTCGAAGCCGACGATCGAGTAGAGCCCGGCGGTCACGATCAGGTTGAAGAACAGCGAGGCGATCGCGGCGATGGACATATCGCGTTCGAACCGGATCGCGATGTAGATCATCGTCAGCAGGACGAACACGCCCAGCGCGATGAGCGCCTTGCGCGTGACCTGACCACCCCAGGTCGAACTGATCTCCGCGATGCTGATCGCGTTGCGGCTGACCGTTCCGGTCGAGTCCTTCGGATGGAAGGCGTCGAACAGCGCGGTCTGCACCTTGTCCTGCTGCGTGGCATCCAGTGTGTCCGAACGGACCTCGTACGAGGCCGCGGCGCCGGAGCCGACCTTCTGCACGGTGACCGGATCGTGCCCGAGTGCCTTGGCATAGGCATCGGTGACCTGCGAGGTGCTGGTCCCCGCGGCGGCGGGCAGCTGGATCCGGGTGCCACCGGCGAAGTCGATGCCGAGGGTGAATCCGCGCAGCCCGATACTCAGCAGCGCGATCAGGATCAGCACCGCGGCGATGACGTAGTACATCCGGCGTCGCCCGACGATCCGGAATCCACCGGTGCCGGTGTACAGCCGTTCGAAGAATCCGTGCTTGGGCGCGGCGGCGGCCTGATCGTTCACGGTGTCGGTCTCCATGACGGAACTCGGGTTGCTCATCACGCCTCCTTGCCGGCCGGGACGCCGGCGGCGGCCTTGCGTTCACGGGCGTACTGCGCCACCGCGCCCAGGCCGTTCACCGAGGGCTTGGCCCAGAACGGCGAGCGCGAGGCCAGCATCATCAGTGGCGAGGTGACCAGGTACAGCACGATGACGTCGAGCACGGTGGTCAGACCGAGGGTGAAGGCGAAGCCCTTCACCTGACCGGCGGCCAGGATGTACAGCACCGCCGAGGCGATCAGGCTGACCGTCTTACCCGACAGGTTCGTGCGCTGGGCTCGCGACCAGCCGCGTGGCACCGCCGAACGGAAACTTCGGCCTTCGCGCATCTCGTCCTTGATGCGTTCGAAGAACACCACGAACGAGTCCGCGGTCATACCGATACCGATGATCAGACCCGCGATACCGGCCAGGTCCAGGGTGAAATTGATCCACCGGCCCAGCAGCACGATGATCCCGTACACCGCGAAACCCGAAGCGACGAGCGAGAATCCGGCGAGGAAGCCGAGCATCCGGTAGTAGAGCAGGCAGTACAGCAGCACCGCGATCAGACCGATCGCACCGGCGATCAGACCCGCGTGCAGCGAGGACAGGCCCAGCGTCGCGGAGACCGTCTCGGCCTCGGAGGTGGCGAAGGACAGCGGCAGCGAACCGTACTTCAGCTGGTTCGCCAGATCCTTGGCGGTGGTCGCGTTGAAGTGCCCGGTGATCGAGGTGGTGCCGCCCTCCTGCGGGCCCTGCTGCACCACCGGCGCGCTGACGACCTTCGAGTCGAGGACGAACGCGACCTGCTGGTTCACGTAGTCGCCGGTGAGCTTGGCCCACGGATCGGAGTGCTTGAAGGTCAGGTCCACCGACCACTGCGACTGCTGCTGGTTGAACGAGGCGCTGGCGTCCTTGATGTCCTGGCCGTCGATGCGGCTCTTGTCCAGCAGGTAGGTGCCGGTGCCGTCGGTCGCACAGGTGACCAGCGGCAGATTCGGGTCGTCGTTACCGGCCAGCGGATCGGGCTTGCTGCAATCCAGGGTCGCCAGCGCGTACTGCTGGATCTGCTGGTCGGTGCTCTGCCGGATCAGCTTGGCCTCGGCGATGGCCTTCTTGGTCTGCTCGGCCGGGCTGAGCGTGTTCGCCGGGGCCGGGGCCGAGGTGGTCGGAGCCGGAGTGCCGGGCTTGGGCGTCGTCGACGGCGTGGGCTTCTTGGGCGTGGCCGGCGGCGTGGTCGGGGCCTGCTGGTGGCTCAGATCCTGCGCGAGCGGCACCTGGTAGTCCGCCGGGAACACGCGGTTCTGCGGAGCGTGGTTGGCCGTCGCGGGCTTCTGCGCGCCCGGCGCGGGCGTGGCCTTACCCGGTGTCGCATTGCCCGGCTGCTGCGTGCCCGGCGGCGTCATGCCCGGCAGCGGCAGCCCCGGAGTGACGTTGCCGGTGGGGCCGCCCGGAAGTCCGCCCGCGGCGTTCTGCTGACCGGACTGCAGGACCGGGCGGATGTAGAGCTTGGCGGTGGTGGCCAGTGACTTGGCCTGCTGACCGTTCTGTCCGGGCACCGTGATCACCAGGTTGTCACCGTCGATGACGACCTCCGACCCGGCGACGCCGAGGCCGTTCACTCGGGACTCGATGATCTGCTGGGCCTGTTTGAGGCTGTCCTGACTCGGCTTGCTGCCATCCGGCGTGCGCGCGCTCAGCGTCACACGCGTGCCGCCTTGCAGGTCGATACCGAGTTTGGCCGCTGCGGTCTTCGCATCTGTGAAGAACACCAGGCCGTAGATCACGATCAGCAGCAGCGCATAGACGCCGAGCAACCGCAGCGGATGCCCCGTTCCCTTGGAAGGTGGCACAGTTCTTATCTCCTGGACGGTGTTGGGCCGGGCAGTGGACAGGGTGAGCAGGCGGATGCCGGTCGAGCAGTCGACTGCGGACATGCCGCAGCGCCGTCGCACACGGCCGGTGCGGCCGGGCGACGACGCGGGTGGGTCATTCCTTGGTCAGCCGGGCGTTGGTGTCCTCGACGGACTCCTCCACGGTGGCGCCGTCGGCCGCGGTGTGCGGCGGCTGCGCCGCGGTGGTGGCGGAGCCCTCGGGCTCGGTCGCCTCGACCTCGGAGTCGTGCGGCTCGACCTCGGCCGATTCCGTGGCGTCGTCGGTGCGCACATCGCGCACGGCGGCGCGCAGCCAAGTGGTCACGACGTCTTCGGCGATCTCCAGGTCGATGGTCGTCTCGTCGAGATCGACCACGGTGCCGTACAGGCCCGAGGTGGTGGTGACCCGATCGCCGACCTTCAGGTTCTCCTGCATGGAGGTAGTGTTGGCGGCCTCGCGCTTCTGTCGGCGGACGCCGAGGAACATCGGCACCAGCAGGGCTACCAGCAGCAGGGGAAACAGCAGTTGAGCCATCGTTGTCGTCGGTCCTAGGTCTGTCGGTGGGAGCGGTCCGGCGGACGCCGAACTGCCAGCGTAGTACCCCAGTCTGCCATCAGCTCGCGGTTACCGCCCACGGCGGTCGTTTCGAGCACCCGTACCGACGCCGACGCCGTCGCGACCGGGCGGCCGTCCCCGGGGTCGGGCGAACACTACCCCACCGCGGGACCTGCGGGCCGCGCGGCCGCCCCGCGAACGCGCCGAGGGCGACAAAGCGGACTACGCGTGTGCGTAGAGGTAGTCGTCCAGCGGGAAGCTGACCGCCTCGCGATGGGCGTTCAGGGTGCTTGTCGGACGCAGCAGTGCGGCCTCACCGTGCTGGTTGAAGTAGTAGCTGCGCGCGGTCGAGCAGTGCCCGTCGTAGAACACCGAGGACGCCAGCTTCTCGGTGACCCGGTCCAGGAATTCGGTGTTGGCTCGCTCGGTCACCTCGAACACCTGGGCGTCGCGCCGGAACATCTCCCCGAACAACCGGCCCATATGTTTCATCTGCGCCTCGATGGTCGTGAAGTACGACAGGCCGCTGTAGGAGTACGGGCTGTTGAGGCTCAGGAAGTTCGGGAACTTCGGCACCGTGATGCCCTCGTACGCCTGGAATCGGTTGTCCCGCCAGAACTTTCCGAGATCCACCCCGTCGCGGCCGATGATCTCGATGGCCGGGAAGTTCACGTCCCACAGATTGAAGCCGGTGGCCAGGATCAACGTATCGATCTCGGTGGTGCGCCCGTCGGCGGTGACGATGCCGCCCGGTTCGACGCGTTCGATCGAGGTCGTCTCCAGATGCACGTGCGGTTCGTTGAACGTCCGGAAATAGCTGTTCGAGAACGTCGGCCGCTTGCAGCCGAAGTCGTAGTGCGGGGTGAGCTCACGCCGGGTCTCCGCATCGCGCACCTGGGTCCGCAGATGCGCCTTCGCCAGCAGGCCCGCGCCCCGGTTCAGCAGTTTGGCCTGCCGGAAGTGCAGGACGCCGATCACCATCATCGCCTCGAGCGCGGTGGTGTTGGCCAGGCGGGCGGCCTGCTGGGTGAGCGGCACCCGATCGAAGAGGTTCTGCACCACCGGCGGGATGGGCATATCGATCTTGGGCACGACCCAGATCGGGGTGCGCTGGAACACGGTCAGCTCGTCCACCACGCGCGCGACTTCGGGCACCAGCTGCACCGCAGTCGCGCCGGTGCCGATGATCGCGGCCCGGCGGCCGGTCAGGTCGTAGTCCTGATCCCAGGCAGTGGTGTGAATGATCTTGCCCGCGAAGGTCTCGATACCCGCGAACGGCGGGGTGTACGGCTGGGACAGGAAACCGGTCGCGGTGAGCAGATACCTGGCGGTCAGCGGTTCACCGCCCTCGATGTTCACCACCCACTGGTTGTGTTCGGCGTCCCAGCGGGCGCCGGAGACGACGGTGTCGAACCGCATCCGCCGACGCAGGTCGTATTTGTCCGCGACGTGTTCGGCGTACCGCTTCAGCTCCGCACCCGGTGCGAACAGTCGCGACCAGTGCGGATTGGGTTCGAAGGAGTACGAGTAGGTGACCGAGGCGATGTCCACCGCGAGTCCGGGATAGCGGTTCACATGCCAGGTCCCGCCCAGATCGCTCTCGCGCTCCAGGATCACGAAATCGCCGAGTCCGAGCCGGTCGAGCTCGATGCCCGCACCCATGCCACCGAACCCGGCTCCGACCACGATCGCATCGAATCGAGGCGCCACGACGAACCTCCCGTTACGCAAAGTACCTGATACAGAATGACACATTATTTGCCGCAGGACACCCACCACCGGACCGGTCGCCCGGCAACGGATCGAATTATCGTGACCCGCACTACATTCGCGTCGAGCCGTAGTAAGAATGTTCGGTGTGACGACCGAGGACGAGCGGATGGCCCGCTTCGCCAGAACCCCCGCGGGACAGCGCGGCTACGACGCGGCCGAGGTGGACGCCTTCTGCGAGCGGATCGCCGCGGCGTTCCAGGGCTCCACGATGCTCAGCGCCGCGCAGATCCGCGAACACGAATTCGCCGCTGCCGCATTCGGGCACCGTGGCTACGATCGCGACCAGGTGGACGATTATCTGGATCGCGCCTGCGTGGATCTCGAATACGCGCGCCGCGGGGACGCACCGCACCCCGGGCCCGAGCGGCTGAGCCCGCGCGATATCCAGCGGCTCCGGTTCTCCGCACCCCCGCCCGGACGTGACGGCTATGCCGCCGCCGAGGTCGACACCTTCCTCGACATCGTCGCCGCCACCCTCGCGCACGCCGGACCCACCGGCCTGAGCAGCCGGGACGCGCGGGCGATCGACTTCTGCCCGGCCGAACCCGGCGGCCCGTCCTATTACGCCGACGAGGTGGACGCCTTCCTGGACGTCGTCGTGCGGACGCTGACCGAGCAAGAGCAGGCGCACACCGCATCGTGAGTAGTGTGGGCACCCGGTCCGGCCTGCCGAGCGGAAAGGTGATGCATGCACTGGGATCAGATGACGGCTACACCGAACGACCTGCGCAAGCGGGCAACTCGCCTGCGACGGGGCGTCGGGCAACTCGGCGTCATCGAGTCGATCCTCGACGCCGCGGACGGGCCGTGGCTGGGCGTGATGGACGCCGACGGCCGCGGCACCGCGGAACTGCGCATGCATCTGGCGGGCCGCTACCGCCTGACCGCGGTGGTGACCAGCGCCGGGAAGCTGAGCATGGTGCAGATGCACGCGCCCGAGGTCGGCGAACGGGTGATCTCGGGTAAACCCGCACTGCGGCAGGGCTGGGACGAGACCGTGACCATGCCCAAACAACCCGACTGGCTGGACTACGTCATCGATTGGGTCGGCGCGGCCAGCGCCGACGTGGACCGCCGCACCGTCATCACCTGGCAGCTCCAGGGCGCGGACCGCCGCCTGGCCGCCATGGACGACACCCTCGAGGGTATGCGCGCCAGCCTCGCCGAACGCGAACAACTCCGCGACGAACTGGCCGCCGAGATCGACCTGCTCCGTAGCGAATTCGACTCCCTGCCCGAACGTCGGGCCGACACAGCCGATCTGCCTGTCGTCGGCGTCGACCTGCCCGGTACTCCTGGCAGCGACCTCCCCACCGAACCCGGCACGGTCGCACCCGAGCTTCCCAGCGACGATCGCCTCACCGAACCTCACACGGCCGCACCTGATCTCCCCGTAGTTGATCGCGTCGGCGAACTCGGCGCAGGCTTGCATGAAGTCTCCGGCGCGCCCGAAGCTTCCGAACCAGGCAATTCCACGGATGATCAATTCCCCGGGGCGAACACGGTCCCGCACGAGAATCCGGACGTCATGTCGGACCCGGCCGATATTTCGCGAGTCGACGCGAACGCACAGATCTGAGTTTCCGCGCGAGTCGAGCAGATTCGAAAGCTCGCTGATACTTCCGCATGATGCATGCGTCGCAGCGCCATTTTCGGAATGACACGGGGAATACCCGGCGGCAGCGGCGCTGCGAGCGTCGGCACGTCACGGGTCGGGCCCGAAATACGACGCAGCGCCGTCCGGGTCGATGCCCGAACGACGCTGCGCGAGGAGAGATCTCGTCCGCTGAATACCGGCCGAGAGGTTTCGAACTACGGGGTGGAGTAACCGATCAGGGCGCCGATGCCGGCGCCGAGCGGAATGGTCACCAAGGCGCCGACGCCGCCGAGGAAGAAGCCGATCACCGCACCGATACCAGCGCCGATCAGGGCGCCCACACCGGCGTTGTATTGCTTGCGAGCGGTCGTGTCCGCCTCGTCGATGGACTTGACGACGCTCGACGACGCGGATTGCGGTGTGAGGGTGAGGGTTCGGCCGTCGTTGGCAATCCGGGGGGTCAGGCCGACGATCCCGGCGGCGGACCGCAGGCCCAGCGGAACAGAGGCCACGACCGCGCCCGAGGCATCGGTGAGCGTGACCGCCCGGGCGTCGGGCGTCAGAGCGAACCGGCCCGCCGCGACGGTCGTGGCCACACCGGTGTGGTCCGCGGTCGGCGCGACCGAATACTGCACGCCGTGATCGGCACCCTGAATGGCGGTGGCGGCAGGCGTGACAGGCTGTGCTTGCACGACACCCGCGGTGACGCCGGTGGCGCCGATCGCGAGTAGCGCGGTAGCAGCGAACTTCTTGGCTCTCATATGCATTCCCCTCAAATCCGTCGGTTGTTCCACCGACACGTCCGACCCCCGACGTTTCGACCGCATCCATTCTGGCGGAAGCCTCGCGGGGGCGGTCGTTTTTGGATCACATTGCCTGACAAGGTTTCCCTCGACGAGAGTGCCCGGAACCGCTGCGGTGCGCCACCCCTGCCGGGTGCACACCGCCGGTACCGCGGACAACCAGCAGGTGAACCACTTCGGTGAGATGGATCACGATATTGCCGACAGTGCGGGGAAAGCGTTGCGCGCCAGCGCGTCCGGCGAACGGATCACATCCGGGAGTACCGCCGCGGCCCGCGATACTGCCGCGCCCAGCCGCGACGACCGCGCAGGAAGATGAAGAACAGCACCGGGAACACGAAGAACGGGACGACGTGGACCGTCACAGCGAGGACGACCGCGAGTATCAGCACGGCGAACACCACCACCGGGATCAACGACCGGGGCTGCCGGGCAGGCGCGGGCTGTGCCGACTGCGGCACCACGGGGCTCGGCAGATCGCTGAACAGCACCGCGAGGTCCGCGGTCGTCTTCGCGGCATACGCCCGCGCCACCCGATCGTCGTATTCGTCGACCTCCAGCCGGCCCGCCGCGAAATGCTCGCCCAGCGATGCGGCCGCCTGCTCACGTTCCGCCGTGCCGATCCGCACGGTGCGCGATGTCGGGGACGCCCCGAAGCCCACGGAGTCTGATTCGGCCATCTCTACCGCCTCACCGGAAATTACGACAATCGAGCTGCCACCAGGGTAGATCGCACTCGGTCCGGCGCGCCTGCGCCGTGGTGCGTATTCGCGGCTACGCCCTGCGACGCAGTCCGCCGCATTCGGTGCGCGTATCCCGGGGCCGGTCGAATGCCGGTGCGCGCCCGCCATTTCCACATATCCGACCGCATTGTGCGGCTCAGTCGGGCGAGCAGATGTTCGCGCAGAGCCGAATTCGCCGGCCGCTGGGCACGGAAACCGGGCCTTGGCCAGGTATTTCCCGAAGTACCGCGAAAGCGGCAGTTCGTACGATATCCGAGGATGCACACCTGTCAACTTCTTTTCCGGCCGACGCCGCAGGTCGGTTGCGTCGACGGGACCGCAAGATCGTCGTAGCGTCGATACGGTGACCGCACCGGAGAACCTCCCCACCACCGCGGGCGAACTGCGTGCCGCCGGATATCTGCCGCGCAGCGTGAAGTCCGAGATCCGCGAGAATCTGCTGGCCCTGCTCAGCTCCGGCGGCGACGCGTGGCCCGGCATCGTCGGCTTCGACCGAACCGTCCTGCCGCAACTCGAGCGCGCGCTGCTGGCCGGACACGACGTCGTCCTGCTCGGTGAGCGCGGCCAGGGCAAGACCCGGCTGCTGCGTACGCTGATCGGCCTGCTCGACGAGTGGACGCCCGTCATCGCGGGCGCCGAACTCGGCGAACATCCGCTCGACCCGATCAGCCCGGCCGGACGGCGCCTGGCCGCCGAACTCGGCGACGATCTGCCGGTCGCCTGGCGGCACCGCTCCGAGCGCTACGCCGAGAAGCTGGCCACCCCCGACACCTCGGTCGGCGACCTGATCGGCGACGTCGACCCGGTCAAGGTCGCCGAGGGCCGCAGCCTGGGCGATCCGGAGACCATCCACTTCGGACTCGTCCCGCGCGCGCATCGCGGCATCGTCGCGGTGAACGAGCTGCCTGATCTGGCCGAACGCATCCAGGTCGCGCTGCTGAACGTCATGGAGGAGCGTGATATCCAGGTCCGCGGCTACACGCTGCGCCTGCCGCTGGACGTGCTGCTCGTCGCGACGGCCAATCCGGAGGACTACACCAACCGCGGCCGCATCATCACCCCGCTCAAGGACCGCTTCGGCGCGGAGATCCGCACCCACTACCCGCTCGACGTGGAAGCCGAGGTGGATCTGGTCCGCCAGGAGGCCGAACTGGTCGCGGAGGTCGGCGATCCGCTGATCGAGGTGCTCGCCCGGTTCGTGCGGCAACTGCGCGAATCGCCCGCGATCGACCAGCGTTCGGGTGTGTCGGCGCGCTTCGCCGTCGCCGCTGCCGAAACCGTGGCCGCGGCGGCCCTGCGCCGGTCCGCGATCACCGGGGAGAGCCCCGCGGTCGCGCGTCCGGTCGATCTCGAGTCGGTGCCCGCGGTGTTGCGCGGCAAGCTGGAGTTCGAATCCGGTGAGGAGGGCCGCGAACAGGAACATCTCACCCACCTGATGCGCCGCGCGTTCTCCGAGACCGCCCGCGCCCGCCTGGGCGGGGTGAATCTGCGACCGCTGGCCACCGCGGTCGGTGACGGCAACATGGTCACCACCGGTGAACGCATCCCCGGCAAGGACGTGCTGTCCGCACTGCCCGAACTGCCGGTGCTGCACGAGGTCGCCGAACGCCTCGGCGTCGGCCCCACCGAACCGCCCACCCGGATCGCGGCCGCCGTGGAATTCGCCCTGGAGGCGCTGTTCCTGGCCCGGCAGGTTGCCAAGGACACCGACGACGGCATGGCGGTCTACGGTTCGTGACCGCCGTCGAACCCTCTTGTGAGAGACCATGACTGCCCCTGATCGCTACTCCTACGGCCCCTATCACGACGGCCCCGATCCGCTCGCGCCGCCACTGGATCTGCGCGATGCCCTGGACCAGATCGGGCGCGAGGTGATGGAGGGCAGCTCGCCCCGGCGCGCGCTGGAGGAGCTGCTGCGCCGCGGCATGCGCGATATGCGCGGCCTGGACGAGCTGACCCGGCAGGTCTGGCAGCGTCGCGCCGACATCACCCGCCGCAACCGGCTCGACGGCACCCTGCAGGAGGTGCGCAGGCTGCTGGACGAGGCGCTCGACGCCGAACGCCGGGCGCTGTTCCCCGATCCGTCCGACGACGCCCGCTTCGCCGAGGCCCAGCTCGACGCGTTGCCGCCGAGCACCGCGGCCGCGGTGGGCGAACTGTCCGAATACGACTGGCGTTCGGAGACCGGCCGGGAGAACTACCAGAAGATCCGCGACATGCTCGGCCAGGAACTGCTCGAATCGCGCTTCCAGGGGATGAAGCAGGCGCTGCAGAGCACCACGCCCGAGGATGTCGAACGCATCAAGCGGATGATGTCCGATCTGAACGATCTGCTGACCGCGCATGCCCGCGGTGAGGACACCGAACAGCAGTTCGCCGAGTTCATGGCCGAGCACGGCGAATTCTTCCCGGAGAATCCGCGCGACACAGATGAGCTGATCGATGCGCTCGCCGCGCGTTCGGCTGCCGCGCAACGCATGCTCAACTCGATGTCCGAACAGCAGCGCGCCGAACTGTCCGACCTGATCGGGCAGGCATTCGGCGATCCGGACGTCGCCGCGCAGGTCGCGGCGCTGGACGCGAATCTGCGTGCGTTGCGTCCGGGTGAGGACTGGGAGTCCGCGCAGCGATTCCGCGGACAGGATCCACTTGGCATGGGCGAGGGCGCGCAGGCCATGCAGGATCTGGCCGAACTCGACGCCCTGGCCGAACAACTCGGCCAGTCCTATCCGGGTGCGCGGCTCGAGGACATCGATCTCGACGCGCTCACCCGCCAACTCGGCGACGAGGCTCGCGTCGACGCCCGGCGTCTGGCCGAACTCGAGCGTGAGCTGCGCCGCCAGGGTTTGTTCGAACGCGCGCCGGACGGCTCACTGCGCTTGACGCCCAAGGCATTACGCCGACTGGGTGAGACCGCGTTGCGCGCGGTCGTCGGGCAGCTGCGATCGCGGCGCGGCGAGCGGGACACCGCGCTGGCGGGTGCGGCGGGCGAGCCCACGGGCGCGTCGCGGCTGTGGCGGTTCGGCGACACCGAACCCTGGGACGTCTCGCGAACCGTGCGCAATGCGGTACTGCGTTCGGCTTCGGCGGGCAGCCGCAGCGTGCGGCTGGACGTCTCCGATGTCGAGATCGTCGAGACCGAACAGCGCTCGCGGGCCGCGGTGGCGCTGTGCGTGGACACCTCCTGGTCGATGGTGCAGGAGGGCCGGTGGGTACCGATGAAGCGCACCGCGTTGGCGCTGCATCAGCTGATCAGCACCCGATTCCGTTCCGACGCACTGGAAGTGATCACTTTCGGCCGCCACGCGGGATCGGTGGACGTCTCGGAATTGACCGCGCTGGAAGGGGTCTGGGAGCAGGGCACGAATCTGCACCACGCCCTGCTGCTGGCCGCCCGGCATCTGCGCCGGCATCCCGATGCGGTCCCGGTGGTCCTGGTCGTCACCGACGGCGAGCCCACCGCCCATCTAGAATCCGACGGTGAGGCGTACTTCAACTGGCCGCCCCAGCCACGAACCCTGGCCGTCACCATGACCCAGGTCGACGCCCTGGCCAAACTGGGCGCCTCCATCACGGTCTTCATGCTCGGCGACGAACCTCGCCTGGCCGCCTTCGTCGACCTGGTGGCCCGCCGCAGCGGCGGCCGCGTCATCGCCCCCGACCTCGACGGTCTCGGCGCAGCCGTGGTCAGCGACTACCTGCACGGCCGCCGCCGCTGACCGTCGGCACGCCCGTCCGCGGACCTACACCGGGCCCGTGGGGCGGGCAAGTGGCACAAAGTCCCGCAGTATCGGGATGATCCGCACCCGTCTGTTCTCGAATGTCATCTCCCAGAGCATCTTTCCGTCTTCGATGTGATCCCGGCGCAAGACTGTTCATCCGCCGGAGGTTTCGGTTGTCCCCTCCGGGCAGGCCGAGCGAGCTTCCGATTCATCGATCACGAAAGAGCAGGAGGGGTGATCCCGATGTCGAATGTGCCTCCGCCGCATGGTGTCCAGTCCCCGGGCCCGTACCGGCAGCCGCCTTACGGCGGGTACCGGCAGCAGCCGCCCAGGAAGCGCCGCACCTGGCCGTGGGTCCTGGGCGGATTCGTCGTGGTCTTCGTGGTGATCGTCGGCGGCTGCGGCGCACTGCTCACCACTGCCACCAACAAGGTCGCCCAGGAAGCCCGGAACGGAACACCCACCAGTGCCATGGACAATGCGGCCCCGGCGGGCACGCAGGTCCGCGACGGAAAGTTCGGATTCACCGTCACCCGGGTCGATCCGCCGACGAAAACCGTTGGGACCGATGAAATCACGAAGCGGGACGCACAGGGTGAGTACATCCTCGTGCACGTCGACATCACCAACACCGCGGCTGCGCCCCAGATCTATTTCGCCGACAACCAGAAGCTGATCGACAGCCAGGGCAAGATCTACAGCGACGATTCGACCGCCGAAGTGAATCTCAACCCGAATCTCGCGACCACGGTAAATCCCGGGAACCACATCTCCGTGATTCTGGCCTACGACGTGCCCGCGGGAACGACGCCGGCCGTCATGGACTTTCACGATTCGGCGTTCTCCGGCGGTACGAAGGTTGCCCTCAACTGAACGAGCCGGCGCCGGGAACACCCGGCGCACAGCTCATTCGAACAGATCCAGAGTGGGGTTCGGTTCGCGACCGCGGACCTCGATCGAGCCGAAGACGAGGTCCGGGGGCGGGACCAGGCCCAGATGCTCCCAGGCGGCTGCGGTGGCGACGCGGCCGCGGGGGGTGCGGGCGACCATTCCGGCGCGGACCAGGAAGGGTTCGCACACCTCCTCGACCGTTGCGGCCTCCTCGCCCACGGCCACGGCCAGCGTCGAAACGCCCACGGGGCCACCGCTGAAGCTGCGGACCAGGGCGCCCAGTACGGCGCGGTCCAGGCGGTCCAGGCCGAGGGCGTCGACGTCGTAGACGGCCAGGGCGGCCCGGGCGATGTCGACGGTGATCACGCCGTCGGCGCGGACCTCGGCATAGTCGCGCACGCGACGCAGCAGTCGGTTGGCGATACGCGGCGTGCCGCGCGACCGTCCGGCGATCTCGCTCGCGGCATCCGATTCCAGGTGCACGCCCAGAATCCGCGCCGAACGTTCCAGAATGCTCTGCAGCTCATCGGATTCGTAGAAATCCATATGTCCGGTGAAGCCGAACCGGTCACGCAGCGGACCGGTCAGCGCACCCGAACGCGTGGTCGCGCCGACGAGGGTGAACGGCGCGATATCCAGCGGGATCGAGGTCGCCCCGGGGCCTTTGCCGACCACGACGTCCACCCGGAAATCCTCCATCGCCAGATAGAGCATCTCCTCCGCCGGGCGGGCCATGCGGTGGATCTCATCGATGAACAGCACATCGCCCTCGACCAGATTGCTCAGCATCGCGGCCAGATCACCGGCCCGCTCG
The DNA here is from genome assembly GCF_019890715.1 of Nocardia coffeae. Lineage (NCBI taxonomy): Bacteria > Bacillati > Actinomycetota > Actinomycetes > Mycobacteriales > Nocardiaceae > Nocardia > Nocardia coffeae. Next base: position 358,188 of record NZ_JAINZY010000006.1, on the reverse strand, counting down.
AGCGCCGGACCGGAGGTGATCCGCAGCGCCGAGCCGAGTTCCCCCGCGATGATCATCGCCATACTGGTCTTACCCAGTCCGGGCGGACCGGACAACAGCACATGGTCGGGCGTGCCGCCGCGCAGTTTCGCGCCGCGCAACACCAGTGCCAACTGTTCCCGCACCCGCGGCTGACCGATGAAGTCATCCAGGGATTTGGGCCGCAGACTCGCCTCGACATCGCCGTCCGAGTTGAGATAGCTTGCGGTGACCGGAGATTGCTCCTCGTCCTCGAACTCCTCGCCCATCCGCCGCTACCGGTTCTTCCCGAGCATGCCCAGCGCCGCGCGCAACGTCTTCGAGGTGTCCAGCCCCGGATCCTCGGCCAGGACCGTGTCCACCGTCGGTTCGGCCTGTTTGAGTCCGAACCCGAGTCCGACGAGGGCCTCGATCACCTGATCGCGCACCGGCGTGACCACCGGAACGGGCGTCACCCCGGGCGGACCCGATTGCACCGGAACCAAATTCACCTTGTCGCGCAGTTCGACCACCATGCGCTCGGCCCCGCGCTTGCCGATACCGGGTACGCGGGTCAGCGCGGCCACATTGCTCTCGGCCAGGGCCTTGCGCAGCGCTTCGGGTTCGAGCACCGCCAGCACCGCCATCGCCAACCGGGGGCCCACGCCCGAGACGGTCTGCAACAGACCGAACAGATCCCGCGCCTCGGTGTCGGCGAAGCCGAACAGGGTCATCGAATCCTCGCGCACGATCATCGCGGTGAACAGCCGCGATTCCTCGCCGCGCGTCAGCGTGGACAGCGTCGCGGGTGTGGCGTTGAGCCGGTAGCCGACCCCGGCGGCCTCGATCACCACATGGTCGAGGCCGATCTCGAGCACCTCTCCGCGTACCGACGCGATCACCGGTTCACCGCCTTCCGTTGCCGGGCAAGTCGTTCCGCATATCTGCGCCGCTGTTCTTCGGCCATGGCCTCGGCCTTGGCCATCCGCTCCTGCATCGGCGCCCGCCAACAATGACAGATCGCCAGGGCGAGCGCGTCGGCGGCATCGGCCGGTTTCGGCGCGGTCGCCAACCCGAGAATCCTGGTCACCATCACGGTCACCTGCGCCTTGTCGGCGGACCCGTTACCGGTGACCGCCGCCTTCACCTGACTCGGCGTGTGGAATGCCACCGGGATGCCGCGCCGCGCCGCGGCCAGCGCGATCACGCCACCGGCCTGCGCGGTACCCATCGCGGTGCGCACATTGTGCTGGGAGAACACCCGCTCGATCGCGACCGCCTCGGGCCGGTGCGTATCCATCCACTGCTCGGCCGCATCGGAAACCGCCAGCAGCCGATGCGCGAGGTCCATCTCCGGCGGCGTCCGCACCACATCCACCCCGACGGCGCTCACCTGTCGCCCCAGCCCGCCGTCGACGACACTCAGACCACACCGGGTGAGCCCGGGGTCCACACCCATCACCCGCACGTAAGCACCCCTACCCGATTCGCGAACAGTTGTTCGAAGTCTAGAGGACGAGCGGCAACCGCCCCGATACCGACACGGACCCGGGGCCCGGACCTGATCGGGGACGGTTCCTCCGAGTTCGCCACGGTCCAGCTGTAGCGCAGGCCACCGACGTATTCGCGCGAAAGCGTTCAGACCAGCGCGTTCTCGAATGTCGCGTACCCGTCGGGCGTGAACAGCACGAAGCTGACCCGTTGCACGTCCGTGTGCGCCGAACGCACTGTCTCGATCGCGATTCGGGCGCCGTCGTCCATCGGCCAGCCGAAGATTCCGGTGGATATCGCCGGGAAGGCCACCGTCGCCGCGCCCAGTTCGTCGGCGACGGCGAGCGATTCGCGATAACAGGAGGCGAGCAACTCCGAACGATCGTCACGGGCCGACCACACCGGACCGACGGTGTGAATCACCCAGCGCGCAGGCAGATTTCCCGCGGTGGTGGCCACCGCGGCGCCGGTCGGCAACCCCTTGCCGTACCGGGATGCGCGCAGATCCCGGCATTGCGCGAGGATGGCCGGACCGCCTTTGCGATGGATCGCGCCGTCCACTCCCCCGCCGCCGAGCAGGGAGGAGTTCGCCGCGTTCACCACCGCGTCGACGGCCTGTTCGGTGATGTCGCCCTGCACCAGTACGAGTTCGACCATGCCGCCATTGTGCTCCGCCGCACATCCGACCGGAGCGGTGCCGGAGAGAACCGGACGGTCGCATACGGTACGAGCATGGCGTGGATACTGTTGATCGTCTCGGGATTCATGGAGACCGCTTGGGCGATCTCGCTGGAGAAGTCCGAGGGATTCAGCAGACTGTGGCCCAGCATCAGCTTCCTGGTTGCCCTGGCGCTGAGCATGGCGGGGCTCGGCTACGCGCTGCGCACGATTCCCGTCGGCACCGGTTACGCGGTCTGGGTCGGCATCGGCGCGGTCGGCACGGCGCTGGTCGGCATGCTGTGGCTGGGCGAGTCCGCCGCCGTGAGCCGCATCGTCTGCCTACTGCTGATCGTCGCGGGAGTGGTGGGGCTCAAGGCATTTCACTGACCCACCGCGACGCCGGACACGCACCGTGGCTCGCACCGGCTGCCGGTGCGAGCCACGAAAGCCTCAGCAGTACTGGCAGATTCCGTTGGCCGGCAGCTGGATGAAGCACTGCTGGCACACCGCCGGAGCGGCCACGGGATCGGGCTCCGGCTCGGCCGGACGCGCGGTGACCGTGCGACGCCGCGCTGCGACCTTCGGTGTCAGCGGCGGCACGCCACCGTCGGCCGGGATCTCCGCACCGTAGGTCTGGTAGCACTGCCAACGCGCGTATGCCGCATGCAGTTCCAGATCCTCCGGCGTCGGCAGCGCGGCGAGTTCGAGGACATATTTGTAGCTGTCGCCGACGGTGTGGTTGGCTCGCACGCACAATGCCGTCAGCGGGGGTTCTCCCGCGCTGTGGCAGCGGCGCGCGACCTTACGCAGAATCGCGTCCATCCACGTGCGGGTCGGGGCGTCGGTACGCACGCCCGACATCTCCTGCACCCGATCGGCCAGATCTTCGACGGTCACGAAATGTCCATAGCCGGTGGCGGTTTCGGCAAGGACCTCATGGGCGGCCAGCGCCCATGCGACGGCGGCGTCACGGAACGACACTGCCGTGTCGTCGCCCGCGCGCCATGCTCCTGAAATTGTGGTGGCGGCAGTTTTCATAGCGATATAAAAGTAACCCTCGGGCCTCGTCCGCCGAGCACCGACCCACCTTTTTCGCCGACATAGTAGTCGGCGATTCACTCCTGCCCGGCAAGATCGGCCAGTGTGGCCCGCGCTCCCTTGGTGTGCAGCGATTCCAGAGCGGCCAGATAGGGGCGCACGAACCGAGGCTCGTCGATCAGATCGCCGAATACCGAACGGTCGCACAGGAATGCGGTCGGGTCGGTGCGCTGCCGCTGCGCCAGCGGCACCAGCCGATCGCGCAGCCGGTCGACCACCTCGATGGGCTCTCCCTGCTCGTCGACCCCCTCCGCGTAGCGGGCCCAGCTCGCCACGATGGCCGCGGCGCAGTCGATCTCGCCGCCAGCCGCCAGCCGCTCCCGGATGACCGGCAGCACCCACTTCGGAATCCGGTCCGAGGATTCGGCGCACAGCCGGGCGATGGTGTCACCGATCGCGGGATTCCCGAAACGTTCGATCAGGGTGCGTTTGTAGCTGTCCAGATCGACGCCCGGAACCGGGCGCAACGTCGGCGTGGCCTCGAAATCCATGTACCGCATGAGGAATCGGTCGAACAGCGGATCCCGCGCGGCATCGTGGACCATCCGGTAGCCGCACAGGTGCCCGAAGTAGGCGATGCCCTGGTGGCCGGCATTGAGCAGGCGCAGCTTCATCAGCTCGTACGGGGTGACGTCCTCGACCACCTGCACGCCGACCTCCTCGTAGGCCGGACGGCCCAGGGTGAAGGAATCCTCGAGCACCCACTGCGTGAACGGCTCGGTGATCACCGGCCACCAATCCGTGATTCCGGTGCGGCGCAGAACCTCCGCCTCGGCCTCCGGCGGCGTGACCGGTGTGATCCGGTCCACCATCGAATTGGGGAAGCTCACTTCCCGGTCGATCCACTCGCCCAGGTCCGCATCACGCAAGCGCGCGAACGTGCCGAACACCCGCCGCGCCACCTCACCGTTGCCCTGGATGTTGTCGCAGGACATGACCGTGAAGGGCGCGATGCCCGCGGCCCGCCGCCGCGCCAGCGCCTCGACCACGAGGCCGAATACCGTGCGCGGCACCGCATCCGGCGCCAGATCCGCCGCGACGGACGGCTCGGCGGCATCGAATTCACCTGTGGTCGCGTCGATTCCGTAACCGCCCTCGGTGATCGTGAGCGAGACGATACGCGTCGCCGGATCGGCCAGTTTCGCCAGCACCGCCTCCGGATCGTCCGGGGCGTAGAGATATTCGGTGATCGAGCCGATCACCCGGGTGTCCCAGACGCCGTCGGCGCCCACGACCGAGAGCGTGTACTGCCCGTCCTGCGCGGCGAGCACATCGCGCATGCGGCGATCACCCGGAAGGACGCCGACGCCGCAGATGGCCCACTCCTTCGATCCGCCCCGCGCGAGTAGCCGGTCGATGTACATCGCCTGGTGCGCGCGATGGAATCCGCCGACTCCGAAGTGCACGATGCCGGCCGTCAGCCCGCTGCGGTCATAGGTCGATGACGAAAGTGTTGTGTGCGTCACATGCCCGATGGTACCGTGTTCCGAGCAATAGATCACCCCGTGAGCAGATGATCATTCGATGAGGAGCACCGTGGCCCCCGAACCCCGGCCCAGCAATCCGGAGGACGTCCGGATGGCGCTGCGTGCCGCGCGGCTCTACCACTTCGAGGGCGCCACGCAGGCCGAAATCGCTGCCGTACTGGGTGTTTCGCGCCCGACTGCGGGGCGGCTCATCGCCCGAGCCCGCGCCCAGGGTCTGGTCCGCATCGAGATCGTGGTCCCGGATGAGCTGCGCGCCACGGTGCACACCGATCTGGAGCGCGAGCTCGAGGCGGCCTACGGACTGACCGAAGCGGTGGTACTCGGCGAGGCGCCCGACGACTCCCCCGCGAGCCTGGCCCCGCTGGCCCGCGCCGCGGTCGCGGTCCTCGGACGGCGGCTGCGGCCGCAGGCCACCCTCGGATTCACCTGGGGTCCGGAAACCATCGCCGTGGCCACCGAACTCGGACCGCATTCGGCGCGCTGCGCCACCGTCGTCCAGCTCGACGGCTCGCTCACCTCCTCGGACTACCAGACCGGCGTCGAATTCACCCTCGGTCGCTGCGCCACCCAACTACAGGCCGCACCGGTCCGGCTGCACGCACCGCTCTACGCCGACGCCGCGACGGTGACCGCGCTGGAACAGGATTCGGTCCTGGGCCGCGCCATCGCGCTGGGCCGCGACGCCGAGGTGATGATGTTCGGCGTCGGCACGGCCTCCACCGCGACCACCCTGTTCGAGGGCAGCTATCTGGACACCGCCCTGCTCGACGAGCTACGCGGCCTCGGCGCCGTCGGCGAGATCGGCGGCCGGTTCTTCCGCGCCGACGGCACCGATCTGCCCGGATCCCTTGCCGCGCGCACGGTCTCGGTCGGTCTCGACGCGATCCGGGCCTGCGGATGCACGGTGCTGATCTCCGGTGGCGAGTCCAAACACCAGGCCGTCCTCGGCGCGTTGCGCGGCGGTCTGGCCACGATCCTGGTCACCGACATCGAGTGCGCGCGGTGGCTGCTGGAAAAGAAGGAGGGCGCAGGCCCATGACAACGCCCATGAACAAGAACGGCCCCGGCCGCACCCGGCGACGCGTGAAATGTCTAGCGGCACTGGCACTCTCGGCGGTGCTGACGCTGAGCGGCTGCGCGGGCGCGGGCTCGTTCACCTCCGGCGGCGGCCGCACGGTCACCATCGCGATGGTCTCCAATTCGCAGATGCAGGACGCGATCAAGCTCTCCGGCGAATTCGAGCGCGCCAATCCCGGCATCAAGCTCAAATTCGTCTCGCTGTCGGAGAACGAGGCGCGCGCCAAGATCACCTCCTCGGTCGCGACCGGCGGCGGCGAATTCGACGTGGTGATGATCAGCAACTACGAGACGCCGCAGTGGGCCGCGGACGGCTGGCTGACCAACCTGGCTCCCTACCAGGCGAAAACCCCCGGTTACGACGCGCCCGACTTCATCTCCTCGCTGCGCAAGTCGCTGTCCTACAAGGGCGATATGTACTCGGTGCCGTTCTACGGCGAGTCCTCGTTCCTGATGTATCGCAAGGATCTGTTCCAGCAGGCCGGTCTGAGCATGCCCGATCAGCCCACCTGGGATCAGGTGGCCCAGTTCGCCGCCAAGCTGGACGATCCCGCACACGGGCATTCGGGGATCTGCCTGCGCGGCGATCCGGGCTGGGGTGAGACGCTGGCCCCGCTGGACACGGTGATCAACACCTTCGGCGGGCGCTGGTTCGACGAGAACTGGAATGCCCAGCTCACCAGCCCGCAGGTGGAGAAGGCGGTGAACTTCTACGTCGACCTGGTTCGCAAATACGGCGAACCGGGCGCGGCGACAAGCGGTTTCAGTGAGTGCGCCACGCAGCTGTCCCAGGGCGACACGGCCATGTGGTACGACGCCACCTCCGCGGTGGGTGTCCTCGAGGATCCCTCGGCGAGCAAGGTGGTCGGCAAGATCGGCTACGTCCTGGCCCCGGTCGCGCAGAAGCCGAACTCCGGCTGGCTGTACACCTGGTCGCTGGGCATCCCCAAGACCAGCAAGAATCCGGACGCCGCATGGAAATTCATCTCCTGGATGACCAGTAAGGAGTACATCAACCACGTCGGCGAGAAGCTCGGTTGGTCACACGTGCCGCCGGGCAGCCGCAACTCCACCTACCAGATCCCGGGATACGCCGAGGCCGCCAAGGCGTACGGCCCGGTCACCCTGCAGGCGATGTCGACCGTGGATCCGGAACATCCCACGGTGCAACCGGTTCCGTACACCGGCATCCAGTTCCTCGCCATTCCGGAATTCCAGGATCTGGGCACCCGGGTGAGCCAGCAGATCAGCGCGGCGATCGCCGGGCGGGAGAGCGTGCAGACCGCACTCCAACAGTCCCAGGAGTATGCCGAGACCGTCGGCAGGTCGTATCGAGGGAATCAGTAGCCATGACGTCCGTAACCACCACGGCCCCCGAGGCCACCCCACCATCGGAGATCGTCCGACGCGCTCAGGGCGTCTCCCGCGCCGAAGGCTGGCGCAAGCGCGGTCCGTTGCTGCCCGCGCTGATCTTCATGATCGTGGTCACGCAGATCCCGTTCGTGTTCACCCTGTACTACTCGACGCAGTCCTGGAACCTGGTCCGGCCCGGTTCGCGGCATTTCGTCGGGCTCGGCAACTACGCGGATGTGTTCCGGGACAACCAGTTCTGGTCGGTCACGCTCAACACGGTCATCCTGATCGTCGGCACCGTGATCGTCTCGGTCGTCCTCGGACTGCTGCTGGCGCTGCTGCTGGATCGCACCTTCCTCGGGCGCGGCGTGGTGCGCACCCTGCTGATCACGCCGTTCCTGGTCACGCCGGTCGCCGCAGCGCTGATCTGGAAGACCACGATGCTCGATCCGGTGTTCGGGCTGATCAACTTCGTGCTCAAACCGTTCGGGGCGGGCCAGACCGACTGGGTGAGCAAATTCCCGCTGCCCGCGGTCATGGCCGACATGGTCTGGCAGTGGACGCCATTCATGATGCTGCTGATCCTGGCGGGCCTGCAGTCCATGCCGCGCGAGATCACCGAGGCCGCGCGAGTGGACGGGGCGAATTCGTTCCAGGTGTTCCGCGAACTCACCCTGCCGCACCTGCGCCGCTTCATCGAACTGGGTACCGTGCTCGGCGCGATCTACCTGGTCAACACGTTCGACTCGGTGTACATGATGACCCAGGGCGGACCCGGCATCGCCAGCTCCAACCTGCCGTTCTACATCTATCAGCGCGCCTTCCTCGGCTTCGACATCGGCCAGGCCGCGGCCATGGGCGTGGTCACCGTCGTCGGCACGACGGTCGTGGCGACGTTCGCGCTGCGATTGCTGTTCACCTCGTTCACCGGGAAGGAGGAGGCGGCATGACCACGACTACCGCTCCCGCGACCACATCATCTGCGGCGCAACAGGTTCCGGTGCGCCGCCGCCGCAATCGGGCCGGTATCGGCTGGGGCATTCTGGCCTGGGTCGTCGGTATCGGGATGTTCTTCCCGGTGCTGTGGATGGTGCTCACGGCGTTCAAGCAGGAGGGTGACGCCTACACCAACACTCCGAAGCTGTTCTTCGTCCCCACGCTGGACCAGTTCTCGGCGGTGTTCTCCAGCGGTGTCGGCACGCCCCTGCTCAACTCGGCCTTCGCGACCATCGTCTCCGCGATTCTGGTTCTGGTGCTGGGCATTCCGGCGGCGTTCGCGCTCTCGCTGCGCCCGATCACGCGCACCCGTGATGCGCTGATGTTCTTCATCGGCACGAAGATGCTGCCCATCGTGGCCGCGATCATCCCGCTGTACGTGATCGTCGGCGATCTGGGCATGCTGGACAACATCTGGACGCTGGTCATCCTCTACACCGCGATGAATCTGCCGATCGCGGTCTGGATGATGCGGTCGTTCTTCCTGGAGGTCCCGGGCGAGCTACTCGAGGCGGCCAGCATGGACGGCGCGAGCCTGTGGACCGCGATGCGCGAGGTGATCCTGCCGCTGGTCTCCCCCGGTATCGCCGCCACCGCGCTGATCTGCGTGATCTTCTCCTGGAACGAATTCTTCTTCGCGGTCAACCTGACCGCCGTGCAGGCCCAGACCATGCCGGTGTTCCTGGTCGGCTTCATCACCGGCGAGGGCCTGTACTGGGCCCGGCTGTCCGCCGCGGCGACCCTGGCCGCCCTGCCCGTCGTCCTGGCCGGTTGGTTCGCGCAGAACAAGCTGGTGCGCGGACTGTCCTTCGGCGCCATCAAATAAGAGCTCGAGTGAGGTAAACGACAATGGCCACCATTCAATACGACAAGGCCTCGTGCGTGTACGCGGGCGCCGAGACGCTCGCGGTCGACTCGCTCGACCTGGACATCGCCGACGGCGAGTTCATCGTGCTGGTCGGACCCTCGGGTTCGGGCAAGTCGACCGCGCTGCGCATGCTCGCCGGACTCGAGGAGATCGACGGCGGCACCATCCGCATCGACGGTCAGGACATGGTCGGTGTCTCGTCCAAGGACCGCGATATCGCCATGGTGTTCCAGAACTACGCGCTGTACCCGAACAAGACCGTCGGCGAGAACATGGGCTTCGCGCTCAAGATGATGAAGGTCCCGCTGGCCGAGCGCAAGCGCCGGGTCGCCGACGCCGCCGAATTGCTCGGGCTCACACCGTATCTGGATCGCAAGCCGGCCAAACTGTCCGGCGGTCAGCGCCAGCGCGTCGCGATGGGCCGCGCCATCGTGCGCGAGCCGCGGGTGTTCTGCATGGATGAGCCGCTGAGCAATCTGGACGCGAAACTGCGGGTGCAGACCCGCACCCAGATCGCGGCGCTGCAGCGTCGCCTGGGCACGACCACGGTCTACGTCACCCACGATCAGGTGGAGGCGATGACGATGGGTGACCGGGTCGCGGTGCTGCGCGACGGCCAGTTGCAGCAGTTCAGCACTCCCGCCACGCTGTACGACCACCCGGCCAACGCCTTCGTCGCCGGATTCATCGGCTCACCCTCGATGAATCTGTGCACCGTGCCACTGACCCCGGGCGGCGTCGACATCGCCGGAACCACGATGGAACTGCCGCGCGAACGGATGACCCGCCTCGGCGAGGCGAAGCTGGATTCGGTCACCCTCGGCATCCGCCCCGAACATCTCGAATTGCGCCGCGACGGAACGGGTTTCACCGCCACGGTCGAACTGGTCGAGGAACTCGGCAGCGAGTCGTACGTCTACACCCGTATCCCCGGCGACCCGATCTCCGGACTCGAGGGCACTCCGGTCACCTTCGTGGCCCGCTCCCCCCAGCGCGCCCCGGCCCGTCTCGCCGAATCGATCGCCCTGCACATCACCGATCCCGCCGCGGTCCACCTGTTCCACCCCGAAACCGGCGACCGCATCGGCGACTGACCTCATCCGCTCGAACACCGCCGCCCACGCATCGTGTCGCCCGTGAATGTGCGACCGGTGCGGGGCGGCGCCCGTCTGCCCTGATCAGCCTCGTGATCAGGGCATCCTCGCCGGCGATGGACGACGAAGCGGAGATTCCGTCCGCTCCGTACACTCCACTCGTAGGCCCCTCACAGCAAACCTCGAGGTAGACCCCCGAGAATTACGGCCGTGTTTCCTGTGCAGACGGACGTCACGACAACGCCCACCCCGACACCGGCCGGCGTGGCGCCGCCACCGGCTCCGACGATGCCGTCGGCGAAGCTCAATCCCTACGAGATGAACTTCCATCACGGAACGTCGCTGCTGCACGGGTGGTTGCCGCTGACCATCGAGATCGTCGCGATCGTGCTGCTGCTGATCGCGATCGTCCGGCTCACCCGACGGTGGTGGCTGATCCGGATCCCGATCGCGGTGGTGCTCGGCGTCGCGGGTGCGCTGGGCGCCTGGGTGTACACGAACGATCAGGGGCTCGCCTCGGATCCCGCTCCCGTCCTGCTCTGGATCTGCGTGGGCCTGATGGTCGGGGCGCTGGTCGTCGTGGTGATCGGCTGGCCGGGTGCGCGCTGGTGGCAGCGCGTCGCAGCCATCCTCGCGCTGCCGTTCGCGATCGCCAGCACCGGTGTGGTGCTCAATCAGTGGGTCGGCTACTACCCGACCGTGCAATCCGCCTGGAGCGCGCTGACCGCCGGTCCGCTGCCGCATCAGACCACCACGGACGCGCTCGCGGGCCTGCGCGGCACGAATCCGAAGACCGGCGTGGTGGTCCCGGCGGACATCCCGAGCAACGGCAGCGGCTTCAACCACCGCACCGAATACGTCTACCTGCCCCCGGCCTGGTTCGCCGGAAAGACCCCGCCGTCCCTGCCCGTGGTGATGATGATCGGCGGCGAGTTCAACACCCCGGGCGACTGGCTGCGCAGCGGGCAGATCATGCCGGAGATCGATAAGTTCACCGCGGCGAACAACGGCCAGGCTCCGATCCTGGTGTTCGTCGACTCCAGCGGCAGCTTCAACAACGACACCGAATGCGTCAACGGACCGCGCGGCAACGCCGCCGACCACTTGACCAAAGACGTTGTCCCTTATGTGGAATCGAAGTTCAACGCATCCTCCGATCCGGCGCACTGGGCGGTGGTCGGCTGGTCCATGGGCGGCACCTGCGCCGTGGACCTGACGGTGATGCATCCCGAGCTGTTCCGCACCTTCGTCGATATCGCCGGTGACGCCGGACCCGATTCGGGCACCAAGGCGCAGACGATCCAGCGCCTCTACGGCGGCAGCACCGAGGCATGGGAGCGCTTCGACCCGGTCACGGTGATGGACAAGCACGGCCCCTACACCGGGATCGCCGGCCTGTTCGACGATCTGACCGCCCCGCAGCGCGACGGTAAGCACGCGATGCCGAAGGGCTTCAAGATGCCGAAGGTGAGCGAGGATCAGATCGGCAAGGGCGGTCAGGACGCCTTCGAGGGTTCGAGTGAGGTCGGCGCGGCCGAGAAGCTGTGTGCCACAGGCAAGAAGGTCGGCATCGACTGCACGATCCACACCACGAAGGGCGGGCACACCTGGCAGTTCGCCTCGGCCGCGTTCAGCTCGTCACTGGCCTGGGTGAGCGCGCGAGTCGGCCTGCCGGTACCGGCGAACACCTGAGCATCGCGAGACGACGTCCCGGGGTGAGCCACACGGCTCGCCCCGGGATTTTCGTTGCCCGGTCAGTCGAGTTCGCGATACGCCGCGGACGGAGCAGCCAGTTCCGGACGCTCGTGCGCATACCGCTCACCGTGAATTCGCAGCATCGCCCAATGCCACGCCTCGTCGTGGAAGATCAGCCCGCGATGCGGTGCGTCGGCCTGCTCGTACGGATACCGTCGCATCGCACTCGATTCCGCCTCCACCTGCGTCATTCCCCCGTACCGCCGCATCACCCAGGCGAAACGATGACGCTCACCCCACAGACACTCGAGGTACTCGCCTTCGCGCCAATCCCGATCCACTCGCGCAGGGTAAACCCGATCTGATCACCTGACCACTCGAACGGACCACCGTCCGGAGGCATTTCATTACTTGACGGCCGGTAAGCAATGCTTCTAGCCTTCGATGACGGGGTGACCGCGCGAGCCGCACGGGTCACCTATATCGCACGTGGGGAGGCGAGGTGCACGATTTCAGCATCGTCCGGCCGGATCCGGCTGCTGTCCTGGTGTGCAACGATTTCCGATTGTCCGGCCCGGAACGGGTGTTGATGGTGACCGGCCCGAACCAGGGCGGGAAGACCACCTTCGCCCGAATGTTCGGGCAGCTGCTGTATTTCGCCGCGCTCGGCTGCCCGGTTCCGGCCCGCGAGGCCCGCCTGCCATTGCCGGACGCGATCTTCACCCATTTCGAACATGCCGAGGATCCCGGGGATCCGGACGGCCGACTGCTCGGCGAGCTCACCCGGATGCGTGACACCCTCGACCGCGTAACGGCCGACAGCGTGATCGTGATGAACGAAAGTTTCAGCTCGACAAGTACTTCCGACGCGTTGCGGATCGGCGGGGACATCCTCGGCCGGATCATCGACCGGGGCGCAATGGCGCTGTGGGTCACCTTCTTCGAGGAACTCTCCCGCACTTCACCCGCGGTCGTGAGCATGGTCGCGGTCACCGAATCGGGCGAGGGCACCGCCCGGCGCACCTTCCGCATCGAGCGCAGGCCGCCCGACGGACAGCTCCACGCCCTCGAACTCGCCGGTCGGCACGGGCTGACCTACGACCGGGTGACCGCGAGGATCCGCCGATGAGACTGGCTCTGCTGCAACCGCCCGGCGTCACGGTCCGGACCGTCACCACCGAACAGCGCACCCTCACCGATCTCGGTCTGGACGCCCTGTGCACGGCCATGGCCCACGACGACGAGTACGGCGAGGATCCGGCGGTCGCCGAGGCGGTGCGGGCGATCCTGCCCGCGAGCGTCGCCGATCCCGAGGTGATCCGCTACCGTCACGCCGTCCTCGCCGACTGCTGTGCCCACCCGGCGGCAGTTCGCGAGCTCTACCGGATCGCTACGGAGGCAACGCGAGTCAAACGCTGGCAGGTCGGTCCGAGGCATCGCCCGAACGGCAAGTTACTACTCGCCCTGGAGCCGCTGCGAGAGCTGCTCGGCTGTCTGCGCGAGTTGCGGGCGGCGTGCGCGTACCATGCCCCGTCGTTCGAATCCGCCGGATTCGCCGATCTGATGGCGACGGTCGCCGCGGAACTCGATGAGCCATATCTGGTATCGGTCGAACAGCAGCTCGCCGCACTGGATTTCGAGAACGGTCTGCATTTCACCGCGGGCCTGGGCCTCGGCAACAAGGTCGCCGGAATTCGCCTGCATACACCCATCCGTAGACGCCGATTCGGCCTCGATCGCCGCACCGGGCGAACGTTCGAGGCCATCGACGATCCGGAGACCGAATCCAATCCCGTTGTCCAGCTGCAGAATCCGGCTTTACAGATCATCGCCGACGTGGTGAGCGATGCCGCCGATCATGTGCAGGACTTCTTCGCACAACTGCGCACTCAGCTGGCGTTCTACCTGGGCTGCGTCACCCTGCACCGCAGGCTGACACGAGATCGCGTACCCATCTGCCTGCCGACCGTCCATCCCCCGGGCGCACCGCGCCTGCGCAGCACCGGATTACGCGATATCGGGTTGTGCCTGATGGGCGAGCGACCGGTCGTCGGCAACGACCTCGATGCCGACGGCCGCTCGCTCATCATCGTCACCGGGGCCAACAACGGCGGCAAGTCCACCTTCCTGCGCGCGGTCGGCGCGGCGCAACTGATGGCGCACGCCGGGATGTTCGTCGCCGCAGAGAGTTTCGACACCGACGTACACGGCGGAGTGTTCACCCATTTCGCCGCCGACGAAGACCGCACCATGTCACACGGCAAACTGGTCGAGGAACTGGCCCGGATGAGCGATCTCGTCGACCGCATGGCCCCCGATTCACTCCTGCTGTGCAACGAATCCTTCGCCTCGACCGCCGCTCGCGACGCGGAACAGATAGCCGAACCACTCCTGAATGCCCTCCTGGACACCGGAATCTCCATAATCTTCGTCACCCACCTCACCGAATTCGCCTGCCGCCGAGCCGAATCTCCCCATTCCACCGACCTGTTCCTACGCGCCGAACGCCTCCCCGACGGCACCCGCACCTTCCATCTCATCCCCGACTCCCCCGATCCCGGCAGCCACGCCGACGACATCTTCCGCAAGGTCTTCGACCGCAACCCGCAACCCCCATCACCCGATCCCATCCACTGACACCGCACAACGCCCATCCACCAGCCACTCGACGGCCACCTCCCCGCCGCTCGTCACCGCGCCCATCGCCGCTCGACTCGATAGGCTCGTCCGGTGAGTGAGCTAAGTACCGATCCAGCGAAAACCACCCCGCCCAAGACCGACCGCGGCCTCGACCGGGTGATCTTCTTCAGTGATGCCGTGGTGGCCATCGCCATCACGCTGATCGTGTTGCCGCTGGTCGACACTGCTCGGGAGGTCGAGCACAGTACGACGTCGAAGTTCTTCTCCGACAACGCCTACACACTGATCGCCGCGGCGGTCACCTTCGCGGTGATCGGGGTGTTCTGGCGTGAACATCACCGGCTGTTCGAGCGGGCGACCGGATATACCCACCTGCTGGTGCGGGTGAATATGTTCTGGCTGTTCGGCATTGTGGCGCTGCCGCTGGCGACGGTGCTGGACGAGTTCACCCACCGGGATCGGCTGGCTGTCGGGATCTACCTGGGCGTCATCATCTACACGATGACGGTGCAGCGGATCGAGGAGTTGGTGTTGTATCAGGCCGGCCTGCTCTCGGATCCGCAGCCACCCACACCGACCGAACTCGTCCTGCGCTGGTCCATGGTGGTCGCGGCATGTATCGCACTGATCATCGCGTTGGCCTGGCCCGGAGTCGGCCTGTGGTCGCTGCTGCTGGTCGCCGTCGCGGGTCATCCGCTCGAGTCGTTCATCAAGGAACGATTCCGCACGAACATGGCATCCTGATCCGAAGCCGAAGGCCGCCCGCGACATTCGCTGCGGGCGGCCTTCGGGGGAACGGAAACTACGCGTCGAGTTCGGCGAGCACCTCGTCGCTGACGTCCACATTGGTGTAGACGTCCTGCACATCGTCGCTGTCCTCGAGGGCGTCGACGAGTTTGAACACCTTGCGGGCCCCTTCGGCGTCGACCGCGACCGAGACCGACGGCTGGAAACCCGAATCGGCCGAGTCGTATTCGATACCGGCCTCCTGCAGCGCGGTGCGCACGGCGACCAGATCGCCGGGCTCGCTGATGATCTCGAACGAGTCGCCCAGATCGTTGACCTCTTCGGCGCCCGCGTCCAGCACGGCGATCAGGACGTCGTCCTCGCTCAAGCCGTTCTTCTCCAGCGTGATCACGCCCTTGCGGTGGAACAGGTACGCCACCGAACCCGGATCGGCCATATTGCCGCCGTTGCGGGTCATCGCCACACGCACCTCACCGGCGGCGCGGTTGCGGTTGTCGGTGAGGCATTCGATCAGCACGGCGACCCCGTTCGGGCCGTATCCCTCGTACGTGATGTTCTGCCAGTCCGCGCCGCCGGCCTCTTCACCGCTGCCGCGCTTGCGGGCGCGCTCGATGTTGTCGTTCGGGACCGAGGATTTCTTCGCCTTCTGGATGGCGTCGTACAGAGTCGGGTTTCCTCCAGGGTCCCCACCACCCGTCCGCGCCGCGACCTCGATGTTCTTGATCAGCTTGGCAAACATCTTGCCACGCTTCGCATCGATGACGGCCTTCTTGTGCTTGGTGGTGGCCCATTTGGAGTGGCCGCTCATTCCCCTACTTCCTTCACGTCGGTGTGCTCGAGATTCGCGCAGCTAACCGTGTCAGTCTACTGCCCGGTGTCTCAGGTCATACCGGACGCCCACCAACGCCCCAGGGGAACGTTCGCGGCGCCCGGACCGGCGGCTCAGCCGAGCCGAGCGGCCGTCCGCTCGCGGACCATGTCCACGAACATGCCGTGCACCCGCAGATCGCCGGTCACCTCCGGATGGAACGAGGTGGCCAGCACGCTGCCCTGGCGCACCGCCACGATCCGGCCGGCCGCAGGCCCCGACGGTACCGTCGCCAGAACCCGCACCCCCGCACCGACACGCTCGACCCACGGCGCGCGGATGAACACCGCGCGCACCGGATCGCCCTCGATGCCCTCGAAGTCCAGATCGGTCTCGAACGAATCCACCTGACGGCCGAAAGCGTTGCGCCGCACGGTCATATCGATGCCCGACAGCGATTTCGCATCGGGCCGGGTGTCCAGGACCGTATCGGCGAGCAGGATCATTCCCGCACACGAGCCGTATGCGGGCAGCCCGTCGCGCAACCGTTGCCGCAGCGGTTCGAGCAGCCCGAAGACCTCGATCAATTTGCTGATCGCGGTTGATTCGCCGCCCGGCAGCACCAGGCCGTCGACGGCGGCCAGCTCGGATTCGCGGCGCACGTTCACCGGTTCGGCGCCGCAGGCGGCGAGGGCGTGGAAATGCTCGCGCACGTCACCCTGCAACGCCAGCACTCCGATGATCGGTTTCACCAGTCGAGCATACGAGCACGCGGGCAGGGACCTCGTGCGGCCGGGCGCGGATGTGGTTCTGGTCACCCGTCCGTCAAAACTTCGCAAGTGCGCTGTTACAAACGGGCCCCGCGGGGGAACACTCGCGCAGGTGACTGACGTATTGCCCGATACCGCGCCCGCGCCCGGCGGGCCGGTGGACACCTCGTCGCCCCGGCGCGGTCTGACCGTGGCGACCGGACTGGCGGGATTGTCCCTGGATGCGATGGCCTCGGTGGCGTACGGCCCCGAATCCATCGTGCTGGTGCTGGCGGCGGCCGGTAGCGCGGGACTGGGGATGACCCTGCCGGTGACGGTGGCCATCGTGGTGCTGCTGACCGTGCTGATCGCCTCCTACCGCCAGGTGATCGCGGCCTTCCCCAACGGCGGCGGGGCATACGCCGTGGCCCGCGCACATCTGGGTCATCGGACCGGCCTGGTCGCGGCGGCCTCGTTGATCGTGGACTACGTGCTGAACGTCGCGGTCTCGATCGCCGCGGGCGTCGCGGCGCTCACCTCGGCGATTCCCGCGTTGCTGCCGTACACCGTGTGGATCTGCCTGGCGGTCCTGCTGGGCATCACGGCGTTGAATCTGGCCGGCATCCGGGAGAGCGCGCGGGCGTTCATGGCCCCGACGGCGGTCTTCGTGATAGGCGTCCTGGTGGTGATCGTGGCCGGGCTGCTGCGATCGGAACCGGCCGTGGCGAGCACCGCCGCGACCACGGTCACCAGCGCCCGCACCATCGGAATCCTGTTGCTGCTCAAGGCATTCTCCAGCGGCTGCTCCGCGCTGACCGGGGTGGAGGCGATCGCCAACGCGGTACCCAGTTTCGAGCAGCCGCGCGTGCGCAAGGCCCAGCGCGCCGAGGTCGCCCTCGGTGTCCTGCTGGGTGTGATGCTGCTCGGCCTGGCAACGCTGATCGGCAAGTTCTCCATCCACCCGGTGGACGGGACCACGGTGCTGTCCCAGCTGACCGCGGCCGCGCTCGGTCACGGAATCGCCTACTACATTGTGCAATTCGCCACTGTCGTCCTGCTGGCGCTGGCCGCCAACACCTCCTACGGCGGCCTGCCGACCCTGGCCAAGATCCTGGCCGAGGACAACTGCCTGCCGCACCGGTTCGCGGTGGCCACCCCGCGTGAGGTCTACCGTTACGGCGTTCTGGCCCTGGGCATTTCGTCCGGCGTGCTGCTGATCGCGGCGGACGGCAATATGAACGCGCTGGTTCCGCTGTTCGCGATCGGCGTCTTCGTCGGATTCACCATCGCGCAGGCCGGTATGGTCCGGCACTGGCTGGGCGATCACGTGCGCGGCTGGCGATGGCGGTTGGCGCTCAACGGTTTCGGCGCGATGCTCACCCTGGTCGCCGCGATCGTCACCACCGCGATGAAATTCACCTCGGGCGCCTGGCTGATCGTGTTCGTGCTGCCGCTGCTGGTCCTGGTGATGGAACGAATTCGCAAGCAGTACAACCGGATCGACGGCTGCCGCGGGACCGGATGTCTGCCCGCGCCGCCGCGCGCCACCGGCACCGTCATCGTGGTACCGGTCTCGGAGGTCTCGGAACTGAGTCGCGAGGCGCTGTCCGCGGCGCTCTCGCTCGGCCACGACATCGTCGCGGTGCACGTCTGCCTGCCCGGCGAGAACACCACCGTGTTCACCAAGGCGTGGGAGGCGTGGCATCCGGAGGTGCGGCTGGAGATCATCGACGCCGGGGACTGCAGCGTCGGCGCTCCGGTGGCTCGCTACGTACGGGACAACTTCGACGGACGCCGCAAGGTGGTGCTGATCGCGGAGGTGGACCCGCCCGCCGGATGGGGCCGGGTACTGCCCAGCCACCGCAGCGACGAACTGGAACGCCAGCTGCGCCGCCTACCCGATACCGTCGTGTGCCACCTGCGCGTCCAGCCCGCCTGAGCGCCGATCAGTCCACGCGAAGGGTGCGGATGAGTCCCTCCTGGACGACCGCCGCCACCAATTCGCCCTGCCGCGTGAAGATCCGGCCGCCGGTCAGCGCGCGACCGAATCCGGCCGACGGTGAATTCTGGTCGTAGAGCAGCCAATCGTCGGCGCGGAACGGCCGCAGGAACCACATGGCGTGATCGAGCGACGCGTTCTGGGTCGGCTCGTCCGGATGGGTGACCTTGGAGGAGCCCAGCAGGGTCATATCGCTCATGTAGGCGAGCGTGCAGACGTGGAACAGCGGATCGTCCGGCAGCGGGTGGCGGTAGCGGAACCACACCTGCTGCTGGGAGATCAAGCCGTCGCGCTGAGTGACCTGGTCGATCGGGATGGGGCGGATGTCCCAGTGCTCCCATTCGCGCATGGCCCACAGACGTTCCGGGCTCATCGATTTCTCCGCGTCCGGCAGATCGTCCGGCGGCGGCACCTGCGGCATGATGTCCTGATGCTGCGGCCCCTCGTCTCCGACGTGGAACGAGGCCGACATGGTGAAGATCGCCTGACCGTCCTGGATCCCGGTCACCCGGCGCGTGCAGAACGAGCGACCGTCCCGGATCCGCTCGACCTCGTAGACCGTCGGCTCGGTCGGCCGACCCGGACGCAGGAAATACCCGTGCAGCGAATGCACCTGGTATTTGGGTTCCACCGTGCGCACCGCCGACACCAGCGCCTGTCCGGCAACCTGCCCGCCGAATGTGCGAGGCAGCTGGGTCTTGAGCGATGCGCCGCGGAAGATGTCCCGCTCGAGCCGCTCGAGCTCCAACGCCTCTTCGATCGTCGCCATGATCCGTCCTTCCGCAAGTCGCCGTGCTCAGGCTAAGCGATGGCGAACCCACGCCGATGGCCGACTCTCCGCGAAACCGGCCGCCCGGCATGATGGTCCGGTGCCGAGTTTCTCCCCTGTCACCGTGGACGCGCTGGTCGAGGTCGTGCTGGACCGAGCCCTCGCGCTGCCGGGATACGCGGTTGTCGCCGTGGACGGGGCCGATCCGGCGGATCCGCTGAGTTTCGCCGAGATCGTCGCCGACCGGATCCGCACCCGAGGCCGGGCCTGTGCGACGGTGTCACTGCACGACTACGTCCGCCCGGCGTCGTTGCGCCTGGAGTTCGGTCGCGACGAGATGTCCTACCGCACAGCCTGGTTCGACTATGCGGGCCTGAATCGCGAAGTGCTGCAAGCGCTGCGCGAGCGCGGTCGCTGGCTGCCCGCCCTCTGGGACGAGAGCACCGACAGATCCGCCCGCGCCACAACGATTTCCGCGAACCCGGAGACGATTCTGCTCGTCGCGGGTCCGATGCTGCTGGATCGAGGGCTGAGTTTCGATCTGACCGTCGAGCTCCGCCTGTCCGAGGGGGCGCTGCGCCGCGCCGAAGCCGAGCCGTTCATCGTCGCCGCACTGCTGCGGCACCGCCGCGACGCGCACGAGGAGCCGGACATCCTGGTCGCCTGGGACCACCGCGACCGTCCGGCCCTGCAGGTCCGAGACCAGAATTCCAGGTGAAACAAGTTCCGGCACAGAACATCTCGGAAGGGTTCGTTCAGGCACCGGTCGGCGCGGGCACCTCGGCACGCGAGCCGATGATCTCCTCGGCGATCCAGCGCGCGACTCCGGCCGGATAGGGATTCGACAGCCCCAGCACGATATGCCCGAAGCCCGCCTCGAGCGCCTCGTCGACCGCGGCCCGGGTGCGTTCGGGGTGGTCATAGGACACGGGCAGGAAGATCGAGCGGGTGATCGCGGCCGGATCCCGGCCGATCTCGGCGCAGTAGCGATCCAGCAGGGCGCTGCGCTGGACGGCGTCGGCGATATCGCCGCCGGGGATGTTCCACAGATCGGCATGCTCGGCGGCCACGCGCAGCGTCGCGGCCGCACGGCCGCCGATCATGATCGGCGGATGCGGGCGCTGCACGGGCTTGGGATTGCCCAGCGCCCCACTCAATTTGATGTATTCACCATCGAAATCGAACGGCTCGTCCTCGGTCCACAGCCGCCGGATCACCGTGCACGCCTCCGCGAAACTCCCGACCGCGTGCGCGGTGTCGTAGTACGGCAAGCCGTGCCCGTCGTATTCGCGTCGGGCCGTGGGAATGTCGGGCCGCGAGCCGACTCCGATGCCGAAGTCCAGGCGGCCGCCCGAGACGATGTCCACCGTCGCGGCGATCTTGGCCAGCACGGCCGGTGGCCGGAACCGGTTGCTGGTCACCAGCAGCCCCAGCCGCAACCGGGAGGTCTGCGCGGCCAGTGCGGACAGCAGTGTCCAGCCCTCGAAGATCGGGCCGTCCGGATCTCCGGCGATGGGCATGAAGTGGTCGAACAGCCAGGCGTGCTCGATCTGCTCGATCCCGTCCGCCTCCCGCCACACTCGCTGGATGTCCGAATAGTCCACCTGCTGGGGAGCGGTCATGATTCCGAAACTCGGACGGGTCGTCTGCGGCATCGTTCATCGGTCCTTTCGACATCTTCCATAAATCGGAACCTCGCTCCGTTAACGATACGGATCACTGTTCCGCTTGACAAGCGGACCGATCAGAAACGCGCTGAACAGGCCGGATGACAGCAAAAAGCCCCGACCCACATGGGGCCGGGGCTCGATCAGAACCGGATCAGATCGCCGATCACCAACCGCGCTCGGCGAGGCGGTGCGGCTCGGGGATCTCCTCGACGTTGATGCCGACCATGGCCTCGCCCAGACCACGCGACACCTTCGCCAGCACATCCGGATCGTCGTGGAAGGTCGTCGCCTTGACGATGGCCGCCGCGCGCTGCGCCGGATCGCCCGACTTGAAGATGCCCGAGCCGACGAACACGCCTTCCGCGCCCAGCTGCATCATCATCGCGGCGTCGGCGGGAGTGGCGATACCACCCGCGGTGAACAGCACCACCGGCAGCTTGCCGGTCGCGGCGACCTCACGGACCAGCTCGTACGGAGCCTGCAGTTCCTTGGCGGCCACGAACAGCTCGTCCTCGGGCAGCGAGCTCAGCCGCCGCAGCTCGTCGCGGATCTTGCGCATATGCGTGGTGGCATTGGACACATCGCCCGTGCCGGCCTCACCCTTGGAGCGAATCATGGCCGCCCCCTCGGTGATTCGCCGCAACGCCTCGCCGAGGTTGGTCGCGCCGCACACGAACGGGACGGTGAAGTTCCACTTGTCGATGTGGTGCGAGTAATCCGCGGGGGTCAGCACCTCGGACTCGTCGATGTAGTCCACGCCGAGGCTCTGCAGGATCTGCGCCTCCACGAAATGACCGATCCGGACCTTGGCCATCACCGGAATGGACACGGCGTTGACGATGCCGTCGATCATGTCCGGATCGCTCATCCGGGACACGCCGCCCTGGGCGCGGATGTCGGCGGGAACCCGCTCGAGCGCCATCACGGCCACCGCACCGGCATCCTCGGCGATCTTGGCCTGGTCCGGCGTGACCACGTCCATGATCACCCCGCCCTTGAGCATCTCGGCCATACCGCGCTTCACGCGGGCGGTACCGGTCGTCGGGGCGGTTTCGGGCGTCGTCACGGCTAACTCCTGGGTGCTGGGCGAATCGGATCGTTCATGATCGAACGACACGATTCTAGGCGGCCCGATCAGGCCACTTCATAGCCAGTCGGAGACCACTGGACTGCCCATCCGGCCCCTGAGCCGCATCCGGCTACCGCGTCGTTACGCGATCACCCCGCCGGATCGATGACGAACAGCGTCGCCCAGTAGGTCGCGGCTTCCTCACCGAGATACGGCAACAGGAAGTCGTGCAGCAGATATGACATGGTCACGGCGTTCACCTCCACACATCCGATTCACCGCCGTGCGGCGAACGGCGAACCGCGCCTCGACCCTAGCGGAAGATGAGGCATCTCACAGATTTTCATCGGCCGCGGGCGCGAACGGCCGCGGAGCCGACGGATAGGAATCGGCCTCCGGCACGCCCGTCCACCACCAGGGATTTACCGCTCGAGTCACCTATGATTTCCAGCTGATAGCAGCACGCCTCGCTCTCCGAAAGACCGCATTTGTGCACGTCCGCTTCGAGAACAGGATCCCGCTATGCGACGCTCCGCCACCCTTGCCGCGGCAAGTGTGCTGGTGCTCGGCCTGTGGGCCGGTGGCGCCCGGCTCGGAAACGCGCAGACCATCACCACCGCTGATGTCGATGGATCGGGTTTACATCTGCATGCCTCGGTCGATCGCATCGGAGTGGCCCCGCCGGGCGATCGGACCCCGAGCTACCTCATGACGTTCTCGCACGCCACCCAGGTGAGCGGGAACTACTCGGTCGCGGTCACCGGTGTTCCGATCATCTCCGGCAGTGCGGTCGCGGGATTCCTGCTGGGGTGCGGGGTCAGCACGGCCGGGGGCGTCCAGGTGGGGATCGAGCCCAATCAGGCCCTGACCGCCGGCATCACCCCGAGCCTCACGATCAACAGCCCATCCAGCGCGGCAGCCCGGAGAATCGGGAGCAACCCACCCGCCGCGAGCCCGGCACCCGCCACGAGCGCAGCAGCCACCACGAGCCCGGCACCCACCGCGAGCCCAGCAGCCGCTGCAGCACCAGCACCCACGACAAGCGCAGCAGCCACCACAGCACCAGCACCCACCACAACCTCGGCACCAGCCGCGAGCCCAGCACCAACGACCAGCGCAGCGCCCACCGCGAGCCCAGCGCCCACCACCAGCGCAGCAGCCACCACAGCACCAGCACCCACCACAACCTCGGCACCCACCACAAGTGCGGCAGCCACCACGACGCCGACACCCACGACAAGCTCAGCGCCCACCACGAGCGCAGCAGAGACCACGACCCCGACCCCCACCACGACCTCGCCACCCACCAACAGCAGCTCGTCCGCCGTGGGCATCGCACCCAATGTCGCCGGTCTGCTCGGCGTACAAGAGGTCCTGCAAGCGACCATCGCGCCCGGCCAGGTCACCACGGCGACCACCGCGACCGCCGCCCTCGACAGCAACACCCGGTTTCCCTACCATCTGACCTTCTCCAACGCCGCGGTGAACGTCGCCCAGTGCGCCTCACCCGTGGAGGCGGTCCCGTTCGTGACCACCACCGTCGCCACGCCGCAGGGCAGCGTGCAGACCACCGCCTACGGCAACAAGTTCACGTTCTGAGATCCGATTCGAGGGCATCCAGCCCGTCGGCGGCGATGTGCAGATCCTTGTCACCGCGACCGGACAGGCACACCAGGACCACCGAATCCGGGGGCAGTTCACCGCGGTCGGCCACGTCCAGCAGATAGCCGAGGGCGTGCGCGGATTCCAGGGCGGGCAGGATCCCCTCGGTGCGGCTCAGCGCGCGCAGCCCGCGCAGCGCCTGCGCGTCGGTGGCCGTGCCGAACACGGCCCGGCCCGCGTCCTTGAGATGGCTCAGCTCCGGCCCGACACCGGGATAGTCCAGACCCGCGGCAATGCTGTGGGTGCGGCTGATCTGACCGTCCTCGTCCTGCAGCAGATAGCTGTACGAGCCGTCGACCTCGCCCGGACGACCGAAATTCAACGTCGCCGCATGCTCGTGCCCCCCGCGCCCGGCGGCCTCCACCCCGATCAGCCGCACGCCCGGATCGTCCACGAACGGATGGAACATGCCGACCGCATTGCTCCCGCCGCCGACACAGGCCAGCACGTAATCCGGCAGTCGCCCTTCGGATTTCAGGATCTGGGCACGCGATTCCCGGCCGATCACCGTCTGGAATTCGCGCACGATCCACGGATAGGGCGCGGGCCCGGCCGCGGTGCCGAACACGTAGTGACTGGTGTCCAGATTCGCCACCCAGTCGCGCACCGATTCGCTGACCGCCTCCTTCAGGCCCCGGCCGCCGGTGCTCACCGCGCGCACCTCGGCGCCGAGCAGCCGCATCCGCACGACGTTCGAGTCCTGCCGCGCCATATCGTCCGCGCCCATGTAGACCACACAGCTCAGACCGAGCATCGCGCACACGGTTGCCACCGCGACGCCGTGCTGCCCGGCACCGGTCTCGGCAATGATCCGGCGTTTGCCCATCCGCCGGGCCAGCAGCGCCTGCCCGATCGCATTGTTGATCTTGTGCGCGCCGGTGTGCGTCATGTCCTCGCGCTTGAGGTAGACCCGCACACCGGGCACCCGCAACGCTCCGGCGAACCGCGGAATCCGGTGCAGCAGAGTCGGTCTCCCCACTCGGTCGCGCAGCAGTTCGTCGAGTTCGGCGATGAAACGCGGATCGTTCCTGGCCGCCAGATAGGTTCGTTCCAGATCCAGCAGTGCGGCCATCAGCCCCTCGGGGACATACCGCCCGCCGTAGCGCCCGAACCGGCCGCGCTCATCCGGTAACACTCCGCCGAGCCGATGGCTCCGCGCAATTCCGTGGTCAATCACCATGTCCACCGACAACTCTCACTACCCACACGATCCGACTGCCACACAGTGTCCTGCGGACGTGAGCGCGAACATAATGGGTATCACCACGGCTGGTTAACACTCCGTGAGCAGTTGCCGCCCGATCGGCGAGCCAGTGCCGGGCGGCCTAGCGGATGGAGCGGACCTCGGGATCGGTCATCGCGGAGGATGCGGCGATCGCCTCGGGCAGCAGCTGATCCAGGTGGAAGGGGTACACCGCTTCGCCCTGGTGGTCCAGTTCGGCGATGTCCTCGGGCGTGCACCACTTGTCGGCGGTCACGCAGTGCCGTTCCCAGGTCGTGGGATCGGCCGCCGACGGGGTGAAATTCTTGGCACGCGCGACGAAGAACAACTCCTCGGAGCGGATCAGCTCACCGTCGAACGGGAACACCGCCACCCGCCGCCACAGCGGACCGCGCAGCAGCGAGGAGTCCAGCGCGAATCCGGTCTCCTCCCACAGTTCGCGGACCGCGGCGGTGCGCAGGGTCTCCCCCGGCTCGATACCGCCGCCGACGGTGAACCAGAACGGCATGTCCGGCGTCCGGGGGTCGTGACCGCGCAGCAGCAGCACCCGATCCTGTTCGTCCAGCAGGATCACCCGCGCGGAGGTGCGCACGGTGTCCACATCCAGTCCGGTGGTCGCCGCGGCCGTGACGCGCTCGGCGATCTCGAAGTAGGTCGGCAGCGGCGCGGTACCGCCCAGGTGCAGCAGCCGCACCGGGCG
Source organism: Nocardia coffeae (assembly GCF_019890715.1). Lineage (NCBI taxonomy): Bacteria > Bacillati > Actinomycetota > Actinomycetes > Mycobacteriales > Nocardiaceae > Nocardia > Nocardia coffeae. The sequence continues at coordinate 332,337 of NZ_JAINZY010000006.1, read as the reverse complement.
GCGGGTGCGCAGGGCCAGGGTGTCGCGCACCGCGTCGTTGTGGAAGCGTCGCGCGATCAGCACCCGTGCCTCGGCGTCGGCCAACTCGGCCACCAACTGCGGGCGCAACTGCGTGATGTCCAGCGCCGACAATGCCGCGGCGAGCTGATTCTCCGCGGTCTCACGGGTGCGCCAGTCCGCGCGTTCGGCCCGATCCGCCAGGGCGACAAGCCGTTTGGACCGCTCGGTCACCGCCGGATCGGCCGCTGGTCCGGCCATCGAGATCGCCACGGTGCGGGCCACCACCGCGCGTCGCGACAGGGCCGCCTCGAGCGCGTCGCGCGCCTGATCGCCGCGCACGTGCAGCCGGTCCAGCCGATTGGCCGTGGAGTACGCCCACACGCCCGCGGCGACGATCAACGCGGCGATCAGCGCGAGGACGAGAATCGTGGTAGCGGAGAAAGTGATCATCCGGCGGTCCTGACTCGGGTGTCGCCGACCGTGACCGTCTCGTACACCCGCAGAATCTGTTCGGCCACGACGGGCCAATCATATTCCCCGACGACCTGATTCGCCGCGCGCACCAGTTCCTGCCGACGGAGCCGATCACCGAGCAGTTCGTTCAGCGCGTCGGCCAGTGCGGTCGAATCACCCACCGGGACCAGCCTGCCCGCGGCGCCGTCGCGCAGCACTCGGCGGAACGCGTCCAATTCGCTCGCCACGACGGCGGTTCCGGCGGCCATCGCCTCCACCAGCACGATCCCGAAACTCTCGCCGCCGAGATTCGGCGCGCAGTACACGTCCGCACTGCGCATCGCCGAGGCCTTGTCCTCGTCCGAGACCTGACCGAGGAACCGCAGATGCGAAGCGTGTACCCCGGCCTCGCGCCGCAGGCGTTCCTCGTCGCCGCGCCCGACGATCAGGATCTGCACTTCCGGATGCCGCCGCACCAGCGCGGGCAGCGCACCCAACAGCACCGCGATCCCCTTGCGCGGTTCGTCGTAGCGGCCCAGGAACAGCACGGTCCCGCCCTCGCGCGGATACCCGCCCAACAGCGGCGCGTGCGCGAACGCGGGCACGTCCACGCCGTTGGGAATCTCCACCGCGTCCCCGCCCAGGGCCTCCACCTGCCAGCGGCGAGCCAGCTCCGAGACCGCGATCCGGCCGCTGATCTTCTCGTGATACGGCCGCAGCACGCCCTGAAAGGTGCTCAGCACAAGGGATTTGGTGGTCGAGGTGTGGAAGGTCGCCACGATGGGCCCCTCGGCGACCTTCAGCGCCAGCATCGACAGACTGGGCGCATTGGGCTCGTGGATGTGCAGCACGTCGAAATCACCCTCGGCGATCCAGCGCCGCAACCGGCTGTAGGCGGTCGGTCCGAAGGACAGACGCGCCACCGAGCCGTTGTACGGGATCGCCACCGCCTTGCCCGCCGAGACGACGAAGTCCGGCAGCTGGGTCTCCTCCGAGGCCGGGGCCAGCACACTGACCCGGTGCCCGCGTTCGATCAGTACCTGTGCCAACTCCACGACATGGGACTGCACCCCGCCCGGTACGTCGAACGAGTACGGGCAGACCATGCCGATCCTCATGACCCACCGTCGCCGGGCACCGCGTCCTGCGCCGCGCGATCCTCCCTGTGCTGCACCGGATCCGCGGTGCGTCCGGCCTGCGCCGCCGCGATGCGGGCCAGCCGGGCCTCGGAGAGGTCGGCCTCCCACAGCGGCTGGAGCATGTGCCAGTCGGCGGGATGCTCGGCGATATTGGCCGCGAACCGATCCGCCAGCGCCTGGGTGGCCGCCGCGACGCCGCCCGAAGTGTCCAGTGCCGTTTCGGTTTTCATGCCCCAGGACTCGCGGCCGGACTCGTCGGTGGTGAACCAGCAGTGCACCGGGATCAAGGCGGCGCCCGTCTCGATGGCGAGCTTGGCAGCACCCGCGGGCAGCCAGGTGCGTTCGCCGAACATGGTCACCGGAACTCCCTTGCCGGTCAGGTCGCGCTCACCCATCAGGCACACCACCCCGTTGTGCCGCAGGCGATCCGCGAGCTGCGCGAACGGCGGCTGCTCACCTCCGGTGAGCGGGAACACCTCGAACCCGAGGCTCTCCCGGTACGCCACGAAGCGCTCGAACAGGGACTCCGGTTGGAGCCGCTCGGCCACCGTGGTCAAGGTGCCGTTGTTCTGCACCAGCCACACCCCGGCCATATCCCAGTTGCCCGAATGCGGCAGCGCGAGAACCACACCGCGGCCGCGGGCCAGTGCCGCGTGCAGGTTCTCCACCTGCTCGACGAGCAGCGAACCCACAGCCGCATGATCCATACTCGGCAACCGGAACGCCTCGCGCCAGTACCGGGCGTACGAGCGCATGCTCGCGCGAATCAACTCGTCGGGGACCGCGGCCGGCGCGACGCCGAGCACTCGGGCCAGGTTGCGGCGCAACTGATTCGGGTCGCCGGTGCGGTGCGCGGCCCGGTTCGCGCGGTTGCCCGCCCAGTTGCCGCCACGGTCGAACCACCGTCGCGCCGTGCCTTCGGGAAGGGCACGGACCAGTCGCCATCCGGCCGCGTACGCCTTGTCGGTCAGCGCGGACTTCAGATCCGTCATGCGGCCCCCTATTTCGCCGGGCCGGGTTCGGCCGCGCCCGGCTGCGTTCCACCGGCGCCCTTGGATACGAGCAGATCGCGCGCACCCGAGGAATTGCGTACCGCCAGCACCCGCTGGAACACCGTGACCACGCTCAGCACCGCCAGAATGTACATCGCGACATACACCGCGTAGACCAGCCAGCCGACGCCGAAATACTGCCCGATGCCGGTGAATCCGGCGCCGACCAGCACGATCACCAGCCGGTCCGGCCGCTCGATGAGGCCGCCGTCGGCGGTCAGGCCGCTGGCCTCCGCGCGCGCCTTCACATACGAGATCACCTGCGAGGTCACCAGCACCACGAGCGTCGCGGCGAACAGATGTTCGCTGTGCTGGTTGTACACCGACCACCAGGCCAGCGCGCCGAAGATCGCCCCGTCGGCCACCCGGTCGCAGGAGGCGTCCAGCACCGCGCCGTATTTCGTGCCGCCGCCGCGGGCGCGGGCCATCGCCCCGTCGAGCATGTCGAACATGACGAACAGCCAGATCACCATCGTTCCCCAGAACAGGTGATCCAGCGGAAAGAGCGTCACCGCGGCGATGATCGACGCCGCGGTGCCGATCAACGTCATGGCATCGGGCGTGAGCCCGGTACTCACCAGCGCTTTGCCCAGCGGCGCAGTCGCTTTGGCGAATGTCTCACGTCCGAAGAAGCTCAGCACGCTACGAGTCTTCCTTCCATGCGCCCGCCAGCAGGGCCCGGGTCTCCCGCAACAGCTGCGGCATCACCTTCACCCCGCCGACGACGGTGATGAAATTGGCGTCCCCACCCCAGCGGGGCACGATGTGCTGGTGCAGGTGGTCCGCGAGCGAACCGCCCGCGACACCGCCCAGATTCAGCCCGACGTTGAAGCCCTCGGGCCGGGACACCTTCTTCATCACCCGGATCGCCTGTTGTGTGAAGGCCATCAGCTCGGTGCTCTCCTCGAGGGTGAGCGCCTCGAGATCGGCCACCCGCCGATACGGCACGACCATCATGTGCCCGGGATTGTAGGGATACAGGTTCAACACCGCGTAAACCCATTCCCCACGGGCGATGACCAGACCGTCCTCATCGGACATCTTGGGGATCTCGATGAACGGATGTCCGGGCGCGGACCGCTCGCCCGGTTCCTTCGTCTCACGCTCGCGCGCCTCGCGATCCCCGACCGCACCGGTGATGTAGGACATCCGGTAGGGAGTCCACAGCCGTTGCAGCCGGTCCGGGTCGCCCGCGCCGGTATCCACGATCTGTTCCGAATCCATGCTGGGTCCGATCACACCCCACCGGTCCGGATCTCGAATCCGTCCGCGGTGGGTGAGGGGTTCTCGCGACGTTCGATCCAGTCCACGACCGTGGCCACGGCGTCGGCCACCGGGACGCCGTTGACCTGGGTTCCGTCGCGGAACCGGAAGCTCACCGCGTCGGCGGCGACGTCCCGTTCCCCGGCCAGCAGCATGAACGGCACCTTCTGCGCGGTGTTGTTGAAGATCTTCTTCTGCATGCGGTCGTCACTGCGGTCGACCTGGGCGCGCACACCCTGGTCGTGCAGTTGTTCGATCACCCGATCCAGGTGCGGCGCAAAGGCTTCCGCCACCGGAATGCCGACCACCTGCACCGGCGCCAGCCACGCCGGGAACGCGCCCGCGTAGTGCTCGGTCAGCACACCGAAGAAGCGCTCGATGGAGCCGAACAGGGCGCGGTGGATCATGACCGGCCGCTGCTTGGTGCCGTCGGAGGCGGTGTACTCCAGGTTGAACCGCTCGGGCAGATTGAAATCGAGCTGGATGGTCGACATCTGCCAGGTACGTCCCAGCGCGTCCTTGGCCTGCACCGAGATCTTCGGGCCGTAGAACGCCGCGCCGCCCGGATCGGGCACCAACTCCAGGCCCGAGGCTCCCGCGACCTTCTCGAGAGTTTCGGTGGCCTCTTCCCAGATCTCGTCCGAGCCGACGAACTTCTCCGGGTCCTTGGTGGACAACTCCAGGTAGAAGTCGTCCAGGCCGTAGTCCTTCAGCAGGGAAAGCACGAAGTTCAGCGTGTTGGTCAGCTCCGCGTGCATCTGCTCTTTGGTGCAGTAGATGTGCGCGTCGTCCTGGGTCATCCCGCGAACCCGGGTCAGGCCGTGGACCACACCGGACTTCTCGTACCGGTACACCGAGCCGAATTCGAACAGCCGCAGCGGCAGCTCGCGGTAGGACCTGCCGCGCGCCCGGAAGATCAGGTTGTGCATCGGGCAGTTCATCGGCTTGACGTAGTAGTCCTGGCCGGGTTTGCGGACGCTGCCGTCCTCGTTGTACTCCGCGTCCAGGTGCATGGCCGGGAACATGCCGTCCCGATACCAGTCCAGGTGGCCGGAGACCTCGAACAGATGCCCCTTGGTGATGTGCGGGGTGTTCACGAACTCGTAGCCCGCGTCGATGTGCCGCTGCCGCGAGTACTCCTCGAGCTCCTTGCGGATGATGCCGCCCTTGGGGTGGAACACCGGCAGGCCCGAGCCGAGCTCGTCCGGGAACGAGAACAGGTCCAGTTCCAGGCCGAGTTTGCGGTGATCGCGCTTCTCCGCCTCGGCGAGCAGGGCGAGGTGGGCATCCAGCGCCTCCTGCGATTCCCATGCGGTGCCGTAGACGCGCTGCAGATCCTCGCGGGACTGATCACCCCGCCAGTAGGCCGCGGAGGATCGGGTCAGCTTGAACGCGGGAATGAACTTGGTGGTCGGAATGTGCGGTCCCCGGCACAGGTCCCCCCACACCCGCTCCCCGCTGCGCGGATCCAGGTTGTCGTAGATGGTCAGCTCCTTGCCGCCGACCTCCATGACCTCCGGATCGTCGATTCCGGACTTGTCGCTGATCAATTCCAGCTTGAACGGCTCGCCGGCGAGTTCGACGCGCGCGTCCTCGACCTCCACCACGCGCCGCGAAAACCGCTGCGCGCCTTTGACGATCTTCTTCATCCGGGATTCCAGCTTGGCCAGATCCTCGGGGGTGAAGGGACGATCGACCTGGAAGTCGTAGTAGAAGCCGTCCTTGATCGGCGGGCCGATGCCGAGCTTGGCCTCCGGGAATTCCTGCTGCACGGCTTGGGCCAGCACGTGGGCGGCCGAGTGCCGGATGACGCTGCGGCCGTCCTCGGTGTCGGCGGCGACGGGCACGACCTCGACGTCCTCGTCGGGGGTCCAGGACAGATCCTTGAGGTTGCCCTCCGGGTCGCGCACGACCACGACGGTGTCGGGGCCCTTCGTCGGCAGACCCGCCTCACGCACCGCGGCGCCCGCCGTCGTCCCGGCCGGCACCCGAACGAGGGCGGCTGGGGTCATGCGGGCTGAGATGGTCACGGCTGCGCTCTCCTTGGCGTCGTGTTCACGGGCGGTTGCCCGCACAATGTCGGTTGCGGGGAATTCCCGCGAGTGGACCTGGGTCCAGCCGGTACGCGGATGCGCCCCGGCGCGACCATGCTATCGGGAGCCCGCCGTGCTCGCGCCGATGGACCGGCCTGCGGGCCCGGATCGCAGGCGGGCCACGCCTCAGCCGCGTGCGGCCAGTGCGCTGAGTAGTTCCTGTCGTTCGGCGGCGGGTCGCTTCGGGCAACTGGTGCACATCTGGCAGTTGGGTACCTCGAACACCAGGCAGCAGGAGATGCGCCGGACGAACGTGCGCTCACCGACATCAATGAACCGCGGCACCGGCAGACGCCCCGCGACCTGTCCGGCCAGCCGCGCCCCGGCCTCGGCATCGCCCGCGTCGATCGCCCGATTACCGATGGCGTCGGCGACGATCGCCCACAGCGCGGCCACTCCCGCCCCGGAGACCTCGGCGACCGCGGGGATGATCCGCGCCAACGTCTCCTGGAGGTTCCGCGCGACACTCTCGGCAGCACCGGAATCGATTCCGGTGCAACAACTTCCACGGCCTTCTCGGGACCGATCATCGCTCGAGCCCGCCCCCGCCGCCGAATCCCCCGACGTCGCAGCCGGGAACACCCGCTCGATTCCGCCGTCCGGCCGGACCTCGCACCGCAGATGTTCCAGAACCATGTCCGGCGCGGTCAGCCCCGATGCGTAGGCGGCCACGACCGGATCGATCAGCGAGGACGCGGCCATACACCACCACAACGTGCCGGAGACCCGCGTATCGCCGGTACCCCACGAGATCCCCATATCGGAGATTCGCTCCGCCAGCCATTCCGGGCGCGTCAGCACGACGCCGGGCACCACCGTCCCCGCCGAGACCGCAACCATGTCCGTTCGACTCCGATCCACCGAATTTGTCATCTACCAGCCTGGCACGCCCGAGAGCCGAGGTCGATGAGGAATCCGCCCGGCCCGGACCGATGGTCCGGGTGCGCGCCGCAGAGGACTGCGCCGCAGGACCTCGTCAAGCCTAGGCCCCGCGACACGCGCTCTCCCGCAGGCACGCACGACGCGCGCGCCGAGTCGTGACGACGGCCCCGCGCCCGCGAGATATTCCGCGAGCGTGGGGCCATCGCCGTCGCCGGGCACCGGGCGCGTGCGCCACGGGTCTTCGAATCCTCCTGTGGCACAACCTCACCCGATGGGCCGCAGGTCGATCCTATCCGGCGACACCGGCGCGATCGATATCGGTGATCTCCGCGATTCCGGTCGTCGTGACCGACAGGACGCGGGCGGTGGCGATGTCGAAGTACAGGCCCGACACCACCAGGCCGCGCTCGCGCACGGCCCGGCGCACCAGCGGATGGTCGGCGAGGGTTTCCAACTGCACCGCGACGTTCACCATGCTCAGCTGGGCCACCTCGTCGTATCCGGCGGCTGCCGCGGCGGCGGCGACCGGATGTCCGGCACGGTAGCGGTCCAGGCTCGGGTGAGCGTGCGCGAGCCAGTTGCTCAGGCCGCTGGCAGGGGTCGTGACCGCGTCGTCACGCAGCAGGGCCTGCATCGCACCGCAGCCGGAATGCCCGCAGACCACCACGGTCCGCACACCGAGCTTGTCCACCGCGAACTCGAGCGCGGCCTCGGTGGACACGTCCGCACCGTGCGCGGGGACCAGATTTCCGACGTTGCGGACGGTGAACAGGTCACCCGGACCGCTGTGCGTGATCACGTTCGGCACGATTCGCGAATCGGCACAGGTCAGGAACAGCGAGTCGGGATCCTGCCCATCGCGCAGCTCGTCCAGATGCGGGCGCACCACATGGGCGTGCGCGCGGTGATAGGCCGCCACACCCGCGGTGATCGCGTGCGCGCCCCGGTCGCGCCAGGGTGCGAGCACCTCCTCCAGCGGTCCACGGGCCTTGCCCCGGCGCGGCGGGCCGTCCAGCACACTGGCCATCCGCGCGGTGCCGATCTCCGCGAATTCGACCGTGCCGCCGTTGCTTTCGTGCTGGCGCGCCCACTCCTGCAGGGCCTCGCAGGCGGCGTGGTCCAGGAAGTCCACACTCAGCTCGACGACGACCTCCGCACCCGCGGGGACCTTCGCCAGCGTCGAGGACAGCTTCGGCAAGGCCAGGAATGTGCAGGTGCCGTCGATGCCGACCAGCCAACGGCCGGATTCGCCGAGCGGCGCGGCGTGCACGCTCACCCGCACCACGCGCCACAGCAGCAGCGCGAAGGCCAGCATGAGCCCGATCAGCACACCCTCGAGCAGGTTCGCGAACACCACTCCCAGAATCGTGACCGCGTAGACGGCCAGGTCACCGGTCCGCCGGGCGAGCCGGATGTGGCCGATCTTGACCAGCTGAACACCCACCACGACCAGGAGTCCGGCCAGCACCGACTTCGGAATCTGCTCGACCACGCCGACCAGCACCACCGCGAACAGCAGCACCCAGAACCCGTGCATGATCGCCGAGGCACGGCTGCGCGCTCCCGCCTGCACATTGGTCGCGCTGCGCACGATCACACCGGTGACCGGCAGACCGCCCAGCAGACCCGAGACCAGGTTCGCACTGCCCTGGCCGACCAGCTCGCGATCGAAATCGGTGCGCGGGCCGGTGTGCATCTTGTCCACGGCCACTGCCGAGAGCAGGCTCTCGACGCTGGCGATCAGCGCGAACGTCAGCACTGTCATCGCCACCGCGCCCCAGTTGCCGTTCGGCAGCTGCGGCAGCCCGATCGCGTCGAACACCGAACCGTCGATGGCCAATCGTGCGGGATTGCCCGGAAGCACCAGGGACAGCACGGTTCCCACGGCGACGGCGACCAGCGGACCCGGAATGATCCGGACGCGTTGCGGCACCCAGCGCCAGGCCACCATGATCGCGATCACGACCGCGCCGACGATGAAATCATCGCCGCGCAGATGTAATAACTGACCGGGCAGTTCGCTCAGATTCTCCGCCGCCGTGCTGTGCGAGGCGCCGCCGAGCAGCACGTGCACCTGCTGCAGTGCGATGGTGACGCCGATGCCGGCCAGCATCGCGTGCACCACGACGGGCGCGATGGCCAGCGCGGCGCGCGCAATTCTGCTGAGGCCGAAGACGATCTGCAGCAGACCGGCCGCCACCGTGATGAAACAGGTGGTCTTCCAGCCGAATTCGCTGATACTTGCGGCCACGACCACGGTCAGCCCCGCGGCCGGACCGCTGACCTGCAGCCGGGCCCCGCCGAGGGCGCCGACGACCAGACCGCCGACCACGGCGGCGATCAGTCCGGCGGCGATGGGTGCGCCCGAGGCCACCGCGATACCGAGCGAAAGGGGCAGGGCGACAAGGAATACCACGATCGAGGCAGGCAGATCGTAGCGGATCAGAGAGGCGCGGCGCTCGGCTCGCGAGGGACCGGGCGGAGCGGTAGATCGTGGGGACGTGTCGACGGTGGTGGACATCATTCTCCTTCACCAGGCATGTACTCCAGGCATCCCAACGCACGCTGCGGACACCGTTGTCGACAGATCGCCGGAAGCTCGGCTAGACTATTAGTAAAGTCTTAGTAAAGTCTGAGAAAAAGAATTCCAGTGGGTTAACACTGCACTAGAACCGGTGAGCACGCCCCGGATCCCCCGGGCCGCCGCGGGACCTACTGCGCTACCACCGGTTCTCGCATGTCCACCTCGAATCCATCTGCGGCATCGGTGAATTCGGCGATCCCGTCTGCGGTGATCTCCAGCACCCGGGCGGTGCGAATGTCGAAGAACAGTCCGGACAGCACCAGACCGCGTTCGGCGACCGCTCGGGCGATCCGTTCATGGCGCGCAAGGGTTTCCAGCTGCACCGCGACGTTCACCATGCCCAGTCGATCGACCTCTCCGAATCCCGCCGCCGCGGCCGCCGCCGCGACCGGGTGCCCGAGCCGGAATTGCTCCAGGGTGCCACGCCCGTGCGCCAGCCAGTCGTCCAACCCGGATCCGGTGACCCGCTCGTGGTACAGCGCATCCATTGCGCCACAACCCGAATGCCCGCACACCACCACCGACCGGACCTCGAGTTTGTCCAGCGCGTAGACGATCGCGGCCTCGACCGAGCTGTCCTGCCCGCCCTCCGGGATCAGATTGCCGATGTTGCGCACGGTGAACAGATCACCGGGCCCGCTGCTGGTGAACACGTTCGGGACCAGCCGGGAGTCCGAGCACGTCACGAACAGCGAATCCGGGTTCTGCACATCGTGCAGCGCGCCCAGGTGCGGCCGCATCACATGCGCGTGGCCGCGGTGGTAGGCGGTGATGCCGGCGGCGATCGGATCGACCAGCGGGGTGCGCCGCCACGGGCCCAGCGTCTCGGTCAGCAGCCGCCGGGCATGCCCGCGCGCGGGTGGACCGGAGGCCAGATCGGCGATGCGGGCCGCGCCCATCTCCACGAATTCCACTGTTCCACCGGTCTTTTCGTGGTCCTTGGCCCATTCGTGCAGGGAATCGGAGGCAGCGTGGTCGAGGAAGTCGACGGTCAGCTCCACGGTGACCGGCACGCCCGCCGGCACCCGCGCGAGCTCACCGGTCAAGCGCGGTACGGCCAGGAAGGTGCAGGTGCCGTCGATGGTGACCAGCCAGCGATCGGCTCCGCCGACCGGTTCGGCCGCGACGACCACCCGCACCACCCGCCACAGCAGCAGCGCGAAGGCCAGCACCAGCCCGGTCAGCATGCCCAGCAACAGATTCCAGAACACCACGACCAACACGGTCACCGCGTAGACGATCAGATCGCCGCTGCGCCGGGCCAGCCGGATGTGCGCCAGTTTCACCAGACCCATGCCGATGACGATCAACAGCCCGGCCAGCGCCGCCTTCGGAATCTGTTGCACCACATCGACGAACGCCACCGCGAAGATCAACACCCACACGCCGCTGAGCATCGTCGAGACGCGAGTCCGCGCGCCCGCGTTGACGTTGGTGATGCTGCGCACGATCACCGCCGCGACGGGCAGTCCGCCCAGCAGACCCGAGGTCATGTTGGCCACGCCCTGGCCGAGCAGTTCCCGGTCCAGATCACAGCGCGTACCCGGCCGCAGCCTGGTCACCGCGACCGCCGACAGCAGCGTTTCGACACTCGCGATCAGCGCGATGGTGATCATCGTCAGCGCCACCGCACCCCAGCCGCCGGACGGCAGCGCGGGCAGGGAGATGTCCTGGAACAGCGGGCCGCGCAACGAGATTCGCGCGATGCTGGTCGGCACCACCTGCGCCACGGCGGTCGCGGCCACCACCGCCACCAGAGGTGCGGGCACCCGCCGGATCGCGGTCGGCAGATACCGCCAGCCCAGCAGGATGGCGATCACCAGCACGCCGACCAGCGCATCGCCGGGGTGCACCGAGACCAGCTGATGCGGCAGCTGCACGATGCTGTCCCACGACGAACTCAGCGACTGTCCGCCGAGCAGCACGTGGACCTGTTGCAACGTGATGACGATGCCGATCCCGGCGAGCATGGCGTGCACCACAACTGGTGCGATCGCCAGGGCGCCACGCCCGATCCTGCTGAGCCCGAACAGGATCTGCAGCACTCCCGCACCAGCGGTGATGAAACATGTTACCGCCCAGCCGAATTGGTGGATGCTCTCGGCGACCACCACGGTCAGACTGGCCGTCGGGCCGCTGACCTGCAACGTCGATCCGCCACATAATCCGGCGACCAGGCCGCCGATCACGGCCGCGATCAGCCCGGCGGCCACGGGCGCCCCCGTGGCCACGGCGACGCCGATCGATAGTGGTAGAGCGACGAGGAACACCACGATCGAGGCAGGTAGGTCGTGGCGGAACACTTCCGACAGGCCGGGGAACGGTATCCGTCGGGCCGGATCGGTGTCGTTGGACATATGTCTCCTTCGCCGAACCGGGGCAACCGGATCGGTTCATCGGCCGAACATGTACTGGCATCGAGAGCAGGGCGGAACTGATGCGGCCCGGACACCGTCGTGTCGCGTAGCGGCCGCGGGAAGACCCCGCAGAAGCGGGTCGCGACAATCGTAAAGAATCAGCAAAGGATATGAAAAGTCATATTCCCGTGACTGGGTATCCGCTACCGAATCGTGATCTTGTTCAACGAGCAGCCGCCGCCCGGCCGGCGGCGCCGCGCCACAGCCAGGGTGCTTGTGCCGCAACATCTTCGGCTTACCGCTCGCCGGACGCAGTCCCCGCACGCACAGCCCGACCGCTACCGGATGCACCCGGCAAGTCAGCCGATCCTCCGGCGAACAGCCTACGACGGGCCTCGCCGCTCAGAAAGGTCCCGAGGACCCCTTCCAGGGTGTCACTCGGCCACTTGCACCGGCACGTCATCGGCCCACGGCTGCCGAGTCACCATATCGGCGACCCGGACGTACCCGCGCTCGAATTCGCCTGTGGCAGCATCGACGAGGCGGTACTGCTGGGTCTGGTGGTGGATGGGCTGACCGTCGAGCAGTACGACGCGCACCTCGCCGGGTTCGAATCCGCAGCGTTCCTGCAACGCGGCGATGAGCTGTTCGTTGTGCATGTGACCGTCACCGAAGTTCCAGCCGATCGCGGTACTGCAGATGCGCTCGCCGTCGGTGATCGTGTAGTCGTCCTCGTTGCCGTCGGCCATCGCCCGGTGCGCGAGGGTGAACAGCGCCCGGCCGTGAGTGTTCATGGCGCGGAAGGCATATCCGAGATACAGCGGGATCTGCGCGCGGTCCTTGCCGTAGAACTTCTCCAGCTGTGCCTGGGGCATGCTGGCGATCGCGACGATGTTCGCCCCGATCTTGGCCGAGGCCGAGGGCTTCACACACCACAGCGTGGTGTCCCAGTTGCCCGCGTAGTACCGCATGCCGGGCAGGAAGGAGATATAGCGCGGGAACAGATTCCCCGCGACGACGATGCCCGCGATCACGAGGAAGAACAGCGCCACCGGCACGGGATGCTGCAGACCGGCGAGTCCGCGATCGGCGTGCGCCACGAAGAGTGCGAACACCCCGAAGATCATGAAGACGTTCCACTCCAGCGGCACGCCCATCGGAATCGCGGTCAGAATTCCGAGGTGGAAACACACCATGACGGTGGCCGCGATCGCGGTCGGCACGCCGCCGTGGGTGAAGAACAGCGCCAGCGGCACGCACAGCTCGACCACGGTGGCACTGTGCGCCACGATCCGCGAGGCTCGCCCCGGCCGCAGATCGTCCGGGAACTTCTCGAAGAACATCCGCTTGAGCGACCGGTGCCGGATCAGCGGATTGTTGGACATCATCGTCGAGATGACGAACGGGAAGTGCCGGTTCAGTTTCGAGACCGCCGCACCCATCCAGATCACCATGAACACCAGCTTCGCCGCGACGAGCGAGTCGGCGCCGAACAGGAAGGCCAGGGTCAGCGAGCCGTAGACCTCGCCGCGCGCGGCCAGGAAGATCGCCTTGTCGCGCAGGCCCAGCACCGCCAGCAGCACCAGGATCAGCACGATCTGCCAGACCGGCAGCAGCCCGACCGTGGTGTGCAGCGCGGGCATCGGCCCGGTGCCGTCGGACAGCAGCGCGATCACCGTGACCACCAGCAGCGCCGCGTACAGCGCGATGTCCACCGGCGTGCGGGCCGTTCCGGCGGTCAGCGGAACCCGCCGCGGCCACGGGGGAAGCCGGATGGTGCGGGGCCGCAACCAGTACAGGATCGATCCCATCGGCGGGAAGTAGCGGTTGTTCAGCGGCCCGAACCCGCAGCCGAGCCCGATCACCTCGAACAGCAGCGTGTAGAGCACGACCTTCTGGAACACGATCGGCTCCGACCACCACCGGCCGACGTCGAGGAATCCGTCGATTCCCTTGGTGGACAGCACGATCAGCCAGCCGAACAGGATGTACAGCAGGATCTTGCCGACGTAGGCCAGATGCAGGACGACCGGCGTCCCGAAGCCCACCTCCGCCCAATGCCGCGCCATCGGCCGGATCCGCTCGCCGCGCGTGCCCTTGCTCCACTCCGCCACATCGATCACCGGCAGATCCGGTTCCAGGAACCCCATCACACACTCCCGTCCGCTTTTCACCCGGATCGTCGTCGAACTCCGATCCGGGCCCAGCCACGGTGGCATGTCGGCCGTGTGCTGTCAATCATGTCCGGACATGTGTCCTGATGAGTGTGCGTCAGCCCGCCCGGTGCGCCGTCGACGCCGGAACGGGCGGGGCGGGCAGAAAGAGGGGCCGGTCCGATTCGGGAATCCAGCAGTCCGCACCGATATCGCCGTTGTAGTTCTCCCGGACGTGCGCGATCAGCGGCGGCAGCCCCGGATGCGCACCGGCGCCGGCCCACAGCAGCGCGTGCGGATAAGCGGGAGTGGGATCGAAGATCGGCAGGCGGCGGATGTGCGGATGCCACGGGAAGCGGTAACCGTCCCCGGCAAAGCTCGCCAGCGTGTCCGAGGCCGCGAGACGTTCCAGAACGGCCTCGAGCCCGAACGGGCCGCGCCCCTTCTCGCGATCGTCCTCGCGTTCGGGCGAACCGCCCGGCACCCGGCCGGTGACGATCTCGACGCCGCTGAATTCGCTCCACTCCCGGTAGTAATCGGCCCATTCGGACGGCACCGAAGCTCCGGGAACCCAGACCGGATAGGCCGCGATCTGCGCAGGCGTGACCGCCGACTGCGCGGCCAGCGGATGATCGCGGCCGACCAGTAGGTGCAGCGGTTCCAGATGGGCCGGGACGGCTCCGATTCCCGGCGGCAATGCGCGCGGTCCCCCGTGCTGCCGCGCGAACGTCGCGTCGACGCGGCCGTTCAGCAGCGCGTCCCGACCGGACCGGAACGCGGTGGACATCACGATCTCGACGTCCGCCTCCGGATTGCGGTCCAGGTAGTACCGCATCGACACCGAGGCGACGTGCCGTTCCCCCTGGACCGCGACCCGCAGTGGTCGCACCTGCGCCCGCGCCGCGACCACGGTGTCCTGCGCGACCGCGAGCAGCGCGCGGGCGTGCGGCAGCACCTTCGCCCCCGCGGCCGTCACCGCGCTGCCCGAGCCGAGCCGATCGAACAGGCTCACCCCGAGCTGACTCTCCAGTTTCGCGACCCGCTTGGACACGCCCTGCTGCGTGATACCCAGTACCCGCGCCGCGTGACCGAACTGTCCCTCGTCCACCACCGTCACGAACGCCCGCACCGCCGCCAGATCGAGATCCGTCACCACACCTCCCGTTACTCCGGCCGGTTGTGCATCCTAGCGAGCGCGTCGGCGGCTCCGCACCCATGGGAACAACCGGTGGTTGTCGGATGCGCAACGCCCGCACGCCCTCTCGCGCACCGCGTCGCAAGGTACCGACCGCCCGGATCGCCGTGCCGCGACCTCCGTCCGGTCAGTGAAACTGACTGCCCGGCAAGGCAGTTGGCGGTGTTATAACCGAGGTCATGCGGATCGGCCCGAATCTGAGGGCCGTACCAGCCCATTTCCGCACGCACGCACTCCAGGAGGTTGCCATGACAACCGTGCACGACGAGGTTCGCCAGATCCGAGCCGAGGCGGCGCCGGCCAGATTCGCCCGCGGCTGGCACTGTCTGGGCCTGGTCCGGGACTTCTCCGACGGCGAACCGCACTCCATTCAGGCATTCGGCACCCGGCTCGTGGTGTTCCGCGGCGCGGACGGCACGATCAACGTCCTCGACGCCTACTGCCGGCACATGGGCGGGGATCTGTCCGACGGTGAGATCAAGGGCAACGAGATCGCCTGCCCGTTCCACGACTGGCGCTGGGGTGGCGACGGACGCTGCAAGCAGATCCCCTACGCCCGGCGGGTGCCGCCGCTGGCCCGCACGCGCGCCTGGACCACACTCGAACAGGACGGCCTGCTGTTCGTCTGGAACGATCCGGAAGGCAAGAAGCCGCCCGCCGAGATCACCATTCCGCGCATCGAGGGCGCGGGCAGCGACGAATGGACCGACTGGCACTGGTACACCACGGTGGTCAACACCAACTGCCGCGAGATCATCGACAACATCGTGGATATGGCGCACTTCTTCTACATCCACGGTTCGCTGCCGACGTACTTCCGGAACGTCTTCGAAGGACACGTCGCCACCCAGTACTTCAACGGCGGGGCACGCGACGATCTGCCCTCCCCCGAGGGCAAACCCAAACCGCTGGGCACCACCTCGGTCGCCGCGTACTACGGGCCCTCGTTCATGATCGACGATCTGGTGTACCACTTCGAGGACGGCGACTATCAGACCGTTCTGCTCAACTGCCACTATCCGATCGACGCGAATTCCTTCGTGCTGCAGTACGGCATCATCGTGCGCAAGTCCGAGACGCTGCCCGCCGACGAGGCGATGGCCACCGCGATCGCGCTGGGCAATTCGGTGAAGGCCGGATTCGAGCAGGATGTCGCGATCTGGAAACGCAAGGCGCGCATCGACAATCCGCTGCTGTGCGAGGAGGACGGCCCGGTCTATCAACTGCGCCGCTGGTATCAGCAGTTCTATGTGGACGCGGCCGAGGTGACCCCGGAGATGGTGGACCGCTTCGAATTCGAGCTCGACACCACCCGCCCGGTCGAGGCGTGGCAGCAGCAGGTCCGGGAGAACGTCGCGCGACAGGCCGAGGCGGCTTCGTGACCGGACCCGCGGACGAGCGGCTGCGCACCGCACCGATGTCACCGGTGCGGTGCGGGCAGTGCGGTGCGGGGGTGCTGGCGCGCAAGAGCACGTGGGCGCAGACCAGCGTCCAGTGGAACGCCGCCGCGACGGCCGCGTGCGTGGAGCGGCATGCCGCGGCGGAGTTGTCCCGAGCGCCGCTGCCGTACTGCACCTCGATGCGTGAATCCATCCGGGCCGCAGCGCAATCCGGGGATCTGCCGGTGCTCGACCCGGAGGCGGGCGGACCCGGCGAGCGGTCCTGAGCGGCGTGTCCGGCCGCGCCGCCGGACACGCCCCGCGCTCACGAACGTCGCCGCAGCCGCCACCGGCTCCAGCGCCGCTCGTCGGCGCGCCCGCTGCGCGCGGGCACCAGCACCGGCTGCTCGCCGTGCCAGGTCCGCAGGCGTTCCAGGGCTGTGGCCAGGGTGCCGTCCTCGAGCAGGTGCGCGATGGTGCCGGTGACGAAACGCTCCGAATTGATCATCATGCTCAGCACCCGAACCGATTCCGCGACCGGCGCGTCGGCCAGGCCCAGCCCGGTCTCGTACCGGCTCAGACCGTCCCACTGCCGCCAGGGGAATTCGACGACCACGCCCGCGCCGTCCAGCGCGGCTAATAAGACGTTCACCTCGTCGCTGTAGCGGATGTACGGCTGCTGCCCGGAGTTGAAGATCCACTCCGACTGCGGGCCTTCGGAGGCCAGCATCTTGTCCGCCGCCGACCACAGGGTGCCCCAGCAGTCGGAAGACGCCGCACGCAGCCGAGATTCGATCGCCGCGTCATCGAGAACATCCACCACGCCACCGTACCGCGCACCCGCACAGGCGATTCCCGGCCGCGGTGAGCACTCCGGCGGCTAATTCGGATATCGCGTGGCCCGCCGGGCCGAGAGCCGGTCGCCACAGCTCGCCAGCAACCGATAACTTCCTCGAACCGGTTGTGGCGGGCCGGAATTCGGCGCCCCGCCGGACGAACCGTCCGGTCTCGGTTCCGGCGTTCAGTTCTCGCGGTTGGGAGCAGTGGTCAGCATCCAGTGACTGAACGCCGCGTACCGTTGCGCGAACTCGCCCGCGTCGGCGGCGAATTCGACCTCGGTCGAGAAGGCCCGGACCCGATCGAACCGTTCCGCGCGACGGCGCTCGTACTCGCTCAGGGCGCTCGCGAGATCCCCGTCGGCGGACAAGCAGGCGCACAGCACGCCGACGTCCTCGACACCGAGCGTGCCCCCGGCGGAGATGTGCGGTGAAAGTCCGTGCGCCGCATCGCCGATCAGCACCACGTGCGGATCGGTCCAGTGCGACAGCTCCGGGACGAGCAGGATCGGATTCTCCAGGATCGCGTCCTCGGGGGTGGCCTCGATCATCCGGAGAAGATCGTCGTGCCAGCCGCTCTCGGCGAGGTTGTGCGCCCGCGCCAGGGCGCGCTCGCGCGGCGTGCCACGCAACTCCCCGACCTCGAACTGGTTGACCATCCACATCGTTCGATCACCCGACAGGCGGGAGTATCCGCCGCGCGTGCGATCGCGACCGACCGTCAGCACCGTCCCCTCGGGACGTTCCGCGCCCGCGGGAACCACTGCGCGCCAGGCGTAATGCCCCGAATGGCGCCGCGCGGCGCTGTCGGGTACGAGTGCGGCCCGCACCTTGGAGTGCACGCCGTCCGCGCCGACGAGCAGATCCGCCTCGAGACCACGCCCGGATTCGAGCAGCACGCGCACCCCGTCGCCGGTCTCGGTGAATCCGGTGACCCGATCGCCGAGCAGAATCCGTTGCAGGCCGATCGCATCGGCCAGCAGAACGTTCAGTTCCGGCCGCGGCACGAGCAGGAACCGGTGCTCGTAGTCGCCGTATCCCGCGGCGCGCACCGGACGACCGGCCTGATCGAAGAACCACGCATCGATCTCGTGCCCCACCGCCCGCACGGCCGCACCGATGCCGAGCCGATCGAATTCGCGAAGTGCGTTCTCCCACAGACCGATTCCCGCACCCGCGGCGCGAATCTCCGGCGCCTGCTCGACGACGGTCACCTCGTGCCCCAGCCGCCCGAGCGCGGCTGCCGCCGTCAACCCGACCAGTCCGCCGCCCGCGACGACTACTCGCATGATCTTCTCCCCTTGCCGAAATCCGCTGGTGTCGAGATCAATTCAACGATCGGGCAGATATGATTGCAAATGCATCCTTTTTATCTTTACTATGCGTCACATGCATGTGGATCTGAATCTGCTCACCGCCCTGGACGTCCTGCTCGCGGAGCGCAGCGTCGGCACGGCGGCGGATCGCATGCAGCTGTCCCAACCGGCGATGAGCCGCACGCTCGCCCGGCTACGCCGGGTGACCGGCGATCCGATCCTGGTCCGCTCGGGCCGGTCCATGCTCCCGACGCCGTACGCCGAGCAGATCCGCGACGAGTTGCACACCCTGGTCGAGCAGGCGCACGCGATCCTCACCCCGCCAACGGATTTCGATGCCGCGACCATGCAACGCACCTTCACCGTCCAGTGCAACGACGTGCTGGCCAATGCGATGGCCGCGGACCTGCTCACCCGCCTGCGCCGGGACGCACCCGGCGTCCGGCTGCGGATCCTCGGCGAATCCGGCACGACATCGGACGAATTGCGCCAGGGGCGCATCGATGTGCGCCTGAGCGCCGACGAACCCGACGAGCCGGATCTGCGCGCCCGCGTCGTGGCCACCGACCACCTCGCCCTGGTCCGCACCGGCCCCGACGTTCCCGGCACGCTCGAGGAATTCGCGGCGATCGATCAGGTCGTGGTATCTCGGCGCGGACGCCTGCGCGACCCGATCGACGACATCCTCGCGACGCACCAATTGTCCAGGCGCGTAGTGCTTTCGGTCCCGACGATCGATATCGCGCTACGCGCGGTCGCCGCGGGCGACCTCACCACGGTCGCCCCGGCCTCGTTCGCCCGCCGCGCCGCACACCCCGGCCTGACCGTCCACCCACTCCCCTTCGCGCTGCCGCCGATCCGCGCCGTGATGTCCTGGCACGCACGGGTGGACGCCGACCCGGCCCACAGCTGGCTACGCGACCTGATCGCCGCCAGCGCCGCAGCGTCGATCGGGCAAAACATATCGACTCCCGGATGAATCTCCCTGTCGCACAACCGAGCCGCGACTCACCGGCCGATGCCCAGCCTCGCGCAGAATTGACGCGCCGTCGGCACAGCGTCCGGCCCCGGCGTGCAGGGCCGGACACCGATCAGTACGCCCGGCCGAAGATGACCCGTTTCCCGTAGGCCGACGGCGCGTCACACCGCACACACGTCCCGGTGGCGGGTTCGCCGTCGGTCGGGATGCAGCGCGGGGTGGCGGCGGTGGCGGATTTGATCTGCTCCTCGCATTCGCGGGTGCCACAGTGCAATGCCACCGCCCAGCCGGTCGACACGGCCTCGGTGAATTCCTCCCAGGCGTCGACGATTCGGGTGTGCTCGTCGCGGAATGCGGTGGCGCGGGCCAGCAGGTAGGACTGGAATTCCTCGAGGATCACGGGGATCTGCAGAGGCAGGGAATCCAACGGGAGCGCCTGTTTGCCTTCTCCGCCCAGACGTTTCACCATCATCGCGGTGCCGTTCGCCAGATCGCGCGGGCCGAGTTCCAGGCGGATCGGCACACCGCGCATCTCCCACTCGTTGTACTTGAATCCCGGGGTCAGCTGCGGACGGGCATCGACGTGCACCCGCACGCCCACCTCGCGCAACGCACCGGCCAATCGTTCCGCGGCCGCGCCGACCTCGGTGTCCTCGCCCCGGACGATCGGCACGATCACCACCTGATACGGCGCGAGGCGCGGCGGGAACACCAGCCCCTTGTCGTCCCCGTGTGTCATCACGATGCCACCGACCATCCGAGTGCTCATCCCCCAGGATGTGGTGTGGCACAACTCTTCTCGACCCTGCTCACCGGTGTACCGGATGCCGAAGGCCGTGGCGAAGTTCGTGCCCATGTAGTGCGAGGTCCCCGCTTGCAGGGCGCGCCCGTCGCGCATCATCCCCTCGATGGTGTAGGTCGCGACCGCACCGGCGAACCGCTCGCCCGGCGTCTTCTCCCCGGGCACCACCGGCATCGCGGCCAGGTCCCGGGCGACCTCGTGATAGATGTCCAGCGCGAGCATGGTCTCGCGCAACGCGTCCGCGCGGTCCAGATGTGCGGTGTGGCCTTCCTGCCACAGGAATTCGGTGGTGCGCAGGAACATTCGCGGCCGCATCTCCCACCGGACCACATTGGACCACTGGTTCAGCAGCAGCGGCAGATCCCGGTGCGAGCCGATCCACTTGGCCATCATCTCGCCGATGATGGTCTCCGAGGTCGGCCGCACCACCAGCGGCTCGTCGAGTTCCTTACCGCCCGCGTGCGTGACGATCGCCAGCTCCGGGGAGAAGCCCTCGACGTGTTCGGCCTCGCGACTGAGGTAACTCTGCGGAATCAGCAGGGGGAAATAGGCATTCTCGTGGCCGGTGTCCTTGATCCGCCGGTCCAGTTCGCCCTGTAGCTGCTCCCACAGTCGATAGCCATACGGTCGGATGATCATGGTGCCCTTGGCCGGGCCCCGGTCCACGAGACCTGCCTTGAAAACCACCTCGTTGTACCAGGCGGCGAAGTCCTCACTCTGCGCTGTCACACCACGTTCATCCCGTGCCATGGTCGCTCAGGCTACCGGCCGCGATCCCGATCCCCGCCATCAGCGTGTCCTCGGACGTGACGAGCCGGCGGCCGCAATCGCGCTGCGCCGCCTGTGCGGCGTCACCATCGACCGCCGATCCGGTTGGTAGTCGCCGACATCCATGGTTGCAGCAGTGAAACATCAACCCTATCTTTGACGCATACTCGGAGCAGGGGTCGCCGTGATCGTCTGCCCTTTCGCATCTCTTCGACCTGGAGGTCGCAGATGGACAACACCCGCCGATACGTGATCGTCGGTGGCGGGCTGGCCGGACTGGCCTCCGCGGTATGGCTCGCCGAGGCCGGACATCGGGTGACGTTGCTCGAGCGGCGCGCCCGGCTCGGCGGACGCACCCAGGCGCTGCGCGTGCCGGAGGTCGACGATCTGCCCGACAACGGCCAGCACGTCCTGGCCACCGGATACGAGCACCTGTTCCGCTACCTGCGCAGCGTGGGCACCGACCATCTGGTGGAATTCCCGCACGGCGGCGCCCTGCGCTGGCCCGGCGGTCGTTCGGTTCTGATGCACACCAAGGGAATCCGCGCACTGCCCACACTGCTGGGGGCGCACCCCGATGCGAACCCGCTCGAACGGTTGCGCGCGCTGCGGGCAACGCTGCGACTGGGCCGCCAAGCCCTGTTCCAGCCTGCGGATCTCGCCGACATCACCACCGAACGGTGGTTCGAGCGAGTCGGCATGCCTGCCAAAGCCCGTGAGGCCCTGTGGGATTGGCTGGCGCTGGGGATCGCGGCCGAACGGGTGGACCGCGAGTCGGCGAAGGTGTTCGCCGATGTGCTGGCAACCGGTATCCGCCAAGGGATTCGGCATCGTCACGCGGTCGGCATCGGCTATCCGGTGGTCGATCTGGACACCCTCTTCATCACCGGGGCCCAGCGGGTGTTCGAACGTTACGGGGTCGAGGTGCGGTATCGGGCGGTCGCCGACCGCGTCGTCATCGAGGACGGCAGGGCGACCGGTGTGCGCCTGGCCGACGGCACCGTGGTTCCGGCCGACGGCGTCGTCGTCGCGGTGCCGAACTCGCGCATCCACGGACTGCTCGACGGGCTGCCCGAGCACGCCGAGTTGTACGCTGCGGCAGATAAATTGGGCTACACGCCGATCGTCAGCACCAACCTCTACCTGGATCGGCCGCTGGGCACCAAGGCCGCGATGGAGGCGATCATCGGCGGGACGGGCGTCATCGACGAGGTGTTCGACCGGCAGCGCATGCATCGACGCGTCGCCGAGGGCGCGTGGCTGTACTGCCTGACCACCAGCGGTGCCTACGAGCAGATCCACAAGAGCAACGACGAGATCATCACCGAGCAGATGGAACTGCTGCGCAAGCACTATCCGGCCGCCGCGGCGGCCCGTGTCGTGCACGCGCAGGTGGTCAAGATGCCCAGGGCCACCTTCTCCCAGGCCGTCGGCACCGACGGGCTGCGCCCCGACCAGCGCACCTCGGTCCCGAACCTGGTCATCGCCGGGGACTGGACCCGCACCGACTGGTCCGCAACCATGGAGAGCGCAGCGCAGAGCGCCGCGAAAGCGGTTGCCGCACTGACGAAGTAAGCCGGCTTCCCCGGCGTCCTCAGGCGGTCGGCGTCGGAACGTTCTCGGCGACGACGGACGTGTCATCCTGCGCTCCGGCCGCACTGGCGATACTGACCCAGGTGTTGTTCACCGCGGCAGTACCGGAGATCGGATCGACCAGTGCGGGATCGTGCAGCAGATTCACATTCGAGCCCGGCAGGGAGGCAGCCAGCCGCCAACCGACGCCGGGTTCCCGATGACCCCAACCGTGCGGAACCGCAACGGTTCCCCGGCGGATCTCATCGCTGACCTCGAGCGTCACCACGATCGAACCGGTACGCGAGGTGACGCTCACCTGCTCACCGTCATCGAGACCGCGCTCGGCCGCATCCACGGGATGCATCAGCGCGGTGCAACGGTCGCGGCCCTTCACCATCGCCGGGACGTTGTGCAGCCAGGAGTTGTTGCTGCGCAGGTGACGTCGGCCGATCAGGCGCAGATCGTAGCCGTCCGCCCCGGCGTCGCGATCGCGTTCGAGCAGGGCGCGCGCCGCGGCCAGGAATTCCGGCGGGGCGAGGTGTACCCGCCGATCCCGGGTGGCGATGATCGATGCCAGCCGCGGACGCAGCGGCCCGAGATCCGCCCCACCGGGCATGGCGCGCAACTTGCCGATCGTCAGGCCCTTACGTCCACGTCGCAGCACACCGTAGGGACCGGCGGCGACAGCGGCCCCGGCAAGGCGAATCGGACTGAGCCGGGCGAACATTGCGTCCACGACCGGCGCGGTGAACCGTCGCACGGGCAGCGGTAGCACCTCGGTGATCATTCGCGCCATGATCTCCCAGTCCTCCTTGCCTCCGGCCGGAGGTTCGAAGACCGCGGCGTCGTACCGCAGGTTGTTGCGGACACTGAACACCGGGAACAGCAGGTTCACATCGGCGCGCTCGAGCGGCGAGACCGGCGGCAGGATGATGTCCGCGTGCCGGGTGGTCTCGGTGACGTACATGTCCACGGCCACATAGAAATCCAGCGAATCCAGCGCCTCGCCGAGCATCCCCCGCTGCGGCGTGGACAGCACCGGATTCCCGGCGTAGGTGACCATCGCCCGGATCTTCCCCTGGCCCTCGGTGAGGATCTCCTCGGCCAGCGCCGCCACCGGTAACTCCGCCCGGAACGACTTGTACCGGCCCGAGCGGTCGGTCCACGCGCCGTGCTTCACCCGCAGATATTTCGCATACGGCGCCGCATCGGCAGGCGGGGTCGCGAACATCTGCCCGCCGGGCCGGTCCAGATTCCCGGTGACCGCGTTGATGGTGTTCACCAGCCAGTGCGTGAGTGTTCCGGTCACCTGCTGGCACACCCCGATCCGCGCGTAGATCAGCGCGGAGGGTGCGGCGGCGTGCTCGCGCGCCAGTCGGCGAATGGTGTCCGCGTCGACGCCCGCACGCGGTGCGGCCGTCTCCGGATCACATTGTGCCGCAAGGGCCCTGAGCTCGTCCCAGCCGGTGCACCGGGCGCGCGCCGCGGCATCACAGAGATCTTCCTCGATCATGACGTGCAACATGCCCAGCAGCAGGTACACGTCCCCGCCCGGAACCACTGCCACATGCTCGTCGGCCAGTCGCGCGGTCTCGGTGCGCCGCGGATCGATCACCACGACCTTCCCGCCCCGCTGCCGCACATTCTTGATGCGCTGACGGGCATTGGGCATGGTGGTGACCGATCCGTTGGACACCGCCGGATTCGCACCCAGGATCACCAGCCGGTCGGTGCGGTCGATGTCGGCAACCGGCATGAGCACGTTGGAGCCGAACATCTGCCAGGCCGCGAACTCCTGCGGGAACTGATCGATCGATGACGCGGAATAGAAGTTCCGGGTCAGCAGCGCGATCCGCAGCAGAATCCCGTACAGCCCCGAAGTGCTGTGCGCCGCAGGGTTTCCCAGGTACATGCCGATCGCGCTCGCCCCGTACTCCTGGCGGATCGAGCGCAGTCGCCGACCGATCTCCGCGAACGCCTCGTCCCAGCCGATCGGTTCGAATCGATCGCCGACCCGCCGCACCGGCGTGCGCAGGCGGTCCGGATCGTGGTGCAGCCCGCCCATCGCCGTGGCCTTCGGGCAGATGTAGCCGCGGGACAGCACGTCGTCCGGATTGCCCTCGATTCGGGCGACGTGATCGCCCTCGACGGTGACCAGGATCCCGCAGTGCGCCTCACAGAGGGTGCACTGCCGTGCGACGGTGCGAGTATCCATGTCTATTCCTCTCGAGCAGGACTCGCCCCGAGCCTACCGGCCGCATCGCTCGCCGTATACGGTCGTTCGGCCGATTCGCCGGGCACGGCCGGGGTGGTGCGGTAGTCGTTCAGATCCAGTCGGCGGGTGCGCCGGCGGTATTCGCGCATCGATCCGGGCCAGTTGTTGGTGTTGACCGGACCGGTCGCGGTGTCGGCCACGTACCAGCTGTGGCAACCGCCGGTATTCCACACCGTGGTCGCCAGACGTTCCTGTGCCCGCTCGTCGAAGCGGTCCAGCGATTCCGCGCGCACCTCGAGGTACCGGATGCGCGAAAGTTGTTCCACCGCATGCATGATGTGGTTCATCTGGCTCTCCAGCATGTGCACGATCGACCCCGAGCCGACATTGGTATTGGGCCCGTACATGAGGAAGAAGTTCGGGAATCCGGGCACGGACAGCCCCAGGAACGCCCGTGGCCGCTGCTGCCACGCGCTGTCCAGATCCTGATCGTGCAGGCCGACGATCCGCATCGGCGCGACGAAATCGTGCGAACGGAAACCCGTTGCGAGAACGATCGTGTCGGCAGGATGCTCCCGCCCGTCGGCGTCGATCACCGACCGCGCGCCGATGTGGTCGATCGGCCGGGTGACGATACGGGCGTTCGGCCGGTTGAGCGTGTCGTAGTACTCGTTGGAGGTCAGGATGCGGTTGCACCCGACCTCGTACCGAGGCGTCAGCGCGGCCCGCAGCGCCGGATCGGACACCCGGCGCAGATTCCACCGGCACCACGCCCGGATCGGCGCGGACAGGATGCGCCGCCCGCGCGGGGAGATCAGCATCGGGTTCAGGACCATCTCGAAGCAGAAGAAGATGCCGAGCCGGGACACTCTCTGCAACAACGGAATCCGCCGGTTGAACAGCTTGCGCAGCGTCGGATACTCCCGATCCGGTTTAGGGCTGATCCAGTACGGCTGACGTTGCAGGATCGTCACCGTCCGCGCACGCTCGGCGATATGCGGCACGAACTGCAGTGCGCTGGCGCCGTTTCCGATCACCGCGACATCTCGCCCGGTGAGATCGTGATCGTGATCCCAACGCGCCGAATGGAATACCCGCCCGGTGAACTCGTCCAGCCCGGCGATCGCCGGGTAGGACGGCCGGCTCAACTGTCCGCAGGCCGCCACGAGCAGATCCGCGGTGAACTCCTCCCCCTCGGCGGTGGTCAACACCCACCGCACCGCGTCCGGATCGAAACGTGCCGCGACGATCTCGGTGCCGAAGCGGATGTGCGGCAGCAGCGCGTTGTCCTCGGCGCAGTTCTCCAGATACCGCAGGATCTCGGGTTGTTCGGCGAAACGTCGCGACCAGTCCGGATTCGGTTGGAACGAATAGGAATACAGATGCGAGGGCGCATCGCAGGCCGCGCCCGGATAGCTGTTGTCGCGCCAGACCCCGCCGACCCCGTCGGCCTTCTCGTAGATGGTGAAATCGGTGTAACCCGCGCGCTGGAGCCGGATCGCCAGCCCCAGTCCGCTGAAACCGCTGCCGACGATCGCGACCGACGGCCGGGGTCTGCTGGTTTTCCTCACATTCGCTCCTGAGTGGCGGTCCGCGCGCGGGGGCGCGGGGGCAGGTCCGCGCAGTGGTAGGCGTGGACGATGAGCGCGGACTGCAGATACCACAGCCCGCTGGGCCAATTCGGATCCAGACCGGTCAGCTCCCGGATCCGCCGCAGCCGGTAATCGACCGTGTTGCAATGGATCTTCAGTAGCCGGGCGGTGGTCTGACGCTGGAATCCGTTGTCGATGTGCAGACGCAGCGTCTCGAGCAGATCCGGATGCGCCGCGATCCGCTCGACCACGGTCTGCAGATATTCCGTCGCCGGACCCGGCCGGGTGAGCTGATATTCCAGGGACAGTTCGCGGAAGCGATACAGCCGCGGCGGATAGTGCAGCCGATGGATGATCTCCAGCAGTTCGTGCGCGACGACGGTCGCCCGCGGAATCCCCGGGGCCTGCGCGGGCACCGCGACCGCGACGACCGGCGCGTGCGCCGCGCGCGAGAGCTGCGGCGCCAGTTCCGGTGGCAGATCGCCGTGTTCGCCAACCGGCACCAGCACTGTGCCGCCGTGCACGCCCAGCAGGGGTAACGCCTGCTCGCCGCAGACCGCGTACACCGCCTCCTGCACCCGTGCCAGCCGCGCCGCGCCGGTGTCCGACTCGTCCTGCACCGGGATCCGGCGCAGCGATTCACCGGCGATCCCGAGAGCGACGACGGTGTACGCGTCGGCGACCGGAATTCCGGCGGCGCGGGCGACCGCGCCGACGCTCTCCCCGCTCATCAACGCCGCGCTCATCGTCGCCACGGCCCCGACCCGATCACCGGCCGCGGCGCGCAGCCGCTGCAGATGGGTCAGCACCGCGACCATGGATTGCGGGACACCGTCCTGATCCGGATCGTCCCGAGATAGCTTCTGCCGCATGCGGTTCGGTCCACCGCGCACCTCTCCGACGGCTTCGGCATGGGATGTGTTGCGTAGCACTGACGGCCCCCGTCCTCTGGTTGCCCTGTGTCGGATGCGGACCAGATTAACGCCGATGCAACAAAGCATCAATAGTTGATTCAACGTCTGGCAATATTTTGACACAATGTAACAATATTAGTATCGTTGGTGCATGCCGAAGCGTCGAGACGAGGTCGACCAGCGCATTCTGGACGCGGCCCTGACCAGAATCCTGCAGGTAGGAATACGACGAAGCAGTCTCGACGACATCGCCCGACGCTCGGGCATCAACCGCGTCACGATCTACCGCCGTTTCTCCGGCAAGGACAAACTGATCGAAGCCGTGCTCGAGCGCGAGACCGAACGCATGCTCGCCGAGGTCGGCTCGATCCTCACCGGAGCCGAGGGCATCGACGAACGGATCGAAAAGACCGTGCTGTACGTCCTGCGCCAGACCCGGATGCACCGGCTGGTCAGGCAGTTGCTCGACGTCGCCCCCGAGGAGGCGCTGGGTTTCTACACCGTGCACGGCAGCGAGATGGTCGCACTCGGCATCGGCTATATCGCCGGCCTGCTGGACCGGGCCCAGCACGCGAACCTCATCGCCCGATACGACAGTGAGCCGATCGCGGAAATGATTGCCCGCCTGGCCCATTCGCTCATGCTGACCCCGACCGGCGGAGTCGACTTCACCGCCGACGAGGCCACGCATCACTTCGTCCGCACCACCATCGTGCCGATGGTGAAGTACGGGATCGCCACGAGCTCGAAGGAGAGCACCAGATGAATCGAACCGTTCCACTCCGGCACCCCGCCGGGCCGCGTCCCGTTCCCGGCCTGCGACCTTTCGCCCTGATGCTGGGACTGGCCAAACCTTCGCCCGCGCGCTGGACCGAACTCGGCGAGGGCCTGACCGTCGGCGATCAGCGGATGGACGAACTCGTCGACTGGATGTACCAGGAGGGGATGGACCGCACCCGCCCGCTGTTCGAACGCGCCCTGCGCGAGGGTATCGATGCGATACCGGACGCACCGGAACCGTTGCGCGCGTTCTTCGTTCACATCGAGACGCCGCCGCCGTGGCTGGACCGGGACAAGGTCGCGCGCGGCGAGCTGGTCTTCCGCCTGGGCGGGGCCGACGGGCTGTACATCGCCCGGGACGTGTCGTTCCTCGGCGGATATCTGGCCTCGGGATTCAACAAGACGCTGCTGCGCACCGGCGCGCTGGAGAAGGGCCCGGCCAAGCGATTCGCCGAAACCCTGCAGTGGGCACTGGATGTCACCTGCGAGGGCGGGATGGCGCCGTTGGGCCCGGGATATCGCTCCACGATCCACGTGCGGTTCATCCACGCACTGGTCCGGCGGCACGTCGCGGCGATGCCGGACTGGCGCGACGACGAGTGGGGACTGCCGATCAATCAGACCGATATGGCCGCGACGCTGGTCGGCGCGCTGATCGCACCGTTCGTCGGCGCCATGGCCATGGGTCTGCTCGCCCCGCCGCGGGATCTCGAGGCCGCCGCACACCTGACCCGGTACGTGGGCTGGCTGATCGGGGTGGATGATCAATTGCTGCCCAACAGTTTTCGAGATTCGGTCCGAGTCCTGTACCACTGCCTCACCGCCATCACCAATCCGGACGAGACCTCGCCGCAGTTGGCGGTGCCGATGGCCGACGATCCGCTGGGCTGGCACTACCCCAACCTGCCGGGCCTGCGCGGGCGCATCGCCCGGTTGCAGCACCTGTCGGTGTCGAGCCTGTTCCTGGGCCCCTCGGCCATGCGGAAACTGGGTCTGCCCGGATATGTCCTGCCGTGGTATCCGCTGCTGCGGATACCGATCAATCTGATTCGCTCGGTCACCGCCCGCATCGTGCCGGGCGGGGTGGCGCGTGCGGCGATTCGCGGACGCCGGACCCAGGAGAGATTCCTGCGCACCCTGATCGGCTCGGATGCCGCGATCATCGGGGATTCGGCGCACCATATCGGGCACGCCGCCTGATGTGGAACTCGCCCGGCGGCCCCGACCGTGGGCCTGCTGCTGAAATGGTGGGGTACCGCCGGGCGAGGGTGTGGCACCGGCCGCGCAGTGCGGTGCCACACCCATAAGCTATGTCGGGCGAGTCCCCCGGCGGAATACCGTCGCCGGAACGCTGGAATTCTTACGACGATTCCCGGGCTCGTCTCGGCAAACTCGATATCCACACTTGCACAACAACATTCGAACACCCCTCGGCTACGCCGGACCGCGGGCGAAATGCGCCGCATAGTACGCACAGCCGATATCACCGGTCAACGAAACAGCCATAGTTGGTTCATCGTGACAGTGGGGACTGTGACCGGATCCAAATATTCGATGCCGCGCTCAGCACGAATCACTCGAATCTCTCGTCAGTGAAACAGTCGATGCATCAGGTATTGATGCATTGTTTCATTCGGGGCTATTCTGTCCTTCACTCCGAGAGAACAACCGGGACTACCGACCGGCCCCGGCCCTCGCGGCCGAACCGAGCGTCGAATGGAGTACACAATGTCCGTCACTGCTGACGTCCACTATCCGCTCCCATCCATCAGTGATCAGCGCCAGTCGCGCCGTGATCACCTCGTCCCCGCCGAGCAGGCGGAGATCCTGCGGATCTGCCGCACGGTGCTCACCGATCTACTCCGTGCGCCGGACGAGCCCGAGCGGGTCGCGGACACTCTCGATCGGCTGCGTTGCGCAGTTGAATCGGCTGTGGCACAGGGACTTTCCACCGAGCACTGCACTGCGGCCATGCAGCGGGCGGCACGCGAGAGCTTCGAGCAGATCTCGCGGACGGCCGCGGCCCACGACGAGCAGCTCGTCGCGACGACCAAGCGGTTCATCGAGATTCGCGAAATGGTCGCCTCGACGATCGCCGAGACCGGCGTCACCGAGCTGCGGCCGGCCGCGATGGCACCGGCCGTACCCTTCCACGTCATCGCGGCCACCCTGGGGAATCTGCCGGACGACTCGGTACAGCATGTCGAGGAGACCTACGCGGTCCTCGCGATAACGATTGCCTCACAGCATAATTCCGGACTTCCCGGCGATCGGGCGCATATGCGCCAGCGCGCCATGTGGGGCATCCGCACGGCCCTGGCCAACCGGTGCGAACTGCCGGTGCTCTCGACTCTCGGGGATTGCGGCGGGACCATCCTCATACCGTCCCGCGAGGCGGACGACGCCGCCCTGGAGGAGCTGATCGCACAACTGTCGGTCGCGGCGCACATGCCGGTGACCGCGACGGTGTCCTTCGCACCGCGCACCGCCCTGGCGGACTTCGCCGACCACACGCACGATCTGCTGGATCTCGTTGGACGCCTGGGCTATTCGGCCGGTCTCTACCGCTTCGCCGATGTGGCGCTGGAGTACCAGATCACCCGGCCCGGCCCGGCACGCGACCGGCTCGCCACCATCCTGGACCCGCTGGACGACCACCCGCACCTGTTGCAGACCCTGCTCACCCACCTGCAGACCAATCTCAACCGGCGTGATACCGCCGGATTGATGAATCTGCACCGCAATACGATCGATTACCGGCTGCGCCGCATCGAGGAATTCACCGGATACGATCCGCTCACCCAGCCCGGTCTGTGGAATCTACAGGCGGCCTTGATCGTTCGCGCCTACTGCCGGGCCGCGACGTCAGCGGACCCGGCGATCAGCGCGTCTGCGGGCGCCTGAGATTCCGATGGCCCACGGCGACAACGGCCGTGGGCACGGTGGTGGCCGCGCGGGTGACGCACGAGGATCAATAGCCTTTCAGACCCATCCCCCGGGCCAGCAGCGGCCACGAATTATGCAGTGCCTCTTCCCAATACGGCCAGTAGTGGGTGCCGGTCGGGGTGAATTGGAAGGTTGCCGGGATGTGCAGCGCGTCGAGCCGGGTCTGCAGATTGTGTGTGCACTGATCCGCCGCTGCCTCGATGAGCATGCCGAGACCGAGGTTGACCTCGCCGGCAGGTCCGCCACGGGCCTGCTTCTGATAGTTCTGCACGTCGCGTGGCGCGGGAAGACCGTTCCCGCTGGAGATGTAGAGCAGCGTGCCGCGCAGCTTCTCCGCGTTGAGCAGCGGGTCGTTCTGCGCCCACAGCGGGCTGTCGGCGGGGCCGTACATGTTCAGCGGGTTGCCGCCCGCCCACAGGCCGATGACCAGATCGACGAACGACCGCCCCATCGGATCGGAGATCTGCGCGCATCCGCTGTAGGCGGCAACGGATTTCCACAAGCCGGGCTTGGCCTCGGCCAGCTGCAGCACCGACGTCCCGGACATCGACAGGCCGGTCAGGGCGTTCAACCCCGTGGAATGCAGGGTCCTGTCCAGTAGCGGCGGCAGTTCCTCGGTGAGGAACGTCTTCCATTTGTTGACGCCCAGACGGGGATCCGGCTTCTCCCAGTCGGTGTAGTAACTGCCGCGGCCACCGATCGGCTGGACGACGTTGACCGGCTTGTCGCCGAGCCACTGTATCGCCGTGGTCTGCTTCTGCCAGTTCATCGGCCCCTCGCCGGCGTCCAGGCCGTTGAGCATGTAGAGATTCGGCGCGGGCCGCGAGGTGTCGGCCGGGCGTAGCACGTCGACAGCGATCTGCTTACCCATCGCCGCCGAGTACACCTTCAAATGCCAGGTACGCCCGTCCTCGATGATCGAGGCGACCGCCGACGGTTTCGGCGGTGCGGCGGCGCCGGGGATCGGCACCATGAAGAACATCGTGGCCAGCGCTGTCGCGACGGCCCGTCGAGCGGCAACCTTGAACAGGTCGGAAACCATTGCATCCCTCGATATTCGAATGGCCGGGGCGTCGGCGTGGGCCGCGCGGTGCCGCGACGACGGACACGAACACCCCGGCCGGAAGTCGTTCTCTCCGATGACGGATTGAGAGATCACTTCTCGGACAAGACTTTTCCTTGCTCCGGTGCCGCCGGATGCGGCTCCGGCTGCGCCTGCTGCACACCCGCATCGAAGGACGGCGATGCCGCGGCAGGCAAGGGCCCGGCGATCGCGGTCGCCGCCCGATCCGGCGCCGGCCCGGGTTCCTGCGCACTCGGCGATTCGCCGCTGTCCGACTGCATCTCTCGCACTTCGCTCTTGAAGATGCGCAGCGAACGTCCCGCCCCGCGGGCTGCCTCGGGCAATCGCTTGGCCCCGAACAGAACGACGAGTACGCCCACGACGATCAACACATGTGTGGGACTCAGTGCACCCATGATCAACCTCCTCTTCCGAAGGCCGAGCGGCCCGGTGAACTACACCGGGCCGCTCGGTTCCTCAGTTGTCGAAAATGTCGGAACCAGGCTTCTAGCAGCCCGGCAGTGCAGTACCCGAGGAACCGGCGGAGCCGGCCGCGGAGCCGGTGAGGGAGCACAACATACCGATTCCGGAGTCGATCATCGCCGAGCCGGTGTTGAAAGCGACGGGATTCGCCGACG
The DNA here is from genome assembly GCF_019890715.1 of Nocardia coffeae. NCBI lineage: Bacteria > Bacillati > Actinomycetota > Actinomycetes > Mycobacteriales > Nocardiaceae > Nocardia > Nocardia coffeae. The sequence continues at coordinate 299,363 of NZ_JAINZY010000006.1, read as the reverse complement.
ATGCGGGAGTCGTGGGCACGGTCGGGGCCTGCGAAGGAGTCGTCGTCGACGGTGCGGGAGTCGTCGTCGACGGTGCGGGAGTCGTCGTGGACGGTGCGGGAGTGGTCGTCGACGGTGCGGGGGTAGTCGTGCCGCCCAGCCCCGGAAGCATGGACGACCCGCCGTCGAGCCCGGGAATCATGGACGAGGATCCGGAGCTGTCGTCCACGGGGGTCACGGTCAGCACGGCGGCGGTGGCCGGCCCGGCCGACAATGCCACTCCGCCCGCGAATGCTGCCGCAGCCATCAACTTTCCAAACTTTTTCATAGCTCACTCAACCCTCTGCGCGGCTGATTTACATTGCACCGAACACAGTATCCGGGATTTCATCCGGGGCAATACCGCTCGTGACAATGCACAATAAGTTCGGATATCCCCCCTATTCGCGAGCCAGGCATTTCCGAAGAATCTCGAATATTCACAGTGCACGGCCACAACACCTACTGTGAGGAGATCGGATCGCTTACCTCGTCAATGCCAGCGGACGACGTAAGCACAGGTAGCACCCCGGAATCTCTCGCGGATGTCCTAGGTGGCTTCCATGTCGAATCGGGGTTGCTCGTCCGCGGCGGGGACGGGTGCGACCGGAAAGCCCCAGTCGGCGGCGTCGACGACGCCGCCGTTGGCGGGATCGATCGTCTCCTTGAACTCGATGGTCGCACTGCCGTCGATGGGCCCACTCGGCGCTTCGGGAGCGATCGGAACGGCCGGCTTTTCCGCAACCGGGTCGAATTCACCGGTCAGAATCGAATCGTCGCCGTCCAGCAGGTATTTGGTGGCGAGATCGCGCGGGGACATTTCGCGTAGTTGTCGCAGCTGCGCCATGGACTCGCGATACTGATCCATCTCGGGACCGATTTCCGACTGCAGCTGTTCTGCCGCGCCCCCGACGTAATCGCGAGCCTGCCGGAAGGCGTTCATGGTCCACTGGATGGCGCCGGGAAGCCGTTCCGGACCGAGAATAACGAGCGCCGCGACGAGCAGAATCATGAATTCGGGCCAGCCGATCCCACCGAACATGCCCCGAGGATAACGGTCAGCTGCGGACTCCCGGGACACGAGCAGGGAGACTGTGCCGATGCACAGCGTTCTGCCCGAATATGTTGTAACCGTAGTTTTCGATCGATAATCGGCCACCTGGGCCGATGCGGGTGCGAGCCCATCGGCTTTTGTGCATCGTCACGATAATATTGCGATGCAGTGGAACTTGGATAGTCTTTCTCTCGACCATTCAAGTCCGCCGCGCAGAGAGTTGTCAGGTTATGAGTGCAATGAAGAAGACATGTGCCGCAGTCGCCATCGCCGGCGGGTTGGTTCTGGCTGCCGGACCCGCGAATGCCGACATCCTCGGCGGCGGTTCCTCGACGCCGTCCACCGGCTCGTCCGTGGTCGACAATGGGGTGCAGTTGGTTTGCGCCCTCGTAACCGGTATCACCGGTTCGGGGGCCTCGGTGATCGGCTCCTCGGTTCCGGCCATTCCCGGCTGCAGCTAGCCGGATCGAACGCGAGTGCCGGATCGCCGAGGGCCTCGGGCGGTCCGGCCGTCATTCTCATCAATTCAGCCGCGCAGAAGGTTGAAGGTCATCATGCGTGTCATTGAAAAGCTTTGTGTGGCAGCCGTCGTCGCCGGCGGTCTGTCGATGGGTGCGGGTGCCGTGAGTGCCGCGGCGGCCGCGGAGCCGGCGCCCTCGGGGGCGTCGTTCGTGGCCGACGACGGCAGCGAACTGTACAACTCCACCGCGGGTGTGCCGAATTTCCTCAGCTCCGGCCTCCCGGATCTGGGTTCGAGCTCCGGATCGGTCGGCTCGCTCCCGGCCCTGGGCGGTTTCGCCCTCAATGCCGGATCGTGTGGTCTGACTACGCTTTCCAGCATTCCGCTCTGCGTCCCGGGATAATCCGATCCGCCGCGGTCCGGCGGCCGCGGTTGTTGCCTGAAATGTGGTGCCCATCCTCGCTCGATATGAGGATGGGCACCACATCTGTGTCCGGACGGAAAAGGCCGAACTGCCCGCCATTGTAACAATGCACCAAATCGAGACACATTGTTGACCTCCCGGATTACTCGTGCATATAGTTGGCAGAACTCGACCGCTGGCCTGCTGTCGATGAGGACGGAATTCAATGGCCGACTCCGAAGTAAACCGCCGAAAGGTATTGAAGGGCGCAGCTGCCGGCTCGCTGGCCGTGGCTGCCGCCTCGGCGGGAGTTGCGCAAGCGCAGCCCACGACCACAACGACCCCGTCAGGTACCCCGACGCCCACCACGACTGCGTCCGGCACCACCACGCCGTCGCAGACGCCGACCACCACGCCGTCAGCAGCGATGAACACCACCGCGACAGCGCCCGGCAGCAACCGGGTCGTCGTCCTGGGTGGCGGCGTGGCCGGTATGACCGCCGCCCACGAACTATCCGAGCGTGGATTCCACGTCACCATCTATGAGCCGCGAGCCTGGGGCGGTAAGGCACGGAGTACGGATAGTGCGATGCCGGTTTCCGGTGGCCGCAAGCCCGTGCCCGGTGAGCACGGGTACCGCTTCTTCCCCGGTTATTACCAGGTCACGTGGGACACCATGGCCCGGATTCCGTTCCCGGGCAACAAGAACGGTGTCATGGACAATCTCGTCACGGTCCCGAGCGTGGGTATCGACGAGAGGGGAGGCAACCTCACGATCCCCGGCGGGTTCTGGACCGGCGATGTGCTCGAGGCAGCGAATATCAACTGGATCCTCGATACGCTGCTGGGAGGTATGACCTGGATTCCCAAAATCCCCTACGGTGAAATGTACAACATCATCCGAAAGTGGGTGGTGTATCTCGGCAGTTCCGACGAACGCCGTATCGGGCAGTGGGAGAAGGTACCGTTCGACAAATTCTGCGGTCTCGGCCCGGGCTCCAGTCCGACCGCGAAGCTCATAGTCTCGAGTATCTGCCGAGACTTCGTGGCCGCGAAGGAAAATCTCGCGAGCGCGAAGACGATCTGTGGCGAGATCGAGTGCATCCTGCTGTCCTTCCTCGGCCGCAACGAGCATGTCAAAGGCAAGACCTTCGACAACTGTCTGTGCGGGCCGACCAACGAGGTGTGGATCGATCCGTGGGTCGCGCAGCTCAAGGCACTCGGTGTCGATATGCAGCTCGGTTCGGCCTGCCAATCACTCGACGTGCAGAACGGCAAGATCACCTCGGCGGTCATCAAGGACGCCTCGGGGGCGACCAAGAACGTGGAGGCGGACTGGTTCGTCGTCGCGTTGCCGCCCGACAAGGTCAGCACACTGTTCAGCCCGGACATCCTGGCCATCGATCCCGCACTGGGCCGGATCAAGGAGCTGTTCTGCGACTGGATGACCGGCATCCAGTTCTACCTCAATACGGACACCCTCGAGTCGCCCGGCCATATCCTCTGGATCGAGTCGCCGTGGCGGATGTCGGGCATCCAGCAGACCTACCATTGGAAGAAGCTCCACCCGGACTTCTCCAAGGACTTCGGCGACGGTACCGTCAAAAGCATTCTGTCGGTCGATATCTCCGACTGGCGTACGCCGGGGGTCCAGAACAAGAAGCGGGCCGACCAGTGCAGCCCGCAAGAGGTCGCCAAGGAGGCTTGGTACCAGGTCTGCGCGACGGCCGACAAGATCCACTCCAACAATCTGGTGGGCTGGAATCTGGATCCCGGAATGAAGTGGGACGGTTCGAAGTACACGAACGAGGACCCGCTGCTGATCAATACCGCCGGGTCCTGGGAAATCCGTCCCACCGGGCCGACCAAGATCCCGAACATGTTCCTGGCGGGCGACTACAACCAGTCGCAGATCGACCTCGCCACCATGGAAGGTGCGAACGAGGGAGGCCGGATGGCAGCCAACGCCATCCTCACCGCCTCCGGGTCGACCTCGAAGAAGGCCACGATCTGGCCGCACAAGACCATCAAGGAGTTCGACGGCATCCGGCAACAGGACGCGGGCCTCTACAAGCAGGGTAAGAAGCAGATCTGGGACTCCTAGTCCCGGGCGCGCAACCGATCCGAGCGGCCCGGACCGTATTCTCCGGGCCGCTCGGTCGGCGCAACGGCGTGCACGATGATTACCAAGAGCCGCGAACTATGTTGGGCGACAACGTAGTTCCCATTAAGCCTGCCCCGCGACATGGTCGCGGGGGTCTCGCCAGTCGTGACATCACTGTTACGCAGCGAAGAAACCAATTATGTACCTTTGATGCATGGCAGCAGCACGGGACGATATGGACGAACGAATTCTCGACGCGGCGTTGACCCGGGTGCTGCAGGTCGGCATCCGGCGCGCGAGCCTCGACGACATCGCGCGACGCGCGGGCGTCAACCGGGTGACGATCTACCGGCGGTTCACCACCAAGGAGAACCTGATCGACGCCATGCTCGCCCGCGAGATCCAGCGCACGCTGGCCGAGGTCACCACGATCGCCACCGCCACCAAGGGCGTGGACAACCAGATCGAGGAGACCATCGTCTACGTGCTGACCCAGACCCACGCCCATCCCCTGGTCACCCAGCTACTGGATGTGGCGCCCGAGGAGATCCTCGACTTCTACACCGTGCGCGGCCAGGAGTCGGTCAAGATCGGCATCCGGTACATCGTGCAGGTCCTGGAGACCACCCAGAAAAGCGGCGCGATCGACGACTACGACACCCGACCGGTCGCGGAACTGCTTGCCCGCCTGGCGCATTCGGTGTTGCTGACCCCGGCGGGCGAGATCGATTTCCGGGACGAGGAGCAGGTGCGGGCGTTCGTGGCCACCAGCATCGTGCCGCTGGTCAAGCACGGGTTACCCACGCGCTCCGCGACCGGCGGGCGGGCCAAGTCGCGCACCAAACCCGCCGCCCGCAGCCGCTGAGCATCCGGTGCCCGAATCCGGTCGCCGGCTACTCCGCGCCATCGACCGCGTGATCCATCTGCAGCGTCGGCAGGCCGTGTTCGATCAGCGGCACGATGGTGTCCAGTACGAAGGCGTGCACGCGCTCGGCGTCGCGGAAGTCCGTCCCGCCGTCCGGCACGAATAGCAGCGAATGTGCCAGGCGGGCAAGCATTTCCGCAGCCGGTTGCGGATCGTATCGATCGATCAGCCCGGCGCTCTGCGCATGTTCGAGGATGGTCACGATATAGCGGCTGCCCAGGGAGACGAGCTTCCCGCCGCGCACGGTGTAGAAACCCAGACTCTCACCCGGTGCCACCTCGAGCAGCCGGGTCACCAGCGGATGCGAACGGATGCGCCCGAGAATGTGCAGCGAGACCGACTCGATCTGGGCGTCGATCCCGTCCGTGGTCACACTCACCGTGGTGAGTTCGGCCAGCATGCGCAGCACCTCGCGGGACAGGACCGCGTCCACCAGATCCTCCAGGGTGGGGAACCGGGCGAGCACATCGGATTCGGCGAGTCCGGCGCAGCGCGCGACCTCCTCGATGCCGGCCTCGCGAATGCCGTTGCACAGCATCCGATCCAGTGCCGCGTCCAGTATCCGCTCGTCGGCTTCACCGAGTTCTCCCACCATGTATCAATGGTACGGAATCAATCACATCGATTCACCGAGTTGTGCGGGAATTCGTCGGCGAGCCGGGTCATCCGGTCGCGGGCGGGTGGCGACTAGCCTGATGATCGAACAGTCGGCATGCACCATTTCGGACAAGGAGGGCACATCGATGAAGGTGTTCCAGATCGGCGCCGCCGGAGGCGTCGGACGACCGCTGGCCGCACTGCTACACGCGCGCGGCGACGAGGTGACCGGTATGCACCGTCGCCCCGAACAGGCCGCCGCTATCGCCGAAACCGGTGCGACCCCGCTGACCGGCGACCTGATCGCCGACAGTGTCGACGAACTCGCCGAGAAGTTCAGCGGGCACGATGCGGTGGTGTTCTCCGCGGGCGCGCACGGCACCGGGCAGGACCAGACCAGCGCGATCGACGGCGCCGGACTGGAGAAGGCGGCCGAGGCCGCCCGCCGCGCCGGGGTCACGCGATTCGTCCTGGTCTCGGTGTTCCCCGACGCCGGTCGCGGCAGGGCGACCACCGAGGGTTTCGAACACTACATGCGGGTGAAGAAGACCGCCGACGTCTATCTGACGCACACCGATCTGGACTGGCTCATCGTGCGTCCGGGCACGCTGCGCGACGAGCCCGGAAATGGTTGTGTCACAGCGGGTCTCGCGATCGAGTACGGCGACGTCCACCGCGACGGCGTGGCCGCGTTCATCGATGCGGCCCTGCATCGGCCCGGCCTGAACCGCGTGATCGTCGAACTCACCGACGGCCCCACTCCGGCCGCCGACGCCGTGGACGCGCTGATCGCCACCACCGGCCCCCGAACGGCGTCCTGACCACTGGGCGCCATCCCACGCGGCGCCCGGGTCGCTCAGATGGCGGCGTCTGCTGTAGCGATGTCCGAGAACTGTTCGCGTAGTTGCCGTTTGAGGAGTTTGCCGCTCGGGTTCTTGGGCAGCTCGGCGACGATCACCACATATTTGGGGGTCTTGTAGCCCGCCAGATGGTCCCGGCAGTGGGCGATCACGGCTTCGGCGTCCAGGTCCGTGCCCGCACGGGGAACGACCGCGGCGACGACGGCCTCGATCCACCTGGGATGCGGCACACCGAACACCGCGACCTCGGCGATGTCGGCGTGGGTGTACAGCGCCTCCTCGACCTCGCGGCTGGCGACGTTCTCGCCGCCGGTCTTGATCATGTCCTTCTTGCGGTCGACCACGTACAGGTAGCCGTCCTCGTCCAGGTAACCCAGATCGCCGGAGTGGAACCAGCCGCCGCTGAATGCCGCCGCGGTGCGCTCGGGATCGTTCAGATATCCCGACATGGCGTGCGGGCTGCGATGCACGATCTCACCGATCGTGCCCGGCGGTACCGGACGGTCCTGGTCGTCGACCACCTCGGTTTCGGTGTTGAGCGAGGCGACTCCGGCCGAACCGGCATGCGCCAGTTGATCTTCCGGTTGCAGCACGGTGGCCATGGGCGCCATCTCGGTCTGGCCGTAGAAGTTCCACAACCGCACGCCGGGCAGGCGCTGCTGCAATTCGAGCAGCACCTCCCGGGGCATCGCCGATGCTCCGTAGTACCCCTTGCGCAAGGTACTCAGATCGGCGGTGTCGAAGCTCGGCGAACGCAGCAGCGCGATCCAGACCGTCGGCGGGGCGAAGAGTTTCGTGACTCCTTCGCGCTCGATGGTGGCCAGCAGCTCGTCCGGATCGGGGCGGGACAGAATGATGCTGGTCGAGCCCAGGTAGATGTCCGGGACGAGGAAGCAGTCCAGTTGCGCGCAATGGTACAGCGGCAGCGCGTGCACCTCGATGTCGTGGCCCTCCATTCCGCCGTCGGCCAGGATGCTCACGTACTGCCACATCAGGCTGCGGCTGGACAGCATCGCGCCCTTGGGCCGCGATTCGGTGCCACTGGTGTACATCAGCCGCAGCACCTCGTCGTCCTCGATCACCGCATCCGGCAGTTCGGCGCGATCGTGGCCGGTCCACTCGGCGATATCGGTCCAGCCCTCGGCGGGTGCGCCGATCACCGCCCGGACCCGGATCGGGCTCTCGGTCGCGTTCGCGGCCTGCTCGGCCTGTTCCAGGAGAACGTCCTCGGTGACGAGCCCGGCGGCCCGGCTGTGTTCGAGGATGAAGGCGATCTCGCCCGCGCCCAGCATGAAGTTGATCGGCACCACCACGATGCCCAATCGCGCCGCCGCGAACAGCAGCACCGGATACTGCCAGCAGTTGTGCGAGAGGATCGCCAGGCGCTCACCGCGAGTCAGGCCCGCCTCGACCAGGGCCGCGGCCGCGCGATCGATGCGGTCGTCCAGTTCCGCGAAGGTCAGTCGCACCTCGCCGTCGACGAGCGCGAGTTTGTCCGGGACGCGGCGTGCGGTGCGCCGGGGAATGTCGCCGAGCGTGTGTGCTCGGGCCCGCCGCAGTTCGGCATTGTCGGACTGGGTGTCGGTCATCGGCTCGTCCTGCGGCTCGGCGTCGTGGTCGCCCTAGATCATGTCCCTGGACGGGGCGGCCGGTCCCGGTTTTCGCGGGACCGGCCGCTGAACGGAAACCGATCGGCGCGGGCGCGGCGGCCCGGCTACCGTGACGGTATGAGCCTGATCGAACTGCAGGGCGCGGTCAACGTCCGGGATCTCGGCGGATTCGTCGCCGCCGAGGGCCGGAGGCTGACCGCCGGACGACTGTTCCGCGCCGACGCACTGCACAAACTCACCGACGGCGACGTGGACGTCCTGGCCGGGCTCGGCCTGCGCACGGTGGTCGATTTCCGCAGCCCTCGGGAGATCACCGGCGCCGGACCGGATCGCCTGCCGGCCGGCGTCGACCGGATCGAACTCCCGATCGCCGGTGGGAACATCACCGCCACCCTGGGCGCGACTGTCGGCGAATTCTCCAGTGGCAAACCGGATCTGGGCGGCGGCCGGGCAGCGGAGGTGATGCGCACGATCAACCGGCAGTTCATCACCGAGCCGGAGTACCGCGCGGCCTTCGCCCGCACCCTGCACCTGATCGCCGACCCGGATCGCGATCCCTTACTGTTCCACTGCACCGCCGGTAAGGACCGCACCGGCTGGATGGCCGCGATCGTGCTGACCGCCCTGGGTGTCCCCCACGACGACGTACTGGCCGACTATCTGGCCACCAACGACTACGTCTGGCCCTCCTACCAGGCATGGATCACCCGCGGCGCCGAGTCGGGCGAAATCGAGGATCCTGACGCCATGCGCGAACTCCTCTACCAGGACCCCTCCTACATCGGCTCGGCCTTCACCGCCGTCGAAACCACCTACGGCACGTTCGACCGATTCCTCACCGACGGCCTGGATTTCGGCCCCGCCGACCTGGAGCGGCTGCGCAACGTCCTACTCGAATAGGACACCGCCGGCACACCTCAGGTCGTGGTCAGAATGCGGGTGCACTGGTCGATGCCGGTGATACTCCCGTCCTGCGCGAGCCTGCCGACCAGGTAGATCTCGGTGGCGATGACGTGTCCGGTTCGCATGGTCGCGGTCAGGGTGTAGTGGGCGGCGATTCCGTTGCCCGACAGCATCTTCGAGTGCACCTCGATGTGCAGTGCCCGAGCGTTGCGGCGGGCCGGGCGGGCGTGATCGATCAGGCGTTGGCGGTCCAGTGCCAGGCCGTCGTTACGGAAGACGAAGCCGGGGGCGAACCAGCGATCGAGGATGCGTCCGGGGTCCTGGTCGCCGAACGCCATCTCTTCGGGGTAGCGGGTCAGAAATTCGGTCAGGTCGGCCTCGGCGTGGATGCCGACGATCGCTTCGGAGGCCGTCATCGCGACGCTCGTGTCACGTGGGCGGCATGGGCGAGGAGTTCGTCCACCGACCACTGGTCATCGGCGTGGGCTCCGCGCTTCGCGACGAGCACCGCACCGTCGGGTGCGATCAGGAAATCGGCGGGCAGGCCCAATCGGCCGCCTTCGGGGCTGGAGGGTGGCGGCGGCTTCTCGTGGCGGCGGATCGCCCCGAGCTCGCGGACGACGCCGCGCACGATCGCGGGCCAGGCGCGTGGGTCGAGCAGGGCGCGATAGCCGGACTCCACGCCGAACTCGCGGTAGAGGGCGCGGCCGGGATCCGCGATCAGATCCAGCGGCACCGCGGCGGTCTGTGCGCGCAATTCCGCTGCGCTGGAATGGAATACCACCACCTCGTGAATTCCCGCGGCGGCGATCTCGTCGCGGCGCAGCACGAACGAGCGCAGGTGCAGGCTGCACACCGGGCATCCGGCGAACCGGCGGAACTGCAGATGGACCAGCCGATCCGGATCGGGGATCCCGATCTCGGACCCGGCAATGGTTGTCAGCGTCCGGGCGGGCACCGACGACGACAGCGACATGGCAACTCCCTTCGTAAGCGTACAAGCTACGCCTACCTCCAGTATGCGCGTATCCCGTACGCTGTCAATCCGTGCCCCGGCCCCGTTCCCTGACGACCGACGATCTCGCCGCCGCCGCCCTGACGGTGATCGATCGCGACGGCCTGTCCGCGCTCACCATGCGAGCGGTGGCGAAGGAACTGCGGATGGCGACGATGGCGCTGTATCGCTACGTCTCGGATCGCGACGAGCTCGAAATCCTCGTCGCCAACCGCATTCTCGACCCCGTCGAGGTATCACTCCCCCCGGATACGGACTGGCGCGAGCGGGTCGAACTCCTGCTCGATCGCCTCCGCGCCGCGGCCTCGGCACATCCCGCCGCGATCCCCCTGACCCTGCGGCACCGCCAGACCGCACCCGGCAGCCTGCGCTGGATCGAGGCCATGCTGACCGTGCTCACCGACGCCGGATTCACCGGGTCCGAGCGCGTCATCGCCCAGCGCACGATCGTCGGCTTCCTGCTCGGCTACCTCCAGAACGAGCACTATGCCTCGCTCATCGGTCCTGGAACCGCTCTCCTCGCCTCGGCCCCGGCCGACGAATTCCCGCTTCTCGCCGAAACCGCCGACCTGGCGCACACCATGACGCCCGCCGACGAATTCCGCGGCGGCACAGCAATACTCCTGGAGGGCTTGGCAGCCCGCCTCGACCGGTCCTGACAACTCGACCGATTCACATTCCGCACCGCGGCGCAGCACCGCTCGCGGATCGGTTCCGGGCCGCCACACTCGGCCCCGGACACGATGCGGGCCCCGCACCCGAATTCGCATCGCACGCATCGCACGCATCGATGACGTACACCTCTGTGTCAGAGAGGATTCGAGCGCGGAACGGCCGATCGGGTAGCGGTATCGCCGCTGCCCGATCGGCCGGTTCGATGCAGACTACAGACTCAGCACGGTCGCGGCGGCTGTGCCGGGGGCGCCGTAGACCTGGGCGTAGCCGACACGGGGGTTGCCGGGGACCTGGCGGTCGCCCGCGGTGCCGCGCAGCTGCTGGACCAACTCGTAGACCTGGCGGATACCGGAGGCTCCGATCGGTTCACCGTTGGCGATGAGGCCACCGTCGGTGTTGACCGGGAGGCGGCCGCCGATTTCGGTGGCGCCCTCGGCCAGCAGCTTCTCCTGATCGCCGTCGGCGCAGAATCCGTTCTCCGCCATATGGATCAGCTCCGCGCCCGCGTCGGTGTCCTGAAGCTGGATGACGTCGACGTCCTCGGGACCGATTCCGGCGGTTTCGAACGCCGCCCGCGAGGCGTAGACCGTGGGCGAGACGTCCTCGTCGATGGCCGCCCAGGTGCTGTGCACCTCGTAGGCGCCATAGCGCCGCGTGCGAATCGCGGTGGAGCGCAGATAGATCGGGTTCGAGGTGTACTTCTGCGCCAGATCACCGCGGCACATGATCACCGCCGCCGCGCCCTCGTCGGGCGAGCAGAACATGTACTGCGTCAGCGGATAGTTCAGCATCGTCGAGTTCAGAATCTCGTCTTCCGGAATCGGCTTGCGCCGGAAGGCATTCGGATTCAGCGCACCGTTGCGGAAGTTCTTCGCGGCGATCTTGGCCAGGGTCCGCTGGGAGATGCCGTGATCCTGGATGTAGCGATTGGCCTTGATACCGAAGAACTTCGTGGTGACGAACTGCCCGTTCTCCGCGTACCAGCCCGGCAGGCCCAGCTTGGCCGGATCGTCGGTGAACGCACCGCGCGGATGTTTGTCCATGCCGACCGCGATGCCGATGTCGTAACGCCCCGAACGGATCGCCTCGGCGGTCTGCTCGATCGAACTGGCCGCTGTGGCACAGGCATTGAACACATTGGTGAACGGAATCCCGGTCAGCCCGACCAGCCGGGTGACCGCGTCCGGATTGCTCACCTCGTAGCTTCCGCCGAAGCCGAACTGGATGTCCTTCCATTCCGCGCCCGCGTCGGTGAGCGCGAGTTGGATTGCGTCGGCGCCCATTTCGATGGCGGTCTTGCTGAATCGGCCGAACGGGTGCAGGCCGACGCCGATGATGGCAACGTCGTTCATGTCAGGCTCCTTCAGGCCGGTTGAAATGCGATGGTCACGACCTCTTCGCCGCTCTCGTCGACGTAGAGCGGGACGAAGGTCAGCTCGAGCTCCATACCGGGCTTCAAGGCGTCCGGATCGGCCGTGGTCAGGCGGGATTCCACCCGGACCTGATCGCCGAGCTGGACCAGGCCGATGCCGAACGGTTCGAAGGTGTCGGCGGTCTCCTTGCCCGCATAGGGCAGTTTCGGGACGAAACCCTGTGTCGTCCAAGCGATCAGCGTGCCGCGGGTGGGCAGCAGCACTTCGGACATATCCGGTCCGCTGCACCGCGGGCAGCGGGCCTGCCGCGGCCACGTCACCGCACTGCACGAACCGCACCGGGTGCCGACGAGCTGTGGATTGTCCGCGGGCCACGTGGATGCTTCGGGCGCGAGCGCCTTGGCCATGTGCCGTCCTCCATCTGTCTTGTCACCCGCGACGGCGCGTCGACCCGATGGGTCAGGTGTCCGAAACCGCGGATGGAAATCTAATTCTCATTTAATGTATACATCATTTCCGTTCGTGTGAACATCCGGGCGGTCACGAGGGGACAGCAGACGGTCCGCAGCGGTATACACATCGCACGTACCGGCGGCGACCTCGGCCGCGAGCCGGTCCAATGCGGCGTCACCACGCAATCTGCTCTGCGCCAGCGACAGGATCTGCGCCCGCGCGCGAGCACTGCGACGCTCACCGGTATCCGCGCGATGATGCGCGTCGATGGCCTCGGCCAGTTCCGCGATACCGGTGTTCTGCGCCGCGACCGCGGTCAGGATCGGCACCGAAACCTCTTGGCGCAGATCACGTACCGTCTGGCTCGCACCGTCACGATCGGCCTTGTTCACCACGAGGATGTCCGCGACCTCGAGCAGACCCGCCTTGGCGGCCTGAACCGCGTCTCCCGCACCGGGATTCAGGATCACCAGGGTCGGATCGGCCACCGCCGCGATCTCGATCTCGGACTGCCCGACCCCGACCGTCTCCAGCAGGATCAGCTCGTACCCCAGCGCGCCGAGCAGCGCGATCGCCGCCGGAACCGCCGCGGCCAGCCCGCCCAGATGACCGCGCGTGGCCACCGAACGGATCAGCACATCCGGATCATCGATGTGCTGCGCCATGCGGATCCGGTCCCCCAGCAGCGCACCCCCGCTGTACGGGGAGGACGGATCCACCGCGAGCACCGCCACCCGCAGACCACGCTCGCGATAGGCCGCGACCAGCGCGGCGATCGTGGTCGATTTGCCCGCGCCGGGCGGCCCGGTCACCCCGACCACCCGCACCGGCGCACACTCCCCCAACTGCGCGAGAACCTCTGCTCGCCGGTCACTTTCGACCAGACTCAGCAGCCTCCCCGCGGCCCGCAACGATCCCGTGCGGGCCGCATCGATGAGTTCGGCGACGGTCTGCATGTACTACCGCCGCCTCACGGCGCGGGTACCTCGATCACCGTCGCCGAACCCATACCGCCGCCCGCGCACATCGCGGCGATACCGAATCCGCCTCCGCGACGGCGCAATTCGTGCACCAGCGTGACAATCATCCGAGCGCCCGAGGCCGCCACGGGATGCCCCAGCGAGCAGCCGCTGCCGCTGAAGTTGACCGCGTCCGGATCCAGATCCAGCGCCCGGATCGCCGCGACCGGCACCGAGGCGAACGCCTCGTTGATCTCGAACAGCTTCACCTCCGACAGCGAAATCCGCGCCTTGGCGACGGCTTTGGTGATCGCGTCGATCGGAGCCAGACCCGTCACGGCCGGATCGACGCCGACCGACGCCCAGGACCGGATGTAGCCCAGCACCGGCAGCCCGAGGCTGTCGCTGGCCACCGCGAGGGCCGCGGCGCCGTCGTTGGAACCCGACGCATTACCGGCGGTGATGCTGAAACCCTCGATCTCCGGGTGCAACACCTTCAGCCCGCCCAGCTTCTCGAGACTGGTTTCCCGGCGCGGGTGCTCATCGACCTCGAACAGTCCGTGCGGGGTCCGGATCGGGACGATCTCCTCCTTGAACCGGCCCTCGTCGATCGCCGCGATCGCGTTGCGATGCGACCGCAACGCCCACTCGTCCATATCCGCGCGGGTCAGCCCCGCCTTGACCGCGGTGTTCCAGCCGACCGTGATCGACATGTCCAGGGTCGGCGCGTCCGGACGTTCGGGATGCGACGGCGAAACCCACCGCTCGTTCCACTCGTCCTCGCCGACCTTCCACTTGGCCTGCGGTGCAGTGGATTCCGAGTTCACTCCACCGGCGATGACCAGATCGTTCATCCCGGCCCGGATACCGGCCGCGGCGGTCTGCACCGCGGACATCCCGGCTGCGCAGTGCCGGTTCAGCGCCATCCCCGAGGCCGGGGTCAGACCGGCGGTGATCGCCGCGTGCCGGGCGATGACACCGCCGCCGTAGCGGCCCTCGCCGAGGATCACGTCCTCGACGCGGTCCGCATCGACCTCCCCGGCGACCGCGGACACCACGTGATGGGCGAGGTCGAAGGCGTTGGTGTCGCGCAGGGTGCCCTTGCGGGCGGTCCCGATCGGGGCGCGCAGCGCGGACACGATGACGGCTTCAGGCATGAGTGTTCTCCAATTCGGCGACCAGGGTGCGGCGCACCAGTTTTCCGGTTTCTGTCTTGGGCAGCTCGGCCCGGAACACGATGGTGTCCGGGGTCTTGGACGAGCGCAGCCGCGAGCGCACCCATCCCTTGATCTCCTCGGGATCGCCCTGGCCGACCAGCACGGCCACCAGGCGCTGACCCCATTCCGGATCGGGCACGCCGATCACCGCGGCCTCCCGGATACCCGGATGATCCAGCAGCACGTCCTCGATCTCGGCGGGTGCGATGTTCTCCCCGCCGCGGATGATGGTGTCGTCGGCGCGGCCCTCGATGAACAGGTAACCCTCGGCGTCCAGGCGGCCCAGGTCACGGGTCGGGAACCAGCCCTCGGCGTCCAGCGCGCTGCGTCCCCCGTACTCCCCCGAGATCTGCTCGCCCCGCACGAACACCAGACCCGATTCGCCCGCCGGAACGGGATCACCTGTCTCACTGCGGATCTCGACCTCGATACCGGGCAGTGCGCGCCCGACCGAGCCGAGCCGGTCCCGCGCGGCCGGATCCTGCGAGGCGAACGCCTCGCGGTGATCCTCCGGGCCCAGGACAGCCACCGAGGAGGCGGTTTCGGTGAGTCCGTAGGCGTTGACGAATCCGGTGTCGGGGAACACCTTCAGGGCGCGTTCGAGCACGGGACGCGGGGTGCGCGAACCGCCGTAGGCCAGGCTGGCCAGTCCGGGCGTGGCCGCATCGTCTCCGTCGACCGCGCCGACGATGCGCGCGAGCATGGTGGGCACCAGCATCGCGTGGGTGATCTTCTCCTCGCGCACCGTGGCGAGCCAGCGTTCGGCGTCGAAGGCCGGCAGGTACACCACCCGGCGACCGGAGTACAGGTTGGACAGCAGATTCGTCAGGCCCGCGATGTGATACGGCGGCACCGACACCAGGGAGGCGTGCCCGGGTTCGGAGCCGCCGAACTCCATGGTGTTGAACAGATACGCCATCAGGTGCCGATGACGCAGCAGCGCGGCCTTGGGTTCGGAGGTGGTGCCGCTGGTGTAGATGATCGCGGCGACGGCGTTCTCGTCCCACGGCGCGTCGAGTTCGTCCTGCTCCGCGGTGATTTCACCCTCGACCAGTGCGTCCAGATCCTCCTGGCGCAGGACCAGCGCGCCCGGATGTTTGTCCAGCAGCGCCGCGAGCTGCTGTTCGCCGAGCCGGTAGTTGAGCGGGACGAACGGCACCCCGGCCAGGGCCGCGCCGAACAGGGCGACCGGATAGGCCAGATGACTCGAGCCCAGGTAGAGCACCGCGGGGCGGTCCCGGACCCGGTCGGCCAGCCGCCGGGCATACGCGCGCAGTTCCTGCGCGCTCATCGAGCGGTCCCCGACCGTGATCACCGGTCGGGGCCCGGGTTCTGTGGCTTCCGTCTCCGCGGAGACGGCCATGTCTAGGATCATGCTGATGTTCATGAGAACATTATTCTCTCAGTCAGAGAGTAGTGATTTCAAGAGAGGGTAACGACATGCAGATCAGTGGAAGCTCAGCGATCGTGGTCGGCGGCACCGGTGGCCTCGGCGAGGCGACCGTCCGGCGGTTACACGCGGCGGGGGCGAAGGTGGTCGTCGCCGACGTCGCCGACGACAAGGGCAAGGAGCTGGCCACCGAGCTCGGCATCCGTTACGTGCACACCGACGCCACCGACGAGGACTCGGTGCTGGCGGCCATCGCCGAGGCCGAATCACTGGGGCCCCTTCGCATTTCGGTCGACACGCACGGTGGCCCGGCCAGCGGCGGACGGCTCGTCGGCAAGGACGGCTCCCCGCTGGCGCTGGACGGGTTCCGCACGACCATCGAGTTCTATCTGACCGCGGTGTTCAACGTGCTGCGGCTGTCCGCCGCCGCGATCGCCCGGACCGAACCGCTCGAAGAGGGTGGCCGCGGTGTGATCGTCAACACCGCGTCGATCGCCGGCTACGAAGGCCAGATCGGACAGCTGCCGTACTCCGCGGCCAAGGGTGGCGTACTGGGTATGACGCTGGTCGCCGCGCGCGATCTGTCGCCCCTGGGCATCCGGGTCGTGACCATCGCCCCCGGCACCGTCAACACGCCCGCCTACGGCAAGTCCGCCGACAAGCTCGAGCAGTACTGGGGCCCGCAGGTGCCCTTCCCCAAGCGGATGGGCCGCTCCACCGAATACGCCCAGCTGGCGCAGTCGATCATCGAGAACGACTACCTCAACGGGGAGACCATCCGGCTCGACGGCGCGCTGCGCTTCCCGCCGAAGTGAGCGTCACCGAATCCGGCACCCGAGGCCCCGGCGACGACCGGGGTCCGGGTGGGCCGCTCGCGGGCAAGGTGGCCTTCGTCGCGGGTGCGAGCCGGGGCATCGGAGCGGCCATCGCCGAGGGACTCGCGGCCGCCGGGGCATCGGTGGCCGTCGCCGCGCGCTCGGAGACCGAGGGACGGCTGCCCGGCACGATCGGCGCGGTCACCGAGCGGATCGAGGCCGCGGGTGGGCGAGCGCTGCCGGTCCCGTGCGATGTGTCGAACGAGGAGTCGGTCGAACAGGCCGTCGCCACAACGGTTTCCGCGTTCGGCGGTATCGACGTCCTGGTCGCCAACGCCGGTGTGCTGTGGATGGGACCGATCGAGACGACGCCGTTGCAGCGCTGGCAGCGCTGCCTGGACGTCAACGTGACCGGCGTATTCCTGGTGACCAAGGCCGTCATCCCGCATCTGAAGGCGCGCGGGGGCGGCTCGCTCGTGGCGATCACCACGACCGGCGTGGACATGATCGATCGCGGCGCGAACGCCTACTGGGTCTCCAAGGCCGCGGCCGAACGCCTCTACCTGGGCCTGGCTTCGGATCTTCGCGGCGACAACATCGCCGTCAACTGCCTGAGCCCGTCCCGGGTAGTGCTGACCGAGGGCTGGCAGGCCGCGGGCGGTGGCCGGGAGATCCCGGAGAGCATGATCGAACCGCCGGAGACGATCGCCCGCGCGGCGGTTCTGCTGGCCGGACAGGATGCGTCCGGGATCACCGGGACCGTTCAGCGCTCGGAATCGCTGGTCCCACAGAGCTGAATCAGCGCGGCGGCCGCCGGACATCCGGATCGGCGGCCGCCACGGGCTCCCCCGCATCAGGGCCGGTCGGTCGACCGCACCCGATTCCCGAGCGAGCCGGGCAGTTCGGTCGAACCGCCGATCCAGCCGAACCACGTCGAGACGGTTCGTGAGAGATCACCCGTAAAGGTCGCGTACCACCGACTTCAGTACCTTGCCGGATCCGCCTCTGGGCAGTTCGTCCACGAAGTGGACGGATCGGGGCACTTTGTATCCGGCGAGCCGCTCGCGGGCGAAGCTGAGCAGCGTCTGCGGATCCACGTTCTGCCCCTCCGCGAGAACGACGACGGCACGGCCGATCTCGCCCCAGCGCTGGTCCGGGACGCCGATCACCGCGCACGACGCCACGGCCGGATGCGCGGTCAGCACGTTCTCCACCTCGGCGGGATAGATGTTCTCCCCGCCGGAGATGATGACGTCCTTCATCCGGTCCACGATGTACACGTAGCCGTCCGGGTCGACGGTGGCGACATCGCCGGAGTGGAACCAGCCCTCCCGCAACACTTCCGCGGTCTCGGCGGGGCGATTCCAGTAGCCGGGCATCACATTGGGTCCGCTGACGATCACCTCGCCGCGTTCCCCGTCCGCGACCGGATCACCCCGCTCGTCGACCACCCGGACATCACTGAAGAACGAAGGCACACCGGCGGATCCGGCCTTGGTCTGCGCATGTGCGGGGTCCAGCAGCAGCGCCCCCGGTGACGCCTCGGTCATCCCGTATCCCTGCACGAAGGTCAGCCCGCGCGTCAGATAGCGCCGAATGGTGTTGTGCGGCACCGGTGCTCCACCGCACAGCAGCACCCGGATACTGGACAGGTCCGCGGTGTCCCAGCGATCGAGCGCGGCCAGCGCGTCGTACATCGCGGGCACCCCGAACATCCGCGTCACCCGATGACGTTCGATCGCATCGAAAACCACTGCGGGATCGAACTTCTCCAACAGCACCACACAGCCGCCCTTGAGCAGCACGGGCAGGCACAGCATGCCCAGTGCGGCGGCGTGGAACAGCGGCGCGGACACCAACGCCACCTCGTCTACCGCGACATCCGATTCGACCAGGACATTGAGGCAGTTCCAGGTCAGGTTGCCGTGCGTGAGCACCGCACCCTTGGGCCGCCCGGTGGTGCCCGAGGTGTACATGATGAGGCAGGGATCCTCGAGGCCGACCGGCTCGTCGGGAACGAGCGCATCGTCCTCGAGCAGCTCGTCGGCGGCTACACAGATCGTCCGTACCTCGACGGTCAACTCCCCCACCACGTCCCGGTACGCCTCGGTGTGACACAGCACCCGCGCACCGCAATCGCCGAGGATGTAATCGATTTCCGCTGCGGCACTGCGGAAGTTCACCGGGACGAAGACCGCGCCCAGCGCCCCGGCCGCGAACAGCAGTTCCAGATAGGCCGGATGATTCG
This sequence comes from Nocardia coffeae, assembly GCF_019890715.1. Classification (NCBI taxonomy): domain Bacteria; kingdom Bacillati; phylum Actinomycetota; class Actinomycetes; order Mycobacteriales; family Nocardiaceae; genus Nocardia; species Nocardia coffeae. The sequence goes on along the minus strand of NZ_JAINZY010000006.1, from coordinate 280,284 downwards.
GCCCCAGATAGGCGATCCGGTCACCGGCGCGCACCCCCGCGGCCCGCAGTTCACCGCAGACCCGCGCCACCCGGCGGTACAACTGCGCGAAGGTGATCGACCGGCCCGCGCCGATCACCGCCACCGCGTCCGGCGTCATCCGGGCCCGCCGGGCGGGCCACGAGCCGAGTCCCCGATTCCGCACGATCCATCCTCACTCGGTCGATGCCGTTTCGGTTGTGGCCGTTACTGTCCGGCGGGATCGAACGCGCCGAGCCCGGGTCGGTAGCTCTTGTCGTCCAGGAACTGGGACAGGCCCTTCTCCCGGCCGTGGTCCGCATCCAGAGCCCGGGTCTGATCCAGTTTGGCGTACAGGTAGTCCTCCGCCTGCGACCAGCTCATCTCCGCGGCGAACCGGTAGCCGACCTTCGCCGCATGCAGCACAACGGGATTGAGTCCGGCCAGGCGGGCGGCCAGTTCCCTGGTCCGCTCGCGCAGACGCTCGGCCGGAACCGCCTCGTTGACCAGCCGCATCTGCGCGGCCCGCGCACCGTCGAAGGTCTCGCCGGTCATGATGAAGTAGAGCGCGTCGCGCTGCGGCACCGTCGCGGCCAGCGCCTTGGTGACCACGCTGCCCGGCGGAATGCCCCAGTTCACCTCGGACAGACCGAATTTCGCGGTCTCGTCGGCGATCGCGAGATCACAGGCCACCAGCGGGGTGAAGGCTCCGCCGAAGCACCAGCCGTTCACCATCGCGATGGTCGGCTTGGCGAAGTAGGCCAGGCGTTTCCACTGCCATTCGTTGCTCTCCCGGCGCACCCGATACTGCAGCGCCAGATCCCCGGTCGCCTCGACGTCGCGGAAGTACTCCTTCAGATCCATTCCGGCGGAGAAGGATTCGCCCGCACCGGTGAGCACCAGCACCCGGCAGCGCGGATCGGCCTCCAGATGGTCCAGCACCCGGCACATCTCGGTGTTGAGGGCCGGATTCATCGCATTGCGCTTGTCCGGGCGGTTCAGCGTGACCCAGGCGATGCCCTCCTCGAACTCCACGCTGACGGTCTCGCCCCAGGGCTCGGTCGCTGTCGTCATCGGCGCTCCATTATCAGTATTACTGATGATTTGGCTCCTATGGTGCCGCCGGATTCGTTCGCCGTCAACAGTTCCCGGACTACTCGTCGGCGGGCGTCGTCGCCGAGACGCCGCGCGCCGCGGCCTCGGCGGTCAGCGCGACCACGCCCTGTCGCAACGCGGCACGGAATTCCGTCCCGCGCCGCGCGCTCATATCCGCGAGCAGACCGGATTCGATCTGCTCGATGTGCGGCGCGACCCGATCCAGCAGCTCACGTCCGCGGTCGGTCAGCGCGGTCACCAGCACCCTGCGGTTGCCCGGATCCCGGTCCCGGCTGATCAGTCCGCGCTCCTCCAGCGTGCGCACCATGACGTGCATGGTCTGCGGCCGCAGGAACGCTCGGCGCGCCAGCTGCGCCGAGGACAGCCCGCCGCGCCGCTCGAGCACCGTCAACGCCGTGTACTGCAATGTGGTCAGGCCCAGCGGGCGCAGGGCGTCGTCCATCACCGCCCGCACCGCCAGTTCCAGCTGTTTGATCAGATACAGCGTCGAGGGCGGGGCGGCCGCTTCGGCATCGTCGTCGGCTGCGGTCACGAACGCCATCTTCGCATCGGGCCTCGGCGGCTAGGGTGGCCGTATGGCGCAGGAGCCGATCGGCCGGGTCGCGGGCGGCTGATGGCCCGATCACCCAGCGGCGAATCCGTACTGTCCCGGGCGGTGCGGATCTTCGAGGCGTTCGACGCCGATATGCCCGCCATCGGGGTTTCCGAACTGGCCCGTCGCACGGGCCTGCCGGTGGCGACCACCTCACGCTTGGTCAACGAGCTGATCGGCTACGGCTGGCTGCGCCGGGACGCCGATCGCCGGATCCGGATCGGCGTGCGGATCTGGGAACTGGTCTCGCGCGCCTCGCCCACCCTGGGCCTGCGCGAGATGGCGATGCCGTTCATGCAGGATCTGCACGCGGTGATCGGCAATCACGTACAACTGGCCGTCCTACAGGACAGCGAGGTGCTCTACATCGAACGCCTGTCCGCCCCCGGATCGGTGCGCAACCTGAGCCGATACGCCGGACGACTGCCCCTGCACGCCTCGGCTCCGGGATTGGTGCTGCTGGCCAACGGCCCACTCGAACTCCAGGATTCGATCCTCACCCGACCGCTCACTCGGTTCACCCCGCACACCGTCACCGACCCGAAGGCGTTGCGCGCCTTGCTCGGCGAGATCCGTCGAACCGGAATCGCTTTCTGCCCCGGACATCTCGACGAGACGACCACCTCCATCGCCGCGCCCGTGCGCACGGTCCGCGGACTCGTCGTCGCCGCGCTGGCGGCCATCGTCCCCCACGACGACGCCGCCCGCAGCATCGCACCCGCCGTGCAGGCGACCGCCCGCGGCATCTCTCGGGCACTCGGCGCGGACCATTGAATCTCATCCATTGAATGGAAATGCGGTAGTGGCGCGGGACACATCATCGTCAGGCTGTCACCGATAACGACGCCGAGGACGTGCGGTCTGCCCGCAGCCGGTCTCGGCGACCGCGCAGTACCGAATCGAGACATCATGACCTTCGCCCGTGACCTGATCATCGGCGGCGCGGACCTGCCCGCGCGAGGCGGCCGGACCATCTCCGTCACCACCCCGCACACCGGAGCCGTGTACGCCACCGTCGCCGCGGCCGATCCCGCGGACGTGACCGCCGCGATCACCGCCGCCGACAACGCATTTCCGGACTGGGCCGCGCTGAGCCCCTTCGAACGACGCGCGATATTCCTGCGCGCCGCCGATCTGCTCGAGGCGCGGGCCGAGCAGGCCACCCGGATCATGGCGGGCGAGGTGGGCGCTACGGCCGGGTGGGCCGGGTTCAACGTGTGGCTGGGCGCGAACACCCTGCGCGAGGCCGCCGCCGCGATCACCGCACCGCGCGGTGAGGTGCTCACCACTCAGCAACCCGGCCTCCTGGGCATGGCGGTGCGTCAGCCGGTCGGCGTGGTCGCGGCCTTCGCACCCTGGAACGCCCCGATCATCCTGGGTGTGCGCGCCCTGGCCGCACCGCTGGCGGCCGGAAATACCGTGGTGCTCAAGCCCAGTGAGGCCGCGCCGATGTCCAGCGGATTGTTCCTGGCCGACATTCTGCGCGAGGCCGGACTGCCCGACGGCGTGCTCGCCGTGATCACCAACGACCCCGCCGACGCCCCCGTGATCGCCGAGACGCTGATCGCCGACGACCGCGTGCGCGCGGTGAACTTCACCGGTTCCACCGCCGTCGGCCGGATCATCGGAACCCTTGCCGCACAACACCTCAAGCCCGCGGTGCTCGAGCTCGGCGGCAAGAACTCGGTGATCGTGCTGGCGGACGCCGATGTGGACTACGCCGTGGCCGCGGCCGCGTTCTCCGTATGTCTCAACGCCGGACAGATCTGCATGTCCGCCGATCGCCTGCTGGTGCACGAATCCCTCGCCGAGGAGTTCGGCGCCAAGCTCGCCGCCGCACTCACCGCACTACCGGCGGGCGATCCGGCCGATCCTGCGGTCGCGCTCGGTCCGCTGATGAGCGCCGCGGCCGCGTCCCGGGTGGCCGGACTCGTCGCCGACGCGGTCGCCGATGGCGCGAAACTCCTTGCCGGAGGCGGAGATCCGACCGGAGCCCACTATCCGGCGACGCTGCTGAGCGACGTGCCCGCGCACGCGCGACTGCACTACACCGAATCCTTCGGCCCGGTCTGCGCGATCGATACCTTCACCACCGACGACGAGGCCGTCGCCAAGGCCAACGACACCGAGAACGGTCTGTCCGCGGGCGTGATCACCGAGAACACCACGCACGGCCTGCGCGTGGCCGCACGTCTGCAGACCGGCATCGTGCACATCAACGACCAGACCATCATGGACGAACCCCAGGCTCCCTTCGGCGGATTCAAGGCCTCCGGCTACGGCCGTTTCGGCGGACGCTGGGGCATCGAAGCTTTCTCCAACACCCGATGGGTCACCGTGGCCACCGAACATGCACAGTTCCCGGGCTGAACCGTGCCCGGCCGAGTGAGAGGACAATCATGCGCACTCGCGTAGCGATCATCGGCGCGGGACCGGCGGGGTTGTTGCTGGCGCAACTGCTCGACGCGGCCGGAATCGACTCCGTGCTGGTGGAGCAGCGCAGCGCCGAGTACGTGAGATCCCGTATCCGCGCGGGTATTCTGGAATCCGGGAGCGTGCAGCTGCTGCGCGAGGCCGGTGTCGGGGATCGGATCGCCCGCGACGGTTTCGAACATCGCGGGATCCATCTGCAGTGGCCGGGTGAGCGGCATCATCTGGATTTCGTGGACCTGGCCGGGAAGTCGGTGTGGGTGTACGGACAGACCGAGGTGACCAAGGATCTGATGGCCGCGCGCGAGCGTGCGGGACAGCTGTCGTTCTACGAGGCGGCCGATGTCGAATTGCACGATGTGGACTCCGATTCGCCCACGGTGACGTTCACCGATGCCGACGGCCGCCCCCAGCGGATCGAGGCCGAGATCATCGCGGGCTGCGACGGATCGCACGGTCCCAGTAGATATTTCGTCCCGGAACGGCATCGCCGCACCTGGGAGCGCACCTACCCGTTCGCCTGGCTGGGCATCCTGGCCGACGTCGCCCCCTCGACCGACGAGCTGATCTACGCCTGGCATCCGGACGGTTTCGCACTGCACAGCATGCGCTCGGATACCGTGAGCCGCTTCTACCTTCAGGTCGAGCCCGACGAGGACCTGACCGCCTGGAGCGACGACCGGATCTGGGAGGCACTGGCCACCCGCTTCGCCCTGGACGGCTGGACGCTCACCACCGGCGCGATCACCGACCGCAGCGTACTGCCGATGCGCAGCATGGTGACCTCGCCGATGCGGCACGGACGCCTGTTCCTGGCCGGTGACGCCGCGCACACCGTCCCGCCGACCGGCGCGAAGGGACTCAATCTCGCGATCGCCGATGTGGCCCTGCTCGCCCGCGCCATCGCCACCTGGCTCGCCGGCGGCGATACCCGGCTCGCGGACGAGTACTCCGATATCGCCCTGCGGCGGGTGTGGCGCTGCACCCACTTCTCCTGGTGGATGACCACGATGCTGCACCGGCACGGCGACGACTTCGACGCCCGTCTGCAACTCGCGCAGTTGCAGCGCGTCGTGCAATCCGATTCCGCGGCAACCGAACTCGCCGAGAACTACGCCGGAATTCCGATCGAAGGACTGTCATGAGTATCGACGTCGCCGGATACCGCCCCGATCCGCCCGGCACCCATCCCCCGCTCGACTCCCCCGATTACCGCTCGACCGCGCGGCGTCACCCCCGGGAACCGCTGATCATGTTGCCGCACACGCTGACCGAGATCACCGGTCCGGTCCTTGGCCACGATGCGGTGCAACCCGGGGAGCATGATCTGACCTTCCGGCATCGCGGAGATCCGATCGGGCAGAAGATCATCGTGTTCGGACGGCTGCTCGACGGGAACGGGCGGGCGATTCCGGATTCGCTGATCGAGATCTGGCAGGCCAACGCCGCGGGCCGCTACCGGCACATCGGGGACCGCTGGGACGCGCCGCTGGACCCGAATTTCGACGGTGTCGGCCGCACCCTGACCGATAAACACGGCCGCTACGAATTCGTCACCATCCAGCCCGGCGCGTACCCCTGGGGTAATCACCACAATGCCTGGCGGCCCGCGCACATCCACTTCTCGGTCTTCGGCCGCGCGTTCACCCAGCGCCTGGTGACCCAGATGTACTTCCCCGGCGATCCGCTGTTCGCCCAGGATCCGATCTTCAATGCGACTCCGGAATCCGCACGGCCCCGGCTGATTTCGCGCTTCAGCCTGGAACGCACCCGACCGAACTGGGCGCTGGCCTTCGAATTCGACATCGTGCTGCGCGGGCGCGAGCAGACCCCGTTCGAGGAGTCCCATGCCTGAGCGCGCCGACTCCACCCTGAACGACACCGTCGAACTGCCCGGGACGCCGTCGCAGACCGTCGGCCCCTTCCTGACCATCGGCCTGGACTGGGGCCGCGCCGGGCGCATGGTCGTGCCCGACGGCACACCCGGAGCGTTCTGGATCCGCGGCGAAATCCTCGACGGCGCGGGTGATCCGATTCCCGACGCCCTCGTGGAAACCTGGCAGGCCGCCCCCGACGGACGTTTCGACCACCCCGACGACCCGCGCGGACGTCACCCGGGCTGGCGCGGCCTGGGACGCAGCGACACCCGCCTCGGCGAATACGCCGTGCACACCGTGCTGCCCGGCCCCGTACCCACCCGCGAGGGCCGCCCGCAGGCCCCGCACATCGACGTGTCGGTCTTCGCCCGAGGCATGCTGCACCGCGTCGTCACCAGGATCTATTTCCCCGACCAAGCCGCAACCAACGCCACGGACCCCATCCTGGCCACCGTCCCGCAGGACCGCCGCTCCACCTTGTGCGCCACCACATCCCCCGACGGCTATCGCTTCGACATCCGCCTGCAGGGGCCGGGAGAGACAGTCTTCTTCGACGTCTGAGTGCGCGAAACCCGAAAGCGGTGACCCCACCGCCATCACGGTCCATGCCGACCGGCATCCAACGTCATCACCGGTGAAGAAGTCCGAATTCACCTGCGAGACATGACATGAGCGGATTGATCGACGCGCGAACGCGGCATCATCGATCCAGTGCCGATCACTCAGCCGATGCCGCCGTTGGTGAAGACGACCTGACCGTTCCCCCAGCGGCCGGGACCGGCGAGGAAGGCCACGGACTCGGCGATTTCCCAGGCGCTCCAGCGGCGGCGCCGCGGCGAGCCGATCGACCGGCTGCATCGCAACGGCTCGGTCGCGGATTTCGCCGATGCGTTGATCGCCAACCTGGTGCTCGCCATCACCCTCACGACGCACCGAGCACGGTAGCCTCGCGGAATGAGCATGGTGGACGCACCGATCGTGGCCGTGACCGTCTATCCCGGGCAGGCGCGAATCACCCGGCGCACGACCGTCATCGTGGAGGCCGGAGAGCAGGCGGTGGAGGTCGGCGGGCTGCCACTGGGGCTGGTCCGGGACTCGGTGCGGGTGAGCGGGCGCGGGGCGGCGGCAGTCCTCGGGGTCGATGTGGCGATGCAGCGCAATCCACGCTCGCCCGACGCGGTCGTCCAGGAGCTCGAGCAGCGCGCCGAACAGATCCGGTCCGGACTCGCGGAGCTGGCCGACGCCCGCACCGTCGAGGACAGCCGGATGGAATTGCTGACCAGCCTCGGGCGCCGATCCGGCGCCGCGTTCGCCAAAGCACTCGCGTCAGGAGACATCGAGCCGGATCGGGTTGCGGGGCTGAGTGATTCGCTCGCCCAGCAACTCGGCGCGACGCTCACACGGCAGCGGGAGCTGCACCGGCAGCACGAGCATCGGGAGGAGGAATTGCGCGCGGCGGAACGCGATCTCGCCGAACATCACCGGCAGCGCACTCCGGATCGTCAGCAGGTGGCGGTCTCCCTCGACGTGCACGAGGCCGGGGAGCTCGAACTCGAACTGTCCTACGTCGTCGACGACGCGCGCTGGGTCTCGACCTACGACATCCGGTTGCGCGGCGAAGGACTCACGCTCGGCTGGTACGCGGAGATCACCCAGAACACCGGCGAGGACTGGCCCCAGTGCGAACTGGCCCTGTCCACCGCCCGCCCGGCGATCTCGGCGCGACTGCCCGAGCCGCAGGCGTGGTTCCTCGATCGCCTGCGCCCGCCCGAGCCGGTCGCCTACGGCGCTGCGGCCGGCGGACCGCCCGCACCCGGAATGATGCCGCGCGCCAAGGTATTGCACGCTGCGATGGCCGAACCGGCAGCCCCCGCAATAGAACACGGAGCCGCGGCGACCACATACCGTCCGCCCCAGCGGATCGCCGTCCCGAGCGATGCTACCGCGCACCGCACGACAGTGGCCGTCCTGGACCTGGATGCCACCCTCGATCACATCACCGCACCCGCGCAGAGTCAGGAAGTGTATCTGCGGGCCACCGCGGTCAACACCTCCGAGCACACGCTGCGGCCGGGCCGCGCCTCGGTGTTCCACGACTCGGAGTTCGTCGGCACGACGCCCCTGGAGATCTGGGCGCCCGGCGAGGAGATAGAGCTGAATCTCGGTGTGGACGAACGGATCCGGGCCGAACGCGAACTGGTGCGCCGCACCGCCGGAAAGGGCGTCATCGGCAGCGCGACCCGGCGCGAGGTCCGCTACCGCATCACCGTCGGCAACTACGGCCGCCGCGCCACCACCGTCACCGTCCTTGACCGCATCCCGGTCTCACGCGACGAGGCCATCGTGGTCCGCGACCTCACCTGCCGCCCCGATCCACACCAACGCACCGACCTGGGCGAGCTGACCTGGCGACTCCCCCTGGAACCCGAAGCGACAGCGGAGATTTCACTCGGCTTCCGGGTCGACACGGCCAAGGGCGTCGAACTCACCGGCTGGCGCGAGTAGTCGCACCGGCGCTCTCGGACCGCATTCCGACACTCACCGCGGTGTCCGCTCCGCGGCAGCACCCGCTCCGAGGAGTTCGGATTCGGGCGGGTGGCGGTCGAACCACGGTCGGGCCGTTTCGATTTCGGCGGCGAGTTGCAGGAGCAGATACTCGCTGTCCAATCCGCCCACGAACTGCGTGCCCAGCGGTAGACCGTCCGCGGTCCAGTGCGTCGGCACGCTCATCGCGGGACGGCCGGTGATGTTCGCCAGCTGGGTGAACGGGACCGCCGCCAGGTTGGCGGTGACCAGGTCTCGGTAGAAAACGGTGCGGGACAATATCTTTCCCGCGCCCAGCCGCAGCAGCGGGGGCAGCACGGAATCAGCGATCGCGGGGGTGCGGTTCTGGCCGATGCGCAACGGGGGTTCGGCCAGGGACGGCGTCAGCAGCAGGTCGTAGGTCTCGTGGAAGTCGGCCAGGGCCCGGGTGTATTCGGTCCAACGGGCCTGTGCGAGCAGCAGTTCCGGGGACGGCACCGCACGACCGGCTGCCGCGAGCACCTGGGTGTCGATATCGAAATCGGCGGCGGACGCTCCCGTTTCGCGACAGGCTTCGGCGAGTTCCGCTGCGCACCAAGCGGTCCAGACGGTCATGAAGTCCATCCCCAGACGCCGCCCGTCGATACTCGGAGCGGCAGGCTCCACAGTGTGTCCCAGCGATTCCAGCAGGTTGGCCGCATCCTCGACCGCGGCGACCGCTTCGGGATCGACCGGCGTGCCCTGCGGAGCCGCATGCATGAATCCGATCCGCAGACGACGCACGGGATCCTGCACCGCGTCGAGATACGGGCGTTCGGACCGCTGAACCAGATAGGGCGCACCGGGATCGGGTGCGCCGAGTATGTCGAGCATGGCCGCGCTGTCTCGCACGCTGCGCGTGAGCACGCCCTGACTGACCGCGCCGAACAGCGGATCACCCAGTCCCGGACCGCTGGGAATCAGTCCGCGCCCGGGTTTGAGCCCGAACAGTCCGGTGCAGGCGGCGGGAATACGAATGGACCCGCCGCCGTCGCTCGCGCCCGCCACCGGCACGATGCCCGCGGCGACCGCCGCGGCCGCCCCACCCGAGGATCCACCCGGCGTGCGTTCGGTGTTCCACGGATTGCGGGTCACACCGAAGGTCCTGGTCTCGGTGATGCCCTTGGTACCGAATTCCGGGGTCGTGGTCTTGCCGAAGATCACCAGCCCGGCCTCGAGCCAACGACGCACCGCGAGACTGTGCTCGGTCGCGGGCACCGACCGCAGCGGCCCGGTGCCCGCCGACGTCGGATATCCGGCGTAATCCTGCGCCAGATCCTTGATCAGGAACGGCACCCCGGCGAACGGCCCCGCGAGATCTCCCCGCGCGGCCAGTCGCCGACCGTTCTCCTGCATGAGCAGACTCACCGCGTTGATCGCCGGATCGACCTGCGCACAACGTTCCAACGCCAACTCGAGCAATTCGGCCGCGCGCACCTGGCCCCGAGCGATCAGCTCGGCGAGCCCGATCGCGTCGTGCGCCCGGTATTCGTCGTACCGCATCGTCACCTCCTCATCAGCGGCTTGCGTTCCGAGTATGTCGACGATAGTTGCCACGCGCCGCGTCCGGACAGGTTGCCACGGTGACCGGGCGCCGGCGTGCCGGGGTGTCCCGGGTCTGCCGTAATACCGATATTTCGGGGTGGGAATTTGCGTATTCGCGAACCGGTTCGGTTACCTACAAATGTATTTTGTCGAAGCGTCCGACACCATCCCGCTGGCCGAGTCGGGCGCGCGAACATAAATGGCAACCGATTACAAGATGTGAAAGTCACCGGAAGGGCACTAAATTATGTTCGACGCAGTCGCCGTATCGACGAGATGGCGCGGACCAGCACGTCACAGGGCACAATCGGCAACCTCCGGACCAGCGAGGTTGTTCCTGAAAGCCCGAGATTTTCCGCGACGGGCTCGCCGCGCGGTCGTATACTCCAGCTATGGCGGATAAGCAGTCTTCCACCGAATTCGCCGAGTCAGCGGTTCTTGTGGTGCAGACGAGAGAACGCGTCTATCGACTACGCGCCGGAGGCGCATATAACGTCGGCCGCGATCCCGGAGCCGATATCGTTGTGAGCGATCCACGGGTGTCTTCTCTGCACGCCGTCCTGGAACGCGGATCGGGCGGTTGGGAAATCGAGGACGCGAGCAGCCTCAACGGCACCTTTTTCGACGGACACCGCGTCGAGCGGATGATCATCGACCACGACGAGACGTTCCAGCTCGGCCATGCCGTGGACGGCGAGAAGCTGGCGTGTTCGGTGGAGATGCCCGAGACGCGCCCCGCGCACGATTCCGGCGGCGATATCGGTGAAGCGACGATGATCGTCCCGGATCCCGGCTACAACCTCGACGACGAGGCAACCTTCACGCTGCTCCCGTCGGATCGCCGGATTTCGCGATCCTCGGCGCCGGTCGACCACCCCGGCGCGGTCGTCCGGATCACGGACACGCTCCGGGTCGGCCGCTCCGCCGACAACGACATCGTCGTGCCCGATCTGATGGTCTCGCGCCATCATGCCGAAGTGCGGGTGATCGGCGAGGGCAAGTATCGGGTCGTCGACCTCGACAGTCACAACGGCACCTACGTCAACGGCGCCCGGGTCGATGTCGCGGATCTGTCCGAAGGCGACTCGATCGGTATGGGACACACCACCTATCGGCTGGTCGGCGAGGAACTGCGCGAGTCGGTCGACACCGGTGACGTCTCGGTCTCGGTGCAGAACCTCATCGTGCGGACCGAGGACGGCAAGGTGCTGCTCGACGAGGTGAGCTTCCCGATCCCGCAGCGCTCGCTGGTCGGCGTCATCGGACCCAGTGGAGCGGGCAAATCGACGTTGCTCGGCGCGGTCACCGGGTTGCGGCCCGCGACCGAGGGGACGGTCCGCTACGACGGCCGCGACCTCTACACCGATTACGACGAGCTCAGGCACCGGATCGGACTGGTTCCCCAGGAGGACATCCTGCACAACCAGCTCCCGACGCGACGCGCGCTGCTCTACGCGGCGGAACTGCGGTTCCCCGGTGACACGCGCAGCGAGGAGCGGGAGCAGCGGGTCGACGAGGTGCTCGAGGAACTCGGTCTGACGCGGCACGCGGACACTCGCATCGAAAGGCTCTCGGGCGGCCAGCGCAAACGTGTGAGCGTCGCACTGGAGTTGCTGACCAAACCGTCGCTGCTGTTCCTGGACGAGCCGACTTCCGGCCTGGACCCGGGCCTGGACAAGACGGTCATGGAGATGCTGTCGGAACTGGCGCACGACGGGCGGACGGTCATCGTCGTCACGCACAGTGTCGCGAACCTCGATTCGTGTGACCGCCTGCTGGTTCTGGTGCCCGGCGGCAAGCTGGCCTACTACGGACCGCCCGCGGAGGGTCTGCAACAGTTCGCACAGCCGTCCTGGGCCGAGGTGTTCCAGGCATTCGACCACGAGGAGGAGCGCGACTGGGCCGGTGAGTTCAAGGCTTCGCCGCGCTTCGGGCACTATGTGGCGGTCGGGCTGACCGACGATGCCGGTCCGGCCGAAGTCCAGTCGCCGCCGGCGCCACCGCCCGCATCACAGTCCAAGTTGAGTCAGCTCAGCACGCTGTGCCGACGCTATCTCGCGGTCATCGCCTCGGATCGAAGCTATCTGGTGCTGCTGGGTGTGATGCCGCTGCTGCTCGGCGGTCTGATCGCCGCCGTGCCGGGTGGGGCGGGTTTCGCCGGCGACCCGGGCAGCAATACCGATGCCCCGACCAAGCTGATGATCCTGGCCTTCGGCGCATGCTTCATCGGCACCGGCAACTCGATTCGCGAGATCGTCAAAGAGCAGACCATCTACCGCAGAGAACGCGCGGCGGGACTGTCGGCAGGGGTCTATCTGACCTCGAAACTTCTTGTCCTGAGCGTGATCACCGTTCTGCAGACGGTGGTGTTGTACCTGATCGGCACCATCGGTCAGAAGATGCCGCCGTCCGGGATATTCCTGCCGGTCGATCTGGAACTGATCCTGGCGATGGCGGTGTTGGGCATCGCGTCGCTGGCACTGGGCCTGCTGGTGTCGGTGTCGGTGAACACCTCGGAGAAGACGCTGCCGCTGCTGATCGTGATCTCGATGGCGCAACTGGTGCTGACCGGCGGGCTGGTGCGGCTGCCCGGCACACCGGTGCTGGAACAGTTGGCCTACCTGTCGCCGTCCCGCTGGGGCTTCGGCGCGGGAGCCGCCACCATCGACCTCGATACCCTGACACCGCACAAAGGCGGAGCCGACCCGTTGTGGAACCACAGCCTCGGCACGTGGCTGATGGACATCGGGTTCGTCATCGCGCTGGCGGTGATCTTCCTGGCGCTGGCCTGGTACCGCCTCTACCAGATGCGGCCACGACGACGCGGCGCACGCCCAGTCCGGATCTGACGCTGCTCGTGGTCGCGAGATGCATTGCCCGACCGATGAATTCGACATAACATATCGCAACGAACAATCGCGTACCCGGGAGCGGCAGTGGCAACCGGCGTGTCCGACGCGCACTGCCATCGCGTGGTCCACGGCCGCGCTCTCCCTTGCTCGTGGAGGTTGTATTGGTCACCGGCGACCCCGAAGTGGACTCCGAGGATTTCGGCGTGATTCTCGCCCAGGTACGCGACTTCGTCCGGACCAGAGTCGTGCCGCGCGAACAGGAGATCATGGATGCCGACGCCATCCCGGCGGATCTGCGCAAACAGACCGCGGAGATGGGGTTGTTCGGGTACGCGATCCCGCAGCAGTGGGGCGGGCTGGGCCTGAATCTGACCCAGGACGTCGAACTGGCGATGGAATTCGGTTACACCTCACTGGCATTGCGGTCGATGTTCGGCACCAACAACGGCATCGCCGGACAGGTCCTGGTGGGTTTCGGCACCGACGAACAGAAACAGCGCTGGCTGGAGCGGATCGCGTCGGGTGAGGTGGTGGCCTCGTTCGCGCTGACCGAGCCGGGCGCGGGCTCGAATCCGGCAGGTTTGCGCACCAAGGCTTCTCGTGACGGCCAGGACTGGGTGATCGACGGGCAGAAACGGTTCATCACCAACGCTCCGCTCGCGGACCTGTTCGTGGTGTTCGCGCGGACCCGTCCGGCCGACGAGTCCGGTCCGGGTATCGCGGTGTTCCTGGTTCCCGCCGATACGCCCGGGGTGCAGGTCGGGGTCAAGGACCGCAAGATGGGCCAGGAGGGCGCGTGGACCTCCGACGTGGTGTTCTCCAGCGTGCGGGTACCGGCGAGCGCACTGGTCGGCGGGTCGCAGGAGGTCGGCTACCGGGCGGCGATGACGTCGCTGGCGCGCGGCCGGGTGCATATCGCGGCGCTGGCGGTCGGCACCGCACAGCGGGCGCTGGACGAATCGGTCGCGTACGCCGCGTCGGCGACGCAGGGCGGGCGGCCGATCGGCGAATTCCAGCTGGTACAGGCGATGCTCGCCGATCAGCAGACCGGCGTGATGGCCGGGCGGGCGCTGGTGCGCGAGACGGCGCGGCGGTACGTCAGCGGGGAGGATCGACGGATCGGGCCGTCGGCGGCCAAATTGTTCTGCACCGAGATGGCAGGCAGGACCGCCGATCTCGCGGTGCAGATCCACGGCGGCACCGGATATATGCGGGACGTGCCGGTCGAGCGGATCTACCGCGACGTGCGGTTGTTGCGACTCTACGAGGGCACCAGCGAGATTCAGCGCCTGATCATCGGCGGCGGACTGATCCGCGAGGCCGGGAAACGCGTGTGAGCGCACCCCGCGACGACGTACCCTGCACCTGAGGAAACGGAGTTCGACATGTCCGAACCATTGCTGGAGAACAAGATCGCCGTCGTCACCGGCGCGGCCCAGGGCATCGGCTACGCGATAGCCGAACGGTTCGTTGCCGAGGGCGCCCGAATCGTGTTGGGCGATCTGGATTCCGGCACCGTCACCGACGCCGCGAAATGTCTGGGCGGGCCCGAGACGGCGATCGGCGTGCGCTGCGACGTGACGAATGCCGACGACGTGGACGCACTGCTGCAGGCCGCGCTGGACACCTTCGGCGGGCTGGACGTCATGGTCAACAACGCCGGTATCACCCGCGACGCGACCATGCGCACGATGACCGAGGACCAGTTCGATCAGGTTGTCTCCGTGCACCTCAAGGGCACCTGGAACGGCACCCGCAAGGCCGCGGCGATCATGCGCGAGCGCAAGAGCGGCGCGATCGTGAACCTGTCCTCGCTCTCGGGCAAGGTCGGCATGGTCGGCCAGACGAACTATTCGGCGGCCAAGGCAGGCATCGTCGGATTGTCCAAGGCCGCGGCCAAGGAGGTTGCGCACCATGGCATTCGGGTCAATGCGATCCAGCCCGGCCTGATCCGCACCGCGATGACCGAGGCGATGCCGGAGAAGGCGTGGGAGCAGAAAATGGCCGAAATTCCGCTGGGCCGCGCCGGGGAGGTGAACGAAATCGCCTCGGTGGCACTGTTTCTCGCCTCCGACCTGTCTTCCTATATGACCGGCACGGTACTCGAGGTCACCGGTGGAAGGCTCATGTGATGGCCGAGTGGGAACCGCATACCGTCACCACCGCCGAGACGATCGATCCGGGACCGGTCACCGCACTGGCCGCCCTGTTCGACAACGGTCTGCCCGCGCCCGGTCCGGGTGACGAACTGCCGCCGATGTGGCACTGGGTAGCATTGCCGAGCTGGCCCGTGTCCACCGAGATCGGTTCGGACGGGCATCCGGCCAGGGGAACCTTCCTGCCGCCAGTGGATCTGCCCCGGCGGATGTTCGCCGGTGGAGAGGTGCACTGGCACAGTGATATTCGCATCGGCGAGACCGTGCGACGGATCTCGCGGGTGGACTCGGTGACCGAGAAGTCCGGCCGCTCGGGCAGACTCGTCGTCGTGGTGGTCAGTATTCGGCTCTACCGGGACGGCGGCGAGCTCGCCCTCACCGAACGCCAGGATCTGATCTACCGCGAAGCGGGCACACCGAGCGCGACCGAGGCGCCGGTGGCCGACGCCGCAGCCCTCACCCCGGTCGGCAGCCCGTTCCGCCGCAGCGACGAAACAGATTGGGAATTCACGACAGATCCCACCCTGCTCATGCGATTCTCCGCGGCCACCGCCAACGCCCACCGCATCCACTACGACTGGCCGTACGCCACCCGCGTCGAGGGCTATCCCGGACTCGTCGTGCACGGCCCGCTGATCACCCTGGCCGCGGCGGAGGTCCGACGACTCGGCGCGTGGCCCGGACGCCCGGTACGACTGAGTCACCGCAACCGCGCTCCCCTGTTCTGCGGACAGCCCGCGAAACTGCGCGCCCGACCGGACACCCGCTCGGTCACGGTGGACCTGTTCGGCCCCGAGGGCGAGTCCGCGGGATCGCATGCGAGCGTGGAGATCAGCCTCCGCTGACCTGGCCCGCTCAGCGGTCGACGCTACCGCAGTCATACATCAGCGGAAAGCTGCTGACGCAGGGAACTCGAACTGCGCGATGCCATTTCGGTTGCCCAGATCCTCGCAACGAGATCCCCGCCGACAGTGTGTGAGACTGCGGGGGTGACCGATATCGACGACAGCACTCGCACCGGCTTGCTGCGGCGCGGATTCGCCTTGGAGTACGCCACTTTGAGCTGGAACGTGATCGGCATCGTGGTGCTGACCGTTGCCGCGATCTCGGCACGATCGGTGGCATTGGCCGGATTCGGACTGGATTCGCTGATCGAGATCGGCGCGTCCGCCGTGGTGGTCTGGGAGCTGTCCGGTACCGGGCAGGCACGTCAGCGACCGGCGCTGCGGCTGATCGGCGTCGGCTTCGCGGCGTTGGCGGTATACCTGCTGGTCCAGTCGACAGTGGTGCTGGCTTCCGGATTCCATCCCGACCATTCCCTGCTGGGAATCGTGTGGACAGGGGTGACGGCGGTGACAATGTTCGCACTCGCAGCGGGCAAGGCTCGCACGGGTGCCGCACTCGGGAATCCGGTGCTGGCGACCGAGGGCCGAGTAACCCTGATCGACGGATTACTGGCAGCCGCCGTGTTGCTCGGCCTGCTGCTCAACAGCATCGCCGGATGGTGGTGGGCAGACCCTGTCGCCGGTTACGTCCTGGTTTTCTATGCGCTACGGGAGGTTCGGGAGATCTTCTCCGGCGAGCACTGATCCGGCGTCCGGCCGGACTGGAGTTCGCCGACTCGCCGGACGATACGGCCGGCGTAGCGCACGTAGGGTCGTCTCATGATCGAGGTCCCGGAGGAATTCGTTCGGATCAAGTCGGCCAACGAAGGCGAACGCGGGCGGGCGTGGGTAGCCGCCCTGCCGGGCTTGGTGGATGTGCTGCTGGAGCGTTGGTCGTGCACGCCTACGGGGCCGGTGATGCACGGCCAGGTCGGGATCGTCGTTCCGGTGCGACGTCCGGACCGGACACCCGCGGTGGTCAAGGTGTCGTTCCCGCACCCGGGCAACGTTCACGACCCGGATGCGTACGCGACCTGGGCGGGGAATGGCGCCACGCGGCTGTTCGCGCGTGACGACGACAATTTCGCCATGCTGCTGGAACGAGCGTCCCAGCGCACCCTCGCCACCGTCACCGATCACGAACAAGCCCTCACCATCCAGGGCAGACTCTCACACCGGTTGGCCGTACCGGCACCACCGGGGCTACCTCGGCTGGCCGGGAAGATCGATCAGTGGGAACACGAGATCCTCACCACCGCAGCAGCTTTCGGCAATCCAGTACCACGCGAGGTACTCGACGCCACCGTTGCCACCCTGCGCGAACTCGGCCCCGACCAGCCCGACATCCTCGTCCACGCAGACCTGCACGACGCCAACATCCTGGCCTCCGATCGCGAACCCTGGCTCGCGATCGACCCCCAGACCTGGGTCGGAGACCCCGCACACGACGCCCTCAACGTGATCCGCAGCCCCCGCTTCACCGAGGTCTTCCGTTCCTCGAACATGCGCCGGACCGTCCTGCGCTACCTCGATATCTATTGCGACGCAGCCGAACTCGACACCGAGCGCGCGAGACGCTGGACGCAGGTCGGAGCGGTCCGCGAAGCGATGTGGGGTCGGCGACACGGCGAGCCCGAGTGGCTCGTCCACGCCACCGACCAACTCGCCCAGATCCTCACCTGAACGCCCGAAATCGGCTGCGGAGGGCGCCCCTCTCGAGCGGGGTGCCATTCCCGCGGAGATTATTTCGGCTAGGCTGAACCGGTCGAGGGCGGTCGAGACTTGGGGGATTGTCTTGTTGGGCAGGGTATTTCGTTGTCTGTTGATTCTGCTGCTGACCTCGGCCGCGGTTGACGCCGTTGCCCGAGCCGAACCGGTGCCATCGCGACAGGTATCGGCGGTCGTCACCCTGCCCGAGCCGACCGGCTCCGATGCGATCGGCGTGGTGGATCTGCATCTGGTCGATCCGTCTCGTCACGATCCGTATGTCCCGGCTCGTGCCCGCGAGCTGATGGTCAGCATCTGGTACCCCACCGCCGATCGAGCGGCAACGCCGGTGCGGCCCTGGGCTTCCGAACAGGTGACCACGGCCTACACGGCGGGCTTGACCAAGATCGGTGCGCCGATGGCGGGGTCGTGGACGTTGGCGCCCAGCCACGGTCGGGTCGATGCGGCGGCAGACAGCGCCGGTGGGCGGCGGCCGATCGTGCTGTTCTCTCCGGGCTTGGGCATGCCGCGGGAGGCCAGTACCGCGCAGGCCGAGGATCTCGCCAGTCATGGATTCGTCGTGGTCGCCATGAGCCACACCTACGAATCGTTGGCGACCGAATTCCCCGGCGGACGGCTCGAAAAGAGCGTCCTGCCGCGAGCCGCGAATATCGACCAGGCCAAGGCACAGATCGAACAGGCGATGCGGGTCCGCGTCGCCGACACCCGATTCGTCCTCGACCGACTCGCTGACCTCGGCGCGGGTGCCGACCCGGACGCCGACGGGCATCCGCTACCCGCGCATCTCGCCGGAATATTCGACCTTTCGAAGATCGCGATGTTCGGGCATTCACTCGGTGGCGCCACCGCGGCCCAGGTGATGCATGACGATCGGCGCGTCGCCGCAGGGGTGGATCTGGATGGCACCCTGTGGGGTTCGGTGCTCACCGATGGATTGGACCGCCCGTTCGTGCTGATCGGCAGTACCGACCACGGACGAGCCCAGGACCGCAGCTGGCAGCAGTTCTGGGCCGCCGATCGCGGACCGAAACTGGAATTCCGGCTCGACGGCTCGCAGCATCACTCGTTCTGCGACAACCAGCTGATAGTTCCCGCCCTGGCCGCCGCGGGCGTCATTCCCGCCGATTTCACCCCCGAGATGGTCGGCACCATCACCCCGCAGGACTCGCTCGATCTACAGCGCGGCTACCTGCGCACCTTCTTCGACACGACACTCGGTCGCTACGACGATCTCCCGAAATCCCCGGCCACCCTGCTGCACCCGGAAATGACCCCGGTTCCGTAGGCGATCGTGCGGAACGGCATCGACAGCGACGATCGACTCCCGAGCGTAGATGGATTCTCGCCGGTATCTCGAACTGATCCTCGCCGAAGCGGCGCGTTGCTGACGGCGGCACGACAAGATCCCGGTGCCGCGGTGCCCTCCTGTCCGGGATGGACGGCTCGAGACCTGTCGGGGCATGTCGACAGGCATCCGCACGGAGACGCCGATGAGCGTTCGCTCGATGGCGCCCACCACAACCGGCCCGGCCGGTTTGCGTTATCGCGCAGGCAGTTCCGGTCGCGGCTTACCGGGGGCGACCGTGCGAGCCAGAATGCCGAGGGTCGCGCGCAGCGCGCTTTCCGGGATGATCGGGAAACCGGCTCGGTCCTTGAGTTCCTGCGGGACCGCCGACCAGTCGTAGTAGGAGGTCACGAGTGTGCCTGCCTCGATCGGTTCCAGCTCGTAGCCGTAGATGTGTTCCCACCTTCGCTGACCGTGAATGGTCCAGGCGATCTCCCGATCCGGTTCGAACCTGACGATCTCGACGGTCACGTCGTACAGCCCCAGCGGGTAATCGTTGAGAGCTTCGCGGTCCATGTGCACGACGAAGGTGTCACCGGTTGCGGTGACGACCTCTCCGCTCGCCGCCATCAGCATGCCGGAACTGTCGATGGCGACATGCCCCTGCGGATCACTGAGAATGGCGAAGATCTCGGCCGCCGGGGCGGCCACGGCCCGCTGCACTCGGAATTGTTCCAACACAAGAGAATCCTACAAGTGCGCGCCACTTCGAACATCCGCTCCTCCCGGAGTGTTCGGGGTGGGTTCGAAGTGCTGAGTTTCGCCGAAGGTTCGACGGTATGCACCCGGGGTGGTGGCGAGATGGGCACGGAAGTGGCGGCGCAGGTTGACCGCTGAGGCAAGTCCGACACGGGTGGCGATGGCCTCCACCGGGAGATCGGTCGTTTCCAGCAGCATCCGTGCCGCGTCGAGGCGCTGGCCGAGCAGCCATCGTCCAGGGCTGGTGCCGAGCTGTTCGGTGAATCGCCGGGCGAGTGTTCGGTTCGAGAGTCCGGCGCGTCCAGCGAGTCGGCCGATGGTCAGTGGGGTGTCGAGCTGGGAGGTGGCCCATGCCAGTAGGGGCGACAACGACTCGTCCGCCCTGGCCGGGGCGGGCTGTGTGGCGTACTGGAGTTGGTTGCCGTCCCGGTGTGGCGGCAGCACCATGTTCCGGGCGATCTGGGCGGCATATGCCGCGCCGTGGTCGCAGCGCACCAGGTGCAGGCACAGGTCGATGCCCGCACCGGTTCCGGCGCTGGTCGCCACGTCGCCATGGTCCACGTAGAGCACGTCTCGGTCGACCCGAACCTCGGGGAATGTCGTGGCGAGCAAGGCGGTGTGACGCCAGTGAGTGGTGGCGCGGCGGCCGTCGAGCAGTCCGGCCTGTGCGAGCACGAACGCTCCCGTGCAGATGGCGGCGATCCGCGTCCCGCGCTGGTGGGCAGCCCGCAACGCGTCGATGACCGCCGGCGACACCAGCGCCCCGGCCGGCTGCCAACCGGGCACGACCACGGTATCTGCCTCCCGCAGGGCCGCCAGCCCCGCGTCGACGAGCATCGCGTGGCCGACGGTGGTTCGCAGCGGGCCGGGATGCTCGGCGCAGATCCGAAAGTCGTAGTGAACCGGAATATCTGGCCGGATGGTGCCGAAGACCTCTGCGGCACAGGCGAGTTCGAACGGTGACTGCGGCGGGTTGAGCAGGGCCACCACCCGATGACGGTTCATGGCAAGAATCTACCCAGGGATGTCTTTTCGGACTCTCGGCCGGGAGATAGGCGTCGGGTCACAGTGGTCCCATGAGTGAAAGCACAGAAACAGCGGTATCGCGGAACGCCGTTCGGGTTGATGGAGAACCGGCCAGCTACCTGACCGCGGGGCCGGGCGGCCCTGCGGTGTTGCTGCTGCACGGCACGTATTGGAGCAGAGTGTGGCTTCCGGTGTTGGGCCACCTCGGCCGCGCAGGGCTACATCCCATCGCGGTCGATTTTCCCGGGCTCGGGCGCTCAGGAGGCGAGCTCACCCCGGACATGGCCTCGGTTCCGGCCCTTGCGGAGTGGGTGGTGCGGTTTGTGTCCGCGCTGCAACTCTCCGGGCCGATCGCCGTGGCAGGCCACGACATCGGCGGAGCCGTCGCTCAGCATCTCCTCGCCCGTGATCGGCTTGTGGTGTCCCGGCTGGCCCTGCTCAACTCGGTCGCCTACGACTCCTGGCCCGCGCCCCACGTGGCTCGCTTCCAGGACCCCGGGGCCGTTGCGGCGACCACCGGCGATGACCTCCTCACCGCCCGCCGAACAGCCGTCACGAGGGACCTGGCCGGTGCCGCCACCGACCAACGGATCGCCGACTATCTCGATCCGTGGACCGATCCGAGGGTCCGCCGCTCCTGGCTGTCCATGGTCGCCGCCGCCGATAGCCGTTACACCCTGGATCTCGTTCCCGCACTGCAACATTCCCCAACGCCCAAGCTGCTGATCTGGGGCGAGGACGACCGCTTCGAGAAGGTCGAGTACGCCGAGAAATTCGTCGCGCAGATCCCGCACAGCACACTCGTACGCATCCCGGAAGCCGCACACATCCCGACCGAGAACGCGCCCGACCAGGTAGCCAGCGCTCTCATTGATTTCTGCACGCCTGCCCGAGAAAGCTGACGCCGCTCGAACGACGCGCCCCTACCCTGGGGATGCCACGACAGGAGCCGCCCATGCCAGAGCAACGCCATCTCCATCTGAACCTGGTAGCCAACGACCTCAACCTGCACCAGGGAGCCTACAAATACGAACGGGCGCAGGGCGTTCCCGAACGCAGCACCTTCGCGCGCCTGCTCGAATACGGCGCATTCGGCGACGAGGGTCTGTTCACCGCCTTGTTCGTCGGCGACATCCCCGGCATGCAGGGGTCTCCGGCATTCGACGGCGGGCCGGCCGAGCCCATCACCGCACTGACCGCGATCTCCCAGCACACCAAGCACGTCGGCCTGATCGCAACGGCGTCGACGACCTTCTACGACCCGTACACCCTGGCCCGGCTGCTGGCCTCGCTCGACCAGGCCTCCGATGGCCGCGCCGGATACAACGCCGTCACCTCGGTGGTCGATCGCTTCGCGCTGAACTACAGCCTGCAACACCATCTGGATCGCGCGGAGCGCTATCAACGCGCCGACGAGTTCCTCCAGGTCCTGCGAGCTTTGTGGGACAACCGTGCGATGCGCCGCGATCCCGACGGCCTCACCCGGTTCTACGCCGACCCGATCGACCACCAGGGCAACCTGTTTCGAGTCTCCGGACCACTCAACATCGCGCCCAGCCGCCAGCACCGGCCGCTCATCGCGCAGGCGGGCGGCTCGGGCCCCGGCATCGAGGTCGCCGCCAAACATGCCGAGATGGTGTTCACCAACTCCTCCACTCGTGCCAGCGCCGCGGTCTACCGCGAGGCACTGGACAAGGCGCTCATCGAACAGGGCCGGACACCGGGTTCGGTCCCGGCCGTCCCCGGCCTGATCCCCTACCTCGGCCGGACCGCGAAAGAGGCCGAGGAGAAACTGCGGGAACTGGACAGTCACGTCGATTGGGAACCCCTCGCACCATTCGCGTTGGGACAGTTCGGCATCGACGTTCCGCTCGGCGACCTCGCCGAACCGTTCCCCACCACATTGCTACCGCGCCCCGAAGACGTCGAGGAGACGATCAAGAGCACCTTCGGCAACTACGTCGGGCTCTACAACTGGATTCAGCAGCACCCCGATGTGACCGTGCGCGAGGTCGTCGCACAGGCGGTCGGCCGCGGCGGGGCGACGCACCGCAAGTTCGTCGGCACCTACGACGACCTCGTCGACGACCTCGCGGCCTGGCACGACGACGGCAACATCGGCGGTTTCAACCTCATGTTCGCCGCGGGCTCGACAGCCATCCGGGAGTTCATCGACGAGGTCGTGCCCCGCCTCATCGACCGCGGCATCTACCCCAGCACCCCCACCGATCGCCCACTGCGAGAACGATTCCGAGCCTGATCCGCGATCAGGCACCGAGATTCGGCGGGAGATCGGGACCGGCGCCGGCGACTGCGCCGAGGAGACAAGCCATGCGCATACCGAATGGCGGACGTTTCAGCTCGTAACGGCGGATCAGGCAACCACCTCCTCACGGCGGACTGCGATGGCCTGGTGCACGGTGCGGAAGAACAGCACGCATCGCCGCCCACGCGGGCCTGCCTCCCGGCGTACACCCCGGCCTGCAACGACGGCGCCGCGCACGCCGACAACCACGATGAACTCAGCCCGCCGACCCCCGAGCATCTGGCTCGAACTCGGGAGCACGGGCCCGTTCGACAACGATTGTGCCGCCGATACCCGACCTGTGGCGCTGCCGTCGGTTAGTCGTCGAGGGAGGCCCGGCGGTTGCGTTTGATGACGCCGCGCCGCTTCTTCGCGGAGATACGACGTTCTTTCGCTCCGCGCGAGGGCTTGGTGGCGCGGCGAACAGGTGGCGGGGCGGCAGCGGCCTCACGCAGTAACGAGGCCAGGCGTTCGCGGGCGGCCGCGCGGTTCTGCAGCTGTGCGCGTTGCTCCGATGCGGCGATCGTGACCACCCCGTCGACCAGACGGGTGGCCAGCCGGTCGAGCATCCGGGCGCGCAGCCCATCCGGCACCGAGGGCGAGTTGGCGAGGTCGAACGACAGCTCTACCCGGCTGTCGGTGGTGTTGACGTGCTGGCCTCCCGGACCGGACGACCGTGAGAACCGCTCGCGTAACTCGGACGCGGGTATCACCAACACCCGAGTCACGGTCAGGTCCTCTGCCATGATTCGACGCCGCTCTTTCCGATCCGCGAGTCGACTCGGCCACGTCGGTCTAGTTGCGACTGCACGGTGACCTTGTCGTTCACGATAGCGATGACCTTGTCGACGTGTGACGAGCAGGCCGTCCGCACATGCCGATTATCGAGCGATTCGGGTCATCAACGCCCCATCCGGATGCCGGAAGCGTCGTCGTCCGCGCGGGCCCGGCTTCGGGCCTTCACAGCACGGCATCGGCCAGACGGTCGACCTGGTCGGGATCGGTGCCGTAGCAGTAGAGCATGACCTCATCGGCGCCGAGATCTTCGAATTGCCGGATGGCGGAACGGATCTGGTCCGGGGTGGTGAGCATCCCGTCGGCCATGTAGCCGGCGCGGCCGCTGAACTCGTAGTAGTCGAGAATGGCTCCCCGGGCCTGATCGATCAACGATTGTGGGCCGAGGACCGTGTTCAGCTGGGCGACGATGCGCGGCGAGCCGGAGCGGCCGTGGTCGCTCCAGGACTTGCGGGCCAGATCCACGAGGTTGCCGGCCCAGGAGGGCGCAGCGGCGGCGAGCAACCCGCCACCCCAGCGGCCCACGCGGTCGATGGCGGCGGGCGCGAAGCCGCCGAACAGCAGTTCGGGACCGCCGGGCGTGACGGGTGCGGGTCCGATGGGACCACAACTGTCGCTGAACCGGTCACCGGACCACAGGCGTCGCATGACGCCGAGCTGTTGATCCAGGCGGCGGCCTCGGGCGCGCATATCGGTACCGCTGGCCTCGTGGTCGTCGTCGCGACCGCCGACGCCGAGACCGAGCACGAACCGGCCGCCGGACATCACGTCGAGCGTGGCGACTTGCTTGGCGAGCAATGCGGGATCGCGCAGCGGTGCGATCAGCACCTCGGTCTGCAGGCGGATTCGGCTGGTGGCACCGGTGAGCATCGCCAAGGTGATCAGCGGTTCCGGGTTGTCGTAGACGAGGCGGTCGAGCAGGCCGAGTGTCGAGAAGTCGGCGGCTTCTGCGCGGCGGGCCCATTCGGGCAGCGTGCTGGGATCAGCGATGGGAAGGCCGAGACCGATATGCATGAAATCCTCCGTAGGAGATGGGCGTGCGTAATCGCGTCGCCCACCCACGCCTACTCGGATGAGGCGGGGCTCCCACTCTGCGACTGTGTTTCCTGGAGAGCGCCTATCGGGTCGAGGTGACGATAGGACCTCCGCTGCGGAACCCGCAAGTTCGCTTTCGACAGGCCGTCGGGATGCTGTGCATGCGGCAACCTCTCCTCGAGCGTGCTGACCCGTCGGCTGTCCGAGCTCACCGAGGCGCGCCTCGTCGAACACGAGGTGTTGCTCGCGCACTGTTCGTGAGTAGCTTCTCGAGTATGGACAATGAGGGACCCAGCCGGACAGCGCTCGTGACTGCTTATGCCCGTGCCTATCATCAAATCGCTGACCGGCCAAGGATTCTTACCGATCCACTGGCGGCACGTCTGCTGGGTGTCACTGTGGATGAGCTGACCGATTTGGGCCGGCCCGCAGCGGATCGTCCCGGTAGCGGTGTGGATTCGGGAATCCTGCGGCTGGGTGTCGGTGATCGGCCGCGCCGCCTGTTCTTCGCTGCTCGTGCCCGTTTCGCCGAGGATCGTGTGGCCGAGGCCGTCGCTGCCGGCGTGCGACAGGTCGTGATCCTCGGCGCGGGCCTGGATACCTTCGCCTACCGCAACCCGTATCCCGGTCTGCGGGTATTCGAGGTCGACCATCCCGCTACCCAAGCGTGGAAACACCAACGCCTCGCCGCATCCGGTATCGACCAGCCCGAGCGGTTGACTTTCGTGCCGGTCGACTTCGAAACCGACACACTGGCAACACGATTGGAGGCCGCCGGATTCATCCGGACCGATCCGGCCGTGTTCGTGTGGCTCGGTGTCGTCTTCTATCTGACTCCCGACGCCGCCCGCACTACCCTCGAATACATTGCTGGTCAATCGGAGCCGGTCGAGGTGATCTTCGACTACCTGCAGGCGGCCGACACCGACGAGGAACGCGTACAACTGCAGGAGCGCGCACACCGAGCGGCAGCTGTCGGCGAACCATGGTTCAGCTACTTCACTCCTGACCACATCGCCGCACAGTTGCGCGCGCTCGGCTTCACCGACGTCGAAGACCACTCCGCCACGGACCTCATCGCTGGATACCTCGAGGGATCCGCGGAATTCGAGGGCGAACCACCCCAGTCACTGCGCCCGGTCCGCATACTACGAGCGAGCCGCTGAGAATTCCCGCGTGAAATCTCACCAGCTCGATGTGCTCGGAGCGTGAACCGAGCAACCGGTCTGCGACGAAGCGCTGCCCGGATGGCGATATCCGGGCTAGCCGACGAGGTGGGATCGCATGGCCGGCTTCCATTGGTTCGATCAGCAGGCATGCGCGCGAGTGACGAGCACGACCTCGCACGGCTCGATGCCGGCGAGGGGTACGACGGCGATATCGTCGCGGTTGGTGGCGCGGTGGTCGCCCGCGGGCAGGACCGCGACGCAGTGACCGGTTGCGATGAGTTCGAGTTTGTCCTCGAAACAAGAGTTCCGCAGCCGTAATCCGATGCGGCGCTTCGGGTTGTCCGAGGAGATCGCCACCGCTGTGGAGTACCTCGCGTTCGGCGCGACATTCACCACGGGAGCAGAGTTACCGGCGGACGGTGGAGCATCACAGTTTCTGACACCCGATCCGGACTGCAATAACCCGCGCTCGACTCTGCAACGAGGACGCCGGGTGTGGTGTGCAGTGCAATTGCGGTCCACACCGGCCGCCGCGAACTCCTCCCTGCGATCATCAACGCCATCGCCGGCCTCGTGTCCGACAAGTCCGCCGGACTCACCAGGTAACCCCAGGTCACGCACCATCAACTACTGCGCACGAAGGTCGTAAGGGTGCAGGGCTTGTCGTCGGCCTGTGGCGGCGGACCGTACGATCGCGTCAAGGAGTCGGTGGCGCTTGACGGCGTGGGTGAAGTCCGGGGTGATAGCCGTTCCGTGGACGAGGTCGTCCCGAATCGCGGCGTAGGCGTGCACCAGCGTGTGGATCACCGTTCCGGCCAGGGCGGGGTAGTCGTCGTAGCCGCTGGGCAGCGTGAGTTTCGTCGGCCGACCGTCGTTGCGTGCGCCATACACTGTGACCGGACCGATGTGCGGGAACTCGGCGGCGGTAATCTCGAGTCTTCCCTCCGTGCCATCGATGACCAGAGAGAACCCTGCACCCGATGCCGCGCCTCCACGGTGGTGGACGGATAGGATCGCCCCGCCCGCCACGGTGCCCGAGATCGCGATCTGGTCCTCGGCGGTCATCGGAACGACCTGCCCGGTGCGCCCGAGGGGCACTTGGCGGCGCCGGGTCGTGGTCGTAGCAACCACTTCCTGAAGCTCGCCGACGACCATCGACACCAGGTCGATCGCGTGTCCGAACGCGATGGTCAGCATCGTGGCCCCGAGCTTGCGATCGAGCGTGTAGACCATGGCCGGGGACACCGGAGTGCCCCATTCGGTCGAAGACGCCACGACGGTGGCGGAGAGCACCTCCCCCACGAATCCTTCGGACACGAGGTCGGCCAGCCAGCGGAAGGTAGGCGAGGAGCGTCCCTGAAGACCGACGAAGGAGCGTGTCGTCCCGGCGGCACGCTCCATCTCCTCGGCCTCGCGCAGGTCGACGGCAAGCGGCCACTCCGAGAGCACCGGCACTCCCGCCTTCAGCACGGGCAACACGAGTTCGCGGTGCTGAGGCACTTTGACGGCGACAACGACGAGGTCGACGTTCTCGTCGCTGGCGAGCTGCTCGACCGACGTGTACGCGGGTACGCCATACGCCACTCCCGCGGCCTGGGCCGAGGCTTCGGAGCTCGCCGCCAGCGCGCGAAGCTCGATCCCGTCTACGGCGCTCAGCGCGGGCAGGTGAGCCCCGGCCGCCCAGCCTCCCGTGGCGCTCAGGCCGACGATGCCGACGCCGATCGGCTTACGGCGGTCAGGCACCGAGCTGCCGCCTCAGGGTCTCGGCGTCGTGCAGGGCCGTCATGTGCACGAACCGCCCGTCACGAACTTGATAGATGGCGTACTCGACGATCTCGAACGAGGCGCCGGTGGGGGCCACGCCGAGCCACTCCTTGGCGGGTGTGCCCGTGTTGGTCAGACGGGCGGCCACGCGATCACCATCGACCGCGATCTCCCGGGGCTCCCAGTGGAAGTCCGGGACCGCGTCGATGTCGCCGTTCAGCACAGCGATGACCTGGTCCCGAGTGCCCGGCTCGCCGTTCAGGGTGGTCTCGTCGTTGATGAACTCGTCCATACGGTGGATCTCGTGGGCGTTCAGCGCCCCGATGTAGCGCAGGTAGAACTCGCGCAGGTCGGCGTCGGACATGATCCCCTTCTTCGGTCCCGCTCGGCACTTCTGTTCCGAACGGTACCGAAGTCTTGCCGCACTGTCACGGCCCTCATGGAAGGAGAACGTCTCGCTCGGAGCGTGAACCGAGTAACCCCGCCAAGAAGTTCGACGCCCTAGACAAGCCGGTTATCGAACAAATGTTCGAGAATGATGTAGGGTGCCTCAGGTGAACACACATTCGACTGCACTGGCACCTGATGTTCCGGCACGGAGCTGGTCGGAACTGGCCGATGTCGACTTGCTGCGCACCCTCGTCGAGACCGAACGCCGCCGGCGTCGATTGGGCGCGGCCATGGTCGCGGCCGTCGCCGAGGCCGAGCGCCGTGGTCTCGCCGCCGACACCGGCTACCGGGACACCGCGGACCTGTTGAGTGATCTGCTGCGGATCAGCGCCTCCGAGGCGCGTCGGCGAATCGAAAACGCCGCTCCGCGAGCCCGCTCACGTGCCAGAAAGGCGTGGCGGGCGATGGCGATGGCGGGCTGAGGCCGACACGCCGATGGGCGAGCCGGTGCTTCGGCCGTCCAACAAAAAAAGCTTCGCCCCTTGATCGGTGCGAAGCTTTTCACGAAGCGCGATGAATCAGATGACGCGGACGTCCACGGCCTGGGGGCCCTTCTGACCCTGCTCCACCGAGAACTCGACACGCTGACCCTCATCGAGGGATTTGTAACCCGAGCCGCTCACGGCCGAGTAATGCACGAAGACGTCCGGGCCGCCTCCGTCCTGGGCGATGAAGCCGAAGCCCTTTTCACCGTTGAACCACTTCACACTGCCTTGAGCCATGCTGTAAACAACTTCTTTTCTGTAGTGAGCCGGGCAAATTTTGGTAAGAAGCCCGTCCTCGCCTCTTACTATGCCATAATCTCCGCCGATCCCTCGCATCGTGTTCCGGCCAGCGGTCGAGCAGCGACCGGCAGGAGCGACGCCCGCTCGCAGCGCCACCACCCCGACACCCGGTTGGGCCGAATCCGAATCGCTGCCGAGGAGACATCTATCGACCAGTACGCTGGTCATTGGTCCCGGTGATTGCCGAGCCGCTCGAGGCCTCTCTGCGGTCCTGTTTCTCGAATCGCGATGCCGCCCGAATCACTCGGAGAGGCGAATGTGGCAACGACCGCAGGCGAACCAAATGGCCAAGATTCCACCGGCACCTCGGCGGAGCACGATGACGTTGCGCACGACATCTGGGATGAGGACGAGTCTCCGGCGCTGCGTCGGGCGCGCAAGGAAGCCGAGCTCACCGCCGGCGGGGACTCGACACGGGCGTATCTGAAGCAGATCGGGCGAGTTCCCCTGCTCTCCGCGGCCGAGGAGGTCGATCTCGCGGTCCGGATCGAAGTCGGTCTGTATGCGGTGCAGAAACTGCAGGCCGAATGCGAGGAGCCCTCGAGTCTCACGATCGCACGGCGCCGAGACCTGACCTGGCTCGCACAGGACGGCATCGCGGCCAAAGATCATCTACTCGAGGCGAACCTGCGGCTGGTGGTGTCGATCGCCAAACGGTACAGCGGGCTGGGTATGGCCTTCCTCGACCTGATCCAGGAGGGCAACCTGGGTCTGGTGCGGGCGGTCGAAAAGTTCGACTACAGCAGAGGATTCAAGTTCTCGACCTATGCCACATGGTGGATTCGGCAGGCGATCTCTCGCGCCATGGCCGACCAGGCCCGCACCATACGTATCCCCGTGCACATGGTGGAGATCATCAACAAGCTCGCGCGTATGGAGCGCGAACTGCTGCAGCAGCTGGGCCGCGAGGCAACAGCCCAGGAGCTTGCCGCGGAATTGGGCATTACACCCGCGAAGGTTCTCGAGGTTCGGCAAATCGCACGGGAACCGATCTCATTGGACCAGACGCTCGGTGACGAGGGCGCGACCCAGTTCGGCGATTTCATCGAAGACTCCGAGGCCGTCGTAGCCGTCGAGAAGGTAGCGTTCACCCTGCTACAGGAGCAGTTGCGGTCGGTACTCGACACGTTCAGCGAGCGCGAAGCCGGCGTCATGCGCCTGCGTTACGGCCTGGATGATGGGCAGCCTCGAACGCTCGACGACATCGGGAAGGTCTACGGCGTCACCCGTGAGCGGATTCGCCAGATCGAGTCGAAGACGATGTCGAAGCTACGTCACCCATCGCGCTCACAGTTGCTTCGGGATTACCTCGAATAGCGGGCTGGACGTGAGACGCGGTGTGGTGCGGGAACTTTCATCCGGCGTTCTGCTGTGGGCCGCTGGTGCGCAGGGGTTCGCCGACATGGTGCAGGTGCTTCAGTGCCTCGCGGTAAGAGGAGATCAGCCCGGTCTCGTGGTAGGGCACACCGATTTCGGCGCAGTAGTCGCGGACGATCACCTGGGCGTGACGCAGGTTCGGTGTCGGCATGCTCGGGAACAGGTGGTGCTCGATCTGATAGTTGAGTCCGCCGAGGGCGAGATCGGTCAACCCGCCGCCCCGCACGTTGCGGGAGGTCAGCACTTGCCGGCGTAGGTAGTCGGGGCGATCGTCGCCGGTCAGAGTCGGCATGCCCTTGTGGTTCGGGGCGAAGATGCAGCCCATGTACAGGCCGAACATCGCTTGGTGGACAGCGAGGAACGCGAACGCTTTGTCGGCGGGCAGAAGCGCGAACAGTGCGGCCAGATAGGCGGCGAAGTGGCCGAACAGCAGCGCGCCTTCCAGTCCGCGGTGTTTGACCGGTCGGCTTGCGAGCGCACGGACGCCGGACAGGTGGAGGTTCAGGCCCAACAGCATCAGCAGGGGGAAGAACAGGAACGCCTGTGCTCTCCCGACGAGACGAGCCACGCCGCGGCTGGCCCGTGCTTGCCGTTGTGACCAGACGAGAATGTCGGGTGTGACATCGGGGTCGAGTTCCTCGTGGTTCGGGTTGGCGTGATGCCGGGTGTGCTTGTCCTGCCACCAGCCGTACGCCAGGCCTATTCCGGCGTTGCCGACGACCCGGCCCACGATCTCCGTCGGCCGCCGTAGCCGGAAGACTTGGCGGTGCGCGACATCGTGCATGACCAGGGCGACCTGAGCGCACGTCACGGCCATGAACGCCGCAACCATGAGCGTCCACCACGAGTCACCGACCAGGACGAAAGCCGCCCAGCTGCCCGCGAACGCGATCCCGACGAGGCTGAGCCGGACCGTGTAATAGAGAGGGCGCCGGGTCATCAGTCCCGCGTCGGAGATCCGGCGCAACAGACGGGCGTAATCACCGTCGGCTCCGGGCCGCGCTGATCGTGGAGACGACTCTGGAACCAAGGCTGGTGTGGTCATGAGATCTTCCTGAGAGCTGGGGCGGAGATGCCAACTCGCCCGTCCTCGATGCCGATCGACCGATGCCGATCGGAGCTTCGATTTCAGCGGGAGCTGCTTGTGCGTCGAGAGCGGGAGTGACGATTCGAAGTTATCGACCGGAATCTCGTTCGATGTAATCCCTTGGTATGACCTGGAATCGGACTGAGGTGTGATAGCAGCGCGCACCGCAGCCTACAGGCCGGGGCGCAGATCCGGGACATCGCACCCGACTACCCCTCGACGACGGTATGCCTGTGTGGTAGTCGTTGCGGGCGAGCTGAATCGCCGTTCTGCGATCGGTTCAG
This sequence comes from Nocardia coffeae, assembly GCF_019890715.1. Classification (NCBI taxonomy): domain Bacteria; kingdom Bacillati; phylum Actinomycetota; class Actinomycetes; order Mycobacteriales; family Nocardiaceae; genus Nocardia; species Nocardia coffeae. The sequence continues at coordinate 248,424 of NZ_JAINZY010000006.1, read as the reverse complement.
CATTCGGTGCGGATGAACACTCGCCGAGTGTCCCCGCCGCTGTTGTGGACCACTACCCACCGTGATGGATACCCCGGCCGCGGCGAGTGCTCGTTGCCGGTGTCCTGCTGGAGCACAGCGGAGTTACCGACGTCCTTCCAGTACTTCTGTCGCCAGTCCGGCGGTACCCCCGGTTCGAAAACCCCTAGCCCGGAACGGGATTCGAACTCGGACACCTCTGCCGCCGACATGTCGACCACCGCCTCCCAGGTTTGGGCGCGAAAGTGGCTGTCTCACCTTCGTGAACTGCTGCGGTGCGGTCGATCTCGTTGATTATGAGGCAGGATTTCGGCCAGTCGTTACTGAGCGGGTTTGATCTGCCTGTGCCGCAATGAGTTTCGCCACTTGATGTGGTGCCCGGCTGGTGGTGTCGATGACGTGTGCTTCCTGGCTGTGCCAGGTGCGGGCGGCGTCGTAGTCATCCAGGTGGTCGAACCGCCATTGTGAGTGCGGCTTTGTCGGGTCGGTGGCGATGCGGCGGATGAGTTCGTCGCGGTCGGCGTGGAGTACGACGTGGCAGATCGGGATCCCGGCGTTGGTCAGCCCGGTGCGGATCTCCTGCCAGTATTGGTGGACCAGGACGGACTGGGGAACGATGAGGGTGCCGCCGACGTAGTCGAGGATCTGGGTCGCAGCGGCCACGACCAGCCCGCGCCAGGGCTGCCAGTCCTGGAAGTCTCGAACGGGTTCGGAGGCCAGGACATGGCGGAGCATGACGCCGACTTCCTCGGTGTCGAAGATCCTCGACCCGGGCAGCAGTGCTGCCAATTCTGCCGCGGTGGTGGTTTTCCCGGCTCCGAAGGTTCCGTTCAGCCAGACGATCACCGGTTCGAGAGTATCGGGTGCGAGAAGCGGGTGCTCGAAGGATGTGACGCTGCTGGTGAATGGCAACGTGTAGGGGGTGGCCTATGGCGGTTGTCTCATTTCGATGGCATTTCCCAGGCCGGTGGTTGGTCGTCAGGTGTGGGGGTGCGTTGAAGAATGATCAGCGGGGTGTAGTAGTGCTCGACGACGTAGCCGCCAAGGTCGGCGACCGCTTGGGCTGCCTGGTCGACTTCGGCAGCGTTCCAGTTGCTGAAGGTAGTGAACAGATCGTGGATCTGTTCGGTGCTCAGTTCGATTGTCCAGGAGAACTGTTCGACGTGCGTGGTGATGAAGTGCCCGCTGCTGGTCAAGCGCTCGACCCAGGTGTCGGTGTCGAGTTCTGCTGGTCTGCGCGGCGGCGCTTGGTCGCTGCGATGTGCGGTGATCTCGGCGACCTGTTGCCGGAACTTGGTGACGGGGGCTGCTGGGTCGCCGAAGACGTTGCGCCAGACCGCGAAGTGCCCGTTGGGCACTAACGTGCGATGAAGTCTCGGCAGCACGATGCCGAGTTCGAACCAATGCGCGGCTGTCGCTGCGACGGCGAGATCGAAGGTGGCTGTCGGCAGAGGCACGGTTTCAGCGTTGTCGATGTAGATGGTTGTGTCCGGCCAGCGGTGGCGCAGTCGGGCAGCGAGGGCTGGGCCAGGTTCGATGGCGGTGACGGAGGCGCCGGCCTGAAGCATCGGTCCGGTCGCCAGTCCGGTGCCTGCACCGAGTTCGATGACGCGGGTGCCGTGGCGCAGCAGCCCGTCGTCGTGGAGTCGTTGCCATAGCGCGGTCGGGTAGGGCGGTCTGGCCCGATCGTAGATCTCGGCGTGGGTGTCGAAGTGCAGCGGATCGGGCACCTGGACATCGTAATCGGTTCGATGTTGGAGGGTCTTTTATGCACGGTGGCCTGGCCTCGGAGTGGTGCTGGACGGTCGGTTCTGTTTGAGGGTGTCGAGGGTGGCTTGTCCGAGTGGTGTGAGTGTCATGGGGCGTTGCGCGTGGGCGCGGTTGAGGAGTTCGCCGCCCAGGTCGAGTTCGAGTTCGCGGATTCGGCGTCGGAGAACGTCGGCGTGGATGCCGAGGTTCTCCGCGACGCTGGCGAGGGTGGGGTGGTGACTGGCGGCGGCGAACTGTTCGAGTCGGCTGAGGCCGTCGATCGCGGCCAGTGCTGGTTGTAGTAGTGCTGGTGCGGCCTCGATTTCCGCGGCGGTGCAGGTGGTTCTGCGGTTGATGTAGCTGTCTTGCCGGCGCAGGGGGATGTTGTAGCGGTGGGCCCAGGTGGCCATGGTTCCCCGGGCTATGCCGGTTTCGTTCGCGAGTTCGGTCAGGGTGCGGCCCTGGGTGGTGTATTGCTCGTGGAGCCAGTCGCGCTCGACGTGGGTGGTTAATGGCCGTCCGGGTTTGCGCACCGGGATGTGGTAGTCGCGGGCCAGGCGGGCGATGACGGTGGCATCGACACCGACTCGGGTGGCGATGTCGGCGGTGCTGAGGTGCTGGTGCAGGTAGAGGTTGGCGAGTGTGTCCGGGGTCAGGGCCGTCTTCGCGGTCAGGTAGGCGGAGGTCTTCGGGCTTTCGGAGGTGAGCGGGGCGGGGTGCAGTTCCAGCAGATGCCGGATGGTGTCGGCTGTGGTGCCGAGGATGTCCGCCGTTTCGCCGGGGGTGTGTTCCTCGATGCGGATGAGATGGTGCAGGCGTGCGAGGTCGATGTCGGTGGGATCGGGGCCGGGTAGTGATAGGTCGTTCAGGAGGTGGGTGGGTGGTTGCCAGCTGGGTGGTTCGTCATCGATGCCGTGGACGGTGAGGAATTCTCGAGCGTGCTCGTCCAGGACATGGGTCAGTTGCGGGGTGAGGTTGCGGACGAAATCGGCTGTGCGCGTGCGGAAATGGTGGCTGTCGTTGGCTGCGGCGGAGCTGGCATCGATGGGTAATCCGCTGAGTCGCTCGAACAGGTAGTGGAAACGTTCCACTGTGCCGATCACACCGTTCGGGCGCGAGCAGCGGCGTCCAGCAGGGTGTCCGCCAAACGTGTTGTGGCAGGGGTCATCTGGCTGGCCGGAGGTGAGGCGAGGTAGACCCGCCACAGGACGGGGTCGGCGAGATCGATCTGGCGGAGGGCCGGGAAGCGACGGGCCTCGGACGGCGGCATGAAGGCGGTGCCGAGGCCGTTGGCGACCAGCTCGGCGATGGCGGCGTATCCGGCGGGGACCTCGTATCGGGTGTGCGCGCGGGCTCCGGCGGTGTGGAATGCCTCGTCCATCAGTCTGCGCAGGCCGAATTCGGGTGGGAAGCCGACGAGTTCCTCCTCGGCGAGTTCGGCCACGTCGACGCGGGCGCGGTCGGCGAGAGGGTGGTCGGTGCGGCAGACGAAGACCATCGGCTCCTCGAACAGCAGTCGCAGATCCAGTTGCGGCGGAAAGCGATTGGGCATCGAGACCAAGGCCAGATCCAGCGAACCCTCGACCAGGGCGGACAGGTAGGCCGAAGCGCCCGCCTGACTCAGCCGCAGCCGCAGGCGCACGAACGGGTGCGCGCGATGGAATTCGCCGAGCGCACCGGCGACATCCAATGGGCCGTAGGAGATCAGTGCTCCGAAATCAACTGTGCCGGACAATGTTCCATGGAATTCGACGACCGATTCGGCCGCCGCGCGAGTCGCTCGCACGATCTCGTAGGCATGCACCCGGAACCGCTCCCCCGCCGCGGTGAGCCGGATCTGCTGACGCGTCCGATCGAACAATCGGACACCCAGTTCACGTTCGAGTTTCGCGATCGAGGACGACAGCGCCGACTGGACCACATGTGCGCGCTCGGTGGCGCGCGAAAAACTCATCTCCTCCGCGACCGCGAGGAAGTGCTCGATCTGCCGTAACTCCACGGCTCGAGCTTATCAATTTCAGTGATCACTTAGATCTGAAGCAATCGTTGGACTCGATGACTCGCACAGGGTGTGATGAATACCAGCAGCGCCGACCACGACGCATGCACGATCCGGAAGGAAGATCGACCGTGACCGGTTTCAGCCGAAGGGATTTCGCCCGCTTCACCACCGCCCTGGCGGGCACGGCGACACTGGCCGCGTGCGGGCCGTCCCCCGCCCGGCAGCACACCGGCACGCCCCCGGCCGCGCCACAGCACACGCTCGGCCCGATCAAGCAGGTGAACACCGGGGTTCTGGACATCGGTTACGCCGAAGCGGGCCCGGCCGACGGGACGCCGGTGATCCTGCTGCACGGCTGGCCGTACGACATCCACGCGTACGCCGACGTCTCGGCGATCCTGGCCGCCCAGGGTATGCGGGTGATCGTCCCGTATCTGCGCGGCTACGGTTCCACCCGATTCCTGTCGAAGGACATCGTGCGCAACGGCCAGCAGGCCGCAGTCGCCCGGGACGTCATCGCGCTGATGGACGCGCTGAAGATCCCGTCCGCGATCCTCGGCGGGTACGACTGGGGCGCGCGGACCGCCGATATCGTGGCCGCGCTGTGGCCGCAGCGGTGCTCGGCCCTGGTGGCCGTGAGCGGTTACCTGATCACCGACGTCGCGGCCAACGCCCAGCCGCTGGCGCCGAAGGCCGAATACGGCTGGTGGTACCAGTACTACTTCAGCACCGAGCGCGGCGTACTCGGCTACCGCCGCTACACCAAGGATTTCAACCGGCAGATCTGGCAGACCGCCTCGCCCACATGGCATTTCGACGAGTCGACCTACGACCTGACCGCCGCCGCCTTCGACAATCCGGACCACGTCGACATCGTGGTGCACAACTACCGCTGGCGGCTGGGCCTGGCCGCCGGGGAGCCGCAGTACGACGAGGACGAGCGCCGCCTGTCCGCCAAACCCGTCATCACGGTCCCCACCATCACGATCAGCAGCGATTTCGACGGCCCCGCGAAGAGCGGCGCCGGATACCGCGCCCTGTTCACCGGACCGTACGACCACCGCGTCCTGGACGGTATCGGGCACAACGTCCCACAGGAGGCCCCGCGCGAATTCGCAACGGCCATAACCGATGTCGCCAAGATGAGCACACACCGCTGACCGAAAAATTCGTCATCCTGGATTTATAAGTCTATTGTTACTACCCATGGATGAGGAACCCGGGGACGGCGCGGAGCTGTGCGGTACCGCCGCTCGGCTGCGGATCGCGGTCGGGCGGATCACCCGGCGGCTGCGGCAGGGGCATGCTTCGGGTGAGCTGACGCTCTCGGAGGTGTCGGTATTGGCCCGGCTGGACGGGCAGGGGCCCGCGACGCCGGGTGCGCTGGCCGAGCTGGAACGGGTGCGGCCGCAGGCCATGGGTACGACCCTGGCCGCACTGGAGGAACGTGGGCTGGTCGCTCGCCGCCCGGACGCCGAGGACGGCCGACGGGTGGTGATGTCGGCGACCAGCGCCGGTCGCAGCATCCTGGACGACCGTCGCTCCGAATCCACCCAGCGCATCAGCCAGGTGCTCACCGCGGAGTTCACCGCGGCCGAACGCCGCCGGCTGCTCGATGCGGTCCCGCTGCTGGAGAGGCTTGCCGAACGTCTATGAGTACCACCGAATTACAGCGACCTGCCATCAGCGACCGCTACAAGTGGGTGGCGTTGTCGAACACCACCCTCGGCGTGCTCATCGCCTCCCTGGACGCCTCCATCGTGATCATCTCGCTGCCCGCGATCTTCCGCGGCATCGGGCTGGATCCGCTGGCCGCGGGCAATATCGGCTATCTGCTCTGGATGATCCTGGGCTACCTGCTGGTCTCGGCCGTCATGGTGGTCACGCTCGGCCGATTCGGCGACATGTTCGGCCGCGTGCGCATCTACAACGCGGGATTCGTGGTCTTCTCCGCCGCGTCGCTGGCACTGTCGATGGACCCGATGCACGGGTCCGGCGGCGCGCTGTGGCTGATCGGCTGGCGGATGGTGCAGGCATTCGGCGGCGCCATGCTCACCGGCAATTCCGCGGCCATCCTCACCGACGCCTTCCCGGCCAGGCAACGCGGAATGGCGTTGGGCGTCAACCAGATCACGGCGTTGGCCGGGCAGTTCCTGGGTCTGCTCGCCGGTGGCGTGCTGGCCGCGATCGACTGGCACGCGGTGTTCTGGGTCAGCGTCCCGGTCGGCATCGTGGGCACGGTGTGGTCGTATCGCAGCCTGCGCGAGATCGGCGCGCGCCAGCCCGCTCGGGTGGACTGGGCCGGTACCGCGACGTTCACCATCGGCACCAGCATCATCCTCGCGGCCATCACCTACGGCATCCAGCCGTACGGGCGGCACGCCACCGGTTGGAGCAATCCGTGGGTGATCGCGGCGTTGGCCGGCGGTGTGCTGCTACTGGCCGCGTTCTGTGTGATCGAGACCAGGGTGCGACAACCGATGTTCCAGCTCGGATTGTTCCGCATTCGCGCCTTCGCGGCGGGAAACCTTGCCGCGCTGCTGGTTTCGATCGCGCGCGGCGGCCTGCAATTCATGCTGATCATCTGGTTGCAGGGGATCTGGCTGCCGCTGCACGGCTACTCCTACGAGTCCACCCCGCTGTGGGCCGGAATCTACATGCTGCCGCTGACCGCGGGATTCCTGATCGCCGGGCCGCTGTGCGGCTATCTGTCGGATCGGTACGGGGCGCGACTGTTCGCCACCGTCGGGCTGCTCATCGTGGCGGCCTCGTTCCTGGGGCTGATGGCCCTTCCGGTGGTGTTCCCGTATCCGGCGTTCGCGTTGCTGATCCTGGCCAGCGGGTTCGGACAGGGTATGTTCTCCGCGCCCAACACCTCCTCGATCATGAGCAGCGTGCCCGCCGGACGGCGCGGCGTGGCCTCGGGAATGCGTGCCACCCTGCAGAATTCGGGTACCGCGCTGTCGATCGGAGTGTTCTTCTCGCTGATGATCAGCGGGCTGGCCTCGGGCCTGCCGCATGCCCTGTCCAGCGGGCTGCAATCCCACGGCGTGTCCTCGGGCACCGCCGATCAGCTCGCCTCGCTCCCGCCGGTCAGCAGCCTGTTCTCCGCCTTCCTGGGGAACAACCCGATCGCGCATCTGCTCGGGCCCGACGTGCTGAACAGCCTGACCCCGGCGAATGCCGACGCGTTGACCGGAACGACGTTCTTCCCGCAACTGGTGTCCGGGCCGTTCCACCACGGTCTGGTGATCGTGTTCACCACCGCGGCGATCATGGCGCTGGTCAGCGCGATGGCCTCGCTGCTGCGCGGTCGTCCGCCGGTCACCCCGCACACCGGCGAATGAGACCCTGAAGACTTTCTTCAACCGCGTGCACAAGGTGCACAGACGGGTGCGTGGGCTGCACGGATCGGTCACAGTGGGCCTATGCTCCCTGTTCTCGATCTGGCCGACGCCGACACCGCGCAATTCCGCGCGGCGCTGCTCGCCGCGACGCACGAGGCCGGATTCTTCTATCTGACCGGCCACGGTGTGCCGCAGCGGCAGATCGATGATCTGCTCGCGGTGGCGCGTCGCTTCTTCGCGCTGCCGCAGGAGGCGAAACAGGAGATCAGCCAGTTGCGCAGTCCGCAGTTCCGCGGGTATTCGCGGCTGGGCGGTGAGCTCACGAACGGCGCGGTCGATTGGCGCGAGCAGGTGGATATCGGTCCGGAACGTCCGGTCATCCCCGGCGCCGAGGGGTACCGGCGGTTGCAGGGCCCGAATCTGTGGCCCTCTGCGTTGCCGGAATTCCGTGCGGCACTCCAGGATTGGGATGGCACACTCGCTGCGGTCGGACGTCGACTGCTAGGGCACTGGGCTGTCGCGCTGGGCTCCGAGGAGGATCTGTTCGACGCGGCGTTCGCCGATCGCCCGGCCACGCTGATCAAGGTCGTGCGCTATCCGGGCAACGTCGACAATCCGCAGGGCGTGGGCGCGCACAAGGATTCCGGTGTACTGACACTGTTGCTGGTCGAGCCGGAATCCCGGGGCCTGCAAGTGGAGATCGAACCCGATCGCTGGCTGGACGTGCCACCGCTGCCCGGCGCGTTCATCGTCAACATCGGCGAACTGCTCGAGGTCGCGACGAACGGATATTTGCGCGCGACCAGGCATCGGGTGATCGCGCCGGAACCGGGCACCGACCGGATCTCGATTCCGTATTTCCTCAATCCCGGGCTGGACGCGCGGATCCCGATCGTGGACCTGCCGCCGGAGCTGGCCGCGCACGCCCGCGGCGTGGAGGCCGATCCGGACAATCCCATCTTCGACAACTACGGCGCGAACGCCTGGAAATCCCGCACCCGCGCCCACCCGGACGTGGCCGAACTGCACCACGGGATCGCACCGAAAGGTCCGGCCGCGGCGTACTGACGGCGGAAATCCTCGCGCTGATTACAACGATGGGCAGGCCGAAGCGCGCGTCGTAGCGTGAGCGCATGTTCGACGTCCGCCGCCTGCGCGTTCTCGACGAGGTGGTTCGCTGCGGCTCGCTCAGTGCCGCCGCGACCGTGCTCAGCTACACCACATCCGCTATCTCCCAACAGGTTTCGGCACTCGAACGCGAGCTCGGCGTGCCGCTGCTGATCCGCGGTCCGACCGGTGCGCGGCCGACTCCGGCCGGGACCGAACTGCTCGCGCACACCGGGACGATCCTGAGTGCGGTCGGCGCGGCGGAACGAGCTGTCGCCGCTTTCGCGCCGGGTGGGTCCGGCGGGGTGCGGGTGGCCTCGTTCGCCAGTGCGGCGGCGATGATCCTGCCGCGGGCGATGATGCGGTTCCGCGCCGCATTTCCCGGTGTGCCGGTGGAGCTCATCACCGCCGATCCCGACGACGGCGTCGCGCTGCTCGGCGACGGCAAGGCCGATCTGGCGCTGATCACCGAGGTTCCCGGCGAACGTCCGCTGTATCCGGACGTGGTCGCGGTGCCGGTGTACGACGACGAGTTCTACGTGGTGCTCCCGCAGCGGCATCGGTTCGCCGGGGCCACCGACGTCCCGCTCACCGCGCTGGCCCGGGACCAGTGGATCATCAGTTCCGCGACCGGCCGCTGTCCGGACACCCGGGTCTTTCGGGGTGCGTGCCGGCGAGCCGGGTTCGTGCCGACGGTCGCTTTCCGTTCCGAGGACTACACGACGGTGCAGAGCATGGTCGCGGCCGGACTGGGCGTCTCGCTCGTGCCTTCCCTGGCCGCGGCCGGATCTCGCGACGACGTCGCGGTACGACGCGTCGCCGGAACGCGCCCGGCCCGCCGCGTCGGCCTCGCGATCACCACCACCCCCGACCCCGGTTCCGCACTCGCCGCATTCGTCGGCCTGATCCGCACCGAGGGCATCCGGCTGCGCGGTAAGGACCGCCTACAGCATTGCTGAACGCCCCTACAGCATCCCTCGACACCCTTGGGATCCGTGCCCCGACCGACCTACCGTTCGAGCACGAATTCGACCGAGATAGTCACCAGCCCAACGAAACCGGCCGACGCGACGGCCGGATGTCGATACCGAGCCGCCGCTGGCCCATCGCCAGCGCCGATTCCGTGCAGTTCTACAGACAGGAGCCCAGCATATGTCGAGCACTGAAACCGTAGCCCCTCCGCTGCTCACCACCGCCCAGGAGGCGTTGGCGGCTGCGGATGCGGTGGCCGCCGAGGTCGTCGAGGGGGCGGTGCGGCGGGAGTTGGAGGATGTGCCGCCGTTGGAAGAGTTGCGGCTGGTGGCTGCGTCGGGGTTGTTGGGGATCGGGGTTCCGGCCGAGCACGGTGGGCCGGATCTGCCGCTCTCGGTGGTCGTGGAGGTGTTGCGCAGGCTCTCGCGGGCCGACTCCGCGGTCGGACAGTTGCTGCTGTCGCATTATGTTCTCGGACAGGGGATTCGAGAGCTGGGCGATACCGCACCGGCACCGCGGCTGTATGCCGACATCCTGGGCGGAGCTCAGTTGGGGAACGCCACCGCCGAGCGCGGCACCCGGACCGCGGCCGAGCGGCTGACCACGATCCGGCGGCGGGACGAGGGCGGCTGGGTCCTGAACGGGCGCAAGTTCTATGCCACCGGTGCGCTCGGCGCGTGGTGGATCGGGGTTTCGGCGCGGATCACCGATACCGAACCGGTCAGCACGGCAACGGTTTTCGTGCGTTCGGACACACCGGGGGTGAATCTGGCGTTGGATCGCTGGAGTTCGTTCGGCCAGCGCGGCACGGCCAGTGGCGAGGTCGGGTTGGACAACGTCGTCGTCGCGGACGAGTTCGTGATCGATGAGGGCCCCGCACCGGATCCACGGAGCGCGGAGCCGTCGGTTCTGGGTGCGTTCGACCAGGCTCTGCACGCGGCAATAGACATCGGAATCGCCCGTGCCGCACTGGAAGACGGCGCGGAGTTCGTCCGGACCCGCAGCCGCCCGTGGTTCGAGGCGGGCGTGGACAGCGCCGCGCAGGAGCCACATATCGTCCGGCGGTTCGGTGAGCTGACCGCGCGGCTGTACGCACTCGAGGCACTGCTGGCCCACGGCACGGATCTGATCGACGCGGCGCAACGCGCACCGGAACTCACCCGGGACGATGCGGCAGCGGCCTCGCTCAGCATCGCCGCGGCCAAGGCGCTGGCACAGGAGTTCGCGGTCGACATCGCCGGGGGCGTCCTGGAATTGGCCGGAACCTCGGCCACCGACCGCAAGTACGCCCTGGACCGGCACTGGCGCAATGTGCGGGTGCACTCGCTGCACGATCCGGCCCGCTGGAAGTACGTCCATCTGGGCAACCACACCCTGCACGGCACCCGGCCGCCCCGGCTGGGCGTGCTGATCTGAGACGAGACGAGTCATGAGTTTCTACCTCACCGGCAGTATCAACGTGCCGAGCGTGGGCGAGGCGTTCGTACGAGGATCGGCTGGGTGAGAGCGTCGCGGAGATCCAGGCGGCGATTCCGCCGAACGACCTTGCCGTGCAATGGGATCTGCCGACCGAACTCGCCACCGTCGAGGGCTGGTTCGCGAATCCGTATCCGGGCCACGAGGCGATCTTCGCGGCCACCGCGCACGTGGCGGGCTGGGTGCACGAGGACGCCGAGCCGACCTTCCACCTGTGCTACGGCGATTCGAAATTCGGCGCCTCCCCGTTCATGGGCGATCCGCCCGATGCGGCCGCGGCCGTCACTCCCCCGACCAGCTCGACGCAGTGCTCACCGCCTGGCGTGAGCTGAATTCGGCTGCGTCGCTGGCGACTCGAGCCGCGCAGGTCCGGCGGTTCGGTGTTCCTGTTCTGATCACGCTTCCGGTCGAGTTCGAAAGACGTTGCTGGACAGCAAGTCCGCGCGATGGTCCGACGGGTTCAGCAGCGGACGGGCGTCGATGCCGCGGGCCTGCCGCCAGACCGGGCTGTCCACGAAGTGGTTGTCGAATCTCTCCTGGGTGGCGAGGATTTCGGCGGGGTCGGCCCGGCCCTTGCGAATGCGGTCGCCGAGCCGGAAATAGTCGAAACGTTCGATCCCCGGGGTGAAGATGACCAGCACGTCGGCGGCCGAATCGTCCGGGGCCGCCCAGGCATGGGTCATGTGGGCGGGCACGAGCAGGAAATCTCCCTCGGCGATGTCCAGGATCTCCTGACCGGCCAGGACCCGCAGCCGCCCGCCGAGCATGAAGAACAGTTCGGCCGAGCCGGTGTGGAAGTGCGGCGGCGGACCATCGGTGCCTGCCGGGAGGTAGGCGCGGTTGCCGCTCAGCACGCCACCTGTCGTGTCGTGATCCGCGTACAGCCGCACCCCCATGGTGTCCAGGGTTTCGGCCTCGTCGTGGCGGACCAGCAGTGCGCGTTCGTTCGTGTCCATCGGTGTCTCCGTCCTGCGCCCGGGAACCTCCCGGATCACCACCACAGAGCCGCCGCACACTCGATGCGTGACATCATGAAGTCTGATGTGATGCACGACACATCTGCCGGTATCGCGTCACACAACGGGCTGCGAGGACCTCTTCGGTAGTGACGGACGAGGAGAGGAATGCCGTGACGTACCGAGCACCGCACCGGGCCGACGACGAGGTCACCGAACGATTCCTGAGCTATCGCGAACTGCTGTTCTCCGTGGTCTACAACATGCTGGGCAGCGTCGCGGACACCGAGGACGTATTGCAGGAGGTGTGGCTGGCCTGGGCGGCCCGGCATCGCGACCCGCACGCGCCGCCGATCGAGAACGCCCGCGCCTACCTGGTGCGTGCCGCCGCGAATCAGGCGCTCGCGCGACGGGTGGAGGTGAGCCGACGCCGGGAGACGTATGTCGGCCCGTGGCTGCCCGAGCCGATCGTGGTCGACGAGGACGACGCGGCGAGCGCGCTCGTGCGCAAGGAATCGCTGTCCACGGCGGTTCTGGTCGTTCTGGAGTCGCTGAGCCCGCTCGAGCGGGCGGTGTTCGTCCTGCACGACGTATTCGGATTCCCGCACACGGAGATCGGGGACATCCTGGGGCGCACACCCGCAGCCGTCCGCCAGGCCGCCGCACGGGCTCGCCGCCATCTGCACAGCCCGCAGCCCCGCCACCCCGCCGATCCGGAGATCCGGGCTCAGGTCACCGAACGTTTCGCCGAGGCGGTGCTCGGCGGTGACCTCCCGGCGCTGCTCGAGGTCCTGGCACCCGATGTCACGCTGTGGACCGACAGTGGCGGCCGAGGTCCGGCGCGCAGCCTGCGGCCCGTCCACGGTCGCGAGGCTGTGGCGGCGATCTTCACGGCCGTGGCCGCAGACCTGCCGTCCGGTGGCGTGGACATCCGGTACCGCTGGGTCGCCGGAGATCCGTGCGCGCTGGTGTTCTCCGGTGACAGCCCGCTGGCGGCCGTCGTGATCGAACCGGATGCCGGCGGCGCCCGGATCGCCGCGATCTACTCGATCACCAACCCGGACAAGCTCACCGGAATCCGCTGAGCCTGCGACTACAGCCCGATGTGGACGGTCTTCTCTTCCGTATCCGCCTCGATGCCGCTGCGGCCGAGTTCGCGACCGATACCGCTGCCCCCGCGCCCGCCCCACGGCAGCGCGGGATCCGGTACGCCCCAGCCGTTCACCCACACCGTGCCGACTCGCAGCTGTTCGGTGACGGTCAGGGCGCGGGACAGGTCACGGGTGTGGATCATGGCGTTGAGGCCGTATTTGGTGGTGTTGGCGAGGCGGACGGCCTCTTCGGTGGTGGAGAAGCCGATCACCGTGGCGACCGGGCCGAAGATCTCCTCGCGGGCGATGGTCAGATCGTTGGTGCCGCGAAAGACCGTGGGCTGCATGAAATATCCGGGCTTGTCGAGGCGACTGCCGCCGGTGATCAGCTCCGCGCCCTCGTCCCGCCCGATATCGACGTACCGCAAGATCTGGTCGAGCTGTTTGGCGTTCACGATCGTGCCCATGGTGCTGTCCGCGTCGAACGGATCGCCCGGACGCGCCTGCTCCGCGGCCGCCACGAGCCCCTCGACGACCTGATCGAAGATCGATTCGTGCACCAGCACACGGGTTCCGGCCGCGCAGACCTGCCCCTGATGATAGAAGTTGCCCATCGCGATCCAGGGCATCGCCTCTTCCAGGTCGGCATCGGCGAAGATCAGTTGCGGCGCTTTACCACCCAGCTCGAGGGTGACCTTGCGGAAGGTGTCCCCCGCCAGGCTCTGGATCTGCCGACCGACCCGCGGGCTGCCGGTGAAGGAGATCTTGTCGATTCCCGGATGAGCGGCCAGCGCGGCACCGGCGACCTCACCGAGTCCGGGCACCACATTGACCACACCATCCGGAATCCCCGCGGCGGCAAGCAATTCCGCCAGACGAATGGTGGACAGCGACGCGTCCTCGGCGGGTTTCACCACGGCGGTGCACCCGGCCGCGAGGGCGGGGGCGAGTTTCCAGGCCGCGATGAGCACCGGATTGTTCCACGGCGTGATCGCGCCCAGAACGCCGAGCGGTTGCCGCAGGGTGTAGCCGAATCGCTTCTGCGGACCGAAATCCGGTAGCAGCGCCGTGGTTCCGGTGACCTTGTCCGCCCATCCGGCGAAATGGCGGAATGCCTGTGCGGCACAGGGGATGTCACCGGCCACCGAATCGTGGAACAGTTTGCCCATCTCGATCGCCTCCAGGGCCGCGAGATTCTCCGCGTCCTGTTCGATCAGATCCGCTGCGCGGGTGAGGATCCGGCCGCGTTCGGCGCCGCTGATGCGCGACCACTCGCCCTCCTCGAACTGGAGGCGAGCCGTGGCCACGGCATCGTCCACGTCCTCGGGCTGGGCCGCGGCGATGGAGACGACCAGATCACCGGTGGCCGGGTTGTGGGACCGATATGTCTTCCGATCCCGGGCGTCGAGGTTGCGGCCCCCGATCCGCAGCGTCGGGTCGGGCAGTTCGTAGGTGGGACGGGTCGCGGTCATGTGGCGCTCCGGGAAATCGCAGAAATATTGGGGGGCTTGATGATTCAGTCGGGTGCCTGGAAGTGCCGGCGCAGACCGGCCCAGGAGGTGTCGTAGTCGCGCTGGCGATGCGACGCGTCGAAGGCGTGCTCGGTGACGATCAACGGCCAGCGGGTCTCGAACATGAACGGCAGCGAGCCCTCGAGCTTCTGCGGCCGCAATTCGGCGGCACTGGCGGTCTCGAAGGTTTCGCGGTCGGGCCCGTGCGCGGCCCACATGTTGTGCAGGCTGGCGCCGCCCGGCACGAAACCCTCTGCCTTCGAATCATGCACGCCGCGAACCAGACCCATGAATTCGGTCATCACGTTGCGATGGAAATGCGGCGGGCGGAAGGTGTGCTCGGGCACCATCCAGCGCGGCGGGAAGGCCACGAAATCCACATTCGCCTGACCGGGGGTATCCGACGGTGAGGTCAGCACGGTGTACAGCGAGGGATCGGGATGGTCGTAGCCGACGGTGCCGAAGGCATTGAAATCCTCCAGGTCGTACAGGTAGGGCGCGTGCGAGCCGTGCCAGGCGACCACGTCCAGGGGTGAGTGGTCGTATTCGGCCGACCACAGGTTCCCGCCGAACTTCTGCACCACCTCGACCCGGTCCTCGACGTCCTCGTACGCCGCGACCGGATAGCGGAAGTGCCGGGCGTGCGCCAGCGCGTTCGCGCCGAGGGGACCGAGTTCGGGCAGGGTGAACGGGCTGCCGTAGTTCTCGCAGATATATCCCGCCGCAACCGAATCCAGAATCTCGACCCGGAAGCGAACCGCTCGCGGCACGACGGCGAACTGTCCCGGCGCGAGGAGCAGTCGGCCGAATTCGGTGTGCAGCAGAATGTCCCCGTCCTGCGGGACGATCAGCAACTCACCGTCGGCATTGCCGAAGTACCGCTTGCCCATGGACGCGGTGGCGCAGTACAGGTGGACCGCGATGCCCTGCCGTCGCAGCACATCGCCGTTCGCCGCGACGGTGTACACACTGTCGAGAAAATCGACCCCGGAACCGTTGCGCGGCAGCGGATCCCAGCGCAGCCGATTCGGATTGGCGACGCCCTCGAGCGGTGCGCTGCGGAAAGTCCGACTTTCGACACGCTGGAACGGCGGATGAGCGGCCGAGGGCCGGATGCGATACAGCCAGCTGCGCCGGTTCACCGCCCGAGGTTCGGTGAACGCGGTGCCCGACATCTGCTCGGCATAGAGCCCGTAGGGCGCGCGCTGCGGGGAATTCTGCCCGCGCGGCAGCGCACCCTCGACGGCCTCGGTCTGATGCTGATTACCGAATCCGGCGAGATACCGCAGACCCGCGCGGGCGCTCTCGTCAGGAGCGGTCATTTCAACGCCACCAGTTCGTGCAGGGTGGTCCCCTTGCGCACCTCGGTGTGCCCGTCCTCGTGCACGGACAGTTCGAACGCGGACTGGAAGCGGAAGTACGCCGGATGCCCGATCGCCCGATACACCAGCGGTTTGATCAGCCGCGATCGCACGATCGGGAAATCGTCGATGATGTCGTGGGCGTGGATGACCGATTCGACCGTGAGCCGCAGATCCAGCCGATCCGGCACGCGCAGTTCGATCCACTCCGGAAATTCCCGGCCCGCGACCGGATGAAATCGCTTGGGGCCCTCGGTCAGTACGGTCTCGCCCGTGGACAGGACGATCTGCCCGTCGCGGGCCAGCATCAGCGGCGCGATCTCGTGCGATCCGCGCCGCGGCTGGGTCAGCACGTCGGCGAACAGCAGCGAGTACTCCTCGTCGTACAGCCTGCCCCAGTGCCAGCGGTCGATGATCTTCTTCATGTCGCCGACGCCCCAGTTGTGGTCGGCATATCCGCGCCCGTCGGCCGACAGGACCGTATCGTCGATCCGCACGGTTCCGGTGACGCGGGCGCGCGGCGCACCGACCGCCCAGCCGAAGGAGTTCTGCGCGTCGAACTGCGTCTCGCCCTTGCCCGGCATCCAACTCGGCAGCTCGTTGTGGAACTGCAGATCGAACACCAGACCGTCCTCGGCCAGATGCACGTGATGGACCGGAAGTCCGTCGTCCCGGAATTCGGTGTGCGCGTGGTTGTCTCCGATGCGCACGTCGAAGAAGTCCTCGCCGAAACTCGCCGCGGTGCGCGGATACCGCTTGGCCACCTGCCGCCGATCCCCGTCGGGACCGTAGACGATCAGCTCGACCCACGGCTTGGCCCCGGGCAGATCCTCGGGACGGCGTTTGGTCAGAAATCCGACCACCACGTGTCCGGTGTCCAGCCGAGCATCGAAATACCAGTGCTCGAAGGCCAGCTTGCTGGCCGAGGGATGTAATGCGTTGTGGCGCGGTTCGACCGCGGTCAGCTCGCCGTCGCGGCGACCCGGACCGTTCCACGCTTCGATGATGTCCGTAGTACGCATGGTCACTTTCGTCGGGAGAGAATCGGATTCATCGCCGCAGTGCGCCGCTGGCGTCGAATTTCGCCTCGCGGCCCCGCATCTGGGCCCGGTACCAGTTCTCGCGATGCCACAGCATGAGCTTCTCGTGCTGCCGCGCGAACGCCGGACTGACCCGGCGGGCCAGCTCCATGGCCGTGATCAGCGGGAATCGGGCGATCGGGATGGCGATCCACGGAAATGCCGGTGGCATACGGTATTTGCGCCGGGTGCCCGGGGCCATGTACATCGCCGAATACACCGAGTTGATCCGGAAGTTGTACATCTCGCGCAGCCTGGTCAGCCCGCGGTGGCCGTCGCGAGGCGCGAAGGCCGACGGATAGGACTCGATCAGCTCCGCGCCGTGCTGTCCGGCGTCGTACGAGCGCGAGGCGATGGTCATGGCCAGCACCCGCAGTGAGTCCAGCACCGTTTCGGGATACCAGGCCACCCGCACGCCCAGCAGATAACCCATGTACTTCTGAAAGTGCAGCAGCGCACGGATTTCCGACGGCGTGGTCTGGTATCCCAACGCCCACAGGCCGAGTCCGGGCGTGACGCTGCCGCCGAGCAGGGTCAGCAGCTGATAGGTCTGGCTGATCGGCAGACCCCACCTCTCGATATCCCATTCGGGATGCTCGGCGACACGGGCGCGCACCGAGACGTGCATGATGCGCACCCGCAGCGCCGTCGCGCGGCCCTGCGCGCCGAGGGTGAGCAGACCACCGGGCTCGGAGACGTCCATCCAGAATCGGCAGGTCTCCAGGAACCGGCGCAGCGCACTGTCACCGGCGTATCCACCGGCCAGCGATAACGGCGTGGCGACGGCCGATTCGGTGTACATCTCCAGGGTTTCCGCACCGGCGAAGCTGAAAAGCATGGTGCCCCAACGCCGCCAGATGGCCGCACCCTGTTCGACCAGCTCCGGCCGCACCCAGTCCGGCACGGTCTCGAATTCGGCGAACAGCTCGCGCATGGCCTCGGGTGCGTCGGGCACCGTGGCGATTCCGGTGCTCAGTGCCTGGTTGAGCATCTCGCGACCGCGCTGGGCTCCGGTCTCGCCGTGCATGACCTCCGCGACGAACCGTTCGGCGACCGGATCGCCGCTGAACAGGTCCGCGCACAGCGCACGCGCCTGGTCGTCGGTCGGGAACAGCGCTCGGCCGGTGAGCGAGGCGAAGATTCGCTCGAGCCGCCGCACGCCGGGGGTGCGGCGCGCCTCCCAGTAGCGGAAGGCACTCGGGCAGCGCGTCGGCTCCCCGGCCCGGGTGGGCTGGGCCTGCACCGTCATCGGATCCTCCTCGGATTCGGTTTGCATCTCAGTTACCCTGTGCCACCGTCGATGACGGGCTCAGAACACGGTCGTCGAGCCAGGACCGCAGTCGCCGCACGATCGTCGGCAGACCCTCGGGCTGATCGACCAGGTAGTGGTTCAGATCGGCCATCTCGATCAGCTCCGCGTCGGGATCCGCACTGGCGGCGTGCATGTCGCGCGAATCGCTGACGAAGGCGGCCTGATCGCCGCGCAGGCACATCACCACCGTCGGCGCGTGCACCGAGGTGAGATCGGTGAGTGCGTCGGCGCGCGAATGGTTCACACTCCACGAACTCAGCCAGCTGCGCGCGGTGACGAACCGGGCCAGCCCACCTGCTCCTTGATTGGCGATGCTCGGATCGCCGTACATACTCCCGGGCTTGCGGTCGCTGGGGTCGAGCGTCGAGTCGACGAAGCGCGGATCGGCCACCGTGCGGTGCACCACACGTCCGGGATCAGCGCCGGGCCGATCCTTGGAGAGCTCCAACTGTTCGAGTGCCCAGGCGTCGATGCGCTCGATGCGGCGAAGCTGGGCCTGCCGATATTGCGCCACCCAGTCCCGATCCAGCGGCAGCTGCCGGGCGGGGTCGTAGAGATCCAGGGACGGATCGGTGCGATACGGATCGGACTCGTCGACCACGGCCGGATCGATCCAGTTCCGCAGCACCCGTGCGCGCCCGGCATGTGCGCCGACCAACATCACGCCGTCCGCCGGAATCGAATCCTGCAGCGCGACAGGCTCTCCCGTGGGAGTCTGCGTGATGGTCGGCCGCTCCGCCTGCCCCTGATAGAACGACACCAGCGGCCCACCGCCGCTGAATCCCAGCAGCACCACACGCTCGAAGCCGTGCCGCTCCTTCAGCCACCGCACGCCCGTCCCGAGATCCTCCGCCGCACGCTCCATCAGCAGTGCGGGCTCATTGGACGAGTAGCGGGTGTTCATGCCCATGATCGGAATCCCGGCCGAGGCGAACGCGTCGAGCAGGAAGTGGGACAGGAAATTCGACGCGGGATGCGCCATCAGTACCACGAGATCACGCGAGAACCCCTGGGGCGTCACGAGATTGCCGTGCAGGGTCGGATAGTGACGGCTCAGTCCGGAGTGGATCTCCACCTTCCCGTCCTGCGCCGGGCGATACGGCATGCGCTGGAAGTGTTCTTCGACAGTTCCGGCCAACGTCGGCCTCCTGATCTTTTTCCCACCGAAAATGCGATCCACGTCGGTGCGATCTGCGTCGCAATCGCGGACCGTACTTTATAGTACGCACAGACGGTACACCAGAGTATGTATTGGAGAGTTGCGGATGGCGGACAACGACGACGCCGACGAGCCGAAGCAGGCGAAACCTTCCGACGCGGCAGCGTCCCAGGACTCCTCCGGCGCGGTCGCCGCCGATGACTCGACCGATTTGGCAGCGTCCGACGACTCCATCGACGCGGCGGTTGCCGAGGACGCAGCGAGGCGGGTGCGTTCCGCAACCGCTGACCGGTCCGAGGAGTCATTGTCCCCGGAAGCGACCGATACAGCCACGGAATCAGCGCAGTCCACGGAATCAGTCCGACCCTCCAGCACGGACGGCACCGACGGCGCATCCGAGTCTGCGGATCGCTCTGGCCGTCTACGCCGAATGCTCAGCAGGCGAATGCTGACCCGGGTCGCAGCCGCCGTCGTCATCGTCGCGCTGGCGGCCATCACGGCGACACTCGTGCTCCAACATCGCACCGCGACGAGAGAACAAGCCGATCGCGCAGCGTATCTGCAAGCGGCGCGACAGGCCGTGGTCGATCTGACCACGATCTCGGCGGGCAGCGCCGATGCCGACATCGCGCGAATCCTCGCCGCGTCCACAGGCACGTTCCACGACGACTTCGGTTCTCGCTCGGCCGCTTTCACCTCGGTGGTGAAGCAAGCGCACGTCTCGACCACCGGAACGGTCAGCGCTGCGGGTATCGAATCGATGTCCGGCGACGAGGCGAAGGTACTCGTGGCCGCCACCTCCCGGGTCACCAATGCCACTGGCGCGGACAACGAACCGCGCGTGTGGCGACTGCGCGTGCTCCTGCACCGAAGCCAGGGCCACATCCTGGTCTCGAACGTGGACTTCGTGCCGTGACGGGCCGCGCAAAGGAGACCATCGTGGACAAGGCCGTGGAGGACGAGATCATCACCCGTAACGCCGACACGGTCGAGCCCGCTACGTCCGAGTCTGCCGATGAAGGCCCGTCCGGAGACGAAAACGTCTCAGCGACAACCACCGAACGCGAGACCAGAGGCGACGCGGACCGGCCCATTACCGCAAAGCCTCTCCGCGCCAACGACTCCGAACAGGCTGACAGTGCCGATGCCGAATCGTTCAGCGACGCAACAGCGCAGCACCGATCCGGCATCGACCGCGGGGCGATGATCCGTCGCTGGCCCGCGGCGGCCGCGGCGGTCGTCATCGTGACACTCGCGATCGCGACCGTCTGGTCGGTCCTGCAATTCCGCGGCGACGCCGCCCTTTCCGACGCCGACCGCGAGGTCGGACCGGCCGCCGCCGACGCGGCCGCTGCCGTCCTGTCCTATGAACCCGACACCGTCGCCGCGGATCTGGCTCGCGCGCATTCTCATCTCACCGGTGATTTCGCCACCTACTTCGACAAGCTCGGCAGCGAGGTGGTCATCCCGGCGGCCAACGCACGCCATATGAGTTCGACCGCGACGGTGACCGCGACTTCGGTCGTCTCGGCGGATTCCGAGCATGCGGTCGCGCTCGTGTTCGTCAATCAGGTCACCACCGCCGACGATCTGAAACAGCCCACCACCATGTCCAGCAGCCTGCGTCTGGAATTGGTAAAGATCGGCGAACATTGGCTGGTCGACAAGCTGGACACCGTATGAACTCGGCAATCCCGCACGCCACGTTCGCCTTCGAGGTCTATGGTGTTCCGTTATGGCGACCAGAGATGTCACCGTGACAGTGACCGTGGACAGCTTCGAGTGGGATTCGCTCTGCGACGCGGCCGTGTGCGCGGGCATGAGCGTGCCGGACTACCTTGCCTGGAATGTTCGCAAGATCGCGCAACGATCCCGCCCCAAGGGATCCCCGGTCCTCGGGCGGCGCGGCGGGCGCGGCGGGCGCGGCGAGGAGGTCGGAGAGACCGCCGCCTGGACCGAAACCTTCTCTCAGCGACTACAAGACCGAGCCGAACAGTTCCGCAACGACTGAACCGCAGTCGAATCCGGACACGCTATAACCCGGGGTGGTGACACGCCGCGGGCCTGAATACGGTTGAATCGGGTATGCGCAGCGACTACCACGAGAACCTGCGGCAGCTGGCGCAGCTGCAGAACCTGATCTGCCTACAGGATCGGGCCGCGATCGCCGATGCGACGCAGGCCCTGGTCACGGCGGATATCGAACTGGCCGAGGCGGCGATCGACACTGCCGCACGCGTCGAGACCATGGCGCAGCAGGCGGAGCAGGAAGCGATCCGGTTGCTCACGCTGCAGGCCCCGGTGGCGAGCGAATTGCGGCAGGTCGTGACCGCCATCCAGCTGATCGGGAATCTGCAGCGGATGGGGGCGCTGGCCGGTCATGTCGCGGTCAGCGCGCGCCGTCGCCATCCGGAATTCGTCGTCGCGGATCCCGTGCGGCCGTTGATCATCCGCATGGGTGAGGCGGCGGTCGTGATCGCCACCAAAGCCGCCGAGGTCCTCGAATCCGGCAATCCTGATGCCGCGGCCACTCTGGACGCCCAGGACGACGCCATGGACCATCTGCACGAGGAACTGCTGGGCCTGGTGCTGAGCCCCGAATGGGGTTACGGCGTCACCGCGGCGGTCGACCTCACCCTCCTGGGCCGGTATTACGAACGTTTCGCGGACAACGCCGTGGAAGTAGGCCGCCGCACCATCTTCCTGGCTACCGGCGAATCCGCCGAGACCTGGACACCCCCGGACGCGGAGTAGTCGCCCGCCGATTCGGGGACCGCAGCCGTCCTGCTCCTGGATCGAAGAGAGCACCGCCCGGGGCAGTTTCTCTTTCGGTCACCTCCGCGCCCGCCGCCGGTAGGTGGTCGGACCAACGGAAGCCGACTCGGGCATCTTCCGATGTCACGGTGGCGGAGCGAGCAGGGTGGGCAGCGGTAGCGGTTTTCCCGAAACGCCGTGGCGTAGACCGGCATCGGCGTAGAGCTTGCCGTCACCGCCGACATAGGTGCCATCGGTCGGGGTATATGTGCCGACGGCGGCGGCCGGTTGTGCGGGTACGGCGGGTGCGGGTGATTGCGTGGTGGCGCCGGACGGGTCGCGGCACAGTTGGACGGTGGCGGCGCGGCGGCCCGGGAACTCCATGCAGGGCAGGTTGCGCGCGCCGCGGACGGCCCGCGGATCATCGTGCGCCACTTTGCAATACAGGTTCGGCGGAGTCGCCGCGGTATCGGTCTGCGTCGGCGACCGGCGTTCGCTCGGGGGCAGGAAACCGTCGATGCACGGGGGCGGGTCGTTGAGCTGATTGGCGAAGAAGGTGTTCTGACCGGGATCGTCGACATTCGGCAGACCGGCCGACTGGGTCGCGGCGATCAACGGCGGATACAGCACCAGGATCTGCTGTAGTGATGGGTTGTACACGGCCGCAACCTGTTCCACGGTGACCAGATTCGACAGCAGTAGCGGCAGGGTCGGGCGCAGCTGGGTGAACAGTGCGGTGACCTGGTCGGCAGCCGGTCCGGCCTGCGCGATGACGCCGCGCAGGTGGTCGTCCCCGGCACGCAACGTCCCGGTCACCGCGGCCAGGGACGAGGCCCACCGACGAATCTGATCCCCGGTGACGGTCTGGGTGTCCAGCAGCGGTCCGAGCTGATCGATCAGCGTCGAGGCGGGTCCCTCGACCCCGGCCGCGGCGTGCGCGAGCTGATGCAGTGCGTCGACCAGTTCGCGCAGTTGCGGGCCGAGACCGTCCACGGCGGTGAAGGATTCGTCCAGAACGGTACGCAGATTGCCGGGTCCGATCGCCTGCAGCGAGGATTCGATCCGGTCCAGGATGCGGCCGACGTCGGCCGGCGTGGAGGTCCGATCGGCGTGGATCACCGCACCATCGGCCAGGTAGGGCCCGGCGGCGTGACGCGGCACCAGGTCCACGTACTGCTCGCCGACCGCGGACATACTCCGCACCGCCGCATCCAGGTCGGCGGGAACACGGACCGAGGATTTCAGCGAAAGTGTCGCGCGCGCACCGGTGTCGGTGGTGGTCAACGCGGTCACCTTGCCGATGGTGACGCCCCGATAGCTGACATCGGCGTTGGTGTACAGCCCACCGCCGTCGTGCAGTTCCAGGCCGATCGTGTACCGCCCGATGCCCATCCGCTGCGGCAGCTGCGCGTACACGGTCGCGGCCGTCGCCAGCGACACCACGGCGATGACCGCGAACACCCACAGTTTGCGCGGCAGCGGCCGCGGCCGACGGCTCATCGCGGACCACCCGGGCCGGGCGCGGGAGTCAGCAGTCCCGGCAGCGGGATCGGCGCGGTCTGAACCGGACCGGGCGCGGTGTGCCCGATGATGGCCTCGAGGCCGGTCAGCATGCCTTGCAGCGGCGTCCCCAGCAGCAGCGCGTTGTCCAGGGTGCTCAGCCGCAGGTCGAGGGTGACCTCGCCGTTGGCGTAATCTCCGCGCACCGCATTGGCGTAGGTGTCGATCGGGAAGGGGTAGGTCAGCAGGTAGCGCAGCGATTCGGTGAGCGAGGAGCCCGAATCGGCGAGGGAGGCCAGCACCGGTTGCAGATCGCGCAGCTCGGCGGTGATGTCGTCGCGGGTGTTGCCGATCAGCGCATTCGCCGTGCGTCCCAGATCGCCGAGACCGGTCAGGGCGTGCGTCAGGTCGGCGCGGCGATTCCGGATCACGGTCAACGCCGGGTCGAGATGGGTTATGGCCGTGGATATCTCGTCGTGATGGGCGGCCAGGCGCGTACTGAGCGCGTCGAGTCCGGTGATCGCGTCGACGATGTCCTGCTTCTGATCGTCCAGCCCGCGCAGGAGTGTGTCGAGCTTGGCGAGCAGATCGCGCACCGCGTCCTCGCGGCCGGACAACGCCGCGTTCAGTTCGGTGCTGATATCGCGGATCTGCGCCAGTCCCCCGCCACTGAGCACCAGCGACATCGAGGACAGCGTCTGCTCGGTGGTCGGGAAACTACCGGCGCGCGCGAGCGGGATGAGCGAGCCCTCGTGCAGTGCTCCGTGCGCGGGTTCGGTTGCCGGAGCGGCGAGTTCGATGTGGGTGCTGCCGAGCAGACTGGTCTGGCCGACCTTGGCGGTGGCGTTCTCCGGCAGATGCACCCCGCGTTCGAGGCGGACGGTGACCAGCGCGTGCTGCCCCTCGAGCGCGATATCGGTCACCGACCCGACCGTCACGTCGTTCACCAGCACGGGCGAATTGCGTTGCACGGTCGACACATCGGGCATCTGAATGCGCACCGCGTACGAACCCGGCCCGTGCCCGGCGGTCCCGGGCAGCGGCAGCGAGTTCAGACCTCGCCAGCCGCAACCGGTTCCGCACGCCGCGACCAGTCCCAGCACGACCACGAGGGTGGCGATCCGACGCGCGGTCATCGCGGGCCTCCCGGAACCAGCAGCTGCGACAGCACCGAGGGCGCCTGTGGCGGGGGCGCGAGACCCGGTGGGCTGTACACCACTTGCCCCGGCAACGCCCCGACCCCGCGCGAGGGGTTGACCGCGAGCGGCGGATAGTCGGTTCGCAGCAGATTCAGCAGCGGCCCGAGGTATTGCGCGCACATCCGCGCGCCCTGCTGCGCGTCGGTCTGTTCGGCCGCGGCGATGGCCGAGCACACGAAGTTCACCGGATTGGCGAAATTGCTCAACGCCAGCGCCGAGACCACCGCATTGTGCGCGGGCTGATAGATGCCGTCCAGGTTGGCCAGCGCGTTCGGCGCGACGTGCAGCACCTGGGCCAGGCCGTCGCGTTGCTGGGCGAGGGTGGCCGCGACCGAGGACAGCGAATCGGCGCTGGCGCCCAGCCGATCCCGGTTGTCCGCGACGAACCTGGTCACCTCGCCGAGCGCGCCGTCCAGTCCGTTCAGCGCGGTCCCCAGATCGGCCCGGTTGTCCGCCAGCAGCGTCGAGACCGTGGCCAGGCGATTGTTGATCGAGACGATCTGCTGCCCGCTCTGCGACAACGCGCTGACGAAGATCTGCAGATTCGCGATGATCGACACCAGATCTCCGCGTCCCTGCGAGAGCGTCTTCATCGCATCGGACAGCGTGCTGAGCGTCTGATGCAGATTCGGCCCCTCACCACGCAGATTCGCCGCGGCGGAGTCCACCACCTGTCCGAGCGGGCCGCGCGGATCGGTGTCGGTCGGGCCCAGTGCCGTGGCAAGCCGCTGTAGCTGTGCCTTGATCTGATCCCACTCGACCGGAACCGCGGTGCGCCCCAGGGGAATCGTCGCACCGTCGCTCAGCTTCGGCCCGGCGGTGTAGGCGGGCGCGAGCTGAATGAACCTGGACGACACCAGATTCGGGGACATGATCACCGCCTTGGCAGTTGCGGGTATCGGCTGCCCGGTGTCGACGTGGAAACGGACCCGCACGCGGTCCCCGGCCGGTTCGATCGCATCGATCCCGCCGACGGTGACGCCCATGACCTTGACCTCGTCACCGGTGTACAAGCCTGTGACAGAGGTGAATTCGGCGGTGAAATCGTCCCGCCCGAACCGCGGGGCCACGACATAGGCCCCGGCCGCGAGCACGATCAGGATCACCACCAGCGACGACCACACCAGCGGTGCGCGTCGCCGGACGGCCCGAGTCATCGAATTCATCGTCCCCCCTGGGGAATTGCGGGAGCGGGCGGGCCCAGCGCGGCGTCGACGTACGGGGCGATGAGCTGCCCGGGGATCAGGTTCTGGATGTAGGAGTTGAAGAACGGGCCGCTGGCCACGGCCTCGCCCAGCTCGGTCATGTACGGGCCGAGGCGGGCGATGGCGGCGCTGATGTTCGCGTTGTTCTTGTTCAGCACAGCCAGCACGGCGTCGACCTTGTCCAGCGTCGGGCCCAGCTGCGCCTGATTGTCGTGCACCAGCCCACGCAGCTGTTCGGCCAGCTTGCTGACGTTGCCGAACAGGGTCGACACCGCGTCGCGACGGCTCTGCAGTTCTCCCAGAACGGAATTCGCGTCGACGACGAGCGTGTCGAGCTGTCCGCTGCGCTGCGCCAGCACCGTGGTCACCCGTCCGGCGTGCTCGAGCAGATCACGCAACTGCTGATCGCGTTCGGCGATCGTCGCGGACAGCCGCCCGACGCCGTCGACGGCCGCGCGCAGATCATCGGGCGTGCGCTGCAGGGTTCCGGCCAGCACCTGCATCGCCTTGCTCAGTTGCGCGGTGTCGATATTGCCCGCGGTGTCGTTCAGGTCGGTCAGCGCGTCGTTGAGGTCGTAGGGCGAGGTGGTGTGGTCCAGGCCCAGGGTGCTGCCGGGTCGCAGGGTGTGCCGTCCGGCGGGTTGCAGACGCAGGTGCCGCGCGCCCAGCACGGTCGCGGTGACGATCCGCGCGGTGGTGTCGCTGCCCGGCCGCACTCCGCAGCCGAGATCGAATTCCACCGCCACCGCGGCGTGGTCGATGACGACGTGCCGCACACTGCCGCAATCGACTCCGGCCACCTCCACCACGTCACCGGGGTGCAGGCCGCCGCTGTCGGTGAACAGCGCGCGATAGGTGCTGTGGCTGCTCAGGAACGGCAGGGAATCGACGTTCAGGGTGGCCAGCACCACCAGGCCGATCAGCACGGTGCCCAGCAGTCCGGCGCGCAAGACGTTGCGGGTCTCGGTATTTCGGCTCATTTCGGCGCGCACCGCCCGGTGGTCTGCCCGATCAGGGGCGTGGTGAAGTCCTTGCCGCCGGGAGCGTCGAGTTTGATGCGCAGACCACACAGGTAGTAGTTGAAGAAGTTGCCGTACGCGCCGAGTCTGGTCAGTGCGGCATAGGTGTCCGGCAGTCTGCCCAGGATGCTGTCGAGCGTGCCGGATCCGGCGTCGAGCTGGGTTGCGGTGCGGTTCAACTGATTCACGGTGCCCGCGAGGGCGGGCCGGTCCTGGGTGAGCAGACCGGCCAGGGACGCGGTCGAGGCGTCGATGTGGGTCAGCGCCTGGCCCCATGCCTGATCGTCCTGGGCCAGGCCGGTCGCGATCTGCTGCGCGGTGTCCAGAGCCGAGGACAACTCGGCGCTGTGCTTGTCGACGCTGCCCAGCACCGTGTCCAGATTGCTCACCACGCGACCGATCACCTCGTCGCGGTCGGCGAGGGTGCTGGTCAGCGAGGCGGCGTGCACGAGCAACGACTGCACGGTGCCGCCTTGGCCTTGCAGGACCGCGATCAGTTCGCCGGACAGGTTGTTGATCTGCACCGGGTCCAGGCCGCGGAACAGCGGTTGGAAGCTGCCGATCAGCAGATCCAGATCCAGCGCCGGTTGGGTGTGGTCCAGGGCGATGGTGAAGCCGGATGACGCGGGCGTGAAATCGCCTGGGCCGTCCTGCAATTCGAGGTAACGATCACCGACGAGGTTCTGGTAGCGGACGGTCGCCCGCGTCGCGTGCGTGATTCGGTAGTCGCCGTCGACGTCCAGCGCGACGTGCCCGCGATAGTCGGTGTCCACACCGACCGCGGCCACCCGCCCGACCTCGACACCGGCGACCCGGATGAAATCGCCCTTCTTCAAACCGGATACGTCGGTGAACTCGGCGTAGTACCGGCTGTGCGCGTCGAATCGGTACTGGCCGAACACGATCACCAGCGCGACCACGACCAGTAGCATCACCGCGGCGAACAGTCCGGTCTTCACGGTCGTTGCGGTGCTGCTCATCGCGCTCCTCCCTTCGCGGCATACAGCAGATTCAGCAGCGAGCCGGGCACCAGCTGCGGCGAGGTGGTACCGCCGTGGAAGGGATCGACCCCGGTATCGGCGACGATCGCCGGTGTCGGGACCTGGTTCATGCTCACCTTCGGCAGCGCGCCGCACCGGGGTCCGCCGTCGGCGCGCACGACCGGCAGATTGCCCGGATAGGTGTACGAGCTCACGCCGAGCAGGAAAGTCGAGCGCAGCAGCATGGTCGAACCGTTGCCGCCGGAGACCGGTTCGGCGAGTTTGCGGGCCTCGTCCGCGCCCTGCAGGAAACAGGTGAATTCGGGTGAGTAGCGGCCCAGCAGGGTGGTCGTCGGATGCAGCAGGCCGATCGCGGAGATCAGCGGTTCGCTGTTGCGGGTCAGGACCTGATCGGCCGTGCCGGACATGCCGATCATCGACAACAGGGCCGAATCGAGGGTGTCGTCGGTGGCCACGAGGGTGTCGGCGGTGGTGGAGGCGTTGGTGAGGGTGGCCGAGAGATCGTCGGCGGCGTCGGCGTAGATGGTGGCGGCCTCGGCGGTCGAACGCAGATCGTGACGCAGTTGCGGAAGGCGCGGATTGATCGCCGACAGCACGGCATTCGCGTCGTCCACGGCCCGGCCGAGGTCCGCGCCCTGACCGCGCAGCGCCGCGGCGATCGCCGAGAGGGTGGTGTCGAGTTTCTCCGGCGCGACGGCTTGCAGGATCGCGGTGAGCGATTCGAAGATCGAATCGATCTCGACGGTCACCGAACCCGCGCGGATGGTCGTTCCGGCGCGGATCGGTCCCGCGGACTCGTCGCGCGGATCGGTCAGGGCGATGTACTTCTCGCCGAAGATGGTGGTGGAGGTGATGTCCGCACCGGAGCCCGCCGGTACGGTCGCCGCCGCGGTCCGGTCCAGCCGCACGTCGACGACCGCGCCCGCCGATCCCTGCTCGACGCGGGCGACCCGGCCGACCTCCACACCGTGGCGTTTGACCAGTGCGCCGGTCCGCAGAGCCAGTCCGGCGCGGCCGGATTCGATGGTGATGTCCACCGACGGCCGGAATGCGCCCCGGTACGCGGCGTAGGTCAGGGCGAGCACGCCCGCGAGCGCGAGCGCCAGGACGAGGGCGGCGAGCTTCTTGGCCAGTGAGTGACGGGTCATCGTGATCAACCCGCCAGATGGAGTTGCCGGGCGCTGCCGTAGAGGGCCAGCGAGATCAGCAGCGTCACCGTCACCACGCAGATCAGCGACAGGCGCACCGCGCGTCCGGTGGCGACGCCGACGCCGGCCGGACCACCCACGGTGTGGAATCCGTAGTAGGTGTGCACGAGCATCACCACCGCGGCCATCGCCATGGCCTGCGCGAACGACCAGAGCACGTCGTCGGGGTTCAGGAAGGTGCCGAAGTAGTGGTCGTAGACTCCGGCGGACTGGCCCAGCACCAGCACCGTGGTGATCCGGCTGGACAGGAACGCCGCCACCACGCTCAGCGCGTACAGCGGGACGACCACGATCAGACCCGCGAGCAACCGGGTGCCGACCAGATACGGCACCGAACGAATCGCCATGGCGTCCAGCGCGTCGATCTCCTCGCTGATCCGCATCGCACCCAGCTCGGCGGTCGTTCCCGCGCCGATCGTCGCCGCCAGGCCGACCCCCGCGGTCACCGGCGCGACCACGCGCACGTTGACGTAGGCGGACAGAAATCCGGTGAACGCCTCCACCCCGACGCCGCCGAGTGCGTGATACCCCTGCACCGCCACGGTCGCCCCGGCGAAGAAGGTCAGGAATCCCATGATCACCACACTGCCGCCGACCAGCGCGAGAATGCCTGTGCCCAAACTGATCTCGGAGATCAGCCGGAGCGTCTCGTCGCGGTACGAACGCGCGGCCCGGCCCACCGACAACACCGAGCGCAGATAGAACAGCACCTGATCGCCGACCGCGTCCACCGCGCGTCCGGCCGTGCCCGCCCGGCGGCGCAGCGACCCGATCGCGTCGTTCGCGGTGATCACCGCCGCCCACTCCCCAGCGCCAGGCCGATCGAGGTCAGCACGAGATTCGCGACGAACAGCGCCACCGCGGCGAACACGACGGTTTCGTTGACCGCGTTGCCGACGCTCTTGGGTCCACCGGTGACCGACAGCCCGCGATAGCAGGCGACCAGTCCGGCGATCCCGCCCGAGACCGCCGCCTTGAACTCCGACAACGCCAGATCGCCCGACCCCACCAGCAGCGTCACACTCGACGCGTACGCACCCGGCGAGACGTTCTGCAGGTACACCGAGAAGAAGAACCCGCCGATCAGCCCGATCGCGCACACCGCACCGTTGAGCAGCACCGCGACCACGGTCGAGGCCAGCACGCGCGGCAGCACCAGCCGCTGCACCGGATCGATGCCGAGCACCTCGATCGCGGAGATCTCCTCCCGGATCACCCGGGACCCGATATCCGAGGCCATCGCGGTGGCCCCCGCCCCCGCGACGACCAGCACGGTCACCAGCGGCCCGATCTGCGTGACGGCCCCCAGACCCGCTCCGGCACCGGACAAGTCACTCGCGCCGATCTCCCCGAGCAGCGAGTTCAACGTGAACACCACCAGCACGGTGAACGGAATCGACATCATCACCGTCGGCAACAACGACACCCGGGCCAGAAACCAGCACTGCTCCACGAACTCCCCCCACGGAAACCGCCCGCGCCCCAACGCCCGTGCGGTGTCCAGAGCCAGCAGATAGAACTCGCCGAGGGCACTCACCGCACCCCGGACTCCCGACGCGGCCTTAGCCACCCCCGCCCGGGCCCGAATCGGCAACTCCTGCAATCGATCACCAGATGCGATCATGACGCGGCTACCTGCTCTCCACCAGACACGCCCGGCATCGACGCACACCGGGCAGGCGATCTGCGACCAGCGTCCGATGATCGGATCGGTGCGTTCGCCCCGGCTGCGAGTGCCTGCTCACCCGACTCTCGACTGATACGGCACCGGTGCGACCACGGTGCCGCCTTCGATGACTCGTACCGGGGACATCGGTGGCTCACGAAACGGGCCGCAGTGCCTCGGGCGATCATCCGCGCACCGTCCGATAACGCAACATCATCTCGTGATCCTCATGGTCGAGCAGGTGGCAGTGCCAGACGTAGCCCTGTAACCGAGCGGGCATGGAATGGGTTGCGGCCATGTCGCTTCCGGTCTCCATCATGGGGCTGCCGGGGAAGGTCGCGTCCGGGTCGAAGCCGAGTTCTTCGGCGGTCGGGAACCGGACGATGATGCGAGTGACGGTGCCGCCCTCGGCGCGGACGATGTCCTTCCAGCCCGATTCCCATGCGGCGGGCGGCTGTTCGGGTCCGGCCAGGAAGTTCTCCGCCGAGGGGGTCCACTTCACACCGACGGGCGGCTGGGGGTTGGCCGCCTGATAGTCGATGGTGCGCAACGGGGTTCGGCCCAGGATGCGGAAGTTGACCAGGTGGATGTGGATCGGATGCGGGTCGGGGGTGATGTTGACGATGTTCCACTGCTCGACCGTGCCCTGGCGCGGCATCTCGATCTCGGGATCGTCGAAGGTGAGGTTGTTCAGCACCATGATCGCCGGTGGCATGCGCACCGCGTAGGGCTGGCTCACGGTGAGGTTCCGCACGACGGTCGGCTTCTCCAGTGCGGGCAACGCCGCGGGCAGCCCCGCGATGCCCCGAAGTCGCTGCGGCACAGGACCGGTGAACCCGCGACGACTCGCCGCGCGGAATCGGCAGAACAGCGGCATCGCGACCTCACCGAGAATCGCCGCCTGGAACACCGCAGGCTCGTCGTTGCGCAGTTCGACGGTCTCCCCCGGCGCGAGCCCGGAGAAGTCGACCAGCAGATCCACCCGCTCGCCGGGCTCGAGCAGCAGATTGCGCACCGGCACCGGACGGTCCAGCAGTCCGTGATCATTGCCGATCACCCAGAACTGCATGCGATTGCCGAAGAACAAATTCCACAGACTGAACGAGGCCGCGTTGAGCACCCGGAAGCGGTAGAACCCGCGGGCGACCTCGAGTTCCGGCCACACCACACCGTTGACGACCCCGACGTCGCCGACGCCGCCGCCCTCCCACGCGCCCTGCGGCACGATGACAGTCGAGCGCAGACTCTGCTGCCCCTCGGCGGCGAACAGCTTCTCCTGCAACACCATCGGGACCTCGAACTCACCCGCGGGCAGTCCGAGCGGATTGCCGGGCGCGCCGGTGTCGAATTCGTCGCGCAGCAGCACCATTCCGGCCAGCCCGGCATACACGTTCGCCCGGGTGATACCCATCGCGTGGTCGTGATACCAGAGGTTCGCGGCGTACTGCCGCAGCGGAAAGTGGTGTGTGAGGCCCTGCCCTGGGAAGACCAGCCGCTCGGGATGTCCGTCGCTGTCCGGCGGGGTCACTCCGCCGTGCAGATGGAACGAACACGGCGGCGAGGTCCGGTACCGCTCGCCGACCCCGTGCACGGTGGTGTCCAGATCCGCCGCGAAGGGGTGCGTGCCGATCCGATTGCCGAACCGGAGGGTCAGCGGCTCGTCCACGCGATGTTCGATGGTCGGCCCCAGATACTCCATACCGCCGTAGCCCAGCGCGGGCGAGGGGCCCAGATCGCGATGGAATCGGTGCGTCGTCGTCGCGGCGTTCAGCTCCAGATCGTCGCCGCGCAGCACCGGCAGCCGCGGCATCTCGTCGCGGAAGGGCCGCATCGGCGGGGAGTGGAACAGCAGCGGGCTCGGGGGGAGGCCGGGTGGGTCGGCCGACGCGAGATTCGCTGTGCGGCAGTACATTCCCGCGGCGACCAGACCGGCTCCGGCGCGGTGCAGAAATCCCCGGCGGCCGATCGGTCCATCCATCGCTGGGCCCTCCTCGGATGGCCTCATCGCGCATCCTGCTGATCATACTTTTTGGTATAGTCCACGGTACTTCGGTGAATGGTACACAGCCGCGAGCACCGCGCGAGCAGAATCGACAGGACCCGTGAATTCAGCCCTCTCACCTGCGCCGCGAGCCGTCCCTGCAACGGCCCGCCCGAGCACTGACCTAGCATCGAAGACGTGAGCGCAGCAGATAACCCCCCGGAACCGAACGCCGGGGCCGAACCGGAATCCGGTGCGCGACCGCGTCGATCGAAGAAGGCGCAGGCCCAGCGCAGCGGTCGCAGCCGCAGCCCGCGCCTGTCCTACGACGACTGGGTCGACGGCGCACTGGCCCTGCTGGCCCGAGAAGGCGTGTCCGCCATCAAGATTCCCCGGCTGTGCACCGAACTGGGCGTCACCAAGGGCAGCTTCTACTGGCATTTCGACGACATCCAGCAGCTCATGGAGGCGATGGCCGACCGTTGGGCCGCCGTGCAGAGCGATGCCGTGCGCGCGCTGGGCGCCATCGACTCCATCCCCGTCGAGCAGCGCATCGAGCAGATGGCCTCACTGCTGGTGGATCCGAGCACCTGGATCGTGGAGGCCACGGTGCGCGAGTGGGCCCGCAACGACGCCAAGGTGGCCGGCGCGGTCCAGGCACTCGAGCGCAAGGTCTTCGACATCGTCGAGCAGACCATGCTCGAGCTCGGATTCGACACCGCCCAGGCCCGTCTGCGCGCGGGCGCGATGGTCTATCTGGGCATCGGCCTGATCCACGGCCGCGACAGCCTGCCCATCCCCACCGCACAGGAGGCGCAGGCGGTCATCGACCTGCTCACCACACCGGCACAGACTCCGGAGCCGCCTCGGTGAGGTGGTACCGCACCTACTGCCGGTGACCGGGATCGCCGTCTGGGTAGATTCTCAACCGATCGCAGACTGCAACCAGAAGGGGTTTCGAATGACACAGCTGGTCCGCGTGCAGAACTTCACCCTGTCGAGCGACGGTTACGGAGCCGGGGAGGGGCAGAGTTTCGAGCGGCCGTTCGGTCACGCCGATCCGTCCGAACTGTTCGCCTGGGCAGGTGCGACCGCGCACTGGCCGAACCGCACCGAACCGGGCGGCAGCTACGGCCTGGACGACTACTGCTCCCGCGACTTCCACAACAACATCGGCGCGGAGATCATGGGACGCAACAAATTCGGCCCGCAACGCGGTCCGTGGGAGAACTACGACTGGCAGGGTTGGTGGGGCGAGGAACCCCCGTTCCACACACCGGTTTTCGTACTCACCCACCACGTGCGGCCCTCGTTCACGCTGGGCGAGACCACATTCCACTTCCTCGACGCGTCGCCGAAGGAGGCGCTGGCACAGGCGTTCGCCGCGGCCGACGGGAAGGATGTGCGGATCGGCGGCGGGGTGAACACGGTGCGGGAATTCCTCGAAGCCGATCTCATCGATCAGATGCACATCGCGGTGGGACGAGTAGAGATCGGCCGCGGCGAGCGCCTGTGGTCCAGCCCCGAGGAACTCACCGACCGCTTCCACCTGGAGCAGATCCCCAGCCCCAGCGGTATGGTGCACCACTTCTTCTGGCGACGCTGAGGGCTGCGGGCCGCCGCCGATCCGCATCGGCGACGGCTCCGCCCCGCGACACGCCGCACTCACATGGCGCTGCCGGTGGACATGCCGCCGTATCCGAACGGCGAGAACATGCCGCCCCCGTACGGGTACGGCGAGAACATGCCGCCGCCGTACTGATTCCAGCCGCCGCCCTGCCACTGATTCCAACCCCAGCCGTGATGCCCCCACCCACGATGACCCCAGCCACCGTGCCCCCATCCGGGATGACCCCAACCGCCATGACCCCCGCCCCGATGCACCGGATCGGCCGACGGAGTGGCGGGGGCGGTGGCCGCGGGAGCCGGGGTCACCGGAATTCCGGCGCCCGGGGCGGCGAAGGCCGGTGCCGCGACCGCGACCGGCGTCGCGACGATGACGAACGCGACGGCCGCACGGGACAGCGTGCGCCGCGCATTGCGCGGGACGAGATTTCGAGACATGCGAACTCCTGACGTACACAACGTATTCGGATCCGCTTTCCGTCCGAGACCATGCCCCACACTCGCCGGATCCGCCTCTTACCGTTGATTAATGTACCGTCATTTAACGGCACATTCAACAGGCAAGAGGCGGATCCTGGATTTCCGGTCGTTACGACCTCAGCTCGCCCAGGCCGCGATTCGCGACGCGGCCCGGAAATGCAGCGCCGGGGGCGCGTATCGCGCCTCCGGTACCGCGTAGAGAGCGTCCACCGCGGCGCGCTGATCGGCGAATCCCGCCGCGTAGGCGGCGATCTCGTCCTCGGACGCGGGCAGTTGCGCCGCATCGAGCAGGATTTTCATGACCTCGTTCATGCGGCAGCTCCTTCGGTGGCGAGTTCGGGCGCGCGCAGATGCCACTGCGTGGCCTGCTGGAATACGTCGGCGACACGCAGGATCTCCGCCTCGCCGAAGGCCGGTCCGGCCAGTTGCATCGACAGCGGCAGTCCGGCCGCGGTGAAACCCATCGGCACGGCCAGCACGGGATTGCCGACCGAATCCCAGTACGGGGTGTGGATCAGGCTGAACAGCGTCCCGACATCGGTCTGACCACCCGGGCCGGTGATCGATTCGAAGGTGGGCGCGCCGACCGCCGCGGTCGGGCACACCACCAGGTCCACGGTGTCGAACAACTCGCCCACCGCGTCCTGGGCGACACTCCGGACCCGTTGCGCCTGAACGTAATCCGCACCCGAGACCTGAGCACCGATCGCCAGCATCGCCCGGGTCGCGAGGAAATAATCGTCCCATCGCTGCGACAGATCGGTGCGGTGATAGGCCAGCGCCTCGCATCCCATCGTGATCATGTCCGCGGTGATCATCTCCTGCCGATACGGCAGCACCACTTCCCGCACATCGGCCCCGGCACGCACCAGAATGTCCACGGCCGCATCGAAAGTCGCCGTCAGCGCGGGATCGCTGTGCTCGGGAAAGTGCCCCTCACGCACCACCCCGATCCGCACCCCGCTCAGATCCCCGGCCCATTCCGGCATCGCGAACGGTGCGTCCACACAGTCCGGATCGCTGGGGTGCGCACCGGCGAGCACCTCGAGCATCGCGGCGCAGTCCCGCGCACTGCGGGCCAGCGGCCCGATGTGGTCCAGGCTGTAACCCAGTGGCACACAACCGGATTTGGGCACCCGGCCGAAGGTCGGCATCAGACCGCTGACACCGCAGAAGGCGGCGGGAATCCGGATGCTGCCCGCGGTGTCGGTGCCGATTCCGGCCAGGAACATACCCGTCGCGACACCGATCCCGGTACCCGAACTGGACCCGCCCGGCCAGGTCGCCGGATCCCACGGATTGCGCGGTACCGGAAAGGGTTTGGTGGTGTCGGGCATACCGCAGGCGAATTCCATCGTCGTGGTCTTCCCGGTGAGCACCGCACCGGCCGCCTTCAGCCGCGCGACGACCGGCGCATCCTTACCCGCACCCCACGTCCGATCCAGAATCAGGCTCTGCGCGGTCGTGGGCCCCTCGGCCATGGCGAGAATATCCTTGACGCCCACCGGAATTCCGTGCAGCGGCCCGCGATCCCGCCCGGCAGCGAGATCGGCGTCCGCCTCGGCGGCACGCTCGAGGGCGTACTCGTCGAACCGGGTCAGATAGGCGCCCACAGTGCCGTCGAATTCATCGGCAGCGGCGATCGCGGCGCGGGTCAGCGCGACCGAGGTCGTCGTTCCGGCGCGTAGTGCCGCGGCCGCATCGGTGAGAGTGAGTGGTATGTCGGTCATCGCAGCTCCCTACTGCTGGCACGCGAGACGAATCGGAATCGTTCCCCGCGGGTGTGAATGAAGGCGACGTCGAACGGACGGCCGCCGAGGTCGTAGATGATCTGTTCCATCGAGATCAGGGGCGTGCCCTCACGCACGCCCAGCGCCGCGGCCAACGGGGCGTCGGCCGGTTCGCAGTCGATCACGAATTCCGAATCCGACAGCGCCACACCGGAATCGGCGAGCAGTTGGTACCAGTCGGAGACGAACGGTGTGTCCCGCAGCGCGATCGCCTCGGGACAGCGCACGTAATTCGTCGCCAGCGCCAGCGGCTCGTCCTCGTGCAGCGCGAGATACTCGAGTCGCAGACACGGTGTGCCCGGCGCGATTTCGAGCCGTTCGGCGATGGCGCCCGGGGCCGGGACCATCGACCGATCCAGTTCGCGCGGACGCATCCGGTGGTTGAACATGCTGCCCATCGTGGGCTTCATGACACCGTGTGCCTCCGGCAGCGAGGTCGTCACCGGTTCGAGCACGGCGTGCGTGCCGATACCCTGCGTCCGTTCGATCAGCCCCTCGGTGCGCAGCAGCGCCAGCGCCGCACGCACGGTCGCCCGGGACACTCGATAGGCGGTCATCAGCTCGATCTCACTCGGCAGCTGCCCGCGCTCGTACCCGCCGCCACGCACCGTGGCGCGCAATATGTCCCGCAGCCGACGCACATCGTGGGCCCGCTGCCCTCCGGGCGCAGTCCGCATACCCCTGGACGGTAAGCAACCACCGTTGCCGAGCGATCTCCCCTCCGTGACCGGGGTGTTACAGGTCAGCGCGATCATGTCCGCACCCCTGCGGCAACCGAATCGAGCAGAGCCGCGGCACTCATGCCGCCACCGCCGTCGCCGCGAAGTCCGCGACCGCGACGACCTCGGCGAACCCGCAGTCGCGCATGATCTCGATGCCGATCTCGTGCAGGCGCGGAGTCTGCGCGGCGCAGCAGTCGTGCAGCAGGGTCACCTCGAAATCGCGCATGACCGCAGAACGCACGGTCGTCTCGACGCAGAAGTTGGTCACCACGCCGCAGGCGACCAGCTCGCTCACGCCCAGGCCGCGCAGCAGCGGTTCGAGCGAGGTCCACTGGAACGCGTCCAGCCGCACCTTGTCGACCACCAGATCCGTGGGTCCGCAGCCGAGTTCGTCCACCACATCGCCGTCCCAGCTGCCCGCGAGCAGGCCGTCGACCGAGGACAGGTCCGGGGTCCGGCCGCCCAGCCACGGCCCCTGATCCGGATAGCCGGGGCGGTAGACGTGGCGGGTGAAGATCACCGGCATACCGGTGCGGCGGGCATGCTGCACGGCTGTCGCGGTCCGGGCGACCGCCTCCTGGGCCCCGCTCAGGGCCATGCCCAGGCGCGGCAGCGAGCCGTCCGGATGACAGAAGCCGTTCTGCATGTCGACGACGATCAGCGCCTTCATCGCGCCACCTCCAATTCGGGTTGTGCGGTGCGAGCCACCACGGGCATGCCCAAGGGCACAGCGCCTTTCGGCGGTCGCCACGCATTCGGTTTGCAGGCGTCCCGGCAGGCGCCCTCGGTCGAGCAGCACAGTGAGCACACGGTGCCGCCGTGGAACGGACAGGTGGCCATGTCGACCACGTCGAAGCTGCCCTCGCACACCGAGCACGGGAGTTCACCGTCGTGCTCGGGCAACTCGGAGATCCGGGCGATGTACCAGCGGCCCTTGGTCAGCCAGGCGATCAGCGGCGGCAACACCAGTGCCAGCACCAATGCCACGAAGGGCGACAGGGCCGCGGCCGTGGACCCGAACGCGCCGTAGTAGGCGATCATCGACACCGCACCCGCGATCACCATGGATCCGAAGCCGACCGGGTTCACGTTGTAGAGGTGTGCGCGGTGGAAGACCAGTTGCGGCGGAGCGAGTTTCAGCCAGCGTTTGTTGATCACCAGATCCGCGACCATGGCCGCGATCCAGGCGATGCCGATATTGGAGTACCAGGCCAGTACCTCGACGATGTGGTCGAAGATGCCGATCTCCATGAGTACCAACGACAACCCGACCTGCAGGAAGACCCAGGCCGCGCGCCCCGGATGACGATGCAGCAGCCGGGAGAAGAAGTTCGACCACGACAGTGAACCTGAGTACGTGTTCATGATGTTGATCTTGATCTGGGACAGCAACACCAAGGTCCCGGCCAGGATCAACGCGCTGGTGTGATTACCGGTGACCCGCTCGTAGACGGCGGTGAACAAGTCGACCGGCACCCCGACCTGCCCCGGGCTCAACTTGGTCGAGGCGTATCCGACCAGGAGTGTGGAGGCGAAGAAGATGCCCATCGCGAACAACGCGAAGCCCGGTCCGCCGAACACCACCGCCAGCCGCCAGCGCCCGCGCTTGCCGCGCTCCGGATCGGGCATCAGCCGCAGATAGTCGCCCTGCTCCCCCACCTGCGCGGCCAGCGACAACTGCGCGGCGGCGATGGCGAAGATCGCCAGCACCGACATCCCGGCCACACCAGCCGGGCCCACACTGGCCGGATGCACCATATGCGTTCCGGCATCCGGTGCGGTGGCCGCGCTGCCCAGGGCGAGCCCGATCAGCGCGATCCACAGCGGCCAGGTCCACGCCTGGAACTTCGCGCTGAACGACATGCCGTAGAGGGTCAGCGGAATCATCACCACCGCGACGGCGACATAGGACAGATGGATGTCCAGTCCGGTCAGCGCCGTGACCGCCTGCGCCATGATCGCACCCTCGTAGGCGAGGAAGATCAGGGTGTAGGTCGCGTAGACCAGTGAGGTCACCGTCGAGCCCAGATATCCGAATCCCGAACCGCGGGTGAGCAAGTCGATATCGATATGGCCGCGGGCGATGGCGAACGCGATCACGATCGTCAGCGGCACCGTCACCACCGCGGCCAGGCCGAAGCCGATCAGCGCGTTGCCGAACCCGAACGAGTCGACGAACGCCGCGTCCAATGCGTAACCCGCCATCGCGGATATCCCCACCAGGCAGGACAGGAACACCATCCACGGTGACCATTTGCGGAATGCGCCCGGCGTATATCGCAGGGAGTAATCCTCCATTTTGGGGTTGTCGGTGAAGCCCATCGGTCGATCCCTTCGCTGTGCTGGATCGACCGTCCCAACCCCGTATTTCCACCCCGTATCCGATTCTGTTGCGCCTCGTTACGCCACCCCCGAACCCGAAACTCCCCCGCGGACCTGCGCTTTCACCGAAGCCCACGACACTTACGCCACAAACTCCCCCCGATCCGCCGCCAGGATCGCCCGAACCCTCGCACCCCCACATGGGCAAGACCCCCGGCGCCGGACTGATTCAGGCGGGACCATCAGCCCGGAATCCCTCGAACAGTCGCCCGCCGACCTGGCTCAGCACCTCGAGGACAACCGCGGTCATCGGATCCACGTCGCCGAGCGCTACCGCACGCATCCCGTCTGCCAGCGTGCGGCCGAAGTCCGTACCGCCGGCCTGGTCGAAGGCCGCCAATTCACGGTGCAGCCATTTGCCGCCGCCGATCCAGTGCCGGTTCGCGGTGAGCAGCAGATCGGCCGTCGCCTGCCACAGCGCGGCTCCGACCACGAGGCGCTCGTTCGCATCCTGTGCGCCCGCGAGATCGTCGAGCAGATCGGTCACCCCGTAGCGCCTGGCTCGTAATTCCTTCTCGCTCAGACGTTGCGGCCCTTCGGAGAGTTCTCTCGCGCACTCCTGCCGCAGACGCTCGCCGCTGCCGTCCGCGTCGAGCAGGATGTGCGACTGCCCGATCAGTCGCGCCGTGGCCGGACGTCGCGCGGCCCGTTCCGCCACGCGGAAATGCGTGACCGATTCGCCGCTCTGCACGAAAAGTTCCACCGGCCAACTCTCGTGGCGCAGCGATTCACGATACGGCGCGGGTGGGCCTGCGAGCAGTACGGTGATGTCCAGATCCGATGTTGCCGTGGGTGTTCCGAGAGCGACGCTGCCACCCAGCCAGGCGGCGCGGGCCCGTGGGAAGCGGGCGAGGACCAGGTTGCGGGCGATGTCGATGGGGGTGGCGGGCATTTCGTCATCGTGGCATCGGGCCGGGGCGGTCCGAACGTGTGGTGACACTGTCGGATTCACAGGTTCGGGTGCTGTGGGTCGGTGAATGGTCCCAGTGGTGCTGATTCGCCTGGAAAGCGTGGGCTTGCCGGGTTACCGTGGCAGCGGACGGGGCGAATGGGTGCAGAATTCGCCCTGTCCACTCGAATACCGCTGTTGCCCTTGCGATCTCGACCCGATACTACGCCGTGCTCCCTCGCGTGGTTCGGTGCGTCGGCTCGTCCCGATGCGGCTACCGCCTCTCATGCCGCGCGGGTGCGACAGCGGGCGAGAAGCAGCCGGGGCGGTGTCACCCATCCTCACCGCCCCGGCTGCGCACCGCCGCGGGTGCGCACCGCATCGGCGGGCCGCCCGCGGGGACTTCCACGTCCGAATTTCGGCGGACCTTCATGCCTCGGCAGGGTTCGGGTCGTCGTCCCCACGAGGTTCGGTCGCCTCGTGGCGCGTCAACGTCGGGAGCAGGAAACGCTGCAACAGAAGGGTTTCGGTGGCAGGGTCGGCGGGCCACAGGAGCAATTGCAGGATCGAGCGGATCAGCCAGGTGGTGATCAGAGGGTCGGCGGGGCGGATGCCGGTGAATTCGGCGGCGATGTGGTTCAGGGCCGGTGACCGGGCGAAGGTGACCGCGGCGCGGGGGCCGTGTTCGGAGGACAGGAATGCGGTGATGACCGGTTCGGCGCGGATCTCGCGCAGGGCCACGGTGAGGGCGGCGTAGGCGCGATCCGGACCGGTCTGGTCGGCGATGGCGCGGTCGACGGCGTCGGTGATGCGGGTCGCCGCGCGGGCCAGCACGGTCTCGCGCAGATGGGTCACACCACCGGTGTGGCGGTAGACGGTCGCGCGCGAACAGTGGGCGTGGCGTGCGACCGTCTCGACGGTCAGGCAGTCGAATCCGTGCCGCGTGATCAGATCCGCCGCGGCGGCGTAGATGTGGTCGGCGGCGGTCTCGTGCCGATCCGCGCCCAGCAGCCAGTCGGAACTCATCGGCTCAGTATGAGACATTTCGGCGTCCGGAACAGCAGAGTTCGCGCAGGTCAACATGGGGCCGTGCGACACGATGCGCAACGCGGGAAGTCCGGAGCGTGTCGAGTTCGGTCGCACACCTTGTTCAGGGCCGGGTGCGGCAGCGAGCGTGGAGGCCGTGCACGAACACCGCGAGCCCCCGTCCGCCCGGCGCGCCTGCCGCGCCGAATCCTGAACGGAGAACGCACATGTCGTTAGCCACCGAGGTCGCGGACACGTCGACCGGCAGGTGGTCGTGGCACCAGCTGCGGACGGTGGTCATCGCGTGCTCGGCCGTGGCCGTGGTCATCGCGTCCATGGCCGCGCTCTACACCGCACTGCCGCAGATCGCCGTCGCCACCGGCGCGAATCAGACCCAGAGCGCCTGGATCGTCGACGGGTACACCCTGGCGCTGGCCTGCCTGGTGCTGCCCGCCGGAGCACTCGGGGACCGCTACGGCCGCCGGCTGCTGCTGATCGTCGGACTGGTGATCTTCACCGCCGCCTCGGTGATCCCGGTGGTGAGTTCGGCGGTCACCGCACTGATCGCCGCCCGCGCGATCGCCGGTGTGGGCGCGGCGCTGGTGATGCCGTCGACCCTGTCCATCATCACCGCGGAATTCCCGGAGAACACCGCGGGACGCGCGATCGGCGTCTGGGCCGGATTCGCCGGGTCCGGCGGCCTGTTCGGGCTGATCGGGTCGGGACTGCTACTGCACTGGTGGTCGTGGCAGTCGATCTTCGTCGGTCTGGCGGTGCTGGCGGCCGTACTCGCCGCGGCCGGATTCGGGCTCACCGAATCGCGCAGCTCCACCGCGGCCGGACGCGATCCGTTCGGCGCGCTCACGGTGATCGCCACGGTCGGGCTGCTGGTGTGGGCGTTGATCGCCGTCGGCGACCGGGGCTGGAGCGATCCCTACATCCTGTGCGGATTCGCCGGTTCCGTTCTGGCCGGTGCGGCGTTCGTCACGATCGAACTGCGGGTGCGGCGGCCACTGCTGAATCTGCGACTGTTCGCCCGGCGCGGATTCGGTTCCGGCGCGGCCTCGATCACCGTCCAGTTCCTCGTCACCTTCGGCATGTTCCTGATCGTGGTGCAGTACCTGCAGCTGATCCTCGGCTACAGTCCGCTGCGCGCGGCCGTCGCGATCCTGCCCATGGGTGGGGCCCTGATCGGATTGTCCTGGGTCTCACCGCATCTGGCCCTGCGCTACGGACTGCGCTGGCCCACGACCGCCGGACTCGTCGTGATCGCCGCCGGACTCGGCATGATGACCCGCCTGACTCCGTCCTCCGGATATCTCGGCGTGCTGATCCCGCTGTTCGTCATCAGCGCCGGACTCGGACTCGCCGCGGCACCGGCCACCACCGCGATCATGACCGACACCGCCGTGGACACGCACGGCGTGGCCGCAGCCGTCAACGACGCCGCCCGCGAAATCGGCGCGGCGGTCGGAATCGCGGTCGCCGGAACAGTTCTCGCGGCCGGTTATCACTCCGCCATCGCAGCCGCCCTGCCTCGCCTCCCCGAACCCGCCCGCACCCCGGTCTCCCATTCCCTCGCCGCCACAACCGAATTGGCCCACCAGGCAGGCCCGCGCGCGCAGCCCTTGCTCGACCTGGCCCGCACCGGTTTCCTGGACGGCATGCACCACACCACCCTCGTGCTGGCCGTCATCAGCCTCGTCGCCGCGGTGGCGCTGGCCTTCGGAGCCCCGGGCCGCCCCCGGAAAGTGGATCGGCAGGATTGAGCAACGCCGCCGAACTTCTCGGTGCCGCAACTCTTTCCAGGAACCGGCTAGCTACCCGCGATCGTATCGGCCGGGGTGAACTCGTGGGCGTTGCGCGGACATGTGGTCCGGCCGAACAGATAGGTGAGGTGCCGGGCGAGGACCGGTTGACGGGCGGTGACGGCGAGGATGTGCAAGCGGTGGGCCAGGCCGGTGAGCCGGGTGGGGGCGGTGGGCACGAGTTCGGTGTCGTCGGCGTCGTCGGCGAGCGAGTCGTCGTCCCAACAGGTGAACACGCCGTGGGTACCCAGGGCCACGAACATCACCGCGGAGCATTCGGGACATTTGATCTCGAATTCGCCGCCCAGCAGTCCGGCCA
Organism: Nocardia coffeae; assembly: GCF_019890715.1. Taxonomy (NCBI): domain Bacteria; kingdom Bacillati; phylum Actinomycetota; class Actinomycetes; order Mycobacteriales; family Nocardiaceae; genus Nocardia; species Nocardia coffeae. Next base: position 204,709 of record NZ_JAINZY010000006.1, on the reverse strand, counting down.
ACCGGCGGGACCATTCGGTTTCCCCTTCGAGGGCGAGCATGCTGCGGATGCGGTAGACGAAGGCGTCCGGCTCGTGGTCCTGCTCGGCGTACTTCGTCCCCAGATCCGCCCGGACCAGGCCCAGCAGCACCGCGACGTCCGGCGCGTACTGCTCACGAACGGATCCGCCGTGCGGATCGGCCCGCGCGAGCAGGTCTCCCGCGAGTTCGATCGCCCGCAGCCGGGTCAGCGGGACGCCCTCGCGCGCCAGGGCGGCGAGCGCGGGCAATGCCGCGCAGGCGTGCTCACCGATGTGCCGGTAGTACAGCTCCTCCCGCAGGTTGGACCACACCCCCGAATCCGCTCCGTTGGTGGACAGTTCATCGAGAAGGGCAACCGCTTGTGGGCGAAGGGGATTCGGCACACCCCCATCCAACCAGCCGCGCGGCCCGCTGTGCCCCCAGGACTGGATATTCGTCTCTTGCGGGTTCGTGACGGGACCCCCTTCGTGTCGAACCGTCCTGATACGGTGTAAAACGGATGTCCAGAACAGTGTCCACGCGGCTGCCGCCGCTCGCAGTGTGAAGACCGCCCCCGCGCGGATCACACCTGCTGCAGGCCGGAAGGAGTGCCGCGATCATGTCCGACAACTCACCCGAATCGGTCACCATCTCCCCGGATACGCCGGTACTCGTCGGCGTCGGCCAAGCATCCGAACGGCTCGACGACGCCGGATATCGCGCACTGTCGGCCGCCGACCTGGCCGCGGAAGCCGTCCGCGCGGCACTCACCGATTCCACGGCCGATCCGGCCGCGCTCGCCGCCGCCCTGGACATCGTCGCGGCCGTGCGCGCATTCGACGATTCGAGTCCCTACGCCACCGCCGCGCTCGGCGCACCCGACAACGTCCCGCGGGCGATCGCGCGCCGCGTCGGTGCCGACCCGTCCCGCGCGATCCTGGGTCCGACCGGCGGCCAGAGCCCGCAGCAGCTGCTCAACGAGCTGTGCGGGGAGATCGCCGGGGGCCGGTGCGGCGCAGCGGTACTCGTCGGCGCGGAGACGATCTCGACCGTCCGGCATCTGGCGGGTCTGCCGCCCGCCGAACGCCCCGACTTCACCGAGTCCGACAGCGGCCCGCTCGAGGATCGCGGCTATTCCATTCAGGGGATGACGCCGTTCTACGCGGTGCGGCACCATCTGGTCGAACCCGCCGTCAGCTACGCGATGTTGGAGAACGCCCGCCGGGGCCGGCGCGAGGAGTCCCGGGCACAGTACGCGCAGACGATGGGTGAGCTGTTCGGCCGATTCAGCGCGGTCGCCGCGACCAATCCGCATGCGGCGGCCCCGATCGAACGCGATGCCGCCGAACTGGTGCGAGTGGACGAGCGCAACCGGCTCATCACCGATATCTACCCGCGTTTCCTGGTCGCCCGCGATCAGGTCAACCAGGCCGCCGCGGTGCTGGTGACGTCCACGGAAACCGCTGACCGACTGGGCATTCCGCAATCGCAGCGGGTATATCTGCACGGCTACGCCGACCTCGCCGAACGCGAACTGCTGGTACGCCCCGATCTGGATCGCAGCCCGGCCGCCGTCGCGGCGGTGCGGCACGCACTGGATATGGCCGCCATCGGCCTGGACGAGCTGACCACCCTGGACCTGTACAGCTGCTTCCCGATCGCGGTGTCGAATCTGTGCGACGGCCTCGGTCTGGATCCGGCCGATCCGCGCGGACTGACCGTCACCGGCGGGCTGCCCTTCTTCGGCGGACCGGGCAACAACTACACCACCCATGCCATCGTCGAAACCGTTGCACGACTTCGTGATCGGCCCGGCGCTTACGGCCTGGTCTCCGCGAACGGCGGTGTGCTGAGCAAACATTCCGCGGGCGTCTACTCGACCACACCGGCTCCCTGGCGCGTGCGACCCACCACATCCGTGCAGGCCGAACTGAACGATGTGCCGGGCGTTCCGGTCGCCTACCGCCCCGAGGGCTGGGGCACGATCGAAAGTTTCGTTCTCCGTTACGGTTCCAGCGGATCCTCCCGCGCCACCGTCGTCGGCCGCCTGGACGACGGCCGCCGATTCCTCGCGACACCCCTGGACGACGAGACCACCCGCGCCCTGACCGATACCGAACAGCCGGTCGGCCGACGGGTGTTCGTTCGCTCCGGCGATGCGGGCAACCATGTCACGCTGACCCGCGAGTCGATGGATACCGGACTGGCACAACGTATTCCGCCCTTGCGAACGGATTACGGCACCGTTTCGGTCTCGACCTCCGGACATATTCTGGAGGTGACCATCGACCGGGCCGCGAACGGCAACACCCTCGACGGCGACACCTACCGTGAACTCGGCGAAATCCTCACCGCCTTCGCCCACGACGCCGATCTGTGGGTCGCGGTACTCACCGGCGCGGGCGACGAGGCGTTCTCCCTCGGCGCGGACCTGCACGGCATCCGCTCGCCACTGCAACTCATGCTCCAGCCGCACAACGGATTCGACGCCTCGCCGCTGGATGCCACACCGGCCAAGCCGGTGATCGCCGCGATCAACGGCCGCGCGGACGGCGACGGGCTGGCCCTCGCACTGGCCTGTCATCTCAGCGTCGCGGACGAGACCGCGACCTTCGCCGTCCCGGACACCGCCCTCGGCATGCCGCCGGGCACCGGAATCCTGGTGCGTCTGCCGCACCTGGTCGGCCGGGCGCTGGCCTACGACATGATCCTCACCGGACGTCGGATCGACAGCGCCGAGGCGCTCACCGCCGGTCTGATCACTCGCACCGCGCCGCAGGGCAAGGCCCTGGATCTGGCCCGGGAGATGGCCGCGGACATCGTGGCCCGCTCCCCCGTCGCCACCCGCGCGGCCCTGAACTTCCTGGCCCGCACCGAAACCCTGCCCGACGCCGAGACCACCGCACCGCACACCGCCGTCCTGGCCGACGCGCTCGTCGCCCACCGCGACCCGGTCGACGGGATGACCGCCTATCATGAAGGCCGAGAACCACATTGGCGCAACGCGTGATCGTGCTCGCCGAGACAAGCACTCGGCACTGAGATCTTCGGCAGAACAATTACGCCGGATCAAGACTCGAGCTGTCTCGGTCCGGCCTAGGCTCCGGCCATGGAACTGCGTCACCTGCGCTACTTCGTCGCGGTCGGCGAGGAATGCCACTTCGGCCGCGCCGCCGAACGTTTGCACATCGCCCAGCCGCCGCTGTCTCAGCAGATCAAGGCGCTGGAGAACGACCTCGGCGTGGTTCTGCTCAACCGCTCGACCCGCCGGGTGGAACTGACCCCGGCCGGTCAACGGTTTCTGGAGCGCGCCCGCGGGATTCTGGCGTCCCTCGACGTGGCGGGCACGGAGGCGGTGCGGATCGCATCCGGCGAGGTCGGGCGACTGGCGATCGGCTTCACCGGCACCGCCACCTACGAACTGCTGCCGACTCTGGCGCAGGTGTTGCGCGAAGACCTGCCCGGTATCGAGATGGATCTGCGTGGTGAGATGCTCACCCCACGGCAGGTGGCCGCACTCGCCGAGGGCACGATCGATCTCGGGTTCCTGCGCCCGCCGGTGAACGATCCGGAACTCGAGGTGCGCGTGCTACGGCGCGAGCCGCTGATCGCCGCACTGCCGCAGTCACATCCGCTGGCCGAGCAATCGACGGTGCGACTGGCCGATCTGCGCACGGAGACGTTCATCAGCTATCCCTCGCACCGGCGGTCGGTCGTGCACGACGCGGTCGAAACGGCCTGCCGGCACGCGGGATTCCGTCCTGGCCGCGTCCAGGAGGTTGCCGAGACCTCGACACTGGTCTCACTGGTCGCAGCGGGATTCGGAGTGGCACTGGTGCCCGCGTCGGTCCGCCACCTGCAGATCACCGGCGCGACATTCAAACCCCTCGCGGGCACCACCACCGAGGTCGAGCTGGCGATCGCCTGGCGCAAGGGCGACGAATCACCCGTCCTGGCCCGGGTACTCGCCCGATCGCAGGCACTGCTCGGCGGCGGTCGCGGCCGGGGCGGTTCCCGATTGGGTGCGGAAATCGGAGGATGACCTGGGTCAAGATGTGACCTATATCAATCCGGGTCGTTTTTGTATTTCACATCACATGGTTCCCCGCGTGAGACTCGTCGCAACGCACATCCCCCACGGGATCGGCGACGAGGCAAGGAGGCCCCATGGATATCACCCGGATCGCCGGGCGCGGCCCACATCTGCTGTTCGGGGGTGATGTCGCCACCGCCGACGGGGTGCCCGTGCCGGACGCATTGATCACCACCTGCGGCCACGAGGTCCGCGCCGATGCCACCGGCGCCTTCGAGGTTCCGACCACGTCGGTGGCGGCCCCGGCCCCCGAGGTCGCGCGATGACGCCGTTCATGCTCGCCGTACAAGAGCTGCTGGACGGCACTCCGGCACCGGAATACCGGACCGAGGACAGCCGCCCGCAAGCGGTCGCCGCAGCCACCCACGTGCAGGTCGAAATCCGTTCTCTGGCAGAGCAACTGGTCTGTGAGGCGAATGCGATCCTGGCGGCGCAGAGCGCGCCGATCACCCTCGTCGACGACAGCGGTCCGGGGCAGCTCGCCTTCACCCTCGGCTGCGGCGACCGCAGCGCACGGGTGCAGACCTCACTGACCGGTCGCACCGCCGTTGCGCAACTGCTGATCTCCGGGCGAGCCGAGCACGCCCCGCGCCGCCTCACCGGCGAAGACGAATTGCGGGCGCTGCTGCTGAGCCTGCTCGCCACCCCGACCGCCCACTAGGAGACCCCGTGCAATACGAACTGCGCTATCAGGTCATCGAACCCAAGCGCCAGACCTATCAGAACGTCATCGACCGGCTCGGCGACCAGCCTGCGAGCCGCTATCTCGAGGGCACCCTGGATGTGCAGCCGCGGGAGAACTTCCACTATCGGCCCACCTGGGCGCGGGACCGCGAACTGTACGACGCCCGGTTCTCCGCGCTGCGCCTGACCGACGGTTACGCGTTCCTGGATCCGCGCCAGTACTACTACACGCCGTACGTCACCCATCGCGCCGGACTGCACGACGAATTCGGCAAGACGCTGAGCTATCTCGAGGAACGCGATCTGCTCGCCAAACTCCCCGAGCCCTGGCACGATCTGGTGTCCTCGGTGGTGATCCCGTTGCGGCACTACGAATCCGGCGCACAGCTGACCAGCGTGGCGGGTGCCCGGTTCGCCGACGGCACCTCGATCGAGCAGTGCTGCACTTTCGCCGCCTTCGACCGAATCGGCAACGCGCAGATGCTCTCTCGCGTCGGCATCGCCGTCGGCGGCGGCACCGCCCAGACATTGCAGGCCGCCAAGCAGCACTGGCTCGAGGCCGAACATCTACAGCCGCTGCGTCGCCTGATCGAGGAGATCATGATCGTCGACGACTGGGCCGAGGGCATCCTGGCCGTCGATCTCGTGGATCGACTGCTGTATCCCCTCGTCTACCGCGACCTGGACGAGACCGCACTGCTCGGCGGCGCGGGCGCCTACAGCCTGTACGCGCAATATCTCTGGACGTGGTTTACCGACCAGCGCAAATGGCTCGATGCCCTGATCGGCGTCTGGACCGCCGACGAGCAGCACGGCACCGCCAATCGTCAAGAGCTGAACCGCATCTCGCGGGTCTGGGCGCCCCGCGCCGCCGACGCCGTCGGCGCGCTCGCGTCCGCCATCGATACCCGGGTGCCCGAGGCGGGGGCGGCCGAACGCCTCGCGGCCGCCGTCGACGCCCAACGCACCCGCTGGACCGAGATCACCGGAGGTGAGCAGGCATGACCGGAACATTGCGCCAGGTCGGCATCGACATCCAGGACGCCGAGGAGAACCGCGGCCTGATCGATGCGATCCGCGCCGACAATCCGGAACTGACCATCCGGCACCTGCCCGGCCTGGTGAAGTTGCAGGCAGCGGGCCAGATCGTGATCAATCGCGAAACGGTCGAGAACGCCCTCGGCCGGGAATGGGACACCGGCGAATTCCAGCTCGCCATCGTCTCGTACGCGGGCAATTTCTCCGAATGGGACGACGACCAGATCATCGTGAAGTGGGAGCACTGAGATATGACCATCGAAGCCGCACGGCCCGCTCGCAAGCGCAAGCTCCCGCTCAAGGAGCGGTACTCCCTGCTCACCCGTGATCTGGACTGGGAGCCCTCGTACGTCACCAAGGAGGAGCTCTACCCGTACACCCGGTACGAGGGGATCAAGATCCACGACTGGGACGGTTGGCAGGATCCGTTCCGGCTGACCGTGGATGCCTATTACAAGTACCAGGCCGAAAAGGACAAGCGCCTCTACGCGGTGCTGGACGGATTCGCGCAGAGCCAGGGTCATCTGACGTTGTCCGATGCCAGCTACCTCAACGCGATCAAACTGTTCATCCAGGGCGTCACCCCGCTCGAGTACGCCGCACATCGCCACTTCGCTTATCTCGCACGATATCTCGAAGGTCCCGCGCCGCGGTTCGCCGCGCTGTGCCAGAGTATCGACGAGTTGCGGCACGCGCAGACGCAGATCCACACGATCTCGAACTACAACAAGTACTACGACGGATTCCACAGCTGGTCCAAGATGCACGACCGGGTCTGGTACCTGTCGGTGCCCAAATCGCTGTTCGACGACGCGATGAGCGCGGGCCCGTTCGAATTCCTGGTCTCGATTTCCTTCAGTTTCGAATATCTGCTGACGAATCTGCTGTTCGTGCCGTTCATGTCGGGTGCGAGTTTCAACGGGGACATGCCGACGATGTCATTCGGTTTCTCCGCGCAGTCCGACGAGTCCCGGCACATGACGCTGGGCCTCGAGGCGATCAAATTCCTGCTCGAACAGGACGAGGACAATGTGCCGATCATCCAGGAATGGATCGACAAGTGGTTCTGGCGCGCGTACCGGATGTCCGCACTGGTCGCCGGAATGATGGATTACATGCTGCCCAAACCGGTGATGAGCTGGAAGGAGGCATTCGAACTCTACTTCGAGGACCAGATGCTCGGCGGCCTGTTCCCGGACCTGGAGTTCTACGGCATCAAACCGCCGCGGCACGTCGAGCAGGCCATCGCGGAGAAAGACCATCTCTCGCACCAGGTCTACAAGGTGCTGCACAATTTCTCCTTCGCCGCGTCGTTCACCACGCAGACCCCGCAGGCCCCGCACATGGCCTGGCTTTCCGAGCAGTATCCGGACACCTTCGACCGGTACTACCGCCCGACATGGGACAAGCATCTGCGGGCCGAGGCGCAGGGCGGCCGGATCTTCTTCCAGGGTCTGCCCCAGCTGTGCCAGGTCTGCCAGATCCCGATGGTCTTCACCGAAACCTCCGATCCGACTCGGATTTCCTTCCGGCACAGCGAGTTCCGCGGCGAATCGTTCCACACCTGCAGTGACGGCTGCCAGTGGATCTTCGAGCGGGAACCGGAGAAGTTCGTGCAGGCGTGGCTGCCGGTGCATCAGATCTACCAGGGCAACTGCGGCGGCCCGAGCGTGCCGGAAGTCCTGGACTGGTACGGGATTCAGGACGGCGACAACGGCGAATACAAGGGCTCCCCCGACGCGCTGTCCTGGTCCCGCTGGCACGACGACGAACGACAGGAGGCCTGAGATGACCGTCAAAGCGCTCTACGACTACGAATTCCCCTCCGCCGACCGTGCCGAACTGTTCGGCGAGGACCAGTTGGTCTATGTGCACTGGCGCGGGAATCCGCTGTTCTGCTCCGCGGCGTGCTTCCGGGTGCCGCGGGCGATGACCTTCGGCGACTTCCTCGCCGGCATGGTCGAACCGTGGGCGGCCTCGGACCCGGATTTCGATCCGGCCCGGATGCGAGACTGGGAATTGTTCGACGCCGCAGCGGAATTCGATACCGGAACCACCCTCGCCGACCTCGGCATCGGCCACAAGGCCCTGCTGACCTTCACCGCCTGAGGACCGCCATGACCAGCTACACCGTCACCGTCGAACCGCTGGGCACCGAGATCACCTGCCGCGAGGATCAGACCGTGCTCGATGCCTGCCTGCGCGAGGGCATCTGGCTGCCGCACGCCTGCACGCACGGCACCTGCGGCACCTGCAAGGCCGAAATCCTGGACGGCGAGGTCGATTTCGGCGACGCGTCGCCGTACGCACTGCTGGAGTCCGAGCGGGAGGAGGGCAGCGCACTGCTGTGCGTGGCCACACCCCGGAGCGATGTGGTGCTCGAGGGTGAGATCGACGTCGAGGAGGGCGTCGAGGTGCATCCCGTGCGTGATTACCGAGGCACGGTGGCCGTGCTGCAGGACGTCGCGCCGGGCGTGCGCCGGATCGTCATCGAACTGGCCACACCCATGCCGTTCAATCCGGGGCAGTACATCCAGTTGAACCTCCCCGGCGGCGACACCCGCCCGTACTCGATTGCCAGTGCGGCCGCCGATCCGTCCCGGATCGAACTGAACGTCAAGCGCATGCCCGGCGGTGTGGCCACCGACGGCTGGATCTTCAGCACCCTCCGGACCGGAGATCCGGTCACACTCTCCGGACCATACGGGCGGTTCTCCTTCCGGCCGGCCCGCACCCAGCCGATCCTGTTGCTGGGCAGTGGCACCGGGCTCGCTCCGCTGAAATCCATTCTCGCACATATCGCCCCGACCGGCGGTGGACAGGATGTGGTGCTGTATCACGGCGTCGCGACCCGTGAGGATCTGTACGAGCACGACTATTTCGAGGCCATGCAGGAGCAGCATGCGTGGTTCACCTACCGTCCGGCGCTGTCCCGCGACGAATGGCAGGGCCGCACCGGCCGGGTACCCGCCCAGTTGGCCGAGGACTATCCACGCGCGGCCGGACACGTCGCGTACATCTGTGGCAGCCCGCAGATGGTCACCGACACGATGAAAGCCCTGATGAAGGCGCGGCTGTTCCCCCGGGACATCTACCGCGAGGACTTCTTCGACTCGGCGGATCGCGCGTCGGGCGCGAACGTCGTGCGCAGTCCGCTCATCCGTCGCTGAACACGCCCGGATCTCGCCGCGGCCTGGATGACCGGTCGCGGCGAGATCCCCTGCCGTGGTTGCCGAAACTTGCCCTGCGGATAACTGTCTCACCAGCGATGATCATCGGACAGGCTGTCCGATTCGGCATTATTGCTTACTCTTTAAGCACCGACTGGAACGAGTATCACCAGTCGGTCTGACCGTCGCTGGGTGGTTGGTGGATCGGATGGGCCGGGGAGGCAATCCCGTGGTGAGTGAACAGACGACGGTGGAAACAGCGCTGGTCGCAATGCGATCGGAGTACGACGCGCTGGTGGAACAAGGCGAGCGATGGTCGTTGCGGGCACTGCTCAGCACACCGGACCGCGATATCGAGGACTACTGCCGGGAATTCCGGCCCAACAGATTCGGCGAGTACGCGCTCGCCGAAGTGGAACGCTTCTGTCGCAGACATGAGATCTGGCTGGAAGCAGGCGGTGCGCACTACAACAGCATGACGCCTTATCTGCACCCGAACGCGGTTACCGCCGATCGGATGACGATCATCGGGATCTTCAACGCGATCCTGTTCTGGCTCAACGACACCGTCGGCCGGGAGAAGTTCGCGCACCTGTCCGAGGAGGAACGATTACGCGCCTCGCACACTGCGGGCCGATTACGTGACATGCTCGAAACCCGCAGCCCGGCAACGGATCCGACCCCGGAAGAGGTCGCCACGGCCGAATTCCTGGAGCTGCTGGCCCGCGATGCCGAACCGGGCTGGCTCGATCAGTTCCTCAACTCGACGGCCGAACATCTGCGCACCGCGATCCGCGACCAGAACACCGATGCCCGAGGCGGATTGCTGAGCGTCACGGCCTACATCGACCTGCGCTCGGAGGTCTCCGGCATGTATCCGGCAATCGCCATGTGCGAGTACGGCCGTGACGACTACCTGCCCTGGGATCTCATCTCGGACCCCGATTCGGCCGCCCGGCTACGACGGCTGCAGCGGCTCACCGCCGATATCGGCGCCCTGATGAACGATATGTTCTCCTTCGAGAAGGAGTGCATCGCCGACGGCGCCGACTTCAACCTGATTCCGGTGTGGCTGTTGAACACACCGGGCGCGACCCTGGCCGACGCCGTGCACGGCGCCGCGGCGATCGTGCGCGACCGGCTCACCGAATTCCATCTCCTGCGCGAGCAGATCCTGGCCGAATACGCCGACTCCACCGACCGCAAGGCCGCGGATTCGGTGGCCGCACACGTGCGGGACCTGGTCGGATGCGTACAGGCGACCTGGGCCTGGCAGATCATCACCCCGCGATACAAGGGGGTCTCGATCTTCGACGAGAACCATGCGGCATGAGTACTCCCACCAGCCGGAAATATTCCGCGCAACAGCTTCTCGCGATTTTGATCTAGTGTGAGAGGCAAGACTGCGCCGGATCGGTGAGGGGTATGCCGATCGGTCGCCGGACATCGAGGGGGTGCTGGAGAGTATGGACCGAAATGCCCTGGTCACTGCTTGGTGGCGGGCACTGTCCACCACGAGCGAGGGCCCGGCGGAGCCGGAGGTGGCCCGCGGGCTGCTGACACAGCTGGTCGATACTCTCCTGTCCGGACTCCTGGCGCCGGAGCTGGATCCGGCCGTGGGCGCCAAAATCGGTGAGGCCCTGGCGGATGCGGGATGGACCGATACCGCGGTCCCGATCCGCACCGTCCAGGTCCTGCAACCGCTGGCCGAGGACTCCGAGCGCTCCGATGCCGGCGCCCGATTCGCCGTCCTCGGTGCGGCCGTGGCGCAGGGCCACCAGATGTACCTGACCCGGCAGCAACTCCGGCAGGATCAGAACGCGCGCTTTCGCGTCGTGTTCGACAGCGCCGACATCGCGATCGCCATCGGCGACACGGACGGGACGCTGGTCGACGCCAATCGCGGACTCGCCGAGATGATCGGCGTGCCGGTCGAACAGCTGCGCGGAATCTCGATCTACGACTTCGCCCACCCGGACGATCAGGAGGAGATCCGGTCGCTGATCTTCGACAAGCTGGTGCCCGCCGGGGAGGGCTCGGTCCGGATGGAACGACGCCTGCTGCGCTCGGACGGCGACGTGGGCTGGGTGGCGTTCTCCATCACCTTCGTCAGAGGCACCCAGGGGTACGGAGATTATCTGCTCGCCGTCGGCGAGGACGTGACCGAACGGCATCGACTGCAGCAGGAACTGCACTGGCAGGCCCGGCACGATCCGCTCACCGGCCTGCCCAACCGCCGCAGCCTGCTCGAACGCATCGAGACCGTGTCCGCCGGTGTCGGCGACGACGATCATGTCGGGCTGTGCTTCGTGGACCTGGACAGGTTCAAACCCATCAACGACATGTACGGCCACGGCACCGGGGACCGGGTGCTCACCGAGGTCGCCACCCGCTTCGGTGACAGTGTGCGCGAACAGGATTGCCTCATCGCCCGGATCGGCGGCGACGAATTCGTCGCCCTGATCCCGCCACCGGCGGAGAACGACGTGGTCACCACGATCGTCGACCGCCTGCAGTCGGCTCTGGTCGAGCCGATCGCCGTCGACGGCCACCAGTTGCACGTCTCCGCGAGCATCGGCGCCATCGTCACCCCGCTGGCGGGCTCGGACGCGGAGTCGCTGCTCGATTCCGCCGACACCGTCCTGTACCTGGCCAAGGCCAATCACAAGGGCCGCTCGGTCCTGCGCACATCGCATCGCACCACCGACCGCCACAGCCATCCCCTGACTCCCCGTCCCGAGTGATCGGCGCGGCGACGAGCTCACCCGCTGATCGCCGCGACCATCCGCAGTGGCAGCCAGCGCAGTGCCGCGCCGATCGGAATCCACGGCCAGGCAGGCACTTTCGCCGACGCCGACTCGCGCTCGATGGCCCGAACCATGGACCGCACACCCTTCTCGGTGGACACCTGTAGCGGCGCGCGACCGGCCGCGGCGGTCATCTCGCTCGCGATGAATCCGGGGAACAGGGTGGTCACCGCGATCGGGGTGCGCAGCGTATCGGCGCGGATCCCCTCGGCCAGGGTGGCGGCTGCGGCCTTGGAGGCGGCGTACGCGGTCCGGTTGCCCGGCATTCCGCGCAGGGCGCTGATCGAGGACACGACCACCAGGTGACCGGCATCGTGCGCGCGGAAGATCTCCATCGCCGCCTCGCACTGGGCCAGCACGGCCAGGAAGTTGGTGGCGGCGGTGCGGGCGTTCGCGTCGAACCGTCCCGAGCCGATGGGCTGCCCCTTGCCGAGGCCCGCGTTGACCACGACTCGATCCAATCCGCCCAGCTCGTCGGCGAATTCGCGGAATACCGTGAACACCCGATCGTGGTCGTTGACGTCGAGCTGCGCGAGCGTCACGGTGATTCCGGGATGCGCCGCCAGTAGTTCGTCACGCAACTGCTCGAGCCGGTCCAGCCGACGCGCACACAGCGCCAGATTCCTTCCGCGAGCGGCGAATTCGCGCGCCATCTGCGCACCCAGACCCGAACTCGCCCCGGTGATCAGGATATTTCTGCGCTCGGGCATCAGCCGCATCCCTTCGGTTCGCACGATGATTCGCCGCAGCGCGCACGGCTGCGACGGCGGCCCGAATCTACCTCGAGCCCGGCGCACTCCAGGGCACGCGCACCCTCGGTCGTGACCGGCCACAACGGTCGCACGAGATCAGCACGCCGCGGGCGAGTCGTGCACTCGATGAGAAGGTGGGTTATATTCCTTCTCACGATATCTTTTTCTCGGCAAGGAGGCTGTGAAATCGTGGATCCGGACAACCAGGCTGCCGTCGCGACCGCCGATGCGCCGGTCCTTCCCGGTGCGCCGATCGGCCCCGGTTCGCTCACCTGGAAGTATGCGGGTGACTGGCGGAACATGCTGTTTCTCGGCCGCACGGGCATCCTGCAGAACATGCATCCGGCGGTAGGCGCTGCGCTGCAACAGCATTCGAACTTCTTCGACAATCCGTGGGATCGGCTGGTGCGGTCGGTGCCGCAGATCCAGGGCATGATCTACGACGCGGACAACGTGGCGCAGGCCGAGCGGGTGCGCGATTATCACAAGCCGCTCAAGGGAATCGATTCGCGTGGCGAGCGGTATCACGCCCTGAACCCGGACGTGTACTGGTGGACGCACGCCACCTTCATCGAGCTGAACATCGCGATCAACGAGTACTTCGGCACACCGTTGACCGATGCGCAGAAGGATCAGCTCATCGCCGAGGGCGTCACCTGGTGGCGCATGTACGGGCTGTCCGATCGGGTGCTGGTCTCGAATTACGCGGAGTTCCAGGAATATTGGAACCGCACCATCGACGAGGTGCTCGAACGCAACCCCACCACCGATTTCGCGCTGGACCTGACCCGCACCCGGATTCCGGCGCTGCCGGGCATTCCCGAACCGCTGTGGTCGGTGATCTGGCGGCCGGTGATGGCGTTCAACCTGTGGCTGGCCAACGGCCTGATGCCCGAACGCGCCCGGCAGATTCTGGGCATGCGGTGGCGCGGCGCGGACCAGGTCGCGTTCGGCGCGGTCTGCACGGCGATCCGCTGGAGCTGGCCGCTGCTGCCGGACCGGTTGCGGTACATGCCCCGCGCCTATGCGGGCGTCGCGCGAGAGCGCGGGGCCTGAACGGACTTCTCACGCCAGGATGTGCGGCAGACCGGCGTGGTAGCGGGCCGCGTCGAGCTGTTTGAACGGCTCCAGTTCGGGCGGTTCGACCAGCGGGAAGATTCCGGCGCGTGCGCCGGGATCGCCCGCGGCGTCCATGATCGCGTTCGCGGCCGCGCGGCCGGATTCGTTCGCCCCCTCCATGGTCGCCAGATCGATGTGGCTGCGCACATGGTCGCCGCCGAAGAACAGATTCCCGATCGCGCAGTGCGCCTCGGGGCGGTGGTTGTACGAGCCGATCGTGTTGACCAGCAACGGTGTTTCGTTGTGGGTGGTACCACCCGACCAGCTGACGCCCGGGTCCAGATGCCAGGACGCGATGTCCTCGTCGCGCAGCCAGTCGGTCGAGGTGTTCAGCCACGTCTTCAGCTGCGCCCAGCACTCCTTGGCCACCTCGTCGGCGGTGCACTGCTTGGCCGGTTTGCCGAACAGGATGCCGGGCGAATCCCAGTCGGAGATATCCGCGCTCAGACATTCCGCGATCCGGCCGTCACCGTATTTCGCCGCGAAATTTCCCCGCCACATCGGCGCCTGCCGCAGCGCGGTCAGCGCCCACGGCGTGCCGAGCGCGGCGATATGCCCCTCGGGCAGGTCGGTGGGCCGGGTCAGATAGAACTGGATGCCGACCATCCAGTCGGTCATCAGCTGCCGCATCCCCGCCAGCGACGGATCTGCTTCCAGGACAGGCCCGTTCATCAACGACGTCGCCTTGTCGACCGGCATCGCGCACACGTACCAGTCCGCCGTGACGGTTCCGCCCGCCCCGCCGCCGACCACCTGGACGCCCGTGATCCGGCGATCCTGAACGTTCAATCGCGTTGCGCGAGCGCCCATCACGAACCGGACACCGAGCGAGCGCAGATAGGCCACCCACGGATCGATCCACGCCTCGTTGGTGGGACCGCTCAGGATGCGGTCCGCCCCGCCCTGATACTGCGGGTAGAGCCCGGTCCCGGCGAGGACGAGCGCCTGGCCGATGGTGCCGATCGTGCGCGCCGAGCTCAGATGCGGTTTGGCGGCGACGGTGATCCGGGTCAGCGCCGCGACGAGATATTGCCGGTACGCCTCGGATTTGCCCTGCGCCTGCAGCATGTCCTCCCACGAGATGTACTCGAACTGCCCGAACCGCCGCTCGGTGGAGCTGGTGAACCACATCGCGACCTGTTTGCCGAAGAAGGCCAGTTCGGCGGGCGGCAGGGCGGGGATGAACGAGAAGGCCGACACCACAGAGGATTCCACCAGTTGCGGGGTGAGCTGAGTCAGGCCGCGGAAGCCGACCGGCGCGAAGATCGGCGGCCGGTCCCGGAATCCGACGACCGCGGATTCCACGCGAATCAGGTTGTCCCGCACGCCGTTCGCATTACCCGGGAACGGGATCCGGGCCATCGTATCGGGCACGTGCTGATAACAGCCGGGGAAGAACCGGAACCCGTGTTCGCCGGGCAGATCCGCGCGCCCGCCCCGACCGGTGCCGGGCACGCCCATACTGCGCGCCTTGCCGCCCAGATACGACGGCTCGTACACGGTCACCCGGTAGCCACGTTCGGCGAGTTCGTGTGCGGCCGACAATCCCGACATCCCGCCGCCGAAGATCGCCACCTCCCGCCCCGGTGAACTGGCCCGAGCCGCGATCGGGCGCGCCGAGGCGCGTGCTGAATACGAGGTCGCCGTGGTGCCGACCACCGCGGCCCCTGCAAGGGCCGCGCCGCGCAGGATCGTGCGGCGGCCCACAGCTGTCGAATCGGAACGGTCGCGATCGTCTTTCATGCCAAGCTCCGGGTATTCGGTACGGCGCGAAGCCGCGGGGGTGCGAAGCAATCGAGGAGGGCGGCGACGGAGTGCGGAGTCCATCGAACCTCTCCGGTCACTATGTCTCGGACACTATGTCCGATGTTGGGATGGTAAGCCGTCACATCCGGTCGTGTCCGCGAAATCGAGAGGCCGGGAACACCGTGTGCACAATGGAATGCATGACCGTGACGCACAGGTGCCCATGCCCTCGTTGACGCGGGTCACCACGAACCGCCGATCGCAATCCGACCAGCGGCGTAGGGAATTCGAGGCACAGGTCCTGCTCGCTCTCGAACGCCTGATGTCCGACGGGACGCCCTACACCGAACTGGCCGTGCAGCGCATCGCCGCGGCATCCCACGTCGCGCGCTCGACCTTCTACCGGCACTTCCCGGACAAGAGCCAGCTCCTGATCCGGATGGCCGACCTGGCCAGTCAGGATCTGTTCGGGGCCGCGGAGAACTGGTGGCACGCCGAGCACACCGACGTGCGGCACACGATCGCCGGTATGCGCCGGATGATCGCCGAATTCCGCAGGCACCGACTGGTTCTCATCGCCCTGACCGAGGTCGCCGCCTACGACCGCGACGTCGGCCGCTACTGGCGCGAGCGGGTGCAGGGCTTCCAGGACGTCATCTGCGAACGGCTTATCACCGAACAGCGACGCGGGCGGGTCGACCGGTCCTGCGACGTCACCGCGACCGCGATCGTGCTCACCTCGATGGTCGAGCGATCCATCTCCACCGCGCTGGGCGAGGAGCAATCGATCGACGACGAGCAGTTGGCCCGCGCCCTGGGCCGCGCCATCTGGCTCGTCGTCTACGGCGACCCGGAACGCTCACTGCCGCGTTGATCTGCTCAAATCAGTTCAGGTTCAATGGTTCTCGTCCATCAGGTCGGTGAACGGCGTTCCGGCCAGCAGTGCGTCCAGGCCGCCGAGCATCGTCGGACATTCGCGGGCGGGATGGTCGGAGGGACACCGCGCGGCGTGCGTCAGGAAGGTCTGCGCGGTGCGGGCCCGCGTGATGGCCTCCTCGAGTTCGGCGATCTGCCGCTCGAGCACCTCGCGCCACTGCGGACTCGGCGCGTCCAGCACCGCCGCCGCGGTCTCCAGCGGCAGCCCCAGGCTGTGCGCCACCTTGATGAAGGCCAGGCGCCGTAGCTGTTCCCGGTCGTACATCCGCTTGCCGCCGCGTCGCGCGGCCGGACGCACCAGGCCGCGCTCGTCGTAGTAACGCAGCGCGGAGGTCGCCATGCCCAGTTTCGCCGCGGCCTCCCCGATCGGGATCAGGTCCATGGCGACATTTGACCTCCAGTCGGCTTGAACTTGCAAGGTGGTGAGACCAGCCGCTCCCGAGGAGGACCTTCGATGAACTCGCCGCAGACCCTGCCCGTCAACCATCACGCCGACCATCCCGGATTCTCCGGTCCCGCCGGGCTGGCAGCCGGCGCGCTGATGTTGGCCGCCGGGCGGCGGCGCGCCCGCATGGTCGTCGAGTCCGCCGCGGTGACCGAATCGGATCGGGTCCTGGACATCGGCTGCGGTTCCGGTGCCGCGGTGCGGGCGGCCGCCCGGCGTGGCGCTCGGGTCACCGGGGTCGATCCGTCGCCGGTGATGTTGCGGCTGGCCCGTCTGCTGGTGCGGGGTCCGTCGATCCGCTGGGCCGAGGGTGTCGCGGAACGGCTACCGCTCGAGGACGGCGCGGTCACGGTGGCGTTGGCCGTGGCGACGGTGCATCACTGGCCCGATGTCACGACCGCTCTGGCCGAGGTACTGCGGGCGCTGATCCCGGGCGGGCGATTCGTGGCCGTCGAGCGATATTCACCGGTGGGCGCCACAGGTGTGGCCGCACACGGCTGGACCGACGATCAGGCGCGATCGTTCGCCGACCTGTGCCGGGCGGCGGGATTCGCGGATTCACGCGTCGAGCGAATCACCGTGGGGCGGCACGATTTCTGGGTCGTCCACAGCGTCCGGGCCTGATCCTGCGCGCGGGCGCCGGGAACGCTCGCGGATCAGCCGCCCAGCACGCTGCCCGCCAGCCGCGATTCGATGCGGGAGAGCAGGTCCACCGTCCGGAACGGCTTGCGGACGTAATCGGACGCCCCGCAGGCCATCGCCAGCTCGGCGGCCTCCGGATCGGATTCGGTCGACACCGCCAGGATCGGGGCCGAGACCATCTGATGCAATCGTCGGCACACGTCCGGACCGGGCAGGTCCGGCAGATCCAGATCCAGGAGCACCAGGTCCGGATGCCACTGCGGGGCAGCGGCGAGTACCTGACGTCCGGTGACCGTACGCATGGACTGGTAACCGGCGTGTTCGAGAACCAGGACGACCATTTCGGCGGTGGCTGGATTGCCTTCGGCGACAAGTACTCTGGCCACCACGAGTTTTCCGTCGCCCAGCGGGGCCGGAGTTTCGTCGCCCAGCGGGGCGGGTGTATTGGGCACTGTGGACATCGGGTGCGGATATTGGTTCATGGCACAGTCCTCGCTTACGGGATCCCCCGACCCCTCTGCTGCTCCGCGTCGTGATCGACCTCGTTGTAGCTGCTGCCCCACGGTGTCGGTTGTGCGACTCTCGGACCTCGACGCTATGCCTGGTAGCAATTGTTCAGCAATGAAAGCGGCAATAAATTTCGCCCGGAACGTCGATTGCGACCGTTTCGTGACCTTTCATCGACCTGCCGTTAACCCCGGACCGGCGGCGGTACACCCCGCCGAGACATCCGTGACCGAACGGCAACGAGCTCGCCAGACGGCTCTCACAGGGCCGTGACCACCCAGATTCGCCACTGGGATCGACTCGACGATCCTGTCGGCTAGGAACGACAACCAGGATGCTCGGCGACCGCCGCCCGATCGATGGGCCGCGGGTCACCCTCGAGTTCGCGCAGCAGCGTCTCGAGCAATGCGGTCACGTCACGATGGCCGGCATCCACACCGAACGCCTCCTCCATCCGCAGGAACCGCGAGACACTCGACATCAACAAGACCACCGCGGCGGGGGTGTAGGTCTCGGAGTGGTAGTCGTAGCCGTCCAGGACCCTGGTGACCTCGTCGAGTTGCAGAGCGCGAAATCGCTTGGAGGAGTTGGCGATCTCGGCGCGAATGGTTTTGCGGTGATTGGCCAGGGCGACGAATTCCATGGTCAGCGCGGTGTGCGACTGATCGTGGATCGCCTCCCACAGCGCCCACAGCGGCTGCGGGGAGACCAGCGCCTCGCTCTGCCGCCGGTAGCTGCGTTCGGCGCCGCGCCGGAACAACTCGATGAACAGGTTGTCCATCGTGCCGAAGTAGTAGTACACCAGCGCCGGATTGGCTCCGGCCCGCGCCGCGAGCCGACGGGTGCTCACCGCGGCATAGCCCTCCTCGAGCATGATCTGCTCGGCCGCGTCCAGCAACGCGGTGCGCGTGGGCGAATCCTCGGGACCCGTGCCCGGTTTCATCCGATGACCTCCTGCGGGCGCGGGATGCGCCGTCCACGGCGGTGCGACGGCGATCGCTCAGCAACGGCCGAGCTGTTCGCCCAGTGTACGGCCGCGGGAGTCCCGCGCCCGCGACGCGTCACCACCGGAAACGCCTCCACGCGAAGACTATTGACAGCTCCGACAGCCCTGCCGTATATCTTAATCACTCGCCTAAATTAGGCAGTCGATTAACTCACTCGGAGCCTGGTCTCCGAGGTGATCCGAGAGCTTCGCGACGGGCCCGTCCCGTCGCGGCCGATCCGCGAACGTGGTGCTGCGCGGGGCATCGACCCCGACGTTCACCCCGCCCGATCCGCCGGTGAGCGCGGTCTACGAACGGAGCTGCGATGAGCGATACGAACCGCGCCGACCAGGGCCGATCGCCCGATTCACGCGAGACGGCCGCCTGCCGGGTGGCCGTGGTGACCGGCGGCGCATCCGGCATGGGCCGGTCCATCTGCGAATCCTTCGCCGCACACGGTTATCGCACCGCGGTCCTGGACATCGACGGCACCGCCGCGGACGAGGTCGCCGAGAAGCTGCGGGCCGATGGCGGGACGGCGCTGGCCCGCGCGGTCGACGTCACCGATCGCGAGGCGGTGTTCGAGGCGATGCGGCAGGTCCGCGCCGAATTCGGACCGATCGACATCCTGGTCACCAGCGCGGGACTGGTCGGATTCGCCCCGTTCACCGAGATCACGCCGCAGGACTGGCATCGGATCGTCGAGGTGAATCTGACCGGAACGTTCCACTGCGCGCAGGCCGTCATCCCGGACATGCTCGCCGCCGGATGGGGCCGGATCGTGACGATCTCCTCCTCGAGCGCCCAGCGCGGCTCGCCCGGCATGGTCCACTACACCGCCTCCAAGGGCGCGGTCGTCGCGATGACCAAGGCGCTGGCCCGCGAATACGCGCCGTCCGGCATCACCGTCAACACCATCCCGCCCTCGGGCATCGATACGCCGATGTCCCGCCGATCGCAGGAGGCCGGAAACCTCCCCGACAACGCCACCATGGCCAAGGCGATCCCGGTCGGGCACCTCGGCGCGGGTGACGACATCGCCGCGGCATGTCTGTTCCTGTGCTCGGAACAGGCCGGGTACATCACCGGCCAGGTCCTCGGCGTGAACGGCGGGTCGGTCATATGACCACTCCCCCGCGCCTGGCCCCACTGCCACCCGACCGGTGGGACGCGCACGCCCGCGAAATGTTGCGCGGGCGAGTCGGATTGGCGGATCGCTATCTGTCCGGCGCGCCCGATGCACCCCCGATGCCGAACGTGCTCGGAATTCTGGGCCATCACATCGAATTGGGCGCGGCGTGGCTGGCCTACAACGGTGCGTTGCTCGATCGCCCCGCCATCGATCCGCGCTATCGCGAACTGGTGATCCTGCGGGTCGCGTGGCGCAGTCGCGCGAGGTACGAGTGGACTCAGCATGCGCGACTGGCCCTGGACTGTGGCGTCACCGCGGACCAGGTCGAGGCGGTCACCCGCGGCCCCGAGGACCCGGTCTGGTCACCGGTGGAGCGGTTGTTGTTGTCCGCGAGCGATCAGCTGCTGGACGGGTACCGCATCGAGGACGAGACATGGGCGGGCCTGGCAACCCATTTCGACGCCCGTCAGCTCATCGAGGTCCTGTTCGTGGCCGGGTCGTATCTGTGTCTGGCGCTGGTGTTCAACAGCGTCGGCCTGCAACCCGACCCAGAGATGGACCACGCGCCGTTCGCACCCCCGGAGATCAAGGAGCAACCGTGAGGCAATGGCCCAAACCCGCCGAGGGCAGCTGGACCGAGCACTATCCGGACCTCGGCACCGCGCCGATCTCGTTCGAGGATTCGGTGTCCCCGGAATTCTTCGAACTCGAGCGGGAGGCGATCTTCCAGCGCGCCTGGCTCAATGTCGGCCGCATCGAACAACTTCGGCGAACCGGCAGCTATTTCACCAAGGAGATCGACGCCGCCCGGACCTCGATCATCGTGGTGCGGGACCGCGACGGAGGGATCAACGCGTTCCACAACGTCTGCCGCCACCGCGGCAACAAACTCGTCTGGACCGATGACCCGCGCGCCGAATCCTCCGGCGTCTGCCGCCAATTCACCTGTAAGTACCACGGCTGGCGCTACGGGCTCGGCGGCGAATTGGAGTTCGTGCAGCAGCCGGACGAATTCTTCGATCTCGACCAGAAGAACTCCGGACTCGTTCGCGTGCACTGCGATGTCTGGAACGGATTCGTCTTCGTCAACCTCGCCGACGAACCCCGCCAGACGTTGCGAGAATTCCTCGGGCCCATGGTCACCGCCCTGGACGGCTACCCGTTCGACCGGATGACCGAGTGGTACGAGTTCACCGCGGACAACCGCAGCAACTGGAAACTGTTCGCCGATGCGTTCCAGGAGTACTACCACGTCCCCGGCCTGCATCCGCAGCAGATCCCGAATGCGGTCCGCACCGGAAAAGGCTTCGAGTGCGCGCACTTTCAGCTCGACGGCCCGCACCGGATGGTCAGCACCGGCGGCGCGCGACGCTGGACGCTACCGCCGGAGTTCATGTATCCGATCGAGCGGATCACCCGCAGCGGCCTGGTCGGACCGTGGGAATCGCCCGAACTCGGTGACATGCCAACGGGTTTGAATCCCGGACGTGTCGAGCCGTGGGGTATCGACAACTTCCAGATCTTCCCCAATATCGAGATCCTCATCTACCGCGGCTGGTATCTGCTCTACCGCTACTGGCCGACCTCCTACAACACGCACCGGTTCGAGGGCATGCTGTGCTATCAGCCCGCGCAGACCGTGCGCGAACGCGTGGAACACGAGGTCGCCTCGGTGGTGTTCAAGGAATTCGCGCTCCAGGACGCGGGCATGCTCACCGGCACCCAGACCGCCCTGGAGCAGGCGTATCGCAGCGCCGGGATCACCCGATTCCCGGTCAACGATCAGGAGATCCTGGTCCGGCACTTCCATCACGCGGTCGCCGACTGGGTCGAGCAATACCGGCGCGAACCGGCGGGAGTGTGAGCACCGTGGCCGAGAATCTGCTGCCACCGGAATTCGCCGAATTCGAGGCGTACGCGCCGATCTGGTGCCTGCCCACCGAATCCGAGCGCTGGGCTCGCCGAATGTCCACGCCCATGCGGGATCTGGTGACGTTCCACGACGCATTCCTGCCGCGCCTGGAAGAGGCGATCGAGTACTGCGACAAATATCCCCTCGACGATCTGCCCGAGGACGCGCTGAACCTGCTGTACCTGGTGTATTCGCTGGTGCTGGTCGCCATGGCCGTGGAGATCTTCTCCCAGCCCATGCCCACCGACAGCGCGGACGCCGAGCTGCATCGCGTCGCCGAGCCGTCGCCGTAACCCCGAGGACATCACCATGACGATCACCATCGAGCCACTCGGTCACGAGGTCGGCGCACGGGTGACCGGCGTCGAGCGGGCTCATCTGCTCGACGACGCCCTGGCCGAGACCGTGCTGCGCGCTCTCGAAGAGTACGGCGTACTGGTCTTCCGCGACCTGCATCTGGATCCGGAGACCCAGGTGGCGTTCTGCCGCACGCTCGGGCAGATCGACACCGAACCCGGGCACCACCCGGTCGAGGGCATCTATCGCGTCAGCCTCGACACCACCAAGAACTCGTCGGCGAACTATCTGCGCGCGACGTTCGACTGGCATATCGACGGCTGCACTCCGCAGGACGACGCCTACCCGCAGATGGCCACCGCGCTGTCCGCCAAAGCCGTGGCGACCACCGGCGGTGAGACCGAATTCGCTTCCACCTACAAGGCTTTCGACAATCTCACCGAGTCCGAGCGGATCCGGCTCGCGCCGCTGCGGGTGGTGCACTCGCTGGAGGCCTCGCAGCGCCCGGTCACCCCGGATCCCACGCCCGAGCAGCTGGCCGCCTGGCGACGTCGTCCGGCTCGCGAGCATCCGCTGATCTGGACGCACAGATCCGGACGTCGCTCGATGGTGCTGGGCGCCTCGACCGATCACGTGGTGGGCATGGACCCCGGCGAAAGCCGTGCGCTGCTGGACGATCTGCTGGGTCGCTGCACCGCGCCCGAACGCGTCTACCGGCACGAATGGTCGGTCGGCGACACCGTGATCTGGGACAACCGCGGGGTCATCCACCGCGCGGCCCCGTACGAATCCGGCTCACCGCGAGAAATGCTGCGCACCACCGTACTCGGTGACGAGCCGATCCGATGACGCAGCGCCACACCATATCTCAGGAGTAACACCATGCCCCGTTGGCCCAAGCCCGCCGAGGGCAGCTGGACCGAGCACTACCCGGAACTCGGCACCGCGCCGATGTCCTACGAGGACTCGATCTCACCGGAGTTCTTCGAACTCGAGCGCGAGGCGATCTTCAAGCGCGCCTGGCTCAATGTCGGCCGGATCGAACAACTTCCACGCACCGGCAGCTACTTCACCAAGGAGATTCACGCCGCGCACGCCTCGGTCGTCGTCGTGCGCGACCGGGACGGGCGGATCAACGCCTTCCACAACGTCTGCCGGCACCGCGGCAACAAACTGGTGTGGGACACCCTGCCCCGCGAGGAGACCTCGGGCACCTGCCGCCAGTTCACCTGCAAGTACCACGGCTGGCGCTACGGGCTGGACGGCGCGCTGAATTTCGTTCAGCAGCAAGAGGAATTCTTCGATCTGGACCAGAGCGAGTACGGGCTGGTGCGGGTGCACTGCGAGGTGTGGTCCGGATTCGTCTTCATCAATCTCGCGCCCGAGCCGCGCCAGTCGCTGCGAGAGTTCCTCGGCCCGATGATCACCGACCTCGAGGGCTATCCGTTCGACGCGCTCACCGAGCGCTTCGGCTACCGCTCCGAGGTCGGGGCCAACTGGAAGCTCTACATGGACGCGTTCCAGGAGTTCTATCACGCACCGGTCCTGCACGGGAAACAGACGCCGGACAACTATTCGAATGCCGCGCAGGCGGCCGGATTCGAGGCGCCGCACTACCGGCTCGAGGGGCCGCACCGGATGGTCAGCACCTCCGGCGTGGTCACCTGGGAGCTCGACCCCTCCATGCGCAAACCGATGGAGGACATCACCCGCAGCGGACTGTTCGGCCCTTGGGACACACCGGATCTCGGTCCGATGCCCGCCGGAGTGAATCCCGCCGGATGCGAGCCGTGGGGCCTGGACTCGTTCCAGCTGTGGCCCAACTTCGTGATCCTGATCTGGTCCAGCGGTTGGTATCTGACGTATCACTACTGGCCGACCTCGCACAACACGCACATCTTCGAAGGCAATCTGTATTTCCCGCCGGCGCGTACCACCCGGGAGCGGGTCGCGCACGAGATGGCCGCAGTGACGTTCAAGGAATACGGACTGCAGGACTGCAGCACGCTTGAGGCGACGCAGCTGATGCTGGAATCGCGTGCGGTGACCGCGTTTCCGTTGAACGACCAGGAAATTCTGCTGCGGCATCTGCACAAGGTGGCCGGTGACTGGGTCCAGGACTATCAGCGCGAGAAGACGGAGGTGGCCCGATGAGCGAGTCCCGATTGCCCCAGGAATTCGCGGACCTCGAACCGTTCGCCGAAACATGGTGCCTGGCAACCGAACCCGAGCGCTATGCCCGACGCCTGGCCAGCACCGTTCAGCAGATGCAGGAGTTCTACGACGCGATCACCCCGCTCGCGGAGGCGGTGATCGCCTACTGCGACGGTTTCCCGCTCGACGATCTGCCCGAGCCGGTGCAGAACCTGCTGTATCTGCTGTATTCGATGGTGAATGTGTCCTTCCCGGTGGAGGTGTGGAGCCAGCCGTGGGTACCCGACAGTGGCACAACGAGTTTGGACTGCGTCCTGGAGCCGATCCCATGAGCGAGTCGAGCACGGTCCTGCGCGCCGCGCGCTGGGTCGACGTGGAAACCGGACAGGCGCACTCCCCCGCGACCATCGTGGTGGACGGCAACTCGATCACCGCGGTCGATCCGCCGCAGGAACCCGCGGGCGCGAAGGTGGTCGATCTGGGCGACCTCACGCTGCTGCCCGGTCTGATGGATATGGAGATCAACCTGCTGATCGGCGGTCCCGACACCCCCACCGGACTGCCCAATCCCATGCACGGCGTGCAGGACGACCCGGTCTACCGCACGCTTCGCGGCACGGTGAACGCCCGCACCACCCTGCACGCCGGATTCACCACGGTCCGCAATCTGGGGCTGATGGTCAAGACCGGCGGTTATCTGCTGGACGTCGACCTGGGTCGCGCGATCGACCAGGGCTGGGTCGAAGGGCCGCGCATCGTCGGGGCCGGGCACGCGGTCACGCCGACCGGCGGGCACCTCGATCCCACGATGTTCCAGCGCCTCGCCCCGCACATCATGCCGGTGAGCGTCGAGGAGGGCCGCGCCAACGGTGTGCCGCAGGTGCGCGAATGCGTGCGCTACCAGATCAAATACGGCGCCGGGGTGATCAAGATCTCGGCCTCGGGCGGGGTGATGTCGCACGGGACCGTCGCAGGCGCGCAACAGTATTCGGACGAGGAACTCGCGGCGATCGTGGACGAGGCGCACCGGGCCGGAAT
This sequence comes from Nocardia coffeae, assembly GCF_019890715.1. Classification (NCBI taxonomy): domain Bacteria; kingdom Bacillati; phylum Actinomycetota; class Actinomycetes; order Mycobacteriales; family Nocardiaceae; genus Nocardia; species Nocardia coffeae. Next base: position 179,252 of record NZ_JAINZY010000006.1, on the reverse strand, counting down.
CCGGGTCGCCGCGCACGCGCACGGCGACGCGGGAATTCGCGCGTGCATCCGCGCCGGTGTGGACTGCATCGAGCACGGTTCGCTGGCCAGTGAGGACACCATCGCGATGATGGTCGAGCACGGCACCTTCCTGGTGCCGACGAGTTATCTGTCCGAAGGGCTGGATGTCTCCAAAGCCGCTCCCGCACTGCAGAAGAAGGCCGCCGAGGTGTTCCCGCGCGCCCGCGAGACGTTGCGCAAGGCGATCCAGGCGGGAGTCAAGATCGCCTGTGGCACAGACGCACCCGCCGTCCCGCACGGCGACAACGCGAAAGAGCTGTGGGCACTGGTGGATCGAGGCATGACCCCCGCCCAGGCTCTGCGCGCCGCGACGATCACCAGTGCCGAACTCATCGACGTCGACGACCGTGGTCGGCTGGCCGCCGGGCTGCTCGCCGACATCATCGCCGTACCAGGCGATCCGACCGCGGATATCACCGCGCTGCAGGACGTGCGCTTCGTCATGAAGGACGGCCGCATCGTGAAACACCAGTAACAGATCCACACTCGCACAGCGTGACCCGCGTGCGGGCCACCCGAACTCCGAGGAGGTAGCCGTGCTGTCTCATCAGCATCTGTTCATCGGCGGCGAGTGGGTCGCGCCCTGCGGCGACGATACGTTCGAGGTGATCTCCCCGCATACCGGGCAACCGGTCGCCGAGCTGCCCGCGCCGACGCATGAGGACGTCGATCGTGCGATCTCGTTGGCGCGCACAGCTTTCGACGAGGGTCCATGGCCGAGGCTCGATCCGCAGGAGCGGGTCGCGGTGATACGCGAACTGGCCGAGCGCTACCGCCCGCGACAGGAGGAGCTCGCCCAGCTGGTCACCACCGAGATGGGCGCGCCGATCACGTTCTCCCGCTCGGCGCACGCCCGCCTGCCCGGCGCGATGATCGGCGCCTTCGCCGATGTGGCCGCCCGCCATCCGTGGCACGAGGTCCGCGCGGGCGCGTTCGGCGGCGAGGTGATGGTGCACCGCGCGCCCGTCGGCGTGGTCGCGGCGATCATCCCGTGGAATATGCCGATGTTCCTGACGGTCGCGAAACTCGTTCCGGCACTTCTGGCCGGCTGTGCGGTCGTGCTCAAACCCTCCCCGGAGACCGCGCTGGACGCCTACTTCACCGCGGAACTGCTGACCGGACTCGGCCTGCCGCCCGGTCTGGTCAGCATCCTGCCCGGTGATCGCGAGATCGGCCGGTATCTGGTGTCGCATCCCGGCGTGGACAAGGTCTCCTTCACCGGTTCGACCGCCGCGGGCAGGCAGGTCGCGGCGGCATGCGGTTCCGCGCTGCGCCGCGTGAGCCTGGAACTCGGCGGCAAGTCTGCCGCGGTCGTCCTGGACGATGCCGATCCGCAGGGCGTCGCCGAGGGCATGACCGTCGCGGGCTTGATGAACAGCGGCCAGGCATGCGTCGCCCAGACCCGAGTCCTACTGCCGCGCAACCGATATCGGGAGTTCGCCGACGCACTCGCGAGTACGGTCGAGAGCCTCCCGGTCGGCGACCCGTTCGATCCTTCTACCCGGATCGGCCCGATGGTCTCCCAGCGCCAGCAACAGCGCGTCCGGGGATACATCGATCAAGGCGTCCTCGAAGGCGCGCGACTGCTCCTCGGGGGCCCCGGCCTACCGGACGGCATCGACAGCGGCTGGTACATCCGGCCCACCCTGTTCGCCGACGCCGACAACGCGATGCGCATCGCCCAGGAGGAAATCTTCGGCCCGGTCCTGACCTTGATCCCGCACGACGGCGACGAGGACGCGATCCGCCTGGCCAACGCCACCGAATACGGCCTCTCCGGCTCCATCTGGTCCCCCGACATCACCCGCGCAACCGCTGTCGCCCACCGAATCCGCAGCGGCACACTGGGAATCAACGCCGCCTACAGCATGGACCCCGCCGCCCCCTTCGGCGGCATCAAAGCCAGCGGCATCGGCCGCGAATTCGGCCCCGAGGGCCTGGACGGTTTCCTGGAAACCACATCCCTGTCCATCGCCCCGGCGAACGACGCCCGCCCGCCTTCCGGCCGACAACACCCCTGATCACCGGCTGAGAACTCCTACCACACAGAACATTTCGATACCCCGTCGAACCGATCACGGCGACCGGCGGCGTCGGCTCACCACCCAACGCCACCGCGATCACCTAGCTGTTGCGGTCAGGAGTTGTCGACACTCGACAGCCGGAAAGCAGGCGTTCGGCCGCGCGACGCGCCACGTCGGCGATCTCGGGCGTCCCGGCAATACCCGCCGTGACGATCGCGCCCTCGGCGAGCAGATAGATCGTGTCGGCGATCTCCGGCTGTTCTGCGTCCGTCAACGCTGTGATCTGCTCGCGGAATGCTTGCTTGTGCATACGAACCTCGTCGAGTATCGCCGTGGAGGACGCACCGAGTTCGCCGTGGATGTTGACCCAGGCGCAGCCTCGGAATCCGGTATCCCCGAACCAGTTGCGCAGCCAGTCGAAGATCGCGAGGATCCGCCGAGTCGGGTCGTCGAAGCCCTCGACGAAGGTGGCCAGATCGGCCCGCCATCGCACATCTCGCCGCCGGAGCACGGCAACGACGATGTCCTCCTTCGTCCGGAACATCGAGTAGATGCGCTTGAGCGACAGGCCGGACACCTCGCGGATCTTGTCCATCCCGACCGCCTGTACACCGTTCGCATAGATCAGCGACTCGGTCGCGTCCAGCAGCAGTCCGCGGTCATCGGCCTTCTGCTCGGCAGTGAGCGCGGCAGGCACGTCGGTAACTCCCTTTGACATCGAGAACGGTCGTTCCCTACGATAGCCTACACCGTTGAGAACGCTCGTTCTCCCATGTCGAGAGGAGTCGCAGTGTCCGAATCTCGCCCGCCCTACCCGCCTTTCACGGCAGAGACCGCAGCACAGAAGGTCCAGGCCGCGGAGGACGCCTGGAACACTCGCGATCCGCAGCGGGTCGCGCTCGCGTACACACCCGACTCGGTCTGGCGGAACCGGGACGTCTTCGTCCGGGGTCGCGCCGAGATCGTGGACTTCCTGACCACCAAGTGGGAGCGCGAGCTGGACTACGCGCTGCGCAAGAGTCTGTGGAGCTTCCACGAGAACCGGATCGCCGTGCGCTTCCAGTACGAGTGGCACGACCAGCACGGCCAGTGGTGGCGCAGCTACGGCAACGAGCTGTGGGAGTTCACGGACCAAGGACTGATGTCGCGGCGGGAGGCGAGCATCAACGATCTCGCGATCACCGAGGCCGAGCGACGGATCGAAGGTCCGCGCCCCGCCGCGCAGCACGGTATCGAGATCCCGATCCACTAGTCCGGTCGGGGAGGTCACCGGAGCCCTCATCCACGTCCAGGCGGGTGTATGACGTCCGGCTCGCCCCTTTGCGACTGATACCGCATCATGCACTCGACGCTGCAGAACACGCGTCCGTCATAACGTTGGATCGTCGAATTGGGACGCCCACACCAATCGCACCACAAATCATCCACACGAACCATCGGACCGTCCTCATATGCCGAAGTGGGGTTGATCCGCAGGCACCAGCCGCTGAGCCTGCACGAGCCGCGCCTTCGCCTGCCGCTTGACCGCACAGATGGTCACCGGACAATCGATGTGCCACTGCATGATCCAATGCGCGAGCTCGGTGGACATCACCGCCAGCGGCGCATGATCCGTGGGCGGAAGCATCTCGGCCACCGCCCATCACCCGGCCGTCGAGTCAGTAGACACCCACGCGCGCAGAGCATTTCGGAAACGACAAATCAACTCCGGCGTGGGTTCGTCCACCTCTGCGAACTCGGGTATACCTGAACAAGTCACCAGCCGCACCCGGTAGGCACCAGGTGATCGCCGAGGCAAAGCGCCCCGCTGCGACACACTCAACATGCTTCCGCCCCTTCATATTTCATGATATCGATTGGACATCCCGCGATTCGACGCAGCGGGATCGGCACCCGGACCAGAGCAGGATTGCGGCTCGAGAACCAACGCGATCCCCTCGGGCGCCGTATCCATGACACACCTGCGCGACCTTCGAGTCACCCCCGAACGGAGTCTCCGATCGAATCTCGCCGAAGCACCAGCGGAATCTCCGTACCAGCTGAAAACATTTCCCCGAACCGGAGATTCGCGCATCCCCGAAACGGAGCACCCATGTCAGAGACACCGACCATTGGATCGACACTCCCCAGGCGGCAGCTCGGGCGTTACCTCGTGGACTGGCGAACCCGCGCCGGTTACACACAAGTCAAAGCCGCTCAACTCCTGGAGATGGGCGCGACCAGCCTGAACCGCCTGGAGAAGGGCGAAACCGGCCGCATCAAGAATATGGTCATTCAGGCCATCTGCGACTTGTACAGCGTCCCAACGGATCTCGCCGAAGCCTTCAAAGGACTGGCGCAACAGGCCAACGTCAAATCCTGGTGGCATCAGTACGGCGATCTCATCCCGAAGAACTTCGATGTGTACGTCGGTCTGGAAACGGCCGCAACTCAAATAATCACGTACCAACCGGATCTCATCCCGGGACTGCTTCAGACCGCTGAGTACAGCCGATCCTTGATCCAGTCAGCCTGGCCCGATGAGACCCCCGAACAGTGGGAACAGCGAGTACAGATCAAGGCACGACGGCAAACCATCGTGATCAGAAAGACTCAACCGGTGAAGTTGGATGTCGTCATCGGCGAAGCAGCTCTTTACCGGGTCGCGGGAAGCCGGGCGATCATGGCCGATCAGCGACGCCATCTCGCCGACATGAGTACGAGAGACAACGTGAGCATCCGCGTGCTGCCTTTTGCCGCCGGATTCCCAGACGGGGCATCTATGCCTCCGTACGTGATCCTGAGCTTCGGACACGATCAAGGCGGTGCTGAAGTCGAGCCACCGGTGGTCTTCCTCGAAGGCGTGGTCGGCGACATGTACCTCGAAAAGCTCGACGATGTCCAGCACTACTATGGGCGACACGAGAGTATCGAGGCGGCAGCCTTGGACGAGACAGCGAGTAGAAGCCTGCTTCGGCGGGTAGCAAAGGGAGCATGAGCGTGAGCGTTGATCTGTCCGAAGCGAAGTGGTTCAAGAGCAGCCGCAGCCAAGCCGGTAAAGAGTGCGTTGAAGCAGCCTTCCTCGACGGCGGCCTGGTCGGCGTGCGCGACTCCAAAAACCCGACCGGCCCAGCCCTGGTCTTCACTCCACACGAGTGGGACACGTTCACCACAGAAATCCAGAGCGGTCAGTTCGATCGGGCGTAGCAAAGGAGCGTGACATGAGCGTTGATCTGTCCGAAGCGAAGTGGTTCAAGAGCAGCCGCAGCCAAGGTGGCCGAGAGTGTGTCGAGGCAGCCTTCCTCGACAGCGGCTTGGTCGGCCTGCGCGACTCCAAGAACCCGACCGGCCCAGCGCTCGTCTTCACCCCGCACGAGTGGGACGCGTTCACCACGGGAATCCAGAGCGGCCAGTTCGATCGGGCTTGACCACGACCACAATGGCTCGGTACCGACCTCGTCGGTACCGAGCCATTGTTTTGTCCGCATGCCGATCGTATCCGCCAGCACACCAACTGGTTTCGGCCATTCAGTCCGATCAGGCAGTCCCACCCAGCCACGTCCGGGCCGCGACAACCATCGCCTCCACGCCCGTGCTGAGGGTGGGCTCGATCTCCGGGGCGAATTCGGGTGAGTGGTTGGCGGGTACCTGGTCCACACCCCGGCCCTCGACTACCTCGCTCAGGTCCAGACCCGCGAAATCTATTCCGCCCCAGAACCAATAGACGCTCGGAACGCCTGCGGACGTACCGAATACGCCCGCGTCCTCGCTCGCGTTCACCTGGGGTATCGGCAGGATGCGCTGTTCGCCGAAGTGCTCGGCGAAGGCGGCGATCGTGGTTTCGGTCGACGCCGGGTCGTTCACCAGGACGGGGGCGCTGAGGTTCCAGTCGAAGTCCGGTTCGCGCTCGGCTCCCGATGCGGTGGCCTCGGCGCGCACGATGCGTTCTATAGCCGGGCGGACCACGTCCCGGATCTTCTCGTCGTAGGTGCGGGTGGTGATGCCGAGTTCGGCGGTGTCCGGGATGATGTTGTCCTTGGTGCCCGCTTGCAGGCGGCCGACCGTCACCACCGCGGTATCGGCGGGCGGCACCTCGCGCGAGACGATGCCCTGCAGCCTGGTCACCACGTTCGCGGCCATCAGGACGGTGTCGATCGCGGCCTCGGGCCGGGATCCGTGTCCGCCCCGGCCGTACAGCCTGACCTGCACCGCGTCCATACCGGACATCACCGGGCCGCTGCCGTAGCCGATCATCCCAGCCGGTAGCGGGCCGACGTGTTGCGCCAGCACGATGTCGGGCTTCGGAAATCGCTCGAACAGTCCGTCCGCCACCATATTTCGCGCACCGCAGGCCAGCTCCTCGGCCGGTTGGAACACCGCCACCACGGTCCCGGACCACTCCGCGGTCGAATTCGCCAGCAGTGTGGCCGCGCCGACCAGACAGGTGGCGTGCATGTCGTGACCACAGGCATGCATCACCGGCACATCGGCACCCGAATGGTCCTGCGCCCGAACCGAACTCGCATACGGCAGCCCGGTCTTCTCCTCGACCGGCAGCGCATCGAAATCGGCCCGCAGCAGCACCGTCGGCCCGTCCCCGTTCCGCAGCACCCCGACCACCCCGGTCCCGCCGACCTCGGTGGTCACCTCGAACCCCGTCGGCCCCAGCGCCTCGGCCACCCGCTGCGCGGTCCGGAACTCCTGCAACGACAATTCCGGATGCCGATGCAGGTCACGATAGAAATCGGCGAGGTGCTCACGCAGCCCCGGACTGCGGTCCCACGGTAACGCGGCCATAGCTGGCTCCTTCCGAGACTCGGTACGCCGACTGTACCGAGGGAGACACCGGCCTACCACGACCATGTGCGGCGGGAGACACGACCGCTCGGCGTCGTGACCGTCGAACCGCTCGCAAATTCTGCGGGTGTCACCGCGGGGCTTGGTCGGGCGACTCCGGGCTCGCAAACAAGTTCGTCGTTCGGAGCGGAAGGGGAGGAATCGAATCCCGGTGTCCGTTACGGGCGCTACAGGATCCGAAGGGGCCGCGCTGGTCGAACAGTTCGTTCATATGCGGGTCGGCGTGATCGAGCAACCATACGCTCATACCTGTCGCGCCATCACGTCCGAGGATTTCCCAGGCTCGCCACAGCGTATCCAGACGTACGACCGCTTCGGTGTGCATCCACCATTCAGGGCACCATACGGTGTCATTCGAATCGACGACCTGTCGTCGATAAACCGGACTGACATAGTCTTCGACGAACTGGACGAGACTCTCGAAGTGGGTACTGCTCGCTGCGAGACCTTCGGCAGCGGGCTTGTCGAACATGGCATCGGGTGGCGACATCACAGGCAGCGGTTCGAGCGCATCTCGGTGCCCATTCCGCACGCCGCAGTACTTGAACGGGCCACGATGATCGAAAAGCCTCTTCATCTGCGGGTCGGCGTGATCGAGAAACCACCGGCTCATGCCTGGCATGCTGTCTTGTCTGAGATGTTCCCAGGCTCGCCACACAGCGTCCAGACGCACGACCGCCTCGGCATGCCTCCACCATTGCGGACACCACGCCGCATCGTTCGGATCGCTTACCTGTCGCTGATAGAGAAGACTCAGATAGTTCTCGACGAACTGCCCCGCGTCGGCGTAAACACAATGAAGCGGGTCGACCTGCGCCGAGTGGGCGAGGCCGGATGAATTCGCCGCTGGCAACTCGGGAGACTCCATGGGCAACGGCGCCAGGAATGTTCGATGCCCTCCCTGGGCACTGCAATATCGGAAGGGACCGCGCGGGTCGAACAACCGCCGCATATGCGCGTCGGCGTGATCGAGAAACCATGCGCTCATACCCACAAGGCCCACGTTTCGAAAATATTCCCAGGCCCGCCACAAGGCTTCCAGACGTATGACCGCTTCGGGATGTCGCCACCATTCAGTGCACCACACGGTGTCACTGCGATCTTTCACCTGTCGCGCATAGACGAAGCTCAGATAGTTTTCCACGAACTCGCCGACGTTGCCATAGACCGTCGAAGCCGACTGCTCATCCACCGTGGCACCTCCCCCGCCCGGTTCTGTGACCGCCACGGAACCGATTGCAGCAAGCCTACTCGCGACGGCACATCGACGGGCCGGATGCGAGCAGCCACTCTCGGATACCGAACGCAGGAGAAACGCTGCCTCGGTTCAGAATTCGTATCGGGCGACGCGCATCGCATCGCGCAGGACCGGGATTCGGTTGAGCCGTCGCGGCCATGCTCGGACTGCTCGATTCCGATCTCGCCGGTCCGGAGGTCCGTCCACTCGCCCAGGACGGGCTCACCGCATACCTGGCATCTCACGAGCACAACCCACATTCTGACTCCGGCCAGCACTGATTCATGGAGCCACCGAAACTCACCAGCCCCCAGCAACCATCGGGCCTTGACACAACGCCTGTCACCCCTTTGACTTACCGCAAGCTTGTGTTACCTCATCCGACAGCGTTTCGAGAGGTGGACATATGCACTTCACGTGGTCAGCGGGCCCAGGGCATCGGCCCGGATCGTTCGCCCGCCGCGCGACCCTCTCGCCACCGACGCTGTTCCCAGCCGAATCCAGCGAGAGGGTGTTCGAATGACTCGTCGGTCCAGACACTCCCGACCCCGCGCGTTGCGACGCGCCCTGCTACCGGTCGTCGGCGCGATACCTATAGCCGTCGTGGTCACCTGCGCCGGGGCAACGGGCACCGCGGCGGCACAGCCGAGCGTTCCGGCTCCCGCACCCTTCGAGCAGCTCTGGACCAACCTGGTGCAACACGGCGGCAACCCGTTCCCGATCGCCCCTCCGGCCGCGCAGCGCCCTGGTCGAGTGCACCTCGGAACGGCTGCGCCCGCACTCGCACCGGGCGCCGACCATGCGGTCCGCGAGCTCCCCCGGATGATGCGGCATGCCGAGCCCATGCGGGTCATCCCCTGGGGGAACACACGCGCGGCCGAACCCGCCCGGCCCGGCGGGCTGCACCCGGTCCCCGTCGACGACAACTATTCGAACAGGGTCACCCAGCAGACGGTGAATGGCGGGACCGCCGGCATCGTCATCGGCACGCTGGTCGGGGGAATCCCGGGCGCAGTATTCGGAGCGGTGCCGGGAGCGATCATCGGCGGTTCGATCGGTGCGATCATCGGCGGAGTCGCCCTGGCCGTTCCGACCCTCGGGATGGGCGCGCCGCTGGGAATAATAGGCGGCGGCCTCGCGGGTGCGGGCGTCGGCGCCGTGGTGGGCGCTGTGGCCGGCGCGTTGGCGGCGGGTATTCCCATCGGCATCTTCGGCGGAGTCGTCGGTTACCTACTCGGTGCGGCTACCGGGATCGGCAACGGTTCGCAGGGCTGAGCGCACCAGCAGCCCAACGGAATTCACCACGCGGCACGGAGAATTCACCATCCTGCCGGACAATGAGGACGCCTCGGTTTCGTCACGTCCCCGGTCCGATGGGAGCCAGCGCCATGCACGATGACCGCCTGCTGATCGAGGGCCGCCTCGCGCGCGTCCTCACCGAACGGATCGTCCCGGCGATCCATCCGGAGTCCACACCACTCACCGTGGGCATCTGGGTCGCACCGGATGAGCCGGTTCCGGTGACCGAGGGTGTGGCCGCACCACGCACGCCGATCGAGTCCGGCGCGCGCTGGGGTGCGCCGTGGGGAACCAGCTGGCTCACCGTGGCGGGGACGGTGCCCGAGGAGTGGGCCGGGCGGACCGTCGAGGCGATCATCGATCTCGGTTTCGACTCGGGGATGACCGGATTCCAGTGCGAGGGACTGGTTTATCGGCCGGACGGATCACCGGTCAAGGGGCTGCATCCGCAGAACAGCTGGGTCCGGGTGGCATCGCCCGCGGTCGGCGGCGAAGATGTGCTGCTGCACGTCGAGGCGGCCTCGAACCCGGTCGTCCCGTTCCCCGGGCCGACGCCGCTGGGTGATCGGACCACCTCCGGCGACGAGCCGCAGTACCGGTTGGGGCGAATGGATCTGGCGATCTTCGACGAGCAGGTCTGGCAGCTGGTCCAGGATCTCGAGGTACTCGGCGAGCTCATGCACGAGATGCCCGAGAATCCCGCTCGCCGTTACGACATCGCCCGCGCCATCGAAAATGCCTTGGACGCCATCGATCTGCAGGATGTGAACGCCACCGCAGCCGCAGCGCGCGCATGCCTGACCGAGGCGCTCGCCGCGCCCGCCATCGGTTCTGCGCACACGATCTGCGCGGTCGGGCACGCGCACATCGACACCGCATGGCTGTGGCCGTTGCGCGAGACGGTGCGCAAGGTGGCCCGGACCGCCGCGAACATGTCCGCGCTGCTGGCCGACGAACCCGAATTCATCTACACGATGTCCCAGGCCGCGCAGTACGACCTGCTCGCCCGGCACCGGCCGGAGGTCTACGAGAAGGTGCGCGCGGCGGTCGCGGAGGGACGCTTCGTCCCCACCGGCGGCATGTGGGTCGAGGCGGATACGAATATGCCGGGCTCGGAGGCGATGGCGCGACAGTTCGTGTACGGCAAGCGGTTCTTCCTCGAGGAGTTCGGCATCGAGAGCTGGGAGGTGTGGTTGCCGGACACGTTCGGATTCGCCGCCGGGCTACCGCAGATCATTCGCGCGGCCGGCTGTACCCGGCTGCTCACCCAGAAGATCTCCTGGAGCCGGACCAATCAGTTCCCGCACCACACCTTTCTGTGGGAGGGCATCGACGGCACCCGGATCTTCACCCATTTCCCGCCGGTCGACACCTACAACTGCGCCATGACGGGCCGGGAGATCGCCCATGCCGCAAGGAATTTCAAGGAGAAGGGGCGCGCGTCGACCTCGCTCGCGCCGACCGGCTTCGGCGACGGCGGCGGCGGGACGACGCGCGAGATGATCGCCAAGGCCGCCCGGATGCGGAACCTCGAGGGTTCGCCGAAAGTCGTGTGGACCGCGCCCGCCGCGTTCTTCGACCGCGCCGAGGCCGAATACGCCGATCCCCCGGTGTGGGTCGGCGAGCTGTACCTCGAATTGCATCGCGGCACGCTGACCAGCCAGGCCGGGACCAAACAGGGCAACCGGCGCAGTGAACATCTGCTGCGCGAGGCCGAGCTGTGGGCGGCCACCGCGGCGGTCCGCACCGATGCGGCCTACCCGTACGAGGACCTGGACCGGATCTGGAAGACGGTGCTACTGCACCAGTTTCACGACGTTCTGCCGGGATCGTCCATCGCCTGGGTGCATCGGGAGACCGAACAGGCCCACGCCGAGGTGGCACGGGAACTGACGACGCTCGTCGAGCAGGCACAGTGGACGCTCGGCGGCGGGGAGGCCGGGCCGAACGTCTTCAATCCCGCTCCGCACGAATGGTTCTCGATTCCGGCCGGTGCGGCGGGGCCAGCGCGGGCGCACCGGCCGTGCACGGTGACCAAGCGCGCCGACGGCGGACACGTCCTGGACGACGGGCTGATCCGGGTCGAAGTGGATGCGCGCGGGCTGGTGGTCTCGGCATTCGATCTCGTGCGCCGCCGCGAAACGGTGCCGCCGGGCGCGACCGCGAATCTGCTGCAACTGCACCCGGACCTGCCCAACGCGTGGGACGCCTGGGATGTGGACCTGTTCCACCGCAACCGCGTCACCGACCTCACCGAGGTGGATTTCATTGCCGTACAGCCGGATTCGAGAACGGGAGCGGTTCTGCGCATCGGCCGGTCGTTCGGTTCCTCGAGCGTCGAACAGACGCTGTCACTGCGCGACGGGGCGCTGCACATCGAGACCACCGTCGACTGGCACGAGACCGAGAAATTCCTGAAATTGGCCTTCCCCCTGGATATCCACGCCGACCGGTACGCCTCGGAAACCCAGTTCGGCCACATGTTCCGCCCCACGCACACCAACACCAGCTGGGAGTACGCGAAATTCGAGGCGTGCAACCACCGGTTCGTCCACCTCGGCGAGCCCGGCTGGGGCGTGGCCGTGGTCAACGACGGCACCTACGGACACGACGTCACCCGGACGGTCCGGCCCGACGCCGGGACCACCACGACCGTTCGAGCCTCGCTGCTGCGCGCGCCCCGCTTCCCGGATCCGGCCGCCGATCAGGGCTCACATCGCTTCCGGCACATGCTGATTCCCGGGGCGAGGATCGGTGATGCGGTGCGCGAGGGTTATCGCATCAACCTCACCACACCGCGTCGCGGTGTCGCCGAACCCGTCGCGCCGCTGTTCACCATCGACAACGACGCCGTCGTCACCAGCGCGGTCAAACTCGCCGACGATCGGAGCGGCGACGTCGTGCTGCGGGTGTACGAGGCGCACGGCGGCCGCGCGACAGCCCTGGTCACCCCCGGTTTCGCCACGTCCGGGTTCCAGATCTGCGACCTGCTCGAACGCCCGGTCGCCGAGGAAGTTGCGGCGCTGCCCGATGGAGCCCGGGTTCGCTTGCAGCTCAGGCCCTTCCAGCTCCTCACGCTACGTTTCAGCCGATCTCGGGCGAATGATCCCGACCGAACGGAGCACAGCGGCGGGTAGGCCCGTCCGGCACCGCAACGACCGTCTCGGGAGCGCAGCGGGGACGGCGGTATCGTGCTGACGGCAACCGTTCGGTATCCGAACGGCCGCAGCGCCCGGCATGCTCGGAGGTGGCGGGTGATGCCGACGAAGTGAGGTGACCGTGATGACCGACGGCGAAGTGCGGCGAGATTCGCTCCGCCCGGGTGGATTCGCGAGCACGCCGGAGCTGTACGCGGATCTGTCCGTCGACGAACTCGTACAGACCTGGTCTCGGCAGATCCCCGACGCCGCGGCGTTCGTGACCGCCGAACGATCGATGACCTGGCGCGAGTACGACCGGTTCGCCGAGGACATCGCGACACAACTACGCCGTGCCGGTGCACCCCGCTCTCGCGTGGCCCTGCTGCTGCCCGACACCGGCGTGGTCCATGCCGCACTGTGTGGGGCCTATCGGGCGAACCGGGTCGCGGCGGCGATCGCCATCCGTTCCGGGCTGCGCGAAATCGCACACATCATGGCCCGGACAGCAGCCTCGACTCTGGTCACCGTCGAGTCGATTAGCGGACGTTCGTGGCGCGAACTCCTGGCCGAATTGCGCGAATACGGCATCGCGCCGTCGAATGTCGTTGTTCTGGACGAGGATTCGTGCCGCGTCACCCGGCACCAGCTCGCCGAGGAAGCCGCCTCCGAAGCCACCGAACCTTTCACGACCTCGGACATCACCATCCTCAACTCGACCTCGGGCACGACCGGACTGCCGAAGGTCGTCACCCACACCGAACGCCGCTGGGTCGCCTTCGCCCGGGAAGCCATGTCGGGCGGGCGAATCGGCCCCGATGACGTGATCTGCTCGGTCGTCCCGGCGCCCTACGGCTTCGGCCTCTGGTCGGCGCACTTCCTGCCCGCGCTGCTGGGCATCCCGGTCGTACTCACCGCGCGGTTCGACGCGGCCGGAACCGCTCTGCTGGTCGAGCGCGAACGAGCCACCGTATTGTGCTGCGTCAGTACGCAATTCAAAATGCTGCTGCGCTCCGAAGACGCCGGTCGGCACGACCTGTCCAGCCTGCGCGTCCTCTATACCGGAGGCGAGCCGGTCCCCTACGACGACGCCGTCGCCTTCGAACAGCGCACGGGCGCAAGCGTTCTCCAGTTCTACGGGTCCAACGAGTCCGGGGCGGTCAGCCGCACCACCCTGGACGACGATGTGGACACCCGCCTGCGCACCTGCGGTCGAATCCTGCCCTCGATGACCGTTCGAATCCTCGACGACACCGGCGCGGACGCCACCGGCAGACCGCGCCGCGGCCAACCGGCGGTGCGCGGACCGCTCATCTCCCCCGGCTACTGGGACGATCCGGCCGCGAATGCGGAGCTGTTCACCGCGGACGGCTGGATGCTGCTGGGCGACATCGTGGAGGTCGACGACACCGACCGGGTCCGAGTGGTCGGCCGCACAGCGGATTTCGTCATCCGCGGCGGGAAGAACATCTCGATCGTGGAGATCGAGCACCTCGTGCGCGCGCACCCGGCAGTGTCCGACGTCGCCGTCGTGGGCGTGCCCGACCCGATCTTCGGCGAACGCGTCTGCGCCGTGGTCGTTCTCACCGCCGACACCGACCTGACCACCGACACTCTGGCGAGTTGGCTCCGCGCCGAAGGCGTGAGCGCGGAGTACCTCCCCGAGTACGTCGTCCCGGTCGATCGGCTCCACCTGGGTCCGGGCGGCAAGACCGACCGCGCGGCAGCCCGGGAGGCCGCGGCCCGGATGGTGAACCGCGGGCGGTAGCGGCTACTTGTCGCCCGAGAAGTCGATCTGCGCAGCGGCATTGGACACCGCGGTCACCATCCCGGTCCCGATCGGCCCCACCGAATCGAACAGCGTCGCCGTACCGACCGACAGACCGTTGGCCGTCAGATGCGTCTCGGCGCGCAGACCGATCCGATCCCCGACCGGAACCCGATCCAGCGCGACGGTGAGATCCGCATTGATGTACCCGATCCCCTGCGAACCCCAGTTGGTCACCAGGCTCGTGGACTCCGCGGCGGTCACGGCCTGCACGAACGGACTGCGTTCCTCACCCTCGACCGCTGTCAGCGGCACGATCCACAGGCTCTTGCGTCCGGAGTTCTGATGGTCGGCCATACTCGTGGACCATTCGTGGTCGCTCTCGTGCCACCAGTCCAGACCCGAATCGGGCGGCGGATCGAACGGATGCTCCGAATGCCATTCGTCCCCGGGCGGCGTGTCCGCGGCGCGCAACTGCACCAGCCGAGCCTCGGCGACCTCGACCTCACCCTGGAGCACCTTGGCCGCCGCGACGTGGACCCGACGTCCCGCGCGCACCACCTCGGTTCGCACCTCGAGCGGCTGTCCCTTGGCCGCCTTGAACAGATCGATGGTGAATCGGGCCGGAACGAAGCCCTCCAGACCGTGTTCCCGCTCGAGTGAGCGCGCCGCCGCGGCGCAGATCGCCGGACCGTTGAGCATGTCCGCTCCCCATCGTCCGTACGCCCATTTCTCCGGGAGGTAGCGCCCGTCGTCGTCGACCTTGAACAGGGCCGGCATATCACTCATGCGTCCCATATTCCCGTATGGCCCGAACACGCCCAGCACGGACCGTGCCCGATCCGGGTTCCGAGACCGCCGTCACCCGCGACCGAAATTAACTTAGACGCTCTAATAAGGTAAACTAATAAGCGTGGGTGGAAGGACTTCCGAGGGCGATCTCGCCACGGTGACCACGCTTCGAGCGTCGGTCATGCGGCTCGCTCGCCGCCTGCGTCACCAACGGGTCGAGCACACCCTGAGCTCGACCGAGATGCAGGTGCTCGCAACGCTTTCCCGCACCGGCCCGGCGACTCCGGGCGAGCTGGCCCGTCAGGAACACGTCCAGCCGCCGTCGATGACCAGAATCATCGCGCTGCTGGAGGACAAGGGGCTGGTGCGGCGCGAACCACATCCGCAGGACCGGCGGCAGGTGCTCGTCATCGCCACCGAACCCGCCGCGGAGATCTTGGAGCAGAGCCGTCGACTGCGGGACGCCTGGCTGGCGGACCTGGTCGGCGAGCTCACGGATGAGGAGTGGGAGCTGGTGCGTTCGGCCGCTCCGGTGCTGGAACGTCTCGCACAGCTGTGAGATGCCTTCCGGTACCGCGACCGAACACATCGCGACCCGGAGAGGCAGTACGTGACATCGAGCGACCGCGACGCGAAGGACCTCACCCACCACACCCCTGACATCGATCCGGACGCCACCGATCTGGTCCCGCCCTCCCGCTCCCGGGTGGGCATGTTCACCTCCCTGCGAGTCCGCAACTATCGCTACTTCTTCCTCGGCCAGGTGGTCTCCAACACCGGCACCTGGATGCAGCGCATCGCGCAGGACTGGCTGGTGCTCAGCCTCACCGGCAGTTCCTTCGCGGTCGGCATCACCACCGCCATGCAGTTCCTGCCGATGCTGCTGTTCGGCCTCTACGGCGGAGTGATCGCGGACCGCTTCCGCAAACGGCAGCTGCTGATCCTCACGCAGGCCGCCATGGGTCTGCTCGCCGCCATCCTCGCGATCCTCACGCTGACCGGCTCCGTGCACGTGTGGCACGTGTATCTGCTGGCTCTGCTGTTGGGCATGGTCACGGTGGTGGACAACCCGACCCGGCAGACGTTCGTCTCGGAGATGGTCTCCCGCGGCCAGCTGCGCAATGCGGTCAGCCTCAACGCGGCCAATTTCCAGACCGCCCGGCTGATCGGGCCCGCGGTGGCCGGTGCGGTCATCGCGGCGGTCGGCTCCGGCTGGGCCTTCGCGATCAACGCGCTGTCCTTCGCGGCGGTGATCGGCGGGCTGCTGCTGATGCGTCCCGCCGAACTGCACGTCATGCCGCGGGTGCCACGGGAGAAAGGTCAACTGCGCGAAGGGCTGCACTATGTGCGGTCGCGGCCGGAACTGATCTGGCCGATCGTGCTGGTCGGCTTCATCGGAACGTTCGGTTTCAACTTCCCCACCGTGCTGTCCGGCTTCGCGTACAACATCTTCCACATCGACGCCGGCCGATACGGTCTGCTCAACACCGCCCTCGCGGCCGGATCCCTGGTCGGCGCGCTGCTGGCGTCCCGGCGCACGAAGATGCGGCTGCGGATGATCGTGCTCACCGCGGTCGGCTTCGGCGTCCTCGAGGCGGTGACCGCGTTCGCGCCGGAGTACTGGGTGTTCGCCGCGGGGCTGACGATCGTGGGCCTGATCGGGATGACCTTCAACACCTCCAGCAATTCGATGGTCCAGCTGGCCACCGAGGCGTCCATGCGCGGGCGGGTGATGTCGCTGTACATGATGGTGTTCACCGGCGGCAGCCCGATCGGCGGACCGATCGTCGGCTGGGTCACCGAGCGGTACGGTCCGCGGATGGGGTTGTTCGCCTGCGGTGCGGTGTCCGCGCTGGCTGCGCTCGTCGTCGCGCGAATCCTGGCCCGCCGCAGCGGATTGCGCCTCCAGGTTTCGCGCCGCGGCGTCGCGTTCGTGCCGCGTCAGCTCGTGGTGCGCTCGCAGATCGCACCGGCGGCGGTAATGAGTGGCACCAACTGCTCGTCGGCGATCCAGGCGCCGTGATGTCCCGGTGGCGTCGATTCCATCGGCCCACATCCGGACGCACCAGCGCTGTCCCGCCTGTTGCCGACCGACACCCCGTACCGGCGGACGAACGGTGGATCTTGCTGGCGCGGAAGATAATCCGCGCTCAGCTCCGGACCGGTCGGATCATCGCGCCGGTTCACGACGTGGCCTGAATCACTCGGTGCCGGTACGTTGGAACCGGGGCGCGGAGGAGTCGAGATGCCAGACATCGGGATCATCGGAGCGGGTACCGCGGGGCTGCACCTCGCATTGCTGCTCCAGCAGGCCGGGATTCACACCCGCATCTATACGAACCAGACCGCGGAACAGGTGGCCACGGTTCGCCCGCAGAACACCGTGTCCCACCATGCCCCGACCATCGCCCGCGAAGAGGCGATGGGTGTGAACTTCTGGCCTGCACAGGAATTCGGCTACCAGGTGCACTATCACCACCTGAACGTGCCGGACGGTCCGCCGGTGTTCCGAGGCGATTTCCTGCGTCCGTCGCGAGTCCTGGACTACCGCATCTACCTGCCGCGTCTGATGGCCGAGTACGAAAACCGTGGTGGCACAATCGAGCAGCGAACCGTCGAGCCGCAGGACTTCGACCAGCTCGCCGGTCACCACGATCTGATCGTGGTGGCCGCGGGCAAGCGATCGTTCACCGAGTACTTCGGCGAACGGCCCGAAGTCTCCCCCTACGCGAAGCCGCAGCGGCACCTGGCCGTGGGGTTCTGGGCCGGGGTCGACCAGACCGATCCGCGGGCCGTGACCATGAGCATCTCCCCCGGACACGGCGAACTGCTGGACCTGCCGATCACCACGTTCGATGGATGGGCGAGCGCGCTGCTGTTCGAGAATGTCCCGGGCGGTGATCTCGAAATCCTGATGACACAGCAGGAATCCGACGATCCCGAGGCCTACCGCCGGTTGGTGCTCGAGAAGCTGCGGGTTCATCATCCGACGGTGTTCGAGCGCGTCGAGCAGTCCCGCTTCGCGCTGATGCGTCCCGGCGACATCCTGCAGGGCGCGGTCCGGCCGGTGGTGCGAAACGACTACCGGCTGCTCGACGGCGGGACGGTCGTGCTTTCTCTCGGCGATGCGCACGCCACCGTAGACCCGGTGACGGGACAAGGCGCGAACTCGGCCTCCTTCGAGGCGCAGGTCGCCGCAGACGCGATCATCGAGGACGGGGTGATCGACGAGCGGTTCGCGCAGAAGGTGGCATTGCGCCGGCGCGAGCGGGTCGACGGCCTGAGCACCTGGGTGAACACCATGATCGAGACGCCGACGCCGCCGCACCTGCAGCAGCTGCTCGGGGCCATGTCGCAGCTGCGCACGTTGTGCGACGAGTTCACCGAGAACTTCAGTCATCCACACCGCAACGGCGACATGCTCGCCACGCCCACGCGCGTCGAAGCGGCGATTGCGCGACACTCCGCCCTCGCCGGCGACCCGACCGGGAAAGGACGAACCGCCTGATACACAAGCTTGTTGTCCTGTCCTCTCAGCTCGTGGTGCGCTCGCAGATCGCACCGGCGGTGGCAATGAGCGGCACCACTTGCTCCTGCGCGGTCCAGGCCCCGTGATGTCCCAGTAGGGTCGACTCGAGCGGCTCGTCGCCCGGACGTACCAGCACGGTGCCGCCCTGTGCGACCGCGATCAGGTCGCCGATGCGTGCGGTGATGATCTCGTCGGGCGGGGTCGGGCCGAACCAGTGCTCGTCCAGGGCCTGCTCCCGGCCGACCACCCGTGCGTGCGTGGACAATTCACCGGTCCATCGGTCCCGCACATCGGCGAATGCCGCGGGGTCGTCCAGGTAGATGTGCCGCACGCGCGCCTCGCCGCCGATCAGCCGCACGTCGCGGTGCAGGTGTTCCCGGGCGTCCAGGTCGATGACGTTGTCCGCCAGGATCATTCCGTGATCGCCGGTGATCAGCAGTGCGCACGTCCCGGGCAGATCGGTGAGCAGTCCGGCCACGCAGGCATCGACCCGACGCAGCATCTCCAGCCACTGCGGTGACCCGGGGCCGTGCAGATGTCCGGTCGCGTCGAGGTCGGCGAAATAGGCGTAGGCGAACCGGGATTCGACACCGGAATGCTCGGCGACCGCGAGGATTCCAGCGCGCAGCTCGTCCAGCGTCGCGGCCGGGTGCACCGTTCCGGCGGCGCGGAAAGCGGCCCTGGTGAGACCGGAGTCGCGCTGATAGCCCGGAATCACGTAGTGCACCTCGACGCCGTGCGCCGCGAGATCCTGCACCCGGCTGGGCCGCTGTTGCACGGTCTCGGGCGGATGGGTGTGCAGAGCGTCGTCTCCGACGGCGGTGTCGAGCCGCCAGCGCAGTGCGTTGAGCAGCCGCGGACCTCCGGTGTCCGGCACGGCGAAGCTGTACCCGATGACGCCGTGCGTGGCGCAGGGCGCACCGACGGCCAGACTGGTGAGACTGGTCGCGGTCGTCGCGGGAAATCCGGCGGTCAGCGTGGTGGCGACGTGCTCGGCGAGGGTGGGCGCCACATCCCGGTGTCGCGCCAGCAGCTCGGCGCCCAGACCATCGATCAGGAGCACCACGACATCACGATGCGGCACGAGCCACAGCGGGGCGGCCACGTCCATCCCGAAGGATGCGGCGACGGACGGCAGGACATCGGCGAGTGTGTACGGCATCGTCGTCCATGCTGCCCGATCGGCCGCTCCGGCGCTCGTATCGGCTTGTCCCGCACTTGTACGGGCCGTCGTCCATTGCGCTGGTCAGCCGTCCGCATTCCGGACGGTTCGCTCGACTATTTCCCGCACCCGGTCCAGGAAGTCCCGCACCTCGTCCGGAGGCAGATCCCACGCCTCCGCACGAGGGAGTTCGAAACTGCGCAGCGCACGGCCCACGAGTGGCCGGAATTCCGGCTCCGAGTTCGAGAGGATCTGTCCGGCAGCATATTTCGCGACCCAGCGACCGGTCCGGCAGAAGACGACAGCACGGCAGCCGTTGAGGATCCGATTGTCGGCCAGATGCCCCGCACCCCGCGAATGGTCGCGCACCGAGTCCAGAACCGCGGCCAGCTGATCCTCGTGCGACGGCGCGGTGAGTACCTCCCGCACCGGCCTGCCGAACAGCAACCGCCCCGACTGATACCCGATAGCCCGATCGATGACGAACCAGAACGCCGGTGACCCCGACGAATCGTAGGTGGCCTGATACGGCAACAGCGGCCCGGTATTCAGGTTCAACCGGAATCCCGCCGCAGCCGACGGCCGAGCGGCGAAGTCTGCGTCGTACAGGACCAGTTCCAGACCCGTGGCGGGGCAGGTCTGGTCCGTGAGCGAGTCCGCCAGCTCCCGCACCACCGGTCCCGGCAGCGACGGATCGACCACGACCGTGACATCGATATCGCTGCGGCCGTGCCGATAGTCCTGCAGCGCAATCGATCCCACGGCGAACACACTCACCAGATGCGATCCGCACACCTCGCGCGTTCGCCGCACGAGCTCGGTCAGATACGGGCGCACCTCGACGGGCACCGCCTGCGGATCGGCGAGCAGGCCGGTCATCAGGTCTGCGGAACGTCGATCGGAATCTCGCCGCCGAGGTGGTACCCCTCGTTCAGCCGCAGGGTGTCTCCACTCCAGAACCGGCCCGGGTCATACCAATTCGCGCGTCGCTCGGGCAGCAACCCCATCGACTGATAGGTCAGGGCCACGATCTCGGCGCAATAGGCGCTGCGCAGATCCTGTCCCGACGGCGAATCCTGCTGGGCCGCACGCTTTCTCCCCCGCACCCGGGCCAACCGGCCACCGAACCAGCGCGCGGCCAGGGTCGAGGTCGACGGGAACGGCAGCCCGTCCAGCCGGGCCACGGTGCGCAGCGCGGCATCCTCCATCTCGGCGGACACCGGACGGTCCAGCTGACGCAACCAGGCGCGCTGGCCGTAGCGATTCACCCACACCAGCACCGCATCCCGCAGATCGTGCAGCTGCGCGCCGCGCTGATGGTGGCCGGACCACATGTCCGGCAGCGACCTGCCCAGTTCGGCATGCCAGATCAGCACCGGTAGATCATCCATCGCGATCACCATGCCGACGTGATTCACCGGGCTGTTCGTGGTCATCCGAATCGCCCGGTCCGCCGCCGAATGCCCCCGGAACAACCACAGATCCCCGGTCCTGGTGAGCTCGAGTGCCCGGTCCAGGTGGATGCTCTTCTCCGCCATACCCAGTAGCCTAGGCACATGCGCTGGTGGAAGGTACTCGGTTTGGCAGGCGCGGCGGGCGTCGCCGCGACGGGAGTGGTGATCGTGCGCGCGGAACGCAAACGGCGTTCGTACACACCCGATCAGATCCGCAGCCGGTTGCACGAGCGAGTCGCCGAACTCGAATCAGGCAGCGACAGTTCGGATCAGACCACCTGAGCGGGCGAATATCTCGGTCCGGCAACGTCATCGGGCAGGTGTCGAGCCCCGGCCGGATCAGCAGGCGACCGGAAGATCCAGGCTCGCCAGCAGATCGCGGACGCGACGGCCGATCTCGTCACGAATCGGGAGCACCTCGGCGACCGACAGACCGGCCGGATCGTCCACGATCCAGTCCTCGTACCGGATGCCCGGCACCAGCGGGCACATATCCCCGCAGCCCATCGTCACGATGACGTCGGCGGCCCGAATGATCTCGTCGGTCCAGCTCTTGGGGAATTCGTGGGAGATATCGATCCCCGCGTCGGCCATCGCCGCGACCGCCGCCGCATTGAGTCCGCCGCTCGGCTCGGACCCGCCGGACCAGGCCAGGGCGCGTCCCTGCGCGTAGCGTTCGAAGAACCCCAACGCCATCTGCGAACGCCCGGCATTGAAGGTGCACAGGAACAGCACCACCGGAATGGCGTGTTCGATCCGTCCCTCGACGCGGGCGCGGGCGTACAGCCGCTGCCGGGCGAAACGCTCGGCCAGCACCGGCAGATACAGCTGTACCGACGCCTGCGTCCCGAGTTCGGCGTAGGAATCGTAGAGGTATTCGTGAATCGTGTTGGCCTCGAACAGAATGGTGAACTCGCAACACAGCCGTCGTTCGGCGCGGCGCAACGCCGTGCTCTGCACGATGTCCAATAACCGGTAGGCCGGAGTGATCTCGGCGTATCCGGCCCCATGGGTCCGTTCGGGCATGGCCACGATATTTACGATCGCACCGGCACGCTGCGGCGGCAACCGAACTCATGATGAATCCGGTTGAACCTTCCAGCAACGAACGGCCGTACCTTCGACGAAGCCGCACGATATCGAGGGCCCTGCGAAAACAGTTAGCGCAGAGAATTTTTCACCCGGAAAGGTACTCCGAGATCACATCGCCGACCACCTCGGGCTGCTCGAGGTGCAGGAAGTGCCCGGCCTCGGACACCGGCACGATGCGGCTGCCCCTGGGCAACCTGCCGCGGACGGCATCGAACAGCTGTGGTCGCATACATCCGTCCGAGAGCCCGTGCAGTTGCAGACTCGGCTGCTGCGGTGGGGCCAGCACGTAGTTCTGGAAGGCGGCGTGCCGATCCGAGAGACGATGGGGCCGTGCGAAACTCCGGTAGTAGCCGATGACCGCGCTGCGCTGCGCGGAGTCCTGCACGGATTCGGCCAGGTAGCGCAGATCCACACTCGCGTCGTAGCCGGGCGACCAGGTCCGCCACAGCAGTGCGGTCATCCGATCGAACACCCTCTCCGGCACCACCGGAAGCTGATTGACCATGACGTACCAGCTCTTCACGGACTGCAGCAGGATCTGCGGAATCTGCTCGACGAGCCGACCGCGCGCGGGGGTGAGGCAGCCCAGCGGCGGCACGGCCAGCGCGACGATCCTTCGGAACGGTGAATCATGCATCGCCGCAATGCTGTTCGCGGTGATCGCACCCCAGTCGTGGCCGATCAGGACCGCGTCGTCGGAGTCCACGAGCGAGACCACGTCCAGGGCGTCGGCGACGAGTGCGCCGACCGAGAGGTCACCGTTGCGGGGAATCGTGGACGGCCCGTACCCACGGGTGAACGGTGCGACGGCGTAATACCCCTCGTCCGCCAATCGGGGCGCGAGATGCCGCCACGTCCACGCGGTATCCGGATATCCGTGCAGGCACAGCGCCAGCGGTGCAGTCGGATCGCCCCAGGTCAGCGCATGGATACGGACGTCATCGAGGTCGAAGGTCCGCCGCCCGGCCGCCGCGCTCACGATAGGACCGCCTCACGCACTGGACCGCGGCCGCCCGCCGACGCTCCGAGCCCCGCAGCGCCGAACTCGTCCTGCCCGGATGTCACGGCCCTCCCGCACGGCCGTACTCTCGCCACTGGTTTCGACAATCTTCGGCCTCGATTCGGGAGGTAGTGAACTGTGTTAACCGACACCGTAATTTCGGCCGCCGGGCACTGGCAACCTCCGAACCGACCGGAACGATAGTGACGATCGCGCACCCGACCGACGTTTCGGGTTCCGACCGGTGAGCGGATCCGCTCGCGGGTCCCGGCCACACGTGCCGTGGGCCGCAGTTCGACTGCTCGCACTCGTTGTCGTCGTGGCCGTCGGGCTCGGGTTGTTCGTACCGTGGCCGCCTCCCCGAGATCCCGCACCCGCCGTCGCGAACGCACGTCCGCTCACCTGCCTCGATGACGCCCTCACCGCGTACGGGGACTCCGGACACGGCTGGACCGGCGGCGATTCGACCTGGTCGACCGCGCTGCCCGGCGGCCGTGAGGTGTTCGCGTTCTCCGATACGTTCCTGCCGCCCATCACCCCGCCGAGCCGTCCGGCCGACGCCGGATTCGTACACAACTCCCTGCTCGTCCGCGACGCCGACGGCCACCTGTCAAACATCGTGGGAGGGACTGTGGCGCAACCGGATTCGCTGCTCTCACCGCCGAATCCAGCGGATTGGTTCTGGCTGGGCGCGGCGACGTATCTCGATGGCGCACTCCAGATTCCGCTCACCGAGTGGCGCTCTGCCGGACCGGGTTCGCTCGATGTCACCTTCGTCGGCTCGGCGCTGGCCCGCCTGAACCCGGACGACCTGCACGAACCCGCGTCGATCACACCGTGGCCCCGCTCGCGCGGCATCCAGTGGGGGCAGTGGGTGCAGCCCGAGGGTGCGTGGACGTACGTCTACGGCATCGAACCGGTCGCGGGCCGCAAGCACCTCCACATCGCACGCATCGCGGGAACCGATCTGCGGCAGCGTTTCTCGTACTGGACCGGCCGAGGATGGTCGAGTTCCGAATCCGATTCGACGCGGATCGCCGACGGGGTCTCCGCCGAATTCTCCGTCCACCGCCTCCGGGCGAATGCTTATCAGCTGGTCACCATGCAGGACGGCGCACTCGGCAATCGAATCACCGCCCGCTACGCCCCGACCCCGATGGGCCCGTTCGGCCCCGCCGTCACGCTCTACCTGACACCGGAGGCGGGCGGGTCAGGCTCGTACCACGATCCTGCCGTCTACGCCTACAACGCCCATGTCCACCCCGAATTCTCCACCCCCACAAGACTTGTCGTCTCCTACAACGTCAACAGCCTGAACACCGCCCCCGGCAGCGAGGTGTACCGCCACGCGAGCATCTACCGCCCCCGATTCATCGTGGTGACACTCGACGACGCGGGCAGCGCCTCGGCTCGGCCTGCGCGGGAAGCCTGCCGATGACCCCGTAAGCTACAGTGCTGCAACATATCTCACGCACGATCCAATGTGACGCGCTGGGTGTCGTGAGTATCGAGCAGACGCAGTCCGTGCAGGACCTCCGCGTCCGGGTCGAGGTCGCCGGACCACCAGGTCGCGGACCGGACCGGAAGTCCGCGGGAGCGGTACTTGTTCATGATCTCGATGTGATCGGGAAGCCGCATGAACGCCTCCAGCCCGGCGGGATCGGCCCATACCGACAGCGATCCGATCTGACGGGCGCGGGCCGGGCGGATGTAGGTCGTCACGCCGACCGCGTCGTCGAGCCGCACGAGCTGGGTGGCCAGGCTCGTCGCGGCGAGCCAGATCGCCGGGACGTCCGTGGCCCGGGACGGGCTGAACTGGGTGAGGCTGAACATGTACGGCCCCGGTGCGCTCGCGGCCGAGCCCGGCTGCCAGCGCATGGTCAGGGTGAAATCGGCCGCCGGAGCTCCGCCGGCCCGACGCCTCTCCCGGCTCTGCCGCACGAGCTGCGGCAGGCGGCCGAGATCGGCCCACATGATGTCCCGCCGGGAGGAGAACGCCGCGGAGACCAGGCGCGCACTCGTCGAGAACGCGGCGAGACTCTTCGCCGACCAGGGCTTCGCGGGAACCTCGCTGGATCAGGTGGCCGTACTCGCCCGGGTTACCAAAGGCGCTGTCTACCACCACTTCACGAATAAACAGGCACTGTTTCGCGCGGTCCTCGAACTCGTCGACGAACGAACCGTGACCATGATCGCGAGCACCGCGGGCTCGGTCGACTCCCCCTGGGACGCCACGCTCGCGGGCCTCAGCGCCTTCCTCGATCGCTGCCTCGATCCCGAATATCAGCAGATCTGCTTCCGCGACGGCCCCACCGCCCTGGGCTTCGTGCAGTGGTGGGAACACGGCGAACGCCATGTCGAAGGCGTCCTGACCGCAGCCCTGGCCGCTCTGCGCGAGGACCACTCGATCGTCACCGCCGACACCGACGCCCTGGGCACCGCCCTGTACGGCGCACTGACTGCCGCCGCCCTCACCATCGCCCGCGCCGAGGACGCCCAGCAGGCCCGAAATGCCATGGGCCGCACGATGGTCGAACTGCTCGAGGGCCTGCGACCCGCTCCGTGATGTCGCTCCCCCGCGCCATCGGTTCCCTTGACGTGCTCAAGGCTGAAGCGGATGGCATGCCGTGGTTCCGGTACGCAATAGGTCAGGTAGATCATCTTCCCTCAGGAGACGCCACCCACCGATCCCCCTCTCGACTCCTCGTCGGCGTTCTCCGAACGCATTCCGACGACTCGTTCGCCGATGGGCAGCGCACCTCGGCGCCGTAACTGCCCACATCTACAGCGGCACAAACCTTTTCAACATCGATGTGGTGCGGACCGGGCCGGACCGATATCGCGCACGGCCCGAGTCCGCCCGGCTCATCGCAGGATTCGAGAATCCGCGAACGCCACCGGTGTGGCGCTGCCGATCCCGGCGGACCCCAGGTCCAACTGGTTGAGCATGTTCTGAATCGCGACCCAGAAATCCATTCGTGCACTCCTTGTCTTCGCGACCGACTCTCGGCCGGAATCCTGTTCACTACGAACCGCGCCGATCGGCGCGGATTTCACCGCCGCTGCCAGCGCAACGCGCGGGACGGGCAGAGTTTGATCGCCTCGGCGGCGAGCCCCTGATCGGGGGCGGCATCGCGGAGGATCGGATAACCCCAGTCATCGAGATCTATTGCGCCGGACAGAATGTGAGCGCAAATCCCGTGTCCGGTGCAGGCGATGCGATCGACGGCGAGCACGCTCGTATCCGAGGGTGCGGCGGTGCCGAGAAGGCGGTTCATCGGTGACATGGGGGCGTCCTGAGGATGGGGTGGGCAGCGATCTTCCGGCCGGGGGCGAGGCGGTGCCGAACACCTCGAGCGCCGAGCCGAGGAATCCGGCGACACCGTCGGGGTAACCACACGCACCCCGGCCGGTCACCTGCTCGAGCCTGCGGGCGAGACGATCGGCCGCGCCGACGGGCGGACGCGGCCGCAACACACTCGTCAGATCCTCGAGCAACGCGGGCAGCCCGAACATGCAGGGCCCACACTGCCCGGCCGACTCCCCGACC
The DNA here is from genome assembly GCF_019890715.1 of Nocardia coffeae. NCBI lineage: Bacteria > Bacillati > Actinomycetota > Actinomycetes > Mycobacteriales > Nocardiaceae > Nocardia > Nocardia coffeae. Next base: position 152,312 of record NZ_JAINZY010000006.1, on the reverse strand, counting down.
GCGTACGCCAGCACCTCCAGCAGGTCACCCCACGGGTCGATCCCCGCCTCGATGACCCGCAACGTTCCGACGGAAGGACGAATCCCGAACCGTGCCAGGCTCTCCCGCGACCAGAGTGCGTCCTCGGCATCGGCAGCGGACAGAAATCCACCGCCGAGCCCGCCGACCCACACCGCCTGCATCGGCACGGTGAGTCCCCCTGCGCGATCGAGGATCTCGTGTAGACCCATGCCCGCCTCGACCGCGTGCACACCGGGCGAGCCCACCCCGTTGGCGAGCGTGACCAACTGCGGTCCCGGCTCCTGGGCAGTGCCGTACGAGCGGAACCACTCGGGCCCGTTCTCGATGATCTGCTGTACGCGCCACACGGTTTCGGCATTCAGCACCAGCGTCGGTGGCAGGCGTCGGCCGTGCGGATCGCGGCTGCCCGCGGTGACGGGCTCCGAGCGCATGAGCGGTCGCGCCGGCCCGCCGTAGGCCAGCCGGGTCAGCGCCGACTCCTCCGAGGAGACGTACCGGCGCGGCACGACAACGGTGTCCACCCGCGCCGCGTGCAACGCCGCGAGAGTATCCGAATCCCGATGCGCCGCAATCCTTATATGCCTGCGCGTGAGATGTCGTGCGCCTTCCAGCACCTCGGGCAGATGGTGGGCGACCACCCAGGCGTCCTTGCCGGAATCGAGCTCGCCGTCACAGGCATTGACGATCAGCTCGGCGTTGTGGCGTTCGGCCAGTTCGAGTTTCATGCCGGTGGGAAATCCCGCGCCGCCTCGTCCGGTGAGTCCGGCGTCGAGCAGCAGTTCGGACAGTGCGCTCATGACCACTCCTGTGCCGCGATCTGCGCGCGGCGGCGGGTATCGGGATTGCGGCCGAGCCAGCGCCATGCCGCGACGGCCACCATGGCCGCCGCGCAGGTGGCGGCGACCCCGAGCAGCACCGGATTGTCCGGAGCACCCGTGGTCAGTGCGTGCACGACCGCGAGCGGCGCGATCGCGTAGGACAGATAGTGCACCGCGCGCCACACTCGCACCGGCAGCCGATGGCGCAGCAGCGAGGTCAGGTTCAGGGTGAGCAGGATGTCGAATGCCATGGCGCCCAACGCCACCCACTCACGGCGATAGCCGGAGGCGAACGGCACGATCGCCGACCACCAGCCCAGATGGACGTAGGTGTCGACCAGGGCGGTCAGAATGTGCACCGCCAGGAAAACGGTCATGCCGAGGGCGAGCGTGCGATGCACTCCCATCGCCACGGCCATCGCCGCACTGTGCGGGCGCGGATGCGCGGTGGTCAGCAGTCCCAGCAGGACGACGAGCGTGAGCAGGATCAGGGTGACGACTCCGGCCGCCCGCGACAGGTACCACAACCACGGACTGGTCATGACGCACGCCGCAGCGCCCGCACGTCCAGCATGTTCTGCACCGATGGCGTCGGCGTCCAGGACGGCGGCAGCTCTCGCAGAATGCCGGGCGCCTCGGTAACCGCGAGGCTGAAAGTACCTTCCTCCCAGGCTATTTCGACGGTCAGTCCGGCGATCGCCAGAATCGCGGCCACGGAGATCCCGGCCGCGACTCGACGAATTCGCTGCAGACTCGGACTGTTGTTCATCGGGCATCCGCCTTGGATACTCCGTTGTTTACAGCGGAGCGACATAGACGGGTGTGTCGTTTGTGCCGCACGACTATTTCTTTCGATAGTATGTTCGAATGGATGAGGTGGTGCGGTACACGTACCGGCTTCGGCCCGGATGCACCGCCGAGAAAGCGCTGCTGGCTGAATGGGGGCGTTGTCGATGGTTGTGGAACGAGGCAGTTCACCAGGACAGGTCCGGGCAGAAGCCGACGTTCGCGCGGCTCGGGAAGCTGCTGACCCGCGCGCGAGCGACGATGCCGTGGCTGCGTGAAGGTTCCCAAGTCACGCAACAGCAGATGCTGCGCGGTTACGCGCAGTCGCTGGATAAGTCTTTCACCGTGAAGGGGCGTGGTCGCCCGAAGACCAAGTCCCGCAAGAGTTCCCTGCCGTCGCTGGAGTACACCATGCGGGGGTTCTCGATCCGTGAGGGTCGTTTGATCCTGCCGAAGGGTGTTGCGGTTCCGGTGGTGTGGTCGCGGGAGTTGCCGTCCGAGCCGACGTCGGTCCGCGTCAACCGGGACAGTCTCGGACACTGGTATGCCTCGTTTGTCGTACGACGCGAAATCACGGCCCGCCCGTGCGGCCAGGGCAGTATCGGGATCGACTGGGGTGTGAGCACCACTGCGACCACCACCGATCCCGCCTTCGATCTCCCTCATGTCCGCCACCGCAGGCGATGCGCTGCGGAGTTGGCGAAGGCGCAACGCAAGATGGCGCGGCGTCACCGGATAGGCCGCCCTCAGTCGCGGGGATACCTGGAGGCCAGGAGACATGCTGCCCGGCTGACGAAGAAAGCTGCCCGCCGAACCATGCACGACTCGCGGGTCTGGGCCAAACGCGTTGTCGACCACCACGACCTGATCGCCGTCGAGGACTTCAAACCAAGGTTCCTGGCGAAATCCAACCTGGCACGTAACGCCGCGGACGCTGCGATCGGCGCGGCGAAACGTGAACTGATCGAGCGTGCCAGGCGGGCCGGGCGGAAGGTGGTGATGGTCCGGCCCGCATACACGACCATGACGTGCAGTCGATGCTTCGCGAGAACCAAGCGACTCGAACTGCACGAGAGAGACTTCCGGTGCCCGGACTGCGGTTACGCCGACAGCCGGGACCGGAACGCTGCCAGAGTGATTCTGGCCGTGGCAGAACGGGGCCACGTCAGTGTCGAGGATGTCAGACAATCGGATCACCTCCTGCGGGTGGATGGTTCGGTTGCGGTCTGAGCTGGAAATCTCCCGCCCTCAGGCGGGAGAACCGTTAAGAGATCCGACTTTCTCCGCACACCCGAACCCGTTCACCGCTTCCGGTGAATCGTGAATTACCGGTTGGTCTGCGGGATTTCGATGCTCAGCGGCATCCGCAGTTCGGATACGTACCACATCGTGAACTGCCGCAGGAACTCGTCGAACATCCAGTAGGCGTCCTTGCTGGGCGGGACGACGCCGAGGATGCCTTCGCGCACGGCCAGGAACGGACCCCAGCTGAACTGCAGCAGCGGTCCCCAGACCGGCTCCCGCGCGACGTTCAACTCGTCGGCGATCTTGTCGCCCAGGATGAATCGGGTGAACGCGCCCAGGATCCCCCGGCTGAGCAGGGTCAGATCCAGGTCCGCACCCAGATTCAACAGCTCGTTGGCCAGCCACCGACCCTCGGGCGTGGGCTCGAGGATCGGGTCCAGCACCTGCGCGGCCTGGGCGTTGGCCTGGTCCCACGACACCGGGATGTACTCGTCGCGAATACCGAGCAGATGCCCCGCGAGCTGCCAACTGTGCAGGTACCCAACCGATTCCGCGGCCGGGATCGGGATCTTCCACTCGGTCAGCACGCGCATGATGCTGGTGCCCAGACTGTGCCAGGTGACCATCAGATCGTCCTGGCTGATCGGGGTGTGCCCCTTGGGCCAGACCGGCGCGGTCGGCAGCAGATGCCGCACGGCGGCATGGATGATCCTGGTCTTGACGCAGGTCACGATCATTTCCCCGCCGGGGGCGTAGGCGTTGACCGCGCCGATGTCGTAGCCGAATTTCGCGGTCTTGGCGATACGTTCCTTGAGGTGCGAGCCGCCTCGGGAGTAGTACACCGCGAGCGCCTCGTGCGGGATGACGTTCGACATCATGCCGCTGGCGAACGCGTAGAGCACCCCGAGATAGGTTCCGCGCTTCTGCTGGAACTGAAACGAGTCGGCCAGCTTGCCCGAATCGGCCCACGAGGGCAGCTGTCGCGCGTACTCCATGAAGTCGCGCAGATTCTTCGGCAGCCCCGCGGGAATCGGTTGATCGTTCTTGATCCAGGTCGCCAGCAGCCGATTGACCTGGGGCACATCGGCGTGGTCCATCACATCGGCCACGACCGGATCCGCCTCGGCGTCCCACACCGTCATCGGGTCCGCGCCCTGGCCACTGCCGAGGACCGAACCGCTGGGCGACCAGGTCCAGGGTTCGGCCCGGACCGTTCGCGCCCCTAGTGCGAGTGCGCCGGCGGCTCCCACGAAGCCGCTGCCCACTCGCAACGCGTCACGTCTGTTGAGTCCGATTCCATCCATGCCACGTTCCTCTTCGTCGAGTCACTGATACAGAGATACAAAGTCTGCATCTGCGTATCTCTATATCAGCACACTGTGTCTGCCATCACAAGCCGAGGAAGCGGATTTTTCGCACTAGACGAGCGGCTTGCCCTGGGCGTGCCGCGCCCGCATCTCGCGCAGGTACGTCTCGAACGGATACAGCCGGAAGCTCTCGGGCAGAACGGTGAAGACCGCACCGATCGCCCGCATCACCACCTCGAACGCCCGCTGCCGCCCCGGCCCCCACGCCAGATCCAGTTCGTCCCGGAACTGTTGCGGCAGAAAGCCCGTGGTGAAGAACCGATTGACCCGCCCGAACAGGATCTGCTCGAACCTGGAATAGGGCCCGAGATCGACGACCTGCTCGAGCAGGTAGCGGCGCACCTCGTCGTCGAAGGACATCTCGCCCACGTGCGTATCCCAGTACTCCGCGAACGCGGCTCGATCCGGCGGCCACATCTGCTGGCGCACCTGCAGCGTGGTGCCGAATCGCGCGGCCTCGCGATAGAGCTCGTCGGCGGCTTCCTCGTCGATGCCGCCGTAGAAGAAGTTCAGCGAATCCACCGTGCCGCGATACAGACATGCGGCGACCCACAGCTGCAGTTCAGGGTCGAAGGCGTTGTAGGCCACCGGACTTTTCGAGTCGGAACGGACCTGGCGGTGCGCGGTGTTCACCGCCGCGCGGTAGATCGCGCGATCCTCGTCGGTGCCGAGCATCGCCACGGCCAGGTAGGTCAAGGTCGTGCGACCACGTTTGCGCGGATGTAGATCGTAGCGACCGCTCTGGACCTTGCTCTCGATCACGCCCCGGCCGACCGGCGCCAGGCCCAGTTGCATGATCACGTTCGCCGGGCCGCCGAGCAGTGCCGCGGGACCGGCCATGAACCGTTTCCGGTCGGTCGGTGCATCCTCGGCCGGATCGTGCCGACGCAGGAATCGGGTGGGGAGAGACATGGATACTCCACGAGTCGATGAGACGATTTTCACACCATCATGTCAGTGTGAACAGCGCCTGACAATGCACCCCGGGTGGGGCTCGCGGCCCGGCAAACGATGTTGTAAGTTACTCAACATTCTTGTTCACCTATTGTGACCCGCGCAACGCGGATACGACAGTAACATGCTGATAAACAGGTGAATTCACTCATGCTTAGCGATCGATCAGGAGTGGTAAGTGAGGGCACCATCAAGTTCAAGAGCAGCGGTGAAGGCGATCGCGGAGCCCTTCGCGGCCCTGTCCGTGCTGTTCCGGCGCGGTGTCGTCGAACCTCAGCACCCCGTCGAGCTGATACGAACCGTGCATGACTCGGGAATCTACGGGCCCTTCGTGACCGTCCTGCGCCACGCCCGGCGCACCCGGGGAGCATCGAATGCGCTGATCGACGAACGCGGCACACTCACCTTCGAACAACTCGACCAGCAGTCCGACGCGCTGGCCCGCGGACTGGCCGCGGCGGGCATCGGCGCGGGAACCGTCGCCGCGCTGCTGTGCCGCGACCACCGCGGCATGATGCTGTCACTGCTGGCCGCCGGCAAGCTCGGCGTGCGAATCGTGTTGATGAACACCGGATTCGGCGGTCCGCAACTGGCCGCGGTCGCCGATCGCGAGAACGTCGGCGCCATCCTGCTCGACGAGGAATTCCTCGGCCTGCTCGACGACATCCCCGCGACCGTCCCCCGCTTCCTCACCTGGGTCGACGACCCGGACACCACGTCCGGCGAGATCAGCACGGTCGAGGCCCTGATCGATGCCCATCCCACCGGCACGATGACGGCCCCGAAACGTCCCGGCGGCATCGTCATTCTCACCAGCGGAACCACCGGAACGCCCAAAGGCGCTCCGCGCGACAAGGTTTCGCCGTTGCAGTCCGCGCAGTTCCTCGATCGGATACCGCTGCCCCGCGATTCGGTCATGATCATGGCCGCACCGACCTTCCACGGCACCGGCCTGTCCCAGCTGACCCTCGGCTGGGCGCTGGGCAACGCGATCGTCTGCCGGCAGCGGCGCTTCGACGCCGAGCGCACCCTCGCCGATATCGCGAAATACGGTGCCGCAGCACTGGTTCTGGTGCCGACCATGCTGCAACGCATCGTCGATCTGGGCGAGGAGGTGCTGTCCCGGTACGACACCTCGACACTGCGCGTCGTCTTCGCCGCCGGGTCGTCGCTGTCCCCCGACCTGAGCCGCCGCACCGAACAGATCTTCGGCGAGGTCCTGTACAACCTCTACGCCTCGACCGAGGTCGCCGTGGCCGCGGTGGCCACCCCCGAGGACATGCGCATCGCACCCGGAACCGTCGGGCGTCCGCCGGTGGGTTGCCGGGTCGCGATCTACGACGCGCAGCGGCGCGCGGTCACCGAACCGGGCGCGATCGGCACCATCTTCGTCTCCAGCGGCCTGAGCTTCTCCGGGTACACCGACGGCAGGCACAAGGAGATCGTGGACGGCCTGCTCTGCAGCGGCGATCTGGGCCATTTCGATTCCGCCGGAAGGCTTTTCATCGACGGCCGGGAGGACGACATGATCATCTCGGGCGGCGAGAACGTCTACCCGCTCGAGGTCGAGAATCTGCTCGTCGACCGCCCCGACGTACTCGAGGCCGCCGTCGTGGCCGTCGACGACCACGATTTCGGCAAACGACTGCGCGCGTTCGTCGTCCCGGCCCAGGGAACCCCGGGCGACTCGCAGGAGATCATGACCTACGTCAAGACGCATCTGGCCCGGCACAAGGTGCCGCGCGAGGTGATCTTCCTCGAGGAACTACCGCGCAACGCCACCGGCAAACTGCTGCGCCGCGAGCTCGAACAACTCGATATCGGCTGAGGCGAGCGGTCCGCCTCCGCTCCCCGCGCCACGTCGCGATCGCCACGCGATCCGCGACGCTCCGGCGTATTCACCGCACCGAGCCGGGCAAACCGGGTGATACGCTGAATCGAGCATCGTATCTCAGTACCATTCGACGAGATCAACGTCGGCAGACATCACATATCTTGTCGTCTCACTCTTGTCGGCACATCGTGGACGGAGATCGCGCGGGTAGGAGGAGTCGTGGCACAGGTGGAATCGGGAACGGCCTCGGGCGCGGAACGGCTGATCGCCCGCGCCTACACCGAGGCGCTCGAACAGGTCGACGAGGTCGACGAAATCCGTTTGCGCCTGCTGGATTCGGCGTACGACCAGTTCTGCCGGATGGGTATCCAGCGCTCGACCATGGAGGACGTCGCCCGCCGCGCCGAGGTCTCCCGGATCACCGTCTACCGTCGCTTCGCGACCAAGGACACCCTGGTGGAACAGGTGATCCTGCGGGAATTCCGGCGGTATTTCGACCAATTCCTCCTGGACATCCGCCAGGCGAGCACCGTCGGCGACCGAGTGGTGATGGGCTTCGTCAGCTCGTTGCGGGCCATCCGCAGCAACCCGCTCATCGGCGGCCTGCTGGAAACCGACCCCGACCTGCTGGTCAGCATCCTGATGCGCGACGAGGGACGCACGGTCGCCGCGGTCCGCCAGTTCGTCGCCGGTCAGCTGCGCCGCGAACAGGGTGCGGGAAATATCGGCCCGGCGGTCGACACCGATATGGTCGCCGAACTGATGGTCCGCGTCTGCGCGTCCTTCCTGGCCATCCCGAGCCGGCTCATCGACCTGGACGACGACGCCCAGCTCACCACCCTGGCCCAGCGCTTCCTGGTCCCCATGCTCGAGGCCCGGGACTGACGCCGATCGGGCGCAGGGTGGCGCTACCGCTCGGCGGCGCTCAGACCTTGCGGCCGATCGCGCCCCACAGCGAGACCTGCTTGTCGTGGCTCGGCGGGTGTTCGATGCCGTCGTTGCGCCACCGGTGGATCACCTCGACGCCGGGCTCGAGCAGTTCCAGTCCGTCGAAGAAACGGGACACCTCGGCGCGGCTGCGCGGACGCACCGGAATTCCGCGGTCGATGTAGACCTGCAGCAGTCGCATCATCCCGTCCGGATCCTCCGGGCCCTCGTCGAAATCCGTTGTGACGTGCGACATCGCGAGGTACGAGCCGGGCGCGAGCGGCTCCATCAGCGCCTTGACGATCTCGTAGACGTCGCCGGGCACGAAGTGCAGCAGCGCCATCGCCGAGACCGCCACCGGCTGGGTCAGATCCAACGTCTCGTTCAGCTCGGGGGCGGCCAGGATCGCGGCCGGATCCGCGGCATTGGCCTGGACGTAAGCGGTGCGGCCCGCGTCGGTGCTCACCAGCAGCGCCCGCGCGTGCGCCAGCACGATCGGATCGTTGTCGACATACACCACCCGCGCCTCCGGCGCGCCCTCCTGAGCGACCTGATGCAGATTCGGCTCGGTCGGAATACCGGTACCGATGTCCAGGAACTGCCGCACGCCCTGTCCGACCAGAAAACGCGTGGCGTGCCGCATGAAATCGCGGTTGGTGCGCGCGGTCACCCGGACCGCCGGAAAATCCTGTAGCGCCTGCTCCGCCGCGGCCCGGTCGGCATCGTAGAAATCCTTGCCGCCGAGAAAATAGTCGTACATCCGGGCTGGATGCGCTACGTCGGTACGCAGGTCGATCGGGCCGTCGGCCACGGGGAACTCCTTGTCGGATCGAATCTTTACGATGGGAGATATACCCCACGCAGATATACCCCATGCGGGCAAGTAGCCCAACGTATTCCGGCATACCGACCCCGGTTCGATCGTGGCGGTCATCGAGCGCTCGCCTCGCACGCGCCGGACAGTCCGTTTCCCGGCTCCGACCGGAACCAGTGCGTCGTTACGGCAGCTCGCGGGCTACGCGCCGAGGCATGTCGGCGCCCGGCGGTATGGTTGCCCTCGTGGGTGATGTTGTTGTCGCCGGATCCGGTTTGCCCGATGCGGGCTTGGTACGCAAATGGCTCGACGAGGCTGCCGATGCTCCGGCGGCCCTGCCCGACGAGGGGTACGTCGCGCTGCTGGGCGCCGATGGGCCGGAGCTGGACGAACTGTGTCGAACCGCCGATCTGCTACGTCACCAGGCCACCGGTGACGTGTTGACCTATGCGGTGAACCGAAACCTGGACACCGCCGCGGTATCCGGCACGAGCGCGCCCGCCCGCGCCCGCCTCACCGCCCTGGTGGCCGAGGCGCGCGAGCTGGGCGCGACCGAGATCTGCATGCAGGGACCGCTTCCGACCGACAGCGACGACGACTACCTGGCGTTGATCGAGGCCATCGCCCAGGCCGGGCCGATCCACCTGCACGCGTTCCGCGCGCCCGAACTGCTCGACGGCGCCGCGCGCCGCGAGATGCCGCTGCCCGATTTCCTGGCCGCGGCGCGCGAGGCCGGACTCGGCTCGGTCCCCGGCACGGCCGCGCGCATCCTCGACGACGACGTGCGTGCCCGCCTGCTCGGCGGCCCCGACCTGCCGGTGCGCACCTGGACGGAGGTCATCGAGACCGCCCACCGGGCAGGTCTGTTCTCCACCTCCACGATGGTCTACGGCCACATCGAGACGCCCGCGCAGCAGGTCGCCCATCTGCGGCTGCTCGCCGAGATCCAGGATCGCACCGGCGGTTTCCACGAATTCATCGCGATGCCCTTCAGTCCCGGCCCGGTATCGCCCGGCGTCGGATCCCTGCCCGGACCGTCCTGGCGGCAGACGCGCGCGGTGCATGCGGTGGCACGTCTGCTGCTGCACGGCCGGATCGCGAACATCCAGGCCGCATGGCCGAAATTCGGCTTCGACGCGTCGGTCGACCTGCTGCGTGGCGGTGCCAACGACCTGGGCGGACTACTGCTCGACGGCCGCCTGGCCCCCGAATCCTTCGCCGAGGCGGGGCTGACCCTCAGCACGCGCGAGATCGAACAGGCGGCGCAAGCCCTGGGCCGCACCGCGCGGCAGCGCACCACCGGATACGCCGATGTCTGAACTCACCCCGGTCGACGTGCTGATCGTCGGCGCCGGTTTCGCGGGAATCGGCATGGGCGCCCAGCTGGCCCGGCGCGGGCGCGAATCGTTCGTGATCATCGAACAGGCCGACGACGTCGGCGGCACCTGGCGGGACAACCGCTATCCCGGTGTGGCATGCGATATTCCGGCCCATCTGTACTCGTTCTCCTTCCTGCCCAATCCGCGCTGGAAGCGAATCTTCGCCGAGGGTGCGGAGATTCACGAATATCTGCGCACCTGCGTGCGAGAGGAAGGCCTGGAGCCGCATCTGCTGCTGAACTGCACTCTGCGCCAAGCGCATTGGCGCGAGTCGGACGGCCGGTGGATCGTGCACACCAGTCGCGGCAGCTTTGCGGCCACCACCCTGGTCGCGGCCACCGGACGACTCACCGAACCGAAGATTCCCCAGGTGGAGAATCTGCGCGAATTCCGCGGCAGGCATTGGCATTCCGCGCGCTGGAATCCCCGGGTGTCACTGGTCGGCAAACGGGTCGGGCTGGTGGGGACCGGAGCCTCGGCGATCCAGATCCTGCCGCGGCTGGCCGGCGAGGCCAGCGAGGTCGTGGTCTTCCAGCGTTCGGCGCCCTACGTTCTCCCCCGCGGCGACCGCCTGTACAGCCGCGAGGAAATGTCGCAGTTCGCCACCGACCCGGCCGCCATCACGACCTTGCGGGACGAGTTGTTCGCCGAGGCCGAGCGCAGCATCCCGGCCCGCAAACGGCGGCATCCCGAAATCGACCTGCTGCAGCAGCGAGCGCTGGATCACCTGTCGAGCCAGGTGCGGGACCCCGAGTTGCGCCGGCAGCTGACGCCCGATTACGAGATCGGCTGCAAGCGAATCCTGTTCTCCGACGACTACTACGCGTCCTTGCAACTCGATCACGTCCGGCTCGAGCCGACCGAGGTGACGCGCGTGACCGAGGAGGGCGTCCAGGCCGCGAGCGGAAACGTCTTCGACCCCGAGATACTGGTGTTCGCAACGGGTTTCGACACCACTCGGCTACCGATCGCCCGGCAGATCCTGGGCCGGGGAGCACTGCCGCTGGCCGAGCGGTGGAGCAACGGCATGGTCGCGCACGCCTCCACCACCGTCGACGGTTTCCCGAACATGTACGTCCTGGACGGCCCGAACGCCGCGCTGGGGCACAACTCGGCGATCTACGTCATCGAGACGCAGATCGACTACGTGCTGGGCGCTCTGGACCATCTGGCCTCCACCGCCGACAAGGTCCTGGAGGTCACTCCCGAGGCGGTGCAGTCCTCCACCCGCCACATCGACGAACTGGCCCGCGACACCGTCTGGACCCGCGGCGGCTGTACGAACTGGTACCGCGACGAACGCACCGGCCGTCTCACGCTGCTGTGGCCGGACTCAGCGACATCGTTCCGCCAGCAGAACGCGACGTTCGACATCGCCGCCTACCGCGCGTCGGCGAGCTGAGCCGCACACGGGTCATCGGTGGGCGCGCACGGCGTCCGCCAGCCAGGCGAACGCTGGCACCGCGCGCGGTCCCAGCGGGCGACCGTCGATCAGGCTCAGCAGTTCCCAGTACCGTTCGACTCGCGGTTCGGCGACCAGATCCAGCCATTCGAGCAGTGCCGCGGTGTCGGTCGCACCGAGGCCGGCGGGCACGATGCGGTCGAGAACCGCACGGCCGGAATCGGATTCGGGTGCGATCCCCCGCTCGACGGCCTGCCCGGCGTGTTCGAGTACGAGTGGCCGGATCTGCAGGCCGAAGTCGATCCGATAGTCGGATCCGCCGCTGAGCACCATCTTTCGCATGGTGCGCTCGAATTCGGCGTCCGAGACGAGTTCGGCCAGTTCCAACCAGGCATCCACCTGCGCGGAGGTCGGGTCGTCAGGTAGCCGCGGTGGTGTCTGCCGCATGAATTCCGCGATGACGAGCGCGTCCGGATCCTCGACACCGCTGAAGACCCGGTCGACGAAACCGTCGACCAGACGCTGCCGTTCACGTGCGGACAAATTGGCGAGTCTGTGCATGAGGGACAATCCTTCGGTCTGATTTTCACGGTGGACGGCGCTGTGCAATACGGCCCGATTCAGTCGCAACGTCCGGATCTGCGCGTCCAGCGCTTCGACATGACAGGCGACGACCTCGGCCGGCGTGACCTGCCGATCGAGCAACTCCCGCACCCGCTGCAGCCCGATCCCGAGCTCTCGCAACGTCCGCACCAGCTCCAGCCGCCCGACCGCCTCGGCGCCGTACAACCGATAACCACCCGCGGATCGCCCCACCGGCGGTATCACCCCGCTGTCGGACCAGAACCGAATCGTGCGCGCCGACAACCCCGTACGCTCCGCGAGCTCCCCGATCGTGTACCGCACCACCGCGTCGTCCATGCCCTCAACCTGCACCTTCCACCCGCTGGAACGTCAAGCCAACAGACGGGCCGTCAGCGCAACGTCTCGATTGCCACTCTCAGTTCTCGCAGCGCCTGCTCGGCGAGCTCGGCCATGGATGTCCGATTCCCGGGTTGCAGCCAGCGTTGGAAGGCATCGCCGAGGGCGAGCGCACCGATGTTGGCGGCCACGGCGGCAGTGGGTGACTCCACCCCACGCGCGACAAGTGCATCCGCCATCACCGTGGTCAGAGCGGCGGCCTTGAGCAGGTCACGCTCCTTCAGATCGGAATTGTCGTCGATGACCGCCTGACGCTTCGCCAGAAACTCCCGGCGGTCGTCGGCGAAGCCGGCAGCGAACGCAGCCAGTGCCGCGCCGATCGCTTCCATGGGGGTGGCTCCGGCGGGCGAACCGGCGATGGCGTCGGCGAACATCTCGCGGTACGCATCCTGACCGGCGAACAGAATCTCGCGTTTGTCGCCGAAGTGCCGAAAGAACGTGCGTTTGGTCAATCCCGCACGCTCAGCGATCTCCACGATCGTGACTTCTGCATATCCGCGGTCGGCGAACAGCTCCACCGCAGCCACTCCCAACCGCCCTGCCGCGTCGGGCTCCCAGCGACTCATGCCCACATCCTAAAGCGCACAGCGATCTGATGACACCAAGTGTCGTGAGTGATAGCCTGACGACACTTGGTGTCATGACGGCATCGTCATCGATACCGCGGTAACCATCACCCTGCGGAAAGGAATCACAATGAAAGACTTTCGCGCCGCGTACGGCCAGTACGCGATCGTCACCGGGGCATCCTCGGGCATCGGCGAGCAATTCGCGCGGCACCTCGGTGCCGCCGGCGTCAACGTCGTTCTCGTGGCGCGCCGCAAAGACCGCCTGGAGGCTCTGGCCGCCGAGCTTTCCCGCACCCACGGCACCGACAACATCGTGTTCGCGCTGGACCTTCTCGCCGACGGCGCCGTGGACGAATTGGCCCGTGAGGTCAGCGATCTCGACGTCGGGATCGTCGTGGCGAACGCCGGAATCTCTTCTGCCGGACCGCTGGTGAACAACTCGCTGGCCACCGAACTCGACGTCCTCACCCTCGACGCGGCCGTGCCACTGCGGATGGCACACCACTTCGGGGGCGAGTTCACCCGCCGCGGTCGCGGAGCCATCATCCTCGTGGCGTCCAGCCTCGAAGCCAGCGCCACGCCGTTCACGGCCAACTACGCGGCAGCGAAGGCATACGTGTCATCACTGGGCCAGGCGTTGCACTACGAACTGAAAAACCACGGCGTCGACGTCCTGGTCGTATCCCCCGGGATGACGAAGACCGAAGGCGCGCAACGATCCAACGGCCTCGACTTCCAAAAGATCAGCAGCACGAGGATGGCGCCGTCGCAGGTGGTCCAGGCAGCGTTGCACAACCTGGGCAAGCGCGCGCGTGTCATCCCCGGCGTCACCAACAAGGCCGCGGACCTACTGATCAAACACGCTCTTCCGCGATCGTTGTCGGTCGACATGTTCGGCCGGCTGTTCAGCCGCGCACTCGTCGACACCGCACCGCGCGAGTCCTGATCCGCAACGAAAACCATTCTGCTGCAACTTGATCAGAGAGGGAGCAACCAATGCACATAGCTGGTGCACCAGTGGACATCCCCGAAGAAATGATCTCGACCGTGATCCGGCCCGAATTCGCCGCCCTGGCGCCGGTCGAAGTCTTCCCCGGGGTGGTGAGCCATCTGGATCGCGCGTACGCCACCCTCGCCGGATTCCGGCCGCTCACGCTCGATCTACACATCCCGCACCGTCCGGTGACAACACCCGTTCCCGTTGTGGTGTACGCACACCCGGGCGGATTCTTCGCCGGTATCAAGCAGATGGGGCCCTGGCGATATCTCCTCGAGGCAGGACTCGCCGTGGTGTCGGTCCAGTACCGGCTCAGTGGCGAGGCCGTCTTCCCCGCTGCCATCCACGATGTCGCCGCCGCCGTGCGGTGGGTGCGGGCAAATGCCGACAACTATGGATTGGACGCCGACCGCATCGTCGGCTTCGGTTCCAGCGCAGGCGCTTACCTCATCAGCGCCGTGGCACTCGCGGGCGACGGCAGCGACCTGGTGGGCAGCACCGAACCGGATTCGGCGGTGTCCTGCGGACTCGCCGCCGTTGTAGAGCACTACGGGCCAACCGATTTCCTCAGACACGATGAAGACGCACACGATGACGCCATCGAACTGATGACCGGTCCGGACAGCACACTGGCGCGCTTCTTCGGATTCGAGCCCGCCAGCCGGCCGGACGCGGTCGAGCGCGGAAACCTGTGCCGCCTCGCGCACCCCGGCGCGCCTCCCTTCCTGATCGCCCACGGCGACCATGATCGCCGCGTCGGTATAGCACAGAGCCGACGCCTGCATCGCGCGCTCACCGAGGCGGGAGTTCGGGCAGACCTGGTGGAGATCGCCGGCGGCGACCACGGTTCCCCCCACTTCAATGCACCGCCGCTGCACCAGAGAACGCTGGCATTCCTCGAATCCGTTCTCGCACTGCCCCTGCACCGTTGACACACGACATCACCGAAGGAGTACCGACGATGAAACGAATTCAGTACCACCGATACGGGGGTCCGGAAGTGATGCGGCTCGAGGACTTCGAGCCCAGAGAACTCGGCGCCGAGGACGTCCTCGTTCGGGTGCGAGCGGCTGCCGCCAACCCCATGGACTTCGGGATCCGAGACGGCGCGATGAAGATGATGACCGGCCGCAGCTTTCCGCGAGGCATGGGGTACGACTTCGCCGGTGTCGTCGAGGCCGTCGGCGCCGACGTCACCCGGCTGCGCGTTGGTGACGAAGTGCTCGGCGGCGCACCGATCAAGTGGTCCGGTGCGTTCGCCGACGTAGTCGTCGCCGAACACAAAGGCATCGTCGAGAAGCCCGCCAACCTGTCCTTCGAGGCAGCGGCCGCGCTTCCCACCGTCGGTCTCACCGCGTACCAAGCCCTGTTCAACAAAGGAAAGCTACAGCCCGGCCAGGCGGTGTTCGTGCACGGGAGCCTCGGCGGGGTCGGCCGCGCAGGCGTGCAACTCGCGTCCGCACACGGAGCGAGGGTGGCGGGAAGCTGCCGCGCCGGTTCGGCGGACGAGGCACGCGCCCTCGGCATAGATCCCGTCGTCGATTTCGACTTCGATGCCGCCGCACTCGCACAGCGATTCGACATCGTCTTCGACACCGTCGGGAAACTGCCGATCAAAGAGGCACGGAAAATGTTGTCGCCCAACGGTCGTATCGTCAGCACTAGCCCCAGCCCGGCGAACATCGCGAGAAGCGCCTTGCCCGGCCCATTCCACGCGGTGATCGCGCACGCAGTGACAGCCGATATCGAAGCGGTCGCGCGCGCCGCCGGCGACGGTCACCTCGAGCTACCGATCGCACGAACGGTGCCGTTATCGGAAGCGGTCGCAGCGCTCACAGACCTGGAACGAAACGGAAGTTCGAAACGAGGCAAGCTCATCATCGTGCCCGGGTGAGCCACACCCCGGCGCAAAGCAGGTCAGGTCCGGTTTTCACCGGACCTGACCTTTTCGCGTGCGACGTGCGCACCTGCGGCCCCGGCAGTGCACCAATTCCCAAACCTTCGGGGGCCGGACGAACTCTTACGCACCGTCGCCGCCCAGGCTTCGCTGGTCTCGATCTCGAGGCGGCGCTCGAGGCTCACAACAAAGCTAACCGGATTTTCTGACCCCGCGATAGATACCTCGCCACACGATGAGCGGTTGCAGCAGCGACCATGCCGGGATCCAGAAGGCGCGGCCGCCCGAGCTGAACACCTCCAGGCTGTTGCGCTGCGCTCCCACCACCGAACCCCAGCGCCGGGCCGCCGGCTCGAACGGTTTCGGCGTGCCGCCGTCCAGGTCGGCCCGAATGTTGTGTGCCAGCAGGCCGTCGGCGCGGCTCCGGGCCGACGTCCGGAGCGGATCGGTCGCGGCCACGTCGCCGATCGCGTACACGCCCGGCGCACCGCGGACGCGGAGGTACTCGTCGACCACGACGAAGCCGTTCTCGTCGAGCAGTTCGCCCGGCAACCACGTCGTGTTCGGAACGACCCGGCCGATCGTCCACAGCACAGCGTCGGCGCTGCTCGCGGATTGCCCGGTACTCCACTCGACCGGTCCGCTGGTGATCTCGTCGCAGCCGAATCCGTCCGGCACCACCGCGCGGTGCCGCGGGTGCAACCCGACACCGAGGCGTTCGAGCCGCTTGCTCAGCGTGCCCCAGACCTTGCGGTGATGATGCGGAAGTGCTTGCCCACCAGGGAAATACAGGTCCACCCGTTTGTCCGGCCAGGTGGTGGCCACGTTCAGGGCGCTGCTCACCGCGGCAGCCCCGCCGCCGAGAACGATCACCGAGCCGGCGGCCGCGAGCCGTTCGTGATCCAGCGTGATCGCTGCCGCGACCTGGTCGCCGGTCTGCAGGTTCGGCCGACGCCAGAAGCCGTTCGTCACGCCGGTCGCGATCACCAGCACGTCGTACGGCTCGGTGCCCGCGGCGCCGTCGGGTCCGGTGAGGTGGACCCGGCGGGCCTCGAGGTCCACTCGCGTCATCGTGCCGTGCACGGTCCGCACCGAATCGAGCCGGTGGTAGCGATCGAAGGCCACCCAGTAGTCGCGGGCCCACTCGCGCGGACGGGCCAGACGCAGACCGAGCTCCTGACCACTGACCAGGCCGGGCTTGCTCGAAATACCCACCACGTCCGCATGTTTCGAGAGATGGATCGCGGTCAGCAGACCGGTATCGCCCAGACCCGCGACCAGAATTCGAGGGCGGCTCATGCCGCGGGCTGCCTCTGCTCGCGCGGGGGACGCGGAACGAAACGCGGCACCCGGTCGATCACGTCCCGGTAGCCCGGCCTGCGTTCGAGGCTGCGCTGCTCCATCATCGGGATGCTCGCGCCCTGGAACATCGCGTACATACAGATCGCGCCGAGAAACACCCACCACCAGTCGCGCGGTGCGGCGGCCAGGCCGAACAGGCCCAGTGCGACCCAGAAGACGAACTCGCCGAAGTAGTTCGGGTGCCGCGACCAACTCCACAGCCCCCGGTCCATCGCCTGGCCGGGGCGGCGGCGTGCGGCGAAGCGGTACATCTGCAGATCGGCGGCGAACTCGAGCACCACCGCGCCGACGCCGACCACGACCGCGACGATGTCCAGCCACCCGATCCCGCGGCGGGTGTCGGTCAGCACGACGTACACCGGCAGCATCCCGGCGAATACCTGCAGGGTGGGGATGACGTGAATGGCCATCAGGTCGACCACCACCTCGGCCCTGCCACCCCTGGCGCGCAGCAGCGGATAGCGCCAATCCTCGTGCGGCAGACCGGGAAACGCGTAGATCCAGTTGCCGGTCAGCCGAACCGCCCAGAACACGATCACCCCCAGCACCAGCCAGGCGCGCGTCCGATCTCCGTGCGTGCCGATCTCCGACCACCACGCGATCATCAGCAGCGGCGGCAGCACACTCCAATACGCGTCGTAGAAGCTCGAGTTCCGATGCGACCGGCTGGCGGCGAACACCACGAGCGTGGCGATCAGATCGGCGATCAGTCCGTCCAGCCACAGGTGAGAAGTCCGCGGGCCCCACGCCAGCCAGGCACCCGCCGCGCCGAAGGCGAGGACGTACGCGATGCCGATGCGCACCATCGACTCGGTCTTGCTCATGTGATCACCGTACCTAGAACGCGTTCTAGTGTGCGGCGTTCTGCTCACGCGGCGCCGGCCCGACCCGTCAGGCAGCGGATCAGCCGGTGGGATCCGGACAAGGTCGCTCGCGCGAAAGCGTTGCGTGCCGAAGGCCGGAGTTACGCCGAGATCGGCCGAGTGTTGGAGGTCTCGCCGCGCACCGCGGCGAGGTACATCGCCAACGCTCCACGCTCCACGCGCACCGAGGCCATTGCGCCTCTGCACGCAGTGCGGCCGGTCCAGCAGGCATTGCCGTTGGCGGTGTCCGCGGTAGGAGGTGCCTGATGACCACTGCGGAATCGGGTTACACCTGGTGCGGGTGCCGGGACTGCTTCGAGATCGTGATCGGCCCCATGGACCGGCCCGAGCTGTGCTCGGACTGCCAAGAGGCAGGCTGCGAAATCGACAACGGCGAATGTCAGCGAGCCGACGCCTACGGCGTCTGTGCGCATATGGTTCGCCGGGTCGGCACGAGGTTCGTTTACTGCGTCGACTGCGGGCAGACCCTGCACACGGTCGATATCGGGGGCGATACCAATGGCCCGCAGTAAGCAGATGTCGGCCCAGCGAGAGTTGAAGCTGGGACGGGAGATTCAGGAGCAGTACGACCACGGCTCGACGTGGGCTGCGATCGCTGTCGACTTCGATATGTCGAAGGCGAAAGCGCAACGGCTCGCACGAGCGTACCGGGAAGACTGCGACCGGAAAGCCCACCGACATCAGCTGACCCTGTTCGGCTGACCACTCCGGACACAACCGAATACCAACTGAATATCGACACCACGCGGAGTCCGTGCCTGCTAGAGACAGGCACGGGCTCCGCCCTTTTTCTACCAGGCCCCCATCGGCCGGCGGGCGCCGGGCTCCCGTCGGAGAGCCGAACGCCAGCGATTCGCTGAGGGCCGGGGTAGGGGTGCGCGCACCATGCGGGCAGGCCCCGCCTGCCCGGCATCTCTGCCCGCGTCGGCGCTGCGGTTCCTCGGTGTCAAGGGCGCATCCGCACCCCACCGATCTGACCGCACCGGAGTCGCCCTTGACAGCGAGGCAGCGCCGGTACCATCGCGCACCCCCACCCAGGCACGGGCGAAACGAAGCCCGATCAGCCAACACCGCCGCGGGGCGATCGGCGCGTATCGGCACGAATTCGGCTGCGGCAACGCCGGTTACCCGGCGCAATCAGCAGATAAAACCCGCGCACAACGCCACACGTGATCTGTAAATATGTTGCGTAAGTTGACACACGGCCGCAAACGGCGGGCAAAACTCGGGAAGATCAGTAGGCGAGTTTTGCAACGGAATTCTACGTCTCCCCACCCCTGACCAGCCGCGTTGGGTGCGTGACTGCTCCCCTCGCCCAGATCACCATATGCACGCTTCGCTGTGTATATGGTGATCTGGGCGAGGGGAGCAGTGGAGTAGTCGTCAGGGGTGGGGAGGTATGAAATCTGTGATGTGAGAAGTGGGTTGGGAAAAAGACGAGTGGTTGCGTTGGGTAAGAAGCGTTGCGGTTGGGAGCTAGGTGGCGTCCGGTAACGAGGGGTGCGTACGTGGCGGTGGCGTATGAGGTGGCGCCCGGAGCGTTGCGCGGTGGTAGCGGCCGGAGCAAATATTGCGTGCCAGTAGCTGAGCGGCTGCGAACGGGCCGATCCATCGGGCCGTTGCTCGGTCAGTTCCGTCAGGTGAGTTCGGTTGGGACCTTCGCTGTGCGTAGCTCCATCGTGAAGGTGGTGGGGGTAGGACGGACGCCAATCCAGCACCGGCCCGACCCATGGCGGTGTTGCTGGCTAGGAAGAAGCGGTTGGCCGAATAGTCCCAATTAGAGCGATCGCGATGCACTTCGGCGACGTACGACCCGGCGGAGTCGGTGTTGCCAAAGGTTCGGCGCATCGGACGACGAGAAGCTTGTCGGTGTGTCGCGTCGTAGGCGTGTAGCGTGTCTTGTCGCCACAGCGATTGGGGGTCCGTGAACAATACGACATTGCGAGAACACCTGCCTGCCTCCGTAGGGAGAGAGTTACGGCAGTGCATATCGAACAGGTTCGGGCTGACACTCCATGGAGCGGAGACGGCCCCATCATCCTGTATCGGTCGCGACGGACTAACAGCACCCGTCTAACGACACCTGATTTATCGTCACCCCGGGGGCATCAGCGACTGGAATCAAGCGAGCATGGTAGTAAGAATAAATATTTCTGACCTTCAAGGGGGTTACATTGGAAATTAAACTTAGCACGAATGCAGAGAAAAGAGCTAAGAAAGCGCAGGACCTCGAAGCATTCAAAGGAATAAATCTACTAGGCATAAAGAACGGCGTCGCCGACTTGGCTAGCCTCATTGGTCGTGACTCGATATTCGGCGAATACACCAAGCATGACATAAGTCATGTCGACGCCATGTTGGAGATGCTCGATTGGCTTATTCAACCTGACGAAATCGACGCACTGAGCGATGCTGATTGGCTAATGCTCGTTCTGGGAATATATTTTCATGACTTGGGAATGCTAGTCACCACGAAGGAGTACGACGAGCGCTCAACAAGCGATTATCCGCGATATAGGGAAACAAATCTTCTAACATCAGACAGAGTTGGTCGCGACTACAAGCATAAGCAGAGCGAATTCGGCGAGCAAGAGTCGGAGAAATTTTTATATCAAGAATTTGTCCGCGATAAGCATGCAATCAGAATCAGAGAATGGCTGAGCGGTATAGACAGTAGGATTAACGGATTTGCTACTGAGCAAGCTATCGCTGTGAGGGAATTGGTTGCCGGTCTAGAGGAGAACTTTCTGGACGATCTCGGGCTGATATGCGAAAGCCATCATTTGAATGACCTGGACGACACCGGCAAATATCGGGTTCGTCGGCGGTACGGAAGAACGGATAAAGAATCCGTCAATCTCCAGTACATCGCGGTTATGCTCCGTACAGCAGATCTCCTTCATGTTAGTCGAGATCGCACCCCGTCACTTTCCTTTAGGATGATAAACCCAACTAATCCGGTCAGCAATACGGAATGGGTCAAACAGATGGCCGTAATCTCGATAACTGGCCAGTATGCGAAAGACAGGGATGGAAATCAGGATCCCGACTTGGAGCGGGATACAGTGGAAGTGCATGCGGACTTCACGAACCCGGAAGGGTACTTTCGCCTAACTAGCTACCTGGACTACGCAGGGAAAGAGCTTCAACAAAGTTACAAATGGATTTCGGAAAGCAAGAAGAAATATGGTTTCCATCATAAATTCTCGTGGCGATATATCGATGATTCTAATGTTTCGGCTAAGGGATTTCTTGCCGAACAGTTCTCTTTTGAATTAGATCAATATAAGATTCTTGAGCTGCTGACAGGGCACACACTGTACAACGATACAAATGTTGTTGTCAGAGAGATAGCGCAAAATGCGATCGACGCTGTCAGGCTGCAGCACGCGGATGAAACCGGCAATGCCCTCGCTGATATGGGCACCGTTGAGATTCACTGGGACACCGCAAATCGCACTTTGACCGTGCGCGACAATGGTACTGGGATGAGCCAGGATATTATCGAGAATAATTTCCTGAAAGTGGGCGCTAGTCGATACCAGGAGGCGAAGTTCAAGGAGCGTTACCCAGATTTTTCGCCCATCAGCCGTTTCGGGATTGGGGTGCTGTCAGCATTTATGATCGCAGATTCAGTCGAAATAACGACGAGCCATCCAGATGATGAAAAAGCTCGTCATCTTTCTCTGCGAGACGTGCATGGCAAGTACCTCATCAGGTTGTTGCAGAAAGACAGTACTGACGTTCCAAAACTGATCGCAGCACATGGTACTGAGGTAAAAATGAGCATTCGCGCAAGCGCGGATTTGAAGAATGTTCCGGCAATTGCAGCAAGTTACTTCGTTATTCCTAGATGCTCACTGACTGTTCAAGTTGATAACCAACCTGCCGTCTCGATCGGAGGTGAGTCGCTGAACGAAATATTGGTTGATCTTTTGAGATCAAAAGGCCTAAGAGATCAGCTGGATAGTGGTCAAATCCAAGTTCGCAATTACTCCCCCCGCGGATTGACCGTTGCGTATGCGGTGCGTTGGCAACCGTATTTTCGGCAATGGGAACTCCTTCATGTCAATGAGAATGTGCGGAGTACAGAATTAGGAATTTGCGTTGAGGGAGTACGTGTCAGCGGCGGTACTCCTGGATTTGAAGGAATAGTGGTGTATGCGATCGCAAATGCGAGCGGACCAGGCGCCCCAAGGACGAACGTTGCACGTTCAGCTCTCGACGATACGCCACAGTTCGCAGAAACTCTGAGCGGGATCTATTCTGCCTATTGTCGGCACATTAATGCGGAGGCTGACGTGCTGCACGCCGAAAGGGGATTTTCAAAAAGTTGGGCGAGCACTGAAGTACGTTTTATGTGCGAGAATCTATTTCGCGTTAGGCAAGAACGGGATAGCCGAGTCTCCCGTGAATCTCTGGCATTGAATGAGATTCGAAAGCTTCCTATGTATGTTGTGGACGATGGTGATGAACGGTCAATTGCCTCACTCGCGGATCTTGCCGAACGAGACGAATATTTCAGCATCGAAAGCTCCCTCACCAGGTATGCGAATTATCTTGCTCGGGAACTACCTGTCGATGTTCCTCTCGAAAGAATCGTTTCTACGGCCAATTTGGAAGAATTTCCACTGCCTAAAGGGCCGATTCTTGAGACGGGCACCGGTTACGCCTCCAGACTCCTGACCGATGAATGGGAAGTCAGTGGCATCTTCGCAGATCTGCGCAGTAGACGGTTGGATTTCCGATGGTCGAAGCAAATTCCAGAAGCTCCGCTGTGGATTAGACATCCAAACATTAATACGCGAACCCTCGAGTGGGCCAATTTGTTCAGGGGAATTCGCGCAAGCGTGGACGGTCGCAGACGAGTGGATGTTCCGTTGAATATGCTTGTCCCTACAGGCAATATCGAATTAGACGGCCTTGATGAGTACGATATCGTTGCGTCCGGAGGCAGAGGGATCTATTTGTTACCGAATGGCCCATGGACAGAACTGTTTAGGAAAGTCGAATCGAATACGGGTTCAAACCTGGCAGCGTTTGAGATTACGACAACGGTCGTGGACCTAATCATGCGCTTTCAGCAGGAACGTGAACACATGATTAGGCGCGGCGTTAGCAGTGACACTAATTCCTTCATCAAAGAGTTTTTCGAAGGTCCCGAAATTGATCCGTACGCCGAAGTTATAACTTCACTAGCGGAGTCTGGGATTAGAATTTTTTCTCTCGACCGCTGGCGTCGTTCGGGCCCGTGGTCCGAAGCAGCTGATGAGTACAGGTGACAGATGAATATGATTGAAGATTCAATGTCAAGTGTTGAGTCCGGCTCCCTTTTGATTTCACAGCTGGAACGCCTCCGAATACGTGCGCATCGTGCTGGGCGAGCGCAATATATGGCAGCTCATCGCAGCAGTGCGATGCACTACTGGCTAGGAATTCCTGCGATAGTTCTCTCGACCGCTGTTGGTACAGCTGTATTCGGCACTTTTGCAGGTAGCCCGAACTCCATACTCACTGTTCTTACTGGCATTGTGTCCGTCGGTTCTGCGGTGCTGGCTGCGCTGCAGACTTTTTTTGGATATTCCGAAAGAAGCGAGAAGCATCGTATTATGGGCGCCAAGTACCTTGCACTGAAGCGAAAAATGGATCTATTGCTAATTGAATTTGCCGCGCCACAATCTGTCGAAAAGGAAAATCTACATGTCCTTTCGCAGTTTGTAGCAGAATTCAATGACCTGGAGGAATCGGCGCCAAATGTTTCCGATAAACTTTATGATCGCGCAAGACGGGATCAAGAGAGCGACATTGAAGGAATATAGCTGCTTTATGACGGATCAATCATCTTGTCCTTTTAGATGGGGTCAACTAACTCGGCGAATGGCGCCTATATGACGGCAGTGTGAAGATAGGATGCCGAGCGCTGTGCGTTGGTGACAACCGCAGCAAATATTGCTGTGAGTCGCTGCTTTGTCTGCTCACGGTCCGGGCTCTCGGCCCGGTGCTCGCCCAGTTCAGTCGAATAACTTCGGCCGGGATTCCCTGTGCGCCGCCGCATTGTGCGGGCCGCTCCTCCAGATTCCAGGGCCCGCGCCCGGCACGACCGAATTTCGGTCGCGGACCGGTGGCCACACATCGGTGCCGCAAGGAAATTCGGTCGCGCACGCCCCGGCGCGTTCCCTGGATTCCGGAGACCTCTGCGGCCCTGGGCAGGCGGTGAGGGCAGGCCGCGGGCCTGCCCCGGGACGGCGCGGCGCGCGCTCAGGGAATCCACGCCTTCCCGGGCACCCACCCGTTGACACGTACGTGTCACACCCGCGTTCGGCCGGTTGACACGTACGTGTCACCGAGCCCCCGGGAAGGCCCGGAGATGACCGACTCCGACACCATCACAGGATTACTTGTCGCCGCCCTGGAAGAAGCATGGGCAGCAATACGATCCCACCACCCCGAAGTACCCGACGTCGTCCTGACCGTCGGCGCCGGATCGACCGGCGGAGACCTCGCCCTCATGCACGAGCTGTTCGTTGGCGGGGAGGGCCTGCAACGCGGCGCAATCGATGTGCTGGGCACGCTGCTGCACGAAGCCGCGCACGGTCTCGCCGTCGCCCGCGACATCAAAGAGACCAGCCGCCAAGGCCGTTGGCACAACGAGCGATACCGCGAACTTGGCGAAGAACTGGGGCTGACCTTGACTCAGCACCCGAAAATCGGATGGTCGCTCACCACCATGCCCGAGGGCACCCGAACCCGCTACCGCGACCAGCTCGAGGAACTCACCGATGCACTCGTGGCCTACCGCCGGCGCGAACCCGACCACCGCAGCGGACGCAAATCTAACAACAACGGACTCGCCGCCGAATGCGACTGTGGACGCAAGATCCGCGTATCGCGAACTGCCTACGATGTTGGGCAGATCATCTGCGGACGTTGCCGCGCGGCGTTCACGTCGGCCGAGTGAGGAGCATCCTGTGCCTCTATATCGAGTAACGCTTCAGCAACGGCCTTCGTTGGGCACACGTTGAGCACAAACGCAATCAGCCCCGGTGAAAACCGGGGCTGACCTGCCTTTTCGGTGCGCGATACTGGGATTGAACCAGTGACCTCTTCCGTGTCAGGGAAGCGCTCTCCCGCTGAGCTAATCGCGCGTGGTTCGCCTACTAGAGGCGGCGACGGGAATCGAACCCGTGTGCACGGCTTTGCAGGCCGTTGCCTCACCACTCGGCCACACCGCCAACCAAGGCCGGGTTGGCCTTCGAGCGGATGACGGGATTCGAACCCGCGACCCTCACCTTGGCAAGGTGATGCGCTACCAGCTGCGCTACATCCGCATGCACTGTAATGTGCAGTGTGCCTCCGTCCGGCTCTTTCCTGCCTTCCGGCTGCGAGAGAGAACATTAGCCCACCACCTGCGCCATCAACAAATCGGCTGGTGAGAGCGGGTAAATCGGAATTACATCCATGTCGTTCCGCAGGCCGGGCCGGCCACCGGATCCCCACAGCGCCACCCTCCGTTCAGGGCCCGTTCCCGCCGACGACGCCCTCCCCCGAGCCCCCTCCCCACACCCCACCGATCAAAAGATCCTTCGACCCCCATGTCCGGCAGCCTGATCGGGGCCCCTCGAACCCCATGTCCGGCAGCCCAATTCGAACCTGCCCCCGACCATCCACCGCAGGTACCCCATCGCGAATCCCCACCCGCGAAGCCATCGCAACACGAGCCAACCGACCACCGCCACCCCACTTCCCCACCCCACCGAGAACCCCCAGATAGAGACGCGATTTGGCGTGGCCCGGGTGATGCGTGTTAAAGTTCCATCTCGTTCGGAACGGAGCATCCACTCCCCCCGGAACACCCGCACTACCTGGTCCTATAGCTCAGCGGGAGAGCGCTCGCCTCACACGCGAGAGGTCGCTGGTTCGAAACCAGCTAGGACCACTCCAGTGAAAGCCGCAGGTCAGCGACCTGCGGCTTTTTCTATCTACAGCAGCATCTTCTTCGACCAGACTGCTGAGCTGCAGAAAAGTCGACCTGCCGCGGTTCGAACCAACAAGGGGTAGTGAAACCGGGCTGGAGTGGTTGTTGTGACTGTTTTAGACCACCCGTTGCGCGCGGAGTGGGAGCAGCGGCCCTTAGGTCCCGAAGGCCCCCCGCGACACCTGACCCACATGTCCTACGGCGACCGAAAATCACTGTGGGGAAACAGAACTCGGCAGCGAAAGCCGACGCGGCTCGTCGTCCCGATACACCGTGCCCGGTTGTCACCCGAGTGATGTGACCGTGGCCCTCGGTCTCAGTGGCGGCTGGTGGTGATGACGATCGGCTTGATCTCGGTGGGGATCGAGGCCAGGGCCGAGACGGGAACGCCGAGCCCCGTTGCGGTGACCTCCCGCGGGATCGCATTGAGCGCCGCGAGCAGGCCGATGTCGTCGCTGGTTTCGGGGGCGCTGGTGTTGAACACGATGAGTAGTTCCAGCGGTGCGTCGGTGCGCGCGTTCTCGAAGTAGTGGAAGAACCCCTGTGGGGCGAAGACCAGATCTCCGGCGTGCGCTTCGAACACGTCGGTGTGATAGCTCCCGTCCGGATGTGTGCCCAGCAGAGTCCATTTCGCGGTGCCGGAGATGTGGTAGTTGAGTTCCCACGCGGTGGGATGCCAGTGCGGTTCGCGGACGCCGCCTGGCTCGAGCCGCACGAAATACGCAGCGCCGTTCTGTCCGGCGAGCACCGGGAAATTCTGTTCGTGCGCGCCCTGCAAGGTACCGCCGTCGTAACGGTCCGGATCGGCGGCGGTGAGGTGGAACAGATGTGGTGATTTGTTGAGGTTGGCGTCGATCTCGCTCGCGCTGGGCAGTGCGTTCGGCGTCGTCTCGGCGCAGGCCGCCGCCGCTGTCAGGCCCGCCCCGAGCGCCGCACCGCCCAGTGCCGCCGCGCCCGTGCCGAGGGCCGTCCGGCGATTCACCGCCGACGGTTCCTGAGAACGATCATCCGAAGAATGACCACTCGACATGTCGCTCCGTTCTGCCGCAGGGGATTTCGCGATGCGCTCCGAGCCGGTATTCGACCGACAAAGCCTATCCTCGGCGGCACAGGTTCTGATCGAACGACTCGTCACTTTCGGGCCCTGGGCCAGAGTTGGTCTCGGTGGCGATGTCAGGCTTCGAGGCGTTGCCGCACACTCACCATGCGATCGCGCAGCGTGTCTTCGTCGATGACGCCGCGCCAGACCAGCGAATGGGCCAGCGCGAGCAATTGACTCTCGGGGAACGGCAGGTCCGCGTACCGCTCCTGGGACAGGGCGTCCTCTTCGTTGCGGCGTTCCCGGAACGACAGGACTGTTCCCGGGTGCGCGAGGCAAGCATCGTCGAGTGCGTCGCACATCCCGTCGAGACTGCTCTTCCACGGGGGTACGGGATTGCTGACCGACCACTTCCGGCTCAGTGCCGGCCACAGCTGCTCGTGGCGGGAGGCGAGGTCATCGAGCACCGGGACGTGAGTACTCAACAGCGATGGGTCGACCTTCGCGACCACAGCGGACCGGTTCTGCTCCCTGGTGCCCGCCATGTCAGTTCCCTCCCCGATGCGCCTCGCGAATCCGGTCGGCCGTGACGTTGGCGCTCACGCCGGGCTTGGGCAGCGCGACGCCGATGAGGCAGTCGCGGGTGACGATCCGGGCCAGCTCGTCCTCGGACCAGTTCTCGGTGCCCTCGGGACGCATCGGCAGCACCATGAACCGATGCTTCTGGTTGGAGTCCTCGATGCGGATCTCGACGTCGGCGGGCAGGTAGGTGCCGAACTCGGCCAGGACATCACGCGGGTACCGCACCACCCGGCGACGATAGTTGGGCGTGCGGTACCACTCGGGCGAGTTGCCCAGCAGCGGCCGCGGGTAACAGGAGCAGAGCGTGCACACGATGACGTGGTGCAGCGTCGGGGGTGTCCTCGAGGATGTGCAGTGCGGTGAAGTCGCTCGGCGTGCCGAAGCCTGTGGGTTCCAGCCAGTCGACTCCGACAGCCTTGCACGCCTCGATGGGGTTGGCGAGTGCGGTGCGTTCGAACTCCTCGTCGAGCCAGCACTTGGCGACGAGCGTCGCTGCGGGCAGCGGGCCGATTCGTTCGGCGAACTCGGTGAACGCACGGTGATCCTCGGCGGTGAAGATGCCCTTCTCGAGGCAGAGTTCGCGCACGGCGACCTCCAGGACCTCGAAGTCGGACACCTCCTCGACCATCGGCGCGGGCGGACGATGCTCGTGCTGGTGCCCAGTCGTTGACATGGCGTCGAAAGCCTTTCCGGGAGTTGGAGTTTCGCCTCTCACACAGCCTGGATCCAGCGCTCGGGCAATTCGGTCTGCAGCGTGTCGGTCGGCTCGCCGGTGTAGTCCGGCCAGAGCTCGGTCATCGCGAAGCGGACGATGTAGAACCACTCGGGCCGGGGTGAACCGAGGGCCTCGTAGTCGAACGCCTCGTCCTCGGCGGCCGGAGCCTCGTAGGCGAGCGTCACGATCTCGCCGACAGCGCCGCGAACGAACTCTTGGGTGCGGGTGTAGAACAGCGCCTGCTCGTCACGGACCCGCACCGCGTCGCCGACCGCGAATTCGGCCGGAGGCGCTTGACCGGCGTACACCTGCGGATCGCCCTTGCCGACCGCGTGCACGTGGTGCTTGTTGCGGGGAATGTCCTTGCCGTCGGCGATGGTTCGCGGCTTCGGCTCCAGCAACTCGTGCGGCGCCAGATCGGCGACACGGGCCTTCACCTCGTTGTACCTGGCGGTGAGTTCGGTCAACGAGACCAGGTGCTTATCGATCAGCACCCGCGCGACGCCCAGCAACCATCGGCCGTAATAGGGCAGTCCCAAGTACATCGTGTTGCCCAGGTCGACGTTGTGCAGGCGCCTGCGCTCCTCCGAGAGCCAGATGCCACGCCACCCGAGCACCTCGGCCATCACATACGTGTTGTGCTCCCAGTGCTCGCCTTCCTTCTCCAGGAATTCGATCGGCGCATCGCGCATCCCCCCGACGTCGTGCGAGGTCTTCAGATATGCCTCGATGCGATCGTTCGACAGCTCGTACGGAGCATCCGGCAGGTCCTGGAAGGCGGACCGCAACCGGCCGAGGAGATCGAGCCGGTCGGCCCGGTCACGCGCGGTAATCGTCATGACGGGCTTCCCGCCGACATCACTGGGATAGTTCATTTCCGTCCCTCCCAGGTAACCAGCACGACCCCTCGGGACGACCTCGAAGGACCGAGTTGTCCTTCGGACGTCCGGGTCGAGCGTTCGGAACGCGAGTTCAGCAAGCGTGCGGACAACCTCGGGCGCCGATGGCCAACCCTCAGCTGATCCACCTGTGAGGCCATGACAACAACGGCTCAACCGAACCATTGCTCTCACAACGGTAGCCCCATACGAGCCGAGCGGCTATCACTTCAGACCGGCACAGCGGGAGCGGTGACAACTACATCCAGCAATTCTCGTAGGCGGCGAGCCAGCCCGTCGGGGTCGGCCTGGACGAGCGCGCTGCTGCCGATCATCCTGCGCATCAGCCAGAAGCCGGCGATGAGGGAATGAGCCAGCATCGCCCGTTCGTCGGCATCCGGGCCTTCGAGCAGATCGCTCAGATGACGCCCCGCATGTCTTTCGATGCCGGCTCGGAGCACCTCTGCGGCCTTCGGGTTGGCCGCGGAACGGAGCATCAGGAGGAAGGGGTCCAGATGCTCTGATTCCGGCGCGGTTCGTTCCACCAGCCGGGCCGCGATGTCCCGAGAGAGGGTCTCGGGGTGGTCCGACAGTACCGTGCGCGGCTCGAGCGCAACGTCCACCGCCTCGGCGAACAGCTGCTCTTTCGACCCGAAGTACCGATTGACCAACATCGCTGTCACCCCGGCCGACTGGGCGATCTCACGCACACCCACGCCGTCGTATCCATGCTTCGTGAAGGCGACCACCGCCGATCGAAGGATCGCATCCCGAGTAGCGGCGGCATTACGTGGCCGCTTGGGCGGCGCGGCGTCGGCTCCCTGGCTCATGACAACAGCGTACCGCACATGTATACCGCTGTAGACTTACATTGCGAGCAAGTCTACAGTTGTAGATATAGCGCCGTTCAGACCTCCGACAGCCCCGAGGAGAACCCCGAGTCGGCCGCTCGAGACCGAACAATCAGGAGTCGAAATGGAACTGAATCTGCGCGGAAAGCGTGCCCTCGTAACCGGTTCGAGCGCCGGCCTGGGCGAAGCTATCGCCACAATGCTGGCCGCCGAAGGGGCCACCGTCATCGTGCACGGCCGCCACGAGGCGCGGACCAACCGAGTCGCCGACACCATCCGGAAGGCCGGCGGCGTCGCGATAGTGGCACTCGGGGACCTCACCACCGACGCCGCGGCGGACGAGGTTGCGCACGTCGCACTCGCCGACGGCCCGGTCGACATCCTGGTCAACAACGCCGGTTTCTACCGCCACCTGTCGTGGGACGAAGCAACACCGGACGAGTGGGCGTCGACCTACAACGCCAACGTCATTTCCGGCGTGCGCATGATTCGACGGCTCGTGCCGCAGATGCGCGAACGCGACTGGGGCCGAGCGGTCACCATCGGAGGCGGGCTCGCACTGCAACCGATGGACACCCACCCCCAGTACAACGCGACATTGGCAGCCCGCCACAACCTCGCGGTCTCGCTCGCCCGAGAACTGAAGGGCACTCGGGTCACTTCCAACGTGGTTTCCCCCGGTGCGATGCTGGTGGAGGCAACCAAAGACCTGGTGACCGACATAGGTCCCGCCCGCGGATGGGGCGAGACATGGGAGGACATCGAGCCGAACGCGGTGAATTCGCTCATCCCCAACGACCGGGGACGCTTCGGCAAACCTGAAGAGATCGCTGCAGCAGTCGCGTACCTGTGTAGCGACTACGCCGAGTACGTCAGCGGGGCAACCATTCGGGTCGACGGCGGTCTCATCAAGGGCGCCTTCTAGTAGATCTCCCGTGTTCGGTGGCGTGGCGGCCCCCGAACTCACTCGGATTCCGTTGTCTCACAGATCTTTCGGAACTGGGCGGCCGGATCTGTCGACGTGGAGCGGTGTCCGGCGGCATGCGTCATCCGCCCTGTCCGAAGACCGCTTGCCGAGGATGGCAGGATCGACGGACACGTGATGCTGTCCGCTCGAGCCCTCGGCGAATGTCCGGGCGGGCGTGGCAGTCTGGATGGGTGCCCCTTGCGGCGGGGCCGTCGACACGCCAACGCTAGGAGGTCGCAGGACATGGTGAGCGTTATCGGTGGTGGGATCGCGGGCAGTTGCCTGGCTGGTGGTCTCGCGCGGAAAGGTCACCCGGTCGCGATCTACGAGCAACAGCATCCGGGTCCCGGAGCCGGAGCGTTCCTGTTCATCGATGGGCGCGGGCACGACGCGATGGCGGCGATGGGCGTCGATCGCTCTGCGTTGCAGGAGGTTTCGTATCCGCTGGCGGGGCTCGACTACGAAGACAGTCGCGGTCGGCGAAGTGCGATGCCCAGTCGCGGTCATCGTTTCTGGCTGCGCCGCAACCTGATGGGCGTGCTGTCGGAGTTCGTCGCGGACTCCGGCGCGGAACTGTGTTACGGCGCACCGATTTCCGGGGTGACCTCGAGCGAGGACAGCCACGCGATCCAGCGCGGCGCGGACGTCGTCGCTGCCGAAGGACTGTTGGTCGGCGCCGATGGTATCGACTCGGTCGTCCGCGCGGGCCTGGAACCCGACCGCACCCCGGTCTACGCCGGTGATGTCGTGCTGTACGGGATGACCGGCACCCCACTGGATCCGCCCCCGACCACCGCCCCCGCGGTCCTGCACTTCTTCGCCGAGGTCGCCGAAGACGGCAGTGCCGGAAGTACTTTCGGACATATCTGGCGTCCGCAGGACACGGCAGCACTGTGGTTCGTGCGGATCCCGCGTGAGCCTCTTCCCGGTACCCGCGACGATATCGGAATGCGACCGGTCGATGAATGGGCCGAAACCGTCCTGGCCGCAACGCCTTCCAGCCGAGCACTGGTGTCGGCTTTCCTGGCGCACACCGAAGTGGTGCACGTCAGCAACGCCCGCAACGTCTCCCTGGAACAGGCACGCGCACCTCAGGATTCGGTGATCCTCATCGGGGACGCCGACCACGCCATCACTCCGGCCGCCGGAGTCGGCGCACGCGATGCCCTCGAAGACGCACGCGCGGTATTCGACGCGATCATCGGCGCCGACTCACCGGCCGAAGCGATGACGCAGCGCCGCAAGCAGATCCTCACCGATCGCGAAGCAGCTCAGCGAGCACGGCGGCGATGATCCGGCGACATCTGATCCGCCCGGAGCGCCCAGCCAGGTCCGCAGATTGACAAAGCTGCAGGTCAACGGCCTGCAGCCTTGCTGGGATCAACCTGCGATTACGCCGCGAGCGCGGAGTAAAATGACGGCGGGGAAAGGAGGCTTCTCGATGTCGTTCCTGTCCACTTCTCTCGCCGTTGCAGGTGCCACACTCGCCATCGTCCTGGCCGGTTCGATGGCTCAGGCCGATCCGCTCGGCCCGCCCGGCACCGCGTGCGGACCGAACAAGGTGGTGACCGACAACCACACGTGCGAAGCGTTCAACGCATCCTGTACCGGCTACGACATGATGGTCATCGGAAGGGTCGACCACCAGGGACACTGTGTGGTCCCCGGCGTGAACGGCACGTCTCCGTAACGCAGCGACGAGCCTCGCCCGCCCGACCCGGTCTCAGCGCCGGGGAGTCGTACGTGGAAGGACCACAAACCCTCCACGTGGTCCTGCTAGGTGTACATCAGCGAAACCATCTCTCACTCTTCATGACTCGCGGCATCCAGATCGCCGTCGGCCCCGGTCAGCATCACATCCTGCGTTCCGGCGCTATCGTGGACGGATACGCGTGAGGGAGGATCGCGATGGTTTCGGTGATGCTGCACCGCTACGTCTCCCGGCCCGAGTTTGCCCTGGCAAAAAGGTGGCGGCGTGGGAATTTCGACTTGCCGCCAACGACTTTCGAGATGTACGTACTCGAGCCGACCTCGTACCGGGATTTCTGGCTCGGGAACGAGTGGACCACCTTCAGCAGGGAAAGGCCGAACACCGTCGGTGCCTCGCGCATCGAGATCCAGGCGACCGCCGACGAACGCGCCCGGTGGTCCCGGGTCCAAACGTCCACCCAGGACGCGCTGCGCGCTGCCGAAGTGCAGCTTGTCCATGATCTCGGGCTCAGGATCGTCGGAGGCGATCGGCCGAGGCTGCGGCGAGGCTACGGCTGGCGAGCTACCGGTCGACGGTTCGACAGCTCGGGGCTGCGGCGGGCATTCGACGAGTTCCAGAAGCAGTTGCGTGATATCGACGGGGAATATCGGCCCATCCGGGAGCTGATCGCAACGCGCGTACAGCAAGCCGAGGTGCAGGCGCAGGAGGAAGCGGCGCAACGGCGGGAAGCCTTCGTGCGGAAAGCCGAGCAGGACAAGCAGTTTCACGCGCTGGCCGCGCAAACCTGTTGGAGCTACGAGGCCGATGAGGCCGACCGGATCGTTCACGTTTTTCGCGCGAGCGGTTCGACGATGGCCATCGGCACACTCGCGCAGATCCTGCAGCAGACCTACTGTGGCTACACGGTGCGCTGGGAGGAGCGCGATCGGGTGGAAATCGAGCAGGCCACTGGCGTAGATTTCGAAATCTGGTGGCGTGCGGCCACACCGAGCATATGGGTCGACTCTCGACGGATTCCGGACCCGCCGCATACCACTCCCTCCATCGGCGGCCACACCAGCTACGGGGTCGGCGGCCACAGTTTCGGCGGCCACTTCGGGATCTGAACTTCAGTCACGCCGACTGCGCAGGGTGGGCACGCCGGGGCCGGTGAGATCGTCGTAATAGGCGGCTCTGCCGGCCATCGCCATGGTCAATGCGATCGTTTTTCCACTGACCAGGGGCCCGGTTCCGGTAGCGAAGGGGCCGTCGGTCGCTTCCAGGCGCAGACCTTCTATCGAACTGTGGCTGGGAACAGTGAAGTTCCGGCTCGCGTAGAACCGGGCGACCTCGGTGACGGACTCGATCGAGGGCTCACGGGGCAGGCCGAGGGGGCGTCGGATGTCCTGGGCGTGGACGACCACCTCACCGAGCCAGGCTGCCGTGTGGCCGGACGGCCCGGTGGTGCTGGTGATGATCGCCCGAAATCGGTCCAGAGTCTCCGCGGGTGTTGCGCCGCGGTGAGCGGCCACGAGCCGGGCGTTGTGCTCGTCGAAATCGAAGCGGGCGCGGATGACGCTGATCAGCCAGCGGGACCTGCCGGTACTTGCCGCGGCGGTGAGGTGGGCGAGGACCTCCTCCACCGTCCAACGTCCGCACAGCGACTGCCGGGCCCACTGCGAGTCGTTCACATCGGCGAGATCCTCGGCCAATGCCGCGCGCTCGGCGTGAGTCATCGCCCACAGCTCGTCACGAGAAACAACGTTCGACACTTGCACAAACCTCCCGGTTCAACGCAGCCTGCCGGTGCGAGCGCGATGATGGCCCTCGATCCGTCGCATCACAGCGGCAGCCGCAATTCCTGATTCCCCTCTATCGACGACGGCGATCGCCTGAACTCATCGGTCCGTCTTCCGTCTATACGCCGGTCTGGCCGTCGATCCGTTCCCGGATGAGGTCGGCATGCCCGTTATGACGAGCGTATTCCTGGACCATGTGCGTGAGGATCCAGCGCACGCTGAAGCGGTCGCCGTCCGGCCCGTATACCCCGAAGGTGTCCAGCGACTCGCAGGCTTCGACGATCTCGCGCGATCGGGCACATGCGCTGTGCCACAACCGGAGTGACTCGTCCGCGTCAGCGGCGTCGACATCGAAGTCGGTGCCGTCCGGGACGTCGGCCTGCCAATACGCGAACGGGGTGTCCGCGCCGGACAGGACGCGGCCGAACCAACCCAGTTCGACATCGGTCAGATGGCGGACGAGTCCGAGCAGCGACAACTCCGACGGCTCCGCAGCCCGCAGACGAAGCTGGTCGGCGGTGAGCCCGGAACACCTCCGGGCCAGTGTGTCTCGATGGAACTCCAGGACGCCGGTGAGCGTCTCCCGTTCTCCGGCGAGTTGTTGCGTTTCGGTCCGCTGCGTCGACTCCACTCGTTCGTCATGCGAGGTGCCGAGCCCATCCGCTTCCGGTCCGTCGGACGGCTGGGCGAGCACAGAGCCGTGGCCGTCCAGCAGGCGGCGGATCTCCTCGTCCGGATACGGGGTGCTCCGGCTCACCTCCTGGAACGGGCGCGTGAACGCGGACATCGCCGCGGCGACCGGCGCGTGCCGAGTGAGGACCGCGGCGGCTCCCCCGGGGATGTCCTCCGGCGGCTTGCCCTCGGCGATGGCGCGCGCCATCGCGGCGCGCGTCTCCCGGCCTTTCACCCCGTACAGGGCGGTGAGCAGCCAGTTCACCAGATAGGTGGCAGTGAAGCCGCGGTCATAGCTCTGGTTCTGGTCGAAGAACGCGGCCTCCTGCGGCGAGAGGTCGAACGCCGAGGAGAGCGAGAGGCCGTAGTCACCGAAGTAGAGGCGTCGGCCGTCGGTCAGGATGTTCCAGAAGTGCGCGTCGAGGTGCAGCAGCCCACGGCTGTTCATGAACGCGGTGCCGACGGCCAGTTCCCGCTCCACCATGGCGCACGCCCGGTCGGTGGCCTCGCCGCCCGCCTCGATCCGGTCGTTCAGCCACTCGTGCAGGGTCTGCGGGATGTACTCCAGGAACAGCGCGATGCTCGCCGACGAGTCCCGCACGGCCTCGATCCGGTGGCGTACCTGCGGTCGGCCGTCCCAGTAGGCGACGGCGCGATCGATGTCGGCGAGCTCGACCGGCAGCGGCGTCGTGTCCGGCAACACCCGCCAGTGGTACATCAGCGGGAAGCCCTCGTGTTCGGCGGCGAGCACCCAGTTCGTCGTCATGATGTGCACAGCGAGCTCGCGCCAGGCCCCGAAGCCCGCCCCGCCGATCAGACCGACGCCGTAGTGGCTGAACAGTGGCAGGTCGAACAGGTTCGCCGTGGACCGGACATGCTCGGGCTGCCGTTCCAGGTCGGTGAGGGGCACCCGCTTCACGAAGACCGGGGTTCCGGCGACCTCCAGCAGCGCCGACTTCCCGCCGATACCGACGCCGATCGGCGTAGCCGCGTCCACGAGCTCGCGCAACGCGTGATCGCTGCGCATCGCCAGGGCCGTGGAGACGGCGCTGTGGGCGTGCAGGCGCGCCGGGCGCGACACGTCGCGGGTCGTCGCCGCGTCGGTCGAACAGGACGTCACTGCATCAGGGGAATTCGCTGTGGTCTCCACGTGGGCGCCGACCTCGATTCAGCCATGGCCACGCGGTCGTGCCGGCGGCCTCCGGAGCGATCGGGAGGTCGATCCGGGCCGCACTCGACGGCGGTCTCGGCTTATCCCCCCGAAATCGCACTCTACGTCACGACGCTCACCAACAGGTTCACGATTACCGATGCGCTCCGACTGGCCATGGTTCGAATGAGTACACGCAATTCCGCATGGTGCGCGGTTCACAGCCGGTAACCGCTTCAATCACCAACCGCCCGGAAAGAAACACCAGTTCAGACCCGGTCTCGGTCCCATGTTCATAGTGCCCCGCCGGAGGCACCAACCTGCGAAGGGCATTCCGAGGATGGACCGAATGCCGTCGACGCCGACATGACTGTCTGAGAGGCTTGATTTGTGGATCCGTCCGCAGCGCAGGCCTACGTGGTCGTCGACGAATTCGCACGTGGGGGTGTCCGGGACGTTGTGCTGTGTCCCGGCACACGACACGCGCCGTTGAACTTTGCTGTGCGGGCAGCGGATGCGGCGGGCCGGCTACGGATGCACATGCGCATCGATGAACGGACCGCGGGCTTCCTCGCGGTCGGACTGGCGGTGGCCAGCCGACGACCGGTGCCGGTCGTGATGACCTCGGGGACCGCGGTGGCCAACCTCGGTCCCGCGGTGATGGAGGCCAGCTACGCACGGGTGCCGCTGGTGGTGGTCAGCGCGGATCGGCCTTACGAGCTGCTCGGCTCCGGCGCCAACCACACCGTGGAGCAGCTCGGTCTGCTCGGCATTCAGGTCCGCACCAGTATCAGGCTCGGCCTCGCCGACGGAGAGTCCACCTCCGAGGACTATGCGTCCTACGAGCGCCGGAACAGCCTGTGGCGCTCGACGGTCTGCCGGGTACTCGCCGCGGCCCGCGGCGCCCGTTCCGGCAACGCGGGCCCGGTGTACTTCGACATCCCGCTGCCCGATCCGTTGGTGCCCGACCTCGCCCCCGGCGAGCGCGCGCCCGAGGGACGCGAGGGCGGACGGGCCTGGACGCGCACCCAGTACGCCACGCTCGACGTGCCACTCGACATCGACCTGACCCCCGACACGGTCGTCATCTCGGGCCACGGCGCCGGACTCCGGCCGGAACTGTCCGAGCTGCCGACCGTCGCCGAACCCACGGCCCCCATGCACGGCCCCGCACTGCACCCGTTGGCGTTGCCGCTGCTGAAGCCGCGCCAGGCCATCATCACCGGCCGTCCGACCCTGCACCGTCCGGTGGCGAAAACGCTGGCCGATCCGAATGTGATCGTCTACGTGGTCACCACCGGGCCGCGCTGGCCCGATGTCTCCGGCAATGTGGTCGGCACCGGCACTCGGGCGATCGTCAGAGGCGAACCGGACCCGGAGTGGCTGGTGCGGTGCCGTGAACTCGACGCGAGAGCGATCGGGGTGGTCCGGGCCGAACTCGCCGAGCAACCGAAGCCGACCGGACTGCACGTGGCGGCGACGGTGATGGACTCGCTGCGCGAGGGCGACCAACTGCTGCTCGGCGCGTCCAATCCGGTGCGCGACGCAGCCCTGGTGTCGTACCCGCAGCCGGGTGTCACCGTGCTGTCCAACCGCGGTGTCGCGGGCATCGACGGCACCGTGTCCACGGCT
Organism: Nocardia coffeae; assembly: GCF_019890715.1. Classification (NCBI taxonomy): domain Bacteria; kingdom Bacillati; phylum Actinomycetota; class Actinomycetes; order Mycobacteriales; family Nocardiaceae; genus Nocardia; species Nocardia coffeae. The sequence goes on along the minus strand of NZ_JAINZY010000006.1, from coordinate 114,125 downwards.
GTCGGCGCGGCGCTGCATCACCACGGCCGCACCGTCGCGCTGCTGGGTGATCTGACCTTCCTGCACGACGTGTCCGGCCTGCTGATCGGGCCCGGCGAACCCCACCCGGCCGATCTGACCATCGTGGTCGCCAACGACGATGGCGGCGGCATCTTCGAGCTGCTCGAACAGGGGGAACCGAAGTATGCCGGAGCGTTCGAGCGGGTGTTCGGCACCCCGCACGGCATCGATCTGGCCGCGCTGTGCGCCGCCTACCGCATTCCGCACCGCCAGGTCGATCCGGATCAGCTGGCCGTCGAGTTGGCCGGGCATGCACACGGCACGCGGGTGCTCGAGGTGATCACCGAGCGGTCGCGCCTGCGCGAACTGCACGCGACGGTGCGGGCCAAGATCACGGCCTGATTCGAGGGAGTGACGATGATCTACGACAATCTGCTCACGTTGACAGCTCGAGCACCGATCACCAGCGGATTGCGGCAGGGCGGAGCATTCACCCCCTACGCCGCTGTGGTCGAGCGGATCGGCCGACTCGCCGGCGGCCTCACCGAACGTGGCATCGAGCGCGGCGATCCCGTTGCCTTGCTGATTCCGAACTCACCCGACCTTTTCGCAACAGCCCACGCGCTGTTCGCCATCGGCGCCATCGCGATGCCGCTGAGCGAGACGGCCACACGATCCGAACTTGCCATCCTCGCGCAGAAAACCGCGCCCAAGGCCGTCATCTCGACTCCCGACCGTGCCGCCGTTGCCGAGACGCTCATCGCGGATGCGGCCCCCGGCATTCCATCGTTCCTGACGAACGCCCTGCCCGAAGCAACTGCGACCACCCCACTGCCGAAACTGCCAGGCGACACGACCGCGCTCTACCTGTTCTCATCCGGCTCGACCGGGTTGCCCAAAGTGGTGCCACACACCCACGCCGAACTCATCGCCGATGGTGAACGCGCCAGCACGGCCTGGGAGATTCAGCCCGACGACATCGTCCTGGACATGCTGCCGGGCAGCTTCTCGATGGGCTTCCTGCTGGGCGCTATCCAAGCCGTCGCCGGGGGTGCGACGGCGCTCTATTGGAGCGATCCCCTCCCGCTGGCGCTTTCGCGCGGGAAACTGCTCGACGCCATGGTCCGCGAGCGGGTGACCGTTATGGGCGCCGTTCCGGCAATGTACGAAATCATCGCCGGTCAACCCGGCAATTTCGATCTCGGGCTGCGCTTGGCCTTCTCGGGCGGCGTCGCACTGAAGCGGTCCGCCTTGGAAGTGGTGCGCGAGCGCCTCGGTATCACAATTCGTCAGGATTACGGCTCGACCGAGGCCAGTATGTTCTCGCACAATGACTCCGCCGACCTCGACGCGAGCTGGGCTTCGGTGGGCAAACCGGCGGGCGACGCCGAAGTCCGCATCGTTCCGTTCGACACCGAATTCGGCCCGTCCGTCGGCGAAATGGAACTGCGATCGTCCTCGCTCATGCGGGGCTATCTCGGCGATGCCGCGGCCAACGCCGAGGCGTTCGACGACGGCTGGTTCCGGACCGGCGATCTCGCCTCGCTCGATGACGAAGGCCGCATCTTCATCCACGGCCGCAGCAAGCTGCTGATCGAGGTGTCCGGCTACAAGATCGACCCCATCGAGGTGGAGGAGACGCTCATGACCTTGCCCGCCGTCGCCGAAGCCGCAGTGGCGGGTCTGCCGGACCCGGACCCGCGCAACGGTAATCGCCTGATCGCGTTCGTCGTCAGAGGGGCGGACGTGTCGGCCGACGAGTTGATCCGCTATGCGCGCGAAAGGCTGTCGGTTCAGAAGGTCCCGGCCGAGATCGCATTCATCGACGCATTGCCGCGCAGCGCGGCCGGCAAGGTGCTGCGCGCGCGGCTGCGGGAGCTTCAGGCGGGCTGAGTCGCTCGCTGCGAGACATAGGCCGCCAGTTTCGCGGGCGATTCGAACAGCTCCGCCCGTATCTCCGTATCAGGGATACTGATCTTGAATCGTTCCTGGAGGAAATGCACCAGCTTTACCAGACTGATCGAGTCCAGCAGACCGATCTCCAGCAAAGGGGTCTCGCGATCCACCGGCCCTCCGCCGGCCTCGGCCATCATGGCGGAGATATAATCGACAATCGGTTGTTCGATATCATCCATCGCTCGAGTCCTTTATGTCGTCAGCATGATAACCAATTTCATCGCGACCTGAAATGGCGTTCGAAACATGGGAGGACGGTTTGGGCGAAACGCGCCCACTGGGCGAACGAGAACAACTGCTCAACCATTTGCATGCGCGTCGGGGACTGATCACCCTGCAGGTGCTGCACGTGCGCGGCCGCCTCGATCCGGCGCAGGTGCGGCGCGCGCTCGCCTGGCTACAGACCCAGCACCCCATCCTTCGCGCTCATATCCGCTACGGCAAGATCGTCTGGCGCCCGCTGCCGCCCTTCGCCTACCGCCGGCGCTGGTTCGACACCGAGGGCACACCGGAAATCCCGGTGCGGGTGGTCGACGACCCCGACCCGGACGCTTGGCGCAAGGTTCTCGCCGCCGACATGCACACACCGATCCGGAAGGGCACCCATCCGCGCCTGCGGACGACGCTGGTGCGGCAATCGCCCGATGCCGAGATCAACCACATCGTCGTCTGCGCCGATCATGCGACGCTCGATGCCCAGTCCGCCAACATGCTCGCTCGCCGGCTTCTGGAATTCCTCGCCGATCCGGCCGTGGCGCAACACAACTCGTCGCTCCACACCGCCCTGCCCCCACCGATCGAAGCCGGTCTGCCCAGCAAACCCGCGAGTGGCAAGAAGTCCGGCGGTCGCGAGAAGAGCACCTATACGCCGGCCATCCGGCTACCCAAGCAGAAGATCCGCGGTCGGAAGAAGGAGACGCGCGTACTGGAGCGTCACCTCGGGCCCAGCGCGACCGCAACGCTCGCGGATGCCATCAAGGCCAACAGAACAACGCTGCACGGTGCGGTGACCGCCGCCTTCCTGCTGGCGATCCGCGAGCGGTACCGGCTCGACGTCATGACCCTGTTGACCACGGTCGACCTCCGTCGCCTCAGCACACTCACGCTGCCGCCCGAGACCTACGGTTGCTACGTCGACATCCTGCGTACCGAGCACCCGATCACCGACGACTTCTGGGCAACCGCCCGCGACGTCTCGTTCAAACTGATCGCCACGCTGGCCAAGGACTGGGAGTCCGCCGCCATCATGAAGTTCCCGGATGGCGAGGTGTATCGGCGCGAAATCGGCCCGACGCTGCGCAACCACCGGCGCCTCGACGGACTTGCCGTCACCACAGCGGGCGAGTCCGGCCTCCGGACCAGCTACGGCCCCTACACGCTCGAGGACGTCACCCGGGCCGTTTCGCTCGACATGTTCGGCCCGTCGCTGTTCGTGATCGCCAACGAGCGGCTCGGCAGCCTCGACCTGAGCGTCGGATACGCGACCACCGCGATGGGCGACGAGGAGGCACGGTGGCTCACCGACAACGCGGTGGCCCGGCTCGAATGTCAGCGGTAGTCGGCCGCGTGGTCTCGGGCCCACTCGGCGAACGACAGAGCGGGACGGCCCAGTAGATCCGGGACCGAGTCGACGGCGATCTCCGGCGACGGGTTCGGCACGACGCCTCGGAACTGGATGAACATGTCCGCCAGGAACGGCGGCAGCTCGGCGAGCAGCTCGGCGCGGTAGGTCTCGACGTCGACCTGTTCGAGCTGCACGGGTTCGCCGAGCGCGTCCGCGATCGCGGCGATCTGGTCGCGCTGGGTGATCGGGCCGGGGCCCAGGACCGAGTGGGAGGCGGACGTACCGGCCTCGTGGAGCAGCGCGTGCGCGGCCACATCGGAGATGTCCCGCTCGTGCACCGGCGAGGTGGTCGCCTCGGGGAAGGCCGTCCGGAACACCCGTTCGGTGCGGATGGAGGTCCACCGCAGCGAATTGGTGGCGAAGTACCCCGGACGCACGAAGGTGTGCGGCAGGCCGGAGTCCACCAGAGCTTTCTCCACGGTCATATGGCGGACCGCGATCGGGTTCCGCTCCGCATTCGGCTGCAGGACCGTGCCGGAGGACAGCAGCGTCACGTGCTGCACGCCCGCCGCGACCGCCGCGGCGGCGAACTCCACGGCCGTGTCCGGGTGGGCGTAGAGGAATACCTTCGTCACGCCCGCCAGGGCTGCGGGCAGGGTGGAGGGATCGGTCAGGTCGGCGCGGACGACCTGGACGCCGTCGGGGAACTCGCCGGGCTCGGGGTTGCGACTGGACGCTCGGACGGGTTCGCCCGCCTCCAGCAGCCGAGTCAGGACACCGCTGCCGACGAAGCCACGAGCACCGGTCACAAGAGTGGTCACGAGAGGTTCTCCTTCTGAGGCAGGCCGTCGAGCAGAAGCGCGCAGACGGCGTCGAGGTCGGATTCGATGGTGGCGCAGTCCCATTCGGCAGTGTGCGCCGGGTGGTGGAAGCGGGTCTGCGTAACCTCACCCTCCGATGGGATGGTCCGGCACGATTGTTTTCTCTCCGCTGCTGTCGAAGCAGAACCAATACCAGTCACCGCCGAGATGATGCAATGCGCCATCCGCGGGATGGTCGCCGGTGACCTGGGCGAACCCGGACCTGTTCGCGCATTGGCCCGCCGCGGGGCCGGTCGCGAAATAGATACCAGTGGCGTCGCGGTAGATGCTCGAGGTCGGGTGGTCCGTATCGTCGACGCGGTAGAGACCGAGCCGGTGACCTTCGAACGTCCGCGGATCGACACCGTTGCGCACCTGCCGCGCGGCATCACCGAAGGCCCGCTCCGAGAACTGCCAGCGCACGATGATCGGCAGGTCCACGCTCCATGCCGCCGCCGTGCACGCCACCACCAGCGCAGGCGCGAGCAGGGGACCGAGTTCCGGCACCCGAAGCCGCCGGGACACGACCACCCGGCTCAGGTAACCCACCATCCCGTAGAAGAACACAACCGCCGCGACGATCGAGAACAACGTCCACAGCACCGATTCGGCACCGGCCGGGTCGCTGGAATGTATGAGCAGGCCCGCGCAACACGCAACCGTGCAGGCGAGAAACAATCGCCAGGCGAGCCGTGACCGGAGTCCTCGCTTCTCTCGTCGACCGGGAAGGCTGTCGGCCTGCGGCGTGTTCATCGCGGAAGCCTAGCCAGGACGGACCTGAACCCGAGGGGTGAGGTTCCCCGCTCCCGGGAAGCGGGGTCGATCGAGTCAGCGCGGTATTGCGTTATGCGAGTGCATATTTCGCGTCGCATCTCGGCCGGACGGTATGCCAGGTCACCCGGTTCGCGAAGTTTCCCGCATCGCAGCGAATTTCAAGCTACCCTCTTGTTGCGGGGGCTTCGATAGCTGCGGAGTGCTCATGAAGCAACAAGCGATTCCACGTACACGCGAGGTCACGCGAGGCCCCGTCCGGGTCGAGCTGACATCCTCGGTGACCGGCATGCACATGCACACGCCGGACGAGCACGGATATCTGGTCGAGATCCCGGTGGGGCGGATGATGCGGGTGGTCGATCGCCGGCACGAGGTGGAGGTCCTGCCCGGTCGTGCCGTTGTCGTCGAGCCGTCGGTCGACGCCTTCGTCGATTCACCGGATCGAGGGCGGGTCGTGGCCGTCGAGGTCGGTCAGCGCGCGTTGTCCGACATGCTCGAGGCACTGCTGGGCCGAACGGTCCGACACCCTGTCCATCCGGCGGAGGCGCCCCAGGTGCCCGACCGAACGTGGCTGTCGACCGTCCGGCGGATCGCCGCGGACGAGGCCGATGTGCCGCTGATCGGACGACCCGCTATCGAGCAGGAGTTACTCGTGCGACTGTTGTTGTCGCTGGACCATCCGGACCGGGAAGCGCTGGCCGCCACCGTGCCGAATTGGGGTCCGCACGTGATCCACAGGTGCTTGGACTATCTCGAGGCGTTCCCCGGCGAGCAACTGACCGTCTCCGGACTCGCAGCCGAAGCCGGGTTGAGTGTGCGCGCACTGCAGGAGTGCTGGATCCGGCACCGCGGGATGCCGCTGGCCGCGGACGTGGCACGAATCAGGCTGGCGGGGACGCACGCCGATCTCGAGTTCTACCGGCCCGGAGAAACAACGGTGGACGCGATCGCCACCGCGTGGGGATTCCAGCCGAGCCTGTTCCCCACCGTCTACGAACTCCACTACGGCTGCCCGCCCGAGCAAACCCTGCGCGGCCCGGCGTTCGCCTAGTAAGGGATCTGCGATGGCCATCGATTTCACCAACCGGCCCGGCGCGGATTCCGGGCCCAGCGGCGCGAAGGACGCCACGGCGGCGCCGAAGTTCCGGCCCTACGACCATCCCGCCGCCGGGTGGGGTGCGGCCAGGTCGGTCACCGAGTTCATGATCGGCCAGGAACACGAGCCGCTGCTGGGCCCGCTGGCCATCCTGAAGATGAATCACGAGAACGGCGGGTTCGACTGCCCGGGATGCGCCTGGCCCGACTCGATCAAGGGCATCCATCTGGACATCTGCGAGAACGGGATCAAGCACGTCACCTGGGAGATGACCCACAAGCGCGTCGGGGCCGAGTTCTTCGCCGCGCACACCGTGACCGAACTGTCCGGCTGGAGCGATCACGACCTGGAGAACCAGGGCCGGCTCACCGAGCCGATGCGCTACGACGCGGACAGCGACCGCTATGTCCCGATCACCTGGAGCCAGGCGTTCGAGGTCGTCGGGCGGGCACTGCGCGAACTCGACGATCCCGACCGGGCCTCGTTCTACACCTCGGGACGCCTCGGCAACGAGGCCACCTTCCTGTACCAGTTGCTCGCCCGCGAACTGGGCACCAACAATCTGCCCGACTGCTCCAACATGTGTCACGAGGCCAGCGGACGCGCACTGCAAGCATCCCTGGGCACCGGCAAAGGCACCTGTGACCTGGAGGATTGGGAGACCACCGACGCGCTGTTCATCATGGGCGTCAATGCCGCCTCCAACGCCCCGCGCATGCTCACCGCACTGGCCGAGGCCGACCGGCGGGGCGCACAGATCGTGCACATCAACCCGCTGATCGAGGCCGGTTCGCGGCGCACCATCATCCCGCACGAATTCGCCCGGATGGCGACCTTCCGAGCCACGCCCATCGGCACGATGAACCTGCAAACCCGCATCGGCGGCGACTTCGCGGTCCTGCGCGGCATCGCCAAGGCCGTGCTCGAGGAGGCGCACACCGACCCGAAGGCGCTGGACCGCGAGTTCATCGAGCGCCACACCACCGGCTTCGATACCTACCGCGCGAAGGTGGCGGCGACGCCGTGGACGCAGATCGAGCAACAGTCCGCGCTGAGCGAGGCCGAGATCCGCAAGGCAGCGCGGATCTACTGCGACGCCGACCGGTCGATCATCAGCTGGTGCCTGGGCGTCACCCAGCACGAGCACGGGGTCGACACGGTCCGTGAGATCGTGAATCTGCTGCTGTTGCGCGGCAATCTGGGCCGCGAGGGCGCCGGCCCCTCCCCCGTGCGCGGACACAGCAACGTGCAGGGCAACCGCACCTGCGGGATTGATCACCGCCCCACCGCGGCGTTCCTGGACCGGCTCGCCACGGTGTGCGGGATCGATCCGCCGCGCGCGCACGGGCTCGACACCGTGGCCACCATCGAGGCCATGCATCGCGGCGATGTGCGGGTCTTCGTGGGCATGGGCGGCAATTTCGCGCTCGCCGCCCCCGACACCGCCTACACCTTCGACGCGCTGCGGCGGTGCGAACTCACCGTCCAGGTCAGCACGAAGCTCAACCGCAGCCACCTGGTGCACGGCAGGCAGGCACTGATCCTGCCCTGTCTGGGCCGCACCGAGCGCGACGAACAGCGCGGCGGCCTGCAGCAGACCTCCGTCGAGGATTCGATGGCGATGGTGCATCTGTCCAAGGGCATGAAAAAGCCTGCCTCCCAACAGCTTCGGTCCGAGCCCGCCATCATCGCCGGTATCGCGAGGGCCGCACTGCCGCACAGCGGGACACCGTGGGACCACTACGTCGAGGACTACGACCGGATCCGCGACACCATGGCCGAAGTTCTGGACGGCTTCGAGGATTTCAACCGCCGTGTGCGGCTGCCGCTCGGCTTCCGGATCAAGCAGCCCGCCCGCGAACTGGTCTTCCTCACCCCGTCCGGCAAGGCCGAATTCTCCGCCGCCGACCTGCCCGACCTCACCACGGAACCGGGCACGCTGACGCTGACCACCATGCGCTCGCACGACCAGTGGAACACCACCATCTACTCCGACAACGACCGCTACCGAGGCGTGCAGAAACTGCGCACCCTGGTGTTCATGAACGAGCACGACATGCGCGATCGCGGCCTGGAACTGTTCGACGAGGTCGACATCACCAGCTTCGCCCGGGACCGAAGCACCCGATCGGTGCAGCGCTACAAGGCGATTCCCTACGACATCCCGCGCGGCTGCGCCGCCGGTTACATGCCCGAACTCAACGTCCTGTGCGCGATCGGCGACTACAGCACGCAGAGCGACCAGCCGATCATGAAGAACCTGAAGGTCACCATCGAACGCTCCCAGTGACGCGACTCGTGTAGACACCGAAACCCGCGACGCGGCCGAGGAATTCATCGACTCGGCGGCGAAGTACCGGACGGCCGAGGTGCATGATTCCATGCAACCGGGCTACCGGCGCGGCAGTATCGACACCGTGAAGACTGTGGTCGTGTCGGATGGTGGCCCCTGCAACGTCGAGATCGGACGGGTCTGGGCTACCGGCGGGCCCGACCGAGGCCGGGCGTCGTGAGGATCCTGTTCGCCGCGACACCGTTGATCGGGCATCTGTTCCCGATGATGCCGCTGGCACGATGCCTTCGCGATCGGGGACATGAGGTGCTGGTGGCCAGCGGCGGAGCGGCAGTCGCCGCGGTCGCCGACGATATCGATGCGGTCGATATCGCGCCCGGCATCGGAAATGTGCAGGCGGTAGTGCGGGGGCTGGGCCTGCATCCGGTCCTGGCGGTGCGATCGATGACCGGCAGGGCCGACCCCCGGGGCGGCGCCCATGTCTTCGCGGTGACCAACAAACCGATGATCGCCCCTCTCACCAGAACCGCCGAACGGTTCCAACCCGATCTGGTCGTCCACGAACCCTTCGCCGCCGCAGCGGCGATCGCGGCGGCCCGGATCGGTGTCCCGACCGTGTTGCACAACATCGCCCTCGACAACGGCACGCTGATCCGCCGAGAGCTGTTGCGGCTGCTGTGTGGTCGGGACGAGCCCGACGCGGCGACGACCCTGTCGCTCGCCCCGCCCAGTATCGTGGCGGTGCCCGGTTGGCCTCTGCGGTACACCCCGTATGCGCCATCGGGCGCGCCGGTCCCCCCGGTGTTCCACGACCCGCCGGTGCGGCCGCGCATCGTCGTGACTCGCAGCACCATGCTCGGCGACGGGCCCGACGCCATGCTGCGCGCCGTGCTGCGCGCCGCCCCGCAGGTGGACGCGGACATCGTCATCGTCCGCCCGAACCGTGCCATCGCGCGCTCCGCACGCCTGCCCGGCAACGTCCACACCGTCGGCTGGATCGCCTTGCACCGTGCCCTGCCCACCTGCACCGCGATGGTCAACCACGGCGGCGCCGGCTCGGTGCTCGCCGCCCTGCGCGCGGGCATCCCGCAACTGGCCACACCCGCGCCCGGGGACCGTCGCTGGAACGCGGAATCGGTCGAGAACCGCGGCGCGGGCCTGTCGGTCCCGGCATCCAAAATCACTGCGGCACATCTCGATACACTGATCACCGAGGCAGACATGACCAGCTCGGCTCGGGCGGTGGCCGCCGAGATCGCCGCGATGCCCACCGTCGAGGACACCGCGGACCGCCTCCTCGCCGCCCACGACGTCACCCGCGCGTGAAGGGGGCAGGCCGGGTCATACGGACCCGGCCGTCGCCCGGAACCGGTCAGCTCGGGTGGTGCACTTCCTGCAGGCCGTAGACCGGCGTGGGGATGCCCTCGTAGCGCGCTTTGAGCTGCAACCCGAGATACAGCGAATAGTGCCGGGACTGATGCAGATTGCCGCCGTGGAACCACAGCCCGTCCTGCTGGGTCGGCTTCCACATGTTGCGGAGTTCGCCCTCGTGCGGGCCCGGATCCTTCGCGGTGCCCGACCCGTATCCCCAGCACTTGCCGACCTTGTCGGCTACCTCCTGCCCGATCAGATCCGCCGCCCAGCCGTTCATCGATCCGTATCCGGTGGCGTAGACGACCAGATCGGCAGGCAGTTCGGTCCCGTCGTCGAGCACGACGGCATCCTCGGTCAATTCGCGTACCTGCCCGTGCGCGAGTGCGATATCGCCGTTCGCCACCAGATCGGCCGCGCCGACATCGATGTAGTAGCCCGATCCGCGGCGCAGGTACTTCATGAACAGGCCGGAACCGTCCTCGCCCCAGTCCAATTGGAATCCGGCTCGCTCGAGCCGCGCGTAGAAGTCGGCGTCGCGCTCGCGGATCGCGTCGTACACCGGGATCTGGAACTGGTGCATGATCCGGTACGGCATCGAGGCGAAGATCAGGTCCGCCTTGTCGGTGGTGATGCCGGCCGCCACCGCCCGCTCCGAGTACAGATCACCCATCCCGATGTCCATCAGCGAATCCGAGCGCACGATGTGGGTCGAGGACCGCTGCACCATCGTCACCTCGGCGCCGGATTCCCAGAGCGCGGCGCAGATGTCGTGCGCGGAATTGTTGGAGCCGATGACGACCGCGCGCTTGCCCGCATACGCGTCCGGCCCCGGGTGCCGACTGGAGTGGTGCTGCTCGCCGCGGAACAGGTCCATACCGGGTAAGTCCGGGATACTCGGCTTGCCGGACATCCCGGTGGCGAGCACGAGTTGCCGCGGACGGAGCACGACCGGCTCCCCGTCACGCTCGACGTGCACCGTCCACTCCCCCGTCTGCTCGTCGTAGGACGCGGACGTGCAGGTGGTCTTCGACCAGTACGGGATCTCCATCACCCGGGTGTACATCTCGAGCCAGTCGCCGACCTTGTCCTTCGGCGTGAAAACCGGCCAGTTCTCCGGAAACGGCAGGTAGGGCAGGTGGTCGTACCAGACCGGGTCGTGCAGGCACAGCGACTTGTACCGCCCGCGCCACTGATCGCCCGGACGGTCGTGCTTGTCGATCACCAGTGCCGGCACACCCAACTGCCGCAACCGCGCACCCAGCGCGATCCCGCCCTGCCCGCCGCCGACGACGACCACGTACGGCTGCCGGGAACGGCCGAGTTCACGCTCCTCGATCTCGCGCTGTTCGGACCAGGTGACTCTGTTCCGATTCGCCCCGTGCTCAGCGCCTTTGGGCCGACGCGAGCCCTTGTTCTCCTCGAGTCCCTTCAACTCCCGCAAACTGGTCAGCAGCGTCCACGCGCCCGCGTCGGTGAGCCGCAGATGACCGGTCACGCGACCGACCGCGGTCTCGAAGCCGATCCAGGCCGTGATCACCCCGTCCGCTTCGGTCGCGGGCTCGGTCGTGTGGAATCCTCGCGGATCGGCATCCTCGAGGCGGACGCGGAGCATCTCGACGATCCCCTCACGACCCTCGAGCGTGGTGATGTTCCAGGTGAACGCCACCAGATCGCGCCAGAAACCGTCCACCGCGAACAGACCGGCGGCCCGCTCGGCATCACGCGCGGCAAGAGCCGATTCGAACTCCCGCAGCCACGTGTGCACCCGCTGCTGCGGACCCGCCCCGTCCGGGCTCGTATGTGCTGGTTCCAGTGTCCGGGTCATCGGATACTCCTTCCGCGTAGATCTGTGACCTACAGCACACGCCACCCGAACCGATGTCACAATCGTTGCAAGAGGTTGCATCATCGACGAGCGCGGCGCGGCGTGCTCCCCCACGGGTCCGCGCGAGCCCCGCGGATGAGGAAGGACATGTGGGCAGCTTCGACGCGATCACCCCGGGGACCGACCTCCCCCGCTACGCGCGCGAGCTCGTCCGCATGCACGATGCGGTCATCAGCGGCAGCCGATTTCCCATGCAGCCCAGGACCGTGGTCGCGCGATCCTGGTCACGGGTTCTGGCCGCCGGGTTGTCGCCCGACCGAGCCAATACCCGCGCGGTCCTCACGCTGCAGGACATCGAGCAACGCCGGCACCGCTCACCACTGCACCACGTGATCGACGACCTGTCCCGGGTACTCGCCGCAGTCGCCGACTCCTCCCAGATGATCATGGTCGTCACCGACGCCGATGGCGCGATCCTCTGGCGTTCGGGCGACGCGAAGGTGCGCCGCCACGCCGACGATCTGGGCTTCCGGGAGGGCGCCACCTGGACCGAGAACACCGTCGGCACCAACGCCATCGGCACCGCACTCGTGGAAGCCGTTCCCGTGCAACTGTTCTCCGGTGAGCACTTCGAACAGTCGCAGCACCCGTGGTACTGCACCGCCGCGCCGATACACGACCCACGCACCGGCGAACTCATCGGCGTCGTCGACATCAGCGGCCCGGCGCTGACACTGCACCCCGCCCTCACCGCCCTCGTCAGCGCCGCTGTGGAAATCGCCGAGGGGCAGTTGCTGCACCGCCAGCACGAGCGCCTCCGGCGCCTGCGCGAGACCGCCATGCCCATGCTGGCCTCGCTGACCGGTCCCGCGCTGCTGATCGACGACCACGGCTGGGTCGCACACTCCACGGGCCTGTCCCCGACCGGACGCATCGCCATCCCCAATACCGAACGCGCAGTGCATGTCCCGGGCCTGGGCCTGTGCACCGCCGAAGCACTGCTCGACGGCTGGCTGGTGCGCCCGTGCGCCACCACCACGCGGATCCGGATGACACTCGACCTGTCCGGCCCGCCCGTCGTGATCACCACCGGTGACGAAAATGACTGGCGTACACCACTTTCCCCGCGTCACACCGAAATCCTGCTGGTGCTGCACCTGCGCGGTCGGCGTGGTGCGTCGGTCACCGAGCTGAGCACCGCCGTGCACGGCGACCCGGATCACGCCGTTGCCATCCGCGCCGAACTCTCGCGTATGCGCCGGATTCTCGGTTCGTTGGTGCAGAGCCGTCCGTACCGGCTGTCGGACTCGGTCGAACTCACCCTCGATCTCGGCGACGCCGGACGCCTCTGCGAATGCGCATTCGTCCGCACCATCGCCGGTCCGTCCCTGCGCAACCTGATTGATCACCTTCCGACGAACTGGTGACTGCTCGCGAAAAGGCTTGCTGCCGAGCGGATTCGCGTGTCGCCGAAGACAAATCTCAGCTCTGGGCGGTCAACGATTCGGGTTCGGTCGTCGTGGCGAGTTCGGCGAACACTCCGTCGGCGGCAAGCAGGTGCGAGTCATACTTCCGGATCGCCGAACCAGTCACCGGCGGCTCGCTCGAACGCTGCCCGATCGGGGGCGTGATCACCGGCCCACGCGACGATGCCGTCGGGCCGGATCAGCACAGCGCCGAAGCCGAGGTCGTTCCGCACCGGCCCGGCCACATACCGGATCCGGTCCGCCCAGCCCGTGGCCGAGCCACGCAGGCATCGGTCGATGGTGAAATCGAGTGCGACGCCATGCCCGTCCCGCATCAGATCACCCAGCCGGGTGCCGTCCACGAGATGGAAATCCGGTGCGCTGCGGCCGATCAGCGGCTGCTCGCTGCCCAGGTCGTAGCGGATCGATGAGCCCGAAACCTTCTGGAACACATAGGTTGCGCCGTCCCGGGTCGCGATCAGGTCGCGGATGACCGCCTGGACCGCGCGGGCGTGCGGGTCGGGCCGCATCACCTCCACCTGAGCCCGCGACCAGTCGAGCACCCGGGCGCCGATCGGATGACGTTCGCCGGTGTAGGTGTCGAGCAGTCCGTCCGGCGCCTTCCCCTGCACGGTCGCCGCGAGTTTCCAGCCCAGGTTCATCGCGTCGCCGAGCCCGGTGTTCAGGCCCTGCCCGCCGAGCGGGGAATGGATGTGCGCGGCGTCGCCCGCGAGCAGGACGCGTCCCTGCCGGTAGGTCGTCGCCTGCTTCGCCCGATCGGTGAAGGTCGACGCGAGCTGGACCTCACTCAACGTCACGTCGGTGCCCGACACCCGGCGCAGCACCGTCTGCAGGTGCTCGCGGGTCGGCGGCTGTGTGCGGTCGAAGGCACCGCCGTCGAAATCCATCATGCCGATCTGCCCGTCCGCGAACATTCGCACGTACGTGCCGGTTGGCGTCCGGTTGATCATCCCGGAGCCCAGCTTCTCCGGATCGGCGATGGTGGTGAGCGCGATGTAGCCGGTGAACCGCGGTTCGGTGCCCTCGAAATCGAACCCGGCGAGCTTGCGCACCGCGCTGCGTCCGCCATCGCATCCGACGACCCAGCGCGCCGCGTATTCGTGGTCGCCGGCCCGCACGACCACACCGTTCTCGTCCTGCACGAGGGCCGAGACCGCGGCGCCGCGCCTGATCTGCACACCGAGTTCGGCTGCCCGCTGCGACAGCACCGTTTCGACCGCGTCCAGGCTGGCCACCATGGCGTCCGGCGCCGGGGTGGGCAGCCGGAACGGCAGTGCGGCGAGGTCGATATCGGCCGGGTCGGGTTCCATACCGGCGAAGTGACCCGCCATGGGCGGGCCCGAGGGTTCGTCTCCCTCGGAATTCTCGCCGGAATCATCAGGGACACCCGTCGCTTTCAGCAGGGCACCCAGCATCCCGCGGCGGTAGAACGCCTCGGCCGAGGTGGCGAACAAACCCCGCATCCCGAGCGGCTCCACCCGCCACGGCGAGCCGAGCTCCGCCTCCCGCTCGAGCACCAGGACAGCACAACCGGCCAGACCCAGCTCACAGGCAAGGAAGAGACCGACCGGCCCGGCGCCCACTACTACTACATCGAATTCATCCATGACCCAATGATTTTCGACCCCTCTTGCACCATCCTGGCGCAACGCTTGCGGCGCTCCTACGCGGTCAGGCGCGACCGGCCGGCCAGCTGCGGTACCGACGTAGCGCGCGCTGCTGGAGAACGGTTTCCTTCAGCAGGGCGAGTGCGGGGTTCATTCCGGGGCGTGTGCGCCGACCCGCGCCGAGGCGGCGAAGTTGTTGCCGCACACGGGACATGCTCGCGGCGGACGCGACCGCCTTGTCCTTCATCCGTACCGGCGCGAGCTCGACCGTGGCGGCGTCGTCCCGACGCCACCGGTTCGGCAGGTCGGGGTCGACGGCCAGCGCGCTGCCCATGCCCACGAGATCGATACCTGCGGCCAGGACCTCCTCGGCCACCGGCCGCCGCACGACCCCTCCGGTCAACATCAGCGGCAGCGGGCTGGTCGTCGCGAGTTCTTCGGCGAGGGTGAGGAAGTACGCCTCGCGGGCGCGGGTCCGCTGGTCGGTGGCCTGGCCGGTCATGGCGGGCGCCTCGTAGCTGCCGCCGGAGAGTTCGACGACGTCGACGCCGAGCGGAGCCAGCAGCTCGATCACGCGCGCGGCGTCGTCGCGGTCGAAACCGCCGCGCTGGAAGTCGGCCGAGTTCAGTTTGACCGCGACGGCGAACGTGGGAGCGACCGCGCCCCGGACCGCACGGACGATGTCGAGCAGCAGCCGTGCCCGGTTCTCCAGGCTGCCGCCCCATCGGTCGGTGCGCCGATTGGTCAGCGGCGAGAGGAACTGGGACAGCAGATAGCCGTGCGCGGCATGGACTTCCACGCCGTCGAACCCGGCTTCCGCTGCGCGGCGGGCCGTTTCGGTGAAGCGCTCGACGGTCTCGGCGATCTGCTGCGCGGTCATCGCGACCGGCTGCGCGAAACGCTTGCTGTTCCTGCCGACATCGACACGGATCGCCGACGGCGCCCAGGCGAGGCCGGGCATGTCCGCGCGGACCTGCCGCCCCGGGTGGTTGATCTGCATCCACACCCGTGCGCCACCGCTCTTGGCGGCGGCAGCCCACTGCCGGAACGGTTCCAGCGGCGAATCCGCATCCAGGACAACGCCGCCCGGCCCGGTGAGTGCCTGTGCGTGGACCATCACGTTGCCGGTGATGATCAGCCCCGCCCCGCCCCGGCTCCAGCGCTCGTACAGCCGGAACAGGGACTTTCCCGGGAGTTGCCCGGAAACGGCCATGTTCTCCTCCATGGCGGCCTTGGCCAGCCTGTTCGGGATCACCGAGCCGTTGGGGAGCGTGAACGGCGCGAAGACCGGTGAAGTCTTCGCCGAACCGCCGGGCCTGGTGGAGGTGGGGACTGCGGATGACATCGCTGCTCCTGAAAGCGGTATGTTTACATTGCTAACATGAGGCTAGAAAGGAATGTGTTCAGTGTCAACTTCAGCGAAGAGTGGTTACCATCACGGTGATCTGCGAGCCTCACTCCTCGGGGCGGCGATGCACCGACTCGAAGCCGGTGAACCGTTCTCACTGCGCGCCATCGCGCGCGACGCGGGCGTCTCGCAGACCGCGCCGTACCGGCACTTCACCGACCGCGAGGCGCTGGAATCCGCGTTGGCCGCACAGGGCCTGCGCGATCTGAAGGCGGACCTGACCGCCGGGGGCAAGCTCCCGGCATCGACGTCCGATCTCGCCGAACTGGCGGTCACCTACGTCGAATTCGCGCTGCGCCGACCGGCGCTGTTCCGCCTGATGTTCGGCAACGCCTGCGATGTGGACAACGAAGACCGGGTCCAGGCCGCGGCGGAGATTCACGATCTGCTGAAACTGGCCATGACACAGGTCTTTCCGGACGGCGGCTCGGAGGCGCTGGCCTCGGCCGGATGGGCGCTGGCCCACGGATTGGCCTTCCTGCATCTGGACGGCAAGCTCCCGGCGCAGTCGAGCCGCGAGGTGGCCGATCACGTGCGCGCCGCGTTCGCCGCGATCCTTTCGGTGCGTACTCCGTAACCCTTCGATACCGACGCGCATGGCCGCCACCACCAGGTGTTGACAGTGCTCACATTCGGCTCTAACGTCGTCGATGTTAGCGATGTCAACATAAGGAGTGTTCATGGGTGCGACCACGTCACAGACGGTCACCGTCGATCTCGGCGGCCGCCCGGTCGACGTCGCGCAGGGCGGCCTCTACGACCGCTACCGGATGTGCACCGACCTCGACGCCGTAGCGACCGATCCGCGGGTGAGCGGTGTCGAGTTCTTCCGGCGGATGCCGAAGACGAAGGTCGACTCGCCGATCGGCCCGACCTGGACACCGAACTTCTACTACCGGATCTCCACGGCGCGACTGACGATGATCGCGCCGTCCCGCGCGATCGGTTCCCGGCTCCCGCACGAGTTGGCTCCGGTCGAGCTCACCCCCGGTCTGGGCCTGGTCTCGGTGATGTTCTTCCGCTACGACGTGTGTGACATCGACTTCTACACCGAGGCCGCCGTCGGCATCGCGGTCAAGCCCGCCCGCCACCGCGGCCCCGGGTTCCTGGACCTGCTCACCGGCCTGAAGAACGACCACCTCCACACCTACGTCCTGTCCCTTCCGGTCAACAGCGACATCGCCCAGGTGCGTGGCCACGACGGCTACGGCTTCCCCAAATGGGTGACCGACATCGACGTCGACATCGACGACGAGCACTCCGCCGCGCGCGTCGCGAACGCCGACGGCGACACCGATGTGGCCTTCTCCGCGCGCACCCCGCACCAGATGAAACATGTTTCGGGCGAACAGGTTTCGAGCCTGACCTCGTACACGACGATCGATGGCGCCTGGCACTCGACGCTGAGTCAGACCAACGTCCTGTCCGCCGGTACCGCGACCCTGCCCCGCGGCGTCGACCTGCAACTCGGCGTCGGCCGTGTCGCCGACGACATCCGTTCGCTGCGGCCGATCAGGACGATCCGGCTCGATGTCATGACCGAAGGACAGAACGCACTCCACATGCCGGTCCCCACCTCGGTTCGCACCCGGGGCTGATCAACTACTCACGAAGGACGACCACATATGACCAAGCGCATCTTGAACGTCGTCACCAATGTCGGCCACTACGACGATCCGAATCACCCCACCGGCCTGTGGCTCTCCGAGCTCACGCACGCTTGGCAGGTCTTCGAACAGCACGGGTTCGACCAGACCCTGGTCAGCCCGGCGGGTGGGCCCGCACCTCTGGAACCGCGGTCGCTGAAGTTCCCGAACTACGACAAGACCGCCAGGGCATGGCGCGCCGATTCGGCACGAATGACGCTGCTGGAGAACACGGTCGGCCCCGACGACATCGACTCGGCCGACTACGACGCCATCTACTTCACCGGCGGGCACGCGGTGATGTACGACTTCCCCGGCAGCGAGGGGTTGCAGCGCATCACCCGGGAGATCTTCGAACGCGGAGGCATCGTCGCCTCGGTCTGCCACGGCTACTGCGGCCTGCTCGACACCACGCTCTCCGACGGCTCCTACCTCGTCGCCGGACGCAAGGTCACCGGATTCGCCTGGCAGGAAGAGGTTCTCGCCCGCGTGGACAAACTCGTGCCCTACAACGCCGAGGCAGAGATGAACAAGCGCGGCGCCCGCTACGAGAAGGCGAAACTACCGTTCGTGTCCTACGCCGTGGTCGACGGCAACCTCGTCACCGGGCAGAACCCCGGATCGGCGAAGGAAACCGCGAAGAAGATCGCCGCTCTGCTGTGACACCGAGCCTGGACCATGAGCGAGAGGAGGCGTCGAAACTGTTGCAGCGCATCGGGATCACCAACTACCGGCGACCTGTTCGGTGGTGACCAGGATTCGATTGAAGAAGTTCGTGGTCGCGATCGAAACCACAAGTGCGGCAAGCGCTTTCTCGTCATAGTGACTTGCCGCGTTGTCCCACACCGCATCAGGCACCGCGTCGCTGCGGTCGGCGAGGCGAGTCGCGTGCTCGGCCAGGTCCAGAGCGGCCCGCTCGGCGTCGGTGAAGTACGGCGTCCCCCGCCAGACGGCCACTGCGGCCAGCCGGTCCTCGGATTCTCCGTTCGCGCGCGCCGACCGCACGCCGTTGTCGACGCAGAACCCGCAACCGTTGATCTGGCTGGCCCGAATATGGACCAGCTCCAGGGTCGCTTCGGGAACGCCGCCACTGCGGGTCGCCACGGTGAGGGCCTGTATCGCCCGCTGCGTGTCGGGCAGGATCCGTGCCGGGTTCTTCATGCGGGCCATCGCGATTCTCCTCGGATAGATAGGCCGGTCGACTTCCCGAATCTGCGGGAACGACCCTGTGCCGACACTACGGTGACGTTGCTATGAGCACATGCTCTCTTGCGTATGAAGCAAGACAGGGCCGGTGCAAGCCTGTGGCACCGAGCTCCCGGTCCGCGACCTCATCCGATTGCCGCACGGAATGTGCGGCATCACTGGACAATTGGATGACCTCCGGCCATGGGAATGCACGTGTATCCGATCCGACAGACGACCATCGCTCTCACCGCAGCGCTGATGTGCCTGGCCACGGTGACCGGGTGCACCACAGGCGCCGGTCCGCTGCCCACGACACCGACCTCGCACTCGGGCATCACCATCACCTTCGTCTCCCCGTCCGCGACAGCGGATATCCCGCGGCCCGATCGGGTGACTCCGGAGGCGGCAAAGCAGTTGTGCGACATGATCTCTCCGAAGATCGGCGAGTGGCGCGATCAGGGCTCCACGGCCCGCAAGGCGGACTTCAATTTCATCGTGCACGATTGGGCCGCCCGCAACGGCGGGCTCAACACCCAGGTGATCGCGGATCGCACGATCGTGGACCGCATCACGACGCAGAACTGCCCCGATACGCGTCGGCAGGCGCTGGCGGCCCTGCAGATCGGCACACTCGCCGACGGGCTGGTCGGCTTCGGCGGATAAGTATCGTCCGAGCTGCGATTGGCGGCCGAACTCGGTGGTATCCGACCGACATGGTGGTCACTCGAGCGAAAGAAACGGAACGTAAATACCGGTTGCCGGACACGGGTGGTGCCGCGCTCGATGGCATTGCGGGGATGACACTCGACCCGGCCCCGGAACAGCAGCTGCTCGATGCCGTCTATTACGACACGGCCGACCTCAGGCTGGCCGCCAGGGGTATCACGCTGCGCCGCAGGACCGGTGGCGCCGATGCGGGCTGGCACTTGAAGCTGCCGTCCGCGCAGAACAGCGACAGCCGGGAGGAGATCCGGATGCCGCCGGGCGACACGGCCGCGGGCGTGCCGCGTGAGCTGGCCGAGGTCGTACTGGGGATCACCAGAGGCGAGCCGCTGACACCGGTCGCGCACATCCGGACCAAACGGCGGCAGTGGCGTCTGCTGGATGTCCGGGACGACGTGTCCGCGGAGGTCGTCGCCGACGAGGTGTCCGCCCAGACGCTCGGCCGGTCGTCGACCGTCCAGGCGTGGCAGGAGGCTGAGGTCGAATTGGTCGGCGGCGACCGGACCGTATTCGACGCCGTCGAGACCAGGCTCGGCAAACCACTGGACAGCCCGCCGAAGCTGTTACACCTGCTCGGCGACCGCATCATCGCGCGGCCATTGCCGAAGCACGAGGTCTCCCGATACTTCCGTAGGCAACTGGACGAGATGATCCGGCAGGACACGCGAGTCCGCCGACAAGCTCCCGACTCGGTGCACCAGATGCGAGTGGCCGGTCGCCGACTGCGCAGCGTGCTGCAGGCGTTCGGGGGATCTCGACCGCTGCGTGACGAATTGAAGTGGCTGGCAGGGGTTTTGGGCGAGGCGCGGGATGTCGACGTCTTACAGGGGCATCTCGTCGACCAGCTCGACGCGTTGCCGGACGAATTGGTACTCGGCGATGTGCGCCGAGAGCTCACCCGGACATTCGCCCGTCGTCGAGCGACCGCCCGCGATCACGTCATCGATGCCTTGCACAGCGACCGCTACTTCACGCTGCTGAACGGTCTCGAGGACCTCGATTCGCTGCCGATGAGCAGCAAACGAGAAGCGAAGGCACTGCGCAAGACGCATCGCCGCGTCGAGCGCGCCTTCGAAAGGGTCGACAGCCTCGGCGCCGATCGCGGTCTGCACGAGGTGCGCAAGGCGGCGAAACGCAGCCGGTACGCGGCGGAGGCGACCGGTCACCGGAAGGACGCCCGGCGGATGAAGAAGCTCCAGAAACTACTCGGCGACCACCACGATGCCGTCGTCGCGCGCGGGGAGCTGCGCACGCTCGGCATCCAGGCGCACCTCTCCGGCGGCAACGGCTTCACCTACGGCCTGCTCTACGGCGAGGAATCCGCCCGCGCCGCCGCGATCGAGCAGTCTCTGCACGGCAGGTCGGCGCGAGCACGGCGTTCGGCGCGAAAGTAACTGCGACCAGCGCGTGGCCGAAGATCTACTCCACCGCGGCGGGGCGGTCCCGCTCGGCGGTGTCGTCTGCGTCCGCTCCCGGTGGGATCGGACGCCCCTGATCGTCGACGGGCGCACCGGCCCACACCCGTAGCGCGTCCATCGCGGGGCCGAGCGCACGACCACGTTCGGTGAGCCGATAGGTCGCGGTGATCGGCGGCCCGGGATCCACCTCACGCTCGACCAGTGCGACGTTCTGAAGTTCGGCGAGTCGCTCGCTCAGGACGCGCTTGGACAGGGTGGGCAGCGCGGCGTGCAATTCGTTGAATCTCGCCGGGCGCTGGAGAAGCAGGTCGACCAGGAGTCCGGTCCAGCGCAACGAGTTGCCCGGACGACTCGACCTGTTCCTGCAGCACGGCGTCACCACCATCAAATCGGTCGGCGATCCGACCGACGGGATCCTCGGGACACGAGCCCGGATCGCCGCGGGCACGCTGCGCGGCCCCAGGCTGCTGGCGACCGGCTGCGGCATCACCCGGCGCGACGGTCACCCCGCGTCCACCATCTTCAGCGGCAACCCTTGGGCGCGTGCACGATTCACCGGCGAGATCGACAACGTGCGGCAGATGCGCGACCTGGTACATCAACTGGCCGACCGCGAAGTCGACGCGATAAAACTTCTCTCGGAAGGTGCCTGCGCACACCACGACTCACCGAAATACCGCTGGCAGAATCCCGCTTTCCCGGCCGGTGTCGAACTGGTGCGGTTGCCCCTGGATCTCCTTCGGGCGGGTATCGACACCGGACACGACCGAGGACTGCGGGTGACCGTGCACACCACCCAGCAGGTCGCGGCGCGTGAGGCGATCGAGGCCGGGGCGGACGGTCTGGAACACGGCGTCACGATCGAACCCATCACCGACGATTCGCTGATCGAGCTGATGATCGACCGCGACGTCACCTACACGCCGACGCTCTGGATCCACGACGCGATCCACCCGGACGCCCGCGGCAACCTCGGGAAGGTCGCCGATGCCGGCGTGCGCATCGCACTGGGCAGCGATACCTTCACCGGCCGAGGCATATTCGGGGCGAACACGCTGGAAGAGGCCGAGCTGATGGTCGCCGCCGGGATGACGCCCGTCCAGACGCTCGTCGCGGCCACCAGCGGCGCGGCGCGGCAGTGCGCCCGCCCCGACATCGGCGTCCTGGCACCCGGCAAGCGCGCCGACCTGATCATGCTGGCCGCCGATCCCACCGCCGACATCGGCAACCTCCGCGCACTACGCACGACGATCCTGAACGGCCGGATCGTCGTCGACGAGCGCCGTCCGGAACCCGGATCGCGCGACCATGCCACGACCTCGCCGCCCGCAGGGATCGATCAGTGAGGAACAACGCCGACATGTGTTCCGAATCACCACTTCGGTTCTACCCTGGAGGTACCGGAAAACCGTTGCGATCAAGGAGAACCCATGATCGACATCATCACGCTGCGAGGGACCGGGGAGACGCGGAACGCGGACGGATCGCCCGCGGGAATGCTGGCCTCGATCACCGATCTACTCTCGACCGATAGTTTCAGTTTCTTCGAACCCGACTGGCCCGCCTCGGTCGGCCCGGACCCGAATCTGTGGGGACCGTCGCTGGACACCTCGGTGCAACTGGGCACCGCCGCGGGCGTGCAGGCGATCCAGCAATCGCCGAATGTCTGTGGGCTGCTGAGCTATTCGCTGGGCGGGATCTGCGCCAGCCATATCCTCGAGGGGGTGGCGTCGGGGCAGTACACCAACACCGACGGCAGTCCCCTGGAGATCGCGTTCGCCGTCTTCATCGCCAATCCGCTGCGCAAAGCGGGAGATTCAGTGAACAACCTGTGCCCGCCAACGACATTCGGCCTGCACGGCCAGCGCGGAACCTGGCCCGGCGCGGTCGCGACCCGGGAGTATGCGAATCCGGGCGACATCATCACCGCCTCACCGGCCGATTCGCCGCTACGCATCATCGATGTGGGAATCTCCCCGTTCTCGTTCGTCGAAGGCGCGCGCCTGGGCAATGTGGGCTATCTGATCTTCGCCCAGCTGCTGGAATTCCTGATGGGGAACCCGCTGACCAACCTGCAACGCTATACCGAGGCGGTCAACGGTGTGATCGGCTACCTGACCCCGTATCCGCAGGGCCAGCATGTGCTCTACTCGGCGCAGAACATGCCGGGCATGAACGTGCCCTGGACGACCGCGGCGGCGAACTACATCACGGCCGACTTCGCGTGATCGAGTTCGCGTCGTCCCGGCCGACTGGCGAGTGCCGCCTCGGGTCATCCCACGCCGGTCCGAACTAACGCCCGGCCAGTTCGGCCACGACCGGTGCCAACGTGTCGGCGGAGTCTGCGCCGAATACGAAGTAGGAGAACCCGATCTCCTCCCGCCGCCGCTGGATTTCCTCGGCGGCGGCGACCGGGTCCTTCGGAAGTACGGCCAGTGAATCCGCCGGAAGCGCAGCGACATCGGTATCGGGCGGGGCCATGAACGGCGCGACCGCGTCACCGATGATCGGCACGTGCAGCGCGAGCTCGAGCTCTCCGCGCGTGCGGAATTCGTGTGCCAGCCGGGTGACTTCGGCACGGGACTCGTGTTGTCGCAGTGCGAAGGTGACGGTGTCCGCGACCTCGGCCGCCAGAACCCGGGCCTTGGGACCGCGCACGGCCATCACCACCGGCGTGTGACGATCGGGGCCATCGAGATCTCGCAGCGCCCTGATGGTTTCACGCACCTGGTCCAGTCGCTCACTGGGCGGGACCACGGGCAGTCCCAGTTCGCGCAGTTCGTCCTCGATTCCCGGCCTGCCGGTGCCGATTCCGAACTCGAACCGACCGTCGGTCAACAGCGACAGCGAGTGCGCCTCCCACGCCGTCATCCAGGCCGGACGCAACGGAGAGGCGTACACCCACGTGCCCACGCGCAGGTCGGTGAGGGCCGCGGCGGTGGCCACCAAGGGACCGGGCGCGGGTTGCCAGCGCGGGACGTCGGGCACCAGCAGCGTCGAGTAGCCGCTGTCGGCGATGCGACGCACGCGATCTCGCCACGTCGGCAGGTCGGTTGTGAGCGGGGCAACGACCCCGAATCGAAACGGCTTCGTCATGCCAGGACTCCTGTCTGTCGGTGCATCCGGAGGTTTCGACGACGGATCCGGCCGAAATTCATCGGTGCAGCCGAGGGCCCTGCGATCGGGATGGGCCGGTACGCCAGTGGAATGTCAGAGCGGTGCAAGAGCACGGTGTCAGGGTTGCCGGCATGACGTTGAACAGCGGGTGTCGCGCCGAGGGGAAAACGATTCTGGTTACCGGCGCCAGTGCGGGTATCGGATATTTCGTCGCGGAGCAACTCGCGGCCGAGGGCGCCGACGTCGTGCTGGGCTGTCGTGACGCCGCCAAGGCCGACCTCGCGATACAGGCGATCCGAGTGCGGGTTCCGGCCGCTCGACTGCGGTCGGTGCGCCTGGACCTGGCGGACCTGTCGTCGCTACCCGCGACGGTCGACGCCCTCGACGTCGAACGCCTGGACGCGGTCGTGCTCAACGCCGGGATACTGCTGTCGGGCCCCGAACGCCGCGTGAACGCTCAGGGGCACGAATTGATGTTCGCGACAAACCATCTCGGCCACTTCGCGTTGGTCGCTCATTTGGCGCCGATGCTGACCGCCGCCGCGCACAGCCGGGTGATCACGGTCGGCAGCTTCGCCGCGCGGTCGGAACTGCTGGACCTCGACGATCTGCAGTCCGAGCGCGACTATCGGCCCAAGCGCACCTACGGTCGATCGAAACTGGCCCAGATGCTGTTCGGTTTCGAATTGGATCGCCGACTGCGCGCACGCGGCGCCGACACCGCCGGCATCGTCGCCCATCCCGGTGGTGCCCTGGATTCGCTGACCCCGTCGAGGCCGCCGTTGTTCGTCAGCACCACGGCCCAGCGCCTGCGCGGACTGCCCGCAGGCATTGCGCTGCACGGCAAACACGCAGGCGCCCAGAGCATCGTCCGAGCCGTCCTCGACACCGAGATCACCGGTGGACAACTGTGGGGGCCAAGGGTTTTCGGCCTCCGTGGACGACCGCGCCGCGAAACACCGCACGCGCACATGACCGACCTGGAGGCCGCCGCCAGGCTCTGGGCTGCCAGTGCTGCCCTGACCGGTTTGGATCCGTTGGAGCGTCCGGCTAGGCAACTCCGAAAGTGACGACTCCGACCTGCCGTCATCCCGAGGACGTCCGAACCTCGAATTGTCGGTACCCGCAGCTATGGTCCACGGGCATGCACCCCGCCACCGCCCTCGTCCACGACGTCGTGCAAGCAATCGCACCGCTGGACCCCCTCGAACAGCAACATATCGACCACACGCTGGCCTGGCTCGCCGACACCGACGACATCTTCCGCCGCGCCAAGCCCGCAACCCCACCCCGGCACCTGGTCTCCTACGTCGTCCTCGTCGACCCCGACGAATCCGGCGTCTTCCTCGGCCGACACCTTCTGGCCGGACTGCACCTGCCGATGGGCGGGCACATCGAACCGGGAGAACACCCGCTCACCGCAGCCAGACGAGAGGTGGCCGAAGAACTCGACATCGATGCCGAATTCACCGTCGTCGGCGACACTCCGCTGTTCCTGACCGTGACACAGACCGTCGGCAAAGCCCTCCCCCACACCGACGTCTCCCTGTGGTACGTCATCCGCGGATCCCGCAACCGCGATTACGCATTGGACCCAGGGGAATTCGACGGCGGCCACTGGTGGGACATCGACTCCCCCACCATCCCGGACTCCGACCCGCACCTCGGGCGTTTCCTCACCAAGCTCCGCGCCGGGCTGACATCCCAGAACTGCGCCTGACGGCGA
Organism: Nocardia coffeae; assembly: GCF_019890715.1. NCBI lineage: Bacteria > Bacillati > Actinomycetota > Actinomycetes > Mycobacteriales > Nocardiaceae > Nocardia > Nocardia coffeae. The sequence goes on along the minus strand of NZ_JAINZY010000006.1, from coordinate 88,063 downwards.
GAAGTTGCCCCTGGCGCTGGACAGCAACACCGACGAACGCGACTTCGCCGCCGTCTACAGCCGTTGGCCTCGCACGAATTCGTAGGTGTGAAACACCAGGCCCTCACCCATCTTTCGTGTGTCGACCAGGCGCAGCGGCGTCCTGTCGCTGGTCTCGTCGAAGATTCGCAGGCCGGTTCCCAGCACGACGGGGAAAACGACCAGCCGCAGTTCGTCGGCCAGGCTCTGTTCCATCAGTGTGCGCACGAGGCGATAGCTGCCGTAGACCAGGATCTCCCCGTCCACTTTCCGCTTCAGCTCCGAAATCTCCTGGACCACATCACCGTCGAGAACCGTGGCGTTGTTCCACCGGGGATCTTCGAGAGTCGACGACACGATGTACTTGGGCATACTTCTCACCCTGTTCGCCCACTCGGGGCTGACGCGGAGATCCGCGCCGTCGCGCGCCAGCATCCGGGCCGCGAACCACTCACTGCTCCGCCCGCCCAGCAGGAGCGCCTCGGCATTCAGCGCTTCCCGCGTCTCGCGGGCGACCCAGTCTTCGAGGTCCTTGCCCGCTACGAACTGGTGGAACCAGCCGCCCCGCGCGAAGCCCTCCTCACCGTCCGGGTCCTGGACCACGCCATCGAGTGTGACATTCGAGCTGATGACGATCTTTCCCATTTCCGTGCTCCTTCGACGATGTTGTCGGCTGTCACCGGTATCGACGCCGCGACATCGGAAAAGGAGGCGCTGCGCGACCGCCCCGTTCGCGCCTCGGCCGGTGTCCATACGGCATGGAACTGCACACGAGGAATGAAGCGGCGGGAGTGGAGCCGGCGAGAACGGACCTGATGTCCAGGGCACAGGCCGGCGACGGCGAGGCATTCCGCGCGCTGACCGAACCACACCGTCGCGAGCTACAGGTGCACTGCTATCGGATGCTCGGATCGTTTCAGGATGCCGAGGACGCTCTCCAGGACACGATGCTCGCCGCGTGGCGAGGTCTCGAACGATTCGACGGGCGCGCGTCGGTTCGCACCTGGCTCTACCGCATCGCCACCAACCGGTGCCTCGACGCGCTGCGCTCCGCTCGCCGACGTCCCGCACAGCAGTGGGACATCCCGGGAATGGAACCCCCCGAACCCACGGGACTCGGCGAAATCCACTGGCTCGAGCCCTATCCCGACGCCCTCCTGGACGGTGCGATCAGTGTGCCGCTCGGTCCGGAGGCGCGCTACGAGCAAGCCGAATCCATTTCCCTGGCCTTCGTGACCGCCCTGCAGATCTTGCCGCCTCGCCAGCTCGCCGTCCTCATCCTGCGCGACGTCCTCGGATTCCACGCGAACGAAGTGGCCGACATGCTGGACACGACCGTCGAATCGGTCAAAAGCGCCCTCAAACGCGCGCGTGCGGGAATGCAGCGCCGAGGGCCGGTGACCACGACCCGAGCGAAACCGCCTGCCGGCGACTCGCCTGCCGAGGACGCGATCGTGGCGAAGTTCGTCAGCGCCTACGAATCTGCCGACATCGGTGCGTTGGTGGCTCTGTTGACCGACGACGTCTTCATGTCGATGCCACCGATGCCGCTGGAATACCGGGGCCGAGACAACGTGGCCCGCTTCTGCGCACTCATTTTCGGCACGGGACAGCGATTCGAACTGGTGCCTACGCGAGCCAACGGCCAGCCTGCATTCGGGGTCTACCGACACACCCCCACCGGCATCCACGGAGCAGGCCTGTTCGTCCTGACCCTCGTCGGCGACCGAATCGGCGCCATGACCCGCTTCGAAAACAGTGTCCTGTCCATATTCGCCCTGCCGCAATCCCTTCCGAGTGCGCAGTAGAGCGCCTTCGAGTCCATCGTGGACTCCTAGCCGCGGGAAGAGATGTGTCGGCGCTGCTCCCGTGAGACGGCGAAATCATCTCGGCCACAGCATCATTCGGTACAAACCACCCAATACCTGTCGGTGGCCGACCGACAGTCACATAGAGGTACGACTTCGGTTGCAGGAGAACGCAATTGCAGGGCTACAGGGCCGCGCCTGTTCTACCCCGCCGCGATCTGCCGCAGTTCCGGTTGGGCGGTGTTCTCGCCCGAAGAACCGGAGGCGGTGAGGATACCGTCGCGAAGCTCGACGGCACGATCGCAGTAGCGGGCGACGAGTTCGAGGTCGTGGCTGATGATGATCAGGGCGGTGCCGTTGGTGGTGGTTTCGCGCAGGACGTCCATGATGGCGGTGGCGGTGGCCGGATCGAGGGCGGAGGTGACCTCGTCGCAGATCAGCACTCGCGGTTGATGGGCCAGGGCGCGGGCGATCGAGACTCGTTGTCGTTGTCCGCCGGACAGTTCCGCGGGGCGGCGGTGCAGGTGATCGCGGGACAGGCCCACGGCGTCGAGGAGTTCCTCGACGGCGCGTTCGCGGTCCGCACGGTTTCGCAGGCCGCGGCGGGCCAGCGGACGGCCGATGATCTCCGCGACGATCCGGCGCGGGTTGAGCGTCGAGCTCGGGTCCTGCGGCACCAATTGGATACCGCGGCAGACGCTTTCGGTGCGGCGCGGCGCGGTCAGCGGGATCGCGGTCCCGTCGAGCCGGATCGATCCGGTCGCCCGGGGTTCGAGTCCGGCCAGGACCCGGGCGAGAGTGGTCTTTCCCGCGCCGGATTCCCCGATCACCGCGATCGCACCACCGCGATCGGCGTCGAAGTCGATATCGGACAGCACGACGCTCTCGCCCCGGCGCACACCGATACCGCGGCAGGACAGTACCGAAACGCCTTCTTTCGCGACCGGATCGGCAGCAGAGCAGCGGGGAGCCGAGTGGCCGATCGCCCGGCGGTCCAGATGGATGTCGTGGTCCGCCAGAGCATCCAGTTGCGCGTGCTGATGTCCGGACAGCACGATCGCCATATCGTCGTGGTCGGCCAATTCCCGCAGAACTCGTGCGATGTCCTGGCGGGCAGCCGGATCCAGACCCGCGAAAGGCTCGTCGACCAGCAGGATTCGCGCATCGCGGGACAGCGCACGCGCGAGCGCGACCCGCCGTTGCTGCCCACCGGACAGTTCACCCGCCCGGCGACCGGCGAGCTCACCGGACAACCCCACCCGCGCCAGCAGTTCGGCGGGCACGCGGGCGCCGTCGTCGGGTGCGAGCTCGGTCAGCAGCGCCCGCACCCGCATCGTCGGGTTCAGCGCCGATCCGGGATCCTGGCCGACGAACGCGATCCGCGTGCGTCGCAACTCACGCAACCGACGCGGGTCGAGAGCGAGGATGTCGTGGTCCAGGACGCAGATCGACCCTGTCCGATGCCGGATCGCGGGCGGCAGATGGCCGACCGCCGCCTGCATCAGAGTGGTCTTACCGCTGCCGGAAGCGCCTCGCACCGCGGTGACCGCACCGTGCGGCACGCTGCCCGAGATATCGCGTAACACCATGTCGCCGTTGATATTCACCAACGTCAGGGCATCCATCACGATCGCCGGTGTGCTCACGCGGTCACCATCCGTCGGCCGAAGACACCGATGGTCGCGTTCACACTGACCGCGAGCACCCCGATGGCCACCGCGGGCGCGACCACGGCCGCGGGATTGAGCATGATGCCCGCGCTGTTCTCCCGGACCATCAGGGCCCAGTTCGTTTCCCCGAGCGAGGTCGGCAGCTGCAGAAACGCCGCCGTACTCACCAGATAGGTGGCCTCCACGAATCGCAACCCCAACTGTGTCGCGACCGTCTCCCGCAGGTTCGGCAACACCTCACGAAAAATCAAGTACGGCAACCGCTCTCCACTCGCCACGGCGACCTCCACATATCCGGAGACGGCGGTCCGCGCGGCGGCGGCCGCGAAAACCCGTGCGGCGTAGGGTGTCCCGACGACGACCGCGATCGCCACCAGCCCGATCGTGCCCGACTCCGGCCACGACAGCATGACCACCAGAATCGCCAGCACCGGCGGGGCGAGCATCAGCGCATCGGTGGTTCGCTCGATCAACGCGCCGATCGCGGGCCGCAACGCGGCGACCGCCCCGGTCACCGCGGCCGCCGCGGTCACCAGCACGGCGATGACCGCGGCCAGCAGCAGCAATCCCCAGCCCCCGAGCAGAACTCGGCCGGCGACGTCCTGGCCGAGGTGATCCGTGCCCAGCAGCGCGGCCGCCGAAGGCGTCGCATACGGAATATCGACCGGTTCGGTGGCCGGGTGTGCGGCCAGGAACGGCCCGGCGACGGCCAGCAGGACGACCACTGCGGCCGGAAACGCGACCGCGCCCGTCCGCACATATCGCATCGACGAACTCACAGCCGCCCCCGAACTGCCCACGCCCGCAACGCATCCGCCAGCAACAGCGCGAGCGTGATCGCCGCGCCCGTCACCGCGACCACGGAGACGACGACCGAAGCGTCCCGATCGGTGACCGAACTCGCCAGCACCGACCCGATGCCCGGATAGTTGAAGATCGTCTCGACCACCAGCGCCCCGCCCAGCAGCATCCCGGCCGAGGTCACCAGCGACGCCACGATCGTCGGTGCGGCGAGCGGCAGGACGTGGTGTGTCATGATCCGGCGGGCCGACAGCCCGTCCAGTTCGGCGGCGCGCACATGCGGCAGGGCCGCGGCCTCCGCCAAGGCCGCGCGGGTGACGCGAATATTCCAGCCCGACTGGGGAATTGCCAACGCCAGCACCGGCAGCACGAGCATCGACCACTGTGCGGGCCGCCCCGCGTGATCGATCTGCGTCACCGCCGGAAACCACCCCGCGCCCAGCGAGAACACGAACACCAGCAGCGTCGCGATCACGAATTCGGGTATCGCGATCACCATCGTCGTGGTCGGGCCGAGCACGCGCGCCACCGGACCGCGCGGGCGCAGCGTCCACCAGGCGCCACCGGCCAGAGCCGCGACCGCCGTCACCGCCAATGCCACACCACCGAGCAGCAGCGTGTTGGGAAACTTCGTGTCCAGCAAGGCATTGATCGACGTGCCCCGCACGGTCGTGCCGAAATCGCCGGTGAACAGTCCACCCAGCCAGGATGCGAACCGGACCGGCAGCGGCCGATCCAGTCCGAGAGCGTGTTCGCGCGCCGCGATCTGCTCGGCCGTGGCATCGCGGCCCAGGACGGCGGCGACGCCATTGCCGGGCAGCAGATCGACTGCGGCCCATACGATGATCAGCACGACCAGCAGCGTCAGTACGCGCTGGCCCACCACGCGAGCAATGCCGATGCCGACGCGTCGCCGCCGCCCGGACGACGCCGCCCGCACGGCCGTGCTCACGCCGACATCCACGCCTTCTCCAGCTGCACCCGGCCGTATCCGCCCAACCGCGGCAGTCCGTGCACGGCGGAGGAGGCCACGTCGACCCCGTCGGCGGTCCCCCACACCAGATATCCGCCGCGGTCGTACTCGATCCGCTGCAGGGTATGGCTGGCTGCGGTGTAGGTGGCGTCGTCGACCGCGGTCGACGCCGACAGATAGGCCGTATCGAATTCCGGGTCCTTGAAACCGGATTCGTTCCATTTCGTGCCGGAGTACATGGTCTTGCTGGCGAAGAAGATCACCGAATCGTTGGTTCCCCAGTTCGCGGTGTACAGGGGCGCCTTCAGCCAGGTCTGGTCGTAGAAGACGTTGGCGTCCTGGATCACGACCTCGATGTTCAGGCCGACGTCCTTGACCTGGTTCGCGAAGACCTTCGCGAAGTCGACCTCACCGGCGGCCTCCTCCTTGGTGAACAACTGATATTTCGCCGAGGTGTCGAATCCGGCCTCGGCGAGCAACCGCCGGGCACGCGGGATATCGCGGCTGCGGCGCGGGAGGGTCTTGTCGTAGGTCGGATCCCCGGTGCCGAGAACGTCGTTCGCGACCGTGCCGTACCCGGAGGTGATCTGCTTGACCAGTTCCTCCCGGTCGACGGCCAGCCGCAGCGCCTGCCGCACCCGCACATCGGCGAACGGGCCGTCCGAGGTCCGCATCACCAACGGAATGACCACATCGTCGGCCCGGCGGACCACGGTCAGATTCGGCCGGGTCCGTGCCGTGCGCCCGGCCACCGCGCCCACGTTCGAGGCGAGATCGATCTGTCCGGCGAGGATCGCGTTGGTCATCGCGGCCGTACTGTCGAACCGCTGCACCTCGATCGCGTCCAGCAGCGGCGCGCCGCCGTGCCAGTGCTCGTTGCGGACCAGCCGGGCATTGCCGTCGTTGAAGGATTCGAGCCGGAACGGACCCGTGCCGATCGGCCGGGTGAAATCGGTGGTCCCCTGCTTGACCGTGAAGGTCATCAGCCGCAGCAGCAGCGGCAGCTCGCGATTCGGTGACGCGGTGGTCAGCCGCACCGCGGACGGCCCGTCCGCGACGACATCCTGCGCCGAGGCCACCGGAACCTTCGTCTCCCCGGCGATTTCGCGCAGCCGACGCAGCGACCACTCCACATCCGCCGAGGTCACGGGCGAACCGTCGTGGAAGGTCGCGCCCGCGGCGAGCTCGAATCGCCACACCCGCGGATCGGGCTGTTGCGTCCACCGCGCCGCCAGCCGCGGCGCCACGTTCGGATTCGCTCCCGGCACCGTCAGCGCGTCGAAGACCAGCGACGTGATCAGGAAATCGCTGTCGTTGCTCAACGTCTGGTGCGGATCGCGTTCGATCTTCGACGGCTGCCCCAGCGCACCGATCCGCAATGTCCCACCCGAACGCGGCTCGCCTGCACCCCCGGGTCCGGAACCGCAGGCCGCCAGCGCGAGGGTAGCGCCCGCACCCGCCAGACCGACCCCCAGAAACCGCCGCCGCGACAGACTCACCGAACTCCCCCTCATCGCAGACAGTATTGGAGAGCATAACCTAACCTGAGCGGTCGAGGGCGGGTTGTGGTCATCTCGCATTCGTTCTCGATGACCCGTCCGAGCGCGGTGGGCACTCGAAGATCGAACGCCCACCGCGATTCTCACCGGCGTGCAGGACGGCGGTCAGTTCGTCGGCAATGGGTGGCGGCCGGTCACCGTGAGCAGAATGTCCTTGGCGGACATGATGATCGGCGTACCCGAGCCGATCACGACCTCGGCGTCGTCGGCGCGCAGTTGCCGCCCGGTCAGGTCGATCCCGAAGTAGGCGAACGATTTCGGCGTCGAGCTGTGCAGGACCATGGCGATACGTTCCGGCGGTGCGGACGCGAGCCCCAACGGCTCGGTGATGTCGAGGCCGTGGATGACGTCGTGGCTCAGCGCGCCCGCGGCCCCGCCGCCCGGCGGACGCCACGGGTGCCGCACGTTGTCGCGCAACGCGGCCAGCAACTCGTCGTCCGAGAGCCGGGCGGTGTCGCGGTGCGCAGCCTGGTCCGCATAGCGATCGAAGGAGAAGCGGGCCGCGATCAGCCCCGCCAGAAACGACAGCGTCCTGGTCCGATAAGGCATGGTCATGTGGGCGACGACCTCACGAATACGCCATCCGTCGCACAGCGAGGGCATCGCCCATTGGGCGGGGGTCAATCCGGCGAGCAGGTTCGCCAGACGCTCGCGTTCGGCGATCGTGTGCTCGCGCTCGGGGGTGAGGTTGTCGGTGTCGGTCATTGCCGATCCTTCCGATCGGAGGATGAGGGGTCAGCACTGTTACGACCGGGAGGACCGGAAATAATCGGTCCGCGATCAGATTGTCTCGGGCAGCCCGAATTCGGCGAACCGCGTCCCGCTGCCCAGGAAGGTGACCACCTGCGCGACCCGGCCGTCGCGCGCGTGCACGGCCACCAGCGCGAACGGGCGCAGCACCCCCTCGGCATCGGGACGGTACTGGCCCACGCCGGTCACGCCGTTCATCCGGACCGGCACCATCCGGTCCCCGGCGCAGGCATCGGTCGCGGCGAAGATCTCCACCGTGGCATCGCGGCCGGTGATCCGCCAGGCGAACGGCGGCATCCCCGATTCGGAGTCCGCGCACAGCACCGCGGTCAACCCGGCGACGTCGTGGTTCTCGAAGGCGGTCGTGTATCGCCGCAGCAGATCCTCGTCGGCGGGGTCGAGATCGGACGGGGACACGGTCGTGCGCGCCGCGGACAAGGTGACGCGGGCGCGTTGCAACGCGCTGTTCGCCGCCGCGGTGCTGACGCCGAGCATGTCGGCGGTCTCGGCGGCGGTGAAGGCCAGCACGTCGCGCAGGACCAGCACCGCCCGCTGCCGCGGCGGCAGATGCTGCAGCGCCGCGACGAAGGCCAGTCGCACCGATTCGCGTTGCACGACCAGTTCGGCGGGATCCTCGGTGTCGATCAGCCGCGCGTCGGGCATCGGATCGAGCCAACGGTCGGGCAGCACCGCACCCGGATCGAAATCGCGCGCCGACGGTCCGTCCCAGATCAGCATGCGTCGTCGGGCCGCGCGCAACATGTCCAGACAGACGTTGGTGGCGATGGCGTGCACCCAGGTCGAGAGCCGGGCCCGGCCGGGATCGTAGGAATCGATCCGGGTGTAGGCGCGGATCAACGTCTCCTGCACGGCGTCGTCGGTGTCGGCGGCGGTGCCGAGCAGCCGGTAGCAGTACCCCGTCAGCGGGATCCGCAATGCCTCGAGTGCGCTGGGATCCACTCCCACCTGCCCCGACGATGAGCTCACCGGCTCATGCTAGCCCGGCGGACCGATTCCGCTGCGCGCGGAATCACCGCGTTCGTGTCGGTGTTCCTTCCTAGAGTGACAGAACCGCATCGCCGAGCACACACAGACGGGGACTCATGGCCGACCAACTGACGATCATGGCCGTACACGCCCATCCGGACGACGAAGTCATCAGCACCGGTGGGGTTTTCGCGCGGTACGCCGCCGAAGGTATCCGGACCGTGCTGGTGACCTGCACCAACGGCGAAGAGGGTGACGCGCCCGGCGGCATCAAACCCGGTGAACCCGGGCACGACGCGAATGCCGTACGCGCACAACGACTCTCCGAACTCCGCGAGTCCGCGGCGCTGCTGGGTATCGAGCATGTCGAACTGCTCGGCTATCGCGATTCGGGTATGGACGGCTGGGACGGCAACCAGGACCCGGAAGCCTTCCGCAATATTCCGGTCGAGCAGTCGGCCGCGCGACTGGCCGATCTCATTCGGCACTATCGCCCCCAGGTGGTCGTCACCTACGACGAGAACGGCAATTACGGCCACCCCGACCACATTCAGGCCAACCGCATCGCGGTCGCGGCCACCACGGAGACCGGTATTCCGGACAAGCTCTACTACACCGCGATCCCGCGCGAGAGCTCCCTCGAGATGTTCGAGGAACTGCGTTCCAGGGGCCTTGTCGACTTCGAACCGCCGGAGGACTTCGGCACGCCGATGGAGCTGATCACCGCGGTCGTGGATGTGGCTCCCTACGCGCAGCGCAAGGTCAAGGCGCTCGAGGCCCACGCCAGCCAGGGCGACAGCGTGCCGTTCCTGCGCATGCCGTCGGACCTGCAGCAGATGATCTTCTCGGCCGAGAGCTTCACCCGCCACCTCAATCGCGTCCCCGACGCACCCGACCAGGAGACCGATCTGTTCGCCGGGCTGCGCTGACCCGCGCGCTGCGATCACCCTGGGCGTTCCCGAGCCGAGCGCGCTGCCTGCGCCGAACAGACAGTGATCTCGGCCGGGGTGTCGGCAGTCTCATCGTCGCGGCGGCACGCCAATCCTGGGACTGCCGTAGTTCCGTCGCCGACGGCCGGCTACGGGCGTCGGCCGGACCGGATTCAACTCGTCCGAGTGCTGGTCGCATTCGGCGCGTGCTGTACTTCAGCGCCATGAGTCGCCTGCCGACCGACGTCGGCAGGCGACTCATGGCATCACTGGGCGTCCTGCCGCTTCAGCGCCGGAAACAGCTCACGGGCATGGTCGGTCGTGAGGGTGCGCCAGGTGGGCTCGCCCGGTCGGTCGGCAGCATCGATGCCGGCGATCTGCGCGATCACGGCGGCCGATGGCGTCCAGCAGTAGTCGCTGCCGTAGACCAGGCGATCGAGGCCGACCGATGCCTCCAGTGCCGGAATCTGGTGTGGGAAGGGCGTTCCCGCCATATCGAACCACAGGCCGCGCAGCACTTCCGAGGTCGCCCGGCCCGGCTGATCGCCGGCGAACGCGCTCCGGAACAGCTGGATGCGATCGGCGAGCAGCGGCAGGACGCCACCGCCGTGGGTGAAGATCCATCGGATGCCGGAATACCGCTCGAAAACTCCGGCGAACAGCAGATCCGTCGCCGAGCGCGCGGTGTCGAACAGGAATTCCAGCATCGGCCGCGGCAGCCCCACCGATATCGCCTCGGCGTGCGGTGGCGAGGTGGGATGGACGAACACCGCCGCCCCGCGGCGATCGAGTTCGGCCCAGATCGGATCGTAGTGCGCGTCGCCCAGATAGCGACCGTGCGCGTTGGTCTCGATCGCGACGCCGTCGCTGCCGAGAACATCGAGCGCATAAGCGATTTCGTCCAGCGACCCGTCGATGTCGGGCAGCGGCACCGCCGCGAGATGACCGAAGCGGCCGGGATGCGCACGCACCACTCCGGCGGCGAATTCGTTGACCTCGCGAGCGAGTTCGCGGGCGGCGGAATCGTCACCGAAGTGCACGCCGGGCGAGGACACCGACAGCATCGAGGTCGCGATGCCGGACTCGTCCATCAGGGCCAGATGCGCCTCCGGACTCCACTCCGGCCAGCCCGGCATTCCATCGGGATGCTCGTGTCCGGCGGCACGGGCGGCCGCGACGTAGCGGTCGGTGACGAAGTGGGCGTGGACGTCGATCAGCGGATCGGACGGCGCGGGCATAGTCGGCCTTTCTCGGCGACACGTGGTGCGACAGCGGTGTATTCGGTTCCAGCACACCATATTCGGCGGATATTCCGAGTGGCGGTGATGTCGGCGAGCGGATCGCCGTCGACCAGGATCAGATCCGCGCGCCTACCCGCTTCGATGACACCGCGATCGGGCATGCCGAAGTATCGGGCCGGGAGCACCGTCGCCGCGCGCAACGCATCCACCGTCGACAGTCCCGCCTCGACCAGCAGTTCGAGTTCGGCGTGCAGGCTCTCCCCGTGTGCGACCAGGCGCGGCAGTCCGGGCTGCTCGGCAGCGTCGGTCCCGGCCAGCACGGGAACTCCCGCCGCGTACAACGCGCCGACGCTCGCACTGGCCTCCGCGAAAGCGTCTGCGGCACTGCGCATCTGCGACAGCGCCCGCATCATGGTCAAGGTCGGCACCGCGACGCGGCGGTCGGCGCGCATGCGTGCGATCAGATCGGGTCCGAGCGGACTGCCCAGCGGAATGTGCGTGATGATGTCCGCCCCGAGATCGACCGCCGACGCGTACGCCCCGGGCGAGGAGGCGTGCGCGACGACCTGCCGGTCCGCGTCGTGGGCCGCCGCAATGACAGCGGCGGCCACCGCGAGATCGGGTCCGCCCGCTTCGGGCGCTTCGAGCACGATCTTGAGGTAATCGGCCCTCTCGGCGACCCGATCGGCGACGAAGCCGCGGGCCCGGTCCGGGTCGGCGAGCAACGCCTGCTCCGGCATGCCGAAGTGGGCGTGCGGGCCGCCGGGCCCGATGACCGGCAGTCCGGCACTGCGAATATCGGTGAGCCCCTGGATGTTTCGCAACGATCCCGCGAGTTCGGCGGGCCAGCTGGCCATATCGAGGGCGGTGGTCACACCCCACGAAGCCAGCTGTTCGAGGGTCTCGCGACCGTGCAGATGGATATGCGCGTCGATGAGGCCGGGCAGCAGCACCTGACCGTCGGCATCGATCGTGGTGTCGGCGTCCGCGGCGGTTCCGTCGCCGATCACCGAGCCGTCGATGGTCACGGTGCGCTGCGGCGACAACCGGGTGCCGTCGAAGACGCGCACGCCGGTCAGCGCCGTCCGAGGCGCGGATGTGGTCGAGCCGATGGTCACTGGGTCGCTCCTATCGGGAAGGTCACGAGCGGTCAGCCGTGCAGCCAGGTCAGATTCGCCTGTTCCAGCGCGCGAACCTGCTCGGGTCGATCGTCGCCGAACAGGTCGTCGCCGATCGAGTAGCCGCGACGCCCGAGCACATACGACAGCATGCGGTAGGCGGGACGGAATCCGGCCAGCACGTCCGGGTCGATCCGCAGCGTGGTCCCCGGCAGCGCCGGGGTGAGGGTGTCGCGTTCGTAGACCGGATCGAGTGCGGTGATCAGCCATTCCCCGGCGTAGCGCCGGGCACGGTAGCTGAGCCTGGCATAGGAGACCAGATCGAGTTCGACGTCGTCGAGGACCGTCCGGGTCTCGATTCCCGCACCGAGTTCGACCAGGGCCCGCTCGCCCCGGATGTCCACCACCGGCGGATGCATGCGGTGAATGCCCTTGTCTCCGCGCGCGGCCATCTGCTCGGAGGCGGTCACGAAATCGGCTCCGCTGCCCCGGAACCAGCTCAGCCGCACCGCACTGTCCTCGGCGAAGCAGGCGCGCATCTCCGCCCACCGGCCGCGGTCCCGGCATTGCCGCTCGCGCAACACCAACTGCCCGACGGCGACGATATCGGCGGTGTGATCACTCATGGGCCCTCGTTTCGGATAAGGATCTGGCCGTGGTCACCGAGCGTCACCGGACTCGGCGAGGATGCGAGCGGCATGTTCACGGTAGAAGGTGACGCTGCCCGGATCGGACACCGCGTCGAGGTTGACCGCCCGCTCCATCGGCTGACCGAGATACAGCCGCTTGATCGGCACTTCGATCTTCTTGCCGGTGTGGGTGGTCGGGATGGCTGGTGCGCGCACGATCTCGTCGGGGACGTACCGCGCGCCCGCGCCGGTCCGAATGGCCGTGGCGATGCGATCGCGCAGAGCGTCATCGAGTTCCGCAGCGGCGTCCAGCACGACGAACAGCGGCATGTAGTACCCGCCGCCGGGGCGTTCGACGCCGATCACCATGCTGTCGACGATCTCGGGCACCGATCGCAGGGCGGCGTAGATATCGGCGGAGCCCAGCCGCACACCGTGGCGGTTGAGCGTGGCGTCCGAACGCCCGTGCACGACGAATTCGCCGTCGGCGGTTTCGGTGATCCAGTCGCCGTGCCGCCACACACCGGGATGCCGATCGAAGTAGGCCGCCAGGTACTTCTCGTTGTCGTCGTCGTTCCAGAAACGCAGCGGCATCGACGGCATCGGCGCGGTGATCATCATCTCCCCCACCTCCCCGACGACGCGCTCGCCGTCGTCGTTCCACGCCTCGACCGCGACCCCGAGCATCGGCCCCTGCGAGACGCCGATCCGCGCGGGTTCGAGCGGATTGGATCCGACGAAACACGAGCAGATGTCCGTGCCGCCGGAATCGGAGCCGATATGCACTGCCGGGCCGAGGGTGTCGCGCGCCCACCGCCACGTGGACTCCGGTAGCGGTGAGCCGGTGGAGAACAGGAAACGCAGCGCCGACAGATCCAGTGCCGACACGTCGGCATCGGCCCGCTCGACCAGTTGCAGATAGGCCGCTCCGGTGCCGAACAACGTCGCCCCGGTCAGGGCGAGATTGCGCAGATGCCGATCCGGGCCGCCGTGGGTGGGCGATCCGGAGTACGTGACGACCGCCGCGCCGACGCACAACGCGTCGACCATCGCGTTCCACACCATCCACGAGGTGTTGGCAGTGACGTAGCAGATATCATCAGGTCCGCAATCATACTGGAGTGCAATGGATTTGAGTGATTCCAGCAGCATTCCGCCATGCCCGTGCACGATGCCTTTCGGCGCACCCGTGGTGCCCGAGGAGAACAGCACCCACAGCGGGTGGTCGAATGCGGTGGGCGCGTAGTCCGGTGCGGCCGAGCGGCCCGCGGCCTCGCCGAAGTCGCGCACCGTCACTCCCCGACCGGTCTTCGGCAGCGTCTCGACGCCCTCGACGATCAGGTGCCGGACCGACGGCAACGCCTCCGCGAGCGCCACCAGCCGGTCGACGCAGTCGATCACCTTCGTATTGAATTCATATGCGCCACAACCGATCAGCACCGCCGGTTCCAGTTGGGACAGTCTGGCGACCGTCGCCGGGACGGCCAGCTCCGGCGAGTTGATCGTCCAGATCGCGCCGACGGAGGCCGCCGCGAGCAACCCGATGATCGCCGCCGGGGTGTTCGGCAGCACCGCGGCCACCCGATCCCCCGGCCCGACACCCAGCTCGCGCAGGCTCGCGGCCAGCCCGGCGACCCGGTCACGCAGCTCGCGCCAGGACATCGTGGTGACCGTCTCGCTTTCGTCGATGGTCACCACCGCCGCACACGAGGCAAGCCGGGAATCCTCGGCGTGCCGCAGCAGATTCTCGGCGAAATTGACCGTCGCTCCCGGAAACCACCGCGCGCCGGGCATCTCGGCCGAGGTGAGCGCCGGACCGTCCAGCCCGGTGCCCAGGACGTCGAAATATGTTGCGACGGTGGACCAGAACTGCGCCGGATCCCGCACCGACCATCGATGGATCGCCCGGTAGTCGGGCAGTTCGCAGCCGATCCGGGCACCGGCGACACGAGCGAAATCGGTCAGTCGCGCCGGGCCCGGCGAATCAGCGGGCGTCCAGTCGACCTCGGCTGGGCCGGTCGCTGGGACCTGTTGTGCGCCGGTTGTTCCCGGCATGGTGAATGTCTCGCTCACTGCGGTCCGCGAATCAGGAGGCCAGGAACCGCTGACGCAGCTCGCCGATACCGGAGATGTAGCTGACCAGCTCGTCGCCGGGTTGCAGGAACCGCGGCGGCGTCCGCCCGGCGCCGACCCCGGCGGGGGTGCCGGTGAACAGCAGATCGCCGGGCAGCAGCGGAATCTTCTGTGACAGTGCCGAGATCAGCGCCGGGACCGAGAAGATCAGGTCGCGGGTGCGCCCCTTCTGCATCTGCTCGCCGTTGATCGAACAGCCGATCTCGAGGTCGTCGCGATTGTCGAACTCGTCGGTGGTGACCACCCACGGCCCGGTGGGGCCGAATCCGGGCAATGACTTCCCGAGGCTGAATTGTGGTGCGGGACCGGCGGTCTGGGTGATGCGCTCGGACAGATCCTGGCCGACGGTGAGCCCGGCGACGTGATCCCACGCCTGCTCGGGGGTGATCCGATGGGCCCGGGTCCCGATCACCGCGACCAGTTCGACCTCCCAGTCGGTCTTCCCGTCCGGTGGCAGCTGCACCTGCGTCACCGGACCGGTCAGACACGACACCCATTTGGTGAACATGACCGTCGGCTGATCGGGCGCCTGGAATCCGGATTCGGCGGCGTGTTCGCGGTAGTTCAGCCCGATCGCGAGCACCTGGCGCGGCGCGGGCACCGGTGCGCCGAGATCGGTTGCCGTGAAGGCTTTTCCGGCCGTGGCATCGATATCGGCGGCCCAGGCCGAGAACTCCGCCCAGACGTCGTAGATCGATTGCGGGTCCGGGCCGAAGCGGCCGGCACTGGCCTGTTCGACATCCACGGCGGCCGAGCCGTCGGCGGAAACCAGGACGAGCCGACCGGACAGATTGGCGATACGCATGAGAACTCCTTGTCGGTGACGATGAATCAGATCAGCGGGGTGATGGTCTCTTCGACGCCCAGCAGCGCCTTGCCGTAGATCTCGTAGCCGATCTGCGGCGAGACGATGGCGTGCCGGGCCGCGGTCGCGGAGTCACGCCAGATCCGTTGCAGCGGACTGACTTCGGCGAAGGATCCGGCGCCATGCGCGGACAGCAGGATCTCGATCGCGCGGGTGACGCATTCGGCGACGTAGCCGGTGTCCGACCGCATCCGGGCCCGAGCGGCGAAATCCGGGTATTCGCCGCGGGCCGCCGCCGCATCGATCTCGTCGGCCGCCCGGTAGGCCACCAGATTCGCGGTATCGATCAATCGGGCCGCCTCGGCGATCTGCAACTGGAACCCGACCGACTCCCGCTGCGCGGTGAAGAAGGTGTAGGAGATCGGTTTGTTCGCGGCCTTGCCGATCACGTAATCCAATGCGGCCCGGCCCATTCCGAGCTGCGGACCGATCAGCACCAGCGCCAGGACCGGTACCAGCGCCGACCGGTACAGCGCCTCGTCGGTGTGCTCTGTGCCGTAGTCGCCGGTGAGGGCGGGCAGCACTCGCATCACCCGGTGTTCGGGTACGAAGACGTCCTCGGCGATCAGGCAGTTGCTGCCCGAGGACCGCATACCCGCCACGAACCAGGTGTCCTGCAGGTCCAGATCGGTGCGCGGAATCAGCGCGGTGCCCTGGTCGACGACCGCACCGGATTCGTCGGTCAGCGGTATGCCGAGCCCGGCCCAGGTCGCATGCCAGGAACCGGAGTTGTAGAACCACTTTCCGGTGACCCGCCAGCCGCCGGGCACCTTGCGCGTCTCGGCCGTCGGCGCCAGCACCCCCGACACCTTGGCATCCGGGTCCGCGCCGAAGACGTCGTCCTGCGCCTGCTGCGGGAACAGGCCCGCCATCCAGTTGCAGACGTTGGTCAGGGTAAGCACCCAGGCGGTGCCACCGTCGGCCTCGGCGACCGCACCGGACACTTCGAGCATGGTGCGTACCGAGGTCTCGTATCCGCCGTAGCGCTTCGGAATCGCGATCTTGAACAATCCGGCGTCGGTGAGGGCCTGGATGCTCTCCTCGGGAACGCGGCGCTCCCGCTCGCCCTCGGCGGCATTGCGCGCCAACAGCGGCGCGAGATCCCTTGCCCGCGTGACGAGTTCGTCGGCACTCGGCACGGTGTGGGTTTCGGTAGCGGTCATCTTGGTCTCCTGCTCGAGGACTCTGCGTCGATCGGAGCGCGCGGCGATTCGAGCTCCGGTGATGGGGAACGCCGACCATCGAGGTCCGGATCGGCTAATTCATCATGTTTAATTCCCGGCGCTCTCAGTGTTGAAGTGAGGCGGGTCACCTGTCAAGGGTTTCAGCGAAATAATCATGATTAATTATCCGCAAAGCGGCGGGACCGCGGCTCCACCCGGACATGAGCACACCGCGGAACCCGGGCGAGGCTCCGCAGCGAAGTCACCGATTCGATTGCGGGAGGGCAGGATTCGCCGTCCCGACCACGACTACTCCGAGCGATCCACGGTCCCGTCCGACACCGATTCGGACGACGACAGGACCATGGTCGGAACGGTTCGACGCAGTGCGTCGACGGCGGCCTCGCGATCGCGGCGGGCCAGCCCGTCGACGAGATCCTCCATCGTCCGGGTCATCGGCGTCGGATCGATGTCCTCGACCGCGACGGTTTCGAGTTTCGCCCGCAGGTAGGTGGTTCCGACATCCATGATGCTCAGATAGAGCGTGTTCAGCAGGCCCCCCTTGCCGAGATCGGCGAGGTAGGCGTGCAGATCCCACGCCGCCCAGATGTAGTCGGACACCACGTTCGACTCCTGGGCGCGGTGCACTCGGGCGAGATGTTCGGCGAGAGCCTCCTGATCGGCGAGGGTGTAGCAGCGCAGCACCTCGTCGATCAGCAGCGGGGCGATGGCGTCGCGAATCTGCACGGACTCGGCGAAGGCCGAGTCGTCGTCGGCGGCCGTGCGGAACCAGCCGTTCATTCGCGACAGCGGCGAAGGGTCGCAGGCGAACAGTCCACCGCCCGGTCCGGGCCGGGAGGTGATGACCCCGCGAGTCTGCGCGAGTTTGATCGCCTCGTTGATGGTGCCGACCGAAACCCCGCAGAGCTTGCGCAGATCGTCCTTGCTGCCGATCCGCTCACCGGCGCGAACCGCGGCGGCCAGGCGGGCGATCTGCCCGGCCGCGGCCTCGGCACGGGATCCGCCGAGTGCGACCGTACTGCCCACATCGATTGCGCGGGACCATATCTCACGCGAGTAGGCCGGGCCTTCGGAGGCAGCGTCGATCATGGCGGCGTCCTCGCCGCCGCCCGTGTGGTCGCCTGCGCTCATCGTTCCCTCCTCACCCCGAGGGAGCCGCAACTCGCGGCAAGCCACCCGGCGCTGAGGTCACTCTAGCAATTAATCATGACGATTGAGCCACCCCGTGCCCAAAAAATCATGATTAATTCACCCCACCCCCTTGACGCGTGACCGGGATCACCGCAGACTGGGTGAACCAATTAATCATGATTTATTCGCCGGAGAGGTGCGCAACCATGCTGGACCAGCAGTTTCGCGATCTGATGGCCGGGGTGTGCGCACCGGTCACCGTGGTCGCCACCGCGGATGAGAACGGACCGCACGGCGCCACCGTCAGCTCCCTGGCATCACTGTCGCTGCGACCGGCACTGCTCTCGATCGCACTGGACCGCCGCTCGGCGCTGTTGACCCGCATCGAGGAATCCGGCCGCTTCGCCGTCAACGTGCTGGCCGCCACGCAGGACGAGGTGGCGATGGTCTTCGCCCGCCGCGACGCGGACCGATTCTCCGCCACCGACTGGTCGCCGACCGACGGCCTGCCGCGCCTGGACGGGGTGGCCGGCTGGGCGGCCTGCGAGTTGTGGCAGACCGTCGAGGCGGGCGATCATCTGTTGCTGATCGGCCTGGTCACCCGCGCGGCATCCAGTCAGCGTGCTCCGCTGGTCTACGGCCACCGAACCTTCGGCACCCATTCACGTTTCGCCGCCCGCCCGCGTACCCCGATCCTCGACGGCATCGCCGCCTGCTCACACTGAATCTCGAAGCCATCTGCGACACAACCAGTTCCGACAAATTTCAGGAGATCCGACAATGGGACTGCACCGTCTGACCGCCATCACCATCGGCGTACCCGATCCGGACAGCACCGCCGACTACTACCGCGATTTCGGACTCGCCGACCTCGGCGGCAATCGGTTCGGCACCGTCGACGGCGGCGAACAACTGCGGCTGGCCCGAACTCCGCAGCGCCGACTGCTCGAACTCGGCCTCGGCGTGCACGACAGCGACGATCTGGCAGGCATCGCCGCACGACTGGACAAGCTCGGCGTCACCCACCGGCTCGATGAGGACAACCTGACCGTCGAGGACCCGAATTCCGCACTCACCGTGGTGGTCGCGGTCTCCCCCGAGATCCGGGAACAACCTGCGGCCCCGGCGGCCACCAACGGTCCGGGCCGCATCGACCGGGTCAACGCGCGCGCCGACGGGATCGGGCGCACCGCCCCGGTGCGTCCGCGCAAACTCGGACACGTCGTGATCGGATCGCTGGATCAGCAAGCCAGCCAACGGTTCTTCGCCGAGGGACTGGGTTTCAGGATCAGCGACGAGGTTCCGGGACTCGCCGCCTTCATGCGGTGTTCCACCGACCACCACAACGTCCTGGTCCAGCAGGCTCCGCTGAACTTCCTGCATCACACCGCCTGGGAGGTCGAGGACGTCGACGAGGTCGGCCGGGGCGCGACCGCGATGCTCGAAGGCAATCCCGAACGTCACGTGTGGGGGCTGGGCCGCCACCACATCGGGTCGAATTTCTTCTGGTACCTGAAGGATCCGGCGGGCAACTTCTCCGAGTACTACAGCGATCTGGACTGCATCGTCGAGGACGCACTGTGGAAGCCGGAGGTCGTCGAAGGGGCCAAGGGGCTGTACAACTGGGGTCCGCCGCCCCCGCCGTCCTTCCTGGCGCCGGAGGATCTCGCCGCCCTGATGACCGGGTCACACGCGCCCGATTAGACCGAATCCCCCACGGTACGACCGAATCACGCACGCGTGGTGGAACTTCCGCGCGCGGGTAGAGTCTCCGACAGATTTCCCCGATCGGAGGTTGGGATCCGGCACAAGTCGGCTTCGGCGGATGCCGAATCGGTCACAGAGATCGGTCGTCGATTCGTGAAAAGCGGTACCGGGGACCGATACTCGTGAAGGTTCGCCCGAACCGGGTATTTCGATGCGAGGATTCGTTGTGAAAGCGTTACTGGCCGTTGCGGTTACCGCGGCGCTGGTCGGATGTACCTCCGTGACAGCACAATCGGCGCACGCCGATCCGGGTGCGCAGATCAACCCGAGCACGCAGCCGATGCCCGGCACCGCGGGGCCCACGCCACTGCAGCAGTGGATCGACAACACCGTTCCGGCACTGCCGCACACCGGTGACGACCAGCTCACAGCCCTGTGGCGCGGCGTGCTGTCCCCGCCCACCGGGGATCCGATCTTCGATGCCTGGCCCGGCGATCTCGCCGCCGCGCATCCCGGCCAGATCCTCGAAGCACGGGACGTGACGGCCACCGCGGCCCCGCTCGTGGCGGTCCCCATTCAACGCGCGGTCCTGCTGAAATTCCGGACCACCTCGGCGACGGGCACCCCCTCGTTCGGCACGGCGACGCTGATCGTCCCGGCCGCCAAGTGGACCGGGCCGGGCACTCGGCCCGTCCAGGTCAACGCACTGCCGATCAACTCGCTCGGGGCGCACTGCACCACGAGTTACACGATGGCACATGGGATATTCGACAAACCGAACACCGATCTGGGTGTATTCCTGCCTACCGTGTGGGCGGCGCTCGGTCAGGGGTACGCGGTCGTGCTGCCCGATCACGAGGGCCCGCGGATGGCCTACGCCGAACCGAACATCGCCGGACATGTGATGCTCGATTCCATTCGTGCGGTGCGCAACAGCACGCCGAATGAATTCACCGACAGCCGTTTCACCGTGAACGGATATTCCGGTGGCGCGATCGCCGCCTACGGCGCGGCCATGCTGATGAACGAATACGCGCCCGACCTGAAGAATATTCTCGTCGGAGCCGCCGCGGGCGGTTTGGTCGCCGATTACCGGGATGTGGCGCACCGATTCAACGGCAATATCGAATCCGGCATTCTCCTGTCGGTGGTGCTGGCGATGACGCGCGAACACCCCGAGATGTTGCAGTACATGAATCATCTCGCCCAATGGGTGTCGACCTCGCCGATCAAGGACATCTGCGGCGACGCGGACGGACCGCTCGGCGTGGCCGGATTCCCGATCGATATAGCCGCGAACATCGGCGACCCGCTGGACAGCCCGTACGCGGAGAAGATGTACGCACAGCTGGACATGTCCGACCGGACATCGGGTGTGCCGCTGTACATCTACCACGGCGGACTCGACTGGTGGCTGCCGATCGAGGATGCCGAGAAGATGTATCAGCAGCAGTGCGGCAAGGGCGTGCCCGCGGTGTTCCGTGACGTCCCCGGCGAGCATCTGATCGGTTTCCTCACCGGATATCCCGGATTGAACGATTGGCTCGATGCCCGCCTTCGCGGTGAACCCGCGCCGAACGAATGC
Organism: Nocardia coffeae; assembly: GCF_019890715.1. NCBI lineage: Bacteria > Bacillati > Actinomycetota > Actinomycetes > Mycobacteriales > Nocardiaceae > Nocardia > Nocardia coffeae. Next base: position 66,975 of record NZ_JAINZY010000006.1, on the reverse strand, counting down.
CCGGCGCACTGACACGAACGACGTTTCTGTCACACACGGTGAACACTCCTGCCCGAACGGGCATCGGAGCGGAATGAGTACCGACAAATACTGATGTACAAGGGCGTGCAGCGATACGGCACTCGGAACAAGGATGCTGGTTTGAGAACCCTGATACTGACTGTAATCACACTGATCGCCAGCTGTACGTTGTGGACGGTACAGCCCGCGCACGCGGATGACGGGTCATCCGGTGATCCGCAATTCTCCACGACGCCGGGTGACGCGGCGCCGTCCCCGTTGCAGAAATGGATCGACGGCAATATTCCGCTGCCGCAACTTCCCGCACCGGCGCCACAGCAGGCGGACGGTACGGATTCGGCCCTGTGGAAGTCCGTACTGCCCACTCCCACAGGGGATCCGACGTTCGACAGCTGGCCCGCCGACCTCGCCGACCTGAGTCCGGGGCAGTCGATCCAGACGCGGGACATCACCGCGACGGCGGCCGCGATGTTCAACGCCCCGCTCGCGCGCGCGTCGCTGCTGAAGTTCCGGACGACCTCCTCGAGCGGCGCACCCTCGTTCGGCACGGCGACGTTGCTCGTCCCCGGCGCCGCGTGGCCCGGTCCGGGCCCCCGGCCGGTGGACGTGGACACCATGCCGATCAACGCCCTCGGATTGCCCTGCACTCCCGGATACACGATCGCGCACGGCGTTCGGGACAACAACGGCATCAACGTCTTCCTGCCCTCGGTCGCGGCGGCGTTGAACAAGGGGCAGGCGGTGCTCATCCCCGATCACGAGGGGCCGTACATGGCGTACGCCGAACCGGTCGTCGCGGGGCATCTGACCCTCGACTCGATTCGGGCCGTGCGGTCGCAGTTCCCCACCGAATTCCGCGACAGCCGTTACGCGGTGACCGGCTACTCCGGCGGGGCCATCGCCGCCTACGCGACCGCGATGCTCCAGCACGAGTACGCGCCGGACCTGGGCGGATCGCTGGCGGGTGCGGCGATCGGCGGTCTGGTGACCGATTACGGCGCGGTGGCGCACGTGTTCAACGGCCACAGCGCATCGGGCATCCTGCTGTCGGTGACGCTGGCGATGTCCCGGGAGCATCCCGAGATGTTGCGGTACATGAATCATCTCGCCCAGTGGGCGGCGATCTCGCCGCTGAAGGACATCTGCGGCGAGGCCGACGGCCCCTTGGGCGCGGTGGGTATCCCGATCGACGTCGCGACGAACATCGATCACCCGCTGGAGAGCGATATCGCCGCGCGGATCGAGCGCCTCACGAGCCTGACCGACCGCAAATCCACTGTCCCGCTGTACATCTACCACGGCGACAACGACTTCTGGATTCCGATCGACGGACCCCGCCAGATGTACCGCCGCCAGTGCGAACTCGGTGTGAGCGCCGAATTCCGCACGGTCCCCGGCGATCACGTATCCGCCATGCTCAACGGAGCGAACGGCGCCACCGACTGGATCGACGGCAGGCTCCGCGGTGCGCCCGCACCGGACGAATGCCCCGCGATGCGTTAGATCGACCGGAGAACACCCGAGAAGGGACCGGCCACAGCTGTGGCCGGTCCCTTTCTTCGCATCTGTTCCCGCCGATCCGCGCCAAAGGACGAGCGCGCATTCCTGTGCATTTTCACAGTGCGCATACGCCGGACACCGCGAGAACAACGCTCTACCTTTCGAAGAGTCTTGTTACCAACTCCGCGTGGGAGGGCCGATGGCCACCTTGCCCAACACTCCGGAATCGGACGACATAGCTCCGCCCGATACCGGCCGCCTCGCCGACGACGCCTCGCGGTGGCGGATCCTCGCCATCGTGGTCGCCATGGTGCTGCTCTCGGAAGTCACCACCTTCCAGCTGACGATGGTCGGCTCGGCTCTGCAGAAGATCACCAAGACGTTCTCGGACATCGGAGCCGACATCAACTGGGCGGTGATCCTGCCGGGCATCGTGGGCGCGGCGACCACACCGATCCTCGGCAAGCTCAGCGATATGTGGGGTAAGAAGAAGATCTTCCTGCTGTGCGGGGTGTTCTTCCTGATCGGCAGCCTGATCGACGCGGTCACCAGCAACTGGTGGGTGTTCCTGGTCGGGCGCGGATTGCAGGCGTTCACCGTCGCGATGACCGTCATCACCTACGGCCTGGTCCGGGACCTGCTGCCACGCAAGCACATTCCGACAGCGCTGGGCGTCGTGGCCAGCGGCGTCGGATTCTCTGCCGTGCTCGGCCCGGTCATCGCCGGACTGCTGGTCGACAACTTCGACTGGCGCGCGATGTTCTGGTTCCTGGTCATCTACGTGCTGGCCGCGATGGCCGTCATGGCCGTCGTCGTACCGGAGACGAAACTCCGGGTCCGCCAACGCATCCAGCCCTTCGGCATCCTCGCCCTCTCGGCCGGCACCCTGCTGATCCTGATCTACGTCGACAAGGGCCAGGAATGGAAATGGGGACATCCGGCCACACTCGCCTGGCTCATCGGCGGCCTGATCCTCGTCGCGGCCTTCGTACTGATCGAATTCCGTTCCAGCGCACCGATCATGGACGTGCGCCTGCTGCTGAGCCCGAAGGTCAGCCTCACCCTCCTGCTGATGCTGTTCGGCATCGGCGTGCTGGCGGTCATGCCCACCGCGACCGGCTACATGACCCAGACGCCGAGCCCGGACGGGCTGAAACAGTCTGTGGTGCAAGGGGTCATCGACCAGGCGCACCAGATGACCGGTGTGACGCTACCGTCGTCGGTGGTGCACGTGACGCTCGATCCCGGCTACCACTACGGTAGCGGTTTCAGCCTGCTGGCCTACGCCCTGCACATCGGCATCACGACCGGCATCGTCGCGATGATCGTCGGCCCGATCAGCGGCCTGCTGGCCCGGCGGATCGGCGTGCGCATCCACGCGATCGTCGCCTGCGTCATCACCGCCCTGTGCGCGGTCGGCTTCGCACTGGCCATCCCGCACTACTCGTGGCAGGCGTTCGCGATCCTGGCCGGAGTGTTCGGCATCGGATTCGCGCTGTTCTACACCGCGGGCTCGGTCCTGATCGTCGACGCCCTGCCCGAACGACAGCAGGGCATCGGCTCGGGCATGCTCGGCGTCACGATGGGCCTGGGCTCGGCCATCGGCACCGCCATCCTGGCCGCATTCCAGGCCGCGCACCCGCTCAACGCCCACATCGAGGTCATGGGACATTCGGTCACCCAGCCCATCCCCCAGGTCTTCGCCGACCGCGGATACGTCCTCACCTTCTGGTTCATGGCCGCCATGGTCCTGGTCGCACTCGTCATCGCCCTCGTCATGCGACACGGCCGCACACCCAGCACCGCCGGAATCATCACCCCGTAACCACCCCGCCGACCAGCGGACAGGGCGGGCGCCGGAACGATGGCGCCCGCCCTGTCCTGTGACGGCCGGGGTATTGCGGACGGCTCAGATGATCGAGCCCACGTCGTGGCGGACGAGGTTGTCCAGGGCGCGTTCGGCGACCGCGGCGATGGTCATGGACGGGTTGCAGGCCGCGGAGTTGCCCGGAATCAGCGCGCCGTCGAGGACGTAGAGGCCGCGGTGTCCGCGCACTCGGCCGTCCAGATCACACACCGGTCCCATGGGCGCACCGCCGAGCGGATGCCAGGTGGACGGCACCGCCGCATTGGTGTCGGTGAGCACGCTCGCCGGGCCCGCGACCTTGCGGACCAGCGGTCCGATGTAACCGTTCTGCGCGGCGGCATCGCCCTCCTTCGCCCACTGCAGCACGGCCTCGCCCCGGGCGGAGTCGTAGACGAACCGGCCACGGGCATTGCTGACGCCGTAGCCGACCAGCATCGTGGTGCGTGCGTCCAGGCCCATCGGGGGAATCGACGCCTGGATCACCGTCGCGGCGGTGGCGGGGTTCTCCCAGTTCAGGCTGCCGTACACGACCGGGCCGCCCTGCGGATAGCCGACATCGGCATCCAGGCAGGTCCAGGTGTAGATGCGATCGCCGTTGGTACCCCATCCGCCGCCGAGCCCGTCGGGCATATCCGGGATCCGCCCTTCGGCGTGTGCGCGCACGAGCAATCGCGTCGTGTTGAGACTCCCGGCAGCCATCACCAGTGCGGGAGTGGTGAGGACCTTGTTCTCCACGACCTTGCCCGAGGCATCGGTCCGGTCCACGTGCACCGTCCAGCGGCCGTCCTTCGCCCGCTCGATATCGGTGACGTGGTGCAGGGGCGCCACGGTGACCTTCCCCGTCGCCTCCGCGGCGGCGAGATAGGTGACATCGACCGAATGCTTGCCGCCGTTGTTCACCCCCAAGGCGCCGTCGCCGTTGGTGTACGACGGCTTCATCCTGCCGTGGATCTCGTCGAGCGCGTAGTTCCAGTCGATCGGCATCGGGATCTTCGACACCGGCAACCCGGCCCTTCGCACATGATCCGCGAAGACCCGCACGGCCGTGTAGTTGCGGGTTTCGATCAATTCGTCGGGCGCGACGGCGATCTGGAGCATCTTCGCCACCCGCGGGTAGTGCACCCGGTGCATGGTGTCCCAGTCCAGCTGTTCCGGAAGCTGGGTTTCGAACACCGCTTTCGCGGGCTCGAGCGTCATTCCCTGATAGACCAACGATCCACCGCCGACACCGGCCGCGCACAACGCGGTCATGTTCGCACTCGTCACCGTCTCGAGCAGACCGGCATACCGATCGAACCCGACCGGCCTGCCGAACAGCTCCGGCGCCGACCCGTACCACAGGATCCGTTTGTCGGGAGACGTTGCGCGCGGGAAGGTTTCGGAGTTCGGCCCGGTCGGCCACCGCAGTCCGCGCTCGAGGACCAGCACCGGCACACCGGCCTGCGCCAACCGCAACGCGGTGACCCCGCCGCCGAAGCCGGATCCGATCACGATCGCCCGATGCTCCTCCCGCGTGACCCGCACCCTGCCGACCGCGGCTCCGACCGGATTCCCGGCCGCGCCCGCGACTCGTGTTCCCGCACCGGCTATTCCCGCCGCTACCGCCCCACCGAGTAGCGCACGACGGGTGATGACAGACATCGATCGACCTCCAATACGTGCAGGAAATGCACGCGACATAGAATTCGAGAATTGAAATCCCTTCGGACTGCGGCAACGACGCTAGCGACGGGGCCGAGAACGCTCGATCCGGAGAACGAATATCCGGGGAATCAACAGAGTCGAAAGCCGGGAACCTGACCCCGCCCACAACAGCGACACCGCCATCGGCGGAAAACCGCCTCGCCGGTTACCGCCCAGCTGATTTATCGCTTATTCTCGTCCTGTGAGTTCCCTCGACACCGCGCCGGCAGATTCGGCGGATCGTGGTGCGTACAGCCCGGCACAGGCGCGCACCATTGCCGCGGCGGTGGAACTGTTCGGTCAACACGGAGTGGGCGGAACGTCGTTGCAGATGATCGCCGACGCGGTCGGGGTGACCAAGGCGGCGATCTATTTCCAGTTCCGCACCAAGTTCGAGATCGTGCTCGGCGTGGCCACCACCGAACTGGCCTGGCTCGAGGCCGCGGTCGACGAGGCCGAGGCCGAACAGTGCGACGTGACCGCACGCGAGATGGTGCTGAGCCGGATGATCGACCTGACCATCGAACGTCGCGGCCTGGTCGGGATGTTGCAGACCGATCCGGTCATCGTCGAGTTCCTCGCCGATTACGAGCCGTTCCATCGGGTCATGGATCGATTGTTCGCGGTGCTGGAGACGGGTGATTCGACGGGGACTCCGGAGGTTCCGGCCGCGATGTTGATGGCCGCCATCGGCGGCGCGGCCGCACATCCTCTGGTCGCGAATTTCGACAACGCAACCCTGCGATCCCATTTGATGCATCTGGCGCAACGACTCTTCCGGCTGCCTGGTTGATACGCGCACGAAATAGCATTCGAAGCCGGTACCGCACGCCGGTCGAACATTATGCCATACCAGCTAGCTGATCGGCTAGTTCAGGTTTTCCGAGGGCGCCGAATCATTGCCGCAACCGACAGCGCCGATCTGCGGAAGAAGAGGTCTTGTCCCCGGCTTGCCGTTCGGCTAGCCTCTGACTAGCTGATCGGCTAGGTCACGGTTTCGATGTTCGGCACTGCGCGATATTCCGACATCTCCCGCCGTTCACCACTCGACGACGAGAATCGGAGACAGAGATGAACTCAGGCGGTTCGACGTCTCTGGCCCTCTCACCGCCCCCGACGGATTCCGACCCGATGGCGACCCGGGCCGGCCGCGTCCTGGTCGGCTCGATCGTCGAGGGCGTCGCCTCCACCCGGACCACCCACGAGGCCGAGACCGCCGCGATCGAATGGGCGCAAGCGGGAATTCCGTTGGCGGCAGTGCACAAACACCTGACCGACGGTGTCGTGCACGCCTACCGTCTCGACTCGTGCGCCGCGACGGACTCCGGACTGCCCGATGCGGTCGTAGAAACCCTGACCTCGGTGCTGGCGACGATCTCGACCGCGTATCTGACCGAACTCGGCGATCGCCAATCCCCGCGACAGCGGCTGATCTCCGCGCTGCTCGACGGCGAGGACCCCACCGGCCTGTCCCGCGAATGCGGTATCGCGGTGGCGCCCTCCTACGCGGTAGTGGCGGTGGCATTTCCCCTGCGCGGCAGGAAAGGCCCGCTGCGTCCGACCGCGAGAACCAGGGTCACCTTGGAACTCGAACGCCGGACCGGCCGCACGGCACTGGCGCGGCTGTCCGATCAGGGCGGCACCCTGCTGATCCCCTCCCCCGTCGACGAGGCGATCCTGGACCGGATACTCACGCGGCTGTCCTCCGCGGCCGGAGTCGGCCTCACCGCGGCCACCACGTCCGCGACACCGGGCGCGATCGGCGACGCGGTCCGTCGAGCGCACGAATTACTCGATCTGGCACTGGTTTTCGGCCGCATCGGCAAGTTGTACCGGCTCGCGGATCTGGCCGTGGAGTATCAACTGACCCGCCCCGGTCCGGCCCGCGACCAACTCGCCGCGGTGCTCGCCCCGATCGAACACGCCCCGCATCTGATGCAGACCCTGCGTCTGCACCTGCCCGGCGTGCTGAGCCGTCAGGCGATCGCGCACCGGCTCAACATCCACGTCAACACCGTCGACTACCGACTCAAACGGGTCGCGGTGCTCACCGGTTTCGATCCGTTGATCCCGTCGGGCCAGTGGACGCTGTGGTCCGCGGTGATCGCCCGCAGCCAGGCCGGACTGCTCACCGTCGCCCGGTGAACAGCGCGGTCAGCCGGGGATCTCGAGCAGCCGATGGGTGATCTCGAGCAGATGGGCGTACAGCACCTCGTCGTCGAGGTCGGCGACGAGCGGATGGGTGACCGCACCGCCGATCGCGGCGGACACCATCGCGACCTTCACCTTGACCCCGCTGTCGCCCACATCGCCGATGTGCGCCGCGATCAGCCCCTCGATCATCCGCTGGAACGGCGCGTTCTCCGCCAGCGAGCGCACCAGCACCGGATCGGTCTGCAACATGCCGACCAACTGCCGGCGCCGCACCACGAGCGCGACCACCTGCTCGACCAGCACCTGCCGGGCTCGCACCGCGTCGTCCTGGGACTCGGCGACCGACACCGCCGCCGCCAACCCGGCCAGTTCGGATTCCACGACCGCCACCACGATCTCGTCCTTGGTCCGAAACTGGTGGTAGATAGCGGCTTTCGTGATGCCGACCACATCGGCGATCATCTGCAACGAGGTGCCGCTGACGCCGTGTTCGGCGAACAGCCGTAGCGCCGTATCGATCGTTCGCTGCTTGGCCGCGCTGTAACCGGGCCGAGTCGCGACGCCACTGGTCGACACGGCACCGATTTCCACGCCGTCGAGCCTAACCGACCGGCGAACTCGCACACTCGGTGTCGACCGGGAATCGATCACCGCGCTGGCGCCGGTGGCGCACTAGCGATTCGGGTCGATCCGACGACGGTCAGGTTTGAACGGCAAGCGGCGCACCGTCGCACGCACCGGCACCTGGCGGGTGCCGGGCCTGCCCCACACGACCGTCACCAGGGTTCCGGGCTCGGCGTGCGCCCGCTCGATCACCGCCAACGACAGTGTGCCGCGCAGGTTCGCGCTGTACTCCCGGCCGCTGGACACACCGACATCCGCGTCGTCGACCAGCACGCGATCGAAGGACGGCCCGGCCGCCTTCGGCATCTCCATCGGATCGACCCGGTCTCCGGTCTCGAACAGCGCGCGGTAGATCCCGACGACATCCTCGACGTTCCATTCCAGCCCGACGAGCGTGCGTGCGGGCTCACCCGCCGAGGCAAGAGCCTCGCGCCCGATGAACTCGTGCCCCCTGTGCACCCGGCCGCGCCACCCGAGTTCCGCAGGCCGACGGAAGTATTCGGTCACCTCGCCCGCGACGAAACTGCCGCCCGGCAGTCCGCGAGTGAATTCCCATGGGGCGCCGGGAGTCAGGATGGACGCCGGGAGATAGTCGAGCCCGCTGGTGGCGATGCCCGCCTCGACGTGCTGCACCGGCTGCGAGCGAAAACCTAGTTGTCGTAGGCCGTGCACCCGGCCCGCGTCGCGGACGGCTCGCCAGATCTCGTCGGCCGCCTCGGCCGGACCGTGCAGTTCGTAGCCGAGTTCGCCGGAGATACCGGTACGCAGCACGTCCACGGTCGTCCCGGCCACATCGATCCGCATACTGCCGTTGAACGGGATCGAGCCCGGATCCGCATCGGTGAGCAGTTCCAGCACCATCAGCGAGCGCGGACCCTGGAGCCCGAAGACGAAACTCTCCGCCGACACGTCCGTGACCTCGACCTCGCGCCCGATCAGCCCGGCCTGCCACTGCAACCAGCTCGTACTTCCGGCGGTGTACACGTATTCCTGTGCGCCGGTGCGACGGAGGATCCCTTCCGAGGCGATCCAGCCGTTGTCGTCGAGTTGCAGGTGATGTTTGCTCGCACCGACCCGGAACGCGCTCAGGTCGTTGGTCCCCAGTCGGCTCAGGAACTCGCCCGCACCCGGACCCTCAATGCGCGCCTTGCTCAGCGGCGACCAATCCCCCAGATAGCAGGTATCGACGTAGGAGGTCGACTCGTCCACCCACGTCGTGTACTCGAGCGGCAGGAGCATCGCCCCGAACCGGCCGACCGCCGATGTCGGATTCGCTTCGTCCTGTGCCGCTGCGGCGGGGCTGAACAGCGGCGGCCGCTCGACCGTCAGCGGTGCGGTCGGGTCGGCCTTGACCGCGTCGTAGGTGTCGCGATGAGCAATTCGCATGACAGATGTATGCCACAATGCCATATGTATGTCAATGGGTTCGCACACCATCCAACCGAGAGCCGCCGCCTTCGAAACCGAACGGCGGCAGCGTGATTCAGTGCCGGAGAGCCTGATCCAGCGCCATCAGGACCTCACGAAACGTCACGGCCTGCTCGAGGAGTTCCTCGGGCGCGGCCGCACGCAGCCGCCGCACCCACAACGCCCGGACACTCTGCGTACTTTCCAGAGCGAGATCGGTGGCCGTGAGTTGCACGTAACGCGCGTCTTCGGCGCTCTGCTCCTTCGTGATGAAGTCGCGAGATTCCAGAACCCGCACTGCCGCACTGACATTGCTGCGCCGCAGGCCGGTGGCCGTGGCGATCCGGGTCGGATTGGTACTGGGACTCCGGATGATCTCGCGAAGCACCTCCACCTCGGTGCCCGTGAGTGGAACGATCTCGCGGCGGATGTCCTCCCCGCGCAGGGCCAGCTTGCGCGCGACATTGTTGATCGCGTCGACGACGTCTGCCAGCTGATCGTCGAAGGCGAGTCGCCCCTGAACCTCTTCTGTTTCTTCACTCACGCTTGACATGCTATCCAGCATAGTGCGTATGATTTCGTACACATACACACTATGGAAGTGGCAGGGAGCACACCGTGGGCAACCCAAGCGTTCAGGACGGCATCGAACAGGCCGGATCGGCCGTCAATCTGCTCTGGAAGCCAGGCGTCGAACCGTGGTCGGTGCCGGTGGTGGCACCCGAATACGCAGGCTGGGCCATCGAACAGGAGGCATGGCGCTCGGGCGTGGCGCTGTTCGACCTCTCGTACCACATGTTCGACACGCGCATCGAGGGTCCGGACGCGACCCGCCTGCTGCGCGAGATCAGCGCCAACGACTACGAGAGGTTCGCGATCGACCAGGCCAAGCAGTTCATCCCGGTCGCCGAGGACGGCAACATCATCGTCGACGGAATCCTGCTGCGGGAGGCCGCGAACGCCTACACCCTCAGCGGCGTGCCCGCCGCGCAGAGCTGGGTGCGGTACTGGGGCGAAAAAGGCGGCTACGACGTCGAATTCGACACCGACCCGGATTCCTCGGTCCGCACCGACCGCGATCCACGGTTGTTCCGCTACCAGATCCAGGGACCGCGGGCGATGGAAGTCGTCGAGCGCGCGTTCGGCGGGCCGCTTCCCGAGGTCAAGTTCTTCCATTCACAGCACGTCACGCTGGCCGGAAAGCGGATTCGCGCACTGCGACACGGGATGTCGGGTCAGGCCGGATACGAGTTCATCGGCCGCTACCAGGACCACGAGGCGGTTCGCGACGCACTGCTGAACGCCGGAACCGATGCGGGCATCGAGCGCGTGGGCGGTCTGGCCTACTTCAGCAACGGCATCGAGAGCGGATGGATCCCGACGCCCACACCCGCGATCTACACCGATCCCGCACTCGAGCCCTACCGCAGATCGCTGAGCCTGTTCTCCTACGAGGGCCGCAAGCCGCTGCACGGAAGTTATTTCTCGGAGAACATCGAGGACTACTACTGCTCGCCCTGGGAGCTGGGCTACGGGCGATCGATCTCGTTCAACCACGACTTCACCGGGCGTGATGCCCTGCACAAGGCCAAGGACGAAGTTCATCGCTCCCGGGTGACGCTGGTCTTCGACCGCGACGACGTCGACCGGGAATTCGGCGCGGACCACGGATTCCAGCTCAGCTACGGCCGCTACCGCATCCAGACCGCGAGCGGCCTTGCCGGAATCACCTTCTGGACCGCGACGATCGGCCCCGTCGGCACCATCTTGTCGCTGGCCCTGGTGGACGACGAGTACACCGCACCCGGCACCGAGGTCGAGGTCGTCTGGGGTGATCACCCGGGAGCGGGCACCGCACCCGATGCCGACCTGGGTCTGCCACGCATTCGCGCCACCGTCCAGCCCTCGCCGTACAACGAGTTCACCCGCACCCGGTACCGCTCGAACGCGACGGTCGAGGGGTAGGGCACGCGCGATCATGACCATTTCTTCCCTCGACGCGATGCGGGACGAAGGGGTGCTGGCCGACTTCTCCCTGGAGATGACCGCCAAGGACATCGCCGCGCTGCACCATGCGGCGCCGGTGATTCCCCGGGGCACCCGCATCAACGTCACGTTCCTGGGCAACGAGGATTTCGCGATGCGGCGCAACGCCGCCGCGGCCGTGCGCGCCGCGGGCTTCGAGCCCGTGGTCCACATCTCCGCCCGGCGGATCGCCTCCGAACTCGAGCTCGAGACATTCCTGGACGCACTGCACGAAGACCACACTGCCGCAGCGCTTTTCCTGATCGCCGGTGATCCCGCCCGTGCGGAGGGGCCATACGACGAGACGATCGATCTGATCCGGTCGGGCATCGTCGAGCGCTACGGCGTCGAGCGAATCGGCATCGGCGGCTATCCCGAAGGTCATCCGCACATCGATGACCACACGCTGTGGTCGGCACTGGAGAAGAAGGCCGCCGCGATCGCGGAACTCGGCGTGCGGGGCGAGATCATCACCCAATTCGGCTTCGACGTGGACGCCGCCCTGCACTGGTGCGCCCGGGTCCGGCAACGCGGTATCGATCTGCCGATCCGGATCGGCGTGCCCGGACCCGCGGGCATCAAACGCCTCATCGGCTACGGCAGGCGTTTCGGTGTCGGGACGAGCGCGGGCATCGCCAAGAAATACGGGTTCTCCCTCACCAATCTGCTGGGCACCGCCGGACCTGACCGGTTCATCACCAGGCTCATCGGCGAATACGACCACACCCGGCACGGACGTATCGGCGTGCACTTCTACACCTTCGGCGGGATCCGAACCACGGCCGAGTGGATCGAGGATTTCCGGAAGGGCGCCCCGCGATGACCATCACCCAGCCCACGATCAGCATCCCCAGCACCGTCACCCGGCCCGTGCGCGACATCGCCTCGCTCATCGTGCACGGCACCGACCGCCCCGGAATCGTCGCCACCGTCGGGTCGGTGCTGCGGGAGTTCGGCACGAACATCATCTCGCTGGACCAGTACTCCGACAATCTCGACGGCGGAGAATTCTTCCAGCGCACCGAATTCCGGGTCGACAACCTCACCGCCGTACTCCCCGACATCGATGACACACTGACTTCCCGCCTCGCCGAGGGCGGCTTCGATCTGGAGTTCACCCTCCGGGATATGAGCGTCCCCAAACGCGTCGCCATCTTCGCCTCGAAATCCGACCACTGCCTGGTCGAGTTGCTGTGGCGGCAGCGGCGGGGCGAACTGCCGGTGACGATCTCGATGGTGGTGTCCAACCACTCCGACACCGCCGAGGAAGTGCGCAGTTTCGGCATTCCGTTCTTCCACGTCCCGTCGAGCGGATCGGACAAATCCGCGGCCGAGCACGAACACCTGCGGCTGTTGCGCGGCAACGTCGATTTCATCGTGCTGGCCCGGTACATGCAGATCATCTCGGCCGGTTTCATCGAGGAGGTCGGCGTGCCGATCATCAACATCCACCATTCCTTCCTGCCGGCGTTCGTCGGCGCGGGGCCCTATGCCAAGGCCAAGGACCGCGGGGTGAAACTCATCGGTGCGACAGCGCATTACGTCACCGAGGAACTCGATCAGGGACCGATCATCGAACAGGACGTCGTGCGGGTCACGCACGCCGACACCACCGCCGATCTGCAACGCCGCGGGGCCGATGTGGAGCGATCGGTGCTGGCCCGCGCCGTGCAATGGCACAGCCAGGACCGGATCATCCGGACCGGCAATCACACCGTGGTCTTCTCCTGACCCACAACAACCACCGACGAAAGGTTCAGCGTGGTTGCGACCATCATCAACGGTTCGGCCATCGCCCGGGATATTCGACGTCACGTCGCGGACCGTGTGCAGCAATTCCGGCTGAATTCCGGTCGGGCGCCGGGTCTGGCGACAATTCTCGTCGGCGACGATCCGGCGAGCCAGGTCTACGTCGACAACAAGCGACGTCTCGCCACGGAATGCGGGTTCGGCGACCAGCACCGATGGCTGCCGTCGAACTCCACGCGAGGCGATATCGAGCGAGTGATCGACGAACTCGCCGAAAGTCTCGAAGTGGACGGCATTCTGCTGCAACTACCCGTGCCGTCCGTGCGTGATTCGGCCGCGCTCATCGATCGCATTCCCGCGGACAAGGACGTCGACGGGCTCGGCTCGGTGAACGCCGGTCGCCTGGCCCGGCACGTCCCCGGGTTGCGTCCGTGCACCCCGACCGGAGTCATGCGGCTGCTCGACACGACACGAATCACGTTGCGCGGCAAGGTAGCCGCAGTCGTCGGCACATCGGCACTCGTGGGGCGCCCGATGGCGCAGATGCTCCTCGAGCGCGACGCGACCGTACTCATGGCGCACGAGTACACCGCCGACCTCGCGGCGCTGACCCGCTCGGCCGACGTCGTCATCACCGCCACCGGGGTGCGGGGGCTGATCACCGCGGAGCACATCCGGCCGGGCGCGACCGTCATCGATGTCGGCATCACCCGCACGGCGAACGGGGTGGTCGGCGATGTCGACTTCGAGCGCGTGCGTCAGGTGGCCGGCGCCATCACGCCGGTGCCCGGCGGGGTCGGGCCGATGACCGTCGCCGTGCTGCTGTCGAACACCATCACCGCCGCAGAACAGTCCGTGCAGCTCACCTCGCCCTCCGGGCACCGGACGACGGCTCATTCGGCCTGATGCGGAACCGAGAATCCGAGATGAAGATCGTCGGCATCGTCAACGTCACCCCGGACTCGTTCAGCGACGGCGGACGGTACGCCGAACACGACGACGCGATAGCGCGCGGGCTGGAACTCGCCGCACAGGGCGCCGACATCATCGATGTCGGCGGCGAATCGACTCGTCCCGGGGCGATGCGGGTCGATTCGCGAACGCAGCGGCGCCGGGTGATCCCGGTGATATGCGAACTGGCCGCGCACGGCGTCGCGGTCAGTGTGGACACCACGCTCGCCGAGGTCGCCGAGGCTGCCGTGCGCGCGGGTGCGACCATGATCAACGACGTGTCCGGCGGCGAGGACCCCGACATATTCCGGGTGGTGCGGCGATCGGGACACCGCTACGTCGTCACGCATTCGCACGGGCCCAGCGGGACGCTGGTGCACTACGACGACGTCGTCACCGATGTGCGAGAGGAACTCCTCCGGCGAATCGCCCGAGCACGCGCCGCCGGGGTGCGGCCGGAGCAGATCGTGATCGATCCGGGGCTCGGCTTCTCGAAGTCCGCGGCCGAGAACTGGGCGATTCTCGCTCGGCTGGACACCATCGCGACCATCGGCGCACCCGTACTCGTCGGAGCGTCGCGAAAACGATTCGTCGCCGCCGTCGCGGGAAGCTCGCCGGACACGGCCGAGCTCGATATCGCCACCGCGGCAGTGTCTTCCCATCTCGCCGCGGCAGGTGTGGCATGGGCGGTTCGCGTGCACGACGTCACCGCCACGGCGATCGCCCGCGAGGTCGGGAGCCAGTTGTATTCGCCTGCGCCGGAACATGATCCATATCTCGCCACGATGGTTACACCCGAGAGGATCCACACACGATGACCGTCAAACCACCGAACCGGTTGTCCGCCAAAGTATCCGCAACGCCGAACCGGGGCAGGATCACTATCGCCCTCGCGTGTCTCGGCGCGTTCGTCTCCTATCTTCCGCTCGTCGGCGTATCGGCGGCCCTGCCGATCCTGGGAGCCGGACTGCATGCCTCGACCAGTCAACTCCAATGGATCACCGACACTTTCATCCTGCCGACCGCGGTCCTGGTCCTGACCTTCGGAACGCTCGGTGAGCGATACGGCAGGAAGCGGATCTATCTGGCCGCGATGGCAGTGTCCTGCGTCGGCTGGGTGGTCTGTCTCACCGCCGACAGCGTGGTGCAGATCTACGTGGGACTCGTACTCGCCGGAATGGGTACCGCCGCAATGATGCCCACGACGCTGGCGCTGGTCAGCCACGCTCGCGAGGATCATCGCGGCCGAGCCGCCGCGATCGCGCTGTGGACCGGCTCGCTCGGACTGGGCCTGACCCTCGGACCGGTGTTCAGCGGGCTCATCGCCGAACACTTCCGCTGGCGCTGGATCTTCCTACCCGAACTCGTCCTGTGCGCGGCGACCCTGATCATCGCGGCCGTCGCACTGACGGAGTCCCGCGTCGAGCGAACTCGCCACCTGGACGTGCCCGGACAATTGCTGGCCATCGTCGGGCTCACGGGCCTGGTCTTCGGCGTCATCCAGGGCGGGGCCGCCGGATGGGGCAACCCCGGCGCGGTGATCGCCTTCGTGGTGGCCGTGCTGGCATTGCCCGCCTTCGTGCTGGCGGAGTTGCGCTCCCCCACCCCGATGTTCGACGTCCGGTTGTTCCGCTCGGCCGCCTTCTCCGGTGCCGCGCTGGTCATGACGATCACGCTGTTCGCCCAGGTCGGGCTCGTGTTCACACTCAGCGAGTTCTTCGGCCTGGTACGGCACGCCTCGACGCTCGACATCGGCGTCCTGCTCATCGCGCTCAACGGCTTCGCCGTGCTGCTCGGCCCCGCCCTGGGCCGGATGATGTACCGGCTCACACCCGGTCTCGTGCTGATCGCCGGTCTCACGATCGGCGGGGTCGCGGCGCTGTGCATGGGATTCTTCCGAGCCGACACCAGCACGGCCACCGCGGTTCTCGTCATCGGACTGTTCGGCCTGGGCATCGCGCTGGCGCTGGCGCCGATCACCACGATCGCGGTGAACAGCGTGCCCGCACACCTGGCCGGTACGGCAGGCACGGCGAACAGCGCGCTGCGGCAGATCGGCAGTGCACTGGGTCCCGCGGTGTTCGGTGTCGTCCTGACCGATCGCCTCCTGGCCGCACTGCCCCGGCACCTCGCCGATTCCGGTCTGGGCATCGGCGACCAGGGCATGGTCGCCGGCATCGTGTCCAAGGCCGGTATTCAGGCCGGGGCGTTCCTGCACCTGGGCAGCGGTCGCGGCACCGCGCTCGCGCATGCCGCCTACGGCGTGAGTTTCGGCGATGCCCTGCACACCTGCGCACTGATCGCCGGTATCGGCATGCTGCTGGCCGGAGTCATCGCCCTGGTGCTCATCGGCGTGCGCAGAACCCGGATCTAGTGCCTCGCACCCGGGTTCGGCTCGTCCGGACCCGGGCCTTGCACTACCCCTTGACCGGCCAGGCCGAGACCGCCGGCAGATCGGGCCCGTCGACACCGATGGTGATTCTGCGCAGCAGTTCGATCAGCATCACGGTCTCGCTGTCCGCCAGGACAGAAGTGACCTCGGCATTGGCCGTGGCCATCAGCTCGCGGCCGCGCGCGACATCGGCCTGGCCGGAATCGGTGAGCTCGAAGAGCACGACCCGTCCGTGGATCGGGTGGGTGCGCCGACGCACCCACCCGAGCTTCTCCAGGCGGTTGAGCGCCGTTGCCACGCTCTGCGGGGCGATGTGGAACATTCTCGACAGATCGGCCGCGGACAACGGGCCCAGCTGACCGAGATGGACCGCGAGCCCGAGCTGAGTCGTGGTCACGTTCAGCTCGTCCAACGAGTCCTGCACCCGGCGATGCGCGGCGTTCTGCGCCCGCCACAGCACATGCGTGAGCTGGTCGTCCCATGCCGTCACGTCGTCATTCATCCGTGTAGACCTCCTCGGACACGATACTAGTTATCAGTTGTCTGTTATGATGCCATATATCTGTCATCTAGATCGCTCGGATGACGCGAGTTTCGACGAGAGGAACGCATGATGGCATCACCCAGCCTCCAGGACGGCATCGAACAGGCTGGTTCCGCGCTCCGGCTCCGCTGGACGGACGACCCCCGGATCTGGACTCCGCCTGTTGTCACGCCGGAGTATTCGGGCTGGCGGGTGGAGCAGGCCGCCTGGAAGGACACGGTCGCCCTGCTGGACCTGTCGTACCACATGTGGGACACCTTCGTCTCGGGTCCGGACGCCACCCGGATGCTCAGCGAGCTGACCGCCAACGACTATCGGAAATTCGCCGTCGACCAGGCCAAGCAGCTCGTCACGGTGAACGAGAACGGTTTCCTGGTCGGCGACGGAATCCTGCTGCGCCGCGGCGAACAGGACTATGTGATCACCGGGCGGCCGACCGCGCAGAACTGGATCAAATACCATGCGCGGCAAGGCGGATACGACGTCGAGCTGACCAGCGATCCCGATTGTTCGCGCGACCCCGAGCACATCCCGCCGTTCTTCCGGTATCAGATCCAGGGCCCCTCGGCGCAGCGCTTGATCGAAGCGGCCTTCGGCGGTCCGCTGCCGGTGACGAAATTCTTCCACACCACCTATGTCACGTTGGCCGGGAAGACCTTTCGCGCGCTCCGGCACGGAATGGCGGGCCAGCCCGGTTACGAATTCATCGGCGACCACGCGGACCGCGCCGCGGTCAAGGACGCGCTCATCGCGGCCGGGGAACAGTTCGGGCTCGAACTCGTCGGCTCGCAGGCCTACCCGACTGCCCAGGCCGAGGGCGGCTGGATCCCCGCACCGGTCCCGGCGATCTACGACGCGACCGCGGAGCAGACCGCCTACCGTTCGTGGCTGCCACTGCACACGCCGGACGGCATGCAGCCCTTGCACGGCAGCTTCTACTCACCGGACATCGCCGACTACTACTGCACCCCTTACGAACTCGACTACGGGCGATCGATCTCCTTCGACCACGACTTCCTCGGCCGCGATGCACTGCGCGCGCTGCGCGAGGCCGATCGACGCCACAAGGTGACGCTGGTGCTGGACGCCGACGACGTCCAGCGGGCGCTGGGCGCGGACCACGGAATCGTGAACACGCTGGCCAAACAGCGCGTCGAACGCGACGGCGCACCGGTCGGCAACACCGAATACACGGCCTTCAGCGACCCCTACGGCACGATGCTGAGCCTCGCGCTCGTGTCCGAGAAGACAGCCGTGCCCGGCACGGAGGTCACGGTCGTCTGGGGCGATCATCCCGGCGACGACGCCGCGCCCGATGCCGACCTGGGCCTCCCGGTCATCCGCGCGACCGTACAGCCCTGCCCCTACAACGAATTCGCCCGAGCGGGATACCGGCGGAACTGACCGAGACGAGGTGGCACCGCAGCGGTGCCACCTCACCCGTCGCGACCGAATCCGGACAGCGAATCCCGCCGGGAAGGGTCAGCTACGCGGGGCTGCGGGCGTCGCGGCTCGCTGAGCCTGCATCTTGTTGTATTTGTCCACGGTGACGGCCACACCGACAGGGATGCCGACGGCTCCGGCGCCCAGCATGCCGCCGACCGCCGCACCCATCGCCGCACCGGCCATACAGCCGCCGATCACGCCGGGCACGGTCAGCACGGCCGCGGACATCACGGTGACCATACTGCCGAGGGTGACCGCGCCGACGGGGCAGCCGACCGCCGCACCGGCGAATCCGCCTGCCATACCGCCGATTCCGGCCGCGAGACCGGTGTATGCGCCGGCCTGCTGCCAGGCGGTGTGCACGTCACCGAGAACGTCGCCGGTGGCGGCGGGCGCGGTGGGCGCGGCGACCGGCGTCGGGGCGGGCGCGGCCGGATCGCTCGCCACCGTGTGCAGCGGCGTGCCGAAAACCTGTTGCTGCGTGGCGTTCTGGACCGAGACCTGGCCGTCGTGCATCGTCACCGCCCCGATCGGGGTGGTCAGCATCGAGGAATTGTCGGTGGTCGAACCGGTGAACTGGATGCCCGGCGCGATCTGGACGCCCACAGTGCCGGGGTCGACGGCGGGTGCGTCCGCGTGTGCCGAGCCCGCGCCGAGCGCGACGGCGACGGCGGTCAGTGCGGTGACCGTGGTTCCCGCGGTGGTGTATTTCATGGTGATACTCACTTCATCGTGATGGAGGTCCGGCGATCGGCCGGGAGCTACTGCGCGGCGGGCAGCGGGGCGGAGACGAATCCCTTGGCGTGCAACTGGTTGTACTGGTCGGTGGCGGTGCCGACCAGCGGCGGAATACCGGTGATCGCGCCGCCGACCAGGGTGCCGAGCCCGCCGCCGGTGACGCCGCCGAGCAGGCAGCCGCCGACGACGCCGATCGGGGTCAACGTCCCGGCCGTGGTCAGGACGGTCAGCGTGCCACCGGTGATCGCGCCGACGGGGCAGCCCACCGCGGCGCCGAGCGCGCCGCCGAACAGCTTGCCGTCATTGGCGCCGTTGTTGAAGGCGTTGCTCACCGCCCCGACCGCGTTGTCGATCGCCGCGCTGCGGTCGAGATCGCTTGGGGCAGAGGGAGATTCGGCGGCGTTGACCACCGGCGACGGGACGGCCGGCGCGGGTGCGGCGGAGGCGAGGCCACCGGCGGCCGCCGTCGCGGCCACCGCGAGGGCAGCCAACGTCCCGGCTCGGGAGATAGTGTTCATAACTTCCTCATCTCGAGTGTTCCTGTTCTTCCCGACCCGATCCGGCCGGGAAATCTGCGCGGCTCGGTCGCGGCCCGCCCGATCGGGCCGAATTCGAATGTGCCGCTACCGCAACAGCTTCGACGAGCTGCTGAATGCTCACCGCCCGCTGTGCGGCGGTGTCACGCCGAGCCGTTCGACCCCGATTCGGCGATGAATCGGGCGGCCAATGCCTCCGAACCGCGCGCCAGCAGTGCCACGTCCGCCCCGACGAGGACGAACGCAGCCCCCGCGGTGAGGTATCCGTCGGCGACGATGGGGTCGAATGCGTTGACTCCCACGGGAATTCCCGCGGACCGGACCGCGTCGAACGCACGAAGCACCGCGGCGACGACATCCGGATGGGCTTGCTGCCCGAGCACGCCCATCGACGCGGCCAGATCCGAGGGGCCGACGAATACGCCGTCGATGCCGTCGACCGCCGCGATATCCCCGGCGACCTCGACCGCGTCGATCGTCTCGACCTGAACGAACAGCGACACATGGGAATCCGCGTCGGTCAGATATCCCTCGACGCGATTCCAGCGCGCCGATCGGGCCAGCGCCGAGCCGACTCCGCGCCGACCGCGCGGTGGATACCGGGTCGCCTCGACGACCCGGCGGGCCTGTTCCGCGGAAGACACCATGGGCACCAACAGGTTCCGCGCGCCGAGGTCCAGGACCTGCTTGATGAGCACAGGATCATCGGAGGCCACCCGGACCACCGGCGAGATCGGGTACGCGGCGATCGACTGCAGTTGCGCGAGAACAGATTCGAGTCCGCTGGGGCCGTGTTCCATATCGATCAGCAGCCAGTCCAGGCCGCTGCCCGCGCAGATCTCGGCGATCAGCGCACTGCCCGAGCACACCCACATCCCGGCCAGCGGACGCGCGCTGGTGGCCAGCACATCTCGGAAGGTGGGGGTCAGTCGAAGCGGCACGAGATGGTTCCCATCGGTCCGTAGTCGCACAACACGCTGTCGCCGCGCCGGATCCACACCGGGCGGGTGAACGATCCGGCCAGGATGATCTCCCCCGCGCCGATGTGCGCGTCGTGCTGATGCAGTTTGTTCGCCAGCCACGCGACACCGGTCGCCGGATGGTTCAGCACCCCGGCCGCCACGCCGGTCTCCTCGATCGCCTCGTTGCGATACAGCAGCGCGGACACCCACCGCAGATCGACCTCGCCCGGTGCGGTCGGATTACCGCCCAGCACCAGACCGCCGTAGGCGGCGTTGTCGGCGATCGTGTCGACGATCGTGCGACCCTCGAGTTCGATGTGCGAGTTGAGGATTTCCAGTGCGGGAGTGACGAATTCGGTCGCTCGCAGTACGTCGAACACGGTGCAGTGCGGGCCGCGCAACGGCTGGGCGAGCACGAAGGCCAGTTCGACCTCGATGCGGACGTTGGAGAAGTCGTCGAAGGGCACGACCGCGCCGTTCTCCCACACCGTGTCGTCGAAGATCACGCCGTAGTCGGGCTCGGTGATTCCGGTGGCGGCCTGCATCGCACGCGAGGTCAGGCCGATCTTGCGGCCGACCAGCCGACGTCCGTCGGCGATGTTGCGGTCCCGCCACATCGCCTGGATCGCATAGGAGTCCTCGACGACGGCGTCGGGGTAGCGGGCGGTGATCCGCGGGACGACGCCGCGGCTGCGCCCGGCCTCGGCCAGTTCGTCGGCGAGGGCGGTGATCGTCTCGGTGGGCAGCATCAGTGGTCCTGCTCCCCGGCGCGCGACTGCTCGTACTTGGCCCGCCACTGCACATTCATCGGGAACAGCCCTTCGACCCGATGTCCGGCGGCGACCTGCGTGGCGATCCAGGCGTCCTCGTCCTCCTGCGCCAGCGCGTCGTCCACGACGTCCTCGGCCATGGCCGCCGGCAGCACGATCACACCGTCGTCGTCGCCGACCACGATGTCGCCGGGCTGGATCGTCGTGCCGCCGCAGGCGATGGTGAGGTCGATGTCCCACGGCACGTGAACGCGCCCGAGCACCGCGGGATGCGCGCCCACGGCGTAGACCGGAATCCCCACCGCCGCAACGGCTTCGATATCACGGACGCCCCCGTCGGTGACGATTCCGGCGGCACCCGCGACATGTGCGCGCAACGCGAGCACATCCCCCAACGTGCCCGACCCCGCCTGCCCGCGCGCCTCGATGACGATGATCTCCCCCGGGCCGACCGCATCGAACAGCCGCTTCTGCGCGTTGTATCCGCCACCGTGCGCAGCGAACAGATCCTCCCGGTTGGGCACGAACCGCAGCGTTCGCGCCGTGCCCACCATCTTCCCGCCCGGCGTCAGCGGCCGAACCCCCTCGATCGTCACGTTGTTCAGCCCGCGCTTACGCAACTGTGCCGACAGACCCGCGACGGGCGCACGCATCAGCTTGTCCCGCAACGTGATCGACAATTGCGTGGGATTCCCCTCATCCACCGTCGTCATCGGACTTCCGCCTCGGGCATTCGGTGGTTCACGGCGAGTAGGTGAGAACAAGGGTGTTGTCCGTGGTGCATGACAACTTCTTTCGATAGTTCGAGTTGGTCAGGTGGTGCGGCACCCGTCAATGGATCCCGAGGTAGCCCTCGAGGGTTTCCGGGTTGGCCTGCAACAGCGGGTCGTGCACCGGCTCGCCGGGAAATTCGCTGGCCTCGAAGAACCAGCGACGCGAGGCGGGCATCCCCCACAGCTGCGCGCGCCGGGGATCGGTGACGTCCCAGCGGATGGGCGGGGTTTCGAGGTCGATGAACTGGTAGTGCGTATTGAACAGCTCGACCCGGTGCTGGTCGGGATCGCGCAGGTACAGGAACAGGGCATTGCTGATGCCGTGCCGCCCCGGGCCGCGGTCGATCTCGTTGCCGAATCCGAGTGCGCCGACGACGTCGGCGGCGTGGATCAGCGAGGTGGCGTCGGGGACGGCGAAGGCGAAGTGGTGCAGTCGCGGACCGCGACCGTTGGTGAACACCAGATCGTGGGTGTTGCCCTTGACCTCCATCCACGTGCCCCACAACTCGTCGGTGCCGTCCTTGGCGGTGTACTCGGACATCCGCATGCCCAGCCCGGTCCAGAAATCCGTGGCCTTCTGCACGTCGTAGGTGACCACCTGGAAATGGTCGATACGTTGCGGCGCACCGGATCTGAACTCGTCGTAGTGCTGCATCCGGCGCGGCACCACGTCCATCTCGGAGGTGAGTTCGATGAGCGTGCCGACCGGGTCGCGGAACTGCAGGGTCGCCCCCTGATGCGCACGCTCGACCCGCTGATGCTCGATGTTGTTGTCCGCGAAGAACTTTTCCGCGAGCCGGATGTCCACATCGCTGCGCACCCGCAGACCGACCCGACGCGCCTGCGGGGTGTCGGACTGCTCCAGGATCAGGCTGTGGTGCGCGGCCTCTTCCAGACCGCGCAGGTACACGGTGTCGTCGGTCTCCTCGGTGACGACCAGGCCGACGGCGTCGCGATAGAAGTCCCGGCTCTTCGCCAGATCGGTGACGGCCATGGTCACATGGCTCGCGCGGGTGATCCGGAAGGCCGGATCGGGGTTGGTGACAGGTAGCATGATGACTCCAAAACGATTGTGGGACGGTCGATGAGCGCTCCTCAGTCGGAGCGCGACTCCCACTCGGCGACATAGCTTCGCCCGTAGTCGTTGCCGTTGGGCAGCCGGAACGTGCTGTGCACGTGGAATCGAGCCGGTAGCCGATTGGTCAGCCACACGCCCGCGTGGTGATCCAGTTCGGCCAGGAACACCGGGCTCTGGATGCGCAGATAGGTCGGCTGGGTGCCGTCGGTCGCGCCGTACCAGCAGAACCAGGTCTCGTCGAGATGGGCGTCGAACTCGGCCATCGTCAGCATCCGCTGGACGTCCTGGATGAGCAGGAAGTCCTCGGCGATGGCGCGCAACAACTTTCGCTGACGTTCGTCGAGTTCACCGGCCCGGATGCCCTCGTACGGAACTACCCGATTGTCCCGGAACGCGCCCGCGACGTGTCGTTCGTCCGCCGGGTGCAGGCGGCCCTCGGGCATCGCCGGATCGAGCACCGATTCGTACACCACGGCCTTCGCCCGCTGATCGGCACCCAGCGAGGACGCGAGTTCGATCGCGAGCCGCTCCCGCTTGTCGAAGATCGGCGGCCGGGCGCCGTCCGAGATCGCCGGTTCGGCCCCGATGAACACCGGTGCGGCGACGTGCCGTCCGGCCACCGAGACGAAGTTGACCGCGACGTGATGTCCGAACAACTGCCACCCCCACGCGCCGCCGACGGCAGGTGTGCCGTAGAGCGACGCCCAGTAGCTGCGGTCGTTCATGATGGTCGGCAGGTCCACCAGATCCCCGAGGAAACCGTTGAGCGCCATGGCTTCTCGGACGCGTTCATATCCTTCGGCACTCAGCGACGCCCGCACCAGGTTCAGGAAGGCGTCCGAGCGCTCCTGGTCGAGATCTTCCAGCCGCAGACCGACCCGATGGAAGACGAACTCCGGATTGCTCCATGCCCGGAAATCGTTGTCGCCCAGCGGATGTGTGAACTTCTCGCACTCCTGCGGGGTGAGCAGCGCGAGCATCCGCTCCGCGGCGGCGACCGCCTCGCTGTCATCGCTCGCGGGCGCGTCCGGGAGGGGGTAGAGCCCCTCCCGGACGACACCGTCGGAGGTGATGCCGACGAACGGCTCGTCGAGCAGTTCATCCCAGGCGCCGAGCAGATCCCGCAGGAAATCGGCGGACAGATATCGGTCGGTCGCGAACTCCTCGTAGGTCATCCCGCGGAACCGGGCGATCTGCGGATCGTCGCGGTCGAACAGATATGCGGTGTATCCCTCGGCCGGGAGTTCCACGGCCGCTTCGCGCCCGGCCGTCCGCGCGGTCGAGAAGAAACCGTCGATGTCCTCGCCGTCCTGCGGTATGTCCTTGCTCATCGCCTTCTGCCTCGGTCGTGATCGGTCTGCGGTGGTCCGGCGAATGCCTCAGATCGGCAGCTTGAACATCTGCTTGGCGTTGCCGTACATGATCAGATCGCGCTGCTCGGCGGTGAGCTCGACCTCGTTCTGCATGAAGTTGACGCCCTGGCTCATCCAGCCGTAGAAGACCGGGAACGAGGAGCCGAACATGTAGTGGTCCGCGCCGTTGACCTTGATCGCGCACTCGATCTGATCCTTGCCCCAGGAGTGCGGGTGGGTCAGGTCGAAGAAGATGTTGCGCTCCATGAAGTTCTGGATCTCCTTGCCGCCGGTCGAATCGAGGCGGACCAGCGACTCCTTCTTGTTCGACACGTGCGGGGTCAGCAGCGCCTGGTTGGCGAACCAGTTGCCGCCGAGCATGGTGTGCACGAACCGCAGGCCGGGCATCCGGTCGAACATGCCGCTGAACAGCTCGCGGCCCACCGCGGTCGCCTGGTCGACGATGCGGCCGAACTCGCGGCGCAGGTTCGTGTAGTCGATCACCGTGCGCCACTCGACCGGCAGCGGCGTGTGATGCACGATCACCGGGATGTCGAGCTTCTCGATGACCTTCAGATAGGGCTCGAATACCGGGTCGTCCAGATAGATCTGGCCGTAGTGACAGGCCAGCTGCACACCGACCGCCCCGAGGTCGCCGATGCAGCGCTCGAGTTCGTAGATGTTCTCCTTACCGCCCCACGGCGGGACGCACGCGGTCATGAACAACCGCCCCTCCGAGCGCTTGGTGATCTCGAAGGCGTTGTCGTTCACGGCTTTACACGTCTCGAGCCCCAGCCACTCCTGCCACACCGGAACGCGCATGATGCCGTAATCGACACCGGCGTCGTTCATCACGGCCAGTTTCGCCTCGGCCGAGTAGTCGCCCTCGACGTAGTTGAGGTTCTGATGGCCGGCGGGCTTCTCCAGAATCATGTGCTTCTTGCCGCTGTCCATGGTCTCCACGCGAGCGATCTCGCCGAACCCGCGCGGGACGCTGCTGAGGAATCCGTTGAGCATCGCCTCGTTGGTGAACAGGTCCTCGGGCAGGTGGTGGATGTTGATGTCGACGACGGTCATGCAGGCCTCTCCTGACTTCTGCTATAAAGATACTGTTTTCGAAATCATACACATTTTTCGAAGCGTGACAACGCTCACCGGAACAACACTCAGCAGAACGAGGAAACGATGACCGACATCGCCATCATCGGCGCCGGCCCGGCCGGTCTAGCAGCAGCACTTCGCTTGCACCAGAAGGGCTTCCGCCCGCGGATCTACGAGACGGTGCCCGAGCTCAGGCCCCTGGGCGTCGGGATCGACGTCAAGGTCTACGGCACGAAGGAGTTCCAGGAGCTGGATCTGTTCGAGGAGTTCCGGGCGATCTCGGTCGATGCCCGGGAGTCGGTCTTCTACAACAAGTACGGCCAGGAGATCTACGCCGAGCTGTGCGGTACCCACATGGGCTACCTGCACGAACAGCGGTTCGTGCATCGCGGCGTGCTGCAGATGCTGATGTACCGGACCCTGCTGGAACGCCTCGGCGAGGATTCGGTGGTCCTGGGCGCCCGCACGCTCGGATACCACCAGGACGGGGAGAAGGTCACCCTCGACATCGAGCACATCGACGGGTCCACCGAGCAGATCACCGCCGATGTGGTCATCGCGGCGGACGGCATCAAATCCGTGGTCCGCCGCCAGATGCATCCCGAGAGCGCGGATCCGGTGTACTCCGGCATCACCATGTGGCGCGGCACCACACTGATGGAACCGTTCGGCACCGGCGGCACGATCCTGCACATCGGCGCTCCGCAGATCTCCAGCATGATCGTCTACCCGATCGCCGACGACTGGCAGGGCAGCGGGAAAACCCTGGTCAACTGGGTCGTCGAGGCCACCCGCGACGAATCGGTCGAGGACTGGAATCAACTCGGCTCGATCGAGGAGATCCTGCCCTACTACGACCGGACCGAGATCCCGATCCTGGACGTGCAGCAGATGCTGCGCGACGCCGGCGAGGTCTACCTGTTCCCGCTGATCCGCCACGAACCGCTCGACACCTGGGTCGACGGGCGGGTCGTCCTGATCGGCGACGCCGCGCACGCGATGTACCCGCGAGGAGGCAACGGCGCGTGCCAGTCGATCGTCGACGGCGCCGCACTGGCCGACAAGCTCGCCACGATCGAGGATCCGCACGAAGCGCTCGTCGCGTTCGAGGCGCAGCGCCTGGCCATGGTCAACGGCATCGTCCTGTCGCACCGCGGCGAGGGCTACGAGGTCATCCGGCGCATGGTCGAGGAGCGCACGAACGGAGAGCCGTTCGAGGACATCGAGGACGTCCTGCCATTGGCCGAAGCCGACGAGATCTTCAGCAAGTACCACGCTCTGGTAGGCCAGCCGCGCCCCGGCCACGAGGCCGGCGCCGCAACGGGATTCCGCACCGAATACGCACAGACCGCGCGCTGACCCGCATCGCAGGAAGGATCGAGATGACCGAATCCGAACCCACGCCGGTGACCACCGCGGACGAGCAGACCCGGCAGGAGATCTTCGCGGTCGAGAAGCGGCGGCACGAGACGTTGATGGCCGCCGACACCGCCGGGCTGAGCGAACTGATGGACGAATCGCTGGTGCACATCCATGCTCCCGGGCTGACGCACAGCAAGGCGCAGCTGCTCGAGCACGTCGAGAAACGTCAGGCGTACATCGAGATGCGCCGGGAGAAGTTGCGGGTGCGGCTGATCGGCGCGGAGGTCGCGATCATGACCGGGCGGCTGATCAACCGGCTGCGCACGCCCGAGGGCGGTGAGCGCGTGGTCGCCGGGATGGCCACGCAGGTGCTGCGGCGTCGCGCGGACGGCGCGTGGGTGTTCCTGAACTTCCAGCTGACCCCCGACGGTGAGCACCTCTGGCCCGCCCTGGCCTCGGAACTCGTAGCCGACGACGAGGGCGACACCATCGACACCCGTGCGGAGAGCGGAGCCGGACAATCATGAGAATCGCCCGATTTCGCCTCGGCGACAACCCATCCCGGCTCGGCCGCGTCGACGGTGATCGCCTCACCGACATCTCGGAGGTCCCCGGTGTCGGAACCTCGCTGCGCGCGATCCTGCCCCGGCTCGACGAGCTGAAGGACTCGATCATCGCGGCCGAGGGCCCGAGCCACGCGTTGACCGATGTCGTGCTCGAAGCGCCGATCGACAACCCGCAGAAGTATCTCGGCATCGGCATGAACTACCGGGCACACGCCGAGGAGGCCCGGCAGGCCGGTATTCCGATTCCGACCAGCCAGATGTGGTTCAACAAACAGACCTCCTGCATCGTCGGGCCCTACGACGCCATCGTGAAACCCGATGTCTCCGAAGAACTCGACTACGAGATCGAACTCGGCGTGGTGATCGGACGACAGTGCCGTCATGTGCCGGTCGAGGACGCCCGATCGGTCATCGCGGGATATCTCGTCGCGAACGACGTCTCGGTGCGCGACTGGTTGCACAAGCGCTCCCCCACATTCACCCTCGGCAAATCCTTCGATACGCACGGTCCGATCGGGCCGTGGCTGACCACCGATGACGAGATCGCCGATCCGCTCGACCTGCACATGACCCTGACCGTCAACGGCCGGATCCGCCAGGACTGGTCGACCGACGACATGATCTACGACATCTACGCGCAGATCGCCTACCTGACCCAGGTCATGACACTGATGCCCGGCGATATCCTGGCCACCGGCACACCATCCGGAATCGGCGCTCCCACAGGCGATTTCCTGGTGCCCGGCGATGTGGTGCGGGCCGAGATCGCCGGACTGGGCGTCATCGAGAACCGGGTGATCGCGCAGGCGCGGGCATGACTCGCCGCGTCAGCGTCGATCCGCCCGGATTCGCGCACGCCAACCCCATCCCGGTCGGCAGCCGCATCGGCCCCTTTCTCGCCTCCGGTGTGCTGACCGGACGCGATCCGGTCACCCGCGAGCTGCCGGACAGCCTGGATCAGCAGTGCGCCAACGTGTTCGAGCACGTGCGCGCACTGCTGGCCGCGGCCGGAGGTACCACGGACGACATCCTGAAGATGACGTTCTGGCTCGCGGACTACCGCGACCGCGCCGCGCTCAACCGGGAATGGCTGGCGATGTTCCCCGACCCCGCGAACCGTCCGGCCCGTCAAGCCGTCGCCGCCCAGCTCGACGGTGGCAGCCGGATCCACTGTGATCTGCTGGCGGTCCTGGGCGATTCCGCCGCACGGTGATCGCATCCCCGCCGGAGGCGCACACCCATTCTTCAACGCCGCCAAGAGAATTCGAGGAGTACCCATGAGCGCGAGCGAAGCCGAACTGCTTGCGGAGGTTCCCGATGGGTTGTTGATCGGGGGCTCGTGGCGTCCGGCAGGCACCGGCGCTCGGTTCGCGGTCCACGATCCCGCGACCGGGGCGCGGATCAAACAGATCGCGGACGCGGATGTCGCGGACGGGCGTGCCGCACTCGACGCCGCATGTGACGCGTTTCCCGCGTGGGCGGCCACACCGCCGCGTGCTCGTGCGGAAATCCTGCGCCGGGCATTCGAACTCGTTCGCGAGCGTGCCGAAGACATCGCGTTGCTGATGACGATCGAGATGGGTAAGCCGCTCGCGGAGGCGCGGGGCGAAGTCGCCTACGGCGGCGAATTCCTGCGCTGGTTCAGCGAAGAGGCATCCCGGGTCACCGGCCGCTACGGGAACACACCCGAGAACTCCGGGCGGATGATCATCACGAAACACCCGGTCGGGCCGTGCTATCTCATCACCCCGTGGAATTTCCCACTCGCCATGGCAACCCGGAAGATCGCGCCCGCCTTGGCCGCCGGGTGCACCGTGGTGATCAAACCCTCCGAACTCACTCCGCTCACCACACTGTTCCTGGCCGAAATCCTCAGGGAGGCCGAACTTCCCGCCGGAGTGGTCAACGTCGTCACGACCACATCCGCCGGACCGGTTTCGGCGGCGATCATCACCGATCCGCGGCTGCGCAAACTCTCCTTCACCGGATCCACGCCGGTCGGCAAGCTACTGCTGGCGCAGGCGGCCGACAATGTCCTGCGCACCTCGATGGAACTCGGCGGCAATGCCCCGTTCCTCGTATTCGACGACGCCGATCTGGACCGCGCGGTCGACGGCGCGATGGCCGCGAAATTCCGCAATGTCGGCCAAGCCTGCACCGCGGCGAACAGATTCATCGTCCACCGCGATGTCGTCGACGAATTCACCCGCCGAGTCACCGACCGAGTACGCACGTTCACCATGGGCCGAGGCACCGAGGACGGCGTCACCATCGGCCCCCTGATCGACGACCGCGCGGTGCGCAAGGCGGACGATCTGGTCGGTGACGCGGTGCATCGAGGAGCCACCCTGCACATCGGCGGGACGGCCGTGGCGGGACCTGGATCATTCTTTCCCGCAACGGTTCTCGGCGATGTTCCCGCTCAGAGCAGGATCCTGCACGAGGAGATCTTCGGCCCCGTCCTGGCGATCGTCCCGTTCCACGACGAGGACGAGGCCCTGCGAATCGCCAACGCCACCGAATACGGACTGGTCTCCTACGTCTACACCGAGAACCTGGCCCGCGCCCAACGCATGATCGAACGCCTCGAAACCGGCATGACCGGCCTCAACGTCGGCGTCGTATCCAACGCGGCGGCACCCTTCGGCGGCTGGAAGCACTCGGGCCTGGGACGCGAGGGCGGCATCGAAGGCATCGAGGAGTATTTGCAGACCAAATACACCATGACTCCCGATCCGTTCGGGTGATCGGAGGTTCGATCACCGTGTGCGACTGCGCTACGCCTACCACCGGAAATCATCCTCTCACCGGGATCGACGGCCCGCGGCTGTCGCGACGCACAGCGTTGGGCGGCATCGGCGCGTTCGTCGCCGGTATGACATCGGGTTGTTCGATCTCGCCCGCACCCGCCAGGTCCCCTTCCTCCGGCGGACACGACGGCACCGAACTGGTGCTTCTCGGAACCGCGGGAGGCCCGCAGCCCGATCGCTCGCGTCACGGAATCTCGAGTGCCGTGGTGGTCGCGGGCAAGGTGTACCTGATCGACGCCGGGCGATCGGCGCTCACCCAGTACGTGACCTCCGGTCTCCGGCTCGCCGACCTCGCCGCCGTTTTCCTCACGCATCTGCACGCCGACCACATCGCGGACTACTACAACTTCTTCCTGCTCGGCGGCGCCGCGTCGCCCGGGACTGCGGACACGACCCCGGACCGAACTCCGATCTACGGTCCCGGCCGCGCAGGTGGCCTCCCCGAGTTTCCCGGCGGCGGACAAGGCCGTACACAGTCCCCGGCCGATCCGGCCCCGGGACTCGCCGATCTCACCGAACACTGCAACAATGCCTACGCCTACAGCACAAATGTGTTCATGCGTGACTCCGGCATCCGTGAGACCAGCAGTCTCATCGACGTCCACGAAGTGCTGCCGCCGACGGCCGTCGGCGCGAATTACACGAATACCGCGCCGGTGATGCAGCCGTTCACCGTCATGGAGGACGACCGGGTGAAGGTCTCCGCGGTCCTGGTGCCACACGGACCGGTTTTCCCCGCTTATGCGTACCGGTTCGACACAGACCATGGGGCGATCACTTTCTCCGGAGACACCACCTACACCGACAACATCCCCGTCTTGGCCCGCGGCTCGGAAATTCTCGTCCACGAGGCGATCAACATCAAGGGCTTCGCGGGCGATCCCCGGCTCACCAACCACCTCCTCGACTCTCACGTCGAAGTCCAGAAGGTGGGCGCCATCGCGTCGAAAGCCGAGGTGCCGCAGTTGGTACTCAGCCATATCGGGGATCTCACCGCACACACCCTCGACCCACAGCGATGGAGAAACTGGGCGCAACAGGGCTACGAGGGACGGGTCACCGTCGGCTCCGATCTTCAGCGCTTCATGATCTGACTGTGCTGAAGGCGGCATCGAATCCGAGCGCCCATCTCGAAGACGCCTCCTGGATGGGCCCGCTCGGGCTCGGACTAACCGGCCGATCGAACGATGAGCGCGTCGCCCTGGCCTCCGCCACCGCAGAGGGCCGCCGCGCCGACACCGCCGCCGCGACGCTTCAGCTCGAGCGCAAGGTGCAACACGATGCGGGCGCCGGACATACCCAGCGGGTGGCCGATCGCGATCGCACCACCGTTGACGTTCACCTTCTCCGGATCGATGCCGAGCTTGCGGGCCGAGGCGATCCCGACGACCGCGAACGCCTCGTTGATCTCCACCAGATCCAGATCGGTCGGCGAAATACCCTCGCGCGCACAGGCTTTGGCGATCGCGTTGGCAGGCTGCTCCTGCAGGGTGGAATCCGGACCGGCCACCACACCCGCCGCGCCGATCTCCGCGATCCAGCTCAGACCCAGTTCCTGCGCCTTGGCCTTGCTCATCACGACCACCGCAGCAGCGCCGTCGGAGATCTGCGAGGCCGAACCCGCGGTGATGGTGCCGTCCGGGGCGAAGGCGGGGCGGAGCTTGGCCAGCGACTCGGCGGTCGTGTCGGCCCGGATCCCCTCGTCCTGACTCACCACGATCGGATCGCCCTTGCGCTGCGGCACCGACACCGGCGTCACCTCGTCGGTGAACACACCGTTCTTCCAGGCCGACGCGGCATTGCGATGCGAGGCGGCGGCGAAGGCGTCCTGATCCTCGCGGCTGATCGCGTCCACGGCGTTGCGGGCGTCGGTCAACGTCCCCATCGCCTGACCGGTGAAGATGTCCTGCAGACCGTCGGCGATCATGTGGTCGTCCAGGGTCGCGTCGCCGTACTTGAAGCCTTCGCGACTCTTGGTGAGCAGATGCGGCGCACGGCTCATCGACTCCTGGCCACCGGCGACCACGATCTCGTACTCCCCCGCGCGAATCAGCTGATCCGCCAACGCGATCGCGTTGATGCCCGACAGACACACCTTGTTGACCGTCAGCGCCGGAACGTCCATCGGGATACCGGCCGCCACCGCGGCCTGACGCGCCGGAATCTGGCCCGCTCCCGCGGTCAGCACCTGGCCCATGATCACGTAGTCGACCTGCTCGGGCGCGACGCCGCCCTTGTCCAGCGCCGCCTTGATCGCCAGACCGCCCAGATCCGAACCGCTGAAGCCGGACAGACCGCCGAGCAGCCGGCCGACCGGAGTCCGGGCGCCGGCGACGATGACCGAAGTGTGTGCGTCAGACATTGGCTCGTTCCTCCAGAGCGACGATGAGTTCGTAACCGGTTGCGGCGGTGATCTGTTCGACGGTCACCTCGGGCGCGAGCTCACGCAGCACCAGCGTGCCGTCCTGCACATCGATGACACCCAGATCGGTGATGATCCGCTGCACCACGGCCTTGCCCGTCAACGGCAGCGAACACCGCTCGACGATCTTGGGTCCGCCGTCGCGGTCGGTGTGCTCCATGACCACGATGACGCGCCGGGCGCCGTGCACCAGATCCATGGCGCCGCCCATCCCCTTGACCATCTTGCCCGGCACCATCCAGTTGGCCAGGTCGCCCTCGCGCGAAACCTGCATACCGCCCAGGACCGCGGTGTCGATGTGACCGCCGCGAATCATGCCGAAGGACAACGCCGAATCGAAGAACGCCGCCCCCGGGTTCACCGTCACGGTTTCCTTGCCCGCGTTGATGAGATTCGGGTCGACCGCGTCCTCGGTCGGATACGGACCGGTGCCCAGGATGCCGTTCTCCGAGTGCAACACCACGTTCACGCCCTCGGGAAGGTGGTTCGGAATCAGGGTCGGCAGTCCGATCCCCAGGTTCACGTACTCACCGT
The DNA here is from genome assembly GCF_019890715.1 of Nocardia coffeae. Classification (NCBI taxonomy): domain Bacteria; kingdom Bacillati; phylum Actinomycetota; class Actinomycetes; order Mycobacteriales; family Nocardiaceae; genus Nocardia; species Nocardia coffeae. Next base: position 33,608 of record NZ_JAINZY010000006.1, on the reverse strand, counting down.
CGACCATCTCGGCCGCAGCACGGGCGGCCATCTGCTCACGCGTCCAGCTCATGCCGCATCCTTTCCGTCATGAGCGGGGCGCTGCGTGGTTACGCTCCGCTGCCTCCTCCGCGCCTGACCGCTCATGCCGATACCGTCCTCTTCTCGATCCGCTTCTCCTGCGTCCCCGTGTGCACCAGCCGCTGGACGAACACGCCCGGCAGATGCACCTGCGACGGGTTCAGCTCACCGGGCTGGACGAGCTTCTCGACCTGCACGATCGTCGTCCGGCCGGCCATCGCGGCCAGCGGATTGAAGTTCAGCGCGGTCTTGTCGAAGACGAGATTGCCCAGCGTGTCGCCGATTTCGGCGTGCACGAGCGCATAGTCGGCCATGATCGACTCTTCGAGCACGTAGCTGCGGCCGCGGAACTCACGGGTCTCCTTGGGCGGCGACGCGATCGCCACCGAACCGTCCGAGTTGTAGCGCCACGGCAGCCCGCCCTCGGAGATCGGGGTGCCGACCCCGGCGGGGGTGTAGAACGCCGGAATTCCGGCGCCACCGGCGCGCAGCCGCTCGGCCAGGGTGCCCTGCGGAGTCAACTCCACCTCCAGCTCGCCCGACAGATACTGCCGCGCGAACTCCTTGTTCTCACCGACGTACGACGCGGTCACGCGACGAATCCGCCCGGCCGACAACAGGATTCCCAAACCCCAGTCGTCGACGCCACAGTTGTTGGAGAACACCTCGAGCCCGGACACCCCGCGATCGGCCAGCGCGCCGATCAACTCGTTCGGGATGCCGCACAGGCCGAATCCGCCCACCGCGAGCGAGGCTTCGTCGGGAATGTCCGCGACGGCCTCGGCCGCCGAACCGTATATCTTCACCGCCACTGGGTTACCGCACCTTTCGTCCACTGAACGGACGTCGTACTCGTTCCCCGGTAGTGAACAATATCGTGGCTCTAGCTGGGAAGCATCTCGCCTGAAGTGCTCGACATTCGACCGGATCGCCACCCTGGCGTCCACATAGTGAACGCGTGCGCCTATGCTCGGGGTATGGCTCGGTCGACGCAGGAAAGTTCGCACGTGGTCGAACGCGCGGCGCGTCTGCTGCGCGCCATCAGCGCGTACCGGTCCGACGGCGCGTCGACCACCGAACTGGCGAATACGACCGGCCTGGCGCGCCCCACGGCCCACAGACTGCTGGTCTCGCTGGCCGAACAGGGCCTGGCGGATCGGGATCCGAAGACCGGACGCTGGTCGCTCGGACCCGAGTTGTATCTGCTGGGCGCGGTGGCCACGAACCGATACGACATCACCGACCAGGCCCGCGACATCGTCGATCAGCTCGCCCGGCTCACCGGGGAGAGCGCCTTCCTGTCCGCCCATCGAGGCGACGAAACGGTCTGCATTCTGTGCCGCGAGGGCAGCTTTCCGCTGCGTTCGCACGTCCTGCACGAAGGCAAACGCTTCCCGCTGGGCGTGGCCTCGGCGGGCCTGGCCATTCTCAGTCACCTCCCGGCCCGGGAGGTCGACGACTACCTGCGCCACACCGACCTCACCCCCGAATGGGGTGAAGTGCATTCGGAAGTGCAAGTGCGCCAACGGATCGCGACGACCCTGGCCGACGGATACGCCGTGAACCCGGGACTGATCGTCGAGGGCAGCTGGGGCATCGGGGCCGCGGTCTTCGATCGGGGCGAACGTCCCGCGTGGGCGCTGAGCCTCACCGGTGTGGAGACCCGCTTCCGGGAGCCGAGACGAACCGAGCTGGGCACACTCCTGCTGGAGCATGCCCATCGCCTCTCGGTTCGGCTCAAATCTCTCTGATCGACCTGCGCGCTCAGCCGAGCGCCCGGTCCCCCGCTCGCCGCACGATCTGCTCCGCATGCCGGAACACCGGAGCGTCGACCATCTTGCCCTCGAAACTGAAGACGCCGCGCTCGCTCCCCGCTGCCGCGAGAACCCTGCTAGCCCAATCGAATTCCTCGTCAGTGGGCGCGTATGCCGCACGGATCACCGCCACCTGACTCGGATGGATCGCGACCTTCACCTCGAATCCGACCGCGACGGCGTCATCGGACTCGGCCCGCAGCCCGTCGAGATTCTTGATGTCCAGGAACACACCGTCCAGCGCCAGCTTGCCGTATGCCTTCGCGGCCACCAGACACGTCGAACGCAGGTGGACCGCGACGTCCCGGTACGTGCCGTCCGCGCGGCGGCTCGCTGTACCGCCGAGACCCGCGATCAGATCCTCCGCACCCCACATCACAGCCACCGTATTGGCCGCCCGCGCGGATTCCGCGACCGTCACCACGCCGAGCGGCGATTCGATCAACGCGATCACCGAGCGCGGCGCGAGCGAGGAAACCTGTTCCGCCGACTCACATTTGGGCAACATCACCCGGGTGTAGCGGGTCTCCCGCAACGCCTCCAGATCCAGGCGCTGATCCTCGGTGCCGTGCGCGTTGATGCGCACCACGGTCCGCTCCGGATCGAGCGGTGTATCGATCACCGCCCGCCGCGCCGCCGCGCGATCCGCCGCCGCGACGCCGTCCTCGAGGTCCAGGATCACCACATCCGCGGCAGCTGCCGCCTTGGCGAACCGTTCGGGCCGATCGGCCGGGCAGAACAACCACGCCGGACCCGCCGGGGTCCAGGACTCCTGCGTCGAATCCATCTCACTGTCCTTCCGGCTGTGTGCGCACCAGCGTCTTGCGGACCGCGGTCGCGACGATGTCACCGTGTTGATTGCGCGCGGTGTGCGCGAAGGTGACGATGCCCTCCCCCGGGCGACTCTTCGACTCTCGCTTGTCGAGGATCTCGGTCTCCGCGTACAACGTGTCGCCGTGGAACACCGGCTTGGGGAACGCGATCTCCGAGAATCCGAGATTGCCGACGATGGTGCCCTGGGTCAACTGCGCCACCGACAACCCCACCAGGGTGGACAGGGTGAACATCGAGTTCACCAGTCGCGCGTTGAACGGCGGCAGATCGTCGGCGAACGCGGCGTCGAGATGCAGCGCCTGGGTGTTCATCGTCAACGTGGTGAACAGCACGTTGTCCGCCTCGGTGACGGTGCGCCCCGGCCGGTGCTCGTACACCGCGCCGGTCTCGAACTCCTCGAACCACAAGCCGCGCTGCACGATCCGGCGCGGCTGATTCACCGATTCCTCGCTCACAACCCCGCCTCCCGCGCGATCAACATCAGCTGCACCTCGGTGGTGCCCTCACCGATCTCCAGAATCTTCGAATCCCGGTAGTGCCGTGCCACGGCGTATTCGTTCATGAATCCGTAGCCGCCGAAGATCTGCGTCGCATCGCGGGCGTTGTCCATCGCCGCCTCGCTCGCGGCCAGCTTCGCGATCGACGCCTGCTTCTTGAAAGGCTTGCCCGACAACATCAATGCCGCCGCGTCGTAGTAGGCGGTGCGGGCGGTGTGCGCACGCGCCTCCATCCGGGCGATCTTGAACGCGATCGCCTGATTCGCACCGATCGGCCGGCCGAATGCCTCGCGCTCCTTGGCATACCGGACCGATTCGTCGACGCACCCCTGCGCCGCGCCCACCGACAGCGCCGCGATCGCGATCCGGCCCTCGTCGAGGATCCGCAGGAAGTTCGCGTAGCCGCGCCCGCGCTCACCGAGCAGATTCTCCTGCGGCACCCGGACGTCGTCGAAGCTGAGCGGATGGGTGTCCGAGGCGTGCCAGCCGACCTTGTTGTAGGCCGGTTCGGCAGTGAAACCGGGCGTGGAGGTGGGCACCAGGATCGTCGAGATCTCTTTCTTGCCACCGTCTTTCACACCCGTCACGGCGGTCACCGTGACCAGCTTCGTGATGTCGGTGCCGGAGTTGGTGATGAACTGCTTACTGCCGTTGATCACCCAGTCCGCACCGTCCGCGAGTGCGGTGGTGCGCGTGCCCCCGGCGTCGCTGCCCGCGCCCGGCTCGGTCAAACCGAAAGCGGCCAAAGCCTTTCCGCTCGTCAGCTGCGGCAGCCACTCCTGCTTCTGCTCCTCGTTGCCGAAGCGGTACACCGGCATCGCACCGAGCGAGACGCCCGCCTCGAGCGTGATCGCGACGGACTGGTCGGCCTTGGCGAGTTCCTCGAGCGCGAGGCACAGTGCGAAGTAGTCACCGCCCTGCCCGCCGTACTGCTCCGGAAACGGCAGGCCGAACAGGCCGAGTTCGGCCATCCCCGCGATCACTTCGTACGGGAAGGTGTGGTTGGCGTCGTGCTCGGCAGCGACCGGCGCGACCACCGAGCGGGTGAAGTCGCGGACCGTCTTCGCCAGCTGGGCGTACTCGTCCGGCAGCGCCCCGGTGGATAGATAGTCGGTCATTTCTCGTCGTCCTTCTCGTTCTGCTCGTTGGGAATCACCCGGGCCAGCAACTGGTCGACCTTGACCTGGTCGCCGGCGGAGACATGGATCTCGACGGTGCCGTCGACGGGTGCGGTGAGCGCGTGCTCCATCTTCATCGCCTCGACGACCACGATCGTCGTGCCCGCGGTGACCACGGCGCCGGACTCGACACCGACCGCGATGACCGAGCCCGGCATCGGGCTGGTCAGCTCCGCATCTCCGGCGTGCGCGTCGCCGGTACGCACATTCTCCTCTGCGACCTGGCGGATCGTCACTACGCCCGAAGACGTTGCCAGCCAGAGACTTTCGTTCTCTTCGGCGACCCGGTACGTCGCACCGAGGCCGCCGATCGTCACGCGTAGCTCGGCCCCGGCCAGCGAGGCGGTCAGAGACCGGGCCTGGCCGTCCTCGATCGCGACGACCGCCGCGTCGGGACTGCCGGTGATGCCGACGTGCACGACACGGCCCGCGGTCGCGAGCCGGACGGTGGTCGGTTGCGGACCGCCCACCCGCCATCCGGTCGGCACATCCCAGGGGTCGGCAGCGCCGCTCGGCCACAGGCTCAACCAGCGATATACCCCGGCGGCGATGATCTGATCGTCCGAGGGCTCCGCGGCGGCGAAATCCGCCACCCGCCGGTCCAACAGCCCGGTGTCGAGGCGACCGGCCACGACGTCCGGATCGGCGAGCAGGAAGCGCGCGAACTCGATATTGGTGACGACCCCGAGCACCGCGGTCTCGGCCAGCGCCCGATCCAGCCCGCGCAGCGCCGCCGCGCGATCGGCGCCGTAGGCGATCACCTTCGCCAGCATGGGGTCGTAGTCGCTGCCGACGATCGTGCCCACCCGCAGGCCGGAATCGACGCGCACCCCGGAACCGGCCGGTTCGACGAGATCCACGACCGTGCCGCCGGTGGGCAGGAAGCCGCGCGCGGGATCCTCGGCGTAGACGCGCGCCTCGATCGCGTGCCCGGTCATCGTGATCTGTTCCTGCGCGATCGTCAGCTTCTCCCCGGCCGCGACGCGCACCTGCCATTCCACCAGGTCCAGACCGGTGACCAGCTCGGTGACCGGATGCTCGACCTGCAGCCGGGTGTTCATCTCCATGAAGAAGAACTCGTCCGGGCGATCCGCGGACACGATGAACTCCACCGTCCCCGCACCCGCGTACTCGACACTGCGCGCGGTGTCGCAGGCCGCGGCGCCGATCCGGGCACGCGTCGCCTCGTCGAGCAGGGGCGACGGAGCTTCCTCGATCACCTTCTGATGCCGCCGCTGCAGACTGCACTCGCGCTCGCCCAGATGGATCACGTTGCCGTGTGTGTCGGCGAGGATCTGCACCTCGATATGCCTGGGCCGCAACACGAATCGCTCGAGGAACAACGTGTCGTCGCCGAATGCGGACGCCGCCTCCCGACGCGCGCTGACCAGTGCGGCGGACAGCTCGGCCGGATCCTCGACCATCCGCATCCCCTTGCCGCCACCACCCGCGGAGGGCTTGACCAGCACCGGATACCCGATGTCCGCGGCGGCGGCGATCAGGTCGGCGTCGGTCAGACCGGGCTTCGCGATCCCCGGCACCACCGGCACGTCGAATGCCGCGACCGCGTTCTTCGCGGTGATCTTGTCGCCCATCACCTCGATCGCGTGCGCGGACGGACCGAGGAACACGATCCCCGCCGCGTCCAGGGCGGCGGCGAAACCGGCATTCTCGGAAAGGAATCCGTACCCCGGATGCACCGCCTGCGCACCGGTCCGCCGCGCGGCCTCGACCACCTTGCCGATGTCGAGATAGCTCTCCCGCGCCGCGGCGGGCCCCAGCAGCACCGCGACATCCGCCTCCCGCACATGCCGCGCATCCGCGTCCGCCTCGCTGTACACCGCGACCGACCGAATCCCCATCGCCCGCAACGTCCGGATGACCCGCACCGCGATCTCACCCCGATTGGCCACCAGCACGGTGTGGAAGATGCGGGTTTCGCCATCCGCCGTTGTCATCGTCATCCCGCTCACCGTCATGTCGTCACCTCGGTCCGATCGGCCGCGGGCACGTCGCGGAACGGCCGAGCCTCGTTATCCGCCGTTGTCGTCTTCATCTGCTCACCGTCATCTCGTCACATCTGCCCGATCGGGCCACCGGCACGGTAGGGAACAGGCGAACCTCGCCGTCAGTCGCCGTCATAGTCATCCGATCCACCGCTACATCCGGAATACGCCGTAGGACACCGGCTCGATCGGTGCGTTCGCGCACACCGAAAGTGCCAGTCCGAGAACCGTTCTGGTGTCGGCGGGGTCGATGATCCCGTCGTCCCACAGGCGCGCGGTCGAGTAGTACGGGTTGCCCTGTGCCTCGTACTGTTCCCGGATCGGCGCCTTGAACGCCTCCTCGTCCTGCGCCGACCACGGGTTGCCCGAGGAGTCGAGCTGGTCGCTGCGCACCGTAGCCAGCACCGAGGCCGCCTGCTCGCCGCCCATCACCGAGATCCGGGCATTGGGCCACATCCACAGGAACCGCGGCGAATACGCCCGCCCGCACATCGAATAATTGCCCGCGCCGTACGAACCGCCGATCACCACGGTCAACTTCGGCACCCGCGCGCACGCGACCGCGGTGACCATCTTCGCACCGTGCTTGGCGATACCACCGGCCTCGTATTCGCGCCCGACCATGAACCCGGTGATGTTCTGCAGGAACAGCAACGGAATGCTGCGCTTGTCGCACAGCTCGATGAAGTGCGCGCCCTTCATCGCCGACTCACCGAACAGCACACCGTTGTTCGCGACGATGCCGACCGGATGCCCATGAATCCGCGCGAAACCGGTGACCAGCGTCTTGCCGTACTCGGCCTTGAACTCCTGGAAGCTCGAACCGCCGGGCGCGTCGCCGCGGTCGACCACCCGGTCGATCACCTCGTGCACGTCGTACGGCGTGCGCGAATCGGTGGGCACGACGTCGTACAGCTCGGACGGGTCCGCGACCGGATCGAGCGTCGGGGCCACCTCCCACGGCCGCGCCGTGCGCGGGCCCAGCGTGGCGACGATGTTCCGCACGATGCGCAGCGCGTCCTGATCGTCGACCGCGAGGTGATCGGTCACCCCGGAAACCTTCGAGTGCAGATCGCCCCCGCCGAGTTCCTCGGCCGTGACCACCTCGCCGGTGGCCGCCTGCACCAGCGGCGGGCCGCCGAGGAAGATCGTGCCCTGATTGCGCACGATCACCGCCTCGTCGCTCATCGCCGGAACGTAGGCGCCGCCCGCGGTGCACGAGCCCATCACCGAGGCGATCTGGGCGATCCCCTTGGCGCTCATGGTGGCCTGGTTGTAGAAGATCCGCCCGAAATGCTCCCGGTCCGGGAACACCTCGTCCTGTCGCGGCAGGAACGCGCCGCCGGAATCCACCAGGTAGATGCACGGCAGATTGTTCTGCAACGCCACTTCCTGCGCGCGCAGATGTTTCTTCACCGTCATCGGGTAGTAGGTGCCGCCCTTGACCGTCGCGTCGTTGGCGACGATCACGCATTCGCGGCCCGAGACCCGCCCGATGCCGGAGATCATGCCCGCACCCGGGCACTGGTCGTCGTACAGGCCGTTGGCCGCCAACGGCGAGAGTTCCAGGAACGGGCTCCCGGGATCGAGCAGCGTGTTCACCCTGTCCCGCGGCAGCAGCTTGCCGCGGTCGATGTGCCGCTGACGCGCCTTCTCACCGCCGCCCCGTGCGGCCACCCGGAGGTTGTCGCGCAGTTCCGCCACCAACCGCTCGTGTTCGGCCCTGTTGCCGTCCCGGTCCACACCCATCTCGCCGCCCGTCGTATTCCGGCCATTCGTGACCGTCGAGTCGATTCGGTTAATCCTCGATCACCGAATTTAAGATAACTGTGATTAACTGAGTTGTCCACACCCCCTGCGCGGAGAGGAGATCCTGCGGTGCTGCCCGACCACGAACCGAGCGACGAGCCGAGGCTCACCCGGCGCAGTCTGGCCAAGGCCGACCGGCGGCGTCAGCTGCTCACCGCGGCCGCACGCCTGATCGCCGAACGCGGCTACACCGGGGTCCGGCTCGAGGATCTCGGCTCCGCGGTCGGCATCAGCGGGCCCGCGGTCTACCGGCACTTCCCCAACAAGGAGGCGGTGTTGGTCGAACTGCTCGTGGGGATCAGCGCGCGACTGTTCGAGGGCGGCACCGATGTCGTCGACGCGGCCACTGTCCCCACCGCAGCCCTGGCCGGCCTGATCGAATTCCACCTCGACTTCGCACTGGGCGAATCCGATCTGATCCGCATCCAGGACCGCGACCTCGGCTCACTGCCCGATGCCGCCCGCCGCCAGGTGCGCCGGTACCAGCGCCGCTACGTCGAACTGTGGGTGCAGGTGCTGCGCGAAACCGACCCGCCCCTGTCGGAGACCGAGGCGCGCACCAAGGCGCACGCGATCTTCGGACTGATCAACTCCACGCCACACAGCATGGGCCGCACGTCCCCGACCCTCACCCGGGACGTGCTGCGGCGGATGACCGTCGCCGCCCTCGCCCCCGGCGTATGACCCCACTCCCGCTACCGGCGATACGCATCCGCACCCGAATCGGACATGCGGACAGTACGATGGGGCGGCTCGTCGAGACAGACCCAGAGGTGATAGTGGCTGAAACCACCGACCGGGCCCCAGCAGCGGGACGGCCCCGCATGCCGGGCATCGAGGAAGCGGTCGTGAAGGCGACCATTCACCGACTCGTCGAGGACGGCTACCGGGGCATGTCGCTGGCCAGGATCGCCGCGGATGCGGGCACCACCCGGCCGACGGTCTATCTGCGCTGGGAGACCAAACAGGCACTGGTCGTGGACGCCGTGCGCCGCACACTGGAGCGCAAGTTACCGGAGATGCCGCGCGCCTGGCACGATCTGCCCGCCAAGGAGCGGCTGGTCCGCGTGCTGGAACTGCTGCATCAACGCGACGAGCCCGAACGCGGCCTGCTGTACGCCACCATCCTCGCCGAGAGCCACCGCCTGCCCGAGTTGCGCGAACTGCTGCGGGAGTACCTGCTCGAACCCCCGGTCCGGGAGATCACCGATCTACTCGAGACGATGCGGGCACGCGGAGAGGTCCGGGCCGACCTCGACTGCGCGCTTGCGGCGAAGATGTTGTACGGGGTGCAACTGGTCGACCACTTCGAGACGGCCGGCACGTCCCTCGAAATCGACCGGGACAGTGTCGATTTCCTCTGGCCGCTGATCGCCCGACCCCCTGGTGACAACACCACACCCTAGACGCGAGCGGCCGGGCCCTCGGCGGCTTCAGGGCAACCAGAGTTCCCACTTGCGCGCCCGATCATCACCCTTCGTAGTGAGCGGAGTCTCACAGTCCTTCGCCGTGCTAATTACATTACTTGACAGTACAGTCAAGCAATAGGTTCTGGGGTCCGGTGAGTCCGAGCAGGGGCAGAGCGATTTCCCTTCTCCCAGAGCCGTATTGGACCGATACCCGCAGCTCGTTACGGAAGCTGGTGATGGCGTGACCAAGAAGGATCAGCAAGACCCCCAGGACAGGGCAGCTCGGCTGGAGGCGGAGCTCAGAGCGTCCGACCGTGAGTTCCGAGAGACATTACCGCTCGATGCGGTCACCGCGGCCGTGCGCGCACCCGGCCTCGGCCTGGCCAGGACCGTCGAACAGCTCATGACCGGATACCGGGACCGCCCCGCGGTCGCGCAGCGCCGGACCGAACTGGTGCGCGACACCGAAACCGGGCGGACCACAACGCATTTGCTGCCGGACTTCACGACCAGAACCTACGGCGAAGTCTGGGATCGGGCGCGTGCCGTCGCGACCGCCTGGTCCACGCAGGACATCCTCCCGGGCGAATTCATCGCCACCATCGGCTTCACCAGCGCCGAATATCTGACGCTGGATCTGGCCACCACCTACCTCGGCGCGGTCGCGGTGCCGCTGCAGCCCAGCTCGGTGGTCCCCGCGTTGCAGGCGATCGTCGACGAGACCGCGCCGAAAGTGCTCGCGACGAGCCTGGCCTACCTGAACAAGGCGCTCGAACTGGCGCTGGCCTCGCCTGCGAAGCCACGGATCCTGGTCTTCGACGCGAATCCCGATGTCGACGACGACCGCGAAGCGCTCGCGACCGCCGCCCAGCGCCTGGCCGACACCAGCCAGGCCATCGATACCGTGGACGAAATCGTCACTGCCGCAGCGGATCTGCCGACCGCACCGCTGTTCGACCCCGAGCCCGGCCAGAGCCCGCTCACCCTGCTGATCTACACCTCCGGCAGCACCGGCACCCCCAAGGGGGCGATGTACCACGAACACCTCGTGCGCGGGCACTGGACCGGCGAGGCGATGGGCACCCGGGACTTCCCGTCGATCACGGTGAACTACATGCCGATGAGCCATCTGATGGGCCGGGCATCGATCATGGGCGCGTTCAGCCGCGGCGGGATCAACTACTTCACCGCGCGCGCCGACCTGTCGACGCTGTTCGAGGACATCGCGCTCGCGCGTCCGACCGAACTTGCCGCGGTGCCGCGCATCTTCGACATGCTGTTCCAGATGTACCAGAGCGAATTGCACACGCGCAGTAGTGAATTCGACGACCAGGAACAGCTGGACGCGGCCGTCAAGGCGGACCTGCGCGACCGGGTGCTCGGCGGCCGGGTGCTGCACGGCCTGGTGGGCAGCGCGCCGATCTCCGCGGAGCTCAAGGCGTTCGCCCAGTCGTGCCTGGCCGTGCCGCTGATCGAGGGCTACGGCTCGACCGAATCCGGCATCGTGGTGATGGACGACAAGGTGATTCGCCCGCCGGTCATCGACTACAAGCTCGCCGACGTCCCCGAACTCGGCTACTTCAACACCGACCGGCCGTACCCGCGCGGTGAGCTGCTGATCAAGACCGAGAACATCTTCCCCGGCTACTACAACCGCCCCGAGGTGACCGCCTCGATGTTCGACGCGGACGGGTACTACATGACCGGGGACATCATGGCCGAGACCGGCCCGGACGAGCTGCGCTACGTCGACCGGCGCAACAACGTGCAGAAGCTCTCCCAAGGCGAGTTCGTCGCGCTGTCCAAGGTGGAGGCGGTGTTCAGCACGAACCCGGCCATCCGCCAGATCTACCCGTACGGCAACAGCGAACGGCCGTATCTGCTGGCGGTGATCGTGCCGACCGAACAGGCGCTCGAACGGGCGGGCAACGTCGAGGCGCTCGAGCCGGTGCTGGTCGAGGCGCTGCAGCAGACCGCGAAGGACGCCGGGCTCGAGCCCTACGAGATCCCGCGCGACTTCTTGATCGAGACCGAACCGTTCAGCATGGCCAACGGTCTGCTCTCAGATATCCGCAAGCTGCTGCGTCCCCGGTTGCGCGAACACTACGGCGACCGGCTCGAACAGCTCTACCTCGAACTCGCCCAGGGTGAGGCCGCGGAGTTGCAGGAACTGCGGGCCAACGGCAAGGACCAGCCGGTATTCGAGACGGTCGCGCGCTCGGCGCGGGCGTTGCTCGGCTGCTCGGATGCCGAGACCCGCCCCGACGCGCACTTCACCGATCTGGGCGGCGATTCGCTCTCGGCGCTGTCGTTCTCGAATCTGCTCAAGGACATCTTCGAGGTCGAAGTACCGGTCAGCATCGCGATCAGCCCCGCCAACGACCTGCATGCGATCGCGGATTACATTGCGGCCCAACTGAATCAGACCGGCACCCTGCCGACCTTCAGCTCGGTGCACGGCGTCGGCGCGACCGAGATCACGGCGAGCGATCTGCGCCTGGACAAGTTCATCGACCGCGAGATCCTCGCGGCCGCCGAGCAGTTGCCCGCCCCGGAACACACCGGGCCCCGGACCGTATTCCTCACCGGCGCAACGGGATACCTCGGCCGGTTCATGTGCATCGACTGGCTCGAGCGCCTGTCCGAACGCGGCGGCAAGCTGATCTGCGTCGTGCGCGGCAGCGATGACGCGGCAGCTCGTCAACGGCTCGACGACACCTTCGACACCGGCGACGCCGAACTGCTGGCCCACTACCGCAAACTCGCCGAGCAGCACCTCGAGGTACTCGCGGGTGATCTCGGCGCGCCGCGGCTGGGCCTGGACGAGAGCACCTGGAACCGCCTCACCGCGGAAGTCGACGTGGTCATGCACCCGGGCGCGCTGGTCAACCACGTGCTGCCCTACGACCAGATGTTCGGACCGAACGTCTTCGGCACCGCCGAGCTGATCCGGCTGGCGATCACCACCCGGATCAAGTCGTTCACCAATGTCTCGACCCTCGGCGTCGCGGACCAGATGGTGCCAGGAACCTTCGACGAGACCACGGACATCCGCGAGCTGAGTTCGACGCGGCGCGTCCACGACGGCTACGCCAACGGATACGCGATGAGCAAATGGGCTGGAGAGGTCCTGCTCCGGGAGGCGCACGACGCGTTCGGACTGCCGGTGACGGTGTTCCGGTCCGACATGATCCTGGCCCACAGCAGCTACACCGGCCAGCTCAACGTGCCCGACATGTTCACCCGGCTGATGCTCACCCTGGTGGCCACCGGCCTGGCGCCGAAGTCCTTCTACACCCTGCGCGAGGACGGCTCCCGACCCCGCGCGCACTACGACGGGCTGCCGGTCGATTTCAGCGCCGAGGCGGTGGACACCCTGGGCGTCCAGCACCCGGACGGCTATCGCACCTACCACCTGTTCAACCCGCACGACGACGGGATTTCGCTGGACACCTACGTCGACTGGCTCATCGACGCGGGCTACGCCATCAAGCGGGTGGACGACTACGCCGACTGGCTGACCCGTTTCGAAACGGCGATCAAGGCACTGCCGGAGAAGCAACGCCGGCACTCGCTCCTGCCGCTGCTGCACTCCTACGAGAAGCCGCAGGCCCCGGTGTCCGGCGGGATCGCACCGACGGACGAGTTCCGGCGTGCGGTCGCCGAGACCGGAGTCGGCGGACGGCACGAGATCCCGCAGGTCACCCCCGGTCTGATCGTCAAATACATCGACGACCTGCACCAGCTCGACCTGCTGTGAACCGTTCCGGGGCGGGGTGCCTCGTCGGCCCCGCCCCGGGAAATGGTCGGCTCATCGTCAGTGAGCGATCGTCATGGTCCACCGACACCGCCCACGCCGATGCCGCCGGGCGGCATACCTCCCCACGGGTTCGCCGCCCCGGTGGTGATGGCGTTGCGCCCTCGGTAGGTGCGCAGGTATTCCGCATGCCACTGCGGCCAGGCCAGATACGCGTCACCCACGGTGGATCGGTAGCGCCGATATTGCGATTCGGCGGTTCGCCACATCGATTTGCGCGCCTGGCGGGCCGCGTCGCGCGCATCTCGCAACCCCATCTGCCGTTCCGACCGGGTGAGTTCCACCGGCGGATCCTTCAGCACCCTCGATCGCCACACGATCGCTGCCTCCCTTCAGCCGTTTGGTCCGTTCAGGGTAACTCCCGAATCGCCCGACACCGGACAGGCCGTCGTCGCGCACCCGCACCCGACCGCTGGGACATGCCGAAATAGCTTGCGGCCGAACGTCTGTCGAGGCTATTCGGCGAAGACCTCCAACTCGATGCCCGTGCCGCGGCGTACGGTGTTGTAGATCGGGCAGGTCTCGGTGAATCTCGCGGCCAGCTCTTCGGCTGCCGACGCATCGACCCCCTGAATCCGCACCGTGATCCGAGTGTCCTCGTAGCGCGTCGGATCGACCACCCCGCGCGTGTGCCTCGCGCTGACCTGGATGCCGGTGACCGGATAACCGGCTTCGGTGGCGGTCGATTCGATATTCGCCATCGCACAGGAGACCAGCGAGGCGAGGAACAACTCCCCCGCCTGCACGGATTCGCCCGGACCGAAACGGGAATCGGTGATCAGGTGGTTGGTGCGGGCATCCAGGACGAACCGGCCGGGAACGCCCGAAATGGTGTGGCCCGAGACCGTCACGGTGTTGTCGCTCATGACGCCACCCGTCGGGACACCGGTGCGCGGTGCGCCCACTCACCCGCTCCCGGACGCTCCAGACCGAGATTCTCGCGCAACGTCCGCCCCTCGTACTCGGTGCGAAACAGGTTGCGGCGCTGCAGTTCCGGCACCACCTGCCGGGTGAACTCCTCGAATCCGCCCGGCTGGTAGGGCACCTGCACGGTGAACCCGTCGCACGCGCCGCCGGTGAACCACTCCTCGAGCCCGTCGGCCACCTCGGCGGCGGTCCCGACGAATCCGCCCTCGACCCGGCCGCCGTACTGCTTGCCGAGTTCGCGCAGGGTCAGCCCGTCGCGTTCGGTGATCTCGCGGACCTCGCGGTAGTGCCCCTCCACGCCGGGCACCTCGACCTCCGGCAGCCGCTCGTCCAACGGGAACGTCGACAGGTCGACGTCGAGATGGTAAGCGAGCGTGGACAATCCGCCCAGCGGCGGCACCATGTCGTAGATCTCGTCGTGCAACCGGCGGGCGTTCTCGGTGGTGGTGCCGATGATCGGCGTGATGGACGGCAGGATCTTGATCTGCCCGGGATCACGTCCGTGCGTGGCCGCGCGTTCCTTGATCTCGGTGTAGAAGGCCCGCGCGGAATCGAGCGAGGCGTGGCTGCAGAAGATGACGTCCGACCAGCGAGCCGCGAAATCCTTGCCCTTCGCCGAGGCGCCCGCCTGGATCAGCACCGGATAGCCCTGCGGCGGGCGCGGCACGTTGAGTGGTCCACGAACGGTGAAGAATTCGCCGTCGTGGTCGATCTCGTGCACCTTCGCCGGATCGGCGAACAGCGGCTGCGCGGCGTCGAGAACCAGGGCGTCCTCGTCCCAGCTGTCCCAGAGCTTCCCGGCGACCTCCAGGAATTCGTCGGCCCGCTCGTAACGCAGTTCGCGCGGAAACTGACTGTCCCGGTTGAAGTTTCGTGCCTCCGCTTCCTGGAAGGAGGTGACGATATTCCAGGCCGCGCGCCCGGCGCTGAGATGATCGAGGGTGGCGAACGAGCGCGCCACCGTGTACGGCTGGGCATAGGTGGTCGACACCGTGGCGGCCAGGCCCAGCCGGGTCGTGACCGCGCTCATCGACGAGAGCACGTGCAGCGGATCCAGGCGCAGCGAGCCCAGCGCGCCGTTGCGCAGTTGGCTGTCGGTGCTGCCGCCGAATCGGTCCGGCACCGACAGGATGTCGGCGAAGAAGGCCAGATCGAAACGTCCGGCCTCGAGGGTGCGGGCGATGTTCTGGTAGTACTCGGCGTTGAGCCACCCCGGCACCGAGGACGGGTGCCGCCAGCCGCCCGGTCGGCCCGGCCCGGCGGTGACGAAGGCGGCGAGATGCATCTGTGGGATCGACATGGTTACGGTCGCAATCTATTTCGTGAGTTCCTGGTCGATGACGCGCTTTATCGCGTCGAATCGCGAGTTCTGCAGCCAGCCGGTCACATCGACCCGGTCCGGATAGACGCCGAGGCGGTGGAAGTTGTCGGCGAGGTCCTGGGTGCCCGCGATCGCGTCGTGGCCGACCGTGCCGAAGGAGCCCGCGCCGGAGTACGACAGCCGTCGGCTCTCGATCAGGTCCTGATAGACCTGGGCTTCCAATGTGCTGTTGCCGAACCCGCCCAGCCGGGTGAAGGCGTCGACCGCGCGCTGCGGATCGCTCTCGATCCAGCGCTGTGCGTCGCGCACGTTGCGCACCAGCGTCGCGGCCTGCTGCGGATGATTGTTCGCGAACGATTCGCTCGCCACGAAGAAGGCGTAGTCGTAGGTGCGCACATCGGGCAGCGTCGCCGCATTGTGCTTGCGGCGAGCCAATTCCGCGGTGGGCTGCCAGGTGATCCAGGCGTCCACCTTGCCCTGGGCGAAGGCGGCCTCGGCATCGGCGGCGGTCAGATTCGCGTACTGGACGTCGGAGATCGTGAGTCCGGCGCTGTCGAGATATTTGATCAGACTGTAGGTTCCGGTGGTGCCGCGCTGGTCGGCGACGCGGCGGCCCTTCAGATCCGCGGCCGACCGGATCGGCGAACCCTGCGGAACCAGGATGTCGACCTCGTTCGCCGGGAGCGGGTAGGCGACCAGCGGGACGATCGGAACCCCGCCGCCGATGGCGTAGATGACGGCGGTGGCGGTCGCGAAGGAGAAGTCCACGCTGTGCGCCTTGATCGCCTCCATCACCGGCAGCGAGGCCGGAAATCCGGTGGGCCACTCGATCGGCACGCCGAGTTCGCCGCCGAGGTCCACGCCGCTGAGTTTGTTGCGCAGCACGGTGCCCGGTTCGGCGCGGCCGTCGCCGATCAACGCGTAACGCACCCGCTTCAGCGGGCCGTCGTCCTTCTCGCCGGTGCCGCAACCCGCCGCCGCGAGGGCGGACAGACCCAGCAGTCCGGCTCCGGCGGCGACGAATCCGCGTCTGTTCAGGGTGCGTGGGGGTGATGACATGGAGAACCTTCCGTTCGGGAGTCAGGGCTGCAGTGCCTGGTCGGCGGCGAGCAGCGCGTCGAGGAGATCGGCTTTGCGGGCGGCCAGTTCGATGTCGCCGGGCGATCGGGGGCGGGCCTGATCGATGCGGATGTCGCGGGCGATGCCGGAGCCGGTCAGCAGCAGCACGCGGTCGGACAGGATCAGGCTCTCCTCCACGTCGTGGGTGACCAGGACGACCGTGCGCGGATGTTCGGCGAGCAGCCGTTCGAGCAGGCGTTGCATGGTGACGCGGGTGATGGCGTCCAGCGCCCCGAAGGGCTCGTCGAGCAGCAGGACGTCGGGACGGTGCAGCAGCGCCCTGGCCAGGGCGACGCGCTGGCGCTGTCCACCGGACAACTCCTGCGGCCAGTCCCGCTCGCGCCCGGCCAGCCCCACCGCGTGCAGCAGTTCCACCGCGCGGTCGCGATGACCGCGCACACCGAGCTGGACGTTGTCGAGCACCGAACGCCAGGGCAGCAGTCGATCCTCCTGAAACATCATGCGCGAGAGCACTTCCGCGTCCCCGGTCGAGCGGACGCGGCCCGCGGCGGGTTGTTCGATCCCCGCCAGCAGCCGCAGCAGCGTCGACTTGCCGACCCCGCTGGGCCCGAGGATCGTCACGAACTCCCCGGGCTCGATGGTGAGGTCGATGCCCTCGAAGATCTGCTGACCCCGATATCGATGGCCGACGCCGGACAGTTCCAGCCCGCCCCCGGCGCGCACCCGGCTCATCGCTCATTTCCCTTGCGGTAGTTGATATTCCAGCGCAGGACCCGCCGCTCCACCAGCCGGACCAGCTGATCGGCGATCAGCCCGGCCAGCGCATAGAGCACGATCGCCAGCACGATGCGGTCGTTGCGCAGCAGGTCGCGGCCGTTCTGCGCGAGATAGCCGATGCCGTCGCTGGTGGCGATCGTTTCGCCGATGACCAGCGTCAGCCAGGCGACGCCGAGCGCGTACCGGATGCCGGTGAGAATCATCGGCATGGCTCCCGGGATCACGATCTCGCGCAGCAGACCGGCATATCCGAGCCCGTAGGACCGGCCGAGTTGCACCAGTTTCGGGTCCACCGAGCGGATTCCGGAGACGGTGTTCAGATAGACCGGGAACACGACGCCGAGGGCCACCAGCACGACCTTCGGCAATTCGCCGATGCCGAACGCGGCGATCAGCAGCGGCACCACCGCCAGATGCGGGACCGCGCGCAGCATCTGCACGCTGCGGTCGATCAGCGCCTCGGCGATGCGCGACAGGCCCACCAGGAATCCCAGCCCGAGGCCCAGGGCTGCGCCGATGCCGAATCCGATCGCCACCCGCCGAATGCTGGCGCCCAGGTAGCGGGGCAATTCGCCGGTGCCCCAGAGGTTTGCGGCGGTATCGAGCACCTTGCTGGGTGGCGGCAGGATCTCGGCCGAGACGATCCCGGTGGACGCGGCCCACTGCCAGCCGACGATCAGCAGGACCGGCATCGTCCAGGGCAGCAGCGCGGTCAACGGTATCCGGCGGCGGACGGTCGCGGTGCTGCGCAGTGGCCGGGCGACCGGTGTGGTCAGGGTGTCAGACACGGTGCCGAGACCTCGGCGACCGGACGGGAACGTACATGACTCTCCTCGCAGAACAACATGTGCGAGCAAGACACTGACACCATCGAACACAAATGACGCCAGTTGTATACAGCGGGATTCAAACTCTTTGCGCCAGGCGACCGGTACTGGTAGTCGTTGGAAGGCAAGCGGACAGGGAGTCGACAGGGAGCGGGGCCGATGAGCAACGAGTCGCCGTACAAGCAATTGCGCGACCGCATCGTCGGGCAGACCTACCCTCCGGGCACGGAACTGATTCCGGCGACGGTCGGGGTCGAGCTCGGCGTGTCCAGGACGCCGGTGCGCGAGGCGCTGCACCGGCTCGAATACGAGGGTCTGGTGGTGCAGGCCCCGCGCGGCTACCGGGTGCGCGAACGCACCAGCGAGGAACTGCTCGAGATCTTCGACGCGCGCATCGCCCTGGAATCGGCCGTGGCCTTCTCCGCCGCGACCCGCCGCTCGGAGATCGATCTGGCCCGGCTCACGCGGATGTTCGAAACCGCCATCGCCGCAAGCGATCCCGAAACGAGCCTGCGCCGGCACAGCGACTGGCACCACGCGCTGCGCGCGGCGGCGCACAACCGGACCATCGAGGAACTCATGGATCGGCTCGACGCCCAGATGGCGGTCTACGAGACCGAACGCTCCCAGTCACCCGACAATCTCGCGCAGATCGAGAACGAGCACCGCGACATTCTGGCCGCGGTGGTCGCCGGTGATGCCGAGGCCGCCCGCACCGCCATGATCGCCCACCAGGTCCGCACCCGGGACCTGCGCATCGCAGCGGCCGCGGCCCGGGAAGCATGACCCGGCGCCGCGTCAGTCGCGGCGCTTCCTGTTCCGGGTGAAGAAGTGCGCGGCGTCGGCGATCGTGTCCTCGATCGGGCGCGGATGCCAGTCGAGTTCGCGCTCGGCCTTCGAATGATCCAGCGGGGTCATGGTGTGCATCAGACGCATGGTCGTGCGCGTCACGCGCACGTCCGTCCCCTTGATCCGGGCGACGAGTTCGCCGATGATCCCGGCCACCGGTAGCACCGCACGGGGTATTCCGTAACGCGCCGGGGCCGCGCCGGTGACACCGGCCGCGAGATCGTGCAATTCGCGAGTGTTGCGAAATCCGGCCGAGACGATGTACCGCTCCCCCGGCCTGCCCCGTTCCCCGGCGAGCACCAGAGCCGTTGCGGCATCACGGATATCGACCACCTCCGCACCCGCGCCCCGCACATAGAACGGCAACTTGCCGCGTGCGGCGGCCGCCACGAACCCACCGTGTGGAGTGGGCAGATGATCGCCGGGCCCGTAGGTGTTCGCCACGCACATCGCGACCGCGGGCAATCCGCGATCACGCGCGTAGTCCAGGACCAGCCGCTCGGCCCGCACCCGCGAGCGCACGTACGCACCGCCGAGCCGCTCCCAATTGTGCTGTCCCGCAGCCTCGTCGATCACTTCGGTCCCGATCGGCAACGTCGCCACCGAACTGGTGAACACGAAGCGCCGCAGCCCGGCCTCGGCCGCGACGTCCAGGACGGTGCGCAGACCCGACACGTTCGTGCGGAACAGCGGCGCGGGATCGCGCAACCACGGCCGCGCGTCGACGACGCAGTAGTAGACGACCTCGCAGTCGCGCATCGCCGCCCGCAGCGAATCGGGATCGGTGATATCGCCGAAGACGTATTCCACGTCCAGATCCCGCAGTGCGCGTAGCGAACTGGTCCTGCGCACCATCACCCGCACGCGCGCACCGCGTTCGACCAACGTCCGGGTGACGTGCGAGCCCAGGAAACCGCTCGCACCGATGACGAGTTGGGGTGTGTCCACCGCTGGTACCTCCGCTTCGATCGGCTACGCCGCGGTCCGGGCGATGAGTTCCTCGAAAACTCCCTGCACCGTGGACCCCGCGGGCCAGCCCGTGTAGTAGTGCAGATGCAACACGATCTCGCGGAGCTGGTCGAGGGTGAATTCCTGGTTGGCCATCGCGCCGGACAGCTGGGTGCGCAGCAGATCGCCCCGGTCCCGCATGGCGGTGACGCCGAAGGTGAGCAGTCGCCGGTCGCGCAATGTCAGATAGGGCCGCGCCCAGACCTGGGCGAACAACCGCTCGACGGTGTGCTCGATGCTGGGGATGGTGGTGTTGCGCGGAACGAGTTCGTGATAACCGGTGCCGTAGACGCGGTCCATCATGGCCAGGCCGCGTTCGCGCGGGTCCTCGGGTAGCGCGTCCGGCAGTTCACCGCTGTAGACCGCACGCATCCGGGGCCGCACCACATCGGTGATCGGCACTTCCAGCCCGACGCTGCCCGCGAATTCCTGCGCCGCGGCAAGATCCTTCTGCGCCAACGCATCCGCCGATTCGATTCGCTCCTCGGGAATCTCGATGCCCGCGGCGTGTACCTGCAGCAGGGTCAGCGGCGAGGTGCCGCCGTCGGTGTTCTGCAACACCTGCAGCAGCCGATCCAGCGACACTCCGCCCGCGGTGGCGATCGAGGCGGCCTCGCGCACCGCCGCCCAGACGGCATAGGTCAAGGCGTTGCGGGCGAGTTTGGTGACCATCCCGGCGCCGAGATCCCCGCAGTGCACGACCTGTTTCGCGAAATCCTCCAGAACCGGAAGCGCCTGGTGCACAGTCTGTTCCGGACCGCCCACCATCACGGTGAGACCGTTGTTCGCCGCCTCGGTCCCGCCCGTCACGCCGGCATCCAGGAAGGCCACCTCGTGCTGCGCGCACACCGCGGCGAGTTCGCGAACGGTCTCGATGCTCACGGTGGACAACAACACCACGGTCGAGCCGGGGCGGGCCGCCGAGAGCAGACCCTCGGTGCCGGTGAGCACCTCGCGAGCCTGATCCGCGGTCACCACGGCGACCAGGATGACATCACTCTCGCGCGCCACCTCGGCGAGCGTGTCGACCTGCTGGGGCACGCCGTCGAGCCCGTCGGACGCGTCCGGGCGAACGTCGTACACGATCGGAATCCGGCCGCGCCGAACGAGACTCACCGCGACCCCGCCGCCGATCATCCCCAGACCGACCACACCGACACGAAGGGTCGTCTGCGCGGTCTTCGCGTCCTCGGTCATCTCGGTGCTCCTTCGGAGGGTTTTGCCAACGTCATTGACAACTGTTCTCCGCCCACCCATTTCTGTCAATGCCGTTGACAGAATTACCGCGCTCGGACAGACTCGGCAGGTGACCGCATCCGGCAACACCGATCCCGCACCCACGCGTCGGCCCGGTCGCCCGCGTTCCCCCGAGACGCCCGACGCGATCCGGCGGGCCGCGACGAAGCTGTTCGCCGAACGCGGATTCAGCGGAGCCTCCCTGCGCGACATCGCCACCGAGGCCGGCAGCGACCCCGCCGTGGTGATCCGGCACTTCGGTTCGAAGGAGAAACTCTTCCTCGAGGCCGTCACCGTGGCCCCGCAGCTGCGCGGACTCGTCGAGGGCCCGCTGGACACTCTCGGCCGCGCGATCCTGCAACGGCTGATCGAGGCGGACGACTCGACGCTGCGCCTGCACGCGACGCTCCTGGGCGCACTGGACCGTCCCGACGTGCGCCGCTACCTCGACGAGTCGACCGCCCGCAACATCATCGAACCGCTGACCGAGCGGCTCCCCGGCCCGAATCCGGAACTGCGCGCCCAGCTGATCGCCGCCCAGATCGGCGGCATCCTGATGAGCATCTGCCTGTTCGAATCCAGCGCCCACCTGAGGGGCCCGGAATCGCTGCGGTACTACGCGAACGCCATCCAGACTCTCATCGACGACCGCGAGAACTGATTCCGCTTCTCTCCGTCCGACGACGAGGCCGGAATCACCCGGCGTCCGCTCCGACCAGATCACGGGCAGCCGGTTCCCGGGTGCGGCGCATGGCGATGTACGTGTAGACGACACCGGCGATCAGTACCGCGGCAAGGACCGCCGACACCGTGTAGGTGCCCAGCTCGAGACCGCCCTTGCTGCGCTCCTTGGACAGATAGTTGCCCACCGTCGCACCCAACGGACGAGTCAGAATGAACGCGATCCAGAACAGCACCACTCCGGAGATCCGAGTGAAGTAGTGCGCGGCCAGGATCACCGCCATCACCACCGCGATCACCACCGCCGCACGCCAGTACCCGAGCCCGGTCTCGTCGGCCAGATAGTCACCCGTCGTGGTGCCCAACGTGTTCGACAACAAGATCGCCGCCCAATACAGCAACTCACCCCGGAACGTGGTGACCCTGGTGACGTCATAGCTCAGGCCGGTGACCTTCCACACCGCGAACACCAGCGCCAGTCCCGCGATCAACACCACGGCTCCGCCCGCATATCCCAGCCCGCCGTCGGTGGAGGTGCCC
Organism: Nocardia coffeae; assembly: GCF_019890715.1. NCBI lineage: Bacteria > Bacillati > Actinomycetota > Actinomycetes > Mycobacteriales > Nocardiaceae > Nocardia > Nocardia coffeae. The sequence goes on along the minus strand of NZ_JAINZY010000006.1, from coordinate 10,938 downwards.
GAGCCCGGCCCCCGGGTAAGCAGATCGGCCATCGTGGTGCCCGCCGTACTGGTCGCCGCGATCACCAGCCAGTACAGCGCCGGATGAAATCGCCGCACCCGCAGCTGAACCACCAGTGCCACAAGGAAAATCGCGAACAACACCACCGACGCGGCGACATACCCCAGGTTCAGAGTCTGCGACAGCATGTCCCCGCCGGTCTCCCCCAACGTGGTCGCGGCGATCTTCAGAACCCAGAACAGCACAGTGATCTGCGGCAGCTTGTACCCCGATACGTAATCCATGACGCGCACCTTGCCGGGGCGCCGCTGTGGAGACGCTGAGACGCAGGTGAACGTCGGGTATACCCGTTCGGGCACGACACCCGGCTGCGGACGCCCGGACACCGATCATTACTGCGCCACAAGCATTTTCAGGCGCTGATTCCCGCGGTGAGCAATGTGGCGAGTTCGCGGTAGGCGTCGGCGTGATCGAGTCCGGTGCGGTTCCGCACGCCGCCCTGCTGGATACGGACCATCATGGTGGCGGTGAGGTCGGCGGCGAATGCCGCATGGACACTGCGGAATTCGCCCGCGGTGACGCCTTCGTCGATCAGTTCGCGGACGCGGTCCGCGGCGATGCGGGTGTTGCGTTCGTAGATCTCGCGGGCAGGTAGGAAGGCGTCCAGATCGGTCATGAACCGGTCCGAGGCGGTCGACAGCTCGGTGCCGACGGCGGACAGGTAGGCCAGGATCCGCTGCTGTGCGCCGGTGACCGGCCGCACGCGGGCCTCGACCTGTTCGGTGGCGCGGCGGAAGAAGTGCACGGTCGCGGTGCGAACCAGCTGTTCCTTACTCCCGGCCAGGGTGTAGAGCGTGGACTTCGAACAACGCAGCCGCGCGGCGATATCGCCCAGGGTCAGGTGTGCGAAACCTTCGGCGAGGAACAGATCGACCAGGGCGTCGAACAGTTCGGTGCGCCGCTGCGTGGCGAACTCGGTCGGAGCCATGTCCGCGATGATGCCATATCCCGAATAGTACTGAAGTACTCCTTGCAGTACTGTGCGTCTGGCAGTACTGTGACTCGTAACTCGGTACTGGTGTACGTACCCATCTCATTCGAGTGGCAAGGGAGTTGTCCGTGGCCGTCGATCGTCTGCTGCCCACCGCCGAGGCACAGGATCTGATCCAGCTGACCCGCGATATCGCCGACAAGGCGCTCGCACCGATCGCCGATGCCCACGAGAAGGCCGAGACCTATCCCGACGGGGTCTTCGCCACCCTGGGCGAGGCCGGTCTGCTGAGCCTGCCGTATCCGTCCGAGTGGGGCGGCGGCGACCAGCCGTACGAGGTGTACCTGCAGGTGCTCGAGGAGATCGCGGCCCGGTGGGCGGCGGTGGCTGTGGCGGTCAGCGTGCACAGCCTCTCGTGCCACCCCCTGATGGTGTTCGGCACCGACGAGCAGAAGCAGCGCTGGCTGCCGAATATGCTGGGCGGCAGCACGATCGGGGCCTACAGCCTGTCCGAACCGCAAGCCGGGTCGGATGCCGCGGCACTGGCCTGCAAGGCCACACCCACCCCGGACGGCTACCGCATCTCCGGCACCAAAGCGTGGATCACCCACGGCGGCATCGCCGACTTCTACACCCTGTTCGCCCGCACCGGCGAGGGCTCACGCGGCATCTCGTGCTTCCTGGTCGACAAGCAGACCCCGGGACTGAGCTTCGGCAAGCCCGAGGAGAAGATGGGCCTGTCCGCGGTCCCCACCACCACCGCGCACTACGACGACGCGATCGTCGACTCCGCCCGCCGCATCGGCGAGGAGGGCCAGGGCCTCCAGATCGCTTTCAGCGCACTGGATTCCGGACGCCTAGGCATCGCCGCGGTAGCCGTGGGCCTGGCCCAGGCCGCCCTCGACGAGGCCGTGGCCTACGCCAAAGAACGAACAACGTTCGGCCGCAAGATCATCGACCACCAGGGCCTGGGCTTCCTGCTCGCGGACATGGCCGCGGCCGTCGACTCCGCCCGCGCCACCTACCTCGACGCGGCCCGCCGCCGCGACGCGGGACTCCCCTACTCCCGCAACGCATCCGTCGCCAAACTCGTCGCCACCGACGCCGCCATGAAGGTCACCACCGACGCGGTCCAGGTCCTCGGCGGCTACGGCTACACCCGCGACTTCCGCGTCGAACGCTACATGCGCGAAGCCAAGATCACCCAGATCTTCGAGGGCACCAACCAGATCCAACGCCTGGTCATCGCCCGAACCCTCGCCGGATCCTGACCCGATCCACTACGGCCCCCGGACGACTCCAACGTTCCGGGGCCGCGCCGTGCCGTCCCGGCGGATCCGACGCACCGAAACTGCATCAGAGCCCGTATACACTGTCGCACAACCGATCATATGGCGGCAGCCCCTCGTCCGGCCCCGCCCCGCATGGTCTAGGACGCAGGGCGACTCACCCCGTCCAGGCCGCGTTCGAGCAGGGCGAAGACCGCGTCGAGTGCGGCGCGAGGATCGGGCTCGTCGCCGAGGAATTGGGGAATCTCCAGGACGTAGCGCGCGATGGCGCGTACGGTGACGTCGTCGGGCTCGCGACCGAGTTCGGCGGCGATGGCCGTGGCCAGGGGGGCTTCGCAGCGAATCCACAATCGGCGGGAGTACTCACGCAGCGCGGGTGTGTTCATGATCAGTTCGGTGCGCCGGAGCATTTCCGGGCCCGGATCGACGAGGAACGGACCCCGGCCTGCCATGAACTCACGTAGGGCGGCCATCAGCGACAGACCCGGCGGACGCCGGCGAACCGCGGCGAGCAGACTTTCCCGACGCTCGACCCCGTCGTCGAACATCACCGCTTCCTTGCCGTCGGGGACGTGGCGGAACATCGTCGGCACCGAGATATCGGCCGCATCGGCGATGTCCTTGATGCCGACCTGGTCGTAGCCCTTCTCCAGGAACAACCGTTCCGCCGCCTCGGCGAGCGCGCGGCGTGTCCGGGCGTTCTTGCGTTCCCGCAGTCCGGACGGCTCGCTGGTCATGTCGGAACTCTATCAAATGACGTAACTCACTCAGATTCGTTATTGAGTAACGTTTGTTAGTGAGTTACATTTTCTCTGAGAGTTCACCACCACCGACACCATGGGAAGGGATGATCACGATGAACACCAACATCGAAAACATCGACACCACACCGGTTCTCATCGTCGGCGGCAGCCTCGTCGGCTTGTCCGCGGCCGTTTTCCTGTCCTGGCGGGGCGTGCCCGTCGTAGTGATCGACAAGCACTACGGCAGTTCGCCGCACCCGCGCGCGATCGGGTTCACCACCCGCACGGTCGAGCACTTCCGTCAGGTCGGCATCGAGGTACCCGCCTCCACGCAGGGGATGAAGCCGCCGCGGCGAGCCCGGGTTGAGAGTCTGACCGGGAACTGGATCCAGGAGTATCCGTGGACCCCGGACGGGGGCGGCGCGTACGGGGCCGAACAGTCACCGGTGCACGCGGTCGCCATCACCCAGGATCGGCTCGAACCGTTGCTGCGCGACCGGGCGATGGAGCTGGGTGCCGAATTGCGTTCGGGCACCGAACTTCTCGGGCTCACAGCCGACGAGGACGGCGTCACCGCCGTGCTGCGACGCCGCGACGACGGCCACGAGTACACCCTGCGCGCCCGATACGTGGTGGCCGCCGACGGTGGCGACAGCGGGGTGCGCACCGAGCTGGGTATCGAGCGGCACGGCGTCGGCCCGCTCTCGGTGCAGCGCAGCATCCTGTTCCGGGCCCCGCTCGAGGAGTACCTGCGACACGGGGTGGTCCAGTTCGAGATCGAACAGCCCGATCTGCGGGCATTCCTGACCACCTACGGCGACGGTCGCTGGGTGCTGATGCTGTCCGACGACGTCGAACGTGACGCCGATCAGCGGATCGAGGTCGTCCAACGCGCGATCGGCCGCACCGACATCCCGATCGAACTCGTCACCACCGGACGATGGAATCTGACGGCTCTGATCGCCGACCGTTTCTCGGCCGGCAGGATCTTCCTGGCGGGCGACGCGGCGCACCAATTGCCGCCCAACCGTGGCGGATTCGGCGCCAACACCGGTATCGACGACGCGCACAACCTGGCGTGGAAACTGGCGGCGGTGTTGTCCGGGAAGTCCCACTCCCGACTGCTGGACACCTACGACGCCGAGCGCCGTCCGGTCGCGGACCTGCGCCACGATCAACTCTTCGCCCGTGCCGATTACAAGGCGTATCTGCCCGGTGCGAAGTCCGATACCCCGGTGCTCGAGGATGCTGCCATCGAATTGGGCCAGCTGTACCGTTCCACGGCGGTCCTGGGTGCGGACTCGTCCCTACCTGCGGCCGCCCGGCCCGACGAATGGGCCGGTCAGCCCGGTACCCGCGCACCGCACCTGTGGGTCACCGTAGACGGGCACGAACGCTCGACGCTGGATCTGATCCGGCACGACTGGGTATTGCTGTCCCGCGACGACCAATGGCGTTCCGCGGCAGCGCAAGTCGCGGAGAGGCTGGGTATCGGAGTCGTCTTCGAGCAGATCGGCACCGACGTGCGGTTCGAGGAACCCGCAGTGTTCGAACACGCCTACGGCATCGGCCCCACGGGTGCGACGCTGATCCGTCCCGATGGCTACGTCGCCTGGCGTACTCCTGCCGCACCACAGGATGCGGCACACGAACTGGAGAACGTTCTGGCCACCGCGGCCGCCGCGACCCGGGCCGAGGCCGCCGAGAGCCGGGTGTGAAGGTGATCGCACCCGTTCTCATATACCGCTGCGGCGCAACCGATCACGTACCGGACGCATCCTCCGCCATCGCCCGGACCCGTCCCAGCACATCCGGGTAACGCCGCAGATGGGCGCCGCCGTTGAGATCGATGGTCGAGCCGGTCATCCACCGGGTCTGATCCGAGGCGAGGAACACTGCCGCATCCGCGATCTCCTCGGGACGACCACTGCGGCCGAGCGGGGTGTTCTCCAGATATTCCTCGCGCAGGCCCGGCACCAGCGCGACACCCGCCACCAGCGGAGTGTCGACCAGGCCCGGCGAGATGGCATTGACCCGGATACCGCGCTCGGCCAGTTCCAGTGCGGCGACCTCGATCAACATCAGCACACCGGCCTTCGCGGCGCAGTAGGCCGCCATGCCGGTGCCCGGTTGCCGACCGTTGAGGGAGGCGATGCAGACGATGCTGCCGCCGTCGGCCAGATGACGTCCGGCATGCTTGACCACCAGGAAGGAGCCGGTCAGGCAGACGTCGACGGTTGTGCGCCAGCCGGACAGCTCGAGTTCGGTGATGGGGCCGGGCACCGAGACGCCCGCGCAGTGCACGACCGCCTGCGCGCCCGACGCGGCGGCGAATACCTCGGCGACCGAATCCTCGTCGGTCACATCCATCCGCGCGGACGTCACCGCGTCACCGAGTTCGTCGGCCAGCCGACCCGCGGCGTCTCCGTCGATATCGGCCACCACGACCCGATACCCCTGGGCGACCAGCGCCCGGACCGTAGCCGCGCCGATCCCCGACGCCCCGCCCGTCACCACCGCTGTGCGGACCTGCGGCGCGCTCATGCGGTCCGCTCCGCATCGACCTGTGCATCGACCGTCGCGACCTCGGCGAGATGTCTGCTCAGGAAACGGATCTGGTGCGCGAGCGCGGGCTCGAACCACGCCTGCCCCGGAAATATGTCGAAGTGATCGCACGGATAGTGCCGAACCTCGGCATGCGCCGCGAAGGCGACCTTCGCCGCCGGATGCGGTGGCGCGACCCGGTCGAAATCGGCGATCTGCATCAGCACCGGCGCAGCGATGCGACTCGCGCGCCGTCCCACCCGGTAACCGCCGAGCTCCAGCCCGACCGCCGCGTCCACCTCGTTACGCCAGGTCGGACCGGCAAGAGCCAGATAACTCTCGTAATATCCGTCGGCGGTCAGCGCCGCACGTTCGCCCGGACGGCCGACCAGCGGCATCATCACCGCCTCCCGTCCCACCCGCGACGACAGCGCACTGCGCACGGCCCGCACCGTCGATCCGGCGATCGCCCCGGGCCCCACCTGCTCGTAGGCCAGCCGCCCCGCGGCCGCCCCGGACACCAGCGGAACCATCGCGATCACCGCGCACACATCCGTACGATCCGCGGCGACGGTCAACGCGTGCCCACCCGACATCGACACACCCCACAGCACCACCCGCGCCGCATCCACCCCGGGCTGCCGCGCGGCCGCCGCAACCGCAGCCCGATAGTCGCCCGCCTGCTCGACCATCGAAACCCGCTGCCGCCGAACACCTCCCGAGGCACCGAACCCCCGATAGTCGAAGGCGAACACGGCCAGCCCGCAATCACTCAGCGCCCGTGCGAACGGCTCCAGCCCGGAATCCTTCGTCCCACCGAAACCGTGCGCCATCACCACCACCGGGCACCCTTCGGCCCGCTGGAAGGCGCCACCCGGGCTCGGCTCGAAAAACCATGCGTCACAGTCCGTTCCCTCCGAGCGGAAGGTGATCTGCCGATAGTCCGTGCTCATCTGTTCGCCTCCTGCGTCGTTGCCTGCTCTCCCGCGTGCGACCAGATCGGTGGACCCTGCGAGGCCGCGCGCTGGGCTCCGGCGGGCAGCTCGCGGGTGCGCATGTCGTGCTCGTAGAGGAAGTAGTCGACCTGCTGGGTATGGCGCGGACGGTCGAGCATGTGGCCGGTGTAGCGCTGCTGGTCCGAGACGATCACTCGGTGCATGTCGGACTCGGCGGGCAGCCGGTATCCGCCGACCGCATACGCGCCGATCAGGCGCGCCTGGCATTCGACGAACGGGAACAGCGTCGGGGTCGACTGCGCGAATCCGGCGAACACCAGATCCTCCATGCCCGGCAGGAACATTCGCTTGTACAGGTCGATCCGGTTGTCCGGGGCGCTGATGAAGTCGGGATCGAAGAACGGGAAGGTGATGTTGTAGCCGGTCGCGTAGATGATGATGTCGAAATCATCGCTACTGCCGTCCTCGAAATACACTGTGCGCCCGTCGAATCGGGTGATATTCGGCTTGGGCAGCACATCACCGGAGCCCAAGCGCAGCGGCAACTCCACCGACTGCGTCGGATGTGCCTCGAAGAAATTGTGATTCGGCGTCGGCAGACCGTAGTTCTCCGGTCGTCCCGCGGTCAGCGGCTGCCCCCACTGGGCGATCTTGCGCTGCCAGGACAGCGGCACATAGGGGCTCGTGCGGTAATACTTGTCGGCGGGACGACCCGCGATGTACTTGGGCACGATCCAGGCACTCGAGCGCGTGGACAGGGTGAGCCGGTTGCCCAGCGCCTTCGAGGACAGCTCGACGGCGATATCGGCCGCGCTGTTGCCCAGGCCCACCACCAGAATTCGCTGGTCCCGGAAGTCCATCGGGGTGCGCGGGTCGATGTAGTGGTGCGCGTGCATCGTGTGACCGGTGAACTCGCCCGGGAAATTCGGGTAGCGCGGATCCCAGTGATGTCCGTTGGCGACCACCAGCAGATCGAATCGCCGGGCCTGTCCCTGTTGGGTGTCGAGTTCCCAGCCGCCGCCGGGCAGTCGCCGCGCGTGGGTGACGCCGTTGCCGAATTCGATGGCCGAGCCGAGATCGAAAGCCGCGCAATAGTCGTCGAGATACTGCTTGATCTGGGTGTGGTGCGGGAAGTCCGGATAGCTCTCGGGCATCGGGAAGTCGCGGAAGGACAGCTGATGTTTCGAGGTGTCGATGTGCAGGGACCGGTAGGCGCTGGAATGGCCGTTCGGATTGCCGAACGCCCAGTTGCCGCCGACCCGATCCGAGGATTCGAAGCACACGTACGGCACGCCGTAGTCGTTGAGCATCTTGCCCGCGGTCAGCCCGCTGATACCGGCGCCGATCACGGCCGTGCGCGGTAGGTACATTCTCGATCCCTTCCGAACCAGTAGACAGATGAACGATTCTGTCTACGGTAGACAGAATCTCAGATCTGTCTACGCTTTGCTATGGTTTTCGCGGAACCAGTGGTGATCCGCCCTCGGCGGACCTTCGACCGGAAGCGGGGCGCGTGACCGAGGCACCGACGACACAGGTGGTGGACCGGCTACTCGACGCTGCCCAGGTACTGCTGGCGCGCAAGGGAATTCGCGCCACCACCGTCATCGAGGTGGCCGAGGAGGCCGGGGTGTCGCGGGCATGGCTGTACCGGCATTTCCCGGACAAGTCGGCGCTGCTGGGTGCGGCGATCGTGCGTCTGAGCGACAGCTACTGGAGCGATGCCCGCGCCGAATTGGACACCCTGGGCAGCTTCACCGAACAACTCGTCGCGGGCGTGCGCATCGGCCGCCATACCTATGACGAGCCGGGCGCCCTACCACTGCGACTGCGCATGACCGAACCCGAGGAGTTCGCCGCCTGCGCGGGCGCGGGCGTCACGGGTCTGGTCCCGGACCTGGCGACGTTCTGGCTGCCCTATGTCGAGGCCGCGGCCGCCCGCGGCGAGATCCACCGCCACCACGATCTGGCCGAGGTCGCCGAATGGGTCGCGCGGGTCTTGATCAGCCTGGGCACCATCCCCGGCGAGACGATCGACGCCGACGACCCGGCCGCGGTCCTGCGTCATATGCGCCGCTTCGTCCTGCCGGGGCTGCGTGCCGATCCACTGCGCGAATCCTGAAGCGCCGCAGTACAGTCAGCGATCCCGGCCGACGCGACTGCCCTCCCGACACGGTCGTTGCGACCCACGCCGTATGGGCACGCGGCACCAACGAGGGTCGACCTCCACCCCGGAATCGAACCATGGCACGCTCCGGCCACTATGCGGTCAGCTCAGTGCGTCCGGCACGAGATCGTGTACCGCGGCGGCACTGCGGGAGAGCATGGTCAGGAACATGCGGTCGCCGCGTTCCGTGGGTTGGGCTGCGCCGCAACCGAAGACGATGATCAGCGGAGCCTGGATGAGCGAGGCCGCGTAGTCGCGGCGGCATTCTTCCAGAGAGTAACCGGTGACACCCTGCGCGAGCAGGGCCGCGTGGTAGTCGGCGAGCAGGCTCTGTTCCGCGGCCCGGCGATCGTCGACGGTCAGGCTGGTGGACAGCAGAAACGCTATGTCGCGCAACGGTTGTCCGGGAGTGATGGTCTGCCAGTCGATGATGGTGGCGGTGTCGTCGGGGCCGAACATGACATTGTCCACGCGCAGATCGCCGTGCAGCAGGGCGAACTGCTCGATCGGGGCGACCAGCCACGCCCCGGCAGTCCGTTCGAGCCAGTCCAGCAGGGCGGATTCCGGTGCGGTGAGACGATCGGCGAATCTGTCCCGGAAGCTCGAAGTCATGGGGGCGAGTACCGATTCCATCAGCTCGCGATCCGCGTCGGTCGGCAGGGCGAGTCCGGGCTCGTCGAACAGCGTCTCGTCACACCAGCGCGGTCCGTGCAGGCCGGCGGCCGCGACGGCCACGGCGCGCGCCTGCGCCACGGTGCATCCGGCGATCTGATCGCCCTGTTCGGCGGGCGCGAGATCGTCCAGCAGCAGCAGGAATTCGCTCCCCGACTCGGACACCGCCGAGGCGTGACAGCGCGGAACCGGCGCACGAACCGTCGCGGCCAGATCGCGGTAGAACCGCACCTCGTTGCGGAATGCGCCGGATCCGAAGTCGCGCTGCGCTTTCGGGCCGGTGGCAAGTTTGGCGACCATGCGAGGCGGGAGGCCGGTCGCACTTCGGTACGCCAGGTCCAGGCGGAAGGAACCCGCCATCTGGCCCGAGCCGATCGGCGTGGCGGTCACGGACTCGACAACTACGTCCTGCCCCGCATCACTCAGCAGGGCGGTGAGGTAGTCCGGAGTGAGTTCGCTTGCATCCGTGGGGATATCGTCGAGATCGGTCATCGGATCTCCTCGGCGTCACGGCGGCTGCGGTAGGCCGTCACGATCGGTTCCAGTTCTCGCGGTGAAGCACCGTGCAGGATGACACGGTCCGCCCCGAGATCGAATTCGGTGCGAATGCGGTCCACGCAGGCATCGGGCGAGCCGGTGGCCGAGGCGGCGAGCCATTCGTCCGGAATCAGTTCGGCGATATGCGCGATCTGCTCGTCGGTGGCCTTGGCGTCGATCGCGCCCGGAATCGAGGTGACCACCGGATCGTTCCGGAAACGTTGCAGCACAGCGGGATCCCATCGGTTCGTCCGCACCATCAAATCGCCGTAGCCCTGGAGATACGAGGACAGGCGCGCGACGGTCTTGCGCAGCCGGACAGGTTCGGGCAGATGGTCGCCCACGGTCGCCAGGCAGGACCACACTCGGACGTCCGCGGGATCGCGACCGGCGCGTTCGGCCGCGATCTTCACCGTGTCGACGCAGCGACGCAGGGTTTCGGGCGGGAAGTAGGTGTGCAGGATGACGTCGTCGAACGAACGTCCGCCCAGGGCAAGGGTTTTCGGTCCGAAGGCGACCAGACCGAGCCGGATGTCCTCGTCGAAATCGGGATCCAGCACCAGCGCCGGATACCGGCCCATCGGCCCGTCGTGTCCGATGATGGCCTCGCCGCGCCACAATCGGCGCATCACCTGCGCCCAGTCTTCCATCTGCGCCGTGGTCACCGGCGGCACGCCGAAGGCGGCCTGCATGGGCGCGATGCCGCGACCGATCCCCAGGGTGAACCGGCCACCCGAGAGCCGGTGCATCGTTGTGGCCCACGATGCGGTCACCAGCGGATGCCGGGTGTTGTGATTGGTTGCGGCCGTGGCGATCTGGATGCGTTCGGTGACCGCGCAGGCCGCGCCGACGAGCGAGGCGGCCTCCTTGACATTCCACCGCTCGGAGATGAAGGCGGTGCCGAACCCCATCTCCTCCCCCTGACGCGCTTCCTCGATCAAGGCGGCGGGCCCGGTGCTGGCCGCACCCGCGAGGAGGTAGTAGCCGAGTTCATCGAGTGTGGTCGACATGTCAGAGCGCCTTGAGTTCTTCGGTGACT
>NZ_JAINZY010000059.1:0-827 GCF_019890715.1 Nocardia coffeae | reverse complement strand
TCGATCGGGGTCAAGCGGCCGAGGCCGATCTGTCTGCGGCGCCGGTGGTAGGTCCGCTCGATCCAGGTGACGATCGCGATCCGCAATTCTTCCCGGGTAGGCCAGGAGCGGCGGTCCAGAACATTCTTCTGCAGGAGCGCGAAGAAACTCTCCATAGCGGCGTTGTCACCGGCCGAGGCGACGCGGCCCATCGAGCCGACCATGGCGTGTCTTGCCAAGGCGTGCACGAACTTTCGGCTACGAAATTGGGATCCGCGGTCGCTGTGCAGAATGCATCCGGCCACGCTTCCGCGCCGGGCCACGGCGTTGTTGATGGCGCGAACGGCGAGGCGTGATTTCATCCGCGAGTCGATGGAATACCCGACGATGCGATTCGAGTACACGTCCTTGATCGCACAGAGGTAGAGTTTGCCTTCGGCTGTGCGATGTTCGGTAATGTCGGTGAGCCACAAGACATTTGGAGCATCAGCGGAGAACACGCGACGGACCGGGTCGTCGTGGACCGGCGGGCCGGGTTTCTTCGTCCGGCCGCGTTGCTTGCCGAATACGCTCCACCAGCCGGCCTGTGAACAGATTCGCCACGCGGTCCGCTCGGCCATCGGCTCTCCGGCGGCGCGGGCCTCGTCGACCAGGAACCGGTAGCCGAATTCGGGGTCGTCGCGGTGCGCGTCGAACAACGCGTTGGCCCGATACCCCTGTGCGAGTTCGGTATCGGTGACCGGGGCGGCGAGCCACCGGTAATAGGGCTGGCGCGCCAGCCCCAGCACCCGGCACGTCACCGCGACGGGGATTCCGTCAGCGGCCAGCTCGCGGACGAGCGGGTAGAT
>NZ_JAINZY010000058.1:0-907 GCF_019890715.1 Nocardia coffeae | reverse complement strand
TCGGCGATGCCGAGGCTGTCCTGGCATACGACCTGGCGGACGTGTTCGATACCCCCGTCGAGGGATTCTTGCCAGGGTGCGGTGCGCTGCAAGCGGTCCGCGGTGCGGATGTAGAACATCAGGTACCGGTCGATGTACCGGATCAGGGTTTGGTCGTCGAGGTCTCCGGCGAGCAGGACCGCGTGTTTGGGGGTCAACCCGCCGTTACCGCCGACGTACAGGTTCCAGCCGTGTTCGGTCGCGATGACCCCGACGTCCTTGCCCCGCGCCTCGGCGCATTCGCGCGCGCACCCGGAGACCGCGAGTTTGAGTTTGTGCGGGGACCGCAACCCCCGGTACCGCTTCTCGAGCAGCACGGCCATGCCGACCGAGTCCTGCTGCCCGTACCGGCACCAACTCGACCCGACGCAGCTTTTCACCGTGCGCAGGGATTTCCCGTAGGCGTGCCCGGATTCCATCCCGGCATCGACCAGGCGCTGCCAGATCCGCGGTAACTGCTCCACCCGGGCACCGAACATGTCGATGCGTTGTCCACCGGTGACCTTCAGATACAGATCGAACTCTTTCGCGATCTGACCGATCGTGATCAGTTGTTCCGCGGTGACCTCGCCACCGGGCATCCGCGGCACCACCGAATAGGTGCCGTTCTTCTGCAGATTCGCCAGGAAATGATCGTTGGTGTCCTGCAACGCGGCCTGTTCACCATCGAGGATGTGCTCACTCGCGGTCGAAGCCAGGATCGAGGCGACGGTCGGCTTGCAGATATCGCAGCCCGAACCGGTGCCGTACTGGGTGATCAGACCCGAGAACGTGCGAATCCCGGTGACCTGCACGATCTCGAACAACTCCGCACGCGACTGCCCGAAATGCTCACACAACGCCGTGGACATCGCCACACCCGACTGCT
>NZ_JAINZY010000057.1:0-971 GCF_019890715.1 Nocardia coffeae | reverse complement strand
GACCGCGCCGCCCGCACCGCGGCCCTGCTGGCGCAGCAGCCACTGCATCCGAGCACCGAGGGGCCGGATCTGTCTTGGGTGCAGGAGCGGGTGCGGTTCGTTCTCACCGTGGTGCAGGGGGTGGCGACCGGGGACTGGCCGTCCCCGGAGCAGGTCGCCGAACTGGCGGGGTGTCTGCGTGACTCGCTGGTGCGGGATTGCGCGTACGGGTTCATCGGCACCTCCGCCGAAGATCCGGCGCGCCGGTTGTGGACTTTGGCGTGGCAGACCCTGCCACCCGGGCACCGCGCCGATGCCGCGCTCCTGGCTGCGGTGGCCTCGATCGCCGCCGATGACTGGGCCACCGCTGAGGCGGCGGTGGCCTCGATCCTCATCGACAACCCGGAACATCGCCTGGCGCAACACCTTTCCCGCCTGCTGCCCGACCGCGACACCAGCGACCTGATCCGCCGCCTCCTTCACTCGGGACAAGCCACTGCCGTGGAGATCGGGTTGCAGATCGAGTAACGCGACCCAGCGGACCCGAGTCTGCCCGGACCGTTAGGAGCCAGTATGGAATCTGTTGCACCCCAACCCGACACCAGCGAGGGTGAGCGGTCGCGTTCGTGCGCGTGTGGGTGTGGTCGCCGCGCTGTGCGGGAGTATCTGCCGTTGCACGACCACCGCGCGGTGCAGGAGTTGGTGCGGCGCTGGTTCGGCGGATCGACCACGGCACTGATCCGGTACATCCAGGCCATGGCCGGCGAGTACGGCATCCCCGATCTCGAGAGCGGCGGGTTGCGGCCCGTCCCGCCCCCGCTGGCCTATCTCGCCAGCGAATTCACCTGACCGCCTGCGTTGTTCAGTGAAGGGACACCCATGTCCGAATCGATTCCGACAGCTCGGGATCCCGGTGATGTGTTGGCCGGGGTGCCGGTGATGCTGGGGTTCTATCCGTCCGATTCGCTGGTGCTGGTCATAGTGCGTGATCG
>NZ_JAINZY010000056.1:0-972 GCF_019890715.1 Nocardia coffeae | reverse complement strand
GCGATCACGCACTATGACCAGCACCAGCGAATCGGACGGATAGAACCCCAGCATCACCGGCACCCCGGCCAACACATCACCGGGATCCCGAGCTGTCGGAATCGATTCGGACATGAGTGTTCCTTCACTGAACAACGCAGGCGGTCAGGTGAATTCGCTGGCGAGGTACGCCAGCGGCGGCGGGACGGGCTGTAACCCGCCGCTGTCGGGGTCGGGGATGCCGTACTCGCCGGCCATGGCCTGGATGTACCGGATCAGGGCCGTGGTCGATCCGCCGAACCAGCGCCGAACCAGCTCCTGGACCGCGCGGTGGTCGTGCAACGGCAGATACTCCCGCACAGCGCGGCGACCACACCCACACGCGCACGAACGCGGTCGCTCACTCTCGCTGGTGTCGGGTTGGGGTGCAACAGATTCCATACCTGCTCCTGGCGGTCCGGGCAGACTCGGGTCCGCTGGGTCGGGTTACTCGATCTGTAACCCGATCTCCGCGGCAGTGGCTTGTCCCGAGTGAAGGAGGCGGCGGATCAGGTCGCTGGTGTCGCGGTCGGGCAGCAGGCGGGAAAGGCGTAGCGCGAGAGGATGTTCCGGGTTGTCGATGAGGATCGAGGCCACCGCAGCCTCAGCGGTGGCCCAGTCATCGGCGGCGATCGAGGCCACCGCAGCCAGGAGCGCGGCATCGACGCGGTGCCCGGGTGGCAGCGTCTGCCACGCCAAAGTCCACAACCCGCGCGCCGGATCTTCGGCGGAGGTGCCGATGAACCCGTACGCGCAATCCCGCACCAGCGAGTCGCGCAGACACCCCGCCAGTTCGGCGACTTGTTCCGGGGACGGCCAGTCCCCGGTCGCCACCCCCTGCACCACGGTGAGAACGAACCGCACCCGCTCCTGCACCCAAGACAGATCCGGCCCCTCGGTGCTCGGATGCGGTGGCTGCTGCGCCAGCAGGGCCGCGGTGCGGGCGGCGCGGTT
>NZ_JAINZY010000055.1:0-1092 GCF_019890715.1 Nocardia coffeae | reverse complement strand
GGCTTCCAGCGCACCATCCATCGTGCCCGACCCTGGCCGGTCGGGTCGAGGGATCGGGTCACCAGATACAAGCATTTCAGGGCGGCTTGTTCGGTGGGGAAATGCCCTCGGGCCTTGATCGCGCGGCGGTAGCGGGCATTCAACGACTCGATCGCGTTCGTGCTGCAGATGACGCGTCGTATCTCCACGTCGTAGTCCAGGAACGGAATGAACTCCTCCCACGCGTTGCTCCAAAGACGAACGATCGCACCATATTTCGTGCCCCACCGCTCAGTCAGCTCGTCCAGCGCCGCCCGCGCGGCATCGGCGTTGACCGCGCTGTAGATCGGTTTCACATCACGACGCAACGCATCCCAGTGCTGGCGGCCGGCGAGCCGGAACGTATTGCGGATCAAATGGATGATGCAGGTTTGGACCGTTGCCAGCGGCCATACGTTCCCGACCACCTCGGGCAGGCCCTTCAAACCGTCACAGACCAGGAAGAACACGTCCTTGACCCCGCGGTTGCGGATGTCGGTGAGCACGCCCATCGGAGAACTTCGCGCCCTCACCACCAGGGCCGGCCCACAAGCCCAGGATGCCCTTCTCACCCGAGACGTTGACCCCGATCGCCGCGTAGACCGGCCGGTTGGCGACCTGACCATCGCGGACCTTCACCACGATCGCATCGATGAAGACCGCCACGTAGACCTCGTCCAGGGGTCGGCTGGCCCATTCCTGCATCTCCGCGACCACTTTGTCGGTGATCCGTGAGACTGTTTCCTTGGACACCGAGGCGCCGTAGATTTCGGCGAAATGCGCCGAAATCTCGCCGGTGGTCAGGCCTTTGGCATACAACGACAACACGACCTCATCCACCCCGGTCAACCGGCGCTGCCGCTTCTTGACGATCTGCGGCTCGAAACTGCCCTCGCGATCGCGAGGCACCTCGATCTGCACATGACCGGTCGTCTCGGTCAGCACCGTCTTGGACCGGGTTCCGTTGCGCACGTTGGTGGTTTCCCGATCCTCGGGTGCCTCGTGCTTGTCGAAGCCGAGGTGATCGGTCATCTCCTCGTTCAACGCGGTCTCGAGGACGGTCTTGGTGAACTG
>NZ_JAINZY010000054.1:0-1093 GCF_019890715.1 Nocardia coffeae | reverse complement strand
TCGCGAACTCGCGGACCAGTGCGGCCAGCTGGGTCATTTCCGGGCAGGCGGTGATGAGTTCGTGCAGGTGAGCGCGGCTGGAATCGGGCAACTCCGACGGTCGGCTCATGATCCAGCCCGTGAGCTTGCGGCCCGAGACCGCGACCCGGTCACCGGCCAGGCGGCCTTCGTTGACGTAGCGGTAGAGCAGGTTCAGCCCGCCCTGGTAGCCGAGGGCTTTGATCTCACCGAACAGCTGTCTGACCGGCACGCCCGGCTCGGCGGCCCGCCGGGTCCGCAGGTGATTGCGGTAGGGGTCGACCAGCCCGGGCCGGTATTGCGGTGGTCGACGCAGCGAATCTGGTTCGGGTGCACGGGAATACCGTTTGACGGTGTTCAGCGCCAGCCCGAGTCGGCGTGAGCAGTCCAGGAGCCCGACGCCGGAGTCGAGCAGTTCGTGCACCGTGTGCCAGCGTTCGATGGTGGTGGTCTCCCGGGTCATCCGGTGCCGTTTCGGGCCGGCAGCGGCCCAGCAGCGGCTGTGCGCGGCGACGGCTTTCTCCACGACCTGGGCCAGCCCGTGCCACAGATGCCAGCGGTCCGAAACTTGCGTTGCCGCTGGTCGTGCACGACGCACGGCTTCGGCGTAGGTGGTGGAACCGTCCCGCACGACCGTCGTGACCTGCGGGTGCTGGGCCAGCCAGGCGGCCAGGGTGTCGGATTTGCGATCGGGCAGGACATCGATGCGGTCGTGCGAGACCGGATCGATCACGACCGTGGCATACCGGTGCCGGCGCAGCAGCGCGAAATCATCGACACTGACCACCTCGGGAATCGACCGCTGCGGCAAGGGGATTCCCAGCAGCGCACGCACGGCGGTATGCCGGGACAACCGCACCGACAACTCCTCCAGCAGCCGGGCGCCGGCCCGTCCAGCAAGCTCCCGCACGACCGATCGCACCTGGCCGGTCAGACGGGCTGTGCGGCGTTGGTAGCGCTCCAGGACACCAGCCACCTGCTCACGAAAGGTGCTGCGACAACCGGCTGTCGGGCAGAACAACCGGCGGACCTGCACGTTCACGCTCACCGGACGCTCGTCGAGCGGCACGTCGGC
>NZ_JAINZY010000053.1:0-1108 GCF_019890715.1 Nocardia coffeae | reverse complement strand
GCCACGTGCAGATCGCCCGATGTGCCGTGCCGAAGGCGTCAACATCATGGGCTGTCCGGCGAAGTGTTGGCATGACTGCTTTTTCGGTCGACGGTCGATACGACCGAGGAGATTCCGTTGTGTCAACGTTCGCCATCTCAGCGGCGACAGTGATCGCGCACCGGGTGCCGCTGCTGGCCCGAGCATCGCGGTGGCACACCAAGAAGCGCACGATACTTCGCTACCGACTTCTACCCAGAAGTACGGCCGCAGCGGGAAGTGGAAGTCCGAGGAGTCCCGGCGGTCGAATTCGACGCTGGTAACGATGTACTCGGTCATTCCGCCCGCGCCATTAAGGCGAGCGTCGCCCGCAGACCCTGATAGAGAGAAAGCCCCGGCAGCGTTTGGGCACGACTACCAGGGCCTCTCAGGGTATCGTCCCGCCGATCGCTCAGCTTGACGCGGCAAGCGTATCTGATCAGGCTCGCTACCGGGTGACCCGCTGACGCAGGATGTTGTGGGACGGAGACAGGTCACTCCCGGGACACCTGAACACGCTATGAGATTTCCGGTATGGGGGACGTGTCACATGTCATAGGTCACTGTATGACTATCGGCCTCCTGATTCGGACAAACGAAACCCACTCCTCCGGCAGGGCGACGAGCAGAGCCAAGCCGACACCCCGTTTGCAGGTCCTGTGGGGCACGTAGACCGAGTGCTCGGCACGCCGGCGATGTCATTCGACACCATCGAGTAGATGCCGAGGTGCGGCCTGCCGCCACGAGTCGAGAACGATGGCTTCCAGCTCATCTTGGTCGTCGATGGCGGCGAGGCGCACTCGAACCCAAGCATTGTTCGCCTCGTGCGCGGCGATCCAGAATTTGTCCGGCTCGGCGGCCACCAGTTCGTCGCGGTCGATGATTGGGCAGCGGACCGCCGCCGACGTTTCAGCCTCCGGGAGGGTAAGAAATAGTTTGCTGGCCACCCGGAAAGTTGGCATACCCCACGTGAACTGCTCAGACGTCTCGGGCAACGACAAAGCAAAAGCGCGGACATCGTCCCCAGCAGCACTCATGCACCGAATCTTTCCAGATCGGACACAGGCCGCGCAGAACCTCGACCGCCACC
>NZ_JAINZY010000052.1:0-1232 GCF_019890715.1 Nocardia coffeae | reverse complement strand
GGAAGTCGCCCATAACGGCGAATTCGCCTGCGTGCGTTACTCGGTCGTGCGCTGACGCCCCGCCATCCCATTCATGGAGTTCGTCGGTCACCGCGGTAGCCGGTTCGGCCTCGGCGGCGACTCAGCGCCGGATCGGACGGATCTGCTTCCCAGCACCCGTTACGTGGTGGTGGTGCCCGACCAGCCGAAGCTGAAGCTGTGCCCCTTCGATGTGCAACCCACCCCGCCGCGCCCGCCGCCACTGCACGTAGCGCCTGCATAGCTGATGGTCGAGCTGAACTCGCTGTTCGGGAGGGACTTCGCGTCGGAGCGGCCGTACGGTCCGAGCAGGCCGAAGGTCGGGTGCGCGGGCAGGAATGCCACATCGATGGCGAGATCGGACACGGGAACGATGCCAAGCCACTTGGCGATGCCGGGAGCGATGTCACATCCCGTCGTGCCGTCCGGCTTGATCGAGCACTGTGCGTAGCCGACGTTGAAATAGACGGTGTCGCCGATCATGTAGTCGTTCGGATTCACCGCATCAGCATGGGCGGTAGTCACACCGAGCATCGACATCGCTGCTGCGGCCGCGGCCGCACCGACGAAGGCGCGCATTCTCATTGGTTCTCCCCAGGGGTTCGGTCCGACCCGGTATCGAACATTACCTGCTGCTGACAGAGCCGGCGAGCCCCTGCGCAAGAATGAGCCAGGATTGAGGCGAACCCGCGGCGATGATTCTCGCCAAACGGCGACCGCGGCAGTGGCTTTCGCTGAGCCTGTCGGCTCGGGAAGCGATAACGCCATCCGTACGCAGGACGCCTGCGTTGCGCGCTGCAGGTGCAATTCCGTTGTATCGCTGCATATCTCGGTGGTCAGCGCCCTGCTGTCGGAGTGGGTTTCGTTTGTCCGAATCAGGCATCCGATTCTAGTGCAGTTACCTACGCATTTACCTGGGGAATCACCTGATCGCCCACGATCCTGTGTCGCAGGTTCGATTCACCGGCGGGGCACTATAAGGATGGGAATGGGGCGACCAGCGGCTTTCGTGGGGAATCTTGACGGTCGAAGCGAGTTCGGCCGTCGCCAACCGGGATCGCGGCATCGAAATTGTGGGGCGGGCAGCATGTTGCGCGCAGAAGCAGGTGTGGCGCGTCGGGATGCGCTGGAGAGGTCCCGGCGGCGCGAGTATCGGTCGCGGATCTTCCCAGTTGGGGATGCCGCGTGGGAGTGTCACACTTGGTGCGACAAGG
>NZ_JAINZY010000051.1:0-1339 GCF_019890715.1 Nocardia coffeae | reverse complement strand
GAAAATGACTCTTCTATGCCTGTTGTCAAGGGGTGGACATGATGGTTTGGAGTTGCCGGAAGACTGCGCGGCAGACGTAGCGTTTGAGCTTGCGACGGGTTTCGCGGACTGTTTTCCCTTGTGCGCGACTGCGTTCGGCGTAGGCGCGTGTGTCCGGGTCGTAGCTGAGCCGACTGCGGACGATGGTGTCGAAAGCGCGGTTGAGTTGCCGGTCGCCGCCGCGGTTGAGTCTGTGCCGGATCGTGTTGCCCGAGGACGCGGGTTGTGGTGCGACACCGGCCAGTGCGGCGAACGCGGCCTCTGATCGGACGCGGCCGTGGTGGGAGTAGGCGCAGACGATGATCGCGCCGGTGACCGGTCCGACCCCGGGGTTGTTCTGCAGGCCGGGCACGATGCGTTCGACGATCTGCCCCAGGGTGGAGTGATTATCGCGGAGCTGCTTGTCGTGATCGGCGATCGCGCGGGCCAGGCGTCGGGCTTCGGTGCGTGCGATCGTGGTGACCGGATCGCTGCCGGTGACGCGCCAGGCCTTGATCGCGGTGATCTGGGCGTCGCTGACCGCGCGGCGTGCATCGACACCGAGATCGACGGTGCGCAGCAGCGCGGTGAGCGCGTTGCGGCAGGCGGTGCGCTGCTGGTCGAGCAGACGGCGGGTGGCCAGCAGGATTCGCAGGGCGTTGCGTTCGCCAGCGGAGCGTGGTGTGGCAACGTGTGATTCGTCTTGTCCCAGAACCGATCTGGCTGCGGCTTCGGCGTCGATGCGATCGGACTTGCCGTCGACGGCCCGCTGTTTGCGCGACGGCGGGCGCACCTCGCCGACCGCGATACCTGCCGCGGTGAGCACGGCGGTGAGCTTGGCACCATAGGACGCGGTGCCTTCGATCGCGGCGAAAACACTGCTGGCGGTGCGGCGTTCGATCCACGCCAGTGCGCGTGTCATGCCGGCAGCGTGGGTCGGGAATTCGCGGGTGTCGATGACCGCGCCGGTGCGGGTTTGGATGATCACGAAGGTGTGCGTGCGGGCGTGGGTGTCCACGCCGATCACGTGGTCGTAACGGTCGGCGATGCGCGCCATGGGTGAGGGTCCTCTCGGTGCTCGGGCCGGTGAGGGCGCCGGGGATCACTCGGAGGCACATCTGTAACGAGTCACGCCCCTGTGAACAGGGCGGACATTCTTCTGATCAGGCCATCCGGGTGGGCGTTCCGACGCCCGACCCGCCGTGTGGACACGTCATTTTCAAGACACCCGAGAACCGGAGTCGAATATACCCAGAGTCACGCACGGCAGGCCGAAACGCCATCCTGCCAGCCGATCTCGGATCAGCCACAACCATTACAG
>NZ_JAINZY010000050.1:0-1398 GCF_019890715.1 Nocardia coffeae | reverse complement strand
CGGGCGTGTACGGATCTCTGTGTAAGCGCTCGTGGTTCATCGAATGGTGATTCGGTCTCCGAAGTGGAGTATCAGCTGGTTGAGGGCGCTCTTCCAGCCGGGTGGGACTAGGTTGCGATCACCTGCTTTCGGTTCGATGAGGTGCCGGATCGCCAGGTAGAGCACCTTGACCGCGGCGGCCTCGGAGGTGAAATGGCCCCGATTGCGGGTTACTTTCCGCAGCCGGGCGTTGATCGATTCGATCATGTTCGTGCTGTAGACGACGCGCCGCAGTTCCGGCGGAAACGCCAGGAACGGCGCGAATTCCGGCCATGCCGAGCGCCAGGTGCGGCCGATCGCGGGATATCGCCGACCCAGTGTTGAGTCCTCCAACTCCTGGAGGGCTTGCTCGGCGGCGGCCTCGGTTGGGGCGGTGTAGATCGCTTTCAACAGCGGAATCAGTTGCGGATAGTCCTTTTTAGACGCGAACCGCATGCTGGCCCGCATCAAATGCACGCAACAGGTCTGGACCGTGGTCTGCGGCCAGGTCGCGGTGATCGCGTCCGGCAGCCCGGTCAGCCCGTCGCAGCAGCAGATCAGTACGTCGGTGATGCCGCGGTTGCGCAGCTCGGCGAGCACACTGGCCCAAAACCGTGCTCCCTCACCGGAATCGGCGGGCCCGATCCACAACCCGAGTATGTGTTTGCAGCCGTCCAGATCCACTCCGACGGCCAGGTAGACAGGCCGGTTCGAGACGGCGCCGTCGCGGATCTTGATCCACAGTGCATCGATATAGACGATCGGCCAGACCGGGTCCAGGGGTCTGTTCTGCCAGATTGTGATCTCCTCGGTCACCGCGTCGGTGACCCGGGAGATCACATCCCCGGACACCTCGACCCCGTACATCTGATGCAAGTGAGCGCGGATGTCACGCACCGACATTCCCCGCGCATACAGCGACAGGATCTGCTCGTTGAACCCGACCAGCCGGCGGGCATGCTTCGGAACGATCTTCGGTTCGAAGCTGCCGTTCCGGTCGCGTGGGGTGTTCACCTCGACCGCGCCGATATCGGTGAGCACTTTCTTGCTGGTGGTGCCGTTACGGTTGTTACCCGACCCGCGACCGGCCGCATCGCCCTTCTCATACCCGAGATGCTCGGCCAGCTCCGCATCCAGAGCCCGATTGAGCACTCGCTGGGTCAACTGCGTCAGCAGCCCGTCAGGGCCCAGCAACTGCGCGGACTCCGCATCGGCACGGCCGAGCAGCTGGTCAGCCAGCCCATCCACATCAGGGGCGAGTTGCTGCTCGTCGTTGTTGTCTTGCGCCACCGTGGTCTTCCTTCCTTGGGTGGCAAGGCATTTCGCCTTGCCACCCTGCCAGACCACGAGATCAACTCACACAAGATTCCGTACACGCCC
>NZ_JAINZY010000005.1:0-563354 GCF_019890715.1 Nocardia coffeae | reverse complement strand
AATGTCGCGGGAGCGGCCGCCGGAGCGGCGATCGGGGCGGGCCTCGGCGCGGCGGGAGGTGCGGCCGCCGGTGCCGCCGTGGTCGGGATTCCGGCCGCCCTCGTCGGCGGGGTGGCCGGCGGAATCGTCGGCGGCGCAGCCGGATCCGCCTTCGGCGCGGCGGTCTGATTCGCGGCGAACAGGGGATGGTTCCGGGGCCGATCGCCGATTACGATGCTGTCCGGGCGACTCGACGACGCGTCACCCATCCAGCAGATCATCGTGAAGGTGGTGTCGTGACTCGTCGTCGCAAGGTTTCGGCCGGTCTCGCAGCCGGATTGGCCGCACTGGCGGGTGCGGCCCTGATGGCGTGCACCGGGATCGCACTGGCCGACCCCGGGACGGTGCAGCCCGGGGTGAGCGCGGTGACCCCCGCGCCCCAGAAGTCGCCCCAAACCGATCAACCGGCCCAACTCCATTCGGCCACACCACAAGACCAGTCCCCCGCACCCCGCCGCCGCAGCACCCCCAAACCCTCGCAGACCACCACCCCGGCGGCGCCCCGCGAGGTCCACATCGGCGACCTGAACGCCCCCGTCCCCAACGTCGTGCCCGACGCGGTGGTCGACGGCGTCAACCGCACCAACCAGGACCTGCAGAGCATCATCAAGCCCACCCCCACCCAACAGCCGCACCACTAGCCGATCCTCGGCCTCGATCGGCCCCGGGAGAACACCCGAAATCGGCAGTGGCGCACAGCTCATCCAGCTGATATCGATCTCGAATATCCTGCGGCGCAGGTGATCAGAACAGGGTCGGTTCTCCGAAGCCCGGGGTGCGTTCGATTTCGAGGAGATGCGCCTTGGTGGTTATGCCGCCGGGGGCCGAGAAGCCGTGTAGGGCATGGTCGGCGGCCAGGACTCGGTGGCAGGGGATGATCAGGGGGATCGCGTTCTGGCCGAGTGCCTGGCCGACGGCCTGGGCCGCGCCGCGGGCGCCGATGCGCTCGGCGACCTGGCCGTAGGTGAGGGTGTGGCCGGGGTCGATGGCCCTGGTCACGCCGTAGACGGCGCGGTGGAAATCGGGAAGTTCGGTGTGGTCCAGCCGGATCCAGCGCAGATCGTCGAGGTTGCCGTCGAGGTGGGCGCGGCACGCTGCGATGACCTCGGCGGCCGTGGCATCCGGCTCGACCTCCCGGGCGCCGTCGCGCAGCATCCGGGTGCGGGTGTCCTGCGGTGTGGCCTCGGGTAGATGGAAGCGCAGGACGCCGACATCGGTCCAGACGAGGGCACAGACACCGATCGCGGTGTCGAAGAGCGCTGCCGAGGGCGAGCGATCCGAGGCGGGCATACCGTCAGTCTGCCGGACGGCACCGACAAGTTTCTATGCAGCAGTCCACTTCTCAGAACTGGACTGCCCTACGGAATACTCGACGACGCCCGACGACGGACGGCCGCACAACCACATCGGACTCGGCCCCGGCATCGCGATACGACTCGGCCGCAACCAGATCCGCGTATTGCCGCTGATCGTCTCGAAACGACAGCGACCAGTCCGACATCGGCGCATGCGGCCGATAACGCTCGAGCAGTCCGACAGCGCGCCCGGCGCCGCGCAGCGCGAGCCGATACACGATCACCGCGAAGGCCGCGACGACCAGCACAGAGGCGAGAAAGGTGACCATGTAGAGAATGATCCGGCCAGCTGGACTTGAATCAAATATCCAGAGGGTCGATACTGGACTGCATGGCAATACGTGTGATCAGCGCCGCCACCCTGACCCGCGATCTGGGCCGCTGGCGACACGACGAGAACGGTGACAAACGCGCGGCCCGCCCAGCGTATCTCGCTCTCGCGGAAAGCATTCGGCTGCTGATCCACGACGGCCGCGCCCCGCTGGGCGTCGCCCTGCCGAGTGAGCGAGATCTCGCCACCACCCTGAGTGTGAGTCGCACCACGGTCACCTCCGCGTACGCCCTCCTGCGCGAACACGGCTATCTGATCAGCCGCCAGGGTTCGCGCAGCACCGTCGCCCTGCCGCCGAGCGTCGCGCACGACGGCGCGAAACCCGCGCGCAGCATTCTGGCGCTGATGTCGCCGAATCAGGTGCCCACGATCGACCTGACCTATGCCGCGATGTCCGCTCCCCCGGAGATGAACGACGCGTACTCCGCTGCACTACAAGGCATTCCGCTCTATCTCGGCACACACGGCATGGATCCGGTCGGCGTCCCGCCGCTGCGCGAGGCGCTCGCCCGCCGCTACACCGAGCGCGGCCTGCCCACCGAACCCGATCAGATCCTGGTCACCCTCGGCGCTCAGCACGGCCTGCGCCTGCTGCTGAACGTCCTGACCGCACCGGCCGAACGAGTCCTGATCGATCACCCGACCTACCCCAACGCCATCGAGGCGATTCGCGATGTCGGCGCGCGCCCGGTCCCGGTTCCGCTGCTCCCGGAACACCCCGAAGCCGGTTGGGACCTCGACGGAATCCGCAGTGCGGCCAGGCAAACCGCGGCCAGCGCGGCATATCTACTGCCGGACTTCAACAATCCGACCGGACTGCTGATGAATGAGCGCGACCGCGCCGAACTCGCCGCCATCGCCCGCGACACCCGGATGACGGTGATCGTCGACGAATCCATGGTGGATCTGCAGCTCGACGGCGAAAATCCACCCCCGGTGGCCGCATTCGCCCGCGGCTCGGAGATCGTGACGATCGGTTCGGCGTCGAAATCGTTCTGGGGCGGTCTGCGCGTGGGCTGGGTCCGCGCCGCACCGTCGCTGATCACCAAACTGCTCGGCATCCGCTCGACGGTCGATCTGGGCACCCCGGTGATGGATCAGCTGGCCACGGTCCATCTGCTCGACAACGCGGGCCCCATTCTCGAGCAGCGCCGCGACCAACTCCGCAGCCGCCGAGCCACTCTGCTGGACGCCCTGGCCCAGGACCTGCCGGACTGGCGTGTGGTCCGCGGGGTCGGCGGCATGTCGCTGTGGGTCCAGTTGCCCACACCGGTGTCCTCCGCCCTGGCAGCGGTCGCGCCCAATCACGGTGTGCTGCTGGCGGCCGGACCGCGCTTCGGGGTGCAGGGCGCGTTCGAGCGCTTTCTGCGAATCCCCTTCACCCGGGACGAATCCGATCTGCGACTCGGCGTGAAATCCCTCGCCGAGGCCTACTCCACTCTGACCCCGCACGCCGCGGAACCGCTGGCCCCCATCACCTACTACTGACCACAACGAAAAACCGCACTCCGTCCGGTGATTCGGGCGAGGCGCGGCTCAACGTACGGTGCCGATCAGGATTCGCCGTTGGCATCCTGTTCTGCGGACTCGGGCGCAGCGTGATCGGGAACGCCGGGATTGGGATCCCGGGACAGGTCTATCAGCGGGTGGCGCTCAGCGCCCTCGGGGGCCGCGTGCCGCCCCTGGCTCTGCTGCTCCTGACTCATCGTGTGCTCTCCCTCCAGTTTTCGGACATCAGCACCTTATCCCGGGCGATTTCGGGTAGGCGGAGCGCCCAATCCCCCGGGCGCAGTGACTAACCCAGAATGTCGTGCCGGACGATGGTCTCGTCCCGGCCTGGTCCCACGCCGATGCACGAGATACGCGCACCGGACAGCTCCTCGAGCCGCTCGACGTAGGCGCGGGCGTTGGCGGGCAGATCCTCGAAGGCGCGCGCGTGCGAAATGTCCTCCCACCAGCCGGGCATCTGCTCGTAGATCGGCTTGGCGTGGTGGAATTCGGTCTGCGTGGTCGGCATCTGCTCCACGCGCTCGCCGTCGATCTCGTAGGCGACGCAGATCGGCACCTGGTCCAGGCTCGACAGCACATCGAGTTTGGTGAGGAAGTAGTCGGTGATGCCGTTGACCCGGGTCGCGTAACGCCCGATGACCGCGTCGAACCAGCCGGTGCGGCGCGCGCGTCCGGTGGTGACGCCGACCTCGCCGCCGGTCTTGGCCAGATATTCGCCGGACTGGTCGAACAGCTCGGTCGGGAACGGCCCCGAGCCGACGCGGGTGGTGTACGCCTTCAGGATGCCCAGCACCGTGGTGATCTTGTTCGGCCCGATGCCCGAACCCACCGCCGCACCGCCCGCGGTCGGATTCGAGGACGTCACATACGGATACGTGCCGTGGTCGACGTCCAGCAGCGTGCCCTGCGAACCCTCCAGCAGGACCGTCTGCCCGCCTTCGAGCGCCTCGTTCAGCAGCAGCCGGGTATCGCTGATCCGGTGCTTGAAGCCCTCGGCCTGACCGAGCACCTCGTCGACCACCTGCTGCGGATCCAGCGCGCGGCGGTTGTAGATCTTGACCAGCACCTGATTCTTGAACTCCAGTGCAGCCTCGACCTTCTGGGTGAGAATCTTCTCGTCCAGCACATCAGCCACCCGCACGCCCACGCGTGCGACCTTGTCCTGGTAGCACGGGCCGATACCGCGGCCGGTGGTGCCGATCTTCTTGTTGCCCAGGAAACGTTCGGTGACCTTATCGATCGCCACGTGGTACGGCATGATCAGGTGCGCGTCGGCCGAGAGCAGCAGGCGCGAGGTGTCCACGCCGCGCTTCTCGATTCCCGCCAGCTCGTCCAGTAGTACGCCCGGATCGACCACGACACCGTTGCCGATGACATTGGTGACTCCCGGAGTCAGAATTCCCGACGGGATCAGGTGCAACGCGAAGTTGTCCCCATTGGGCAGGACGACGGTGTGCCCGGCGTTGTTTCCGCCCTGGTACCGCACGACCCAGTCGACCCGGCCGCCGAGCAGGTCGGTGGCTTTGCCCTTGCCCTCGTCGCCCCATTGGGCGCCGATCAGGACGATTGCCGGCATGTGGAGTCTCCTACGGTTTCGACGCGCAGCGCCAACGCTGCAGCTACCTGCCGTTTGTCGAGGCGGTGGCCGGGAGGACAGTCTAGTGGATGGCCGCCGCGTGGCCCGCGAAGCACGACGCCGACTGGCACACCGGACACCGACCGGGACTATCGTTGCTCGGGAGGCGGGCTTTGGGAGTTCGCCCGAGCGCAGCGAGGTCGAGCATGGTGTCGGTTCCGAGGAGGGTGTTCCGCAGTTGAGTACCCACGTTCTCCGCTGCAACGGCGCCCCGGTACCGATTGCGCTCGCGTCCCTCTCGATGACACAGACCTCGGCGATTCCCGATGCGGCTCGGATCGATGAGCTGTTGCCGGTGCTGGCCGCGGACAGTCTGCCCCGGCTGATCGTGCTGGGTGAGGACGCCGGTCTGGCCGCGGTGCTCACCCATCTGTTGCGCACCGAGCGACTGCACGTGGAGATCGGGTACGTGCCGGTGGATCGCACCTACGGTTCGCGCGCCTATGAGACCGGCACCGGTTCGGCGGCGGCCGAGCGGGCCCTGGAGGGCAAGCCGCAGGACACTCCGCTGATCCGCGACGACACCGGCAAGGTACTGGTCGGCCGCGCCACCGTGACCGGGCCGGACGGGTCCCGCCTGGAGGGCGAGGCCTATGCCGACGAGGTGCCGTTGTTCTCGGGAACCATTGCGGCCCTGAATATCTCGCCCACCTTGGAGATGCCGGGCGCACGCGCGGCGGTGGTGCGCAGGTTCCGCCGGCGGCGCTGGGTCGCCGGCCGCGCGATCCAGTTGGGCACCCCGGGCGCGGTGGTGACCCGCGACGGCATCGCCGACGACCGGACCGTGCCCCGGGCGAGTTTCTACCGGCACAACGAGCCCTGGCGGCTGGTTCGATGAACCGCCCGTTCAACACCCGGCGCATGACCGGGGCGGTCCGGCCCAGCCCGATATTCCTGCTGATCGTGCTGCTCACCGCGGTCGGCGGGGTGGTGGCGTGGGAGGCCGAACTGACGTCCTGGCAGGCCAAGCTCGGCGTGTTCGTCTTCGTGGTGGCGGGCTGGATCGTGAGTATGTGCCTGCACGAGTTCGGCCATGCGTATTCGGCCTGGCGGGCGGGTGATCGCGAGGTGGAGCTGCGCGGATATCTGACTCTCAACCCGCTGCGGTACGCCCATCCGATGCTGTCGATCGGGCTGCCGATGTTGTTCATCGCGCTGGGCGGATTCGCGCTGCCGGGCGGTGCGGTCTACGTCCACGCGCACAATTTCTCCCCGCGCGTACAACGCACGATCAGTGCGGCCGGGCCCGCGGTGAATCTGGCGTGCGCGGTGGCGCTGCTGGCGATCGTGCGCGCGGCCGGATCCGAGCAGGACCATCCGGCGTTCTGGTTCGGACTGAGCTTCCTGGCATTTCTGCAGGTCACCGCGACCGTTCTGAACCTGCTGCCGATTCCGGGCACCGACGGCTACGGAATTCTGGAGCCCTCGCTGAGTTATCGGACGCGGCGGTCGATGGATCAGTTCAAGCCGTACGGGCTGTTGTTGCTGCTGGCGATCCTGTGGGTGCCGGGGCTGAATCGGGTGTTCTTCACGGCGGTGAATTATCTGTTCGAACTCTCGGGCGTGTCCTCGGACTGGTCCGCCTACGGGAGTTACCTGACCCGATTCTGGAATTCCTTCTGAACAGCCCCGAGCCCGAATTCACCTGAGCCCGAATTCGCCCTGGCCCGGAAATGGGTGGACCGCCCGATCCAGTCCATCGGGCGGTCCGTCTTCGTACGGGCGTCAGCGCAGTCCACCCCCCTCGACCGGCGCACCGTCGGACAGTGCTGGACGACGTCCTCCCCGGGTCGCACCTACTGACGTGCGGACCCCGTCGCTCCGACCGCGGGACGCGCACCGCCCGTACGAAGTTCCGACCGCGCCACCCCTCGTCGACGCGGTACGACAACGAAGTTATCGGCAGTGGGAAGCCGCTTCACGAGTAGTGCACTACCCGAACCACGATCGTTTTCGCGCGCAATTGGATCGGCGAACGCGCAGTCGCCCTTCGGATTACGCATCGAGGAAAATTGGTCCGGACCGGACGGCATCCGAACAGCAACCGGCGCGGATTCCGCTGCGGCGCCGGAGTTCAGTCCTGCGGTTCGACGTAGGGACGTTCGACGGTCGGCGGGAGCAACGCCATGGCCGACAGCCGCTGCACACCGCAGACCTGCATGAGATCGACCACGATGGAACGAAGTTGGGCGAACACCACGTGCGCGGACAACCCCGCGCCGTCGACCAGATCCACGGTCGCACCCTTGGCGACGCGACGTAGCACCCGGGTTGCCTCGGCGGCGTCGGGCTGCCGGCCCGGATCGGCCAGGACGTACTGCCGCACCACCTCGATGGCCTTGCCGAGTTCCTCGACCTCCTCGACGATTCCGGGATCGAGGATCTCGTCGTCGCGGACCAGGGTCAGAGCGCGGCGCAACAGGACGCGGATGTTGCGCACGGCGTTGTCCAGCGGATCCACCGCCGCCCGAATCAGATCCAGGCGCGGACGGGCGTTCCAGTACAGCGGGGAGATCCGGCTGACCTCGCGGCCGCCCTCGACCGCACTGCGCAACCCGTCGATCTGCGATTGCGTCCCGCGCGCGGATTGCAGTGCGACACGGATCTTTTCCGGATCCTGCTCGTGCAGGCCGTCCGCGCAGCCGGTGAGCGCGCGGCCCATCACGGCCAGGATGTCGGCGGCCTGCTGACGCGCACGGCGCACCGGATGCAGCGGGAAGATCGCCACCACCGCGATCCCGACCAGTCCGCCGACGAGCGAATCCACCACGCGCAGTGCGGCTCCCCCGCTGTGCGGCGGATACAGCGTCGCCACCAGCACCGCGGAACTCGCGGCCTGCATCGGGATGACCGCGCCGCGATCGAGGAATATCGCCGATCCCATCGCCACCGCGACGACCAGCGCGATCTGCCACGGCCCGTTGCCGACCCAGGAGATGAACAGATCACCGATCCCGATGCCGACACTGACCCCCGCGACCAGTTCCACCGAGCGCCGGATCCGCGCGCCGAACGCGACACCGATCGAGATGACCGCCGCGACCGGCGCGAAGAACGGCTGGGGGTGACCGACGATGTGATGCGCGACATACCACGCGATCGCCGCACCCACCGCGCACTGCAGGATCGGCAGCGCGGATTTACGGAGGCGTTGCCAGCCACTGCGCATACGCTCGACACTGCTCTCCCGAACAGCACTGACGGTGAACGAATCTGTGTTCAATTGCCTCCGCTTCGCTCCGGGGGCCGCGGCCCTCCAAGGGCCGATTCTTCCCTCCTCCGCTCCTGCGCTTCGCTCCCCCGCTCCGTCAGTCCAGAATCGACCCGGGCCGCGGCCGAAGGTTGGCGTTGTCCGAGGTGGGCGGAACTCCGTGACGCAGGCGCATCGTCATCGCGCAGGGTCAGTCGATGCCGAGTTCGGCGGCGGCGCGGGGGTCGCAGTCCTCGAGCAGGTCCAGGCAGCGGGCGTACTCGTCGGTCTCGCCGATGGTGCGGGCGGCACGAGCCAGGGCGCCGACGCTGCGCAGGAATCCGCGGTTGGGCTCGTGGCTCCACGGCACCGGGCCGAAACCCTTCCAGCCGTTGCGGCGCAACAGGTCCAGGCCGCGGTGGTAGCCGGTGCGCGCGAAGGCGTAGGCGGCGATGACATCGGCGTCGACCGAATCCGGGCCGGTGGCCTCGGACCGGGTGAGCGCGGCCTCGGCCAGGTGCGCCCAGGCGATGGAGGCCGTCGGGTGCGCGGCGGCGACCTGAACCGGGTCCTGTTTCTCGAGCAGGGCCGACTCCGCCTCCACATTCTCGGGGAGAAGTACCGGCTGCGGTCCGAGCAGATCACCGAAGGACGTCATGGCTCACCATCCTATGGCAGCCGCAATCTGCACCGCTGTCCGAAATGCTCGTTAGGCTTGCCTGGACCGAAACCGATCCGCCGAACGAAGGGCAGCGTGTGTCCGACCCGACAGACGATAAGAAGCCGCAGCCGGACTCTCCCGGCGCCGAGCAACGTCCGTCGTCCGGTGCGCCCGGATCCGGCCCCGCCGCCGTCCGAAACCAATTCATCTCCCGCGACCAGCTCCCCGGCCGCGGACCGGCCGACTCCAACCGCCGTGACCAGGGCGGGCCGCAGCCGCGCGGTGTCGCGCCCGGTGGTCCCGCAGATCAGCGCGGCCAGGGACCGGGCGGTCGCGCGTCCGGCGGGCCGGTCCCCCCGGCCGCGGGACAGAACCGTCCGCCGGGCGGCCCCCAGGGCGCGAACCCCGGCTCGGGACAAGCCGATCCGCCGGATCCTCGTTCGGCGAACGCGGGCCCGCGTCCGGGCAATGCGGGCGCACCGGGCACACCGCGTCCGGGCAACGCACCGAGGCCACTGATCCCCGGCGCTCCCGGACGTCCGGGTGGCGCCCCCGCCGCACCCCGTCCGGGCGGACCGCTCCCGGGACCCGGCGCACCACGCCCCGGCGGCAGCCCGGCGGGGAACCCTCCCGGCAACGGGCCGACCCCCGGCACATCACGTCCGGGCGGCGGGTCCGCCTCGAATCCGCCCGGCGGCCCGCGCACGCCACAGCAGCCCGGCGATGACCGGTCCGCGAAGTCCGCGACCGGGTCGACAACTCCGGGGGGCGACACGTCATCGAATGCGCAGCGGCAGGGCGAAGGGCCGACGGCGAAATTCGCGGGTTGGCCGGTCCGGTCGAGACAGCCCGGCGACGCACCGGCCTCGAATCCGCCTGCCGCACCACGTCCCGGCGGCGGGCCCGCCCCGGCCTCGGGGACTGCACGACCCGGCGGCCCGACGGGCACACCCGGACCGACTCCCGGCGGCACGCCCGGTCAACCACGGCCCGGCGAGGGGCCGACGGCGAAATTCGGCGGCAATCAGGGGGGATCCCCTGGAAGTGCTCCGGATTCGCCCGGGACACCGCGTCCCGGCGAGGGACCCACGGCGATGTTCGGCAGCAATCCGGCGGGATCCCCCGGGAATGCTCCGGCTTCGAATTCGCCCGCCGCGCCGCGGCCCGGCGATGCGCAGACGCTGAAGTTCGCGGGCGGGTCGACGCCTCCGGGTGGTCGCGACCCCCGATCGACCACAGCGCCGGCGGACAACCGACGTCCGGGTGGCGGACAGCCCGCGGGATGGCCGGGCAGCGGACCGGCCCAGGGTGCGCCCGCCTCGGGTGAGCCGGTCCGGCCCGATGCGCGGACCGGCAACGGTCCCGCGCAGGGCTCGCCGACACCGGCGGACCGGCCGGGCCCGGCGGGATCGACGCCGCCGCGCCCCGGCAACGAATCCACCCGGAGTGCGCCGAACCCCGCGCCCGGACCGCAGTCCGGCGATCAATCGGGCCAGCGCACACCGCCACCGACCAATCCGGCCCGGCCGGGTCCGGGGCTGTTCGGCGCCCTGCGCGCCTCCCGCGATCTGGTGAACCCGCCGGGCCGGTCCGGCCCGGGAGCCGCACAGCCCGGCGACGAGCCCGCCCGGAACACGCCGACGAATCCGGCCGGACGGCCCGGCGCCGAAACCGCCGGGACCACACGCGGACCGGCACAACGGCCACCCACGCCTGCCGATTCGACGGCACGGTCCAACGCGGGCGCACCCGCCGGGCCGAGGCTCGGCGAAACCCCCGGAACCACGCGACCGGGCGGTCCGGCACAACGGCCACCGGCATCCGCCGATTCGACAGCACGGTCGGGTCCGAGGGCATCCGACGGACCGCGCCCCGGCGGCGGGCCCGGTCAGGACGCACCCCCGAATCCGACCGCGCGGCCCGGCAACGGACCTGCACAACGGCTACCCGGTTCGCCGGATTCGACAGCACGATCCGGGGCACCGCGCCCCGGTGGCGGACCCGGCCAGGACGCACCCGCGAATCCGGCCGGACGACTCGGTGCGGATCCCTCCGCGACATCGCGACTCGGTGGACCGGCGCAACGCCCGGCCGCAGCAGACACGACAGCCCGGTCCGGCGGCGGGACACCCACACGCCCTGGCAACGGTCCGGCACAACGGCCGCCCGCAGCTGCCGATTCGGTGGATCGCGGGGCGGTGTCAGCTATGGGACCGCGCTTCGGCGGGACCGGTGAGAGGGTACTCATGAGTTCGACCGGACGGCCCGGGGACGAGGCATCCGGAAAGCAGCAAACCGGCGGATCGGCGGGAGGGGCGGATTCGACTCCGCCCGGAAATTCCGCCGGGTCGGATTCCGGTGGCAAGTCCGATCAGGGCACTCCCGCGAATCCGGCGCCCCGGCCCGGGACCGAGTCCTCGCGGCCCGGCAACGGACCGGCCCAGAGCGGATCCAAGACCGACAACCCTGCGGACCGACGGAAGACCGGGACGTCCGCGTCGAGCCCCGGCGACGGGCCGACTCGCGTGATACCCGCGCCCACGAATCCCGCATCGGGTTCCGGGAGCGGGAATCCGGCAGCCCGGCCCGGCTCGGTAACACCGCCCCGGCCCGCGGGGGGATCCGCGAATCCGGCGACCGGGCCGGGCACGGGACCGTCGGCGGTGCCGCGGCCCGGCAGCGTGACGCCCCCGAAGCCGGGCGGGGCGGGATCGACCACACCGGCGGTGTCGCTGCCGGGCGGTTCTTCCGCACCTGCTGGATCCTCGAAGGGGCAGGATTCGTCGGCCGAGGGCGCGGCGGGGACATCCGAGGCCGTCACCCAGGCCATGGCCAAGGGCGGCGGGAAGCCCGGAACAGCCGGTAAGCCCGATTCCGGGAAGTCCGATTCCGATGCGCGGGAAGAGAATTCGGAGCGGTCCGGCACACCGGGCGCGAGCGGCAAGACCACGGTCATCCCCAAGTCCGCACTGCCGGGCGGAAAACCTTCCGGCACAGCGAAATCCGGATCGGGTACCGACCCGGACCAGGGCGGCGCGAAGCCGATCGATCCGAAAACCGCTGTCATTCCGATGGTCCCGGACACTTCCGGCGACAAGACGACCGTGTTGCCGATCCAGGGCTCGGGCGAGCAGGCCACCGAGAAGATGCGGATGGACGGCAAAGCCGGGACCAGCGCCCCCTCACCGGCGGATGCGCAACCCACCGACCCGGGACAGCCGCGGCCGTTCTCGGCCCCGGGCGGAATGCAGGCCCAGTCGGGATCGCAATCCTTTGCGGCACAACAGCAATCCCCGGCCGAGCCGCGCACCATCGCCACCCCCCAGCGCATCCCCGGCGCACCGGACGAATCGACGGGCGAGCCCAAGCGCCGCAACCGGCGCGGACTGCTGATCGCGGGCGCGGCGGCCGTGCTGATCGTGGTTGTGGTCGGCGTGATCATCGCCGTCGTCGGCAGTGGCGACAATTCGCCCGAGGCGAAGGTCAAGACGGCCATCACCGCCTACACCAAGGCCCTGGATTCGGGCAGTCTGCCCGATCTGCAGGCCGCGACCTGCGGTGCGCAGAACGATTTCTACAAGGGCATGGCGAAGTCTCCCGACCAGTACGCGAGCGTGCACAAACTCGCGGTCGACCAGCGCAAGATCCCCAAGGTCGACAGCGTGAACTCGGTCCAGATCACCGGCGACAAGGCGGTGGCGCAGGCCAGCGTCTACACCGACGCCGATGCCACCCGCACCTCGCGCACCTTCGACCTGCAGAACACCGCCGACGGCTGGAAGGTGTGTGATCTGCCGAACGCCGCACAGTAGTCCGGCATCGCCTCGTCCACGGTGTGACGAGGCGATTCGCCGTGTGCTGTGACGCTTTCGCGTCGTCGGGCGATACCCCTCACACACACCTGGTCATCGGTCCTACTCGCCGGTAGAGTAATTGAGTTATCCGGCCGCGCCCACAGCCCGGGTGTGGCCCGCGCATTTCGCGCCATGATCGCCTTTTACAGAGTAAAGACAAGCAGGGAGCACAGGGAATATGCCGCAGCTGGCACCCGAAGCGTCAGCAACCACGGAACTGGTCGGGCAGAACTTCCGCATCAGGGATCACTACGACGTCGGTCGTGAGAAGGTCCGGGAATTCGCCCGCGCGGTCCAGAACAACCACCCGGCACACCGCTTCGAGGACGAGGCAGCCAAACTCGGCCACCGGAACATACTGGCGCCGCCGACCTTCGCCGCCGTCATCGGCATGACGATCACGCAGGCACTGCTGGATTCGACGCTCACGCAATACGATCTGTCCCAAATCCTGCAGACGGACCAGCTTTTCGAGATCCACCGCCCGCTCGTGGTCGGCCGGCGCACGACCAGTCAGGCAAAGATCGAATCGATCCGCCAGGTGCGCGGCAACGACTTCGTCACCGTGCGGGCCACCCTGATCGACGAGGACGGCGAGGTCGCGGTCGTCGCGACGGTGACGATCGTGGCGCGATTGGGCCAGGAAGTCGACTCCGATATCGCCCGGCTGGTCGAGGGCCTGGTGATGCAGCGCCGCGAGACCACCGAGGCCGACCCCGAGGTGCTCATCCCGATCACCGAGGAGCAGGCCGTCATCGTGCCGCCGCTGGCGCGATCACGCGAGCACACCGGGGTGCACACGGTCCCGCGCTTCGAGGAGCTGGCCGTCGGCGACGAGCTGCCGATCGGCCGAATGCAGCTCACCCGTGGCGATCTGGTGAACTACGCCGGCGTCGCCGCCGATCCGAACCCGATCCACTACAGCGACCGCGCCGCCGAACTGGCCGGACTGCCGACCGTGGTGGCACACGGCCTGCTCACCATGGGTCTGGGCGCGGAGTACCTGAGCTCGTGGCTGGGCGACCCGACCGCCGTCGAGTCCTACAGCGTGCGTTTCGCGAGCCTGGTCCCGGTCGAGGCCACCGCGCCCGCCCGGATCGAATTCACCGCCAAGGTCAAATCCCTGGACCCCGAACGCCGTACCGCGACCCTGCTCCTCTCGGGCAGCTCCGCCGGAAAGAAACTCTTCGGCCGAGCCATAGCAGTAGTCCAGCTGAGCTAGGAGATTCAGTCTTCCAACTGCGCGTGCATCAGGTAGACGTTGTAGTCGCTCCAGGTGCTGATGGTGAAGTAGAGGTCCGAGCCGGTGGACCAGGGGTGGATGAAACCGCCGTAGAGCTCCGGATACCGGGAGACGCTGACCGTGGGCGTGCTCTCGGACCAGACGCCCTGGGGTGAATTCGCTTCGCGCAGAACGATTGCGGCCTTGGCGGTGTCCAGATAACTCATCTGCCAGAGGTTGCGCGTGGTGTCGTAGCGCACCGATAGTTCACCGGCCGGACCCTGGACTATCGGTGTCGCGGAAGCGGATCCGCCGACTGGCGTCCACGAACCCTCGTGCCAGTACTGATACGCGGATGTGTTGAGCACCTGGGATTTACGCACCCGAGCCAGGCCCACCGAGCCCAGGCGGGTATTGGGCGTGCCGAACATGTAGACGTAGTCGCCCTGCGGAACCATCGCCGCCACTTGGAAATTCGCCAGTCCGAAGATGTCGTCCCAGTGCGCGTAGGGGTCCTTGGTCCAGGTCCGGCCGTGATCGTCGGAGTAGGCGATACCGCCGTAGTTGGTGAAGAAGGTGCCCGGCGCGCTGTTCCACGTGCGAATCGACATGTAGCTCAGGTACTGTCGCGATCCGACCGCGAAACCCGAGGTCGGGATCGTGGTGATCTCGATGTTGTCCTTCTTGCGACTGTCCAGCACCTCGGCGGCGTGACACCGGTCGTCGGTCACCATGCGATCGAAGATCGCGCCGTGACTCAGATCGTGATTCCTGCTGAACGCCAGCACATTACTGCGCCAGTCCTGACCCATGCCGCCGGGCGGATGGAAGCCGACACCGACGGTGTCACCGAAGGCCATGGCGACCTCACCGGGCGCACTCTCCCACGAGATCCCCAGATCGGTGCCGTACACCTGCCACCGTTTGTCGGTGCGATTGACCGAATTCGCACCGGTTTCCTTGGCCACCTCGCGCACCTCCCCGATCCGCGGCGCGGCGCGCACCGCC
The DNA here is from genome assembly GCF_019890715.1 of Nocardia coffeae. Taxonomy (NCBI): domain Bacteria; kingdom Bacillati; phylum Actinomycetota; class Actinomycetes; order Mycobacteriales; family Nocardiaceae; genus Nocardia; species Nocardia coffeae. Next base: position 548,549 of record NZ_JAINZY010000005.1, on the reverse strand, counting down.
GACTGCGGTCCCGGTTCGGTCGGCGGATGCTGTTGTGCGGGCGGCGGCGGACCGGTGTGCGGGGACGGTCCCGGAGGCAGCGCGAAGTAGAACGGCTTGGGATTCACCAGCACATCGGGCAGGCCCAGGCGTTCCAGCAGACTCGGCGGAGGTGCGGGCGTATCGGTCAGATCGGGGCACGGATTGGTGCACGGGTTGGTCGGCAATGTCATCGTGGTGCGTTTGACCGGCGCGGACGCCGACGGACCCGGATCCACGGTCACCACCGGATAGGGCACCGGAACGTCGAGCGTCTTGGGCACCAGCGAGGCGTGCGTCGGCACCGGATCGGTTGCGCACGGCCCGATTCCGGGCGCCGGTGCGGGATCCGCGTGCGCCACGACCGGCACGACCGATACCCCGAGGACGAGCGTTCCGACGGCAGCAAGCAACCGCATGGCCATGGTCCAACCCCTCGCTCCCCCACTTGCGCTTATCGCCCGGACCAGACCCTACTGTATTTTCTGCCTCCGCTGCGCTGCGGCGGGCCGCGGCCCCCGAAGGGCCGTCGAAGTTGGCGTTACCCCGGGTGGACGGGCCTGGGTAACCCGGATTGGCGTTGCACAATGTTGGTGAGCGCAGTGCACGTCGAACTCTCAGGAAAAGCCGCCTAGAGTTGACGCGAAGCATTCATCCGATAGCAGCGTTCAGGATTGCCGCCGTGAACATTTCAGTAGTGCGCCGCATGATTCCCGTCGTCGCAGCAGCCGGGCTGCTCGGCCTGGTCGCACCCGGCGCGGCGCTGGCCGCACCAGGCTCGGGCGCCGGGACCGGTGGTTCGAGCGCTGGTGGCAGCGGATTCACCGTGGACGATCAGGGCACGATCAGCGCGCCGCAGAACAATTCCGGCGATCAGAACACTCCGGTCTGGTATCCGAACTGCGCCTCGGTGCGCGCCGCGGGCAAGGCCCCGCTGTACTCCTCACAGCCCGGCTACAGCGCACTGCTCGATCCGAAGGGCACCGGCGTGGCCTGCGGCCCCGGCAGCACCACGCCCTGATCTACGGCGAGATACGCCGACTTCGACTGCCGACCTGGCCGATTCCACACCGACCCGGCCCGCCCAGTTCCGCCCGCCCCGGGTAACGCCGACGCCAAGGCTGCGGCCCGGGTCGATTCTGGACTGAGTGGAGCGGAGGAGCGCAGCGGGGGAGCGGAGGGAGGGAAGAATCGGCCCTCAGGGGGCCGCGGCCCGCCGGAGCGAAGCGGAGGCCATTAAACACTGCCCTCGAAGCGCAGGACCGTCGACCCGATCCGCACGGCGTCGCCGTCGGCGAGCACCGATCCGCTGTCGATCAGCTCCTCGTTGATGTAGAGGCCGTTCGCCGAATGCAGATCCTTGATCAGCAGTCCGGCCCGGCTCGGCAGGATGTGCGCGTGATACCGGCTGACCTTCGGATCGTCCAGCACCAGGTCGTTGTCGGTCATGCGGCCGATCTTCAAGCCGCCCTTGGGAATCGAGACCGCGCGCCCGTCGGGCAGACGCAGCTGCCCGGAACGCGCCATCCGCGGCGTCTCGGTGACCGTCTCGGTCATCGCCTGCGCCATCCGCTCGACCTTGGCGATATCGGCGGTGTTCAGCGGCTCCTGCCGCAGCACCCGCTGCTCCAGCTCGGTCAGCGCCGGACCCGGATCGATACCCAGTTCGTCGGCCAGGACCGTGCGGACCCGACGGCACGCCTCGAGCGCATCGGCCTGCCGACCGGACAGGTACAGCGCGGTGATCAACTGCACCCACAGGGGCTCACGCAGCGGATGCTCGCCGGTCATCGACACCAGCTCACCGACAACGGAAGAGGCTCGGCCACAAGCGATTTCGGCATCGATCCGGGCCGAGGCGACCAGTAGCCGCTCCTCGTCCATCGCGGTGGCGAAACTCTCGGCGAAATGCAGGCCGGACAGATCGTCCAGCGCCTTACCGCTCCATTCGGCCAGCGCCGCGCCGAACAGCTCCGAGGCGCCGCGCGGATCACCGGCCGCGACGGCCTCCGAACCGGCCCGCCGCGCCGCGTCGAAACGACCCAGATCACATCCGACGTCCGGGATCTCGAGCCGGTACCCCGCCGACTCGGTGCGCAGCACCGACGCCGCATCCAGCCCCGAATTACGCAGCGTCTTACGGATATTCGAGACGAACACCTGCAGACTCGCCTGATACGAGTCCGGTGGCTCCTCGTTCCAGACGATATCGGCCAGCGCCTGCGAGGACACCGCCCGCCGCCGATTCACCGTCAGCGCGGCCAGCAGCGCCCGCGGCTTGGGCCCACCCACCGCAACGGGCGCACCATCGATCATCAACCGAACGGGCCCGAGAACCCGAACATCCAAGCTGTGTGACACTTCACCCCGCCTAGCCGCTAAGGACGCGCCGCCCCGTCGGAGTCACGGTACACCCGCGCCCCGACGGCCCTGCGCAACAACTGCTCTCGCAATTCACCTGGGCAACCGCATGGGTACACCCAGGACCAGACCACGCTCCCACCCGTCACCCGGAAACGCGAGCCCGGCGGCACCCGCCGACCCGATCCGTACGCAACAACCGATCTCGCGAGAACATGGGTAACTCCCCGGGCACGCCCGAAACCCGGCCACGCACCCATCCGTCGGCCCGACGCGCGAGTCCCCGGGCACCCAGCGAAACGCTGAGGTCCCGGGGAGGCGGAGGAGCGTTACTTCGCGCTGACGGACTTGCCTGCGGACTTCAGGTCGTTGCATGCCTCGACGACGCGGTCGGCCATCGAGGTCTCGGCCTTCTTCAGGTAGCTGCGCGGATCGTAGGTCTTCTTGTTGCCGACCTCGCCGTCGATCTTCAGCACACCGTCGTAGTTGGCGAACATGTGGCCCGCGATCGGACGGGTGAACGCGTACTGGGTGTCGGTGTCGACGTTCATCTTCACCACGCCGTACTTCAGCGAATCGTCGATCTCGGACTTCAGCGAGCCCGAACCGCCGTGGAAGACGAAATCGAACGGCTTGGACCCCTCGGCCAGGCCCAGCTTGGCCGAGGCCACCTTCTGGCCCTCGGCGAGCACCTCGGGCTTGAGCACCACGTTGCCCGGCTTGTACACACCGTGCACGTTGCCGAAGGTCGCGGCGAGCAGGTACTTGCCGTTCTCCCCGGAGCCCAGCGCGTCGATGGTCTTCACGAAGTCCTCGGACGAGGTGTAGAGCTTCTCGTTGATCTCGGCCTCGACGCCGTCCTCCTCACCACCGACGACACCGATCTCGACCTCGAGGATGATGTTCGCCGCGGCGGCCTGCTTGAGCAGTTCCTTGGCGATTTCGAGGTTCTCGTCGATCGGGATGGCCGAACCGTCCCACATGTGCGACTGGAACAGCGGGTTCTGCCCGGCCTTCACCCGCTCCTGGGAGATGGCCAGCAGCGGGCGGACGAAACCGTCCAGCTTGTCCTTGGGGCAGTGGTCGGTGTGCAGCGCGATGGTCACGTCGTACCGGGCGGCGATCACGTGCGCGAACTCGGCCAGCGCGGTGGCGCCGACGACCATATCCTTCACGCCCAGACCGGAACCGAATTCGGCGCCGCCGGTGGAGAACTGGATGATGCCGTCACTGCCGGCCTCGGCGAAACCGCGGATCGCTGCGTTGATCGTCTCCGACGAGGTGCAGTTGATCGCGGGGAATGCGAAGGAGTTCTCTTTGGCCCGACCGAGCATCTCGGCGTAGACCTCCGGAGTCGCAATGGGCACTAGGACCTCCGTGGTGGGAAGAAACAGATCTGTCCCCTCTCACCCTAAGGTGCCGCGTCCGCGCTCCGGAAGGTGGTACCGCCGTACCCGCACCCGGTCCACCACCGCAAATTCGGCACAGGTCGGTGTGATAGCTCAGGGGCCGGTACTGTGGGGGCCGTGACCGCGCTGGCCATTACCGACGTTCTTGCGAGCAGCTCCGGAATAAAGGGGCTGCTCGATCCCGTGCATCTGCTGACGGATACACCGCTCAAGCATGCGGTGCTTCCGGCCATCATGGTCATCGTCTTCATCGAAACAGGTCTGCTGTTCCCGGTCCTGCCCGGTGATTCGCTGCTGTTCACGGGCGGAATGCTGGCGGTGCAGAATCCGCATCCGGTATCGATCTGGGCGCTGGTGCCCGCCGTCGCGATCACCGCCATCGCGGGCGATCAGTGTGCCTACTGGATCGGGCGGGCCATCGGCCCGGCGCTGTTCCAGAAGGAGGACGGGCGCTTCTTCAAGCAGCAGTACGTCACCGAGACGCACGCGTTCTTCGAGAAGTACGGACCCAAGACCATCATCCTGGGCCGGTTCGTGCCGATCGTGCGCACCTTCATGCCGGTGCTGGCGGGTGTGTCCAAGATGGATTACCGCAAGTTCCTGACCTTCGACATCGTCGGTGGTATCGCGTGGGGCGGCGGCGTCACGATTCTGGGCGCGCTGCTGGGCAACGTGTCGTTCATCCGCAATCACATCGAGGCGATCTTCATCCTGATCGTGCTCGTCTCGATCCTGCCGGGCATCATCTCGGTCGCCAAGAAGCTCCGCAACCACGAGCCCGTGCTCGAGACCGAACCCGACGTAGTTCCGACGAACGAATCCTTGCGCTGACACCTTGCCGAACACCCCTGTAACCCTCGCACTCGGCGGTATGGAACCGCTGGATTCCGCCGGGCCGCTGCTGGTATGGATCGTCGTCCTGATCTTCGTGTTCCTGGAATGCGCCCTGATCATCGGCCTGTTCCTGCCGGGCGACTCGATGCTGCTCACCGCCGGAATCGTGCTTGCTTCCCACGAGACCGGCAGCACCCAGGTGTGGGCGCTGGCCGTGGGCACCATGATCGCCGCGATCGCGGGTAATCAGGTGGGGTACGTCATCGGGCATCGCACCGGACACCGACTGGTGGCCCGGCGCGACGGGCGATATATCAACACCAGAAATCTCACGCGAGTCACCGAGATGCTGCATCGGCACGGATTCCTGGCGGTGCTGGTGGCGCGCTGGATTCCCTGGGTGCGCACGCTGTGCCCGCTCGTGGCCGGGGCCGCGCAGATGGATCACCGGCGCTACACCCTCGCCAGCACGATCGGCGCGATCATCTGGGCTCCGGTGCTGTTGCTGATCGGCTTCTACGCGGGCGGATTCCTGGGCAAGGTGTCGTGGCTGATGCCGACGGTGATCGGGACGCTGGTCGCCTGCCTGATCATCGGGACCGCACTGGGCATTCGGCAGTACCGGTTGGAGATGTCTCGCCCGACCGAGGAGTTCGACCTCGATCGGCCCGAATCCATGTGCACCGAAGGCGAAGCCCTCTGACGGTCCGCGGACTCAGAATCCGGCGGCGGTCACCGTGTACGCGGCCTCCATCAGCAGCCATCCCGACAATTGCACCGACAGATCCCGCTCCGGGGTGCGCGACGGTGTGACCGATCCGTTCGCGGTGAATTTCGCCGCGCCCGCGGTCCCGACCGGCAGGTGCGCCGGATCGGACCAGACGTCGCCGAACAGCGGTTCGCCCTCCACCTCGAGCCGGTGATCCCAGGCCGCGCGGGCCGAGGCCGTGACGATCGAGGCGGCCTGCCGCCGGATCTGCGCCCGGTCGGCGTTCTCGCCCGGCAGCAGCAGGGCCACCAGTGCCAGATAACGCACCAGAATCCCGTTGAACAGTCCACCGTCCCCGCCGCTGCCGCCGGTGACGACACCGTGGTCGGTCATCTGCTCGGCGACCGCGGCGACCAGCCGCCGCACCCGGTCCACATGCACGGATTCACCTGTGTGCACGGCCAATTCGGTTTCCAGCCCGAGGACCACGCCTTGGCAGTAGCTGAAGACGTTGCGCTCCATCCGATTCGACGGCAGGTGCACGCCGTCCAGGATCAGGCCCGTCTCACCGTCACGCAGATTCTTGTCCAGCCAGTCCGCGATCTCCGTCGCCCGCGTGTAGCGACCGAAGCGGGCCAGGGCGATGGCGGCCGGACCGTTGGCCGGGGTGTTGTAGTAATCGGCGCCCTTGCGCCACGGGAGTGCGCCGATCTGCGGCTGCCAGCCGGTGGTCAGCGCCTTCTCCAGGGCGACCAGCCCGCCGCGCACATCGGTGACGCCGCGGATGCGGTCGGCGCGCTGCAACGCCAGGGCCAGCCAGGCCATATCGTCGTAGTAGTTGTTGGTCCAGCCGGTGAGGTTGCGCAGGCGATGCCCGCGGGCCAGCGCCGCGACGCGGCGCACCCGGGCCGCGGTCGGCTCGCGGTTGGCGGCGTCGACAGCACAGTCGATCAGATGCGCCTGCCACCAGTAGTTCCAGGTGAAGAACAGCCGCTCGCGCAGGACCGGGGGCCAGCCGACCACACCCAGCTCGGTTCCCGGAATCCCCCACAACCTGAGCAGACTGCGCGACACGATCGCGGATTCGGCCATATCCGCGCGGCGCGACCACTCCGCGGCCGTCGGATCGGCCGCCCCACCGGCCGCGGCACGGGCGTGCTGTGGGGTGGGCACATCGTCGCTGGACGCACTCATGGCATCCATGGTGCCAGCAGAACCGCCGTTTTCGCGCCCGATTTGTTACCCAACCGTCTCGCGTCCGCGATCGACCCGGTTCACCAGGCTCGGCTCGGATCGGCGTGCTGCGCGATCCAGGTGTGCATGGCGATCCCGGCCGCGACCCCGGCATTGATACTGCGCGTGGAACCGAACTGCGCGATCGAGACGGTCATGACCGCCGCCGACTTCGCCTGCTCGGTCACCCCCGGACCCTCCTGCCCGAACAGCAGCAGACAGTTGCGTGGCAGCCGCACCGTCTCCAGGGGCACGGCGCCGGGAACGTTGTCGACCGCGACGACGACCAGATTCGCGCGTTCGGCGAATTCCAGCAGTCCGGCGATATCGGCGTGATGTTCGATGTGCTGATACCGGTCGGTCACCATCGCGCCGCGCCGATTCCAGCGACGACGCCCGACGATGTGCACCGCCGCCGCGGCGAACGCGTTGGCCGTGCGGACCACGGTGCCGATATTCGCGTCGTGCCCGAAGTTCTCGATGGCGACATGGAATTCGTGCCTGCGCTCATCGATGTCGGCGATGATCGCCTCCCGCGTCCAGTACCGGTACGCGTCCACGACGTTGCGCCGATCGCCCTCGGCGAGCAACTCCGGATCCAGCCGCGGATCCCGCGGCGGCTCCGTCCCGAACTCCCGCACCCACGGCCCGACCCCGTACGGATGCTCACCCCATTCAGTGGGCCCAGGGAGTTCCTGGTCGCCCGCACTCACGATGCCGACCGCGCGCTGGTGGAAAACACCGATGGATGATCACACAACCGAGAACGCATTTACTGCGCGGGGTAGCGCGGGGGCACTACCCTGGTAAGTGGTGGTGGAGGTGGGTCATGAACCACTCTCGGATACTTCGCACTGTGCTCGGTGTGACAGCCGGGTACCTGATCCTTCTCGGCCTGTGGCTGGGGTGGGTGGTGCATCGCACGCCGCCGGGGACGGTGGCATTCCAGCTGGTGGCGTTGGTGGGGATGTTCGGATCCTGTGTCGGTCTGGGGATGCTCTACGCACAACGTCCCTCGCACAGTGATCGGAAGTTGTTGCGGCACGGCCTGGAAGGGTGGGCGGTGATCGAAGGCGTGCATCCGCTCGAACACACCGACCATCACACCGAACTCACCGAACTGGATCTCGAGCTGAACGTGCCCGGATCCGAAACCTACCGCGGCACCATCGTTTTCGACGTCGCTCCGATCGACCGTCCCAGAATCGCGGTCGGCGAGACGATCTCGATCCGCGTCGACCCGTCCGATCGCGACCGGATCATCCTGTGCCTGTGAGGATCACCGGTGGACTTCGGGATCGGCCAGCAGGTACTGGGCCGCGGCGTAGGTCCCCAGGATGACGCCCTCGCTGATCCGGCGAGCCCGCGAGGTCCGGGCGAACAGGCGACGCACCACGATCAGCCCGTCCGAGACGGTGAACAGCAGCGCGCCCAGTCCCAGCCGGCTACGCGGATCCGACGACGGAACAGTCATCCCCGCAACGGTTTCCGCCTCCGGAGCCAGCCCGGGATCCGAGGCGAGTACCGCGGCCGTACCGAGCGTGGCGCCGTACGCGCTCAACGGAATCGCGATCCGGGGCGCCCGAACCCGCAGCAGCGCACCGGCTCCCGCCCAAGCCGCGATCCGGGGCAGCGCCACCGCGACCCGCGGCCGCGCCCCACGCCGCCACCACAGCGCCGAATACCCCGTCTGCATCACCGCGAACGCGCTCGCGCCCGCGACCAGGCGACGATCGTCGTCCGGATCGATCAGCAGCACATCACCCACCGTCGCGGCGGCCAGCGAGCCGAGCAGCAACCGCCGATCCGCGGGAGCGAGCGCATCGCCCGCGCGCACCACGTCGGCGGCCAGCAGCGGCATCATCGCGGGCTTGCCGATCCACTGCAGCCGCTCGCGTCCGGTGAGCGCACCGGCCACGGTCAACGCGGCCGCCGCCGCATAGGCAATCCGGAACGGGCGCATCAGAAACTGGGCTCGAGCGGCACGGGTGGCAGCCGAACCACTTGACCGGCATAGCTCAGGCCGGCCCCGAAACCGAGCAGCAGGGCCAGCTGACCACCCTTGGCCCGCCCGCTGACCAGCATCTCCTCGATCGCCAGCGGTATCGACGCCGCCGAGGTGTTGCCGGTGTTCTCGATGTCGTTGGCCATCGGGATATCGTCGGCCAGACCGAGATTCTTGCGCATCAGCTCGTTGATCCGGGCATTGGCCTGATGCGGGACGAAGACCTCGATGTCCTCCTTGGCCACCCCGGACATCTCCAGCGCCGAGGACAACGCCCGCGGCAGCGTCACCGCGGCCCACCGGAACACCCGCGGCCCCTCCATCCGCAGCGACATCCGGCCTACCGGCTCGGCGTCGGGATCCGCGCCCTGCAACGCCTGCGCCTTGTCCATGTACGCGAGAAAATCCACGTTCTGGGCGATGGCCTCGGCGTTCTCGCCGTCACTGCCCCACACCGTCGGGGAGATGCCGTTCTCCTCGCTGGGCCCGACCACCACCGCACCGGCGCCGTCACCGAAGATCATCGCGGTGCCGCGGTCGGTCGGATCCAGCCCGACGGTCATCGTCTCGGCCCCGATCACCAGGATGTAATCGGCCGAACCGGCGCGGATCATATCCGCGGCCACGCCGAGCCCGTAGCCGAAACCGCCGCAGCCCGAGGTCAGGTCGAACGCCGGGATGCCGTTCATCCCCATGTCGTGCGCGATGGTCGGCGCACCGTGCGGGGTGAGCTTCAACCAGCTCGAACTGGCCAGCACCAGCGCGCCGATCAGGGACCGATCGATACCGCTGTTGGCGATCGCGCGCTCCCCCGCCGCGGCCGCCATCGAACGCAGCGTCTCGTCACCGCTGATCCAGCGCCGGTTGTGAATTCCGGTGCGCTCGTAGATCCACTCCGGGGTCGATTCGAGTACCTCGCACACCTCGGCGTTGCTGACGATCCGAGTGGGCCGGTAAGCGCCGATGCCGAGCATCGCGACATTCTCACGTCCCTTGTTCACCGCAATGCTCACCACAGGCGACTCACACGACCCTTCACGACAACACTGTTCGACAGGAGACCACCGTCCAGGCTAACCCAGTGCCAACAGCGTCGGACGTCCTCCTCACCCGAGGGCGAGATCCTTCAGCCCGAGGATCGAACGGTATTCCAGACCCTCCGCGGCGATCACCTGATCCGCCCCGGTCTCGCGGTCCACCACGGTCGCCACGCCGACCACCGTCGCCCCGGCCTCACGCAACGCGCGCACCGCGGTGAGCGGGGAATTCCCGGTCGTGGTGGTGTCCTCGACCACCAGCACCCGCTTACCGACGATGTCCGGACCCTCGATCTGCCGTTGCATGCCGTGCGTCTTGGCGGCCTTGCGCACCACGAACGCGTCCACCGGACGTCCGGGGGCGTGCATCACCGCAACCGCCACCGGATCGGCGCCCATGGTGAGCCCGCCGACCGCATCGAATTCCCAGTCCGATACCAGCTCGCGCAACAACGCTCCGATCAGCGGCGCTGCCTGGTGATGTAGTGTCGCGCGCCGCAGGTCGACGTAGTAGTCGGCCTCCTTGCCCGAAGACAGGGTGACTCGGCCGTGCACGACGGCCAGCTCCCGTACCAGCCCGGCCAGTCTGTCCCGGTCGGTGGTCGATTCGATCATCTTGTGTGCCGTGTCCTTTCTGGTCGACCGGCCGCTGCGGGCCTGGCCGCTCTAAGTCCTACCGCGTGCGTTGAACAGGGTCCGACTGGCGCGGACCAGCAGGGAGCGCGGGATCATCCCGGCCACCGTGGTGAGCACCTTGTACTGGGCGCCGGGCACGCTGACCACCTGGTTGGATTCCAGATCACGCAGTGAACCCGCCACTACCTGCTCGACATCGAGCCACATCGGCTTCGGCAGCGACGACATATCGATACCGGCCCGATCGTGGAATTCGGTGTGGACGAATCCGGGGCACAGCGCCTGCACTCGAACTCCCGTTCCTGCGAGTCCGCCCGCCAGCCCTTCGGACAAGGATACGACGTAGGCCTTGGACGCCGAATACGTCGATCCACGTCCCGGAATCAGACCCGCGACACTGGCGACGTTCACGATCGCGCCCTTCGCCGCGGCGATCATCGGCGGCAGTGCCGCGTGGGTCAGCTGCGTGACCGCGGTGACGTTGACGTCCAGCTGCGCCCGCAACTTCTCCCAATCGTTGGACCAGAACTCGCCGGAGATGCCCAGGCCGGCGTTGTTGACCAGGAACTCGACGCCCTCACCCAGCCGCTCGGCGACCCGATCGCGGTCGGCACGGTCGGCCAGATCCGCCGCCAGCACCTGGGACCGGGTGTCGAAACGCCTGCTCATCTCCTCGCCCAGGGCGACCAGACGCTGCTCGTCGCGGGCAACCAGCACCAGGTCGTAGCCGAGCGAGGCCAGCCGCGTCGCGTAGGCGTGGCCGATTCCGGACGTCGGACCGGTGACCATGGCTACGGGCCTGCTCGCGCCGGGTAGGCGGGCGGCGGGTGTTTCGGTCATGCCCTAATCATCGCGCACCCGTGCCGACCACCGTTCACCAGCGGTAGGCACCGCGGATGCTCAGCGCGGCGCGGGGCCCTGATACGGGCGGAAGCCGGGGTGGAACGGGCCGCCGGGGCGGTCGGACTCCTCCTCGGGCAGGTCCTCCGCGAATTCGGGTTCCTCGGGCTGGTGTTCGGAATCCTCGGGCGATTTTTCTTCGGCCGGGGGCCAGTTGCGCCGGACCCGGGTGCGCGGATCGGGCACCACGGCCAGCGCCGGGCGACGTTGCGGCGGTTCGGATTCCCCGGCGATATCGTTCACCAGCGAGGCGTACCCGCTGTCGGACTCGTCGGCGGGAATCTCGTAATCGCGTCGCTCGGAATCGAATTCGCCGAGTTTCGCGGACGGGTGCGCACGGTCGTCCGGATCGTCGAAGTCGCGCTCGTCGTAGCGGCGGTCCGCGTCGGGGCGTTCGGCGTACCTGCGCTCGTCGTCGTAGCGACGGTCCTGGTCGTAATCGCCGTAACCGCGTGGGCCCGGCCGATCCTGCTCGTAGTCCGCCTCGGGATCCTCGCCCTCGGCGCGAGCGCGCGGCAGCGGACGTCCCGGATCACGCACATCGGGATCCCCGGAGTCGCCGCCACCGGCCACCGGTGGCAGTACGTGCAGCAGGCCGGACAGCCGTAGCACCGCGTCGACCGCACCCTCCCACTCCCGCGAGGACAGGCCCACCGGCAGCACGCCGAGCGTCCAGTTGCCCTCACTCCACAGCTGTTGCACGCTGCCGGACAGGGTTTCGATGAAGGCGACCATCCGCTGATCCACCGCGTGCCGGGCGATATCCGGGTTGGTCGCGAACACCACTCGGTCACCGATCGCGCCGAGCAGCTCCAGATCCGCGTCCTTGGGCGGGGCGGCGGTCTTGAGGCGCAGGTCGATATCGATATCGGAGCCGATCTGCCGACGCACGGCGACCAGCGTCGCGGCGTCCTCCAGATCGAACAGAACGAACTTCTCGCCCTTGCGATTACCGGAGACCACGTCGACCGCGGACAGGTACCCGAGTTTGGCCATCGCACCGCGACGCCACGTCGCCGCCAGTGCCGGTTCGACCGAAACATAGGTGTAGCCCTGGGCTTTCGCCCAGACCTGACGCACGTGACCGGTCCGCTGCCGCTGGAGCCGATCGAAATACAGCAGCACGATCGCACCAACCAGTGCGATCGCCGCGAGTCCGAACCACATTGCCGTCATCGCGGACAAGTCTAGTTGCCACGCGCACCGCGCGTGGTGTGCGCACTGCGTGTTGTGCGTGGCCGCCCGGCCGCGGGCCGCGGATCAGCGCGTCGGCGTAGGTGTGGGAGTGCTCTGCGAGGGCAGTGCGGTGCCGATGACGATCTTGGCCTGAATCGACCCGTCGAGGTTCTTGTCACCCTGGACCACGACCATATCGCCGGGATGCAGATCGGCGATGGTGCTCGAACCCAGCGCGATCACCTCGGTCTTGGCATCGGTGTGCACGGTGATGGTCGAACCGGAGAGCGAATCGACGGTCAGCGTGGATCCGTCGTTCGCGCTGATCGTGCCCATCGTCGCGCCGAGGCCGTCGGCGGTGCCGCCCAGTCCGGGCAGCTGCGGCGCGGTGGTCGTCCCGGTGCCGGGCGTATCGGGCGACTGCGGGAACAGCGGCAGTCCGGTGGGAGCCGAGCGGTACGTGGTGCCCCCGGCGGTCGAGGACGACGACGAATCACTGCCCAGGAACAAGCCGACCGCGACCGCGCCGAGCACCACCACCGCGAAGGCCACCAGCGTCAGCCCCACCCACATGCCGCGCCGGTTGCGGTGCGGCGGGAGCTGGTCCGGCGGCAGATCGGGCGGGCCGACCAGCGTCGGCTGCGGGCCGGCCTGGACGGGCGTCGTGCGGGCCGGACCGATCCACTGGGTGTCGTACGCGGCCTCGCCCGGACCGGGCCCCTCGTAGACGCCCCACTGGCTCTGATACGGCGGCAGCTCCCGGGTCGGATTCGGCCCGGGAGCCTGGTCGAAGTACTGATAGGGCTCGGTCGACCCGTATGCGTCCGAGTACTCCGTCGTACGCATACCCTCAGGCTCGCCCGGCGCTCCGAGATGTTCGGTCGGCGCGTCGGGCGAATCCGGCCGCGGTGCCCACGGATCGCTCGGAGTGGTCATACATCCAGATTAGGGGAGATGTAGACCACATCCGAGGATCAGCCGTATGGCCCTGTTCACCTGCCGACAATCAGGCCGTCACCGTCCGGGGAGACGTTGACCTTCACCAGATCGCCGTCGGCGACCTCGCCTGCCAGCAGTTCCTTGGCCAGGGAATCCCCGATGGACTGCTGGATCAGCCGACGCAGCGGGCGGGCGCCGTAGGCCGCGTCGTAACCCCGCTCCGCCAGCCAGAACCGCGCCGCATCGCTGACCTCCAGGGTGAGCCGCCGCTGCGACAGACGCTTCTGCAGCTGGTTCAGCTGGATGCCGACGATCTCCTCGAGTTCCGACTCGTCGAGCGCGTGGAACATCACCACGTCGTCCAGGCGGTTGAGGAATTCCGGCTTGAACGCGGCGCGCACCGCGTTCATCACGAAATCCTTGTCGCCGCCCGCACCCAGGTTGGAGGTGAGGATGAGGATGGTGTTGCGGAAGTCGACCGTGCGGCCCTGGCCGTCGGTCAACCGGCCCTCGTCGAGCACCTGCAGCAGGATGTCGAACACGTCCGGGTGCGCCTTCTCGATCTCGTCGAACAGCACCACCGTGTACGGCCGGCGTCGCACCGCCTCGGTCAACTGACCGCCCTGGTCGTAGCCGACGTATCCGGGCGGCGCGCCGACCAGGCGAGCGACCGAGTGCTTCTCGGAGTACTCGCTCATATCGATGCGGGTCATGGCGCGCTCGTCGTCGAACAGGAAGTCCGCCAACGCCTTCGCCAGCTCCGTCTTACCGACGCCGGTGGGGCCGATGAACATGAACGAGCCGGTGGGCCGGTTCGGGTCGGCGACCCCGGCCCGCGCGCGACGCACCGCGTCCGAAACCGCTTGCACCGCTTCGGATTGCCCGACGACGCGCTTGCCCAGCTCCTCCTCCATGCGCAGCAGCTTGCGGGTTTCGCCCTCGAGCATCTTGCCCACGGGGATGCCGGTCCACGACGACACCACCTCGGCGATGTCGTTGGGGCCCACCTCTTCCTGCAGCATCACCTCGCCGTCCGCGGCCTTGCCGACCTGCTGTTCGGCCTCGGCCATGGCCAGCTCGGCGTGCGGGATGTCCTCGTAGCGCAGCTTCGAGACCTTTTCGAGGTCACCGTCGCGCTCGGCGCGCAGCTCCTCGTCGCGCAGCGCCTCCAGTTCCTCCTTGCGGACCCGGATCTGGTCGAGGGCGCCCTTCTCGTTCTGCCAGCGGGTGGTCAGCTGATTCAGCTTCTCGCGTGCGTCGGCGAGTTCGCCGCGCAGCTTCTCCAGCCGCTGTTTGGACGCCTCGTCGGTCTCCTTCGACAGCGCCATCTCCTCGATCTCGAGCCGGCGCACCGACCGCTCGACCTCGTCGATCTCCACCGGACGCGAGTCGATCTCCATGCGCAGCCGCGAGGCCGACTCGTCGACCAGGTCGATCGCCTTGTCCGGCAGGAACCGCGAGGTGATGTAGCGGTCGGACAGCGTCGCGGCGGCCACCAGCGCGGAGTCGGTGATGCGAACGCCGTGGTGCAGCTCGTAGCGCTCCTTGAGCCCGCGCAGGATGCCGACGGTGTCCTCCACCGACGGCTCGCCGACCATCACCTGCTGGAACCGGCGCTCGAGGGCCGCGTCCTTCTCGATGTGCCGGCGGTATTCGTCGAGCGTGGTGGCGCCGACCAGCCGCAACTCACCGCGGGCCAGCATCGGCTTGATCATGTTGCCGGCGTCCATCGCCGACTCGCCGGTGGCGCCCGCGCCGACGATGGTGTGCAGCTCGTCGATGAACGTGACCACCTGTCCGGCACTGGATTTGATCTCCTCCAGCACCGCCTTGAGCCGCTCCTCGAACTCACCGCGGTACTTCGCACCCGCCACCATCGCGCCCAGGTCCAGGGAGATGAGCTTCTTGCCCTTCAACGACTCCGGCACGTCGCCGGCGACGATGCGCTGGGCCAGGCCCTCCACGATCGCGGTCTTACCGACGCCGGGTTCACCGATCAATACCGGGTTGTTCTTGGTGCGGCGGCTCAGCACCTGGACGACACGGCGGATTTCGGTGTCGCGGCCGATGACCGGATCGAGCTTGCCTTCGCGAGCGGCCGCGGTCAGGTCGGTGGAGTACTTCTCCAGCGCCTGATAGGTGCTCTCGGGATCGGGGCTGGTCACGCGGGTGTTGCCGCGCACGGAGGCCAGCGCCTCGCGCAACGCGTCCGCGCTCGCGCCGTACTTCAGCAGCAGCTGCGAGATGTCGGAATCGCCACTGGCCAAACCGATCAGCAGCACCTCGGTGGAGACGTATTCGTCACCCAACTCCGTGGCCAGCTTCTGGGCGGCACTCATCGCGGCGACGGCCTCGCGGCCCAGCTGCGGTGTGGTTGTCGCGCCGGTCGCGCTGGGCAGCCGGTCGATGATGTCCTGGGCCTCGCGTCGAATCTGGACCGGATCAGCCGCGACAGCCTTCAACAGGGGGGCGGCGATGCCGTCGGTCTGATCCAGCAGGGCCACCAGCAAGTGCGCCGGACGAATCTCCGGGTTGCCCGCGGCCGAGGCGGACTGCAGCGCGGCGGTGAAGGCCGCCTGAGTTTTGGTGGTGGGATTGAACGAGTCCACGATCACCTTCCTACGTGTCGTCTGTGCGCAGCCTCGTCCGGCTGCTTCCGATCAGTTCAACGCAGTAGAAGTTGAGTCTGTTCCGCTCAAGTTTGAGTCTTTTCGGCGGCTCACGCAACATCACCGAGGACCACTTCCCCCACGCTAGCCCGGCGAACCACCCGACCACGGCGTTTCGCCCTCAGCGAGGTTGGGTACCGTCAAGACCTCATAACCGTGCGACCACGGTTTTTTCGGGGATACTGGAACCCGAGCCGGTCCGGGCGTGGCAGTCCGGACCGTTCTATGCAGAAAGGAAGCTCGAGTCGTGGATGCGCGTTCGGCTGCGCTGGTCCGCGCCAATTTCCGGTCCGTCATCGAATCGCCGAACGGGCCGGAACGGCTGGTCAGCGCGTTCTACGGCCATATGTTCGGGGAGAATCCCCGGCTGCGGGAGCTGTTCCCGCCCGCCATGGATATGCAGCCCAAGCGCGTGATGACCGCCGTGCAGTTCGTGCTCGACCATCTCGAGGACTGGGACCGCGCCCAGCACTTCCTCGAACAACTCGCCCGCGACCACCGCAAGTACGGGGTCGAGGCGGCACATTACGATATCGCCGGTCGCGCGCTGGTGGCCGCGTTCCGCACCTACTTCGGCATCGGCGGCTGGTCCCGCGAACTCGAGGAGGGCTGGCGCGATATCGGCATCCTGGTGTCCGCCTCGATGGCCATCGGCGCGAATTCCGATACCTCCCAGCCCTTCTGGGAGGCGACGGTGGTCGGGCACCGGCAGGTGCTGGAGGATCTGGCGATCGTGCGGCTGCAATCCGAGACGCCGATTCCCTATCAGGCCGGGCAGTACGTCCCGGTGTCGGTTCCGCAGCGGCCCAAGATGTGGCGGTACCTCTCGCCCGCGATTCCGACGAATCCCTACGGGGAGATCGAATTCCACGTCCGCAAGGTGGAGAACGGCTGGGTGAGCCCGGCCATCGTCGCCGAGACCGAGGCGGGGGACGTCTGGCAGATCGCCGGGCCGCTGGGCGGGCTGCACGTGGACCGCGACAGCGGCACGGATGTGCTGATGATCGGTTCGGGCACCGGTATCGCACCGCTGCGCGCGCAGCTCATCGAGATGGGCAGGCGCGGCGACAATCCGCGGGTGCACTTCTTCATGGGCGGGCAGTATCCGTGCGATCTGTACGACGTGCAGAACATGTGGCAGCTGTCGCTGAGCAATCCGTGGCTGACCGTGATCCCGGTGTGCGAGAACGCATCCAACCCGTGGTGGTATCCGCATCCCCCGGCCGACCCGCCGTTCGGCATGCACCGCAGGCTGATCGGTAATCTGGGTGCGGTGGTGGCGAGCTTCGGTTCCTGGTCCGATCGGCAGATCCAGATCGCCGGATCGGCCCGGATGATCGCGGCCACCACCCGGGCACTGGTGGCGGTCGGCACACCGGAATGGGCCATCACCGCGGATCCGGTGTGATCCGCAGCCGATCGATTCGACCGCAGGACAAGGTATTTCGACGAACAGGGATGGTGTATGACCCTCGGCCCCGATGAGACCGGCGAGATCCACCTCGGCGCGCCCACCGAATGGGCCGCGACGGTGGTCGGGCACCACCGGCTGCGGCACGACATCGCGGTGGTGCGGCTGATCGGTGATTACGTACCGTTCGTCGCGGGCCAGTCGGTCGAGGTGCAGATTCCGCAGCATCCCGGGTTGCGGCGGCGCCTGTCGCCCGCGCTGGCGCCTTCCCGGGACGGCAAGCTGGAGTTCCACGTCCGGACCGTGCCGGGCGGGTGGTGCAGCGGATCGATCGTCGCGGACACCCAGCCGGGCGACGAATGGCGGATCACCGATCCGGCGGGCTGGCTGGCGGTCGACAACGACGCGACCGATGTGGTGATGCTGGCCGGCGGCACCGGTCTGGCGCCGCTGCGCTCGATCCTGCTGGAGATCTCCCGTCGCCCGGAACCGCCCCGCACCCACCTGTTCATCGGCGGCCGCTCACCCCGCGATCTGTACGCCTCGGACATGCTCTACCTGCTGACCGGCGAACTTCCCTGGCTGACGGTCGTTCCCGTGGTGGAGAGTCCCGACGATCCGACGTGGGAAGACCCCTGGTACGAGAGCTGCCGGGTGGACGTGGGATTCGATGTGGACGAGATGCTGGAGGGCACTCTCGCGGACGTCGTCGGGGAGATGGGGCCGCTGGAGCACCACCAGATCCTGGTGTGCGGTTCGCCGGGGATGACCACGGCTACCATCGATCGTCTGATCCAGACCGGCACCCCCGCGGAAGCCATTCGCTACGAAGGGGTTTGAGGTCTCTCAGAACAACGGGTCGTGGCGGATGTTGGCGGCGGGGGTACCCGCTGCCATCAGGCGGAATTTGGTGGTCTGCACCATCGACGGGGAGCCCGAGATCTGCACGTCGCGATCGGCCCACGGGCCGTAACCCGCCACCACAGCGCCGATCTGGCCGGTGCGGCGCGGGTCCAGGCCCGGCAGATCCGGTGTCGGATCACCGGAATCGAAGTACCACCAAGGGTTTTCCTCGCTCTCGACGATCGGCGTGACGGTCAGCCATTTGCCGGCCGCGGCCAATTCGCTCAGCGTCACGAGGTCGTACAGGTCGCACGGGTGATGTCCGCCGACGAACAGGTGCACCCGCGGATTGGACCGGCGACGCGCCATCGCCACGAGTTGTGCTCGCAGCGGGGCGATTCCGGTGCCGCAGCCGATCATCAGCAGCTTGCGCCGGGTGTTGCGAGGGATGCCGAGCCCGCCCATCGGCGCACTCAACAGCCACTGGTCACCGACCGCGGTGTGCCCGACCAGGGCCGGGCTGACCCAGCCGCCGGTGCGGGCGCGCACGTGGAATTCGATCTCCCCCTCCGCATTCGACGGACCGGCCGGGGACAGGTACCGCCACATCCGCAGCCGGGACGGGATCTGCACGCTCAGGTACTGACCGGCGGCGTACTGCATCGGCTGATCCAACCGCACCCGCACGACGGCGAGATCGTCCAGCACCCGGCGATGTTCGACCACCGTGCCGCTCCACACCGCGGGCGTGTCCGGATCCTGCGCCCCCACGATCATGGTCCGCGTGATCAGGGTGACGCACTCCTGCCAGGCGTGCTCCGCCTCCTCGGTCCACAACTCGGTGCGCGCATGCGCACGCACCGCCGTGATCAGCGATTTCCCCACGGCCGGATAATGTTCCGGCGCGATGCCGTACTTGCGGTGATCGCGACCGAGCTGCGCGAGGAACGGCAGCAGCTCGTCGGGCTCCTCGAGCCGATCCACCACATGGGCGAGCGCGGAGACCAGCCGCTCACGCTGAGTGTCCAGGGATGCGGGAAAGAACTCACGCAGCTGCGGTTGCGCGCTGAACAGGATCGCGAAGAACGATCCGGCCACTTTCTCAGGCCCCGCCTCCTCCGCAGCAACCGCTTTGAACGTCGTCCTGACCAAGGCGGCGGCACGCGAATCCATCTGTCTCACAACCCCATTTCGCACTCGAATACGAGCACGGCCACGAGTAGCACGCCGTCCAGAAACCCGGCAGCAGCCGATACGATCAGAGTGTAGGCGAGGTTTGCCAGCAACGGACCAAACCTCCCGAACAACCCACGTGTAATTCCCCCCGAACCTGCTCAACGCAGGTGCCGACACCGATAAACCAACCGTTTGCCCAGTAAATTCGGTCATTCCCCGCCCACATCTCACCGAATCAACATGATTCATTTTGAAAGACTCACTTCTACAGCGATCTTCCTGCAATCGATCATCACTCGATGTCGACCGCCGGATCGCCCGAGATCACTACTCCGGCAACATTCTCGCCACCCAATCGCGGATTCCGAGGCCGCCGCCCCGGTGCCACATCACCCAATGCCCGACCCGCGAGCACAGCACATCTCGCGCAACCATTCACCGTGCGTACAGTGCGGGGAGGCCACTCCCCCAGCTACGAAAACAGCGCCCCTGTCACCAGGGGCGCTGTCTCGTTGGATATTTCGCGATCTAACGTCGCTTGTTGCGCGGCTGCCAGACCACGAGTGCGGTGCTGCGTTGCGGCGGAGTCAGATCGGGGCGGTAGCCCGAACGCAGGCGTTCCACCTCGTCGGAGAGCTCGCCGACCCGCTGTTGCAGCGCCTCGACCTGGTTGGTCAGTTCGATGATGCGCTTGATACCGGCCAGGTTGACGCCCTCGTCCTGGGACAGGCGCTGCACCTCGCGGAGCAACTCCACATCCCGGTTCGAATAGCGCCGGCCCCCGCCCGAGGTGCGGTGCGGGGTGACCAGACCCAGCCGGTCGTAGGTGCGCAGCGTTTGCGCGTGCATACCGGCCAGCTGGGCGGCAACCGAGATCACGAAGTACTCGACGCCTGCTCCACCCCGGTCGTTACCGGGCGGTTGTGGGGGCGAAGCCCCTGCATGACCGGACATTACGCACCTGCCCATCCAGCTCGCGGGTCGAACCCACCGGCCTTCTCCGCCTCCGCGTAACGCCGCAGCGCCTCGGAGGCCTCGTCGTCCAGCTTCGGCGGAATCGCGACCTTGACCGTCACCAGCAGGTCGCCCGCACCACCGGAGCGCTTGGGCACACCGCGCCCGCGCACTCTCAGGGTACGGCCGTCGGCGGTGCCCGCGGGCACCTTCACGCCGACCCGGCCCTCCAGCGTGGGCACGGACACCGTTGTGCCGAGCACCAATTCGCTGTAACTGACCGGCAGCACCAGGGTCAGGTCGTCGCCGTTGCGGCCGAAGACCTTGTCCTGGCTGACGTGCACGGTGACGAACAGATCACCCGCGGGCGCACCGCGCAGACCTGCTTCGCCCTGGCCCGCCAGGCGAATTCGCTGACCGTCCCGCACACCCGGCGGAATCCGCACCGTGATGGTGCGGGTCCGGTTCTGGATGCCGGTGCCGCGGCAGTCCACACACGGATCGTCGATGATCGACCCCGTGCCGCGGCAGTCCTCGCACGGTTCGCTGAATCCGAACGCACCCTGGTTCCGGCTGATGACGCCGGTTCCGTTGCAGTGCGGGCAGACTCGCGGACTCGTACCGGGCTTCGCGCCGCTGCCGTGACAGGTCGTACACGGCGACGGGCTGGTCATCCGCAGTGGCACGGTGACGCCCTGCGCGGCCTCGCGGAAGCCGAGATTGGTCTCGGTCTCCACATCGCTGCCGCGCCGCGGCCGGGTCGAGGTGCGCGTCGCACCACCGGGGCCGCGGTTGAACAAGCCGCCGAGAATATCGCCGAGCCCGCCGTCCGCGGTGGAACCGGCTGCGCCACCGAAGATGTCGCCCAGGTTGAATTCGTTGAATCCACCCTGTCCGTAGCCGCCACCGCCACCCGGTGAGAAGCCGCCACGACCGAAACCGCCGCTCGCGAACAACTTCCGGGCCTCGTCGTACTCCGTGCGCTTCTCCGGATCGGACAGCACGGCATGCGCCTCGCTGACGGCCTTGAACCGCTCCTCGGCCTTCACATCACCCGGATTCTTGTCCGGATGCAGGTCCCGGGCCAGCTTGCGATAGGCCTTCTTGATCTCGTCCTGGGTGGCGCCGGAGGAAATACCCAGCTCCTTGTAGAAGTCCTTCTCGAGCCACTCACGATTCACCAGGCATCTCCTCCTCTCTGTGCTTGTGCATACCCCCACCCCACCGCCCCGGTCAGCTCACATGTTCGCTGCTCAATGGTCGTCGTCATCGGTGCCAGCATTTCCTGTCACCAGATCTGTTACCCCGTCGGTCACTCCGACAAGCGCGTGCCGCAGCACCCGGTCGCCGAAGCGGTACCCCTTGCGCATCACGACACCGATCACCGGATCGTGGCCCTCACCCTCGTGCTGCACGGCCTCGTGCAGGGTCGGGTCGAACGACTCGCCTTCCGTGCCGAACTGCTCGAGCCCCTGCTTCTGCAGCGCCTCGGACAGCTTGTCCGCCACGGACTTCAGCGGCCCGGATTCCAGGTCGCCGTGTGCGCGAGCGCGATCCAGATCGTCCAGCACACCGAGTAGCTCGGTGACGACCGACGCCTTGGCGGTATCGATCGCGGCCTTGCGGTCGCGTTCGGTCCGCCGCCGATAGTTGGCGTATTCGGCGGTCAGGCGCTGCAGATCGGCTGTGCGCTCGGCCAATTCGGCACTGACCGGATCGGCGTGCACCTCGGCCTCGGCCGCCGATTCGGCTCCGCCCTCGGCCGCGGCGTCCTGCGACGCCGCGGCCTGGCGAACCTCACCAGTGACCGGATCGACCTTGCGGTTGTCCACGATCGTGACCGGTTCGGATTCCGGATTGTTTTCCGTCACTTCTTCTCCGGCTCTTCCACGACCTCCGCGTCGACGACCGTGTCATCGGATTCGGGAGCAGCACCGTTGCCCGACGCTGCCGCATCGGCCGACGACGCCTCGTAGATCGCCTGACCCAGGGCCTGCGACTCGGTGGCCAACTTCTCCACCGCGGTCTTGATGGCCTCGATGTCGGTGCCCTTCAGGGCCTCGTTGGCCTCGGTGATGGCCGACTCGACCTTGCCCTTGAGATCCGCGGGCACCTTGTCCTCGTTGTCCTTGATGAACTTCTCGGTCTGGTGCACCAGGGACTCGGCCTGGTTGCGGGTCTCGGCCTCCTCGCGACGGGTCTTGTCCTCCGCGGCGTGCGCCTCGGCGTCCTTGACCATCCGGTCGATCTCCTCCTTGGACAGGCCGGAGCCGTCCTGGATCTTGATCTTGTTCTCCTTGCCGGTGCCCTTGTCCTTCGCGGTCACGTGCACGATGCCGTTGGCGTCGATGTCGAAGGTGACCTCGATCTGCGGCACGCCGCGCGGGGCCGGCGGGAGACCGGTCAGCTCGAAGGAGCCCAGAAGCTTGTTGTGCGAAGCGATTTCGCGCTCACCCTGGAACACCTGGATCTGCACCGACGGCTGATTGTCATCGGCCGTGGTGAAGGTCTCCGACCGCTTGGTCGGGATGGTGGTGTTGCGCTCGATGAGCTTGGTCATCACGCCGCCCTTGGTCTCGATACCCAGCGACAGCGGGGTGACATCGAGCAGCAGGACGTCCTTGACCTCACCCTTGAGCACACCGGCCTGCAGGGCGGCGCCGACGGCGACGACCTCGTCCGGGTTCACGCCCTTGTTGGGCTCCTGCCCACCGGTCAGTTCCTTGACCAGCTCGGAAACGGCGGGCATACGGGTCGAACCGCCGACGAGCACAACGTGATCGATATTGGAGACCGAGATGCCGGCGTCCTTGATGACGGACTGGAACGGCTGACGGGTGCGGTCCAGCAGATCGGAGGTGATCTTCTGGAACTCCGAACGGCTCAGCTGCTCGTCCAGGAACAGCGGGTTCTTGTCCGCGTCGACGGTGATGTAAGGCAGGTTGATCGAGGTGCTCTGCGAGGAGCTCAGCTCGATCTTCGCCTTCTCCGCGGCCTCACGCAGCCGCTGCATCGCCATCTTGTCCTTGGTCAGGTCGATGCTGTTGCTGGACTTGAACTTGTCCACCAGCCACTGCACGACGCGCTCGTCCCAGTCGTCACCACCGAGGTGGTTGTCACCGGAGGTGGCGCGGACCTCGACGACGCCCTCGCCGATTTCCAGCAGCGAGACGTCGAAGGTGCCGCCACCGAGGTCGAAGACCAGGATGGTCTGTTCCTTGTCGCCCTTGTCCAGGCCGTAGGCCAGGGCCGCGGCGGTGGGCTCGTTGACGATGCGCAGCACGTTCAGACCGGCGATCTGGCCGGCTTCCTTGGTGGCCTGGCGCTGGGCGTCCTCGAAGTACGCCGGGACGGTGATGACCGCGTCGGTGATCTCCTCACCGAGGTAGGACTCCGCGTCGCGCTTGAGCTTCATCAGCACGCGCGCGCTGATCTCCTGCGGGGTGTATTTCTTGCCATCGATGTCCACGCTCCAGTCGGTGCCGATGTGGCGCTTGACCGAGCGGATGGTGCGATCGACGTTGGTGACGGCCTGGTTCTTGGCAGGCTGGCCGACGAGTACCTCGCCGTTCTTCGCGAACGCGACGATCGACGGAGTCGTCCGCGATCCTTCCGAGTTTGCGACGACGACCGGTTCGCCGCCTTCGAGAACGGCGACGACAGAGTTCGTGGTCCCGAGGTCGATACCGACCGCACGAGCCATTGTGTTCCTCCTATGTGACGTACCTATATGTGGCGATGCAGGGCAGACGCCTGCCGCGGCTGCCTGACGGCAACCACCGGACCTCACCCCGACACCGCCTGGAGCACGGTCCTCAGCAATACTGAGCGTGGTCGACTCAATCTTGCATGCACTCGGGGTCCGAGTCAACCAATAACTTGAGTCCTAGACGCTCAACTTTGCGTCGATCCAGTCCAACGAGCGGCCCGCCTCATCCATTCCCGCCCGGCCGAATTATTTTCCCAGACCGCCTCGGCGACCGAAACCTCCTGGTAGACGAGGTTTCGGACTATCCAGCCTCGGCGAGCACCGCGTCGGCGAGATCGCGGTCGAGGGTGACACGCACCAGTGCGGCGGCGAATTCCGCATCGCGACCCGACGGACTCAGCCGATCCAGACTCGCCGGATCGGCGGGCAGACCCAGCCGCTCGGCTCCCTGCCTGGCCCGATCGTCGAAATGCGGCCGCACCCAGGTCCACACGTCCTGGATCTCCCGCAGGAAGATATCCGCGCCGACCGGGCCGATGCCCTTGAACTGCTGTAGCAGCTCGGCCAGCCGACCCGGATCCTCGTCCGCGTCGCTCGCCAGACGGCGCAGATCACCGTGATAGCGCTCGAGCAGGAAGGTGGCGTTGCCGCCGAGGCGGGTGGCCGTGGATTCGTCGTAGCGCCGGTAGTGCCCGCGGCCCAGCGCATCGACCAGGTCCTGCCAGTCGGCCTCGGCGACGAGTCGCGGGGTGGTGAAGCCGGAGTCGATCAGCTCCCGGGTCGCGGCGACCGCGATATCCGAGGAGATGCGGGTGCTCAGCAATTCCGCGAGCATCAGCAGCTGGAACAGCGGCGCGGGTTCGTCGGCCGGTTCGATCCCGGCCTGCCGGGCATAGCTGGTACCGGCGCGATCCAGCAGCGCCCGCACGATATCCGTTCTGCTCATCGGGTGTACCTGCCTTTCTTTCGATCGGCCTACCCGGAACCGCGGCACTGACCACCGCGCGCCGACTCAGTCGCGCGGAGGTTCCAGCATCGGGAAACGTCCCGAATCGAGCAGGGCGGCGACCACATCCCTGCGCGCCTCGGGCGCGGCATAGTCCGGATGCGCGCGCAGTACGGCCGCGGCGTCGTGCAGGCCGATCATCTGTTGTTCGGCGGCGGCGGCCGTGCGACCGCCGGGGGTGATCGAGTGGGTGGCGTAGGCGGGGCGGCGAGGGTCGACGCGGCCGAGTTCGACGGCCTTGTCGACGCGGCGGGCACAACGGCACGCGGCCTTCGGATTCGCCAGGCCGCAGGTGGAGTTCAGGAAGTCGCCGAGGCGTTTCTTGGCTCGCTGCAGACGTTTTCGATAGGCGACCGGCGTCGTGCCGAGAATCCACGCCGCCGCGGACGAGTCGAATTCGAAGACCTCGCTCAGCACGAAGGCGACGCGCTCGTCCCGGCTCAGGCACTGCAGCATGGCCTGGCTGCAGGTCAGGCGGACCTCGCGGGTCAGCAGGGTCGCCTCGGGGCCGCGGTGATCCTGTTCGGCGAGCCCGTCGCGCAGATCGGTGGCGAATTCGTCCAGGGAGAGCTGGGCGCGTTCCTGCGGGCTGCGGCGGCGCAGATTCAGCAGATGGTTCACGCCGATGCGATACGCCCAGGTCAGCAGCCGGGCCTCGGCGCGCCAGGTGGACAGCTTGTCCAGCACGCGCAGCAGGATCTCCTGGGTGGCGTCCTCGGCGTCGGGCGGGCGGCCGGTCATCCGCAGCGCCAGCCGGTACAGCGGATCCTGCAGCAGCCGGACCACCTCGGTGACCGCGGCCGCGTCACCGGCGACCGCCCGCGCGACCAGATCCGCCTCGCCGGGGACGGGCTCCTGCGTGAACGGCGCTGCGGCCGATCCGATGCTCACCCCACCATGGTTCGACGGATCGGCCGGTCACGCAAGCACGGGGACGCCCACTCAGTGCGAAATCACCTCGGCCGACGTGGCAGCTCCGGACAGGTCGTGCGCGCGCAGCCACCGCGCCACCGCCGTGCCGATCGCATCGGGCTGATCCTCGGGCGCGTGATGTCCCGCGGGGCCGATGCCGGCCGTCTCGATGTTGGCGAATGTGGTTCTCGCCCAATCGATAGTCTCGTTCCCACCCATGCCGATGCCGTTCTCGACGGCCATCAGCAGTTTCGGGATCTGCGGGGTGTCGGCCATCGCGCGGCCGTAGTTCACCATGATCTCGGCGACGTCCGCGGGCTCGCCGTCGAACGGAATCTCCCTGGGCCACATCAGCATCGGGCGACGGGACTCGGGCGTCGGGTACGGCGCGCGGTAGACGTCCAGATCGGCCGGGGTCAGACTCTTCGCGCCGAAGGGCAGGTTGAATTCGATGAACATGTTCTCCTGCAAGATCAGCTGCTCACCCTCCGGCGAGCGGAACCGGCGGAACAGCTCCGCGCCCTGCGGCGGCATCTCCGCCCAGCTCAGCGGGCGCAGAAAGGTCTCGAGCACGGCGATCCCGCGCACCCGCTCCGGATATCGCGCCAGCCGGTCCATGGCCAGCGCCCCACCCCAGTCGTGCCCGACGAGCACGACCTCGTCCAGCCCCAGCGCATCGAACCAGGCATCCAGATAGCGCACGTGGTCGGCGAACCGATAAGCGATATCGGGCTTACCCGATTCCCCCATCCCGATCAGATCCGGCGCCAGCGTCCGCACCGCACCGCTCACATGCGGAATCACGTTGCGCCACAGGTACGAAGACGTGGGATTGCCGTGCAGGAAAACCACCGGCACGCCACCCTCGCCGGTGTCGGTGTAGTTGATGAACGAGTCGAGAACGTCGATGGCAGGCATCGCGGATCCTTCCGGTTGAAGTGCTTACACCGGGTTGGACACGTCCTGCGACGTCGTCGTGACAGGGCTTTCAAGTGATGTGCATCACACACTGGACCGGCCGCTAGGCGTGCGCCTTGGCGATGTACAGCGGCTCGCCGGTGAGGTCGACCATGAGGTATCCGCTGTGCGGGCCCTGGATGTAGATGGTCACGACCGGCTGGTTCCCCTCGCCGAGCGTGGTTCGGTCGATGATCACGTGGCTGATCGATGCCTCGGGCGCGCCGACCGACTGCGCCGCACCGGCCAGCAGGGCGGCCAGTTTCGGGATGTCGAGCGTGCTCAGATCGATCGGCTGCAGATCCGGCTGACGTCCGGTGGTCGTCCAGCTGTCGAAATTCCCTCGGTACGAGATTCTTTCGGACTTCGACGGGTCGTTCGCGGCGGGCCGCTCGATCGACGCGGTGTTCGGGTGCAGGACGATCTCGTCCGCGCGCAGGTCGCCGAAATGGGCGCGATAGGCGGCGAAGAAGGCTTCGATTCCGGCGGCGGTCGTCATATCCGTCGTCTCGAGACTCGCGACGGGTCCGTCGTCGCTGCTCGCCCAGCCGCACAGCATGCCGATCAGCGCCGCGGCCACCACCACGGCGGTCGCCAACAGCCATCGCCGCGAGGAGCGGCGTCGGGCCGGGCTGGCCACCGGCGTATCGACCAGATTCGCCGGGATCTGCAGATCGTGGAGAACGGCGTCCAACTGGGCGAAGGTGCGTGCGCGCATCGCGGATCGGGTGCGCTCGGCGTGTTCGGACTCGGTCAACTGGCCGTCCGCACGCGCGGCGTCCAGGACCGCACAGGCATCCACACGATCCGAATCACGAACGCGCAGTGCGCCGTTCACGGTTCCCGAAGACGAACCGGTACGCCCGGACGTCGCGGAACGGGAGGTTTGCATCAGCTGCGCCTAATCGCCGAAGGGGGACACGCGGATGAGCTGCCCGGCGGGCGTGGCCTCGAGATATCCGCTTTCTTTGAACTTGTTGCCGACGTAGATGCTGATCGTCGGCGCCTCGGTGATGCTGTCGACATCCATGATGATGTGGCTCACGGCGCCGCCCTCGACCTTCGTCATCGCGACCGAGCGGCTGATCAGATCACCCAGCGCGGCCACGTTCACCGTCGCCAGATCGAGGATCGGCTTGTCCTTCTGCCGAGTCGTCACCGCACTCGTGGCCAGGAATCCGCCCCGATAGTCGTAGTCGGCGACCCGATTCGGCTGCGCGAGGGTGGTGCGATCGATCGAGGCGTACTCGGGGAACAGACTCACCCGGTCGACCACGGTATCGCCGAATTTCGCCCGGTAGCGGCTCCGGAACTTGTCGAATCCGGCGGCGGTGGTCAGATCGGGCGTCTCGATCACCAGCGGCTGCACGGCCTGCGGCGCCGGAGCCGCCACGGGTGCGAGCGGCGGTGCGGATCGATGGGCCAGCCGGTAACCGCCGACCGCCGCGGCGATGGCGACGACGACCATCGCACCGGCGAACCAGGCCGCCCGCGGCCGGATCTTCGAGCGCGGATCGATCGGTGCGGGCGCGGGTTTCTGCAGGTCTTCGGTCAGTCCGGCGAGATCGCCCAGGGTCTGGGCCTCGGTGGTCAGCTCGGTGAGGGTGCGGTGTTCCTCGGTCGAGAGCTGCCCGTCGGCCAAGGCCACGTCCAGGGCACGGCAGGTCAGATCGCGATCCTCGTCGCGGGCCCGGATGTGGTCCGGATACCGTCCGATCCGGTGCGCCGGATTCGGCCGCGGCGGCTCGGACCAGCCCGCCACATCCGCCGGGAGTTGCAGATCCGCCACCAGTCCCCGCAGCTGTCCGATCGTGCGGGCGGTCCCGGCGCGGTCGGAGCGATCGTGATACTCCTCGGCTCCGAGCTGACCTTCTGCATAGGCGGCGTCGAGCAGCGTGCGGACCCGAACCCGGTCCATATCGCGAGCTCGCATCCCGCCCGAGGCCGCATTCGGCATTTCCGGCCTGTCGGACGATCGCGAGCTCACACCTGGATGTTAGAACGTCGACGACCTGCACCGGAGCCGGATCGACCGGCTTCGAGGATTCCGACGACCATTGGTCCCGTATCGGTCGCGCGCCGGTCACCGGACGGCAACCGGACACTGCTGTGCCGCGGGATCGTTCGAGGTGACGCGTTGTCCCATGGTCGAGGCACCCGGCCACGCCGGTCCGCACTCGAGTGCGCCGACGGGTGCGGCGAAGTCCATGTCACCCTCGGTGACCGCGCGGTACGGTTTCGGATATGAAGGCGGTGGTCTGTTCCGAAGGCGAGCTCGAAGTCGCCGAAATCCCCGCGCCCGAACCCGGTCCGGGGCAAGCCGTGATCGCCGTGCGGCGGTGCGGGATCTGCGGATCGGATCTGCATGCTCGGGTGCACTGCGACGAACTCGCGGACCTGGCCGTCGCGACCGGGTACGACGGGTTCATGCGGTCCGATCAGCGGGTCGTGCTCGGGCACGAATTCTGCGGGGAGATAGTCGATTACGGTCGCGGTTGCCGCAAACGCTGGAAGTCGGGCACCCGGGTGGTCGCCCTGCCGATCCTGCGCGCCGGGCGGGCGCCGCAGCTGACCGGACTGTCCGAGGCCGCGCCCGGCGGTTACGCCGAACAGGTGCTGGTGCAGGAATCGATGACGTTCCCGATCCCGAACGGCCTGTCCGACGACCTGGCCGCCCTCACCGAACCGATGGCCGTGGCCTGGCACGCGGTGCGCCGCAGCCGGATCGGCAGCAAGCAGACCGCCTTCGTGATCGGTTGCGGTCCAATCGGTCTCGCGGTGATCTCGATGCTGAAGGCGGCGGGCGTGCACACCGTCGTCGCCAGTGACTTCTCCACGCGCCGCCGGGAACTGGCCGCGCGCTGCGGTGCGGACGCGGTGGTCGATCCCAAGATAGAACAGCCCTGGACCGCGGGCCCGCGCACCGGCCGGATCGAGGGCGTCACCGATATCCTGAACCTCGGTTTCGACGCCATGGAGAAATTGCGTCGCGTCCCGAATCTGCCCTGGTGGCACCTGTTCCGGATGGCGCACACACTCCGTCTGGACCCGGCCGGTCCGGTGGTGTTCGAATGCGTCGGCGTTCCCGGCATGATCGAGCAGATCGTCACCGCAGCCCCGCCGCGCTCCCGGATCGTCGTCGTCGGCGTCTGCATGCAGACCGACCACTTCCGCCCCGCCATGGCCATCAACAAGGAACTCGACCTGCAGTTCGCCTTCGGCTACGACCCCGGCGAATTCCGCGACACCCTGCACATGATCGCCGACGGCAAGGTCGATCCGGCGCCCCTGATCACCGGAACCGTCGGCCTGCACGGCGTCCAGGACGCCTTCACCGCCCTCGCCCACCCGGACCAGCACGCCAAGATCCTGATCGACCCCGGCGCCTCGTGAGCGTATTCGGCGCGGGGCACACGCTTCGCCCCGGTGACGACGCAAATCGGTGCTCAGGCACACACGAATTGTGTGCCGGGCGCCGAACTCGGACGGATCGGCTGACCCCGCGAATCAACGCTCAGGCGCCAGTCGACCGTGCCCTCGACGCCGAGCGGATGCGGCATCTGATCACACCGATCGGCGCGGGGGTGACAGCGAGTTGCGCGCCTGGTGGGACGGGTGGATCAGCGGGGTGGGGTGATTCGGGCGAACGGGGTGGTGGGCGGGTCCTGGAGGAGGTCGAGCAGGCCCTCCGCGCTGCGGGCGGCGGTGCGGCAGGCGGTGGCGGTGAATTGGTCGGCGAGGGGGTGGGCGGCGCGGGATCGCCACTTGCGGACCGCGGACAGGGCTTGGTCGCGGAGGTGGCGGGAGGTCGCGTCCGAAGGGAGGCCGAGGCGGAGGTGGGCGGCGACGCCGGTGCCGCCGATGAGGCGGTGGAGTTCGGTGAGATCGTCTGGGGGCAAGGGTAATTCGTCGGTACGGAGGTGGCCCAGGAGGCGGAGTTCGGCGAAGCCGTGCACGTCGGCGAGGAGTGTGCGGACGCGGGGCAGGAGTTGATCGGCGGCGGTGCCCGGATGTGCGGTCAGCACTCGGGCCAGTCCGGTCAGGGCCGAATGCGCCTTCAATTGATCTGCGCGCTGGGCGAATTGCACGTCGAGCACGGTGCGTAGTTCTTCGAGACCGCTTCGTTTGGTCAATTCCGTTGCCAGGGAGGATGAGTCGCGCGCACCGAGGCGAATCAACGTGACCGCCAGGCGAATTCCGAACAGTCCGAATCGCGCGGCCAGGTGGGCGCGCAGCGGGGGCGGCACGGGAAGTGACAGATCCGGACCGGCGAATCGGTCCGCGGACAGCAGGGCGAGTCCGAGATCGTCCACCGGGACCGCGGCCAATGCCTCGAACGCGTCGAACTCGCGCTGACGCAAGGTGGCCGCGGCGAAGGCGAGCAGCCCGGCGACCGGAATGACCTCCTGGCACAAGCCCGTTCGCTCCAGCTCACCGGCGAATCGAGACGCCACGTCACGCGCGGAATGCAGTGCGTCGATGCGGCCGGAACCGATCTCGTCGGCGCGCGAGACCACGCCGATCACGCCCAGCGGGCCGTGTTCGCCCGTGCCGATCTGCTCCAGGAAACCGATGTCCGCGGCGTCGAGCCGACGCAGCAGATAGACCACGGCATCCGCGGCGGGCAGCGTGTCATCGGCCGTCTCGTCGGCGAGCAGTCGTTCTGTCCGGCGCGAGACGGCCCGGGACAACGAGGAGATGCCCGGGGTGTCGATGATCGTGGTGCGAGCCAGCGTCGCGGCGGGCCACTCGACGGCGAGATGGTCGACCTCGCGCCGCGCACCGGCGGGCCAGCGCAGTGCGGACAGGTCGAAGGTCAGGCCGTGTGCGCCCGGCAGCCCGTCCGCGCCGGGCCTGCGGCGCACCACGACATCGGCACGGGCCCCGTCCGCGGACATCGCGCCCACCCGCGGCGTGGAACCGTGCCGATACCAGGTGACCATGCGGGTGCACTCGGTCGCGTCGGTCGGCGCGATGTCCTGTCCCACAAGGGCATTGAGCAACGTCGACTTGCCCGCCTTCAGCTGCCCCGCCAACGCCACCCGCAACGGCTGATCGAGCCGCCGCGCACAGTCGTCCAACAGCCCCGCCGCATGCGGCTGCCCCGCGAACGCCCGTCGCGCGGCCGCCAGCAACGCCCGCGCCTCCGGCACGATCCCCTGCCGCACGCCTTCGACCTCGTCATTCACGCGGTCACAGTAACCAGCGCCGCTGTGAATTCGCTACGAACCACACAAATCATCCCGAGGATCACATCCCCCAGCCGATCCGGTCCGATCCCCACGGTCAGCCCGGCAGCAGCATCACACAAACCTCTGCGATTCCTCAGGGTCATCCCGGCGGGAGCAGCGCGTCGGCATGGCGGCGCAACTGTGCGACGGTCCCCAGCTGTTGTTCCAATTCGGTGCAGCGGGCGGCGCGGCGGGCGTTCTCCATGCCCGCGGCGTCCTGGGTGGCCTGCAGGGAGTCGTTGATCGAGCGGAGGCTGCGGTCGGCGATACCGGTGAAGTGGTCGCGCAGGAGGCGGTGAATGCGGTGCAGGCGATCGCGTGACTGTTTGCCCGCCTCGAAGCTGACGTCGTCGAGGTAGCGGCGCACGGCCGTCTTCGCCTCGCCTCGGCGGCGGGTCAGGCGTTCGCGCTTGTCGTCGCGGAATGCCTTGCCGCCCA
This sequence comes from Nocardia coffeae, assembly GCF_019890715.1. Classification (NCBI taxonomy): domain Bacteria; kingdom Bacillati; phylum Actinomycetota; class Actinomycetes; order Mycobacteriales; family Nocardiaceae; genus Nocardia; species Nocardia coffeae. The sequence goes on along the minus strand of NZ_JAINZY010000005.1, from coordinate 515,986 downwards.
GCAGAACACCCGCACCGAGGGAGAACGGATTGATCAGTGCCAGACCGGCGACCGTGCTGGCCAGGCCGATCATCACCATGCCGCCGTAGGAGCCGCGCATACCGACCAGGAGTTTGTGGCCCAGGCCGAGGTCGGGTTCGAGATCCGCGAGCGTCACCGATCCCGCGTCTGTGGGATTCAGGCCCTGACGCAGGGCGGGCAGTTCCACGCCGCCGAATTCGAGGAAATGTTCGCCGACCCGTTCGGCCAGCTGGACCGCCCGCGCGTGCGTCCACAGCAGGTTGTCGCCGATGGCGGTATCGGTCGTCGCGGTCAGCCACTCCTCGATCCGGTCCCAGTGCCGGGCCGGATCGTTCTCGTCGATCCAGTCCTCGGCGGTGCGGCCGATATTCCGGAGACGTTCGCGCAGGTCGTGGTCGATATCGCCGGTCAGATCGGTGATGCCGTCGCCGAGAGTCTGCTGCCAGGTGGCGGTTCGCCGATAGAGTTCCTCGGCCTGGGTCCTGGCCATGCGCAGTTCGCGCACGGCCAGTTCGCCGCGCTCGGGATCCTTCAGCGTGACCAGTTCACTGCTCAGGGCCAGGGCCAGATGCTCTGCGGCAGCGGAGATGTCGAGCGCGACGGCCCGCCGGGTGGCTTCGCGTCCACGCGCGACCACCTGTTCGCGCAGGAAATCGTAGAGTTCACCGAAACCCGATTCGCGGCCGAGCTGCTCGTCCTGCAGGCGCAGGGCGTGGCTGCGCAGCAGCGCGGACACCGGGAGGATCGGCGCCTCGATACCGTTGCGCCGCAGGTGTTCCCGATCGGCCTCGAGGATCTGCCGCCAGTGTGGATACAGATCGATCTTGCCCAGCAGCAGGGCCGTGGCCGGACACAGTTCGGTGATCTGCCGCAGCAGGTCGGCCTCGGGTTCGGTGAGTTCGGTGGACGCGTCCGAGATGACCAGCACCGCGTCGGCGGCCGGGGCCATCGCGAGTACCGCTGCCGCGCCGAAGGTTCCGTGGCCGCCGACGGCCGGGGTGTCCACCAGGACGATGCCCTCCGCGAGCAGCGGGTTGGGCGCCTGAACCTCCAGCCTCGTCACCCGTCCGTGCGAATGCGGAGTGACGGTGTGAATTTCACTGAGCGGCAACGGAACTCGCTGTTCCTGTGCCGAACTCCCGTCCGGCCCGGCCAGAACGACCTCGGCCTGCGGTTGCGGCCCGTACGCGAACAGTAGCGGAACCGTGGTGGTGGCGTCATCACCCACCGGGCTGATCTCGAGATTCAACAGCGCGTTGACGAACTGGCTCTTGCCCTGATTTCCCAGGCCCGCCACCACGATCCGGCGCCGCGGATCGCGCACCCGCTCGGCCAGCGTCTCCAGCCGTCCGACCAGATCGCCCCGATCCGCGGCGCGCGCGGCCGCGATCGTCTCCGCCAGGAGGTTCGGCAACGGCAATGCCGTTGTGCCGGATGCTGATTCGTCCACCACCACAGTTCCCATATCTGCTGCTCGCTCTCCTCGCCGTATTCCGCTCAGTGCAGCAATCCGCCGGTGATATCCACACCCGGATGCGTCTCGGTCGTCGTCGCGGCGGTGGTATCGCCGAACAACCCCGTACCCGCGGTATGCGTGGAATCCAGCCCGCCACCGAGGGAGCCGTTCCCGCCGGCACTCAGCGTGCTGTCGATCGTGCTGTGCGTCGCGGCGCCCAGAGTCGAGTCGACGCCGTTCCCGAACGCATGCGAAACATCCACACTCGTCCAGGGATTCGCTGCGGCAGCGGTGGTTCCATCGACTCCCAACGCACTGTGCACCGCACTGTCGGTCGCGCCGCCCACATTCACCCCGAGCCCGGTCCCCGCATGCAGCGCCGTCCCCGCCGTATCGGACACACTCAGATCTCCACCGCTGTGCACAGTCGCCCCACCAGCACCCGACAGACCTGTGGACAACCCCGTCCCAGCCGAAACCGCCGAATTCATCCCCGACGACACAACTGTGGACAGATCACTCCCGGCATGCGCAGCCGAATCCGCACCGGTCGAAAGCGTTGTGGACAAACCACTTCCAACGTGCGCCGCCGAATCCACACCCGTCGACAACGTCGTGGACAACCCACTGCCCACATGCAACGCCGAATCCGCTCCCGAAGACAACGTCGTCGAAAGCCCGCCACCCGCCTGCGCAGCCGACTCGGCACCAGCCGACAACGTGGTCGAAAGGCCATTACCCGCGTGCAGCACCGAGTCCGCACCGGTCGACAACGTTGTGGACAGACCACTTCCGACCTGCAATCCCGAATCCCCGGCCCCCGTCAACGCTGCGGAAAGCCCACTCTCGGTGTGCAGCGCGGAATCGGCGCCACCCGAGAGCGCCGTGGAGAGCCCACCACCGGCCTGCACCGCGGATTCGGCCGCCGTCGACAGTCCCGAATTCAGCCCCGTCGCGAGGGTTGTGGACAGACCGTTCCCGGTCTGCAATGCCGAATCCACGCCCGTGGTCAGGGTTGTGGAAAGACCGGTCCCCGCCTGCACCGCAGCATCCACACCGGTCGACAGGCTGGTGGACAACCCGGTCCCCGCCGACAATGCCGAATCCGCGCTCGACGACAAGGTTGTGGACAGATCATCCCCAGCCTGCAGTACCGAATTCGCCGCGGCCGACAAACCTGTGGACAGTTCGCTCCCGACGTTCACAGCACCGCCGACCTGCGATGCGAGCCCACTCTCCAGTCCCGTTCCGACCTGCGCGCCCAGCCCGGCGATATCACCGGCGGCGGTGGTCAGGCCGGTGGTCGATGCGGTCACGTCCGCACCGAGTCCTGTGTTCAATGCGCTCGCCGCGTCGCCCAGTGCTGCCGCGCCACCTGCCAGAGCACCGATTCCGCCGGTCAGACCGGTTGCGAGCGCCGCAGTCGCATCCGCACCGGCAGCCGACTCCAATCCGGCGCCCAGCTCGGTGCTCAACTCGCCACCGAGGCCGGCGGCGGAATCCAACCCGGCACCGAGATTCTCGGCCGCCCCGAGACCGGCGCCGAACTCACCGCCGAGGTTCGCGGCCGACTCCAGACCAGCACCCAACTCGGCCCCCAGGTTCGCGGCCGAGCCCAACCCGGCGCCCACCTCACCACCGAGGTCCGCAACCGATCCCAACCCGGCACCCAAGTTGGCAGCAGACTCCAGACCGGCACCCAACTCACCGCCCAAGTTCGCAGCCGATTCGAGGCCGGTGTCGACGGCAGCCGTCAGATCTCCGGTGGAGACCAGGTTGGTTGCCGAGGTCAGGCCGGCCGCTGCTTGCGTGCCGAGGTCGGCGGCGGTTCCGACGGCGGTGTCGACGCCGAGGCCCAGTTGCAGGGCGGTGGCGGACTGCGCGGCGGCGTTCGCGGCGAGTGCGGCTTCGGCGCTGAGTCCAGCCGCGGCCGCAGCGCCGAGACCGGCGACGGCACCGAGACCCGCGGCCGCTTCACCGCCGAGACCTGCGACCGCACCGAGTCCGGCGGCCGCTTCACCACCCAGACCCGCAGCTACTTCACCGCCCAGACCTGCGACCGCACCAAGCCCGGCAGCAGCTTCGGCCCCGAGAGCGGTCACTGCCCCAAGGCCGGCAGCAGCACCAGCGCCCAGACCGGCAGCAGCACCGGCCCCGAGACCGGCACCTGCTCCGAGGCCCGCACCGAGTCCGGCGGCGGCCGCGCTCAGAGCTGCGCCAACTTCGAGTGCGGCTTCGGTGCCGAGTCCAGCGGCAGCACCGAGTCCGGCGGCGGCTTCGGCGCCCAGACCTGCGGCTGCTCCGAGGCCCGCACCGATATCGGCGCCGAGTCCCGCGCCGAGGTCGGCACCGGTGCCGATAGCTCCACCGAGCCCCGCGCCAACTCCGACACCAGTGCCGAGCCCGACACCAGCCCCCGCACCGGCACCGGCACCCACGCTCCCACCAACCTGCGCGCCGGAACCTGCCGCGATGATCGCCGCGAGCTGATCGCCCCCGGAAACCAGGGCCGATTCGGCGACCATGGGCGCGACGGCGGCGATGTCCTCGGGAGTGACCGCGCCGAGTCCGGCGGCGCTGAGGGCCTCGGTGGGGTTGATGCAGTAACCCGTGGCGGCCTCGTGGTCGCGGAGTAGGGCGAGGATGAATTCGAGAATGGCGTTCGGGGTCATCGCGTCTCCTGGATCGGCGGACCCTGGTGATCCGCGGTAGTCGAATTGCCTTCGACGCTAGAAACCCCCGCGACAACGCGAAACGGGGTGAAACCCCCTCATATCGACACCGGTCGCGTTGGGGGTATGTCGCCGATTAGGGGAATTTCCCCGCAATCCCCCGAACACCGGTAACGGGGGGTCCCCGGCGGCCGAAAGGCTCGTTAGGTCGGCAGACCGCAGAACTCGCCGATTCACCGCACCACGTGCTCGGAACGACAGGAGTTCTCCGATGACTCAGGACCTGACGCTCGGCCTCACCGCCGGGTCGTCACAAACGGTCGCCGTGACAGCGGCGGCTTCCGGCCGGACGGGCGGATTCACCGTCCGTACCCGGCCGACGGCTCCCGGGCTGGCGCCGGATCTGGCGCGCACCCTGCCCGCGCGGGTCGGGGATCCGGTGGACATCCGCACCGATGACGGGCGGGCCCTGGCCCCGGCCGATCTGCTCGCCGAGGCCATCGGCGCGGCGGTGCGCGATATCGACCCCGCCGGCACGGTGGCCGCATTTCCGGCCTGGTGGTCGCCGCACGCGGTGCGGACCCAGCGCGCGGCGCTCGATCGCGCGGGCCGCGGCGATGTCGTCCTGGTTCCCGAACCCGCGGCGGCCGTGCGCTGGCTCGAGACCGCACACGATCTCGCCGATGGCACGATCGTGGTGGTCTACGACCTGGGCGCGACCGGCCTGACCGTCTCGGTGGCCGACACCGGCCCCGGTGGCGGACCGCGCGCGGAATCGGTGCGTTCCACCGCGGTCGGCGGTGACGAATTCGATCTGTTGATCATGCGCTACGTGCTGGCAAATGCCGTGGGTGATAACGATTTCGATCCGTTCGATCCGGCGGCCGAGCAGGAATTGGCCATTGTCCGGCAGCGCAGCAGAAATGCCAAAGAAGTACTGTCCGGAAATACCGCCACATCGGTCCCGGTCCGGTTGCCGGGCATCTCCCGCGACGTCCGCCTGGTCCGCGACGAACTCGAGGATCTGCTCCGCCGCCCCCTGTCGACCTCGCTGGAGTTGATCCACGAGGTGCTGCACCGGGCCGGGGTGGGTCGCGATTCGGTCGGCCGGATTCTGCTGACCGGCGGCGGCGCAGCGATTCCGCTGGTCACCGAGCTGATCTCGACCGAATTCGGCATCCCGGTGGTCGCCGCCGACGATCCGGCGCACACCAGTGCGTCGGGCGCGGCGCTGCTGGCGGCCGAACTGCTCGCCGAGTCGGCGGCTCCGCAGACCATCGCCCTGGCCTCGGGTGATGCGGTCCTGCACAGCGCGGCAGCGGCGCGGCCCGCGCCCGATGGATCGGTCGATGCCGTCCCGGACCTCCCCGCGGCAACGAAGACCCCCGTTCTACCCGCACTTCCGCAAGACACCACCGTCGACCGATCCGGGTCGCGACGTCGGGTGATCCTGATCGCCGTCGCGGCGATCGCGGCAGCGGCGCTGGCCACCGGGACGCTGGCACTGGGCACCACCACTCCGACGACGAGTTCCCCCGCGACCGTGAGCAGCACGACCACCACCAACGCCCCCTCGGGCACCTCGGCGCCCAGCGCGGCATCAGGTGGCGCAGTCGCCTCCGCGGCGCCGGCGGCGAATTCGGCCACCACCCGGAACGGAACCCCCACCTCCGCGAACGCCGCACCGGTGGCGGGCACGGCCGCTCCCCAATCGCAATCCCCAGCGGCCCCGGCGAATTCGGCCCAGTCGCCGAATACCGCAGCGCAACAACCGGTCACGGTGATCACCGTCCCGGCGATCCAGCCGCCGGCCGCACCGACGGTCCCGGCCGCACCGACCATTCCCAGTGCACCGCTGGGCAATTCCGGTACCAACCCGCTGAACCAAGCGGGCAGCACGCTCGGCACGGTACTGCAGGCACCGAGTCGAATACTTCCACAGACGGGCAAGTGAAAGGCGGTCAACAGGTGGTAGGAAATCCCCCCGTCGCGATCGAGTCGCTGCCCGGGGCACGAGATATCCTGCGCGAACTGGAATCCGGTGACGACGAGGGGTTCGTCCACCTGATCCGCGGACGCGCGGCGACGGGCAAATCCACCCTGCTCGGCGCGGTCCGCACGCGCCTACGCGCCCGCGGCATCCCCACCTGCGACACCGTCGCCGAGGCACTGGCGCCCGGCGCCCGGCCCGTGCTGATCCTCGACGACGCGCACACCCTCGACCCGATCGAGCTGGAAAAACTCAGCGCGGCAATAGGTTCGGACTGCGGCACGATCATCGTGGCGACCCGCCCGCGCCCGCACGACACCGCCCTGCGCACGCTCGCCGACGCGGTGTCCCGACGTGGCCGAGTGACCGACCTGCGCCCGCTCGGCGTGAGCGATATCGCCCCGTTCGCCCGCGAGCTGGGCATGATGGCCCCGCGCGCGATCGTCGAACACGTGCACCGCCGGACCGCCGGAATCCACGGCGGCGTGGTCGCCACGCTGTCCGCGGCCAGCGCCACCCGGCTCGACGCGGGGATCGCCGCGGTGGACCGGGCCGTCAGCGCCTGGGCGCGCTCGATGCTCGAGGACGCCGATCCGGATCTGCTGGACGTCTTCGTCGTCGCCACCACCGGCACCGGTCTGGACCCCGACGAACTCTCCGAGATCCTCGGGAAGAACTATTCCACCGCAAGGGATCTCATCGATCGAGCACGGGCGACGGCACTGGTGACCGACGCCGATCTGCTGCTGGCCGCGGCGGAGGCCCCGCTGCGCACGCTGGTCGGCGACCGCCGCTACCTGGCCGTGCAGCGACGGTTGCTGCAAGCCCGTCTGGATGCCGGACTGCTGCGCGATCACACCGCCCTGCTGCTCGCCGAATCCGGCGTCCACGACCCCCGGCTCACCGAATTCCTCTGCACCGCAGCGGAAAACGCGGGCGACGAGGCGGTCCGCTATTACACCGCGGCCGAACGCAGCGGCGCGGACCGGCGATCCATCGCGATCCGCTGGGCCGAGGCCGCCGCCCGCACCGGCGACGGTGACACCGCACTGCGACTGGCCGAACCGATCCTGGCCGATCCGGCCGTTCCGCGCACGGATCTGGCTGCGGCCGTGCGGATCTGCGCCGGAGTGTGGACCCGCCGCGGCCTGGCCGCCCGCGCCGCCCGGCTGTACAGCTGGCTCGGACCGGACCGGGTGGGCGTCGACTGGGCGCTCGGCGCGAGCGTGCAGTACCTGTCCGGCGATCCCGAAGCCGCCGCGGCACTCTCGGCCTCGGCGGACCAGTGGCCGCCGACCGAGGCCACCGCCCGCTCGAGCCTGATCGCCGACGCCCTGTCCCGCACGATCAGCGACTCCGGCCGCGCCGCAGCGGTTTCCGCCGCATCGTCACTGATCCAGGCCGCCCGCGCGGACAACGCCTCCCCCGACCCCGACCGCTTCGTCCCCTACACCGCGACCTCCATCGCCACCCTGCTGTGCCTGAGCATGGGCGAACCGCAGCGCGCGGCGGACGCGCTGAGCAACACCGCCCACGCCTACCCGGTCCTCGCGGCGTGGACCGCGATGCTCGGCGGCGACGAACAGACCGCCGCGGCGCTGATCGCCGAGGTGGACCTCACCGCACTCCCGCCGCGGGAACGTCTGCTCGCACACGGCGTCCGGATCGGATTGGCCCGCCGCGGCGGCGATCACACCGCCCTGACGCTCGCCTGGCAGGCCGCTCATCCGCTGTTCGACGAAGTCGGCGCGGATCTGCCGGCGCTGCTGCCGATCGGCGAACTGTGGCTGGCCGGTATCCGGCTCAACGACGAGGGCCGGATCGCCGCACTGGTCGAGGGGGCGCGAGAGTTGCTGTGCCGCTCGGGGAATCCGCCCGCGTGGGCGAATGCCTTCCACTGGTACGCGATTCAGGCGGCGATCGCCCGGATGTGCCCCGACGAACTGCTGCCACCGGCCCAGCAGCTCAAGGCCGCCGCCGAGACCGGTGATCCGCACGCCGCGATCCTGGCCGACGCGGGCCGCACCTGGATCCTGGTGCTGCGCGGGGAAGTCGACCGCGACCGGGTCACCGCCGCGGTGCGCAGGCTCGCCGAGATCGGGTTGAGCTGGGATGCCGCCCGGCTGGCCAGCGAGGCGGCGCTGGCGGGCAGCGATCCGGCGGCCTCCACCGCGCTGCTCAAACTGGCTCGCACCATCCGCGCCGACGCCCGTCCACCGCAACGCCCGATCGATCCGGCGGTCCCGGCCCGGCCCGAACGCCCCGAACCCGTGACCACCACCCCGGGGCCGGTGTTGAGCGACCGGGAACGCGAGGTCGCGGAGCTGGTCCTGCTCGGGATGACCTACCGCGAGATCGGCGCTCGGCTGTACATCTCGGCGAAGACGGTGGAGCATCATGTCGCGCGCATCCGACGTCGGATCGGGGCCGGGTCGCGTTCGGAGCTATTGTCGATGCTTCGCGCCATGGGGCACGGTTCGCTGCTCGTGTAGGCGGTGCGAGTACGAACCGGATTGGACCAGAGCGAGGTAACGAGGATGGCCACAGGGGTGGGCCTGCGAATCGCCGACGACGAATGCCTGGCGGCCATCGTCACAGGCGGAGGCGGCGAACCCGGAGAAGAGTCGTCCGAGCCGTATTTCGTGGTGCGTGAATCGGTCCTGCACATGTCCGAGGACGGCGATACCGCGCTGGGCGGTGACCCTCCGGCCGGACCGGCGCACTCCATCACCGGATTCACCGCGGCGGTCGGCGATCCGACGGGTATCAGCGTCGACGACGGCGAGGCGTATCGGGGCGAGGACCTGATGGCCACGGCCCTGTTCTGCCTGATCGATCTGGCGGCCGAGCATCTGAGCGGTCCCGCCGAGTTCTACGCGGTCCATCCCGCGGACTGGCCCGCCGCGCAGGTCCTGGCGCTGCGTGATGCCCTGGACTATCTGGGCCTGCGGTCGGTGGTGCTGATCAGCGAGGCGATCCTGCCCGACGCGCAGACGGGCCGGGAGATCGCCGCCGCGGCGGCACAGGGTGCGCTGGACGCGGTGCTGTCCACCCCGGCGGGCACCACCCCGCCGGATCCCACGCACGCGGAGAACCCGCTCGAAGCCACCGACGTGCTGCCCGCGATCCGCACTGTAGATCCGATGGCGCAGGCGTATTCCGCGGCCATCCCGGTCGACCGGTCGGCCGCGGCCGTACCGCCGCCCGCCCCGGCCGCGGAGCCGACCGCGACCAAGGTGGCCCCGGCCGTCGTCACACCCCCCGCCCCCGCCGACGCCAAACGCATCCCGATGCTGATCGCCGCGGCCGCCGCGATCGGCCTGCTGCTCGGCGGCATCGCGGTGGCGCTGCTGCTGGGCGGCGGCGATTCGACGCCGACGCCGACGGTGCCCGACGCCCGTTCGGACCTCACCCCGACGAGCCAGCCGACCACGACCACCACGCGCACCCCGGTCGCCATCACGCGCGCCCCGGTCACGGTCGTCCCGCGGCCCCCGGTCCGGCGCACCGCCGTTCCGCCACCGCCGAGCAGCGCGCCGCCCGCCACGACGCCGCCCGGTTCTGCTCCGACCGGCACGCCGACGACGGAGCCGAGCGCCACCACCGACCCGAACGACCCCTGGTACACCACACCGAGCCAATCGCCGTACTTTCCATACACTTTCGATCCCTACCCGACGTTCCCGATGCCGCCGACCTACGGTTTCCCGTCAGCGAACATTCCATGATCGGTTCATAGCGAACTTCGCGCGTTTGTGCCTTAAAGTGATGCGCTGACCGTAATAATCCGGCTCCGACCGGAGGGTGCGGTCAGCAGCAGAGCGAGGGTCGTTGTCGCGCAACGAAACACGGCCCCCGGATCTACCGGCACGATCGGGTGCCTTACGAAGGGACTTCATGCGCAAGTTGACGGGCCGTCGCGCAACGGTCAAAGCTTCCACCGTCGCAATCGCCTCGACCCTGCTCCTGAGTCCCCTGCTCGGTACCACAACCGCCAGTGCCGCACCCGCCCCGGCTGCGCAGCTCAAAGCCGATCAGTTACCGCCGACGCTGGTGCAGGCCATCGCACGCGATCTGAAGATGACCCCGGCGCAGTACCTCGATCGCGCTGCCAAGGCCCAGCAGTTGCGCGACTACGCCCGCCAGTTCCGGTCCGCGCACCCGGAGCAGTTCGCCGGTGCCTGGATGACCCGGGACGGCAAACCGACCATGGCCGTCACCTCGCTGGAGGCCGCTCACACCGCGTCCTCGGCCGGATATCAGACCCGGCTGGCTCCGATCTCCGCGGACAAGCTGGAGGGCTCGCTCGATCAGCTCACCCAGTGGATCAACACCCTGCCCCGCCAGGTCTCCTCGGCGATCAACTCGGTGGCGATCGACTTTCTGAACAGCCAGCTGGTGCTGACCGTCGCCAATACACCGGCCGGACATCTGTTGAACCTGCCGACGCTGATCGCCAATGTGAAGGTGATCCTGTCCCCCGACGCCGGCGGCCCGGTCGACCACCACCCGATGGGTGGGGACACCTACATCAGCGCGCCCACCTCGCTGAACGACTCCCAGCTCAAGACCGTCGACGTGTGCTCGTTCGGTTTCAACAGTGTCGACTCGCACGGCACCGCGCTGAATATCAGTGCGGGACACTGTGATCCGAATCTGGGCAAAGGCAATCAGCAGGCCGGGGTGTGGGTGCCCGATCCGCGCAACCTCAAGTCGAGCCCGCAGGCGGGTTCGTTCGTGAACGCCCAGCTGGGCGGGTCGAGCGGCCTGGACTACTCGGTGATCAAGCTGACCGACCGCGCGGTGAAGGCCGGGATGGACAAGCCTTCGGTGCGCGGCGCGAACGGCACCACGCTCACCCTCACCGGCACCGCCGAGCCGGTGACCGGCGCACCGGTGTGCAAGTCCGGTCAGTCCTCGACGTTCACCTGTGGCTACGTCGTCGCGGACCGGGTGGAGACGCAGCTGTACACCGCGGAGGGCGAATCCAAGACAGTGCGCGGTTTCGCCAGTTCGGCCTGCACGCTGGGCGGCGACAGCGGCGGCGCGATCGTGACCGGTACGCTTGCTCTCGGCATCACCAGCGGTTCGAACGCGGCCGACGCACCGGACTGCAAAGCGGCCAATATCGACCTCGCGCAGTACGGCGGCACGGCCTCGCTGGGTATCCCGATCCGGTCGATCCTCTCCGATATCGACGCCAGGTCCGGCGGCGGGCTCGGCTCGGGGATCTCGGTCCGGGTACGCCCGAATGCCGGATAAGTGTGGATTGTCCGTGAATTTCTACTGAACGATTTCGGCGTGTGTCCCCGCGCAGCCGATTACCCGACGTGATAAGTAGGCATCAGAGTGCGAAACCCATATAGTCGGCACATGCTCCTGCCACGCCATCTGCCCTCGCGCGCTGCCCGACGCGGCTCGCGCAACCGTTTCCGCAATGCTGCGGTCGCCGCCTCGGCGGCGATGTTGGTCCTGGGCCCGCTCGCGGCAACGGCATCCGCCGATCCGGCCAAGGCTCCCACGCCGAATCTGCCGGTCGACCTGGCCACGGCCGTGCAGCGGGATCTGAAGATCTCCCCGCAGGAGTACCTGCACCGGGCCGATCTGGCGCAGCACGTGAGCGACTTCTCCACCACCGCGCAGCGGGAGTACCCGCAGACCTTCGCCGGCGCCTGGCTGAACGACGCCGGCAAGGCCGTGATCGCGCTGGCTCCCGGCGCCGGTCACGACGATGCGAGCAAGGCCGCCACCAAGGCCGGATACCAGGTCAAGCAGGTCGCCAAGACCGAGACCGCGCTGCGCAGCGAGAAGAACGCCTTCCAGCAGTGGCTGTCCGGACAGCCCAAGTCGGTGTCGGAGAAGGTGCGCGGCGCGGTGATCGACACCGTGAACAACGCGCTCGCGGTCCGGGTCGACAAGGCCGGACTGCCGATGCCCGGATTCATCGATCCGGCGCGGGTGATCGTGATGGCCGCCGCGCCGACCGGCCCGCAGCAGTCCGATATCGCCAAGGCTTCGGCCGTCGCCGGGCAGATGCGCACCACCCAGGTCGCCGCCGGTGACGCGTACGCCTCGGTCGCGGGCAAGATGCAGCTGATCTGCTCCTCGGGTTTCAACGGCACCGACAGCCGCGGCAACGTCGTCAACATCACCGCCGGTCACTGCGACCCGAACATCCCCGCCGCGGGCACCGCGAACGCCCCGGCCATGTACGAGGTCGCGCCGGGCGAGCACCTGGGCGCGCAGCTGGGCACCTTCCAGAAGTCGGTGCTCGGCGCACAGGACTACTCGATCGTCGCGATCAACAGCGCGGCGCGTGGCCGCTTCAGCAACAACCTGGTTCGCGTTCCGGGTCAGGCGCCGCTGGCCATCACCGGCGTCGCGAATCCGGTCATCGGCGCACCGGTCTGCAAGTCGGGTTCGCGCACCGGTTTCAGCTGCGGTGTGGTGAGCGCGGTCGACCAGGAAGTCCAGGTCGGCGATCACAACCTGGAGCACTCGTTCTCCGCGAACATCTGCGCCCTGCCCGGTGACTCCGGCGGCCCGCTGGTGTCCGGCACGAAGGCGCTGGGCGTGTCCAGCGCGTCGTCGGTGGCCGACTACCCGATCTGCGAGATCCCCAACCTGATCGGCGCCCTCACCGGCAACGCCCCGCAGCTGTTCGCTCAGCCCCTCAGCGCGGTCCTGTCCGCCAACCCGGGCCTCCGCCTGCGCACCAACTGATCTCCCCGCCGAAAGGGCCGACAGCACAACGCTGTCGGCCCTTTCGCATACTGCACTGCCGAACCGATTGGCAGCTCAACGGCGGTGCCGGACAGTTACGGAATCCTGGGACATCCGGCATTCTGAATATATGTGCCTGATCGTGGCGGACCGACCGTGTCTCCAGCAGAGACGGCACACCTCGAGGTCACCGAATTCCGTCCACCCGAGGAACGCCAACTCCAAGGCCGTGGCCCGGGTCGATTCTGGACTGACCGGAGCGCCAGGAGCGAAGCGGGGGAGCGGAGGGAGGGAAGAATCGAGCCTCAGGGGGCCTCGGCCCCGCCGGAGCGAAGCGGAGGCCGAAGGTACAGCATGTGTCTGGTTTTGACAGGGTGGCGGGCGCACCCGGAGTACCGCCTGATCGTGGCGGCCAATCGGGACGAGTTCTACACCCGCCCCACCGAATCCATGCGGCGGTGGCCCGAGGTGGCGGGATTGCTCGCGGGACGGGATCTGGGTGCAGGGGGCGCGATCCCCGGGACCTGGCTGGGCCTGATGGGCGATTTGCATCGGTTCGCGGCGGTGACGAATGTGCGCGGACCGGGTGAGGATCGCACCGATGTGCGTTCGCGCGGCGCGCTGCTGATGGATTTCCTGCGCGGTGAGACCGTGCCGAAGAAGTTCCTCACCGCGGTGGCGGACGCTCCGGACGACTACAACGGTTACAACCTGATCGTCTCGGATCTGCAGACGCTGTGGTGGCACAGCAATCGCAGTGCGCACACTCCGCTCGAACTTCCCCCGGGCCTGCACGGACTGTCCAACGGCGCATTGGTGGGTTCGGTGGACAGCCTGCGCGACACCGTGGTTCGCACCGATACCGACGCACCGGCCTGGCCGAAGGTGCGCGACGGGCTACGCGACCTCGCCGCGGTCATCGCGAACGATCCGGGCGATGTGGACGGCTTCTTCACCGTCCTGGCCGACCGCACGATCGCACCCGACGACGAATTGCCTTCCACCGGACTGTCTCTCGAACGCGAACGCACGGTGTCGGCGCGGTTCATCCCCAGCACCGATCACGGAACCCGGTGCAGCACAGTGCTGTCGGTCCGGGAGAACGGCGAATTCACGATCACCGAGCGATCTTTCGCCATGCGCGGACACGATCTGGGCGAGGTGTCCTTCAGCGGCCGCCTCGAACTACCGCACTGAGCCGAACCCGCTCAGCGACCCGGATTCGCCCACTGGGTCGTGCCGTCCTTCGCCTTCCACGTGTTCTGCAGCTCGATGACCGCCTGATTCAGCGACGGACCGCCCGCCAGGATCGTGCCCAGCACGCCGCCGCCGATCCCGCCCAGGATCAGACCCGGGATGCACACGATCCAGAACGTCAGCACGCAGCCGACCAGACCGCCGATCACCGCGCCGATCAGACCGCCGACCGCGAAGGCCAGACCAGCCTTGGTCGCGACGTCGTTGAACGCGCGCTGGTTCTCGACCGCCGAGGCGACGGGCTGGGCCTGCAGCGGCTTGTCGGCGACGGTCGCGCCGACCAACCGGGGCGCGATCGGCTTGCTCAGATCCACTCCGGCGGGACGGACCGGGGTCAGATCCAGTTCGCGGCCGTCCGCGCGCAGTACCGGGGTGACCGGGATCCGCACCCCGGACACCCGGAAGTCCAGCGGCAGTTCGAGCGCGACGGCCCCGGCCGAATCCTTGACGTTCACGACCCGCCGGGTCTGCCCGGGTGTTTCGCCGGGCTTGTCGACCAGCTGGAACGTGCCGTTCTTCAGCTTGGTGACGACCGTCTTCCCGACCTTCGCGGCCGAATATTCGATCTGCGGCCGGGCGGTTGCAGGATCGGCGTGCGCGGTACCCAGCGCGACGGTCATCGAGCCGATGACCATGGCCGCAGCCGCAGCGCTTCTGCGGAACGTCATTCGGTATTCCAATCCCTCATCAGTTTCGGCCGTGATCTTAACCGAACGGGCGGCATCGGGCCCGGCTTACCGCCACGGGCGGATATACGACACCGGCCCGCTCGCCGAAAAGGCGAGCGGGCCGGTGTTGTTCGGGATTACTTGTGCGCTGCCGACGTGGTCGGGCTGACGCCCACCGCCTGCGCCCACTTGGTCTTACCGGCCGGCTTCTGCAGCGTGTTGATCAGATCCATGCCGGCCGCGACCAAGGTCGGACCACCGGCGGCGATGGTGCCGACGATGCCGCCGAGGGTCGCTCCGATCGGGATACCGGCGATGCAGCCCACACCGAACAGCGGCAGACCGAAGATGCAGCCGACGACCGCGCCGATGGCCATCCCCACGAAGCTGCCGATACCGGTGGCCAGGCCGAACTTCGTCGCGAAGTCGGTCATCGCGGCGTTGTCCTCCTGCGGCGAGGCGATGTCCTTGGCCTGCGGCGCGGCACTGGGCTTGGCCTGCGAGGCCGGGTTCGACGCGGGCTTCGGCGCGGCCTGCGCCACGACGCCCGGCTTGACGTCGGTCGAAGCGATCGGCTCGGGGATCACGGTCTCTTTGGTGATTGTCGCTCCGGCGGGCTTCTGCGGCGTCAACTGCAGAACCTTGCCGTTCTCTTTCACAACCGGCACGACCGGAATCTGCACGCCGGAGATGCGGTAATCCACCGGCATTTCCATGGCGATTTTTCCGGCCTTGTTTTTGACATTGATAATTTGCTGCGGCTTTGCCTGCGGCGTCGCGCCGGGCTTCTGCACGACCTGGAAGGTTCCCCCCTGCAGGGTGGCCACTACCGCCTTGTCCACCAGCTTGACCGAGTAGTCGATCGCATCTGCGGCCGGCTTCGGAGCGGGGGCGGCGTGCGCGGTACCGACAGCGGCGGTCATCGCACCGATGACCAGTGCGGCGCCCGCGGTAGCGGTGCGGAACTTCATTCGGTTTTCCAATCATCAACGGGTGCCGCGGTGTGCCTCCTCTCCGCGAGAGCTCGCGCATCCCTCGAGTCGCTGCCACATCGGTACCGCCGATGGGCGCGGCCTACGGGAACCCTCCCCGAGCAGAGTGGAGATTTACACAGCAAGCAGGACGCGCTGAGCCTAATCGAATGGTCCCCCGGAAGCGACATCCATTTCCCACCAATGGAGTAAGCGTGTCCTTCCCCGGAGGCGAAATTGTCGGGATTTACCGTTGAAGCGATTCAGACCACCGCAAACGCCCAGGACAGTACGTGAGCCGACTCACACACGAGGGCCCACGAGCCCCGGCACGCTGGGGCGTATCAACTTGCGATCATAGAGTGGACACGTAAGTTACCGGTGGGTAACTTACTGGCAGTTAGTATGCGAGACAACCCTGGCGGCAACAGCCCCTGCCGCCGAATGCTCGTTGAACCGAAGGAAGGTCGCGACATGAATGCCCTGACAGTGACGCTGGGCACGATCGGAGTGGTGTTCAGCCTGTTGGCTTGGGCGTCATTCCTGGGCGGCGTCGGCAAGATGGTCCGTGCCATCCGGCTCGGACAATCCGCACCGGACCGCTGGCGGCCGTTCCTACCCCGCCTCGAGACGATGATCGTCGAGTTCCTGGCGCACACCCGGATGGTCAAGTTCCGGACCGTCGGCTGGGCGCACTGGCTCGTGATGATCGGCTTCCTGGCCGGGTTCATCCTGTACTTCGAGGCGTACGGGCAGACCTTCGATCCCGAGTTCCACTGGCCGATCTTCGGCAACTGGCACATCTACCACTTCATGGACGAGCTGCTCGGCATCGCGACCGTGATCGGCATCCTGGTGCTGATCGTGATTCGTCAGCTCAACCACCCCCGGGTGCCCGCGCGGCTGTCCCGCTTCTCGGGTTCGGCGTTCGGCGCCGCCTACGCGATCGAGGCGATCGTGTTCATCGAGGGCATCGGCATGGTCCTGGTGAAGGCCGGCAAGATCGCCACCTATCACGAGTCGACCGCGTGGACCGACTTCTTCACCATGCAGGTGGCCAAGCTGCTCCCCAGCAGTGTGGCGCTGGTCGCGGTGTTCGCGTTCGTGAAGATGGTGTCCGGCAGCACCTTCCTGCTGCTGGTCGGCCGCAACATCAACTGGGGTGTGGCGTGGCACCGGTTCGCGGCGTTCTTCAACATCTACTTCAAGCGTGAGGACGACGGCGGCGTCGCGCTGGGTGCGGCCAAGCCGATGACGTCCAAGGGCAAGGCCCTGCTGGACATGGAGGAGATCGATCCCGACAACGACACCCTGGGCGTCGGCAAGGTCGAGGACTTCTCCTGGAAGGGCTGGCTGGACTTCACCACCTGCACCGAATGCGGTCGCTGCCAGTCGCAGTGCCCGGCGTGGAACACCGGTAAGCCGTTGTCCCCCAAGCTGTTGATCATGTCGCTGCGCGACCACGGACAGGCCAAGGCGCCGTATCTGCTGGCCGGTGGCCGCAAGGATATGGGCGGGGACGAGATCGGCCTGGTCGATGCCGAGGGCAAGCCGAACGAGGCCGCGCTGGCGCAGATCTCGGAGGCGGCGCGCACCGAGGCCGAGCGGCCGCTGGTCGGCGCCGAGGACGTCAACGGCATCATCGATCCCGAGGTGCTGTGGAGCTGCACCACCTGTGGCGCGTGCGTCGAGCAGTGCCCGGTGGATATCGAGCACGTCGACCACATCATCGATATGCGTCGTTACCAGGTGCTGATCGAATCGGAGTTCCCGTCCGAGCTGGCGGGCCTGTTCAAGAATCTGGAGAACAAGGGCAACCCCTGGGGTCAGAACGCCAAGGACCGCCTCAACTGGATCTCCGAGCTGGACTTCGACATTCCGGTGTTCGGCAAGGACGCCGACAGCTTCGACGGTTACGAGTACCTGTTCTGGGTCGGCTGCGCCGGTGCGTACGAGGACCGCGCGAAGAAGACCACCAAGGCGGTCGCCGAACTGCTGGCCACCGCGGGCGTGAAGTTCATGGTGCTCGGTCAGGAGGAGACCTGCACCGGTGATTCGGCCCGTCGCGCGGGTAACGAATTCCTGTTCCAGCAGCTGGCCATGCAGAACATCGAGACGTTCAACTCGGTGTTCGAGGGTATCGAGCAGTCCAAGCGGAAGATCGTCGTCACCTGTGCGCATTGCTTCAACGCGCTGAACAACGAATATCCGCAGGTGGGCGGCAATTACGAGGTCGTGCACCACACCCAGTTGCTGAACCGCCTGGTCCGCGGGAAGCAGCTGGTGCAGGTCAAGCCGGTGTCGGAGAAGGTCACCTACCACGACCCGTGCTACCTGGGCCGGCACAACAAGATCTACAACGCGCCCCGCGAACTGATGGGCGCCTCGGGCGCGACGGTGACCGAAATGCCGCGGCACGGCGAACGTTCCATGTGCTGTGGCGCCGGTGGCGCGCGCATGTGGATGGAAGAGCAGCTCGGTAAGCGGATCAACCTGGACCGGGTGGACGAGGCGCTCTCGACCCTGGACGGCGGCAACTCGCCGTCGTTGATCGCCACCGGCTGCCCGTTCTGCCGCGTCATGCTCACCGATGGCGTGACCGCGCGCAAGGATTCGGGCGAGGTCGGCCAGGGCGTCGAAGTGGTCGATGTGGCGCAGCTGATGCTGCAGTCCATCGAGCGGGTCGAACCGGCGACGTTGTCGCAGAACCTGACGGTGATCCAGGAGCCCAAGGCCGAGCCGGAGCCCGAGCCCGCCGCACCGGCCGCGCAGGCGGCGCCGGCCGCGGAACCTGCGGCCGCCGCGGAGGCGAAACCCGCTGCCGCCAACGGACTCGCGATGAAGGGCGGAGCCAAGGCTCCCGGTGGCGGACTGTCCATGAAGGGTGGCGGCAAGGCCCCCGGTGGCGGACTGTCGATGAAGGGTGCCGCCAAGGCGCCCGGCGCGAAGGCCGAACCGGCTGCGGCTGAGGCAGATTCGGCCGAAGCTCCGGCGGCTCCCGCACCCGCCAAGGGCCTGTCCATGAAGGGTGCGGCCAAGGCGCCCGGCGGCAAGGGACTCGCGATGAAGGGCGCGGCGAAAGCGCCCGGGGCCAAGGCGACACCCGCTCCGGCCGAGACCGAATCCGCCGAATCCGCCGCGGAAGCTCCCGCCGCACCCGCGGCCAAGCCCGGCGGCCTGTCGATGAAGGGCGCTACCAAGGCTCCCGGCGGCAAGGGGCTGGCCATGAAGGGCGGCATCAAGGCTCCCGGCGCGAAGGCCGCCGGAAGCGACTCCGCGGCAGGCGAATCCGCTCCGGCCGAATCCGCTGCGGCTCCCGAGCAGTCCGCGGCCACCGAATCGGCTCCGGCCGCTTCGGAGTCCAAGCCGACGGTCGCGGCCAAGGGCCTGGCGATGAAGTCCGGATTCAAGCGCCCCGGACCGAAGGCCCCGGGCGCGGCGAAACCGGCCGAGTCCGCGCCGGCGAGCGAATCCGCACCGGCCGCCGAGTCGGATGCGGCCCCCGAGCAGTCCGCTACTGCCGCAACCGAATCGGCTCCGGTCGCATCGGAGTCCAAGCCGACGGTGGCCGCCAAGGGCCTGGCGATGAAGTCCGGATTCAAGCGCCCCGGACCGAAGGCCCCGGGCGCGGAGGCCGCACCTGCTCCGTCCACCGACGGGGCGGCCCCGGCCGCGGAGGCTGCTCCGGCTGCCGAGGCTGCTCCGGCTGCGGAGGCTGCTCCGGCTGCCGAGGCTGCGGAGGCTGCGAGCGAATCCTCCTCGGCGGCAGCGGAGTCCGCACCCGCCGAGGCGGAGTCGTCCGGTAACGGCGCTCCCAAGCCCCCGACCGCCAAGCCGGGCGGCCTGGGCTTCAAGTCCGGAGCGAAGGCCCCGGGCCGCAAGAACTGACCGACTTCCGACAACCGAAGGGGCGTAGCCGATCTCGGCTACGCCCCTTCGGCGTTCCAGGCGTCCAAGAGATTTCGGTGCGAGAGAAACGAGCAGGCCCCATGACCGGGCCCGCCCCCGTCGACTGCCGGATGAAATGGGGGCGGACCCGGTGCGGGGCGGCGAGGACCGGTCTGCGGTCAGTCCTCGCCGCCACCCACCGCCAACGCTGTCGTGATGACGGCCGACAGGGGTGGGAGTGTGGTGTCGTCGCCGGTCGGCGGGACCACCCAGTGGCAGCCCTCCCGGGTCCAGCGGCCGAGGCCGGTCGGCAGCATGATCGCACTGCCGATGGCCGGAATGCGGATATCTATGCGGTTGAGCACGTCCGCGACCTGCGGCCCGGGTGGATCGTCCGGAGCGACCACGAAACTCCAGCGGATCTGACGGGCCAGAACGGGAGCGGACATACCTTCCTCGACCAGGGATTCGCTGACCCGTTCGGCGCGAACGGTGGGCAGATGCAGAACGCCGATGCGGCTGGTGATCGGCAACATGACGTAGCCGCCGCGCTCGATCACCGGCAGGGCGAACTCGTACCGGTACAACGCGACCCAATCCTCAGCGGTCCTGAGTTTCTCGACGTTCACGGCGAACTCCCTCGGTCCCTCCAAGGTTCCCGCGAACGGTGCCCGCGAGGTAACGCCCGCTCACTCGCCTTGCACTGCCCTTCCACTGCCTTTGACACACGACCTGCTGTTTCCCCGATACCAGCTCGATTTCGGCTGTGGCCGTGATCACTTCACGCTCGTACTCTGGAGTTCGAAGTTCGTGTGGAAAGGGTGACATCGTGGTCCGGCAGTGGTCTGGCAGGGAAGCCCGTGCCCTCCGCGATGCCAAGCGGATGAGTATCCGGGAGTTCGCTGCCCATTTGGGTGTACACGAACGACTGGTCTCGAAATGGGAGGCCGGGGGCACACGTGTCCACCCCCGGCCCGTCAACCAGGCCGCGCTGGACACCTCCCTGGCCAGGTCCGACGAGGTTGTGCGGGCACGGTTCGCGGCCATGATCGATCAGCCCCTCATCGATCGGCCCGCACCTGAATTCGATGCGCGGCCGGATGATTCGGCGCGCGCCCAGTACTCGAGCGACGCGGAACTGCTGACACTCGTCGACAACGGTGCGATGAGAGGTGATGCGTCGGGAACGATTTCGGAGAGGGATCTGATCATGGCGGCCGCCCACGAAGCCAGCGAGCATGCCGGACGCGCCGAGTCCACCAATATCGGCGCCACCACACTGGAGCAGTTCGACGCCGACGTCACCCGCATCGCCAACGCGTACGTGCACGCCTCGCCGGTCCCGATGATGGTCGAGATGCTGCGGGTGCGCCGACGGGTGTACCGGTTCCTGGAAGGACATCAGAGTCCCGCGGACACCGGTCATCTGTATCTGTTGGCCGGCACCCTGTCCGGGTTGCTCGCCAACGCCAGTACCGATCTGGGTTATCACGACGCCGCGGGTGAGCAGGCCCGCGCGGCCTGGGCTTATGCGGAATTGTGCGGGCACAACGGATTACGCGCCTGGACCCGAGGCATGCAGGCGCTGATCGAGTACTGGTCCGAGCGTCCGCGCCGCGCGGTGCAACTGGCGCAGAGCGGGCAACAGTACGCGGATTCGGTGACCTCGAAGGTGCGACTACTCAATATCGAGGCGCGCATCTGGTCCAAACTCGGTTCGATCAGCGATACCGAGCGCTGTATCCGCGCCGCCGACGTGGCCCGCGGCGGATCCGGCGCCGACGAACTGCACGACGAGATGGGCGGCGTCTTCGGATTCGACGAACCCAAGAGCCACTACTACGCCGGGGCCACCTACATCCATCTCGGCCAAGCCGAACCGGCCCTCATCGCGACCGATCGCGCCATCGACCTGTACGCGAACGGCCCGCAGGAGCAGCGTTCCTACGGCGCGGAAGCCCTGGCCCGGGTGGACAATGCGGCAGCGCACCTGATCAACGGCAGTCTCGACGGCGCCGCCGATTCGGTGCAGCCGGTGCTCGAGCTGGCCGAGGACAAGCGCATCGCGCAGCTGGAGGAACGTCTGACCGGGCTGCGGCACCGCATCGCCGGTCCACGCTTCCGGGCCGCGGTCGAGGCCCGGACGCTGGACGAACGCATCGAGGAGTTCTGCGGAACGAGTGCGGCCCGGGGGATGCTGCCCATCGATCCGGCACTGTGACCTTCTCCACAGTTCGCGGCCCGTCTCGCCCTTCGGACGCGAACCCACAACGGCGAAGAACACCACTCAGCCACCCGGTTCCGCCAACCCCGAACAACGTCAACCCCAAGGTTCGCGGCCCGTCTCGCCGATCGGACGCGTGGCGGGTGCGAGGAACGAGTACCCGACACGGGGCCGAACGGTGAGACCAAGGGGGCCGGCGAACAGCCGAAGCGAAGCGGAGGCAATCCAACACAGTTCGCGGCCCGTCTCGCCGGTCGGACGCGTGGCGGGTGCGAGGAACGAGTACCCGACACGGGGCCGACCGGTGAGACTCAGGGGGCCGCGAACCGCCGGAGCGAAGCGGAGGCCAAAGACACAGCGTGGCACCATGGGACGGGTGAGTCCTACCAGCCAGTCACCGCAGCGTCCGCGCCCTCTGGAGCAGTCGAGGAAGCTCCAGAACGTCCTGTACGAGATCCGGGGCCCGGTACACGCACATGCGGCACGGCTGGAGTCGGAGGGGCATCGGATCCTGAAGCTCAACATCGGCAATCCGGCGCCGTTCGGTTTCGACGCGCCGGATGTGATCATGCGCGACATGATCGCGGCGCTGCCGGTGGCGCAGGGATATTCCGAGTCCAAGGGCATCCTGTCGGCGCGGCGCGCGATCGTGACCCGCTACGAGCTGGTCTCCGGATTCCCGGAATTCGACGTCGACGACGTCTACCTGGGCAACGGCGTGTCCGAGCTGATCACGATGACCATGCAGGCCCTGCTGAACAACGGCGACGAGGTGCTGATCCCGGCGCCGGACTATCCGCTGTGGACGGCGATGACCAGCCTGGCCGGTGGCACACCGGTGCACTATCTGTGTGACGAGTCCAACGGCTGGCAGCCCGATATCGCCGATATCGAGTCCAAGATCACCGATCGGACCAAGGCGCTGCTGATCATCAACCCGAACAATCCGACGGGTGCGGTGTATTCGGCCGAGGTGTTGCAGCAGGTGGTCGATCTGGCCCGCAAACACCAGTTGCTGCTGCTGGCCGACGAGATCTACGACAAGATCCTGTACGACGACGCCAAGCACACCTCGCTGGCCACGTTGGCGCCCGACCTGCTGTGTCTGACGTTCAACGGCCTGTCCAAGGCGTATCGGGTGGCCGGATACCGTTCGGGCTGGCTGGTGATCAGCGGGCCGAAGGAGCATGCGGGCGGATTCCTGGAGGGGATCGACCTGCTGGCCTCCACCCGCCTGTGCCCGAATGTGCCTGCGCAGCATGCGATTCAGGTCGCCCTGGGCGGACATCAGAGCATCGAGGATCTGATCCTGCCGGGCGGGCGGCTGCTCGAGCAGCGTGATGTCGCGTGGGAGAAACTCAACACCATTCCGGGTGTGTCCTGTGTACAGCCCAAGGGTGCGCTGTACGCGTTCCCGCGGCTGGATCCCGAGGTGCACGAGATCCACGACGACGCGAAACTCGTCCTGGACCTGCTGTTGCAGGAGAAGATCCTGATGGTGCAGGGCACCGGTTTCAACTGGCCGCAGCACGATCATCTGCGGATCGTGACGTTGCCGTGGGCGCGTGATCTTGCGGTGGCGATCGAGCGGTTCGGCAACTTCCTGGCGAGCTATCGGCAATAGCCCCCTGATCGGATGACCGTCCCATAAAACAGACCGGAAGTACGAGAAGTCGGGTTTTTGAAGACTTGGCTAGCGCAAAGATCGCCGGTTTGTGTACAGTGGTTTTCGGCACCGAAAGTGCCCCGGCCGAGCCGCCTACCCCCCTGGGCCGCTCGGCCCCGGGTTCAGCCGCCTACCCCCCTGGGCCGCTGAGACCCCGGGCGGCGGAGACATCCCCCTGCTCTCCGCCGCCCCTCCCACACTCTTCGCATTTCACCGGATTCGCTTGGTACGTCCGGGTTTTCGACGCGTTCGCCGGGAATGCTCCGAAGCACTGCCAGTGCCGGTCGCGGTCCCATCCTTTACGCTCGCCCGGTGAGCGACCACCATCATCACCACGACCACTCCGGTCCGATCGCGATCGGGGCCACCGCGGCCCGGATCGTCGTCGGACTGTTGACCGGCATCGGCGTGCTCGTGGTGATCGGCGCGGTGGTGTTGTGGCCGAGTCATCAGCACATCGATATTCCACTGCCGATGCAGAACGGCGGCGGCGGCGCGGTGCAGACCGAGGCCGGCACGGTGACCAAGCAGGACACCGGCCCCTGCGGCAGTCAGTCGAACGGCAAGGTGTTCGCCGAAACCCCGCAACCGCCGCCCAACAACAGTTACGTCTGCGCGCGCAGCCTGGTCGCCATCGAATCCGGACCGGCCACCGGTCATCACACCCTGCTCGAGATCGCACCCGGTCCCGGCCAGCCCGTGCTGCATCAGGGCGATCACATCCGGGTCCTGCGGCAGAACGATCCCACCGGACAGCCCAACTACTCCTTCGAGGACTACTCCCGCGGCTTCCCGCTGACGCTGGTCGTGCTGATCTTCGCTCTGGTGGTCGTCGTGGTGGCGCGCTGGCGCGGATTGCGCGCGGTGATCGGACTGGTATTCGCCTTCGTCGTGCTGATCATGTTCATGTTGCCCGCGCTACTGGACGGCAAACCCGCGCTTCCGGTCGCGGTGGTGGCGGGGGCGATCATCCTCTACGCGGTGCTGTATCTGGCGCACGGGGTGAATCTGCGCACCAGTTCCGCGCTGCTGGGCACGTTGAGCGCGATGGTGCTGGCGACCGTATTGTCCTGGGCGGCATTGAAGATCACCCACGTGACCGGGTTGTCCCAGGAGGACAACACCAATGTCGCCACCTACGTGCAGCACGTCAGTATCACCGGACTGCTGCTGGCGGGGTTCATCATCGGCTCGCTCGGTGTGCTCAACGACGTCACCATCACCCAGGCCTCGGCGGCCTTCGAACTCGCCGCGATCGACGAGAAGGCAACGCGCCGAGAGGTTTTCGCCGCCGCCATGCGGGTGGGCCGGGACCATATCGCCAGTACCGTGTACACGCTGGTGCTCGCCTACGCCGGTGGGGCGCTGCCGCTGCTGCTGATGTTCTCGGTGGCGGGGCGCTCGCTGAGTGATGTGATCACCGGTGATTCGGTGGCCATCGAGATCGTGCGGTCCGCCGTGGGCGGCATCTGCCTGGCGTTGGCGGTGCCGCTGACCACGGTCATCGCGGTCCTGCTGGCCCGGCCGTTCTCGCTGAAATCCGCACCCGAACCCCCGCGCCGGCGCCCTCGCCCCGCGAAGGCTGTCGCCGGTGAACGGCCGACGCGCCGCGGACAGGACGCCCGGCCGCGGCGACGCGCGGCCGAACCGCAGCGGCATGCCGAGGCCGAAGCCGATCCGGACGACGACGAGGACTATCTGCACAGTCTCTCGCAGGAGGAGTACCGGCCCACGCGGCCGGGCCGGGCCGCGACGCGCCGACGTCCCGAGACCGATTCCGCGAGCCGTGGTTCCGCGGCGACCGAACAGCCGCCCGAGGAGTACGCGAACCGCGCCGAGGAATCGTATCCGCGCCGCCGAGCGAGCAGTCCGGCCGCGAATCAACAACCTGCCGAGCCGTATTCGGGCGAGCAGCCCGCCTCACCCCGCCGACGTCTGAGCGCGGATCCGCCGCACACCGGTTCACAACCCGCTGTACAGCGCCCCGACCCGTACGCGAACCAGTGGCCCGACCAGGCCGAGCCCGGCTATTCCGCACCCGACCCGACAGCCGATCCCCGGTCCCGCCGCGGGCGCCTGTCCGCCGAACCGTCGCCGGACTACGATACGAACCCCACCTACGACACCGGCGCGAACTCCTCCCCCGACTGGTTCGCCGACGCCGCGCCGCCCCGCCATTCCGGCCAGGCGTACCCCGAGCCCTGGCCCGCCGCCGACCCCTACGCGAGCGACACCTACTCGAATCAGTGGTCCGGCGAACAGTATCCGGGCGACGAGTCCCCCGACTACCCGCCGCAACCCAGACCGCGACTGTCCGGTAGGCCCGAGAACACCGACACCTCGGGCCGCCACTACCGAAGAGACTGGCCAGCAAACGAATACGACGAATGACCGCCGACAGTGACTCCGCGCACGGACCGGGCCGGTTCAGTGATGCGGAGCCGGAGGCAGCAACGGGGGGATGGTCGGGACCACGATGGCGGGCAGGCCAGGAACGACGATGATCGTGTTCGGGCCGGGATGGGTGGGGGCCGGGGATTCCGAACGCGGGTGATATTCCGGCGGCGGAGCCACCGAGGCATTGGTGGAATCGGCGGGTGGCGGGGTGACCGTCGTGCTGGGTGCGGCAGTGTGCGTGATGCTGGTCGGCACCGCGCTCCGGGTCGATTTCGTACTCTGTGAATCGCCCTGCAGCACTTGCGGACCCCAGCCCAGGGCCAGACCCAACGCGGCGACTACGACCAGTGCGCCGACCGCGACTCCCGCGACGCTCAGATCGCGTAGTCCGCGCGGCGCGCTGATCCCGCCCGACGCGAATTCGCCCGCGACGGACCGTGTTCCCCGGCCGCCGAGCATCATCCGCCGCTTACCGCGACGCGATCGGCCGCGACCACCCAGCACCGACCGGTCGGGCCGCACCACCGGCAGTATCTCGGTCTCGGCCTCGAAGGCCGCGCGGGCCTGCGCGACGGCGCGCGACGGGCGAGCCAGCAGCGCAGCGCCGCGGGCGATCACCGTCTCCGGATGCGCCGGCGCCAGTACCGGAACCCGCAGCCACCGTTCCAGAACCTTTGCCACCTGCGGAATCTGCGCGCAGCCGCCGATCGCGACGACAGCCTGCACCGACCGTTCGGAGCGGGTGATCACATCGCGCGTCATCCGGGCCGAGGACTCCACGGCGAGCATGATCAGCGCGTCGAAGTTCTCCTGCGACAACAGCACCAGCCCGTATTCGGACGGCAGGGCGACCGCGGTGCTGCCGGTCAACTGCTCCTTGGCCGAGCGGCACAGCTGATCGAGCAGCTCGAGCCCCTCGGGATCGGGCGGATGCTCGATGCGGCCGGACGCGATCTGCTGTTCGCGGATCAGCGAATCCAGATAGTCGCCGCTGATATCGCTGGTGCGCTCGCTGTGGTGGATCTGGCGGGTGACGATATCGACCACGCTGACCGACAGGCCCGCACCGCCCAGATCGTAGAGCGCGATCGTGGTCATTCCCTGCAATTCGCCGCTGGCCTGCAGGAATTCGACCGCCGCCGCGACCTCGGGCACCAGCTCGTAGTTGATGATCTGCCGACGCGCGAGGGCCGCGCGCACCGCCCGCGCATGCGGTTCGCTGCGATAGGCGATCGCGGTGGCGCCGATGTCCGGACCGAGTGCGGCGAGGATCGCCTCGACGGCGGCATCCTCCACGGGCTGCTCACCCACCGCGGCGACCCGCATATCGAAACGGTCCGGTGCGAATTGTTCGGCGGAATTACCGGGCTGGGGACGCGCAACGCGAATGGCGCTCGCCCCCACCGATATTCCCAATACCGAACTCATCTGCTGCCCATCTCGTCTCACACTGCACGACGTGCGCGCGGGCCGCTACGCAAGCTGGGTTCTACGCGAGATCCAGCCGTTGTCACTCACGTCCGCGGTACGGGCCACTGTACCTTGCCCCGCTACCAGACTACGGTGTGCCGAGTCCGGCGTACACCCATCCGGCCTCCCGCCACCTGGCGCGTTCGAGACAGTTGCGGCCGTCGATGATCGACCGCGAACGCACCACAGGATTCAGATCCTCGGGACGCAATGCGGTGAATTCCTTCCATTCGGTAAGCACCAACACCACATCCGCGCGATCGCAGGCATCCGCGACGGAGGTCGCATAATTCAGCGTCGGAAATACCCGCCGCGAATTCTCCAGAGCCTTGGGATCATAGACACTCACGACCGCGCCGTGCAGTTGAATCATTCCGGCGACATTGAGTGCGGGTGAATCGCGAACATCGTCGGATTCGGGTTTGAACGCAGCGCCGAGGACGGCCACGTTCGCCCCGAGCAGCGAGCCGCCGCACGCCTTCGCGGCCATGTCGACCACCTTGGTCCGGCGGCGCATGTTGATGTTGTCGACCTCGCGCAGGAACGCCACGGCGTGGTCGGCCCCGAGTTCACCGGCGCGGGCCATGAACGCGCGGATGTCCTTGGGCAGGCAGCCGCCGCCGAATCCCAAGCCCGCGTTGAGGAATCGACGTCCGATGCGGGCGTCGTAACCCAGCGCGTCGGCCAGGATCGTGACGTCCGCGCCGGTCGCCTCGCACACCTCCGAGACCGCGTTGATGAACGAAATCTTCGTCGCCAGAAAGGCATTCGCCGAGACCTTCACCAATTCCGCTGTGGCCAAGTCGGTCTGCAGGAACGGCACCTGCGCCTCGAGCAGCTCCGCGTAGATCTCCCGGACCAGTCCGGCGACCCAGTCGGCTCGCTCGCGCGCGGAGTCCAGGCCGAGCACCAGCCGGTCCGGACGCAGGGTGTCCTGGACCGCGAAGCCCTCGCGCAGGAATTCCGGATTCCACGCGACCTCGACCTCGGCCGTCGCGGCGGCCCGAGCGCGCGCACCCAGTTCGGCCGCGGTGCCCACCGGGACGGTGGATTTGCCGATGATCACCGAGGGCCGCTCGATCAGCGGGGCGAGCGAATCGATCACGGCGTGAACATATTTCAGGTCCGCGGCGTATTCGCCCTTCTTCTGCGGGGTGCCCACGCCGAGGAAGTGCACGTCGGCGTGATCGGCCGCCTCCGGATAGGAGGTGGTGAAGCGCAGCCGCCCGGCATCGAGGTTGCGGCGCAGCACCTCCTCGAGGCCCGGCTCGTAGAAGGGCGTCACCCCGTCGGAGAGCTTGGCGACCTTACCCGGGTCGACGTCGACGCCGACGACTTCGTGGCCCAGCTCGGCCATGCACGCGGCATGGGTGGCCCCCAGATACCCAGTCCCGAAAACCGTGAGACGCATATTCCATTGGTAAGCGCCCGTCGTGGCCGTGCCGCGTCGCCGAGGCAAGTGCTCGGGCAACATCAGATGTACAGGCGGAAACCCCCAGCTCACCGCCGTCCGCGGCGAAACCCGGGTGTACACCGCAGCGCAACCCGCCCGAAACAACCACCTCGAACCCGGACCCCGCGATCCGGGTCGCGCAGATCGCCGGTTGCGCTACGCTGGAGTCCTGTCGCGGGGGGGAGACCGAAAATGACAGCACTCCTTCGCATTTCGTGTGAACGGAGATTCTGCCGATGTCCGATGCCGCCACCGCCGCACTTCCCGGGAGTGCGCGCGCCGCACTCGCCGGAGTCGAAACTCTCGGTCCGGTCGATCCGGCCGCGACCGTCGAATTCACGGTGGTGCTGCGCCGCCGCGCCGAACTACCCGCCGATCTGATCACCGGCCCGCGGGCCGTCTCGGTTCAGGAGTTCACCCAGCAATACGGCGCGGATCCGGCCGATCTGGAACTGGTCGTCTCGACGCTGGAATCGGCCGGGGCCACGATCCTCGAACAGCACCCCGGATCGCGCCGGGTGCGCGCGAGCGCGCCGGTGTCGGTGGCGCAGAAGGTGTTCGCTACCGAACTGGTCCGGGTGAACGCCGCGCATCCGGTCGGCGGTGCGCAGATCGAACATCGGATGCGCACCGGTGAGCTGTCCATGCCCGCCGCGCTGGAGAATGTCGTCACGGCCGTCCTCGGCCTGGACGACCGGCCGCAGGTCGGAATTCACCTGCGCACGATGCAGGGGCATCCGACCGAGTCGGTGGTCTACACCCCGCCCCAGCTCGCCGAGGTCTACCACTTCCCGCAGGCCGGCGGCTCCCAGCAGCGTGCGGCGATCCTCGAATTCGGCGGTGGCTACGACGAAGCGGATATCGCGGCGTACTTCGCCGAACTCGGCATCGAACAGCCCGAGATCACCTCGGTCGGCGTCGACGGTGCGGTCAACGCGGGCACCACCGACGACGCGGCGCTGGAAGTCGCGTTGGACATCGACGTCATCGGCTCGGTCGCGCCGGGCGCGGAGATCGTCGTGTACTTCGCCCCGAACTCCGATCAGGGCTTCGTCGACGCTGTCGCCGCAGCGGTGCACGCCGATGTTCCGTATACGGTCATCAGCATCAGCTGGGGCATGGCCGAGGAGCGCTGGACCCCGCAGGCTTTGGGCGCGATCGATGCGCTGCTGGCCGATGCGGCGGCGCTCGGTGTGACGGTGTTCGTCTCCTCCGGTGACGACGGCAGCCGAACGAACGACTCCACTCCGGGGCCACACGTGTCGTTCCCGGCGTCCAGCCCGCATGTTCTGGCGGTCGGTGGGACCACCCTGTATGCCGATCTGCACACCCGCACGGTGGACGAGGAATCAGTGTGGAGCGGGCACACCGGCGGCGGGGTCAGTACGGTGTTCGAGCTGCCGGTCTGGCAGAAGGAGGTCGCGGTGCCACCGCGGGCCGGCCGGACCGGACGCGGCATCCCGGATGTCGCGGCCGACGCCGACGCGATGACCGGCTATCTGATCCGGGTCCGAGGCACCGAGATGCCGATCGGCGGGACCAGTGCCGCGGCGCCGCTGTGGGCGGGACTGTTCTGCCGGATCGCCGAACTGCTGCTCACGCCGGTCGGCCTGCTCCAGCCCGCGCTGTACAAGGGCGTCACCGCCGGGCAGGCCGCACCCGGCTTCCGCGACATCACCGAGGGCACCAACGGGCTCTACCGTGCCGGTGCGGGCTGGGACGCGTGCACCGGGCTGGGTGTCCCGCACGGTGAGGAGCTGTTGGAGATCGTGCGGCAGTACCTGATCTACGGGGCCGACTGATCGCGCTGGCTACGATCGGCGGATGGCACAGCGCCGCGGCAGAACGAGAGCGAAGTGGGCTGCGCTCGTCGTGATCGTCCTGCTCGCGGTGGCGGTGACCGCGTTGTGGCCGGTTTACGTTCGGCCGCAGGTCGATTCGCCCGCGCCCGCGGACGC
Source organism: Nocardia coffeae (assembly GCF_019890715.1). NCBI lineage: Bacteria > Bacillati > Actinomycetota > Actinomycetes > Mycobacteriales > Nocardiaceae > Nocardia > Nocardia coffeae. Next base: position 485,172 of record NZ_JAINZY010000005.1, on the reverse strand, counting down.
GATCCTGGTCCTCGGCGGTGCGCACGACGGACGCGAGGAGCTGGGCCTGCGGCTGGCGCGGGAGGGTTACGCGCCGCGCGTGCTGTTCTCGGATCCGTACGAGCACAGCCCGCTGATGAACCGGATCTGTCACGGCGGATACCGGGTCGAGGTGGACTGCTTCGACCCGGATCCGCGCACCACGCTCGGGGAGGGGCGCGCGCTGGCCGAGCGGGCGCGGGCGGGGCACTGGCGGCGGGTGATCGTGGTGACGTTCACCCCGCACGTCTCGCGGGCCCGCTATGTGCTCGGAAAGTGCTGGAGCGGAGAGATTCTCATGGTCGACGCGCATCCGCCCGTCTCGTTCCGGCGGTGGGCGTACAACTTTCTCTATCAATCGGTCGGCTTTGTGAAAGCCGTCACCGAACAGTGCTGAGCCCTGCCGAATTCGCCGCCGAGGATGTGAAGTAACGCATCCGTAACGGCCCGGAAAACGCCGCTGCACATTCGCGAACCACCCTCGGCCCAGAGCCTGTTCACACGGGCCGGGATAGAGGGAGTTCACGTGGTCGACGTCGACGATCGCCGGGTGCAAGCCACCGCGACGAAGGAAACACTGGAAGACTACACGTTACGGTTCGCGCCGCGCAGCTATCGAAAATGGAGTCCGGCGGTGGTCGGCGTCTCGGCCCTGGGCGGCATCGCCTACCTGGCCGATTTCTCCATCGGAGCCAATGTCGGCATCGCGAACGGCACCGGGAACGCCCTGCTGGGCATCGGAATCTTCGCGGTCGTCATCATGCTGACCGGATTTCCGCTGGCCTACTATGCCGCGCGCTACAACATCGATCTGGATCTGATCACCCGCGGCAGCGGATTCGGCTACTACGGGTCGGTGATCACCAATCTGGTGTTCGCGTCGTTCACGTTCATCTTCTTCGCCACCGAGGGTTCGATCATGGCGCAGGGATTGCAACTGGGACTGCACATTCCGCTGTGGCTGGGATATCTGGCCTCCACGCTGCTGATCTTCCCGCTGGTGATCTACGGGATGAACACCCTGGCCAAGTTGCAGGTGTGGACGACGCCGCTGTGGCTGCTGCTGATGGTGCTGCCGTTCGTGTTCCTGCTGGTGCGGCACCCGGATTCGGTGCGCAGCTTCTTCGCCTACGGCGGCAAGGACGGTGGCGGCGTGAGCCTGACGGGCGCGCTGCTCGCCGCGGGCGTGTGCCTGTCGCTGATCGCGCAGATCGCCGAGCAGATCGATTATCTGCGCTTCATGCCGCCGAAAACCCCTGAGAACAAACGCAAATGGTGGGGCTGGATGTTGCTGGCCGGACCGGGCTGGGTGATCTTCGGTGCGGTCAAACAGGTCGTCGGCCTGTTCCTCGCGGTCTATCTGATCGCGAATCTTCCTGGCGCACAGTCGATCGCCAATCAGCCGGTGCATCAGTTCCTGGAGATCTACCGCGATATGGTGCCGGGCTGGCTGGCCATGACGCTGGCGGTGGTGCTCGTGGTGATCAGCCAGATCAAAATCAATGTGACCAATGCGTATTCGGGTTCGCTGGCGTGGACGAACTCCTTCACCCGCGTCACCAAGACCTATCCGGGACGACTGGTATTCCTCGGCGTCAATCTGGCGATCGCGCTGATTCTCATGGAAGCCAACATGTTCGACTTCCTGAACAATATCCTCGGCTTCTACGCCAACTGCGGTATCGCCTGGATCGTCACCGTCGCAACGGATATCGCGGTCAACAAGTATCTACTGAAGATCTCGCCGAAGCAGCCGGAATTTCGGCGCGGCATGCTGTACAACTTCAACCCGGTCGGACTCGTCGGATTCGGCGCGGCGGCGGTGCTGTCCATCCTGACGTTCTTCGGCGCGTTCGGGGAAATCCTGAAGCCGTATTCGCCGATCGTCGCGGTGGTGCTGGCCTTCGTCCTGACCCCGCTCACCGCCGTGCTCACCAAGGGCCGCTACTACCTGCGCCGCGCCGACGACGGCATCGACCTGCCGATGTTCGACGAACACGGCAACCCGTCCGGCGAAACCCTCACCTGCCACGTCACCGGCGTCGACTTCGAACGCCCCGACATGATCGCCTCCGCGATCCCCGGCCCCGAGGGCGAAATCCAGTACATCAGCTCCTTGGCGCTGTCCACGGACAAGTCCGGCGACCACGTCCTACCTGGTCACTGACCTGTCGACATCCGACGCACCCCGTACACGGAGCCGCCTCGCGCGGACTGTGCACGGGGTGCGTCTGCGTGTGCGGGCGGTGGCTCAGGGCTTGGGCAGGGGGAAGTTCAGGTAGGCCCGGGACGGTGTGGGACCGCGCTGGCCCTGGTACTTGGAACCGGCCGCGCTGCTGCCGTAGGGGTTCTCCGCGGGGCTGGTCAGGCGCAGCAGGCAGAGCTGGCCGATCTTCATCCCGGGCCACAGCGTGATCGGAAGATTCGCGACGTTGGACAGTTCGAGGGTGATGTGACCGGAGAATCCGGGATCGATGAATCCGGCCGTGGAGTGGGTGAGCAGGCCCAACCGGCCCAGACTCGACTTACCCTCGAGCCGCCCGGCCAGATCGTCCGGCAGGCTGCACACCTCGAGGGTCGAGCCCAGCACGAATTCGCCCGGGTGCAGGACGAACGGCTCCCCCTCGGTCGGTTCGACCAGGCTGGTCAGCTCGTCCTGGCGCTGCGCCGGATCGATATGGGTGTAGCGAGTGTTGTTGAACACCCGGAACATCCGGTCCAGCCGCACGTCGATACTCGACGGCTGCACCAGCCTCTCCTCGAACGGCTCCAGCCCGAGCCGCCCACTGGCCAGCTCGGCACGAATGTCGCGATCGGAAAGCAGCACGCCGAAATCCTAGTCGTGGGGTCTGCGGCGAGGATGCGACGGGGACTCACTTGCCGTGCTGCGAGACCGTCCCGTGCCGCAGCGCCGCCGTCGCCAGGTAGTCGCCCAGTTCGGTGCGCAACACCCGGTCCAGGGATTGGGCCAGGCTGGTGTGCACCGCGGTGACGCCCAGTTCGCGCAGGTGGTTGAGCATCTGCGTGGTCTCGGCGATCTCCTCGTTGCTCTCGGGCAGCCACCCGGGGCCGTGTTCGGCGACCAGGTGGTCCTTGGCCGCGGTGACCATGAGCTCGGCGATATCGTCGACCCGGCTGATCACCGCCGAGTACAGATCCAGCAGCCGGCGCAGGCCGATGCCGTATCCGTGCAGTTCGGCGAAGGTGGTGAGCAGTTCGGGTTCGGTGAACTCGACGGTCTCCTCGTGCAGCCGCACCAGGCCCAGTTCGCTCAGCCGGGCCAGCAGATCCGGATCGGGCATGCCGGTGTCCTGCTCGCCGAGCACGGTGGCGACGAGTTCGCGCGGCACCTCGAGCGTCTCGCCCTTACCCCAGGTCGCGGTCACCGCATGTTGCAGGCCGAGGATCTCGGTCAGATCCTTGCCGGTCTCCCAGCTGGTGATGAAGTCCGCGATGTGCGCGGTGGTGAAACCGCGCTGCAGCAGCGCGTCGATGATCTTCAGCCGCTCGAGATGCGATTCGTCGTAGACGAAGGCGCGGCCGCTGCGCTTGCTCGGCACCGGGAGCAGTCCGCGCTCCTGATAGGCGCGCACATTGCGGGAGGTGGTGCCGGCGGCTCGGGCGAGATCGTCGATGCGGTATTCCGCCATCCGAGGATCTCCATTCCCTTCGCTGCGAACCACCGAGATACCCGTGCCGCCGGTTGCGGCGCGGGCGTCGTACCTCGTCGAGTCTAACCGGTGACCGCGGTCACCGGCCGCTGCTCACCGGACGCGCGGGCCGCCGGTGTCAGCACGAAGTCGTCCGGATTCACCCGCGCCAGCTCCCGCGCGTACTGGGTGCCGAAGCCCGGGTACATGGTGGCGTTGAACCCGTCCTCGGTGAGATACCAACTGCGACAACCGGAATTCCACGTGGTGCCGGTCAGCCGCCGTTGCAGCCGGGCGTTGTAGCCGTCCTGCCGATCCCGGCGCACCTCGAGCGCACGCAGATCCCGATCGAGGATCAGGCCGATGGCGTCGGTCAGATAGTCGATCTGGGCCTCCATGTAGACCAGGGCCGAATTGTGCCCGGGACCGGAGTTGGGACCGAAGGTCAGGAACAGATTCGGATATCCCGCCACCGTGACGCTCTTGAATGCGTAAGCGCCCCGGCGCCATTCGTCCGCGAGCACCCGGCCGTCGCGACCGGTGACCGGTACCGGCGAACCGGTCTTGGACACCTCGAATCCGGTGGCGAACACGATGCAGTCGAAGCGGTGCTCGATCCCCTCGGCGGTGCGGATGCCCCGCGGGCTGATCGCGGCGATCGGCCAGGTCACCAGCGTGCAGTTGTCCCGCTGCAACGCCGGATAGTAGTCGCTGCTCATCAGCAGGCGTTTGCACCCGGCCCGGAAGTCCGGGGTCAGCTGCCGCCGCAGCCACGGATCGCGCACCTGAGTTCGCAAGTGCAGCAGGGCAACCGATTCGACGACCCGGGTCAGCGGGGTGTTCCACACCACGCCCAGCGCGACGGACTCGTGTCCCCAGAACCACGCCTCGCGGGCCAGCGACTGGGTGATCGGCAGCTGCCGGTACAGGCGCCTGGTCAGCGCGTTCGTCTCCCGGTTGAGGCGCGGCAGCACCCAGCCGGGCGTGCGCTGGAACACCTTGACCGATCCGGCCCGCTCGACCAGTACCGGAATGATCTGCACCGCACTGGCGCCCGTGCCGACCACGGCCACCCGCTTCCCGGTGAAGTCGTAGTCGTGATCCCACCGGGCGCTGTGGATCTTGTGCCCCTCGAAGGTCTCGATCCCCTCGATCTCGGGCAGGCTTGCATTGGCCAGCGGACCCGAGGCCAGAACAACGGTGCGTGCCTTGATCTTTCGGCGTCGACCACTGAAACTCACCGTCCAGGTGCCACTGGCCTCGTCGTAGTCGACTCCGGTCACGTTGTGGCCGAACCGGATTCGCGGCGCGATCCCGAATTCCCGGACCATGGTGTCGATGTACCCGAGAATTTCCGCACTGCCGGAATAGGTCTGCGACCAGTTCGGATTGGGCGCGAAGCTGTAGGAATACAACCGCGAGGGGATGTCGCAGGCCGCGCCCGGATAGGTGTTGTCCCGCCAGGTCCCGCCGACCCGGTCACCCCGCTCGAAGATAGCGAAGTTCCCGATCCCCTTCTGCCGCAATCTGATCGCCGTGCCGACACCGGCGAAACCGGCTCCGATGATCGCCACGTCCAGCATCTGTGTCTCGCTCATATCCGTCCGTTCACGCGACCGGCTCGTAGGTCAGTTCCTTCGACCACGTCGGCTGCGGGCGCAGCAGCGCCTTGGGATAGTGCGCGGTCAGCTTCACCATGGCGTCGGCGAACAGGTGGTACGGGTGATCGCGATGCACGACCCAGTTGCTGTGCATCTTGACGAACTGGAACATCGGCAGCCGCCGCACGAACTCGCTGCGCTCGCCCACACTCGCGTACCGGCGCATCGCGCCGTACAGCTTCTCCTCGCTGACGCCCATCGCGACGATGTTGTCCCGCATCTTGTTCAGCAGCGGAATGTAACTCAACGTGCCGACGATGAGCGAGGGCTTGCACCAGCCGCCGACCATATCGATCGCGAGCTTCCGGACCGGCGCGTGCCCGAGCAGATCCATGACCGCGTAATCGGTTGCCAGATGGCGTGATTCGTCGTTGTTGATCTTCTTGAACACCTCCTGCGCGACCGGATCGGTGACCTCGTCGGTGATGAATTTGATCAGCGCGCCGTCCAGCGCCACCTCGAGCATCGGGATCACGGTGCCCAGGAAGGACAGCGACATACCGTCGGAGTACTTGTCCAGAAAGTCGATCACGAGTTTGACGTTGACATTCGGCTCCGGAATCTCGTCACCGTCGAGCATGCCCCAGCGCCGCATCAGGGCCAGTTCGGCGTTGGCGTGGCGCTGCTCCTCGGCGTGGAAATACCGGTAGATCTCCTTCAGCGTCTCGGTCGGGGCCTTGCGGGCCATCGCGGCGAAACCGCGCGCGCCGACGTTCTCGATCCACATCAGATCGGCCATGAACGGTTTCAACCGGGCATGCAGATCCGGTCGGATCAGCTCGGCTCCCGGTGCGTCCCAATCGATATCGGCCAGTGCCCACTGCCGGGACTTGATCTTGGCCAGCATATCGTCGAAGTCGAAGGACATCTCAGACTCCTGTCTTCGTATCGTGTCCGTCCGCCGCCTCGGCCGACTGTTGATCGTCGTGCGGCAGAAGATGATTCATGACGCCCAGGGCGTGTGCGTAGAGGGTCGGGAAGTGCCGCTTGAGATGCCAGATCACCTGGGCGTCCAACTGCGGCACCACGTACAACCGGCCCCGGTCGTTGGCGTCGAGGGTGGTGCGCGCCACCTGCTCCGGGGTGAAACCGGTCCAGCGCATGAGGGTTTCGGCCAACTGCTGCGAGGCCGCGGTGATGCGGCCGTCCCGGGCGACGTTGGTGCGCACGAAGGTCGGGCACAGCACCGTCACCGCGACGCCGCTACCGGACAGCTCCGCGGCCATCGTCTCCGACAGCGACATGACCGCGGCCTTGGACACGTTGTACGGGCCCATCGAGGGTGCGGCGGCGAATCCGGCCGCCGAGGCGACGTTGATGATGCCGCCGCGTCCGGCCGCGCGCAGCCTCGGGACGAAGATCTCGCTGCCGTGCACCACACCCCACATGTTGATGCCCAGCGCCCACTGCCAGTCCTCGAATCCGATCTCCCCCACGGGTTTTCCGCCGATGCCCACACCCGCGTTGTTGACCACCAGGGTCGGCGGGCCGCCGAAGATCAGCTCGGCGTGCATGGCCAGGCTCTCCACGTCCTCGCGCCGGGAGACGTCGCAGACGACCGCGTGCGCCGCGCCGCCGTGGATCCGCCGGATCATCCGGACCGTCTCCTGCGCACGCTCCTCATCGATGTCGGAGCACACCACTTCGCCTCCGCGAGCGGCCAATTCGAGGGCGAAGGCGCGGCCGATACCGCTGCCCGCGCCGGTCACCACCGCCTTCGCAGCGCGCGAGCGGCGGTCGCCGCTCAGGGCGGCCACCAGATCGTCGAGTATCCACATGTTCAGCTCACCCGTTCCCGAACCGAGTTCTCCGCGAGTGCGGAGCGGACGAATTCCGCGGCGTGCCGCAGCGCGGGCCCCGCTTCGGGGACCAGCAGCGGCAACGCCTGGAAGACATGAATGCGGCCCGGCCACAGCTCGAGCTCGCAGCGAACCCCTGCCGCGCAAGCCATCTCGTGCAGTCGGCGCGCGTCATCGGACAGCATCTCCTCGGCGCTGGCCTGCACGAACAGCGGCGGCAGCGGGGTACCGGGCGCGATGTCCAGTCGCAGTCGCGGCGAGGCCGCGGACTGTCCGCGCGTGTACAGCTCCACGAGGCGGCGACCGGCCCGCGCGGGCGCCATCGGATCCGGGCGCCGCCGATCCTGCTGTTCGGCGAGCGTGAGCGTGAGATCCATCAGTGGCGAGAACATGAACGCTCCCGCGGGCTGCGCGATACCCGTGCGATCGTTGTGCAGCAACAGATCCAGCGCGAGATGCCCGCCCGCGGAATCGCCGCCGATCACCAGATCACCTGCTCGGTAACCTTTTTCGAGCAGCCAGCGGTATCCGGCCGCGACGTCCTGGGCCGCCGCCGGGAACCGGTGTTCGGGCGCGAGGCGATAGTCGACGAGAAATACCGGCAGTCCGGTCGCCTTCGACAGCCGCGAGGCCAGCCCGCGGTGGGTGCGCGCCGAGCAGACGACGTACCCGCTGCCGTGGATGTAGTAGATCGCGCGTTCGCCGTGCTCCACTCCCGCGGCCCGCACCCATTCCCCGCGCAGGTCACCGGCGCGAACCTCGACCACCGAGGTCCCCGGCAGGGTCGGCCCGAATGCCGCCATCACCGCCGCGATCAACCCGCGGCCCGCCCAGACCCCCGCCCGATTGGCCGGCAACAACCCGTTGACCTGCCGCAACCCGGCCACCGAGGCAGCCGCTGCGATTTGTGCCCGCAGGGACGCGGACCGCGGCAGCCCGGGGCCAGCGGTCACCGTTGACCCTGTACTCGTCATAGTCAGAGCATCACAGCGAATGTGCCAGTTGTCAATGGCACATTCGCTCCCGCCGCTTTCTGCCTCCGGCGGCCCGAGTTCTACTCTCCGGCGATCCAGCCGATATGAGCAAGGGCCGCAGCAGGATTCATGCCCGGTCGCGGAGCAGCGCAGGGCGGCTCGACCAGCCGATTACGGCACGCAAACGACTCGACGCCAGGTCACGAGCTGCCATCGCGGACCGCTCGGTCAGCCGAGCATGGCTCGTATCCGGCTCGGTGCGAGATCGCGGGGTTCGCGGCGGTCCCGGGCGTATTCGGTGACCAGGCGCTGGAGCAGATCGTTGATCGGCGTCGGCACCCCGTGCAGTCGTCCGAGCAGGGCGATCTCGCCGTTGAGGTAGTCGACCTCGGCCGAGCCGGTCGCGCGCGCGAGGCTCTGCCACGTCGAGCCGCCGAGCCGGGGCACCCCCTCGATCTGCTGCAACTGCATCCGATCACCTTGCACCACTTCACGTTCCGCCTCGTCGGCGTAGGGGATCCCGGCCGCGGCCAGGACCACCTCGCCCTCGGCTCGGGCGCCGCGCCACAGGTCCTGCGCCGGTTCACCGCTGTCGTCCAGCAGTGCCATCAGGGCGTTGCCCAGATTGTTGAGGAGTTTTCCGTACTTCCAGCGCATCACGTCCTCGACGACCGGGGCCAGGAATTGGCTCGAGGCCAGATGCTTGCCGAATTCGCTTATCGTGGAATCACTTCCGTGCGGGTAGCGGCCGAGCGTCAGGATGCCGCTCATGGGCGCGGTGTGCGAGACCACCACGCCCGGTTCCAGGTGCGTCGCGGGCAGCCACACGCACATCCCGTACACGGTGCGGAAGATCCGCTGCGCGACCCGTTCGTTCTCCACGCCGTTCTGGGCGCACACCAGCGCGAGCCGGTCCGCGGCGATCCCGCCACCGGCCACCGGCGCGGCGGCCCACTGCGTCAGCGCGGCCACGGTGTCCTGCGATTTCACCGCCAGTACCAGCACGTCGTCGGCCCGCAACTCGCCGAGTTCGGCGGCATCGGTCACGGCGTGGACCGGCAACGTCTCGGCGCCCTCGACGGTGACCAGCCGCAACCCGCTGCCGCGCAGCGCCGCCAGATGCGCACCGCGGGCGACCAGCACCACGTCGTTGCCGCCCTGAATCAGCCGCGCGCCGATGACACCGCCGACCGCACCCGCCCCGATGATGATGTATCGCATACCGGCGATGCTATGTGCGATCGGGCTCCGGGGCAGATCCGGCCGGGTATTCGGTCGCGAGACGGCGACGGCTATTCGGCTGAGGCACTGTCGCGTTCATGCGTCGCCGGCTGCGTTCGGCGCAGCGACGTCCACGCCTCGAGATCCTCTTCGAGGATCGCGTTGAGGTGCCGCATGGTCCCGCGGGCGAGTGTTCTGCGGTCGGCTCCCTCCGCCCGACGCAGTTCCGTGGTCCGCAGCAGGGCTTGCAGCTGGCCGAGAATCACGCTGCGCTGCACCCACATCTCACGATGCCGATACAGGCCGTCCCACGCGGTGAGCACCCCGATCGAGGCGGCCAGGCCGGTGCTGGCCAGGCCCAGCCACGGGGCATCGAACACGGCCACCGCAGCGCCGACCACAGCGATCAGGCCGTTGGCGACCGCGGTCCACACGACGACGCGTTTGGCGCGGGTCTTCACCACCACGCGGGAGCGCTGGTACTCGTTCCGATAGAACGTCAGGTAGTGGAGGCTGATCTCCAGCGTGTCGGCTCCCTCCGGCGGAGGCTCGGGGCTGTGCAGCCCGGAGGAGCGAGCTCTGCGCGGCTCACCGTCGGGCCGGCGAGTCTTGAACATGTATTCCCTGTTCAGAAGAGTGACACCGTACTGTAAGGTGGACTGAAAGTAGCACAAATGGTTGCATTTGGGTGGCATTCGCAGCTACCCTGATTGTCGACGCATTTGTGGTGAGGCAGGCTCACCCATCGAGGATTGTGAGGCCGATGAGCGCACCACACGAAGCCGTCGCCAGTCATGCGCAAGCGTCTCGGCTGCCCACGTCGGAGCTGACAGGTCAGCTCGTACACAATCTGGGTCCGACCCTCGTCGCACTCGTCGCCAACGTGCGCGATCGCAAACTGCCCTACAAGTGGTCGCAGACGGACGGGCCGCGTCCCCGCGATGCCGCACTCACCCGCCTACAGGTGGCCCACCGCTGTTGGAGCATTCTGTCGAGCACGGAAAGTGCGGATGTGGCGCGAGCGTGGTTCATCGGCGCGAACCCGCACCTGGAAGAGGACTCGCCCGCCATCGCGATCCGAGACGGCCGATATCGCGAAGTGATCACTGCGGCAGTGGCATTCGCGGACCGCTCCGGCGACTGACGAACACCCCGGATTCCCCCTTCGATACCATCCCTCTATCGGTGTCGACTCGGATGAAGGGGGAATGGTGGTGTCCGTCAGCGATATCCACTCCGGCGCCGGTACGAATCGCAGATGTCCCAAGACGGGCCTGGCGCTCGTTTCCTCCTCCCGCCGTGAGGTATTCCGCCTCGCCAAACCGGTGTACGGCCCGCTCAATCCGCTCAGGCGCGTCCCGTCCGGTCCGGAGGAACGAGAGGACTGGAACAGATACGACGTCGAGGGGCAGCAGACCGTCTACGCCGCCGGCACGATGGAGGGCGCCTACGGTGAGCTGCTGGCGCCGTTGCGTCCCAAGCTGCCGCGGCGGGCGATGGCGTATTTCGATGATGTGAGCGATGAGGACGAGCTCGAATCACTGATCCGCGAGGAATGGCGCAGCTCCGGATACCGCTCCCCCGGCGAGGTCGACCTGATGTGGCTGACCGAACTGCGGCTGTATCGAATCACCCTGCCCGCCAGGGGATGGTTCATCGATATCGAAGCCGCGGCGAGCCTTTCGGCCATCAGCACCACGTACGCACCGAGAACGCTCATCGAGCGCGGAGTCACCGACCTCACCGTCGCCGAGTTGCGCGGCCCCGCGCGCTGGCTCACCACCGCGATCGCGAACTCCATCTGGCCGGTGACCCTCTACGACGGGACGCTCGCGCACGGCGTGATGTTCGGATCGCGATACGGCAGCGAGTGGACCTGCTGGGCCGTCTGGCTGCGCCGATCCAGGCGATCGCGCCCGAAAGGTCTCATCACCACCGCCGACGACGGCACCGAAGTCCTGCAACCTGCCCTCAATCCCCCGCTGGAGGCGATTCTGTCGGCCTACGGCCTGACCGGAACCTGGTGAGAGTCAAGAGGTTTCGGGTGGCTACTGCTCCGTCGTCGCCGCCTCGGCCCGTTGTCGTAGCTCGGTGAGACCGGAGGCCAGATCCTCGGTGGTGCCGGGACCGACGACGCCGGACAACCGATCCGCGGCGAAGGCGGGGAACCTGCGCAACGCGTCGGTGGCCGGCTGCCCGGCGCGGTAGGCATCGCTGAATCGCAACTGCCACAGGCCCGCTGCGATCTCACCCGTGCGCCCGGCCTCCGGGCGTGGCAGATATCCGGCGGCATCATCGGTGACCGCGGCCCAGACATAGCCCACCACAACGGAATCCAGCCGGACCGGCAGATATCGGACCGGTGCGTCGGTCTCGGACGCGTAGTTCTCCAGCGGGGCACTCACCAGTGGACCCCAGCCCTGCTCGCGGTCCACCGGTGTGCCGTCGGGATAGGTGCCGTCCTGGATCAGCGGGCCCTCGCCCAGCGGCGGTCCGTCCGGATTGAGTTGCTCCCACAGCCAGGCCAGGCTCGGCGATTCGACCGGACTGCTCTGCGCCGGAACGGTTCCGGCGACCGCGTCCTCGGGTGCGCCGATCCACCGCTCGATCGCGGCACGCGCGCTCAGCCCGGCCGCGGCCGACTCGCTCAGTCTCGCCTCCCAGGCGATCAGGCAGTCCAGATCGTCACCGGCCACGGCGAGCCGGCGCTCGAAACCCGCGGCATGCTGGTCCGGGGACGCCCATATGCAGCCGATCACCTCACCGCGCCGGTGTACCGGCAGATAGACCACGGGTCGCCGCGTCCAATGGTGATAGCCGGGGGGTGTGCTGCTGGTCATCGGTACACGATATTCAGATGTACGCGGTCCTGCTCGACACCGCTGCGGAGGAGCATATTTCGCACGCAGCACGTGACCACCCGATGCGCGGGTCGTGATCGTCGCGTACCCGGGCCCACTGCTGCGGCATGGTGGGTGTGCGGGCGAGGTCGGGTCCGGTACTTCCGTCGCCGTGGATCGCGATTCCGCCGGTGCGTGCGGTACTCGGCGTCTGCGCGCTGTGCCGTGGCCGCAGTCACGGCGGACCGGGCGGCGACGAGGCCATCCCGCACCGGAGCGGTCACCCCGGCGGACCGTACAGGCCGAACGCACCGGCGCCACTCATACCGAGACGGCCGAACTTCGGCAGATGCGCGAAATCCACCGCGACGATGCCGCCGCGACGCGGGACGGTCGGATCGGGCGGGTCGATGCGGTCCGGATCACGGAGCCAGGCAGCGTCCGGGCTCGGCCGCCACCACTGCTTGCCGTTCCGGGCGGTGTAGAACTCGCGCCCGTCGGGCTCGCGCCGGAATCGGCGGCCGTCCCGGTATCGGTGGTGCTCGACGCCGTCCACACTCCGGTGGTACCGCCCGCCCGGTCCGACGCTGTAGACCTCGCCGTTCGGATCATCCCGGTACTGGGTGCCGTCCGGGCCGATCCGGTAGACGGTCCCGTCGGGCTCGCGGGGGAACCGGAAGCCGTTCTGCCCCAGAGTGGATTCGTGCGGGATGAGCCGGTATTCGATGCCGGGCAGCGGTTCGGGCAGCTTCCCCTTGCCGTCGTGCGGATTCTCCAGCAGCAGCCCGGTGGGCGTGCCGGAGTCGTCGTGTTCGACGCCCAGCACCGCGTACGCGTGATCGCCCACCAAACCCGGTACGGCGGTGGCGTTCGAGGGCTCCTGCCCGAACATCCGCGTGGCGACGACGATCGTGGTGCCCCGGCGCAGCGCGAAGTCGATCCGATGACCGACCGTCCGGGCGAGGTGCCGGTAGGGATCGGACAGCATCCGGCCCTCGGCCGGTCCGTCGCGCACTTCGCGGTACACGTCGAGCAGGATGTTCTTCTCCGACTCCCAGCGTCCCGGGAACCGCTCGTCGAGGTATGCACGGAAACCGTTGGGGGACAGCAAGTCCCTGGCCTGCATGAACTGTTTCCAGAGCGCGGTCCGGGCATTGCGATCGGACGGGTGCGCGGCGCGCAGTTCGTTCGAGAAGGCCGCGCGCTCCTGTTCGGTCCTGCGTTCCAGGTCGCCGTAGCTGTCGGCGGCCGCGCGGACGAATTCCGGGTCCGCGCCCTCGCCCAGCAGTTCGGCCAGATCGGCGGCATCCAGCCGCAGCGGATTGAGGAAGGACTCGTCGTCGATATCGCGCACGGGCTGTGCGCGGCCGTCCTCGGACAGGTAGAACCCGGCGTGCAGATGCCGGGTGAGGTCCAGGCCGCCACCCTCGGTCAGCTTCCGGTAGCCCTCGTCGCCACCCAGCCGATCCGCTACGGCCTTCTCGATCATGCTCGGCCACAACGGTTCCCCGGGCTCGTGGCCGATATAGCGCGCGGTCTCGGTGCCGGGCGCGAGGTAGATACTCTTCTCGACCCGGACCCATTCGTTCTTCCCGTCGACGCGCAACCGGACGCTGACGGTGCCGTCACCGTGATCGTGCAACATGGCGCGAATCGCGTGCGGGTTGCGGTGGGCCATCGCCTTGAGCGGTGCGACCAGGTTGCAGTCCCCGACCGCGCCCTGCCGTGCATCCTCGGGGCGCGGCCCGTACGGGCCGAACAGATCCTCCGAATGCCGTTCGGCGAGTGGAGGTACCGGGTGCACGACGTCGTCGGGGACGTTGTGGATCGCGTACCACGCCGAATCCTCGGGGCTCTTGATCAGGCGCCACAGCCGGGGGCCGGCCTTGGCGGCCGAGGTGCTGCCGTAGGCGATGCGCACCGCCTTCTCCACGTTCCCGGCACCGATGCCGAGTATCCGGATCTCACTCGGCACGTTCCAGCTCAGCGTGCCGCGAGTGGAGAATGCGTCGGGCACGAAGGTGAATCCGTCGGCCATGTCCACCGACACCCGCATGTCCAGCTGTCCGGCCGGGCCGTCGAACCGGTAGTAGGGCCGTCCCGAGGACGGGACGACGAATTCGGCCTCCGCCTGTCCGGTGGTCGGCAACTGCGACATCTTGCCGACGAGATCGATGAGGGTGAGCACCGGACCGGATTGCGGCTCGTCACCCGCGGAAATCGGTACGGGGACGACCGGGAGCAGTTGCCGCTTCCGTTCGGGGGTGAGGTTCTCCAGGCGCTCGTGCTCGGCCAGAACCGGCGGCTCGAGTCCGCTGCGGTCGTACCCGGTTCGCGGCGGGTCGGGAACATCTTTCGCGCCGAAGACGTCCGGCCGTGCCAGGGTCTGCTGCAGATCGCCGAAGTAGGTATCACTGTCCTCGGGCTCGAAATCGGTTGCGGTCCGGTCGGATTCGGATGCCGCCGGATCTGTGCGCGCATCCGTCGCGGACGACGCGGTGTGCTCGACCCCGGCGGGCGAGGTGGCGAAACCCATCCGCGTCGTGACGGGGAAGTCGGCCCCGTACAGGCCGTGGGCTCCCGCGCCGCTCAGTGCGAGCGTGTTGAACTTCGGCAGATGTTCGAGTCCGACCGTGAGCAGGCCGCCGCGCATCGGAATGGTCGGATCCGGCGGGTCGACCCGGAACGGGTCGAGGAACCACGCCGTACTGCCCGCCGGTCTTGTCCACTTGCCGCCGCTCGCGTCGGTCAAACGTCCACCGCCGCCGGGCAATTGCAGATATCGGGTGCCGTCGGGCATCGTGGTGTGCTCGATGCCGTTCGGATCCCGCCGGTATCGGATTCCGGTCGGACCGTAGGCGAATCGAGTGCCGTCCGGATCCACGCGGTACCGGGTGCCGTCCGGCTCGCTGCCGTATTCGGTGAACGTGCCATCGGCATGGTGGACCCGGCGAGACCCGCCACCCGCGTTCGGCCGATACTCGTCCTCCCGGACGTCGAGGCGATATTCGATGCCGGGGGCCGGAGCCACGAAACTCCGGTTGTTGTCGTGCGGATTCTCCAGGACGAGTCCCACCGGCCGACCACTCGCATCGCGCTCGACCCCGAGCACGGCGTAGTAGTGATTGCCGAGCAGCCCCGGCACCGAGCTGCGGTTCGCGTACACCCCGCCGAACAGGTCCGTACCGAGCACCGCGACGGTGCCGCGCCGCAACGCGAAGTCGATTCGCTCCGCGGTGGCCCGCGCGAGCGCCCCGGCACGGGAACCGAACGCCCGACTCTCCGCGCCGGCAATGCGGAAATCGCCGTATGCTTCGCCGAAATACTGTGTCAGAGCAGCTTTTTCGACGTCCCACTGATCCGGGAAGAGCTCGTCGAGGTAGGCGCGGAAACCCGGCGCCGAGTATCGGTCCTCGGTGCGCATGAACTGCTCCCACGCGGCGTCGCGGGCGGCCGGATCCTGGTGGTTCCGGGTGATCTCCTCCCAGCGCGTGGTGCGCAGGCCGTCCGCGACGAGGTACCAGCCGTGCACGGTGTCGGCGATCGCGCGGGAGAATTCGATATCGACCTGCGGCGCGGCATGATTCGCCACATCCGAGCGCACACTCGAACGCAGCGCATAGTCGGACACCAGCTCGTGCAGGGTGTCGACGTCGAATCCCAACGGGTTCAGGAAGTTCCAGTCGTCGACGTAGTGCACCGGCTGATGCACGCCCCCGGCCCCGACGCGGTGGAAACCGCGACCCAGGCGCGCGGCCGCCTCGGCGGACTGGACTCCGACGATCCCCTCGTATCCGTCGTCCGCACCGAAGCGATGTGCGAAAGCCTTCTCGATCAGGCTGGGCCACAGGGGTTCTCCGGGCTCGTGCGCGACGAAGGACGCGGATTTCGTGTTCGCGTCCACGGGCACCGTCATCGGATGGCGATCCCAGACCGGCACCTTGCCGACCATCAGTCGGACGCTGACGGTTCCGTCGCCGTGATCGTGCAGCATGTCCATGATCGCGTCCGGATCGTGTTCGGACAGCCATTTGAAGGGTGCGATCAGGCCGCAGTTGCCCAGGCCGCCCTGCCGCGCGTCCTGCGGCATCGGCCGCCCCTGCGGCCCGTAGAGCGGTGAGGTTCGCCGATCGGCGAACTGCGGCGGCTTGCCCACGACGTCGTCGGAGGCCGAGATGTGAGTCCAGCCCGCGACTCCGGGATATTTCACCGATCGCCGCATGCCGGTTCCGGAACGCACCACCACCGGCGCGCCGTGCGCCAGGGTCAGCGGAGCCCACTGCCCCTGATCGTCGCGGCCGAGGATGCGCAGGCGCGCGCCAGGCTGGGCACGCCAGCTCAGATGGCCGGTGACGCCGCCGGGGCTATCGGGCTGGAAGGTGAAGTCCTTCGCCAGGTCGGCGGGGATGCGGTAGGTCGGGCCGTTGGTGCGGATGGTCTCGTAGTAGGCGGGGGCGTCGTGCGGGCGGCGCAGGGTCGCGCGCTCCGTGCCGATGGCGGGCAGCAGCGACGTCCTGCCGTTCTGGTCGACGATCGTCAACTTGTCGAAATGCCGGAACGGGACCGTCACCCGCACCGGGACCACCGGGAACGACGCGGCGATCTGCTCCTCGGTCAGGTTCTCCAGGCGTTGGTCGGCGGGCAGCGGGCCGGGGCGCTCGAGCTGCGGATGCGCCAGGTCCGGGCGGCCCGGTTGCGGCGTGAAGTCGCCGGACACCGGTTCGTCGAGCAGGTCGAGCAGATCCGCGCCGAAGTAGGTGTCGCCGCCGGTCGGCTCGAATTCGGTTGTACCGGGCGCGGATTGCTGCTGCGACGACTGGGGGGCGGTGTTCGCGGCGGAGGTGTCCATCGTGGGATGAACGGTCGGCGGGGCCATCTGCGGTGCGGGAAGGCTTGTCGGCGAAGCTGTTTCGTATGCTGTCGCGGCGGCCTGGGGCCCGTACAACCCGTAGGCGCCCGGCCCGTCCATGCTGAGGCGGGTGAACTTGGGCAGATGTTCCAGTCCGACCGCGACGACCCCGCCCCCGGGCGGAGAGGCCATATCCGGCGGATCGTCGAATTCCGGAGCGGGCGAGAACTGGGTCTCGCCGGGACTCTTGCGGTAGGTGGTGCCGTACCAGTTGGTCCAGTACTCGGTGCCGTCCGGCGTGCGGCGGAATTTCTTGCCGTCCGGATGGGTCCGGTACTCGGTGCGGTCCGGGGCCGTGCGGTGCCGGGTGCCGTCCTGGTCGAGCCGGTAGAACGTGCCGTCCGGATCGCGGCGGTCCTGGCTGCCGTCCGGATGGATGTGCGAGACCGTGCCGTCGGCCTCCTCCTGCCGCAGTGAGCCCGCGCCGTCGGGGGTGTAGCCGGTTCCGCTGGGGGCCAGGCGATAGTGGATGCCGCCGACCGGAGTGGGGTAGAGCCGGTTGTCGTCCCACGGGTTGTCCAGCAGCAGCCGCACCGGGGCGCCGGTCTCGTCCCGCTCGACCCCGAGCACGGTGTAGGAGTGCCCGCCGACGAGACCGGGGACCCTGGTGACATCCTCCGTGGTATCGCCGAACCGGTGCGTATCGATCGTCACGCCGGTGCGGCGGCGCAGCGCGAATTCGATCTGCCGGGCGACGCCCTGGGCCATCGGATGATTCCGGGCAATCCAGCGATCCTCGGGAAGACCGCTGTACGCATCGGCGAAATAGTCTCGCAGCAGGTCTTTTTCGGTCGCCGCACCCTCCGGGTACAGCTCGTCCAGATACGTCCGGAAGCCCTGCGGTGAGCGCAGATCCCCGGTGCGCAGATACTCCTCGTACGCGGCGTCCCTGGCATCGTCGTCGTCCGGGTGGGCGGCCGAGAGGTCCTGCCACTTCGACTCACGCCCGGCGAGACTTCGCCGGTTCCACTCGTCGAAGGTGCCGACGATCCGGCGCACGAATTCCGGATCCCCGTCCGAGCCCAACACATCGTGCAGGGTGTTGGCGTCGATCCGCAGCGGATGCAGGAAGTCCTCGTCGTCGATGCTGCGCGCCGGCTGATCGAACCAGTCGCCCGCGCCGCGGTGTGCGTGCGCGCCGAGCATTCCCGCCGCTATACCGGGGCGAATGCCCTCGGTGAAGCCGTGGTAGCCGTCGCCGTTGTTGAGCCGGACCGCATACGCCTTCTCGATCATGCCGGCCCACAACGGCTCTCCCGGCACGTGCTTGGCGAAGTACCCCGCCGTGGTGCCCGGAGTGAGGTAGATGCTCTTGTGGACGCGAACCCATTCGAACGCGTCACCGATGCGGAATCGGACGCTGACGGTGCCGTCGCCGTGATCGTGCAGGATCTGCCGGAGGGATTGCGGATCGATTCTGGCCCTGGCGCGCAGGCCGGAGAGCAGACCACAGTCCCCGGCCCCGCCCTGGCGCGCATCGCGGGCCTGTGGTCCGGCCGGACCGAACAGGTCCTCGCCGGTCCGGTCGGCCAGCGTCGGCAGCTCGGGAAGTACCGCGTGCGGCGCGTTGATCCGAACCCATGCGCCCTGACCGGGATGGGTCACCCACCGCCACGGGCCGTCGCCCGGCCTGGCCACGAGCTTGTTGCCGAAGGGCACCTGGAGGGTGAACCGCTGTCCGGCGCTGTCGTAGGCGGTGAATCGGACCTCACCGCCGGGCGCGTCCCACTCGAGCCGGTCCGGCTGTCCGGCGGATCCGGGGTGGAGGGTGAAACCGTCGGTCAGCGACGCGGGGAGGCGGACGGTGCGGTCCGGGAGGAGGATCTCGTACTGTGCGCCGGTCGGGTCATCGATGTAGGTCGCTTCGGCGGTGAAGGTCGCCGGAAGTTCGTGCGTCACACCGTTTTCGTCGACCAGGACCAGCAGATCGCCGCCGTCGTCCGCGGTCTGCCGGACCGGTTCGACCGGGACGCCGGGCACCGGCAGCAGCGTCTCGCGTTGCTGGTCGGTGAGGTTCTCGAAGCGTTCGTGCTCGGCGAGGGTGGGCGGTTCGAATCCGGTGCGGTCGATGTGGGTGTGCGGTAATTCCGGGCCCGGTGCGCCGTGGAAGTCGACGCCGAGGACCTCGCCCAGGTAGCCGAGCAGGGTGTCCTCGGATTCCGCTGTCGCAGTCGCGGTTTCGGCAGGCCCGTAGAGACCGTGCGCGCCGGGACCGCTCACCGCGAGCGTGGTGAATTTCGGCAGGTGGGTGAGATCGACCGCGACGACGCCGCCGCGGCGGGGAAAGGTCGGGTCCGGGGGATCGGCGCGACGCGAGTCGGGTACCCACCCGGAACCGTTGGGCACCTTGCGGATTCGACGGCCGTCCACGGTCGTCCCGTACTCGTTCCCGTCGGGGGTGCGCCAGTACCGCGCGCCGTCCGGATAGGCGATGTGCAGGACGTCGTCCCGGCTGTGCGTGTAGTACCGGGTGCCGTCCGGGTCGAGGGTGTAGGCACTGCCGTCCGGATCCCAGCGATGCTGGGTGCCGTTCGCGCGGGTGCGGTATTCGGTGCCGTCGGGGGCCTTGCGATAGCGCTCACCGGTCGTCTCGGCGGGCTCGGGATCGAGACGGAATTCGACGCCGCTGCCTGCGGCGGGGCGCTTCGGATCGCGGTTGTGGTCCTGCGGATTCTCCAGCAGGAGCCGGACCGGTCTGCCGGTGTCGTCGCGTTCGACCGCGAGGACCGGGTAGGCGTGCGAATCGAGCAGGCCGGGTACCGCGGTCGCGCCCTCGATGCCGTCGCCGAATCGGTAGGTGCCCACCAGTACCGTGCTGTCGCGCTGGAGCGCGAAGTCGATCCGGGCGGCGATCGCCTGCGCGGCGACCTCATGATTCGACCGCAACGATCGCTGGTCGGCGTCGCCACCGTATACGCCGCTGAAATATCTTGTCAGAGCGTCTTTTTCAGCGTTCCAGTGATTCGGGTGGCCGCTCAGGGCCCGGTCGAGGTAGGCGCGGAACCGCTCGGCCGTCTGATGGGGGTACCGGCCGTTCGCATGGGGGTATTCCGCCGCGAGGTAGCGGGTCCACTCCTCGTCCAGCGCGGTCTGGTCCGCCGGTGAGCCGCTCGGGTAGCGGTCCGTGAGTTCGTGCCACGCCGCTACGCGCCGCGTCTCACGGTCCTGCTCCCAGGCGTCGTAGCTCTCGGCGAGTTCCCGGGCGAACTGGGGATCCGCACCGGGAAGTTCCGCACGCACCAGATCGTGCAGGGTGTCCACATCGAATCGCAAAGGGTGCAGGAAGACTCGGTCGTCGACGCTGCGGACGGGCTGCCGGGATGCGCCGTCCCCGGTGCGCAGCCCGTCGATGCCCAGGCGTTCGGCCGAGGCGACGGTGTCCTTCGCCGCGAGTTCGTAGCCGTGATATCCGTTGCCGTCGTTGAACCGGAGGGCGTACGCCTTCTCGATCATCGCCGCCCACAACGGTTCTCCCGGTTCGTGACCGGCGAAATATCCGCTGTCGCTGCCGCGTCGCGCGTAGACGGACTTCTCCACGCGAACCCATTCCGGTGTGCCGCCGACATCGAAGCGCACGCTCGCCGTGCCATCCCCGTTGTCGTGCACGATCTTCCGGATCGCCGCCGGGTTGCGGGCGGCCAGATGTTTGAGGCGGCCGATCAGGATGCAGTCACCGGCCCGGCCCTGCCGCGCGTCCTCCGGTCGTGCACCGTTCGCCCCGAACAGCGGATCATGGTGCCGCGCGGAGAGTTCGGGCGCTCTGCCGAACAGCCCGGCGGGCGCGGTGACCTCGACCGGAGCCGAATCTCCCGGACGTTTCACCGACCACGAGGACTCGCCCGACCGAGTGACCACGACCGGACTGTCGTGCCGCACACCGAGCATGGTGACCTGGCCGTGCTCATCGGAACCCAGGAAGCGGACCTCGCCGCCCGGCACGTTCCACCGCAACCTGCCCAGCGTCCGGGAACCCCGCGGCGACCGGTAGGTGAAGGTCTGCGAGTCGATGAATTCGCTGGGGATGAGCATGGCCGGTTCACCCGTGAGGTGAATCTCGTAGAACTGCCGCCCGGCACGTTCGACCGGTCTGGCGGGCACCCGTCCGTCCGAGCCGGCCGGCAGCGTCCGGGTCCGCCCGTCCCGGTCGACGAATGTGATCGCCGCGCCGTCACGATCGGTCCGCAGCCGACGCAGGGTGATCGGGACGCCCGGCGTCGGCAACAGCTCCCGCTTCCGCTGCGGCGAAAGCTGTTCGTGGCCTTCGGCATCGAGGAGTCGATCGGCATCGATCAGTGGCGGCGGAGTCGATTCGGTGTGGTCGACATGCGCCCGAACCTGGGCGCCGCCGAACTCCGTGCCGAGAATATCCAGCAGGTCGTGCCCGAAATAACTCTCGCCCTCCCCCGGCTCGAACGACGCCGCACGAGTGGATGCGGCTGCCGACGCGGACTCCGCGAGGGGCTGCCGGTCCTGCCCGATGCCCGGCCCCTCGTCGGTCTCATCCGCGTCACCCACGTGCCGTGTGGGACCGACCGGCATCCCGTCCGCGCCGTAGAGGACCGCACGCACGCTCGCCAGCTCTCGTTGCGGCAGCGGCGGGAACTTCTGTCGCACACCGATTCCCGGATCGTCGACGGAGACGACCCCGTCATCGTCGACCAGCAGATACGCGTGCGCACCGACGCCGTATTCATCGGTGGTGGTGTAGGTGTCCACGACCAGAGCGGTGGCGCCGGAGCCGAGGCGATCGAGCTCCCGGGCCACGGCCGCATGATCCGCGAACGATCGCAGGGGGGCGCCGGCACGGCTTTCGAGCTGGGCGCGCGTGACACCCGCGAGTCCGGCCGGCCTGTCGAACAGTGTGACGACAGGACTTCCGGTGCGACGCTTCAGTTCCGCAACGGCCAGGGGAGCACAGTTGTTCCGCGACGCACCCGGACCGGTGTGCGGCGGTGCCGCCACGCCGGTGCCGCCGATCCGCGAATTCGACGCCTGGGCATCGTGCCGCACGGGTGCGTGCGCGACGCTTCCATCGCCCTGTGCCGGCCCGGCCCTCCCGGCTGCCGCCAGGAGGTTCCGCGCCCCGCGGTCCGGCCGCGAGAATTCCCCGGCAGCCGCATCCGGGCGAGCGACCGCACGGGTCGGTTCAACGCGCTTCGGCTTCACCACCGACGGCGAACCGGCCGCATGCCCCGAGACCCCCGTTTGCGATCCATCCAGCGCTGTCGCGCCCCGGGCGACGGGCTGTGCGTACATGGTGACCACGGACGAATCCAGATGCGGTGCAGCATGTTCGGTCATCGATGCCGGGGCGTACAGATTCACCCGCCGCAACCCGCCCTCGCCGATGCCGGACCGGCGCGCGTCGACGAACGCGGAGACCTCGGCGGCGAGCCGCCCCGGCCCCTCCTGCACCGGCGCGGAGAACACACCGGGTAGCAGGAGTGCGGGCAGGTGAGTGGCCCGACTCTCGTCCTCGCCGATTCGGACCAGCATCGCATGGCCGGGCTGTCCGGCCCGAGTGCGCGATGCATCCGGTTGCACGACAAGGGATATCGCGCGATTCAGCGGTTCGGTCGAATTCTGTGTCCGAGCGTCCCAGTGCACGGTGGCCGCGGCGTGCACAGGGCCGATACCGATGGTCGCGGTGCGCTGATGCCCCGATATGTCCTGTTCGAACGACAGCAGGTGCACCTCGGGCGGCTGCGCACCCGCCTCGCGGGCGGTGAACGCGGCCTCGAGATCCACGGCGTGCAGATCGGCCAGGGTGTTGCGCAGGTTCCGCAGTCGGCGACGCTCGGCCCAGGACAGCGACCGTGCCTCGGCGAGGGCCCTGAGGCGGGCGATCTCGAGCTGGACATATTTGCGGTTCAGCGTGTCCCGAACGGACGCGGGAATGCCGTCGGCGCCGCGCAGCTCCGGATGATCGGTCAGCAGGCCGAGTTGGTATTCCGGCGCGAGATCCCCGAAATGCAGGTTTTCCCACCAGGTTCGGCCGTGCTCGCGCCACCATGCCGCCCGGTCCCGCGCATTCGGCTCGATAGCGTCTCGACTGCCGGGCAGCTGGGGCGGAACGATGCGATCGTGCGATCCGGTGCTCTCGGGGTGCGCGAAAGTACTATCCTGCCAGGACGTTCGGATGGTTCCACCGGCCAACTCCGCGCGCCACGCGTCGAGGTCGGTTTGCTGTTCGGTCACGGTCGCGCGGATGTCCTGCACCGCCTGGCGCATCGTATCGCCGTGCACCGCTGCGGGTTTCGAGAGAATGTCCTCCCGCCGGGCAACCGCGTGCTTCGTCGCATCGAGCAGGATCTGCTGACGGTCCAGGTGAGCGCGCTGGCGTCGGGGTTCGTCGAAGCGATCCCGCGGCCGGTTGTCGTGCCCGAGCCGCTCGAAGCCTTCGGCGAGGGAAAGCCCCTGCCGCCGCAGCCAATCCAGGTAGAAGTCGTTGATCTCCGGGCGCGGCAGGTAGTGCCCGCTGCGATCGGTGAGCAACGTCAGCATTCCATCGCGAGCCCCGATCTCGCCGGCGGCGGTGACGGTGCGCCCGCCGAGGAACGAGGAATGGTGCAGCACACCGGCTTCCGGAGGCGCGGCATACAGGTTGCCGAATTCGTCCGCTACGAAGATCGCCCGGCCGGGGGCCGGACCGTGCTCGTAGGTGATCCGGGTGGTGTCGAAGGCGCGGCCGTCCGAGGCGCGGAACAAACGCCCGCCCGGTCCCACGAAGAGCCGGTACTGTTCGAGTTCCTCGGCGTCCAGGTACCGGACGGCGGTGTCGAGCGAGCTCTCGGGCAGCCGCTCCAGCTGCCGTGCGTTCGCGACGGGATCCAGCGTGGCGTGCACGGTCATCGGCCGGGTCTCGCCGAGATGCTTCTTCTCCAGCGTCGCGCCGCCGAGCAGCGGGGTCTGTGGCGAGGCCAGGACGCGATCCAACGGCGCGGGGATCCGGTCGCGCGGCACCACCTCGGCCGAGGAGGCGACGAGTTCGGACCGGCTCGGATCGGACGGAGTGGTGAACAACCCGCCGACCTCGGTCACGCCGATCTCGTAATCACCGTCGGCCGTGCGCCGCACGAAGACCGCCTGCGCCTGCGGCGTCCCGAGCATCGGGATCACCTGCCCGTCCGGGCGTACGCTCATCACGTTCTTGTGCAAGGCTTCCGCGGCCAGCCGCAGCGGCGCCTCGGCATCGGCCGTCTTCCCGAGCGCGGCGGGGCTCGCCGCCATGAGCCGGCGCGAACGCGTCATCCACTCGTCGAAATCCTGCCGACGCCGCTGCTCGCGCTGCCACTCGTCGGGGCCGATCCCGCCCTGATCCCGCTCCTGGTCGATCTCCTTGCGCCGACGGGTCTCACGCAGTTCCGAACTGTCCAGATGCAGGCTCACATCCATCCGGACGAAGCGCGCCGACGGAAGTCCCACGATCCGCGCCATGGCGGCGAACACCGCGTCCTCGCCCTCGCGCACCGGCTCCCAGCGCGGCGGCATCCGCAGCGAATCATGCTGTGCCCCGGCGGTATCGGCCGCGGCGGGCAGATCCCGCGGCGGTGAGAATTCTGCTGGAGCCTCGGGCTGTTGCCGGTCGTCCATGCCGATGCGCGGTCCGTCGGCGGCGACGGCCGTGGGGGGTTCCAGCCGCGCGTGCAGGACGGTGACTCCGTCGGGGTCGCGTGCCACCCCGACGATCCGGTAGTTCGTGCCGCGCGGCAGGACGAGTTCCTGCTGGCTCGGGTAGACGCCATCGTCGCCGATGTACGCACCGCGCGCGCCCGGCGGCACGATCAGGTCCATCCGGTACGTGGCGGAGGGATCGCCGGTACCCACCGACGTGGACATGAAGCCGAGTTCGTGCTGCGGGACGTTGAGGACGCTGCCGTGCTCGTCGGTGGCGAGGAAGTCGATATCCGCGAGCTGGCGCACGAGACGTACCGGCTCGGTCAACGGAAGCAGATGCGCGGTCGCCTCGTCGAGTTCGGCGATCTGGTGACGGATCGTCCCGGCCCCGAAGGCCCGGCCGAAATACTCCAGATGGTTCTGCGAGATCTCCGCGAAAAGTTCTGCGTCCCTGTCGATCCGCTCCCATCGAGCCTGCGGCCTCGGATCCTCCAGAACCGTGTTCAGCGTGTGCAGCTGCGCGATGTCGTCGCTGGTTCGGGGGCCCTCGGCGAGCAGTTGCTCGCGTCGAGCGAACAACCCGGACACGTCCGGCGCGACACCGTAGGGCCCCGACAGCGTATGCAGAATCTCGCTGCTCTCCCGCAGCCGATCGACCCAGGCGTCGATGTCGGCATCCGATCCGATGGTCCGCAGCACACTGTTGACCAGGAACGATTCCTCGTAGGCCCGCAGCGCGGCGCGTTGGGACTCGGGCAGTCGATCCCAGAGGCCCAGCCGTTCCCGGGCGAATGCCGCACCCGCCTCGTCGGTGTCGAAGCGGCGGATGCCGTCGGGGTCGACATGTCCCAGGGGGTGCGCGGGATCGGTCGCCGGATCGTCGGGGTTCGGGACCGCATGGGCCGGATGGCCGTCGGGTGTGTACAACACGGCGCTGGTGGCCGCGAGATCGCGGCGGGGAATCGGCGGAAACGCGTGCGCCACATCGAATCCGGGATCGACGACGTCGATCGCGCCGTTCTCGTTGACCAGCAGGTAGGCGTGCGCCCCGATCCCGGCGTCATCCGTCGTGTGGTAGTCGTCCACGACCAGGGCGAGATGGCCGTGGCCGAGCGTCAGCAGCTGATTCGCGATGGCCGCGTGATCATCGAACGGCTGCAGCCACGCCCCGGCCGCATGTTCGATCTCCGACCGGCTGATGCCGTCGAGCCCGAGGGGAACCGTGATGAGCCGGGCGATCGGGCTGTCGGTGCGGCGGCGCAGTTCGGCGATGGTGAGCGGACCGCACAGGTTGCTGTGCCCCGCGGAGGGACCGGGCAGGTCACCGCGGGCACGCGATCCGGACGCATGCGACCTACTGCCGTCCGGTCTCCCCGAGTCGGTTCGACCGGAACGGCCACTGCCCGAACGGTTCCGGCCGTATCCCCCGAACACGGACGACCCCGCATCGCGCCGACCCGGCCCGGTGCGATCTCCCGGCGGGAGATTGCCCGCCGCGTCGTTCTCGTCTCCCTTTGCCGCAGCGGCGATATCGGCCGGGCCGTAGAAGCCGTGCGCACCCGCGCCGCTCATGCCGATGGCCTTGAACTTCGGCAGGTGCGCCAGATCGACCGCGACGACGCCGCCCCGGCGCGGGATGGTCATATCCGGCGGGTCGGTGCGGAGCGGATCCGGGGACCACTGCGGGGCGCCCGGCCGTTTGATCCATGTGGCGCCGTTCTTGTCGGTCAGGAATTCGCTGCGGTCGGGGGCGCGGCGGATCCGGCTGCCGTCGGGGAATGCCATGTGCTGTACGCGATCCCGGGTCTGCGCGAAGCGAACCCCGGTGGGTGCGATGGCGTAGACGGTCCCGTCCGGATCGCGGCGGTACTGGCCGCCGTCCGGGCGCAGGCCGTATTCGGTGTAGGTGCCGCCGGGCCGTCCCGACTCGTCCAGCACCGGCACCCGGCGATACCGGTTGCCCTCGGCGTCCGGGGTGTACTGCGTGCCGCGCGGGTCGAGCCGGTATTCGATCCCGGCGACCGGAGTCCGATAGACCCGGTTGGCGTCCCACGGCTGGTGATCCCACGGATTCTCCACCAGCACGCGGGCCGGCTCGCCGGACTCGTCGTATTCGACCGCGTGCACGGCGTAGACGTGGTTACCCGCCAAACCCGGTACCGCGGTGCGATTTTCGGTGCCCGGTCCGAACGTGTGCGTGGTGAGCGTCACGGTGGTGCCGCGTTGCAGCGCCCACTCGATCCGCCGCCCGATGGCCTGCTTGGCGACCGCGAAATCGTTCGACAACCGGCGATGCGTCGGCCCGCCGGTGTGCAGTGCGCTGAAATACCCTGCCAGGGCGTCTTTTTCGGCATCCCACCGACCCGGAAAACGCCGGTCGAGATCGGCGCGGAAGCCCGTGGGCGTGCCGGGATCGCCGGTGCGCGTGAACTCCTGCCACGCGAGGTCCCTGGCGACCTTGTCCTGCCCGTGCGTGGTCTCGAGGTTGTGCCAGGTGGTGCTGCGCAGCTCGGAACGTTCCCGCCGCCACTGATCATAGGTCTCGGCGAGTTCCCGGGCGAACTCGATATCCGCCTCGGGCAACAGCTTTCGCGGCGTTCCGGGCGGCACACCGGCGCGCATGCGCTGCTGCACCAGATCGTGCAGCGTATCGGCGTCGAACCCGAGCGGGTGCAGGTAGGCCGAATCATCGACGCTGCGGACCGGTTGTCGCAGGTTGCTGCCGGGCGCCTGATACGAGCCGGCACCCAGGCGCGCGTCCACCTCGGCCGGACGTCCGGCGATCGCATCGAGGGCGTGGTAGCCGTTGCCGTTGCCGAACCGCTTCGCGTATGCCTTCTCGATCAGGCTGACCCACAACGGTTCTCCGGGCTCGTGGCCGACGAAATGTCCGTTGCCGTCGGTCTCGTAGATCTCCGAGGTGACCGGAACCCATTCGTGCGCGCCGTCCACCAGGAACCGGATGCTGACCACGCCGTTACCGTGGTCGTGCACCATATCGGTGATCGATCGGGGGTTGTGCTCCGCCCGATGTTTGAGCACTGCCAGCAGCGCGCAGTCACCGAGCGCACCCTGGCGAACGTCCTGCGCCCGCGGACCGCCCGCCGCGAAGACCGGATCACCGCGTCGATCGACCAGGTCCGGCAGCTTCGGCAGCACACTGCGCGGAGCGGTCACCGCGACCGACCCGGATTCACCGGGCAGTTCGATCCACCGTTGCGTACCCGTCCCGGGCCGCGCCACGAGCGGCTCGTCGTAGGGCGCCCGGAGCACGGTCGGCGTCCCGTGCGCGTCGACGCCGAGGAATCGAACCTCTCCCCCGGTCTCGGACATGTCGATGTCCCAGCTCAACCGGCCCGAATCGCCGCCGGGACGGTCCGGTTCGAAGGTGAAGTCCTCGACCAGGGCGGCCGGGATCACCCGGTGCCGCCCGTTCGGACGCGCGATCCGGTAGGCCCAGGATCCGTCCTGCTGCTGGATCTTTCGCACCTGCACCATGTCGTCGGTGGGCAGTCGGAGTACGCGGCCGCCGTCGACCAGCGTGATGACGTCGTCGTCGCGGGCGGTGAAGGTGAATACTTCGTCGTCGACGGAGGCGGGCGGGCGGGCGGGCGTGATCGGCACGGGAAGGACCGGCAGCAGTTCCTCGCGCTGCTCGGGGGTGAGATCGTCCAGGTTGTCGAACCGGGTGTCCGGGCGCACGGGTGCGGGGCCGTCGTCGTGTTCCTGCGCGACGGAGGCCGGGTCGTGTTCGGGGACAACACGTTCGATCTCTCCCAGCAGGGCTTGGCCGAAGTAGGTCTCGCCATCCTCGGGCTCGAACGCGGGTGCCGCGGTGCGGGCCGGGTTGTTCCCCTCGACCGGTCTGGTACCGGATGTGATTGCGGCCGAACGACTCTCGGAGTCGTCCGATACCTGGGCGACGGTCCCGTCGGGGCGGGTGAGCGTCGCCGCACCGCGCAAGGGCAGCAGGCCCGCCGGTGGTCCGGGAATGCGGGCGGTGGGAGTCAGGCCCGAGCCGTCCTGCGGTGTCGCCGCGGCAGTCCGATTCGAGCCCGTGCCTTCCACTGCGACAGCACCGGAATCGATGTGGGGCGCGGTGGCTTTCACGAGCGAATCGGGCGCGTGCAGCTCGATCGTGAACGGCGCGGCGGCATTCGGACCCGAACGACGGGCATCGCCGAACGCGGTGATCGTCGCGGCCAACCGGTTCGGGCCGCGACCGGAGAACAACGCCGCCGGCGACCACGACCAGGTCCGCGAACTCTGCCCGGCGGCCGGGTCGACGGTCAGGATCGTCGCGCTGCTCGATTGCGCGCCAACGTGTTCCGTGTGCGCCAGCGCCGCCTCGGTCACGGCGTGCGTCATCGCGCCGACCGAGGCGTCGGCGGGGACGTGCCAGTGCACCGAAGCCGCGCTGTCGACGTCGCCGAATGCGATCGTCGCGGCCGCACGCCACCCCTGCGGATCCTGATCGAAGGACAGCAGGTGCACCGCAGCCGCGCCATTCCGGGATGCGGTGACCGCCGCCTCGAGCTCCGCGGTGTACACATCGGCGAGGGCGGTCTTCAAGTTGTGCAACCGACGCTGGATATCCGGCGTGCGTTCGGCGCCGCTCCCGAGACGCTCGATCTCGAGCTGAAGATGCCTGCGGTTCAGGGTATTGCGCACCGCGGCGGGAATACCCTCACCATTGCGCAGACCGGGGAAATCGGTGAGCAGACCGGATTGGTAGGCCGGTGCGAGATGCTCGAAGTGCAGTCCGTCCCACCAGCTACGGCCGTGCTCGCTCCACCAGCTCGCCAGATTGCGCGACGACCGCTCGGCGGCATCGGGTTCCGGCGGGGCCTGCGGGGGCCTGATCCGATCCTCCGGCGCCGTGGGCGAGGGATGCGCGAAGAGTTGACTGCGCAGATCCGGCTGCACCGCGCCCCCGTCGAGTCCGGCTCGCCAGCGGTCGATTTCGGCCTGCCGCTGGTTCAGCACCGCACGTGCGGCCTGCACGCCCGCACGCACCGTGGGCTCCTGCGCACCGTCCGATGCGGCCAGGGCGTTCTCCTTGCCGCTGAGCGCCGCCGCGGCCGCATCGAGCTGGATCTGCCGCCGCACGATCTCCTCGCGCTGCCGGTCCAATTCGCCGAACCGTTCACGGAGCCGGTTCTCGTGATCGAGCCGCTGGAAGTCGTAGCCGACGTGCAGGCCCTGATGCCGCAGCACGTCCAGGGCGTAGTCGTTGATCTCCGCGCGAGGCAGATAGTGTCCGCTGCGGTCGCCCATCGCGATCAGCCGACCGGCCCGCACGGCCATCTCACCGGCGGCGGTGACGCTGCGCCCACCCAGGAACGACGAGTGATGCAGCACACCGGGTTTCAGATTTCCGGCGTACAGGTTGCCGAATTCGTCCATCACGAATATCGCCCGGCCCCTGGGGCTTTCGATCGTGGTGTCCAACGGCATGCCGTCGCTGACGCGGAACAGCAACCCGTTCGGCCCCACGAACACCCGATACGTTTCGAGCTCCTCGGAGGTCATGTGCTTGACCGGCGTGTGGAAGGCGAGTTCCGGGAGCTCGGCGAGGGTTCTCGCGTCCGGGATCGCCTCGAGGCTGGATCTCGTTGTGATCGGCCGGATTTCACCCGCGTACCGCTTGTCCAGCGCCGCACCGTCGAGCAGAGGTGTCTGCGACGATGCCAGCACCCGGGTCAGCGGTGGCGGGACGCGATCCTCCGGTATCGCCGGGCCGGGACGAGTACCGCCAGCGGGCGGCGCGGCCGATTCGACCGGTCCCGCGAACAGATTGCCCGCCGCCGTGGTGCCGATCTCGTACCGCCCGGCGGAGGTGCGGCGCAGGAACACATCCGGCTGTCCCTCGAAAATGCCCGTCCGGAACCGCCGCCCGTCCGGATGCAGACTGACCACGTTCATCCCGAGGGCGTACGCGGCCAGCACCAAGGGCGCATCCACCGACTCCGGATCGGTCGCGGTCGCATGTGTGCCGGGATCGGCCGCCATGATCGCGCGGGAGCGAGCCAGCCAGTTGGCGACAGCGGGGCGGCCCTGCGGATTGGCGCGTTCGAACTCGTCCAGGCTCTGGTCGATCTTGGCGCGCACGGCCGCGGCACCGGGCAGATTCACCACCCTGGCGATGGCCGCGAACAGCGGATCCGCGGTGTCGCGCACCGGTTCCCAGTGTGTCGGCTCCGGCAGCCGCGGCGCGGCCGGGACGGTGCGGCTGCCGGAGCCGCGCGGCATCCGCCGCGTCTCGGCGGGCCGGTCCGGCCGATGATCGCCGTACACGCCGACGGCCCCGGCGCCGCTCATCCCGAGGACCGAGAACTTCGCCAGCTGCGCGAGGTGGACCGCGATGATGCCGCCTCGGGTCGGCGTCGCCATGTTCCGCGGGTCCTTGCGGTTCGGATCGTCCGACCAGTCCTCGTCCCCGGGGCGCTTCACCTTCTTGACCCGCTCGGGATCGGTCCAGTACTCGGTCCCGTCGGGTGTGCGCCAACGCCGCGTGCCGTCCGGCTCCTCCCGGTACATCGTCCCGTCCAGGCTCCGGAACATCCGGATGCCGTCCGGGGCGATGCGGTACTCGGTGTAGACGACCCCTTGGGGATCGTCCGGATCCGGATGTGGATCGCGGCGGTATCGGGTGCCGTCCTCGAGCGTGCCGTATTGGGTACCGTCCGCGGCCTCGCGATGCCGGGTGCCGCCCGGCGCGATCGGCGCCTCCGGTTCCGGGTCGAGGCGATATTCCAGGCCCTGCACCGGGGCCAGGTAGTCGTTGTTGTCGTCCAGCGGGTTGTCCACCAGCACGCGGATCAGGTCGCCGGACGCATTGCGCTCGACGCCCAGGACGGTGTAGTTGTGCTCGCCGATCAGGCCCGGTACGGCCTCGCCCTCGAAATCCTCGGGAAGGTCCTTGTACTTGGTGACACCCAGCGTCACCGCGGTGCCGCGCCGCAGCGCGAATTCGATCTGATGCGCGACCGCCCTGGCGGCGGGAGCGGCGGAGGCCGGCAGCACCCGATCTCTGGGCTGCCCCGTGTACACATGGGTGAAATACTGTGTCAGAGCCTCCTTTTCCGCATTCCACCGATGCGGCTGTCCCGGGTGGTGCTCGTCCAGGTGATCGGCCAGTGCCCGGTCCAGGTAGGCGCGGAATCCGGCCGGAGTGCGCGAATCCTTGTTCTCCCGGAAGTCTTTGCGCACGGCGTCCCTGGCGTCCCGATCGCGCCGATCGATCCGCCGCAGATCCCGGTTCAGCTGGGAGTACAGGGCACGACGATCGCGACGCCACGTGCCGAAGGTGTCGGCCACCTGGCGGGAGAACTCGATGTCGACCGGACCGTCGTGGTCCTCGGGAAGATTGGCCTGCACGAGTTCGTGCAGCGTATCGATGTCGAATCGCAACGGGTGCAGGTAATCCACGTCGTCCACGGCGCGAACAGGTTGGCGCACAGCACTGTTCGCGGCCTGGAAGAAGCCCTTGCTCAGATGTTCGGCCAGCACGGTGAGGTCGTGGCCCGCGCCGAAATCGTGGAAGCCGTCGCCCCGGTTGAACCGAACGGCGTACGCCTTCTCGATCATACTGGCCCACAACGGTTGTCCGGGCTTGTGCTGAACGAAGTGTCCGGTGTCGGTGCCGGCGCTGAGGTAGATCTGCTTGGTCACCCGGACCCACTCCGGCTTGCCGCGCACGACGAACCGGACGCTGACCGTACCGTCCCCGTGGTCGTGCACGATGTCCCGGATCGCCGCGGGATCGCTCACCGCCATCGCCTTGAGATGCGAGATCAGCGTGCAGTCACCGATGTACCCCTGTGCGGTGTCCTCCGGTCTGGGGCCCTGCGGCCCGAACAGCGGATCGTCGCGGCGGTCGGCGAGCGTCGGCAACTCGTCCAGGATCGCGGTGCGCGCCCTGACCCTGACCTTGTCGGACCTGCCCGGGAATTTCACCCACCACGCCTTGTCCTCGCGGTGCCGGGGCGTCATCACCAGGGACCTCTCGAACGCCACCCGCAGGATGGCCGGCCGATCCCGGTCGTCGGTTCCGACGAACAGGACTTCGCCGTCGCCCACATCCCAGGTCAGAGTTCCGCGGCTGCGGCTGCGCCGCGATCGGTCGAAGTGCATGCCACGGTTGTCGTCCAGGACGGGGATGTATCGGTTTTCGCCGTCCGCCGTGTGGATCTCGTAGTACTCGTGCCCGTGCCGTTCGACGATCTTCGCCTCTTCCCGGCCGGTGGGCGGCAGCCGGTGCATCTCGCCGCGGTGGTCGAAGACGACGAGGGTGTTCTCCCCCTTGGGCGGGGGGAACTCGAAGGCCACCCCGGGCTCGGGCAGCAGTTCGCGCCGCTGCCGCGAGGACAGGTTGTGCAGCAATTCGCTCTCACGAAGTGTCGGCGGTTGGAATCCCCTGTCCGAGAAGGTGTTCCGGGGTTTCTCCGGCACACCGTCGAGTTCGAAGGCGAGTTTCTCCAGCAGGTCGGCGCCGAAGTCGACGATTCCGTCGTCCGATCGGGTCCCGGGCCGCGGCACGCTGGATTCGCCGGTGTCGAAACCCGGGCGGGTGGCTTGGGCGCGCGTATGGGTTGCGCTGCCGTCGGCGGCGGGTACGTCGCGTCGCGTTAGATCGGCCGGGTATGACGATGTGCCGGGCCGGTGGTCCGAGAAGGGGGGATCCGCCTCCGGTTTGGGCCAGTCGTTCGACGACGTCGCGGTCCTGTCGCCGAAGGCGAAGCGGGTACCGGTACCGCGGATCGACAGCAGCGCGAATTTGCTCAGATGCGTGGCATCCACGGTGAGGGTGCCACCCGGGCCGTAGGTGAGTCCGTCGATGGTCTGCGACACATTCGGGTTGCGATCCCACGGGTTCTCCAGCACGACCGCGATACCGCCGTCGTCGCCGGAACGCACATCCACCACCGAATAGGCGTGGGAGCCGACCAGACCCGGATATCTGGTGGTGTTCTGCGAACCCTGGCCGAACTGTTCGGTGGACAGCAGAATCTTGTCGCCGCGGCCGCGGATGAACCGCACCAGATCGGCGAAGTGTTGCCGGGCAACGGAACTGGTCACCGGCGTCCCGGGATCGCTGATCCGGCCGAGATAGTCCAGAACGGCGGCGATCTCGCTCTGCCACTGCGCCCGCTCCGCCGGATCCAGGTGGTAGTTCAGGAAATTCCGGAAGCGATCGACCGAATCCTGGCGGTTGACAGTCCAGATCGGCTCCAGCCGACCGAGCCGTTGCGCGAACGCGAACACCGAATCCGGATCGGCACCGGTACCGATCTGCTCGACGAGCAGATCGTGCAGCGAGTCGACGCCCAACCGCATCGGATGCAGGAAGGTGGCCAGGTCGATACTGCGTACCGGCTGGTGAACGGCCCCGGTGTCGTCGATCTGGTAGGGCGGCAGCAACTCCATCATGGCGCGCGCGGGGTAGCCGCCCTTGATCGCCTGGAAGTTGCCGCCCTGTCGCACGGCGTACGCCTTCTCGATCAGGGCCGGCCACAGCGCACGGCTCGCGTCGTGGGCCGCGTAGATCATCCGACCCTGCGCATCGGTATACAGATCTCGGTTGACCCGCACCCACCGCGGAGCGCCCTGAGCGGTGAAGAACCGCACGGCGACGGTGTCGTCCGGATACTCGGTGATCATGTCCCGGATCGTCTGGGGATCGTTCGCCGCCATATCTTTCAGCGGCGCGATCAGATAGCAGTCCCCGACCCGGCCCTGGGCCGCATCCCCCGGCACGGGCCCCGCGTGGCCGAATACGCCCGCGGTCGCCCGCTGTATCGTGCGGCCGAGTTGCGCCAACGTCTGCTCCGAGACCCGGGTATTCCCGTCCAGCAGCAGTTCGCCGCCGATCCCGACGTCCAGAGGTATCGAGGTTCCGCCGGGCAGATGCGTCGGGCTGTCCGTCGACATCCGCCGCAGTCCCACGAATCCGAGTGCGGCGCCCTGCGACGACCAGGCGGTCGGCGTCTGCCAGTGGTAGGCGCCGTCACTGCCCGCTCCGAACACGGTCAACTCACCCAGCAGATCCCGGTGCACCGAATGGCTCGGGGAATCCGGATCCGCACCGACCCACACGGTGAGCAGATCCGGGTTCCCGGGGTCGTCGATGCCGTGCAGTTCATCGCCCGGCCGCAGGCTCAGCAGCCCGCCGTCGTGGTCCACGATGGTCAGCCGGTCCGTCGGCGCGGCGATCGCGGAACCCGGCATCCGCTGGATCGGCGGCGGATGCACCGGCTCGCCGAACGGCCGCACCGAAACTGTCGTGTCGGCGAGGATATCGGGGCGCAACAGCGCATATGCCTTCTGCGCCAACGCCGCCCACAGCGGTTCGCCGTCGGTGTGCGCCGCATGGATCGGCGAGCCCGACGAGTCGTGCAGCAGGCGCCGATCCACCCGCACCCAGTGCGGTCCGCCATCGATGAAGAACCGCACCCCGACCGTCCCGTCGGGATATTCGTGGAACATGTCCACCAGCGCCTGCGGATCCCGCGACGCGATCCTGCCGAGGTTGTTCAGCAGCACCCTGTGGTCGGCCCAGGTTCCCGCCCGCGCATCCGACGGCCGCGGCGTCGGCCGCGAATCCACCGTCGAGAACAGCGGACCCGTGTGCATGACCATCGCCGTGTCGGCCGCCGGCCCGCCCAGCCCCAGGGCATGTACGGCATCGGCCGGGAGCACGACTTTCGTACTCAGATTCTCGATCCGCACACCACCGGCCGCCGTGGGCTCGGTCGGCAGCAGTTCGCCCGGCCCCAGCTCCGACACACCCCGGTCGTAGAACAACAACGACCCGACCGGCCGCCCATACGCGTCCCGCCGCGGGGTGCCCTCCAATTCCCCACTGGGTCCCGTGGTCCAGTCGAGGTGGTCGAGCAGTTCCGTGTGCAGCCGGTGCAGCGTCCCGGACGGGTCCGAACTCGAGCGGATCTGTGCATTCCCCCTGACGTCCCGCCCGTCCCACAGCACGCTGTCCGTGGGCCCGATCACCACGGCCCGCCCGCCGCGGTCGATCAGCACCGTGTTCCCGGTATTCCCGATCGTGTCCGCCTGCTGCACCGCCAGATTCGGCGGCGCCGCCGAGGAGTACCTGGTGCGCCCGGCAGCGGGAACCGCATTCCCGGTGCTCTCGGGTTCGGCTTCGAACAACCAGCGCAGCTGGTCCGCGGACTCTCCGCCCTCGAGGTAGCCCGGCCCTGGACCGGCGTCCTGCGGGAAGTCCTCCCGCCCGGCGGTGAAAGCTGATTCCGGCGCGTTCTCGGTAGCTGCGGGTTCGGTTTCGAACAGCCAGCGCAGCTGATTCGCGGTGGTTGCGTCTCCGTCCACGAGGTAGCCGGGCCCCGCGCCGGTGTCCTCGGGGAAATCCTCCCGCTCGTCGGAGAGCTGCACACGATCGAACAGCCGTCGCAGACGGGCACGGATCCGGGCCGTGGTTCCAGGCCGTGACGCACCGGGCGTGGGATGGCTGCCGTCGGCGGTCGCGGGAGTTTGCGCGCTACGCCACGTTCGCAGTCCCCGCGGGGCACCGATCCGGAGGTCACCGAGAGTGTGGCCGCCGGGGGTATCACGGCCGGGGGCAATGTCCGGTCGGCCCTCGGGGGTGTAGACCGCAGCGGAGACGGAGCGAACATGTTCCGGACGATGCTCGGTGAAGGGTTGCTCGTGACCGGTGGCCGGTTCGTACACGTAGACGGTCCCACCACGATTGTGCAGGACATACGCGTGCGCGCCGATACCGTGCCGATCGGCTGTTTCGTAGACATCGACCACAGCAGCGGCCGAACCGTCCCCGAGCGCACGCAGCCGATCACCGACCGCATCGTGAGAATCGAAGTCCCGCAACGAAGTACGAGCCGCATCCGCGAACTCCGTAGCACTCACGCCGTCCAGCCCGATCGGGCGATCGATCGAGCCGATCTCCGCTCCGGTGAGTTCCGCGATCCGCCGCAGCGTCAGTGGTCCACAGGCATTCACAGGCGCGAGTTCGGGGACAGCGGTCGAGACCGGATCCCTTGCCACGGCGCGCGATCCGTCAACCGCGGTCGGCGCACGGCCGGATTGGTGGACCGTGACGATCGACGAATCCAGGTGCGGCACGGTGGAATTCACCGCAGCCGTCGGCAGGTGGAGGTGAATCTGCCGCAGAGCGACCGCATTCGCAGCTGCGCGGCGAGCGTCGGCGAATGCGGCGACCGTCGTTGCGAGCGGACTCGGGGCACCGGTCTGCTGTTCGGTGAACGTGTGCGACCGGTTCGGCCGCACCACAGTGCGGCCCTGGTCGCCGACCCGCAACACGGTCGCGGTGCCCGTCCCCGGATCGGACTGCGAATGCTGCTGTGCCACATCGATGATCGTGTGGTTCATCGAGAAGACGCTGGTGTTCGCCGGTGCGTGCCAGTGCACCGTATCGGCCGTATCCACGTGGCCGAACGCGATCGTCGCAGCGCCCGATCGCCCGTCGGCATTCTGGTCGAACGACAGCAGATGCACCGTGGGCGCGGCCGTACCGGAACGTTGTGCGGCGATGGACGTTTCGAGATCGGCAGCCTGCAGATCGGCGAGGATGTTCTTCAGGGCGTGCAGTTGACGCTGCGCTCCCCAGCCGAACCAACTGCTGCCGACGAGCTCGCCGAGCCTGGCGATCTCGAGCTGGATATACCTGCGGTTCAACATATCCCGCACCTGCGCGGGAATCCCCTCACCGTTGCGCAGGCCCGGGAAATCCCGGAGCAGCCGCGACTGGAATTCCGGTGACAGATCCGCGAAACGCAGGTCGTTCCACCAGCTCTCCCCGTGTTCACGCCACCAGCTCGCGCGCTCGGGCGCCGAGAATTCGGTATCGCCGAGTCCGCGCGAGCGCCCCGGCGGCTTGATGCGATCGCCGGGGTCGTGCGGTGCCGGGTGCGCGAACAGCTGACTCTGCAGGGACTTGTCGACCGCACCCGCCCCGGTGACGCGGCGCAAGCGATCCAGCTCGGTCTGCTGCCAGTCCACATCCTCGCGGGTGGCCCGCAGGGTGCCGCGCGTCACGGAGTCGCCCTGCTCCGGTGCGGGGTGCGCCGCGGCGAATATGTTCTCCCGCTGGGTAAGTGCCTGCTTCGTCGCGTCGAGCAGGATCTGCAGCCGCGCGATCTCGGCACGCTGGCGCTCCAGCTCGCCCGACCGGTCGCGTGGCTGGTCCTGGAAATCCCGGCGGGAGAAATTGGCGTCCAGGCGCAGGCCCTGACGTCGAAGCAGATCCAGCGCGAAGTCGTTGAGCTCCGGGCCAGGCTGATAGTGCCCGCTGGCATCGCTCATCGCGCGGAGCAGACCGTCGCGCACATCGAGCTCACCGGCCGCGGTGACGATGCGCCCGCCCAGGAACGACGAATGGTGCTGGACACCGAAATCCTGGTCGCCGGAATACAGGTTGCCGAATTCGTCCATGACGAATATCGCCCGGCCGTAACTGTCGTCCTGCGCGTTGTGAGCCCACGTGGTGTCGAACGGCAGACCGTCCGACGCCCGGCGCAACAGGCCGTCCTCGCCGACGAACAATCGGTGCGACTCGAGTTCCTCGGGAGTCATGTGCTTGACCGGAGTGTGATAGTCGCGGCCCGGTGCTTCCTGCCGGGGTTCGGCGTCCGGAACGGCGTCGACAGCGGTCTTCGCGACGATCGGCCGGGTCTCGCCGATGTACTTGTAGAGCAGGCCGGCACCATCGAGCAGCGGAATCGCAGGCGACGCCAGCACCCGGGTCAACGGCTGCGGGATATTCAGGGTCGCGCCCGTGCGCGCGCTGAGCTCGGCGCGCTGACGTTCGGTACTCACCGCCGTGAACAGATTGCCCTCAGGGGTCACGCCGATCTCGTAGTGACCGCCGGATGTGCGGCGCACGAACACATTCGGGCTGTACAGCAGGGGCACGGTTTCGGACGCATGCCCGTCCGGGTGCGCACTGACCACGTTCATGTTGAAGACCCTGGCGGCGACTTTCAGCGGTGCGTCCGCCGTATCGGGCTCGCGCGAGTTCCGATACGCGGCGGGGTCGGTAGCCATCGTCCGGCGGGCATCGACCAGCCAGTCGAGCATGTCCTGTGACCTGCCCTGCTCGCGCGCCCACTCCGCGTCGGACATCCGTCCGTCCTGCCAGCGGCCCCTGAATTCGTCCAGGGCCTCGCTCTCGGAGCGTTCCATCTCCGACAGACGCTGGTTGATCCGGTCGCGAACCGCGGAAACGCCGGGCAGGTCCAGGATCCGGGCGAGGGCCGCCATCAGCGGATCGCTGTCGTGGCGCACCGGCTCCCAGTGCGCCGGGGCCGGCGGGACCTGTGCGACCGGGCTGTCGGGCTCGTCGGCAACCGTTCGGTCCGGGACGAGGAAAGGCTCGATCCGGGGTGTGGCGGCAGGCTCCACCGTGGCATGCACGATACCGGTGTCGTTGTCGATGCCGGTGATCCGGAATTGCGTATCGCGAGCGAGCAGGAGCTGGTTCCGGCCCGGATGGGCAGCATCGGGGCCGAGGTGGATCCCACGCGTACCCGGCGGTATCACCAATTCCATCCGGTGGGCGAGGTCACCGTCGCGTACCGGGGGAGGTTCCACACCGAGCGAGACGGTCAGATAGCCCGGGTCGTGCCGCACACTGTCGATGAGGCCCGGTCCATCGAATTCGGCCGCGCCCCCGTGCTTTCCGATCACGAAATTGCCGACAGCGTGGATCGTCCGGCGCAGTGGAAGTTCGCGCTGGGTCGCCTGATCGAGCTGCGAAATGTGCTGTTGGACCACATCCGGGTCGAACACCTCGTCGTAGCTCTTCGCCAGGAACACCGACCACGTGCGATACAGGGCGAGGTGGTCCTGCATCTGTTTCCAGTGCGCCGCGGCGTCGTCGCGGGACAGAATCGCTTGCAGCGCCCGTTCTTTGCGCAACTCGGCATCGGTGGCGCTCGGCTTGCTCGCGATCTCGTTCGTCAGCCGGGTGAGCTGGTCACGCAACCCATCGATATCGGGTGGCACGGTGCGCCGGGGAACCAGCAGGCGCACGAGCTCGTAGTTCTGCGCGACCTCGGTGTACCACGCCTCGACCTTGTCGAACCAGCTGCTGCCCGTCCGGTCGGCGATGGTGCGCAGCACGTCGTCGACAATCGGTTGGGCCTGATGCGCGTTCAGCGCCGTCTGCTCGTCGGGTGCTAGCTCCTGCGGCAAGGCCGGCAGGCCGGCCTCGGTTTCCGCCGCCGGAGAAACCGGGATGTGCGATTCTCCGTCCGGGGCGGATGTCGTCGGAATGCCCGAATGCGGTTGCCCGGTAGAGCCGATCCGTAGTTCTTCGCCGAGCGAATTGCCCACGGTCCGGTCCGTCACGTCGCTATCGGCACTGGGGGCCGGCGGAATCGGCCGGCCCTGAGCGGTATACAGGGCTGCTTCGACTCCGGCGACGTCCCGGAGCGGCCGGGGCGGGAAGGAGTGCTCGGCTCCGAGTCCGCGATCGACGACGGTGAAGCCGTTCCCGTTGTTGACGATCAGGTAGGTGTGCGCGCCGATTCCGTATCCGTCACGGGTGGTGTAGGTGTCGACGACGAGCGCCGTGGCGCCGGGACCGTGCTGCGCCAGGGCGCTGGTGACAGCGTCGTGAGTGGTGAAGGGGCGCAGAGTGTTTCCCGCGGCATCTTCCAGCGCGGAGCGGGGAATGCCGGTCGGGCCGCCAGGAAGGGCGAGGGGGCGCACGACGGCGCTGTTGGTGCGGGCGATCAGCTCGTCGATGGTGAGCTGTGCGCAGATGTTGATATCGGGTGTGGCCAGGGAGCGTGTGCCGTCCGTGAAGAACACCGATGACGTACTGCCGTCGGACGTCCGGACGGTGTCGCCGTCCGGACGGGTGATCGTGGGATCGGTTTCGCTGCTGCGTATTTCGGTGTGGCGACCGTCGGTCTCGTCGTGCGATGTGACCGCGGCCGGGTTCGTGTTCTGGTTCGGATGTGCCCGGTCGGACTGTGGTCCGCGGGCGGCGAACGGGTTGTGGACGTTCGCGTCATCGAGATGCGCGGCGCCCGCCCGAGGCTGCGACACGGCCCCGTCGTCGGAGAGATCGTCGCGGAAGAGTTCGTCGAAGGACGCGTAGTCCAGGCGTCCGCGGGAATCTGAATCTTGTTGTCGTGGAGGTGGTGTCGTGGGCTGCCCGGCCGCGGATTCGATCTCGGGCGGCGCGTGTGCGGAATACGTGGGGGCACGACGGGAATCGACCAACTGCTGTTCCACCGCGGCCTTCTGTAGCGGGGTCGCGATGGTGCGCAGGTCGTGCGTGGCCTGATCCAGATCGATTCGGGTCTGCTCGAGCCTGGTCCCACTGTCGGTCGCACCGGTCCGATGCAGCTCGGTGGCCTCCGAATGTGATTGCGCCGCATCCTGATAACGGACCAGGAGTTGTTTCACGCGCGGAGTGGGTGCGCTGGACAGGTAGTCCTCCGGCGAGATGTAATGCACCGCCTCACCGGGGGTGCCGCCGTTCTCCCGACCCCCACGGGCCAGATCGCCGCTGCGCGCGGCCCGGGTCTCCACTTGGTGGTTCACCCGAGCGGAGTAGGCGGGTCCGCCACTGATTTTCACTTTCAGCCCACCGGCGGCGATGGCTTCGGGGACCGGCGTGATGTCCACCCCGCGGCTCATCACCTTGTTGCCCAGGGTGATCCTGCCCATCTTCCCGCCCTCGGCGATGATCTCCTGCAACTTGTCATACGCCGCGCGTTTGCTGCCGAACGAATCCATCCACGCCGCATCCACAGCGTTTAGTTCCACGTCGAGACCACGCGATTCGGCCTCGGCCCGCACAGCCTCGGCCAAGCGGCCGACGTCGGCGTTGTCCATGGCCACGCCCAGTTGCGGGGACCCGGCCTGTTCGAGTTTGCCGGTGTTCGGGTTTTCGACGAAGGCGGTGTCGATGATGTCCTTGGCCATCTGCGCGAATTTGCCGTCGCGGGTGGCGAAATGCTGATCGGGCAACCGATCGAGCTGGGAATCGAAGAACCGTTCCACGCGCGCGATAGGCCCGGTGCCGTACTCGTCGTGCATGATGTCTTCCACACCACGCGGGGTGTGCTCGGTCGCGGTGAGCAGGGTGCCCGAGGTGCCCCGGATCTCCAGATGCCCGCCGGAGAACAGCTGTTTACCGGTGATGCTGATCGAGTACTTCGGATCAGCGGTGATACCGCTGTCGTCTCCGCCGCGGCTGTGTTTGACCTCGAGGTATTTGGCGAATCCGTTCCAGCGGCTCGAGCTTTGCTTCTCCGGATCGTCCATGAGTTGATCGTTCGTCTTCGA
The DNA here is from genome assembly GCF_019890715.1 of Nocardia coffeae. NCBI lineage: Bacteria > Bacillati > Actinomycetota > Actinomycetes > Mycobacteriales > Nocardiaceae > Nocardia > Nocardia coffeae. The sequence continues at coordinate 443,167 of NZ_JAINZY010000005.1, read as the reverse complement.
GGAAATGATCTTGATCTTGCCGTCGCTGCCGACGTGGTAGTCGGTGTTCTCCCGCGGACCCCACTGCGCTTGCGCGGCATGCGCGTATTCCTCGGCCTGGGCGGGAGTCAGCGAGGTACCCAGCATCGCTTCGAGCTTCTCCCGGCCACCGGGGGTGAGGCGGGAATCGAACATGCCGGGAATATCCGGGTTCTTCCCGAAATCGGCCTCGGCCACGACACCTTCGTCTTTGGCGCGCTGGAAATCCCCCCAAATATCCTTGGTCTTTGCCACGAACTCCGGGCTCGCCTGCTCCGCCGCTCCCGGGGAGAGCACGTAATGGGTTTGCTCGTCGATCAACTGGGCATCGATCTCATCGACGGTCAGCTTGCCGCCGGGGAACGGTTCGAACCGCGCATCCACACCGTGCGCGGCAGCGGCCTCATCCAGCAGGGCCTTGTACTCGGGGAAGGTCGGCGCTTCCGCCAAACTCTGCTGCAACGATTTCAGATCATCGCCACCCAGCCCCGCCTCGGTCAGCGTGTCGATCATCGCCTGGGCTTCCTTCACCGCCCGGAAACCGTAATCCTGCGCGGTCCCCACCACGATGACGCTCTCTCCCGGCGCACGCGCCGGGAACGGCTGATCCGAATCCAGATGGTAAATAGTCAGATTCAGGTCGCGGTCGGCCACCAGTTTCAAGAACTCGTGCTGCATGTGATCCACCAGCGGATCACTACTTGTCATCACATGCGCCAAACCATCATCCAACGCCAGTCGCACGGATCTGAGGATGACGAGCATCTCCTTGCCCTCCCCGGTATCCACCTCCACCGGCGCGTGTTCCATCAACAAATCGGCTATATCCTGGGTGAACCGCTTCACCTTGCCGGTCACCCGGCGATTCAGCTCATTGAGCGCGGCATCCTTCTCGAGCTCCGACCCGTTCTTGATCCGGTCGGTCAATTCGGCGTCGCCGAGTTCGGTCAACGGACCCGATTTCTCCGACGGCTTTCCGGGACCGGCCTGCAGTTCGTAGTACTCCTGCCGAGCATCCGCGGCTGCTTTGGCTGCCCGCACCCGTTCGGTGGCGACCGCTTCGAAGGTTTCCGCACGGCCGATCCGCCCGGACAAGAACGCATCCCAGCGCGCGGACCCCGCCTCCCGCGACGCGGTGACAAGTTTGTCCAACGCGTCCTCGACCGTCCGCAAGTGCTCGGCCGCAGCCTGCTCGTAGGCGGCCCGAGCCCCGGATTCCTCCTCACCCTGGGCGGTTTCGAGATTCTTACGCGCATCCTCGACATGTTTTCCCGACTCGGCGATCCGATCGGTCTGCTCCTGACGCAACCGCGCCGCACGGCTCTCGGAATCGGCGATATCTTTGCGCACCTGAACAATCGGATCCTCCGGCGCGTGATCCGGGCGGGGCTCGACCCGCGCCGCGATGACCGTCGTGCCGTTGTCGTGACCGACGCCGGTGATCCGATAGGTGGTGTCGCGGGCCAGCAACAAATGGTGCGTATCCAGGTGGTCGCCGCCCACGTAGACACCGCGTGTGCCACGCGGAATCTCCAACTGCATGCGGAATGGGCTGCTGGTCGCCGAGGCCGGTTCGTCACGCAGCGGCAGCTGCAGATAGCCGGGTTCATGCTGGACGGTGTCGACCAGATCCCGAATGTTCCGGCCCGTGAACGGGTTACCGTTCTTGTCGACCAGAACGCGCGGATCGGTGAGGGGTCGGTCGATGCGGATCGCCTGCGGCAGTGGCAATTCGTGCCCGGTCGCTTTGTCGAGCAACTCGATGTTGCGTTGAATGTCGCCGGGCTCGAAAGGCCGGTTCAGGTTCTGCCGGAAGTAGTCGGTCCAGGTGCGGTGCAGCGCGGCGCGATTGCGGAGTTGGTTCCACCGTTCTTCGGGGTTCTCGTGGGACAGGATGTCCTCGATGGCCCGCATCTCGCGTTCTTGATCGGGTGTGCGGTTCTTGTTGTCCCGTAGAGTGTCCCGCCGGTCACGCAATGAATCGGCGGGTACTTCGCGCAGGGCGGGGATATCCGGTGCGAGATGATCCTTGCCGGTGAGCAGGCTCGCGGTCTGGTGGTCGGCGGCGAATTCGGTGTGCCGGTCGGGGATGTCGTCGGGTGGGATGTTGCGGAGCAGGTCGTTGACGGTGGCGATGTCGTGGTTGCCCTCCAGCGCCTCCCGCTCCTGGCTCGGCAGGTCGTCCCGGGTGTTCAACCTGTCGGCGGCGAAACCGTCGGCGTGCGTGAGGGATTCGAAGCTGCGCACCTCGTCCGGATTCGCCCGGACCTGTTGTGAATCGTGCAGCGGGGAGCGGATCTCGTCGGTGGGTGAGGAGAGCGGTGTTTCGCTCGAGCGCAGCGCCTGGTTCTGGCGGGAGATCGAGGGCGGTTCGGACCGGCGGGTCGTCGACAGGGAGTGGTCGGATTCGGTCGGCATCGATCGGATCCGGGATTGTTCCGAAACAGAGGGTGTGGCAGTCGCTTTCGGTGCGGTCTCGGTCTTGGATCCCGCGGCGATGCGGGTCACCGAGCGCGATCCGTCGTCCAGGGAGGACGGGCTCGGGCGTGCGGAGGCCGGGGTTCGTGTCGTGGTCGAGTCGGCGGATATCGGTCGGGACAGGTCCTGTGCCCGGTTCCGGATCGGGATATCGGACTTGGGGATGCGTGCGGAGCTTCCCGTCGAATCCTGCGGCGCGAGTGGGGTGGACCGGCTCTGGTTGTGCTCGGTGGAGGTGCGGGTCGGGTCGGACCGGGTATTGGACTCGTCGGGAACTTCCTCGACGGTGGTCCGGTTTTGCGTGCTACCCAGATCGTCTGTGGGCGTGACGGTTCGGTTCTGCGTGGACGGGATATCGGATTCGTCGGGGACCTCTTCCACGGTGGCCTGGTATCGCTTGCGATCCAGCCCCTCCGCGGGCGTGTTCCGCAGCGGAGTGGACTCCGAGTCCGGCTGCGGGGTGTTGTCTCGAAGGAACGGATTCGTGTTCCCGCCACGCGCGTTCGAATCCTCGACACGCGACTGCGGCCCACTGCGGTTACCGAACTGGTTCGTATTCTCCCCGCGCGCATTCGAGTTCACCCCGCGCGGTTGTGTCCCGTTGCCCCGCCGGAACGGATTAGTGGTGCCTGCCTGCACATTCGAATCCTCGACATGTGACTCGTTGCTCTGCCGGAACGGGTTGGTGTTCGCGCCACGCGGAGTCTGCGCCGCAGCAGGATTCGTTTCGGTAGTGGTGCTGCGCGCGTTCTGCGCCTGCGTATTGCGCGATCGGCCGTTCGGGGAGTTGTCTTCCCGCGAGGGCGTCGGCTGCGGCGAATTGTCCCGGGTCTTCTCCCCGCCCAGATTGTTCGTGGAATTCGAGCTGTCGTTCGAGGCGCTCTTGGTGTCGAGGCCGCCGGATTTGCCGCTGTACGTCGATGACCCGTCACCGTACGGCGGCGGTTTGTCCTCAGCGGTGTAGGCGGGCAACACCTCGCCCCCGCCCACAGGTCCAGCGGTGAACTTGGCTTGGAAATGCCCCAGCACCCCGTGCACGCCACCAACCAGACCACCACCCACACCACCCAGCAACGCCGCCGGATCGAACTCCCAATTCCCCGTCAACGCCCCATAAGTCACGATCCCCGCACCCGCACCCACCACACCCGCCGGAATACCGGACCCCACCGCCACCAAACCGGCCTTCCACCAGTTCATCCCACCATTCTTGGCAACCCAACCCCCCAAATACTTACCGCCGAAATGACCGATCGGCGTGGCCACACCACCGGACACCGCACCCACAGCCCCGGTAATGAACATCTGCTTGACGTTGAAACCCTTACTGTGCCCCTCACTCAACTCGATCCCCTGCGCCAGCGCATCGGTCCCCAACCCGATCGCACCCTGCTTCAGCACCTGAATCGCGGTCAACTTCCACAACGGCGTCGCCGCCAACCGCGACGCCCGCGCAGCCAACGCCGCCGCCAACCGCGACGCGATCAACCGCATGATCCCCGCACCCTCGGCCTCGATCAACGGCACCGCCCACGCCCCCCACAACGTGGCCAGCGCATACGCGATCTCCGCGGCCATCACCGCCAAAGTGATGATGATCTGCAACTTCGCGTACTCGGTCTGCTGCCCACAATCGAACACCGAATCCGCCAGCTGCTCGAGCCCCTCGACAATCTTCTCCACCGAGGAATCCCCCGAGAAGAACTGCTCGAACTGCGACCTCATCTGATCCGCGCCACTACCCCCGTAATTACTCGTCGCGGTATCACACGCGGCATGCAGTGGCGCGATGAGCGCGTTCAACGCATTCGCCGCATCGCTCCAGTCCCGACTCAACGCGAAAAGCGCATCCTCATCCCCCTTCGGCCACGACGACCCCGCCAGATACGACAACCACTGCAACCCGGCAGGCATCTCGATACTCATCGCTCACGCCCCCAACGCCGATCCATCAGCGTTCAGCCATCGACGACGAGAACCGAACCCCGCACCCCCGTGCCGCGAGCATGCGGAAACGCCACCCCGCGAAGACCTACCAGGTCAACGCCCGTTCGTCCGCAATTCACTTCGAATTCTCCTGCTACTCACCATGATCCGAAGCCAGCGACAACCCGCCCACCCGGTCACCCAAGGACCGTACCCCGACTTCGACCCCGCCTCCACCCATCCACCCACGAACCTCGACACCCCCCACCAGCCCCAAACCCCCACCCCTGAGCAGCACAATTGCGGGGGAGATCGAGGACGGGGTGAACCTGCTCGAGCGGGGTGTCCCCGAGAACCCTTGCGGCAGCGGAAAACAGGTGCGTGAGAGTGTGCTGGCGGCTGGGCGGGAGAGGTGGCTTGACGGTATCGGCGTACTGGGCGGTGACCGATGATCTGCTGGGCGAGGCGCGGAGAGCGGATCGGCGGAGTCGGCGTCCGGCGCCGAGGCCCAGCCGGCCTCACAGAGGCGCCGCGTACGCCGTCTCCCGGGCCAGTCGCACCGAGATCGCCCGGGTGGCCGAGGTGAGTTCGGCCAGCAGCCGGGCCAGAGTGCTGCTCGCTGTCGGCGCGATCGCCGACAGCACGCCCCGGTAGGTGCGGTCGTTGTCCAGGACCGGCACGGCCACGGCCTGGTAGCCGATGCGGCTCTCCTCGCTCTCGGTCGCGTACCCGCGCTGTCGGATCCGTTCCAGCTCGGCGGGGAACTGGGCCGCGGTCAGGGTGCGCGGGGTCCGGCGCACGATGCGCGTGGTGACCTCGGCGAGCGGGAACTGTGCCGGCAGCATGGCCACCGTCAGCTTCCCGGCGGCACTGGAGCACAACCGCATCTGACGCCCGCTCTCCGCGGACCGGACGCGGATACGGTGACTTCCCGCATGCTCGATGCAGAGCAGCTCGCCGCCCTGGGGAACCGCGAGCAGCACCGCGGTGTTGTTCAGCCGCTGCGCCAGATCCTCCATGACCGGCCTGGCCGCCCGGCCGAGCAGACGCTGCCCGGCTGCGCGCAGACCCAGCTGGTACAGCCTCATACTCAGCTGATATCGCGTGCCCTCGCGCTCGAGCAAACCGGTGGCGATCAGATCCTGGCACAACCGGTGCGTGGTGGCCTTGGCGATACCTGTGCGCTGGGTGATGTCGGTGAGGCTGAGCGAGAGATCCTCGTCGCGGAAGGCGGTGAGAATGCGGGTGACCTTGTCCAGCACCGAGCGGCGGTCGTCGTGCGTTGTCGTCGATGCCACGGGGGCCTCCTGGATCACCCGCAGGTTATCAATCCTTCGCCGCCCACTCGACGACGATCCGGGCGAATTCCACCGGCTGCTGTTCGGGAAGCGGTACATGCCCGCCGGGGACCACCCGTGTGGGAATGGAATGCAGGGTGGCGAACTTCTCGAGTGCGGGCATCGAGAAATGGTCGTTCTCTGCGCAGATCGCCAGCGTCCGGGCGGCAACCCGGGCCAGCCGCTGGTCGAGCATCGAGCGGCGGACGGCCTCATGGCCCTCCTCCACCCGGTCGAGGACGGTCAGCGCGTCGATCATGAAGCGGTTGAGTGCGTCCTCCTCGCCCGGGAGGTAGAACTCCCGCCGGTTGTTCCAGAGTTCGAGCAGATGCGAGCCGTCCGGCCGGGGTTCGACGTAATCCACCATCCGGCGTTCCCCGGCGGTGCGCCGCTTCTCCTCGTCGATATACGGGGTGCCGGACAGCAACAGGCTCCGTACCCGGTCGCCGAGCCGCGCGGCCAGCTCTACCGCGATGGCCCCGCCGGTGTGGTGGCCGACCAGATGGAAGCGATCCAGACCGAGCGCGTCGACGAATTCCTGCGCCGCGTCGGCCCAGCGCTCCACCGAATGCGGGCCGGTTGGCTTCGCCGAGCCGCCGTATCCGAGGGTATCCATGGCAATGGCCCGATATTCGGCGCCGACCAAGGGAAGCACGGAGAGGTACTCCGTCCACGAGCGTGGTGTCTGATGCAGCATCAGGATAGGAGTCGCGGAGCCGCATTCGGCATAGTGCAACTGCCCGAAGGAACTCGGCGCGTAACCGCGCTGGATCCGTGGGGTGTCGGTCATCGGGTCTCCTTTGTCTCGTGTGACGTGCAGAGCAACGGGTCAGGGGGTAACGAGCGCGACCGGGACCGCCGGCGCGTACTCCCGACCGCCTTGGAACACCGCCCGCAGCCGTCCCGGCTCGGACAGCACCCCGAGGTCGCGCACCGGATCGCCGTCCACCACCAGAAGATCGGCCCACCGCCCGGGCGCCACCACACCCGTACGCTCCCCGAGGCCCAGCGCCTCGGCGGCGGCGGAGGTCGCGGCAGTCAGCGCCTCCAGTGGGGACAGCCCGATCTCCTGGTGCAGGAGCTGGAGTTCGCGGGCATGTGCCCCGAAGCGCACGGTATTGCTGGAGTCGGTGCCCGCAATCAGCCGCACCCCCGACCGGTACGCCAGGCGCACGGACTCCAGACGCCGCTCCCGCAGGGCACGCGCCTTGTCCAACTGCTCGGGCGCCAGCCCTCGCTCCCGGCCGCGCTCGACCATGAACTCGCTGATGGACAGGGTCGGGCAGAGCGCCGTGCCCTGCTCGAGCATCCGTTCGACCAGCCGCTCGTCCAGTTCCGAGCCATGCTCCAGGGTGTCCACGCCCGCCGTCAGCGCCGTCTCGATTCCGGCGCGGGTATGCGCGTGCGCGGCGACCCGCAGACCGAGGGCGTGCGCCTCATCGACGATGGTGTCCACCTCGGCCAGGGTGTAGTTGCGCCACTCGGTGCGGTCACCGGCCGATAGCGTCCCGCCGCTGGTACAGATCTTGATCAGGTCCATGCCGAGCCGGGCGTACTCACGTACTCGCTTGCGGCATTCGTCCACACCGTCCGCCGGGGCCCACATCCGGCGCTCGTCCATGGTGGCCGGGCAGAACATATCGCCGTGCCCGGCCGTCATCCCGACCAGCCCGGCGGCCACCACCCGCGCCCCGTCCAGCACCCGAGCACCGATCGCATCCCGCACGGCGGCCTCGAGCCGACTTCCCGCCATATCGCGAACCGTGGTGAAACCGCTGTACAGCGCGGTACGAGCATTCGCCAAGGCGTGCAGAGTCTGGGTCTCCGCCGAGTTGACCATGTTCCACAGATGGACATCGGCCGGCCGCGCCGCCGCGTTGGCGCGAAGGTGGACATGGCAGTCGATCAGTCCGGGCAGCAGGGTCGCGCCGCGCAGGTCGTGGACGAGGTCCCCGGGCGCGCCCGAGATCGTGCCCGACGGACCGACCTCGCTGATGTACTCGCCCTCGACCACCACCGTCATATCCGGCCGGGGCTCGGCCCCGGTGCCGTCGACGAGGGTGGCGTGGGTGAGGACTACTCGATCTGTCATACGGACTTCCTTGCCGGGGGCGTGCTTCCGGACTCGTATCGAACACGCCCGCCCCACCCCGGCACCAGCGAACAGTTCCATTCTCCGGAACCAGCCGCTGGTCCCGACCTGCGGGCTTGTCTTATACACGCAAGAGCACACATCTGCCCGCGAGGGCATTCCGCTATTCACCCGAGGATGACGAGACACCCATGGCAGCAACCGCGACCAGCAGTACATCCACGACCTCCGGCACCCTCCGCGTGCACAGCGCCCGCCTCATCGACGGCACCGGCGCCGCCCCTGTCCAGGACGCCGTGATCCTGGTCGAGAACGGGCGGATCGCCTACGCAGGTCCGATCGCCGGCGCGCCCGCGATCCCCACGGGAACACCGGAACTCGACGCCGGTGGCCGCACGGTCCTGCCTGGCTTCTTCGACTGCCATACCCACCTGAGCTTCGCGCACGGCCAGCCTCACTTCCGCCGGGGCGAACTCGACCCGCTGATGCTCACCCTGGACACGCTGGACCGGCTCGAGCTCACCCTGAACGCGGGCATCACCACCGCCCGCGACCTCGGCGGGCTCCCCTCCGGCTACGGCCGGGCAGTGGCTGCCGGACGTGTCGTCGGCCCGCGCCTGCACACCGCCGTCCGCATCATCAGCCACACCGGCGGCCACGGCGACGTCCGCCTGCCCGACGGCCACGACCTCAGCGGCGGTATGTCCGAGATCGCGGACACCGAGGAGGAATGCCGGCTTGCGGTCCGCAAAGTGATCCGGGACGGCGCCGACGTCATCAAGGTGTGTGCCACCGGCGGTATGGCCAGCCCCTACGACCAGCCCGATGACGAGGGCCTGCGCGAGGAGGAGATCCGGGTGGTAGTGGACGAGGCCCGCCGCCACGGCGGCAAGCCGGTGGCCGCGCACGCTCAGGGCACGGCCGGCATCCTCAACGCCATTCGCGGCGGGGTCACCAGCGTCGAGCACGGCTACGGACTGGATGCTCAGGCGCTCGAACTCGCTGGTGAGCGCGGGACGTACGTCGTCCCCACGCTGTCCACCGTCTACGCGGGCATCAACAGGGACACCATGCCCGAGTACCACTACCAGAAGAAGATCCGCTGGTCCGGTATCACCAAGGAGAACATCGGCCGGGCCATCGAGCAGGGGGCGCGGATCGCCCTGGGTACGGACGCGGCGGTCTGCCCACACGGGCAGAACCTGATGGAGTTGTCCTACCTCGCCGACCTCGGCATGCGCCCGATGGACGCGATCATCGCGGGCACCCGCACCTCAGCCGAGCTTCTGGGCCTGGACGACTGTCTGGGTACCCTCGAAACCGGGAAGCTCGCCGACCTGATCCTGTGCGAGGGCGACCCGTTGGCGGACATCGGCCTGCTGGGCAAGCCGGAGAACGTCCAGGTGGTGGTGCAGGAGGGCGTCATCCGCAAGAACACGCTGTGAACGAGCGGCCAGCGAGGTGAAGTCGTGAGCTGACGAGAAACAGCGGGGCCGGGTCCCACGGACCCGGCCCTGCTGTGTGATGCGCGCTCAGGAACTCGCTACCTCGGCGGTCTCCGGCACCGAAGGCACCTCCACCGGCAGCCGCCCCAGCAATCGTCGAATCGTCTCCACACCCACCGTGACCACGAGGTTCGCCGCTAGACCTACCAGCCCCGGGGAGATGTGCCCCAGATTCACCTCCGGGCTGAAGGTCAACGCGATGACCACCGCAACCCCCGCCACGATCCCGCTCACCGCGCTCGCCGCACCCATCAGCGTCCTCCCGCGGCCCAGCGCGGCGATGGTCGCGGGGGCCAGTTGGCACAGTCCGGTGTAGGTCAGCAGCAGCAGATTGGCCAGCGAGTCCGGGCGGGCCAGCGCCAGCACGAGGGCGAGCCCGGTGAGCACGACGACCGTGCCCTGGCTGGCCCAGTACTGCCCGCGCTCCGAGCGCACCCGGACCACGTTGCGCGCCACCAATGGGCAGATGCCCACCAGCAGCCCGGCCGCCGGCACCATCGCTGCCGCGATCCCGCCCACCGCGATGACGCCCACCAGCCATCCGGGCAGCGCCCGACCGGCCAGGGTGAACAGAGCGGAATTGGCGTTACCCGAACCGCGCAGCACGGTCATCGCGACGAAACCCAGCACGATCGGCATCACCAGGCAGACCGAATACAGCGGCAGCACAATATAGTTCCGCCGCAGCACCTTCGCGTTGCGCGCGCTGAGAATGCTCGGCCAGTTGTGCGGGGACGTGACGAAAACCAGGCCGATCGTGCTCACCAGCACGCTGCTGACGAACCACGTCATGTCGTGCGCGCCCGCGTGCACATACAGGCTCTGCGGCATCGCCGCATGCGCCTTCGCGAACAGTCCGGAGATCCCGCCGGAGAAATGCAGCGGCAGGACGACCACCAGCAGCGCCAGCACCACAAGCATGATGGCGTCCTTGAAATAGGACGTGGTGGCCACGCCGCGCAACCCCGCCCACAGCACGAACGCGACAACCAGCACCGTCCCGCCGATCATGCTCCAGTGCGCGGACCGCTGGTCACCGGTGGCGAACCGGACGATCTGCCCCAGTCCGGTGATCTGCAACTGCAGGTAGGGCAGCAGAAACACCGTCCCCATCACACCGACCAGCCAGCCGAGGAACCGGCTGCCGTACACACCCTCGAAGAAATCACCCTGCGTCAGATATCCCGCCGCGGCGGACCTCCGGCGCAGCACCGGAGCCACCAGGTACAGGCCGAGAAACGCGAGCGGTGTGTAGATCAGCGGATAGAGAGCGCCATTGCCCACGCTGGCGCTCAGCGCCACCAGACCCACGAATGTGAACGTGGTGAACGCCTCGCCGGCCTGCAGCAGCCAAGTGGCGGCCATACCGAGTCTGCGGCCGCCGACCGCCCACCCGTCGATGTCGGTGCTGGCCCCGCGGCGGCCGATGAACCCGAGCAATCCGATCACGAGGATGCCGCCAATCATGACGGCCGACATGGAGTTCACTCCTCGTCACCTCCCTTGGACCGCTCGACGACTACGAGTACCGCACTGACCGAGACCGCGCAGAGACAGACCCACCACATGAGACTCGGCAGACCGAGCCATAGCTGTGGACCGTTCACGGCCGGCAGGGCCAGGCCCAGCGCGTAGAGAACGGGTGGGATCGCGAGGAGCAGCCAGCGTCTCCAGGTATTTCTCATGCCTCTCCTGGGGGCGCTTCCGATGAATTGGCACGATTATTCGGACGATCGGGACGGCGAACAAGGCGAGAGTTCCGGTAGACGGAACTCCGGGAAGCCGCCTATCCCATCCTGGTATCGCGCCCGCCGCCGATCTCGGCTTCCCCAACCCGCACCGCCGCCAGATCGCCCCGGGCACGATGCGCTGGTCCAGCAGCCAGCTCACCACCGCGCTGCTCGAATGTCACCGCGAGAACCTGCCGCAATGACACGCGAAACCGACTGCGCCCCAGTTAAATTCTGGATGTGTTCAAGCTGGTAGTAGCCAAAAGGTCACGCGAATAAGTACACCCCTGACTTCGAAGATATCCAGCGACCCGGAATTCAGGTGAAATCGTGGGGAAAGCTTTGCGACCCAGCACACTTGGGCAAGTCGACACCGATCGACGGCGAATGATCCGGGGCCGCAGAGAGTCACACGAGCCGCGCTGCGCCCGCTTATAAGGTCAGGTCAACGCCGTTAACTGGAGACTCGGATTCTGAGCCGCGCTCAGCGCCCCACCGCGGCGACGGCGACAACGCAGTCGGTACAGTTCGGAACCCGAACATCGCCCTCCCGAGCAACGGACAGCAGCCGACATCCACCTCGTCCGACCAGCCACCGCTTCTACCTGCGAAGTTGGGAATCCGCCGAACTCGTCTGCTATCTTCTCAGCGGGTCCGATAGGGCCGAATGCCGGTGTAGTTTAGTGGTAGAACATCAGCTTCCCAAGCTGAGAGTGCGGGTTCGATTCCCGTCACCGGCTCTCGAAAATGCCCCTCCGCCAGAGTTTTCCGTAATCTCGGCCGCCCCGCTCAGCACGAGGGTGAGGCTTCATTCCAATCCATGCCCCACCGTTTCGGCGCTCTGCAACCACGTCGAGGCGATCTCGGCGTTCGCCGATGCCGACGCAGCGTAGGCGGGCACGGTACGAGTCGACCAGAACGACCGGTACGCGGAAGAGGACGAACGCCTACCACGAAGAGCGCAACCGCCGAGGATGGCTCGAAGGCTGAGCGGCACCGGCGGATCAGCTCCGGTGGCGGAAACTGAGCAGGGATCCGAGGAGACCGCTCAGCGCGTAGAAGGCCGCCCATACCGTGATGACGATGAGCACGACGAACAGCGGTAGCCAGCTGGCTTTGTGATGATCGACGCTCCACCACACTCCCGTGAACAGGATTGCGCTGATGAACAGCAGGATGTCGCGCAAACCGGCGCGATAGGAGGCGGCTGCTCTGCGGAGCGGGCGGTATCGGTGGACGGTGGCGACCAGGTCGTCGATACGGATATCGATGCTTCGCTGGAGTTCGGCTCGCCGCTCCACATCCTGCGGCGACAGGCGGTCCAGTAGTTCCATGTCCTGCTTGATCGCCTTGCGGACGTCGGGGCCCTTCAGATATCCCGCCGCGGCGCCGAGAGCCAATCCACCGGCGATGGGCGCCAGCCCCAGGGCGAGGTCAGCGACAGCGGGCATGCGTTGACCTCCTCTCGACGCACTCGCCTCATGTGGACGATATGTCTGCTGGGCCGTGCGACGTGAGCGGCAAAAGTAACCGCGTTGGGCCCTACCCGACATCACTTCCACCGAGCTGGCCGGATCAGCACAGTTGGCCCGGTAGTGGTGCGCCGTCCCAAGACGACGCACCTCCCCCGGGCACTGCGCGAACCGCCGACTCAGAGCTCGTGATAGAAGCCCATGTTGACGCTGCGAGGCGCGCTGCGATCCGAGATGGTGATCTCACCGTGCCCGCCCCTCGGCAGCGCGACCACCCCGCCCTGTTCCAGGGACTGGCCGAGGTTGCCCACGACCACCCGCACCTCGGAAGCCGGCGCGGCCTCCGAATCCGGCGCCCAGCTCACCTCCCAGGTCCCCTCGGGACCACACGCGAACTCCAGGTGAACCGGGGAGACGAACACCCAGTCACCCGGCACGACGATCCGGCACACCGACTTGTCGCGCCCCACGCGCAACACGGCGCCCGCCTCGCTCGGGGCATCGGCCATCATCATGCCGCCCGTGGCGGCCTCCGACCCGGACACCGTCGCCATGGTCAGTTCGAGCACCTATTCCTCCTCAAAAGTCCCTGCTCAACAACAAATTCGGTCCACAGTGCCGGATCGGGCTCGCCCGGCACCATCACGAAACTACCGGCCGAGAATCGAACCGTCCGGATCAATGACGAAAGACCCTTCCAGCAGACCGGTATTCGTACGAAAGTCGATGCGAGAGGACGACCGAGTACGCACCATCCGTCACATCCGACAGAAGGCAGCGCACATCTATGGAGATCGATATATATCCGGCGCAGAGGATCGCAATCCCCTTTCTGCGCATCGCGATTCGACGCGGGAACAACATACGCGACCTGTACGAGGTCGGCGAGCGTCTCGGTTACAACGTCACAGATCTCGTCTACCTGGACGCCCGAGTCGAATTCCCGCTCACCACGATCGTGCGCGAGCTGCACGCGAGGCCGGGGGCGGCGGTCATCGTGCCGAACCTGCGGCACCTCGACGGCATAGACAGCGCCGTGCGCCTGATCGCGCAGGTCATCACCGTGGAAGGCGAACGCGTGCTCGAACGCGCGCGACACCGTCTCCCCGGGGACCTCGGGGTCGAGCGCATGAACACGCTCATCACCGGCTGACTCGTATACTGTTCTCACACAACGGATCTCGATGAGAGATTCGTCGTGCAGTCTCGCCGCGGCACACTCGTCGACAGGTGATCGACGCGATCGCTACGGCACTGCGCTGCGTTCATCCCCCGGGTTTCACGTTCACCAACGTCATGTCCCCGTCGTAGTGGTCCACGACCCGGTGGTCCATGACCGCGCGCCACAGCGGCGGAATGAAGGCGAGCACCATCATGGTGGCGTAGCCGTACGGCAGCTGCGGCGCCTGTTCGGGACTGCGCAGGGTCTGGTAGCGGCGGCCGGGGTTGGCGTGGTGGTCGCTGTGCCGCTGGAGATGGAACAGCAGGACGTTCGTGACGAGGCGGTCGCTGTTCCAACTGTCGCGTGGTGAGCATCGCTCGTAGCGGCCGTCGGTCCGGCGGGCGCGCTTCAGGCCGTAGTGCTCCAGGTAGTTCACCGTCTCGAGCAATCCGAAGCCGATCACGGCCTGCAACGCCAGGAACGGGATGATGGTGTACCCGAAGGCCAGGATCATCGCGCCGAACAGCACGGCGGTCAACGACCACGCCTGCAGCAGATTGTTCTCCCGGCTGAACCATCGTTTTCCCTTACGGGACAGACGTTCCCGTTCCAGGGACAGCGCCGATCGAAAACCACCGAAGACGCTGCGCGGCAGGAACCCCCACAGCGACTCACCGAAGCGGGCGCTCGCCGGATCCTCGGGCGTGGCGACGCGGACGTGGTGGCCGCGGTTGTGTTCGACGTAGAAGTGCCCGTATCCGGATTGCGCCAGTGCGATCTTCGCCAGGCGGCGTTCGAGATGTTCGGCTCGATGGCCGAGCTCGTGGGCCGTATTTATCCCGATGCCGGATACGATCCCGACCGTCACGGTCAACCCCAGTTTGTCGACGAGACTCAATTCGGGGCTGGACCACATATAACCTGCGACGGCCAGGCCGGCGAACTGTATCGGCAGGAAAAGGTAAGTGCACCAACGATAGTAATGATCGTCGGACAACACCTCGTAGTCCTGCTCGCTCATGTTGCCGCTGTCGCGCCCCACGGCGACGTCCAGCAGCGGTATCACCACCAGCACGAAGATCGGGCCGATCCACCAGAACAGTTCGAGTCCGGTGATCTGGACCAGTTGCGCCGGAAACAGTGCAGATGCGGGCGCTATCGTACCCAGAACCCAGAGATAGCGCTTCCGATCGCGAACAGCGATGTTTTCCATATCCGTCATAACCGTTTCGCCCCACCAAGCCCGATAAACGATCATTCGAAGGCATGTCCGACAGCAGGAGTAATGCGCCGACTCTCCCACGGTAGCGGCCCTGCTGTCGCGTGCCAACGGAAAATTGAAAACACCTGAATGACCGGGCATTCGCACTTTATGCTCGGAAATTAATTCACTACGAACGAAGGACTTTTTCCTCTAGACACACGGCCGGGTCGGACCAGGGCAATTATGCCCGTGGGCCGACCCGTTACCGGCGTTATTCGTTCGAACCGACAACCCGGCTGTCCGGACCGGGATATCGACGTGCCGAAATCGATCGTTCCTCCGGCGCCTACGGCAGCGCGCCGCAATTCACCGGAGCGGGCACATTGGCCAGCCGATCGGTGATCCACTGCTGCGAATCGGCCGCGGAGGGGAAGAAGGCCAGGTCGTGTGTGCCGACGATGCCGGACATCGGCGGCAGCGACCCGTCGACCTGGAACTGCACGGGCGTGCCGTGCCCACACCAGCTCGCGGCCAGGGTACGGACGAGCGGATACGGCATCGCATCATCGTTGCGGGCAGCGTAGACGCGCACCGGTACCGACGGGCCCAGGCCGCCGAGCCGCTGCTCGTCGAACGCCCTCTTCAGCACCGGGGTGCGATCGATCACGGCCGTTATCGGTTGTCCACTGGTGGTCCATCGGGAGGTGTTCTGCGGCTGCACGAAACTGCTGCCGAGGCCACCGCCGCATTTGCCCATCGAATCGTGCAGGATCCCTTTCCCGGTATTGTTCAGCGCGGCATCGAGCGCCGGGCGGGTGTCCGGGTAATCGGCGGCGATGCCGTTCAGGATCCACGCGATGGCCGGTGCGACGCCGGGACGCCCGTCGTTGCGACCGATGTAGAACTCGGGATCCACCAGGGGCGCACCGACATACGCCCCGCGCACATTCAGATCAGGGGCGTACTTCGGTTGCAATTCGGCCGCCGCGCCGGCGCCCATACCGCCCTGGGAGTAGCCGTAGAGCATGACCGGCGAGCGGGGATTCAGGCCGCTGCCGGGCAACCGCAACGCGGCGCGCGCGGAGTCCAGCACCGCGTACCCCTGCGTCTTGCGGTTCAGGAAATCGTGGATACCCGGTGCACCCATGTCGTGGTAATCGGTGATCACCACCCCCATACCGCGCGCCAGCATCTGATAGATCGGGGCGAGGTCGTATTCGACGATCGCGTCGGCAGGCGGCTGGAACTGCACACCCTGCGACAACATCGCCGAAGGCGCGCACTGATCACTCTGCCCCTGCGTGCCGCCCGCGTACGCGATCAGCGGACGTGCCCCGGGACCGGTCCACGGCTGCAGCGGCTCCAGATACGTTCCCACCACCGAGGTCGGCGAGTTGTTGGTGGTGCTGCTGGCGTACGTCATGCGTGTCGATCTCGCCGGAACGGTGCCCGGGATTCCGGGCGCCGAGAAATTCATCTGCGACGTGTCGGCCCGGATGATGGATCCCAGAGTTCCTCCGGACTGTGGCGCCGCCGGCTTCGACCAGGCCTGTGGTGTGGCGATCGCCGCACCGCCGGCCACGATGAGGGTTCCTGACAACGCTGCGACCCAGGCGCGTTTCCCGCTCCTCATATTCGATCCTTTCTGCGATTGGGTTATCCAGAGCAACTGGATCCGGATCGGATACCGAATCCGTGTTCGAGCGCAGAACCGGTCGTACATACAATTCGTGGTGCCGTGGGCATAGCTTAGGACATCACCGGAGCACAGCTGAGCCAGATCGCCGGTCGGATCGGACAATCGATCGAATTCCACCGAGAGGACGCCATTGCTGTTTCGCGCGACCGGCGAAACCATGTGAAAGACCGCGAATTACGCCCGTGGCGACGACGAAAGGCCCTTCGAAGCACCACCGGCGCACGAAAGTCGATACGGGAGAATCAAAACGAGGAGTCGGGTGAATCCCGCGCGGTCGCGAGGGCGAACCGCGGCGGATTGCGCTACCCGGCCGGGCGCGGACGCACCGGCCGGGGCGACACGCGCTACTTGATGCAGTCGGTGAGGATCTTCTGGGTGGCGGACTTGGCCTTGGCGGCGTCGTCCTTGCTCAGGCCCATGGTGGCGGAGTCGAGTTTGTTGGTATCGGTGCCGGGCTTGGTCATCAGGCGCAGTCCGTCCTGCGAGATGCCTTCGCCGACATAGATCTTCGCGGCGCAGTCGGCCAGCTTCGGGTCGTTCAGACCGCTGCTCTGCAACGCCTTGGACAGATCCGCCTGGGTGACCTCGGGCTGGGCGTTGCTCGAGCCACAGCCCGCCAGCAGGGGCACAGCGACCAACGCGGCGGCGATCAGCGTAATCCTCAACTGATTTCCTCGATTCTCGTCAAATACGGCTACGGCGGCGACACACAACCGCCGTGGTGATACTGCCGCATCCCACGGCTCCAGGACAGTCGGAGGTGACAATCCACAATCCGCGGGCGCTACAGATCCATCGCGGCACGCAGCGCGGTATCGAGTCGCTCCAGGGTGTCGTCCTCGACCGCGGCTATGCGTTCGGCCAGCCAACCTCGATAGATGCGGCCCAGATTGCCCGCGTGCACCCAGCCGTGACCGGGAATCGACACGGCCAGGATGTCCTGCGGATCCTCGTCGAGCAGTTCGGCGGCGATCAGCCAGGGGCGCGGCGACTCGTTGATGCCGTCACTCGAGATCAGGACGACGTTGCGACGCCGAGGCAAACCGTGCGGATTGTAGATCCACAGTTCACCCTTGCGCACGCATCAACTCCTCGGCGGCCGCGAGTTCGGCCTCCTCGGCGGCCGCGGCGGCCGCCGGATCGGGCACGGCAGCACAACCGGTGCGCACCGCTTCGCGCCGGGCGGCACGAGATATCCACGCGGACGGGGACATTCCCGCACGCTCCGCGGCCTGCTCGGCGAACGACCAGGCCGCCGCATCGAGTGACAACGTCACCTTACGGGTAGCCATACCAATTATCGTACCGCCGAAACGCACGAAACGAACACTGTTGGCATGACGCCAACCGTTGCTACCCTGTGCGCGTGCTGAATCACCACCGCGTCGGCAGCGGGGAGCCTCTGGTCCTGGTCCACGGCGTCGGCAGCCGCTGGCAGGTATGGGAGCCGGTGATCGACCGGCTGGCGCAATCGTTCGAGGTCTACGCGGTGGATCTGCCCGGATTCGGCGAATCCGAACCACTGGCGCACACCACCGTCGACATGCTCACCGACGCGTTGGCCGCCTTCCTCACCGAGAACGGCCTGGACACACCGCATCTGGCGGGCAATTCCATGGGCGGGCTGATCGTGCTGAACCTGGCCGCCCGCGGTCTGGCTCGTTCGGTGACTGCCTTCTCGCCGATCGGATTCTGGGCCACCGCCGGACGCGTCTGGTGTCAGCAGTCCCTCGGTCAGTCCGCGACGCTCGGCCGGATGCTGCGGCCCGCGCTGCCCTCGATCCTGGGCACGCCCGCCGGACGCGCCGCATTCCTGAGCCTGGTCTTCGGCAAGCCGTGGGCCGTGGGCGGCGACATCGCACTCGCCACCGCCCTCGGCGCGATCGACTCCCCCGGATTCGCACCGGCGTTGGCCTCCTTCGACCACGCCCGCCTGCAGGACTCCGGACGCCTGGCCCGCATCCCGGTCACCATCGCGTGGGGTAATCGTGACGTCCTGCTCACCTACGCCACCCAGAGCCGGCGCGCCCGCGCGCGGCTGCCCGAGGCGCGGCACCTCACCCTGCCCGGCAGCGGCCATACCCCGTTCTACGACGATCCCGATCGCTGCGCGCAGGCCATCCTCGAGCAGATCGCCGCGGCGGACCGATGAGCCCGGTCGCGCTGACCATCGACGGGAACCGTGCCGAGGTCGCCCTGGACCGTCCCGACAAACACAACGGTCTCACCATCGAGATGCTGCGCGAACTCACCCGCGTGGCGCGATTGATCCAGAACCGCAAGGATATTCGCGCGGTAATCCTGCGCGGAAACGGTCCGAGTTTCTCCAGCGGTCTGGATATCGCGGGGACGATGGGCAATCCGCTGGGCGTGGCGCGCAATTTCCTGCCGAATCCATTGCGCGGCACCAATTCTTTCCAGGAAGCCTGCTGGGCGTGGCGGCGACTGCCGCAACCGGTCGTCGCGGCCGTGCACGGGCATTGCTACGGCGGCGGCCTGCAACTCGCTTTGGCGGCCGACTTCCGTTTCGCCACACCGGATTCGGATTTCTCGGTGATGGAAGTGCGGCACGGCCTGATTCCGGATATGACCGGCGCGGCGACGTTGTCGCGGCTGATCGGCCTGGACAAAGCGCTGCTGCTGACCATGACCGCCGATCGGGTGGACGCCGCGCACGCCGCACGTATCGGCCTGATCACCGAGGTCAGCGAGGATCCGATCGCGACCGCGCAGCAGCTGACCGAGCGGATCGCCGAACGTTCACCGCACGCGGTCGCCGCCGCCAAACGATTGTTCGACCGGACCTGGAATGCGTCGGCCCGACGCGCTTTCGGCATCGAACGCGCGACTCAGCTGCCCTTGATACTTCGCCAAGCACGTTTTCGCAGGTAATCTGCGTACCGGCTGTACGCTACGAAGCCGGTGGCAATGCACACCGGTCGATATCTGCAGTACCCCCGTCGCCGGGGTAGCTAAACCCGTGCCGAATGTGCGCAGTTTGTATTTCACATTTTGCCAACCAGTCGATGATCGTGTGTGGCCGCTCTGAGTCTCCACCGGTATCGGCCGCCCGACTCGACACGACTCGGGAAGGCCGACCACGTTGTCCAGAGCAGTATCGATCCTGCTGTCCGCGATAGCCGCGGGTTCGGCGGTGATGTTGACCATGACCGCGCCCGCCGACGCGAATCCCAACGCCATCAACCCCATTCCCGTATTGAACGGGACCAGTGGCCTGCCGCACCTGGTCGGTCGCAGCCGTGCGATATTCCAGGTGACCGGCATGATGAGCCCCAACAACACGCAGAACTACAACGTCCTCGGTACCGATCTGGGCATCATGTGGGACAACGGCAGAGGCCAAATGCTCACCGCATTCGGCGATTCGGCCGGACTCGGGCTGCCGAACCTGCTGGCCGGCAGCACCTGGGCCTGGCGCAGCAATATCCTGGTGCGCAGCCACACCCACAATCCCGCCAACGGCATCTTCTACGACAGCGTCGTGCGCGACGCACTGGGCCAGGCACGCGATCTGATTCCCAGCCCGAAGATCCCGTTCATCGAGATCAGCCGAATCCCGACCGCGGGCATCGAAGTCGGCGGGGTGCAATACATGAGCCTGATGTCGGTGCGCAGCTGGGATAAGGACGGCCAGTGGACGACCAACTATTCCGGGCTGGGCGCCTCGGCGGACAACGGTGAAACCTGGGCGGATCTGGGATTCACCCGACGCCCCAATTCCGGTGGGAACGCCAAATTCCAGATGAACGCGTTCGCCAAATCCGGCGGCTACGTCTACGAGTACGGCACCCAGTCCGGGCGCAACCACGCCGCGTATGTGGCCCGGGTGGCCGAACACGATATTCAGAATCTCGGCGCGTACGAATACTGGGACGGCGGGCGCTGGCGACGCGGTGACGCGAACGCCGCCGCACCCATCGCGGGCGGTGTGGGCGAGCTGTCGGTGATGTGGAACCAATACCTCGGGCAGTACCTGATGCTGACGACCGATCCGTTCAACTCCGTCGTCCTGCGTCGGGCCTCCTCCCCACAGGGCCCGTGGAGCGCACCGGAGGTCCTGATCGACGCCCGCGAACTACCCACCGCCTACGCCCCGTCGATCTTCCCGTACCAAACCGGCCGCGACCTGTACTTCCTCACCACGGTCCACAGCCAGTACAACGTTGTCCTGATGCACACCACGCTGTAACTTTGGCCTCCGCTTCGCTGCGGCGGGCCGGGGCCCTATTAACCCCGGTCCTTCCCTCCCTACGCTCCCCCGCTTCGCTCCTCCGCTCCGGTCAGTCCAGGACCGGGGCGGGCCCCGGTCAGGTGTGGGCGTTGTCCGGGCGGGCGGAACCAGGTGGCCTCTGGTTGGTTTCGCGTGGCTGCCAGGTGTCGCAGCGCGTTCGGTCGGCGGTGAGCAGGATTCGGGTGAGCCGAACGCTCTGTTGCGTGGGGGTTTCGGGCCCGGCTGTGGTCGGGCGAGGCGGAGGCCGGAAGATACAACCCATGGATGCGGCCGATTGGGATGCTCGGTACACGCAGAGCGAGCTGGTGTGGGGGGCGCCGCCGAACGCCACCGTGGTCGAGCACGTGTACGGGCTCGAGCGGCGGGTGGTGTTGCAGCCGGACGCGGCCGGAGAGCCGGTTCCGGAACTTCCCCGCGCGCTGGATCTGGCGTGCGGGGAGGGGCGCAACACGCTGTGGCTGGCCACGCACGGATGGCAGGTTCGGGCGGTGGACTTCTCGCAGGTCGGGATCGACAAGGGGCGGACGGTGGCGTCGCGGTTGTCGCGGTCGGTGCGCGCCCGGATCGACTGGCAGTGCGCCGACATCACCGACCTCGACGCGGCCGAGATCACCGGGCCGTTCGAGCTGGTGCTGAGCGTGTTCGTCCATCTGCCCGCCGAACAGCGCCGGGCGATGCTGACCCGCGCCGCCGAACTACTCACCCCCGGCGGCACGCTGCTCGTACTCGGCCACGACACCACCAACATCACCGACGGTTTCGGTGGACCGCAGGATCGGTCGATCCTGTTCACGCCGGACGACGTGGTGACCGATCTGGCCGCGGTCCCCGATGTCCGCATCCGGATCGCCGATCGCGTACTGCGCGAGACCGAGGGCCGCGATGCGATCGATGCGCTGGTCGTGGCCACGAAGATCGTCCCCGATCTGGCGGAGCAGGCCGCGGAGAGCTGAACACCGTTACGCTCGGTCCGGCGCGGACCACCTGCGCAACCACGGTTCGACCGCGCCGACGATCAGATCGAATCCGCTGCGGAACGAATGTGGTTGTCCCGGAACAACTGTCACCTCGGCCGCATCGGCCGGATCCGGAATGCCGAAGGGGTCGCGCGCCCCGTTGACGACCACGACGTCGAGTGTCTGCGAGGCGGCGAGCAGTTCGTCCCGCCGCGTCTTCTCCGGCTTGCCCGGCGGATGCAACGGAAATGACAGCGCCAGAACGCCTTTCGCTCCGACCTCGACGGCCGTCCGGCACACCACCCGCGCCCCGTTACTGCGCCCGCCCTGGATCAGCGGCGCCGACCGCACCTTCTTGCGCAGTGCCGCAACGACTTCCAGCCAGGCCACATCCTGCGTGGTCACCGATCCCGGGGCCCGCCGCCCCGCTACCCGATAGGGCTGCACCACCCGCGCGACCGCCCCGCCCAACTCCACCGCGCAGTCGCGCACCGCCAGCAGATCCTTCGCCTCGACCCCGCCCCCGGATCCGTGGGTCAGCAACAGCAGGAATTTCGGCGACCGCGGCTTGTCGAGCTCGACCTCCGCAGGTCCCGCACTCGTCTCGATCCGCACATTCGCCGCCTCTCTCCGCACCCTCGGTGCGCCGCCGGAGTCCGGCCCCGCGCCTGGTCGCCGTATGCCACGACAGTAATCCCACGTCGCCGTTCGGCCGGTCACCGAGCCGAAGTGGCCGCACCCGATCTCAGCAGCGGTTTGTTCATCGCATCACACTGCTCGGTCATCCCTTTGACGACGGATTACCGGCCGGTAATATACGCTGTAAGTTACCCGCGAGTAGTGGACCAATGAAGGCCGTTCGCCACTTGCGGAGACCGCGGGCGGGAACGGGCAGCGTCCGACCGCACCAAACTCGATGGAGAGTGAGTAGACAGATGGGTCACTACAAGAGCAACGTCCGCGACCTGGAGTTCAACCTCTTCGAGGTGCTCGGCCTCGGTTCGATCCTCGACAGCGGCGCGTACGGCGATCTGGACGCCGACACCGTCAAGGAGATGCTGCGCGAGGTACGCCGGCTGGCCGAGGGCCCGCTGGGTGAATCCTTCGCCGACGCCGACCGCAACCCGCCGGTCTTCGACCCCGAGACCCACACCGTGGCGATCCCCGAATCCTTCAAGAAGTCCTTCCGGGCGATGCAGGAGGGCGGCTGGGAGAAGCTCGGCCTGCCCGAGGAGCTCGGCGGCCTCGGTGTGCCGCGTTCGATCCACTGGGCGATCAGCGAGCTGATCCTCGGCGCGCAGCCCGCCGCGTACATGTACGCCGCCGGTCCCGGCTTCAACGCGATCTTCTGGAACAACGGCACCGAAGAGCAGAAGAAGTGGGCCAAGATCGCGGTCGACCGCGACTGGGGCGCCACCATGGTGCTGACCGAGCCCGACGCCGGTTCCGACGTCGGCGCGGGCCGCACCAAGGCGGTCCAGCAGGAGGACGGCACCTGGCACATCGAGGGCGTGAAGCGCTTCATCACCTCCGGCGATGCCGACGACCTGTTCGAGAACACCGTGCACCTGGTGCTGGCGCGTCCCGAGGGCGCGGGTGCGGGCACCAAGGGCCTGTCGCTGTTCTTCGTGCCCAAGTTCCACTTCGACCACGAGACCGGCGAGCTGGGCGAGCGCAACGGCGTCTTCGTCACCGGCGTCGAGCACAAGATGGGCCTGAAAGTCTCGGCCACCTGTGAGGTCACCTTCGGCGGCCACGGCGTCCCGGCCAAGGGCTGGCTCGTCGGCGAGGTGCACAACGGCATCGCGCAGATGTTCGACGTCATCGAGAACGCGCGAATGATGGTGGGCACCAAGGCCATCGCGACGCTGTCGACCGGTTACCTGAACGCGCTGGAGTACGCCAAGACCCGCGTGCAGGGCGCCGACCTGACCCAGATGACCGACAAGGCCGCACCGCGCGTCACCATCACCCACCACCCCGACGTGCGACGCGCGCTGATGATGCAGAAGGCGTACGCCGAGGGCCTGCGCGCGGTCTACCTCTACACCGCCGCGCACCAGAACGCCGATATCGCCGAGCTGGTCTCGGGCGCGGACGCGGATCTGGCCGCCCGGGTCAACGATCTGCTGCTGCCGATCGTCAAGGGTGTCGGTTCCGAGCGGGCCTACCAGTACCTGACCGATTCGCTGCAGACCTTCGGCGGTTCGGGCTTCCTGCAGGACTACCCGATCGAGCAGTACATCCGCGACGCCAAGATCGACTCGCTGTACGAGGGCACCACCGCGATCCAGGCACAGGACTTCTTCTTCCGCAAGATCGCCCGCGACCGCGGTGTGGCGCTGGCGCACGTGGCCGGCCAGATCAGCAAGTTCCTCGAGCGTGAGGGCGGCAACGGCCGGCTCAAGGCCGAGCGCAAGCTGCTCGCCACCGCCCTCGAGGACGTGCAGGGCATGGCCGCGACCCTGACCGGTCACCTGATGGGCGCGCAGGAGGACACCAAGGAGCTGTACAAGGTGGGCCTGGGCTCGGTGCGGTTCCTGATGGCCGTGGGCGACCTGCTCGTCGGCTGGCAGTTGCTGTCGCAGGCCGAGATCGCCATCAAGGCGCTGGACAACGGCTCGACCGAGGCGTTCTACCAGGGCAAGATCGCGACCGCCCAGTTCTTCGCCCGCAATGTGCTGCCGGAGCTGACCGCGACCCGCGTGGTCCTGTCCAACCTGGACAACGACATCATGGAACTGGACGAAGCAGCATTCTGACCTGCTGAGTCCGGATGACCAGCACGCCCCGCGATCGGATTCACCTCTGATCGCGGGGCGTTTGCTATGTTCCGGCACGATTGCGCCCCGAACGCTCCCCGAATACGCGTTGTGATGGCCCGCGCGCGAACCCGCCGTAGCGAAGCGGAGGCCGAAGACACAGCATCACGATCATGTAACGGTGGGGGGCGAAACGGACGATGTGATCGATGTTGCGTGTCGCAAGTCGCACATCCGCGCCGTGAACCCGGCACAATACCCACGGCGTCACTCATGGAAGGGAACAGAGTATGAAACGACTGTCCGCATTGGCCGGAGCGTGTGCGGCGGTCGCGATGATCGCGGTCGGGGCGACCCCGGCCGGAGCCGACCCCAACAACATCAATCCCTTCCCCGGCCTGAACGGCACGAATGGTCTGCCCAACCTACCCGGGCCGACCAAGGCGATATTCCAGCTGACGGGAATGGCCAGCCCGAACCACACCGATCAGCAGAACGTGCTGGGCACCGATCTGGGCATCATGTGGGACGACGGGCACGGGCACATGATGAGCGCCTACGGCGACACCGCCGGGTTCGGCGTGCCCAACCTGCTGGCCGGAAGCGTCTGGGCCTGGCGGTCCAACGTGCTGTACCGCAGCCCCGCCGGAGCCGACCCGTCGCACGGCATCCACTACAACAGCTTCGTCGACAACCCGCTGCCCAGCCCGAAGATCCCCGGCATCGAGATCAGCTTCATTCCCACCGCGGGCATCTCGGTCAACGGCGTGCAGTACATGCGGATGATGTCGGTGCACAACTGGGGCAACGACGGGAAGTGGGCCACCAACTTCTCCACCCTGGCGGTCTCCGGTGACGACGGGCAGACCTGGGCCCAGCTGCCCACGACGCGCCGCGCGGCGGACGGACCGTGGAACAACTTCCAGCAGAACGCCTTCCTGAAGGCGAACGGCTACGTGTACGAGTACGGCACCCCCGCCGGCCGCAACAATCCAGGCTTCATCGCCCGGGTGAAACAGGCCGATATCGCCAACAACGAGGCCTACGAGTTCTGGGACGGCAAGACCTGGAAGCCGAAGGACCCGGCCCAGGCCAAGCCGATCGTCGGCGGCGTCGGCGAACTGTCGGTGATGTGGAACGAGTACCTGCACCAGTACGTCATGCTGACCACCGACCCGTTCGATTCGGTCGTCATGCGGACCGCGCCGAACCCCGAGGGCCCGTGGGGCCCCGCAAAGGTGCTGGTAGACGTGCGCAGCCTGCCGACCGCCTACGCCCCGATGCTCTACCCGTACCAGACCGGCAGCGCCCTGTACTTCGCACTGGGCATCCACAACCAATACAACGTGGTCCTGATGCGCTCGCCGCTGTAATTTTGGGCTGTATTTTTGGCCTCCGCTTCGCTCCGGCGGGTTTTCGGCGCTTTAAGGCTTGTCGTTGCACGCTCGAGACTCGGCCTTCGGCCATGCGCTTCGAGCGTGCAACGACAAGCCCGCGCCGAAAACCTTGGAGTCGGCGTTACCTGGCCTGACAGTTCCGGCGTACAGAGACGCATCGCCCTGGTCACGTCGGTTTTTCCTCGCTTCGCTTCGGTCGGTCTTCAGCCGGTGAGGTTCGTCGTTCGGGCGAACACAGTCGACGCGACGGGCGGGGCGAAAAGCGGAAGCACCCCCGGCGAAGCGTCTCTGTTCGGCTGGAAGTCGCCCGCGAAGCGAAAGGCTCAGAAAGGCCAACCCCGAGGTTTTCGGCGCGGGCTCGTCGTTCAGCCCTCGAAGCGCATGGCCGAAGGCCGAGTCTCGAGGGCTGAACGACGAGCCTTACAGCGCCGAAAACCCGCCGGAGCGAAGCGGAGGCCAAAAATACAGCAGCGAAGCGGAGGCCAAAAATAAGAGCCCCGTGCGGTTGCCGGGTCGGGGGTCTGGCAACTGCACGGAGCCGATCTGTGTATCGGAGCCCACGCGGGAGTGTTACACCACCGCGCGGTGCGGGCCTGAGATTTTTTCGTACCTGACAGAGTGGACAATCGAGAAGGCTGCGGCGTGGGCGTGACGGGTTCGCCGAGTGCGCCGCCATGGTGAGAGAGCTCGGACCCGCCGGAGCTCCGGACGACTCGAGGAGAAGGTATGCAGCTGGGAATGATCGGTCTCGGCCGGATGGGCGCCAATATCGTGCGCCGGATCGTCAAGGACGGGCACACCGCGGTCGGCTATGCCCGTCGAGAGAGCCAGATCAAGGAATTCGTCGACGAGCTGGGGGACAAGTTCACCGGCGCCACGGATTACAAGTCTTTCGTCGAGCAGCTCGAGGCGCCGCGCATCGTGTGGGTGATGATCCCGGCGGGGGCGACGGGTGCGGTGATCGATGAGGTCGCCGAGCTGCTCGATCCGGGCGACATCATCATCGATGGCGGGAACAGCCGTTACCACGAGGACATCGAGCGGTCGAAGGCGCTGGCGCCCAAGGGCATCCACTACATGGACATCGGCACTTCGGGTGGTGTGTGGGGTCTGGAGCGCGGCTACTGCCTGATGGTGGGCGGCGAGGCCGAGCAGGTCGCGCACATCGAACCGCTGCTGCGTTCGATCGCCCCCGGTGTGGATGCCGCTCCGCGTACCCCGGGTCGCACCGGTGAGCCTTCGCGCGCCGAGCAGGGTTATCTGCACTGCGGTCCGGCAGGTGCGGGTCATTTCGTGAAGATGGTGCACAACGGTATCGAGTACGGCGCCATGGCCGCGTACGCCGAGGGGATGAACATCCTGCACAAGGCGAATATCGGCGCGCAGTCCGACGCGACGCATTCGGCGGAGGAGACTCCGCTGGACAACCCGGAGTACTACCAGTACGACATCGACGTCCCGGAGGTCACCGAGTTGTGGCGGCGCGGGTCGGTGGTCGCTTCCTGGCTGCTGGATCTGACCGCGCAGCAGTTGCTGCTGGATCCCGAACTGTCCTCGTTCGGCGGCCGGGTGTCGGACTCGGGTGAGGGTCGCTGGACGATTTCCGCGGCGATCGATGAGGGCGTTCCCGCACCGGTGCTGTCCGCGGCGTTGTTCGCCCGTTTCTCCTCGCGCGGCGAGTCGCTGTACGCGGACAAGGTGCTCTCGGCGATGCGCAAGGGTTTCGGCGGGCACAACGAGCTTCCGGCGAAGTAGACCACCGCGAAACTCACTGCCCCGCATCATCGTTCGATGCGGGGCGGTGTCGTTTCCGGGTACGTCGGACACGGACGACGGCTTATTCGCGACATTCGTCCTGCCCGCTGTGTCCAGCGGAGATCGGACCGGCTAGCGTCGGACTACATGCGCAACGTCCGCGGGATCGTGCTTGCTGTCATGGCTGTCGGTTTGACCGCGTGTTCGAGCGGTTCGCCGACTTCGGCGCCGTCGAGTTCCACGACCGCTGCCCCCGGTACCAAACCGGCCCCCACGACCACCACCAGGTCTCAGGCGGACTGCGATGCCGATTATCTGGCGCAGTTCACCACGCGGCAGAAGCTCGCACAGCTGCTGACCGTCGGGGTGACCGGGACGGCGGACGCGGAGAACGTGGTGCGCACGAGTCAGGTCGGCGGGATCTTCATCGGCAGCTGGACCGATCAGGCGATGCTGGCCGATCATCAGATGGATCAGGTCAAGAGTGCGGCGAAGGTGCCGCTGATGGTGACCATCGATGAGGAGGGCGGCCGGGTCTCCCGGCTGAAGAACCTGATCGGCGCGATCCCCCCGGCCCGGACCATCGCTCAGACGATGTCCGCGGACGAGTTCTATTCGCAGAGCCTGACGCGCGGTAAGGCGATGAAGGATCTGGGCATCACCGTCGATTTGGCGCCGGACGCCGACGTCAGCGACGAGGCGGCCGATTCGGTCATCGGGGACCGGTCGTTCTCGAGCGATCCGAATGTGGTGACCTCCTTCGCGGGTGCGTTCATCCGGGCCATGCACGATGCGGGGCTCGGCGCGGTCATGAAGCATTTCCCGGGCCACGGCCACGGTTCGGGCGATTCGCATACCGGCGCGGTGCACACTCCGCCGCTGGCCCAGTTGCAGAACAACGATCTGGTTCCGTTCCGCAATCTGATCGGTTCGGGTGCAGCGGTCATGGTCGGCCACCTGGACGTTCCCGGGCTGACCACGCCGAACGTCCCGGCCAGTATCAGCCCGCAGGCGATGGCTCTGCTGCGGAACGGCAGCGGTTACGACGCGAAACCCTTCGACGGTCCGATCTTCACCGACGACCTGGGCGGGATGGCCGCGATCACCAACCGGATGAATATCGAGGACGCGGTGGCCGCGGCGCTCGAGGCCGGGGCCGACAACGCGCTGTGGACGTCCAGTTCGGCGGTTCCTCAGGTGCTCGACAAGCTCGAGCAGGAGGTGAGCTCGGGTCGTCTGCCGCTGGCTCAGGTGAATGCGTCGGTGCTGCGGATGGTCAAGTTCAAGGGCATCACCCCGCACTGCTGATCGCACTGGCCCGAATGCGACAGCGTTCCTGTCGCCGAGGCTCTGAGCTGCACACTCCTGGCCGTTCGCGGGCGACTTCCCGGCAATGCGCGGTTCGCATAACTTACCTAGGAGTAAGATAGGACTTTCATCATGGCCTAGGAGTGTGAATGGCAGGCGGTACGAAGCGGCTCCCACGGGCGGTTCGTGAACAGCAGATGCTGGACGCCGCCGTCGAGGTGTTCTCCCGCAAGGGTTATCACGACACATCAATGGATGCCATCGCCGCCGAAGCCAAGATATCCAAGCCGATGCTCTATCTGTACTACGGGTCCAAGGACGAGTTGTTCCGGGCCTGCATCGCCCGGGAGAGCATGCGTTTCATCGAGGCGGTCGCGGTCGCGGGCAATCCTCAGCTCACCCCGCACGAACAGCTGCGCGCGGGCCTCGAGGCGTTCCTGTCGTACGTCGACAACAACCGCCTGTCCTGGCAGGTCCTCTACCGTCAGGCATTGGGCCAGCAACCCTTCGCCTCGGAGATCGCCAACAGCCGCGAGCGCATCATCGAGCTGACCGCCAAACTGCTCGAATCCAGCGCCAAATATGCCGAGCCCGGAACGAATTTCGACATCGTCTCGGTAGCGGTGATCGGCGCGGGCGAGGCCATCGCGGACCGAATCGCCAGCGGGGAAGTGGAAGTCGCCGAGGCCGTCAATCTCCTCGACGACCTGGCCTGGCGCGGTCTGGCGGGTAGGAAGAAGGCCGAGTAGAGCACGCCCCGGCAGCACGAAGCCGGGCACCCCCGGCGAGATATCGCGGGTCAGTGGTTGCGCGCTTCCTGCGGCGTCAATCCGAACTGCGCCTTGAAAGCGGCGCCGAAGGCACTGAGCGAGCGGAACCCGCTGGCATAGGCGATCTGGGCGACCGTGCGGTCGGCGGAGCTTTCCCGGAGCAGGCGACGGGCGTGGCCCAACCGCTCGGCGCGGATCAATCGGCTCGGTGTCGTACCGGTGTTCTGCAAGGCCAGTTGGACCTGTCGCATGGACCAACCGAGGTGGTGCGCGATCGCTGCCGGGGTGAGTTCGGGGTCGGTGGCGTGTCGGCGGATGTAGTCACGGACCGCAGCGTCGACCGCCCCCAGCGTGGTGGGCAGCTCTCTACCCGAGCGCAGGCACAGTTTGAGCAGTTCGATCGCCATATCGGACGTCGTGGCGAAGCCGAGGCCGTCGACGGCCGCGCGCTGCTTGCTGAGCTCGCTGATCATGCCGAAGGCGACCGATCCCACACCCTGTCTCAAATCGATCACCGCGGGTCCGGCGCCGATATCGAGCGGAAGCGACCCGGCGGGGATGTTCATGACCCACCCTTGTGCGCTGTGCGCCTGCGCGAAGTCGAACGGGCGTGCCTTCGTGACCACCGCACCCTGTCCGGGCGACACCTGAACGGTGGTGTCGTCCTGCCGGAACTGCATCGCGCCGCCGGTCGGCACGACGACTCGCAGGCTCTCGTCGTCGTCCCGGCGAACATCCGTGCGTGTTCGCGCGTAGGTGATGCCGTCGGACCGAAAGCCGATCAGCTGGTATCCCGCGTAGTGCTGAGCCGCCGTGACGCCGTGGAAGGTCGCGGCATCGGCGAAACGGAACTGCAGGGTCCCCTGGTTTCGGCAGATGTGCTCGGCCCAGAAATCGGCGGACTCGCGGACCGAGACCGCGGAGGTGTCGACCTCCTGCACGAGATACGGCTCGGAATCTCTCATGGGGCAACTCTCCAGCGGCTTGCGCGTGTGCGTGCATTCCATGCGCGCACACGGTCGAACGGGCACAGACGCACTCATAACCTGGAGTCGAATTATGGCCGATCACACCGAGGAAAGACATCATGTCCTGCCGCAACCCTGACGATCAGGCCGATGAGAGTGCCAGCTGCGGGTCCTGCGATGCACAAGGGTGTGCGTTGTGCAACGGCGCTCGGTCGGGCCGCACGCACACCGACCGGACAGCCCGCCTGTTGTGCACCTCGCGTCGAGCTCACATCCGAAAGTTCTCGCCGTAGCCGGCCACACATTTCCAGGAGATATCGACGATGACGAATGTCCAGAGCGTGCGTGGTCCGGTGCCGGCCGAGCAGCTCGGCAACACGCTCATGCACGAGCACGTGTTCGTGCTGGGTGAGGAAATGCGGCGGAACTTCCCGGACTTTCCCGACCGCTGGGACGACGACGTGCGGATCGCGGACGCGGTGGAGAAGTTGCGCCAGTGCGCGTCGCGGGGAATCGCCACGATCGTCGACCCGACCGTGATCGGCCTGGGCCGCTACATCCCGCGCATCCAGCGGATCAACGAGCAGGTCGACATCAACATCATCGTCGCGACCGGCATATACACCTACAACGAAGTTCCGTTCCAGTTCCACTACACCGGCCCGGGACTGTTGTTCGACACCCCTGAGCCCATGGTCGAACTGTTCGTCAAGGACATCCGCGAAGGGATCGCCGATACCGGGGTCAAGGCGGCGTTCCTCAAGTGCGCGATCGAGGAACCGGGCCTGACCCCGGGGGTGGAACGCGTGATGCGCGCCGTCGGGCAGGCCCACGTCGAGACCGGTGCGCCGATCACCGTGCACACCAACCCGCACACAGGGTCCGGGCTCGTCGCGCAGAAGGTCCTCGCCGAGGAGGGGGTGGACCTGACCAAGGTCGTCATCGGTCACTCCGGGGACAGCACCGACCTGAACTACCTGTGCGAAATCGCCGATGCCGGTTCGTATCTCGGCATGGACCGGTTCGGCCTCGACGTGTTGCTGCCGTTCGAGCACCGGGTCGGCACGGTCGTCGAACTCGTCCGCCGCGGCTACGCGGACCGGATGGTGCTGGCGCACGATGCGGCCTGCTTCATCGACTGGCTCTCCGCGGAGGGCAAGGCAGCGGCGCTGCCGAACTGGATCTACACCCATATCAGCGACGACGTGCTGCCTGCCCTGCGCGAGCGCGGAGTCACCGACGAGCAGATCTCCACGATGCTGGCGGACAATCCGCGTCGCTACTTCTCGGCGTGATTCCCCGGGCTCCCGGGGCACGGCAGGACCGAGGTCGAGATGAGGACCGAATGATCCATCCGCCCACCTACGCCCACGGTGATCGAATCGCCCTGTACAGCCCCGAATTCGCCGCTCTGCCACACGAGTGTTACCGCGATATGCGCAAGCGCTTCGGGTCGCTGGTACCGGTCGAATTGTCGCCGGGAGTCCCCGCAACCCTGGTGATCGACTACCGCACGGCCGTGCAGGTCCTGCACGATCCCGCGCATTTTCCGGTCGATCCGCGGGTGTGGGAGAAGGACGTCCCCGACGAGTGCCCGGTGAAGCCGATGCTCGCCTGGCGGCCGAACGCGATACGCAATTCCGGGCAGGAACACCGGCGCTATCGGGAGGCCAATGTCGCGGCACTCTCGGCGGTCGACCTGCACGGTCTGCACGCGGTGGTGGAGCGGATCGCGGTGCCGCTGATCGCGCAGTTCTGCGAGACCGGCTCGGCCGACCTGATCGCGGATTACGCACGGCCACTGGCCTTTCAGGTCGTCAACGCGATGCTCGGGTGCTCACCCGATATCGGCCGGCGGGTCGCCACCGGCGTCATCACACTCTTCGAGGGCTCCGATGCCGCGGCCGGGAACGCGATGCTCGTCGGAGCGCTGAGCGAACTGGTCGCGGGCAAGCGCGCCGAGCCCGGTGACGATGTGACGACCCGGTTGGTCCAGCATCCGGCCGGGTTCGACGATCAGGAGCTCATCGAACAGCTCGTCACGCTCTACGCTGCGGGTGTCGAGCCGGTGCACAACCTGATCGTCAACACGCTGCTGTTGATCCTGACCAACGACCGCTTCGCGGGAAACCTGCTGGGCGGCAGCCTGTCCACCCGTGACGCGCTGGACGAGGTGCTGTTCCTGGACCCGCCGATCGCGAATTTCTGTATGACCTATCCGCGCCAGCCGGTGCTGCTCGACGAGGTGTGGCTGCCCGCCCATCAGCCCGTGATCATCAGCATCGCGGCGTGCAACAACGACCCGGCCATCAGCGGCGGCGACTACACCGGCAACCGATCGCACCTGGCCTGGGGCGCGGGCCCGCACGCCTGCCCCGCACGCCAATCCGGCTACCTGATCGCCCAGGACGGTGTGGACCAACTGCTCGATGCCCTGCCCGAGATCGAACTGTCCGTCGATCCCGGCGAATTGGCTTGGCGCCCAGGGCCTTTCCACCGCGCCCTGGCCACCCTGCCGGTCACCTTCGATCCGGCCCGGCCGTTCGCGAGCTGGCAGCCCGGCTGACGCCCCGGGCGCCCGGCGATCGAGAGCGATGCGCGGACCAGGCACGGCGGTATGCGACCGGGTCGCGGTACGCTGATTTCGGTCCGAGCCCCATTCCGCCATGAGGTGTGCGCATTGCCCG
The DNA here is from genome assembly GCF_019890715.1 of Nocardia coffeae. Lineage (NCBI taxonomy): Bacteria > Bacillati > Actinomycetota > Actinomycetes > Mycobacteriales > Nocardiaceae > Nocardia > Nocardia coffeae. The sequence goes on along the minus strand of NZ_JAINZY010000005.1, from coordinate 409,689 downwards.
ATCTGCTCGACAACGCCGATAAGACGAGGTTCGCAGTCACGATCGCACCGCCGGAAACATACGTTTGGCGAGAGGCATTCCGCGAAGTAGCCGAGACGGTGAACATCGCCCTGCAGCGGCTCGGGCACAGCAGTGTGCTGACCGATGCGGTGGACCTCCCCGGCCGCAGGCATATCCTGTTCGGCAGCAATACGTTGTCGTGGTGGGGAATCGAAATCCCGGACGATACGATCCTGTACAACCTGGAGGCCGTCACACCGGAATCGGATTGGCACTCCGAGGAATTGCTCGAATTGTTCCGCCGTTATCACGTGTGGGACTACAACCGCCACAACGTCGCGGCCCTTCGAGCAGCCGGTGTGCCGCGCGTCCAGTATGTGCCGATCGGCGGTGTGCCGGAACTGGACCGAATCCGACCGGCCGTGACACAGGATATCGACGTCCTGTTCGTCGGCACGTACAGCGCCAAGCGCGCCGCACCGATCGAGCAGCTCCAGCAGGCCGGCTACAACGCACAACTCCGCGAGGGCGTCTGGGGCGCGCAGCGCGACGACCTGTACGCACGGGCGAAAATAGTCCTGAACCTGCACGGCCCCACGATCTTCGAAGTCGTCCGCGTGTCCTACCTACTGGCCAACGGGATATTCGTCATATCGGAAAAGTGCCATTACGCCGACGAGGAGGAAGAATTCGCCGACGGCGTCGTATTCGTCGAATACGACCGCATCGCCGAAACCTGCATCCGCTACCTTTCCGACCACCGAGCGCGAGCAGCCAGAATCACCGCGGGTCGCGAAATCATGCGCAAACGATCGGCCAGGAGATACATCGGCGCCGCACTGGCCGAACCCGCATTCACCGGCTGACACTACCCGGCCCGGAAATGCAAGAGCCGCACGCCTTTCCGGTGATCATCGAATCCCCCATGCGATCCGATGAGTGCTCGCGGAAAGAGCGTGCGGCTCCGACTGCCCGGCGGTACCGGATCAGTGCAGGGTGCCCGTGAGGTAGGGGTATCCCTTCTTCGGGTGCTTCAGGGACAGGTCCCAGCCCTCGGCGGTGTGGTCCGCGTACGCGTTGATCGTGGACGGGAGCAGGATCGGTTTGCCGAAGCGGACCGAATAGGTTGCCGCGGCGGGGATTCGGCCCTCGACGAGGCCGAGAATGGCTGCGGCGGACCACATTCCGTGCGCGATGGAACGGGGGAAACCGAAGGCCTTGGCGCTCAGGGAGGACATGTGGATCGGGTTGCGGTCGCCCGAGGCCGCGGCGTAGCGGTGGATGATGGACTGGTCCACCGCCAGGGTGCGCAGCGGAGGCGGGGGAACCTCTTCGGGCTTGGGTTCGGGGCGGGGGCCACCGGACAGCGAGGTCTTCTGCTGGTGCAGGAACGACGAGGTCTGCCGCCACACCAGTTCCCGGCCGACGTTGATCTCCGTGATCGCGTCGACCACAAGACCTTTCGCGTGTTCGCGCAGGTTCTCCACATGGGTGTGGATGTCCAGCGGCTCACTGGCCGAGATCTCCCGGCGCCGCTCGATCACGTTCTCCATGTGCACCGAACCGACCGCGGTGAACGGGAAATCCCGCGCGGTCAGCAACTGCATGACGGTCGGGAAGGCCAGCACGAACGGATAGGTCACCGGTAGCGAGTCGCCGAACCGCAACCCGGCCGCATGGCAGTACGCGGCCAGATTGTCGATATCGACGCGCACACCGTTCAATTCCACCGCGCGGTCCGGAATCTGCGACTTGCGCGCCGAAACCAGTGGCAGCGGAACGGCTCCCAACGCGGCCTTGAGATACAGGCTGCCGGTCTTGGGCGGCTCGTTCAGTTTGATGGTCTGAGTCATCACGCGCTCCGCTCAGGCACCGATCAGGCCCTGGCCGCAGACGCGAACGACGTTGCCGTTCACCGCGTTCGAGGCCGGGCTGGCGAAATAGGCGATGGTCTCCGCGACGTCGACGGTCTGCCCGCCCTGCGAGAGCGAGCTGAGCAGCCGGCCCGCCTCACGGGTGCCCAGCGGGATCGCGGCGGTCATCGCGGTCTCGATGAAACCGGGCGCGACGGCGTTGATGGTGACGCCCTTCTCCGCCAGCTTCGGCGCCTCGGCGTCGACCATGCCGATCACACCGGCCTTGGACGCGCCGTAGTTGGTCTGGCCGCGGTTGCCCGCGATACCGGCGATGGAGGACACGTCGACCACGCGACCGCCCTGCTTCAGCACGCCCTTGGCGACCAGCGCCTCGGTGATGCGGTGCGGCGCAGCGAGATTCACGTTGAGCACGGCGTTCCACCGGGCGTCGTCCATATTGGCGAGCAGCTTGTCGCGGGTGATGCCGGCGTTGTGCACGATGATGTCGACGCCACCGAAACGCTGGGTGGCGAATTCGGCGATCTTGTCCGCGGCGTCGGCGGCGGTGACGTCCACCGCGAGCGCGGTGCCGCCGACCTTGTTCGCGGTCTGGGACAGCGCGTCACCGGCGGCGGGGATGTCCGCGGCGATCACGGTCGCGCCGTCGCGGGCGAACACCTCGGCGATGGTCGCGCCGATACCGCGCGCCGCACCGGTGACCACGGCGACCTTCCCGGCCAGCGGCTTGTCCCAGTCGGCCGGGGCGGTCGAATCGTCCTTGCCGACCCGGAACACCTGACCGTCGACGAAGGCCGACTTACCGGACAGGATGAAACGCAGCGTGGACTCGAGGCCGGTCGCGCCCGCGGCCGCCTCGGGGTGCAGGTAGACCAGGTTCGCGGTGGCGCCGCGCAGCAGCTCCTTGCCGACGCTACGGGTGAAACCCTCCAGCGCGCGCTGCGCTATCTGCTCCTCGACACTCGAGGTGAGCTCCGGAGTGGTGCCCACGACCAGGATGCGGCCGCTGGGCGCGATCGAGCGCATGGCCGGCTGATAGAACGCATACAGCTGCGCCAGATCCTCGATCGAACCGAGGCCGGTGGCGTCGAAGACCAGTGCGCCGAATTTCACGCCCTGGGCAGGTTCGTCGGCGAAGGTGTAGTCCGACAACAGGTTTCGCACCGCATCGGCCACCCGCCCCTTACCGCCGAGCAGGACCGGACCCGACAGCGCGGGCTCGCCCTTCCGGTAGCGGCGCAGTTTCTCCGGCTTGGGCAGCCCCAGCTTGCTGGCCAGGAACGAGCCGGGGGCCGAGTTGACGAACGATCCGTAGAGGTTGGGAGCGCCCTTGCTTTTGCTGGCTGCCACTGTTCCTACCTTTTCCTTGTGTCGTAGGTGACTCATCGTCGTGCCGGCCCGGTTGCCCGGACGTGTCGCATCCATCACGGGGTACGTATCGACAATGAACTTACTCCAGAGTAAGTTTAATGTAAACCGATAGCGAAGGGGCACCGGACTGCGCCGCTACTTCGGCAGTCCGGGAGCGCCGGAATCCCCGACGACCCACACCCGACGAGACCCGCGTATACCCACCCCGCCGGCTCCGCAAGCTCCGCCGGCTCACCGTCCCCCAAGGAGACTCGAGTGACAACCAAAGCCCGTTCGGCGAAGCCCACCTCGGCCAAGCAGGCACGCCCCGTCGCCGTCCTCGGCGGCAATCGGATCCCGTTCGCCCGCTCCGACGGCAAGTACGCGCACGCCTCCAACCAGGACATGTTCACCGCCGCACTCAACGGCCTGGTCAGCCGGTTCGGCCTGCAGGGCGAGCGGCTCGGATTCGTGGTCGGCGGCGCGGTGCTCAAGCGTGTCGGCGAGCACGGCATGATCCGCGAGAGCGTGCTGGGCAGCGAGCTGTCGCCCTACACGCCCGCGCACGATCTGCAGCTGGCCTGCGGCACCGGGTTGCAGTCGATCGTCACCGTCGGCGACGGAATCGCGTTGGGCCGCATCGACGTCGGCGTCGGCGGCGGCACCGACACCACCTCCGACGCACCCATCGGGGTCAGCGAATCGATGCGCGAGTGGATGCTCGACGCCAACCGCGCCAAGAAGAACTCCGACTACGTCAAGCTGGTCGGCCGGTTGCGGCCGAGCATGGTCGGCATCGAGATCCCGCGCAACGCCGAACCGCGCACGGGGCTGTCGATGGGCGAGCACGCCGCGATCACCGCGAAGGAATTCGGCATCTCCCGCGAGGCGCAGGACGAGCTGGCCTACCTCTCGCACCGCAACATGGCCGCCGCCTACGACCGCGGCTTCTTCGACGACCTGGTCACCCCGTTCCTCGGGCTGACCCGCGACGACAACCTGCGCCCGGGTTCGACGATCGAGAAGTTGTCCACGCTCGAGCCGGTGTTCGGCGTCAAGCTGGGCGACGCGACGATGACCGCGGGCAACTCCACCCCGCTCACCGACGGCGCGTCCGCGGTGCTGCTGTCCAGTGACGAGTGGGCGGCCGAACGCAACCTCGAGCCGCTGGCCCACCTGGTCGACAGCGAGGTCGCCGCGGTGGACTACATCCACGGTCCCGACGGCCTGCTGATGGCCCCCACCTACGCGGTGCCGCGGCTGCTGGCCCGCAACGGACTCACCTTGCAGGACTTCGACTACTACGAGATCCACGAGGCGTTCGCCTCGGTGGTGCTCGCGACGCTGCAGTCGTGGGAGTCCGACCAGTACTGCAAGGAGCGCCTGGGCCTGGACGGCGCGCTGGGGTCGATCGATCGGGCCAAGCTGAACGTCAACGGATCCTCGCTCGCCGCGGGCCACCCGTTCGCCGCGACCGGCGGCCGGATCATCGCGCAGGCCGCGAAGCAGTTGGCGGAGAAGGGATCCGGGCGCACCCTGATCTCCATCTGCGCCGCCGGGGGGCAGGGCGTGGTCGCGATCCTGGAGCGCTGAGCCGGATCGATACACTCTCGAAGAGTGAGTGACATCTCGACGGGCGAGCAGGTGCCGACCACCCGGTTGGCCCTGCTCCGCCCGGTCCCGGCCGACGCCGAGGCCATCCTGCGGATCTGCGGCGTCACCGAGCCATGGGTGACGATTGTTCCAAATCTTGCTGCGGCACAACGTCTCTACACCGAATGGGACGAGCACTGGCGGCAGCACGGCTACGGCTACTGGGCGGTGCGCGCGCACGCGGACGACACCGTCCTGGGGTTCTGCGGAATCCGCTCGATGACGATGCCCGCGGGCCCCGCGCTCAACCTCTTCTACCGGCTGGATCCCGCGACCCGAGGCCGGGGCTTCGCCGCCGAGGCGGCCGCCGCAGTGGTCGCCCACGCCCGCACGCATCTGCCGGAGCTACCGGTGATCGCCCGCATCCAGCCGACCAATGCCGCCTCGCACCGCGTCGCCGAACGCGCCGGACTGTCCCGCGCCGAATACCTGGACACCGACAGCTGGCACCACTACGTGACACCGGCCGGCTGGGGTCGCATGTAACGAGCCGCGCCCCTCGACCGCGGCATCACCCCGACGCGACCTGGCGTCGTGCGATATCGAAGGTGCGGCGGGCGAGGTCTGAGATGCGGACGTTGTCGTAACCGGAGACCGCCGTGTGCAGCCGGTCGGCCAGGGGATCGGTCCAGTGCGACGGGATCGCGTTGGCGCCCAGCAGGATTCCCGCGACCGAGCCCGCGGTCGCGGCGGTGGAGTCGGTATCCCAGCCCGCCTGCACGGTGAGGCCGACGGTCCGGGTGAAATCGCCTTCGCCCCAGAGCAATCCGACCGCGACGAGGCAGGCGTTGCCGATCGCGTGCACCCAGTTGTAGTGCCCGTGCCGGGCGTGCACGGTGGCGACGGCCTGGTCGTAGCCGATGCCGCGTTCATGATCGGCGACCACCTGCGCGAGTGCGACGGCGAGCCGGGAATGTTCCGGAATCGTCTGTTGCGCAACGTTGATCGCTTCCAGGGCGCTGCCCGCGGTGAAGGCCGCGGCGGTCAGGGCGGCCACCCAGATCGCCGCCCAGGCGCCGTTGCCGGTGTGCGAGACCGAGGCATCGCGCGCGGCGAGTTCGGCGGCGCGGGCCGGATCACCCGGACAGACGTAACCGTAGACGTCGGCGCGGACCATCGCGCCGATCCACTCGCGGTACGGATTGCGATAGGTCGCGGTGGCGGGCGGTTCCAGGCCGTCGATCAGATTGCGGTAGGCCACCCGATCGGCGGTGTAGGTCTGCAGGAACGGCATTCGCGCCAGCCATTCGGCGGCCACGTCGGCGGCGGTGAACTCGGTGCCCTGCTGTTCGAGCATGTGCAGGCTCAGCACCGGATAGTCCAGGTCGTCGTCGCGCGGGCAACCCTCGATCCGGCCGCGCACCGACTCCGGCCAGCCCGGCGCGAGGCGATAACCCTCCGGCATCGGACTGAGCACCGGAATGTAGTCGGCCAGCGGATAGGCCCCGGCCAGCTCGAGATAGCCGCGAATATGTTGCGGCGACCAGGCGAAACCGTTCTTCAGCGGTTTACCCAGCGTGCAGCCGACGCAGCGACCCAGCCAGCCGCCGTGCACGCGGTCGTACAGGTGGGTCGGATGCACCGGCGAACGCGGCGGCGCGACGGGCAGGGCTGCGCTGCCCGCCTCGTCGTACGGCCAGCCCGGATCGTGCGGCGCGGCCTCGATGCGCTCGAGCATCAGCCAGCACGCCGCGGCATTGGGCAGCCGGGTATGCGTGAGCTCGCGCACCTCCTCGGCGAAAACATCTACCGCATAACCGGATTCGCGGCGTTGCAGCCATTCGAAGTACAGCAGTGCGCGCGGGTCACCCTCGGGATGGCCGAAGAAGGCGGACTCGATCGGCTCCACACTGTCCACAGAAGTGATGTCCACAGAAGTATTCACAGGATGGCGATGACCGCCTCGACGACCTCGGACAGCAGCGGTAGTGATTCCTCACGCTGCGGGGGACGAGCCCACCAGCGCCCCTCGTGGGTGCGCCTGCCGAATCCGGTGGGCAGGATGACATTGCTTCGAGCAGGACCGATATCCACGCCGTGACGCTCCAATTGGACGGTGCATTCGAGATTCGGATACCCATCGAACACCGCGAGGAATGTGCGGCGCGCCGGTCGTTCCCGGACCAGCACCGGACCGGGCACTCCGCGAACGGTCAGTTCGTCGAGTATCGAGGACCCCAGTTGCTCGGGCGTGTTCACCGCCGCGATCTGGTCGACCAGTGGAAGCACCACGAATCCCGGTGCGGTCACATGCACTCGCGGCAGTCCGAACTGCGACCTGTACGCCTCGGCCCAATCTTGTGGAGTTGCAAGCTGTTCCGATCGCACATTCGACCTCGGCTCCGATGGTCCACCCTCCGGCGACGGGATCGGCCGCCGGGTATCCAGTGAAACTCCAAACCGGTGGGCTCGGCGCAAGTTTCGGTGAACCGTGAGCGAATTATGCAGAACGAAAGCACATGTCGTCGACATACCGACCGTTCGCGTTGTCAGTGGGATCGAGCTCCTCGCCGGACGGGACCCTACCGCGACCGACGGCGACCGGCCACCGATGCGCGGACCGCAGCCACCGACCCGGCGCGCATTCGCGCTGGCAAGAGGGCCTGACATCCCTGTTCCGGACCACTCGGACGGGTATTCTCACGACATAGTCGAGGCGCCGGAACCCAGGAGGTCCCCCATGCCCTGCGATCTGATGCTCATCGCCTACGACGGCTCGGAGAATGCCAAGCGAGCCGTCGAATACGCCGGGCGATTCCTGGCCGCACCCAAAGCCGTCGTGCTCACCGCCTGGGAGCCGATGGTCCGCCAGGCCGCGCGACTGTCCGGAATGTCCGGCGTGGTCCAGCCCGAATGGGTCTCCGACGAGGAGATCGAGGACATCGCCTACGTCGACGCGCGACAGATCAACGCCGAAGGGGTGCGGCTGGCCAAATTGGCCGGGCTCAACGCCGAACCGCGCACCGCCGAATGCACCTCGACGATCTGGAACGCCATCGTCGACGTCGCCGACGACCTGAACGTGGACATCATCGTCGCCGGCACCCGCGGCGCGACGGGTATCCGGGCGCTGCTGCACTCGAGCGTCGCCGAGGCCGTGCTCAAGCACTGCCACCGGCCGATCCTGCTGGTCCCGCCGGGGCGACATGCCGAATGCCCCTGATCGCGCGCTCGCCGAGTCGGGTTGCCGCGCATCACAGTGAGAGGTGCGTCCCCACCCGGGGTCCGCGCACTGTCCGGCCGACTATCGTCGAGGCACTATGGACGGATTTCTGCTCGCTCAGCCCGGCGGTGTCGTACGGACCGCGGGGGTCCGGTGCGCATTCGACGACGCGGAATCCGCCGCGGCCGAGCTTGCGGGCGGGACGGCCGAGCTGATCGTCGGGGCGCTGCCGTTCGATCCGCGTAACCCCGCGGCGCTGTGCGTGCCCGAGCGGGCGCAGCACACCGCGGGGCCGTGGCGTCCGGCGGCGGTGCCACCGCTGCCCGAGGTTCGGTTGATCACCGAAATTCCCAGTGCCGCAGAGCATATCGCGCGGGTGGCGAAGCTCGTGGAACAGCTCTCGGATCGTTCGCAACCGCTGCGCAAGGTGGTCGCGGCGCGTTCGGTGCTGGTGCAGGCGGACCAGCCGCTCGATCCGGAGGTGGTGGCCGCGCAGCTGCTGAGCAGACATCCCCGGGCCAACGTCTTCGCCGTCGATCTGAGTCCCGCCGGACGGCCGGGGGCCACGCTGGTCGGGGCCACGCCGGAGGTTCTGGTCGCCCGGCACGGCGAGACGGTGACGTTGCGCCCGCTGGCCGGGACGATCGCGCGTCATCCCGATCCCGACCTGGACGCCGAGCGCTCGCGAGAGCTGCTGGCCAGCGCGAAGAACCGTGCCGAGCACGCGTTCGTCATCGACTGGATCCGTGAGCAACTCGCCCCGCTGTGCGAACTCACCGTCCCGGACGGCCCCGAACTGACCAACACCCACGAGGTGTGGCATCTGGCCACGCCGATCAGCGGCCGGGTCCGCGACCCGCACACCACCGCCTTCGACCTGGCCCGCGCCCTGCACCCCACCCCCGCGGTCTGCGGCACCCCCACCGACCTGGCCCTGGACACCATCACCGCGACCGAGCAGGACCGCGGCTTCTACGGCGGCGCAGTCGGCTGGTGCGATGCCCGCGGCGACGGCGAATGGGTGGTCGCGATCCGCTGCGCCGAACTCTCCCCCGACGGCCGCACCGTGCGCGCCTTCGGCGGCGGCGGCATAGTCGCGGCCTCGGACCCCCGCGCCGAACTGGACGAGACGACCGCCAAACTCAGAACCTTCCTGGGCAGCCTCAACTGCCCTGTGTAATTCGCCGCGCTCGATTGCCCCGCGACCTACGCGCTCTCATAACGCGCCCAGCGGCGAAGCGTCTCTGTTCGGCTGGAAGTCGCCCGCGAAGCGAAAGGCTCAACAAGGCCAACAACAAAGGTTTTCGGCGCGGGCTCGTCGCTGCGCCCTCGAAGCGCATGGCCGAAGGCCGAGTCTCGAGGGCGCAGCGACGAGCCTTACAGCGCCGAAAACCCACCGCAGCGAAGCGGAGGCCAAAAATACAGAGCTACTCCCGCCGGAGCTTGCGGAGGCCGCCAGCCGCTCACTTACCCGGGGCAATGTGCCTATAGGCAAGTGCATCTACTTCACTGAAGTCAAGATGGTAGGTTGACGCGGATACGTACAGGTCGATGTATGGGAGTACCGCGATGAAGTTTGCCGTTCCCGGGGTAGCGAGCGCTGTCGTCGGAGCCGTGCTGGGCGCGGTCGCGGTGTTCGTGGTCACGGCTGCGGCGGCGCAGAATTCGCGGCCCGATGTGGACCGTAGCGGCAACCAGTCGTCATCGTTGCTCAACAACGTTGAGTACGGCAGCCGCTGAGTCGCCGGCCACCACTGAGTCCGATCCGGATGCGCCGCTGGGGCGGCGCTGGTTCGCGGGCACGGTCGTCGGCGCATTCCTGCTGACCTTTCTGCAGGCTCCCGGCCTCACCGTCGCCGACACCAAATTCGATCTCGCCCAGAATCCGCTGGGTTTCCTGCAGCGTGCCGCGCATCTGTGGAGCAGCCAGGCTCCCATGGGGCAGGTGCAGAATCAGGCCTACGGCTACTTCTTTCCGCACGGCAGTTTCTTCGTCCTCGGACACACGCTGGGTCTTCCGGCCTGGGTGACGCAGCGAATCTGGTGGGCGCTGCTGATTCTCGCCGGGTTCTGGGGCATCGTGCGGTTGTGCGAGGTGCTCGGCATCGGCAGCCGCGGCTCCCGGATCGTCGCGGCACTGGCTTTCGCCCTGTCGCCGCGGGTGCTGACCACCCTGGGATCGATCTCCTCGGAGACGCTCCCGATGATGCTGGCCCCCTGGGTTCTGCTCGCGCCCGCCGCGCTGGGTCGTGTTGTCAAGGTGCGCAAGGGGATACGTCGCCGGTACGGCGCGCTTTCACCGGCCGGTAGTGCGCTGGCGCTGGCGTTGATGGGTTCGGTGAACGCGGTCGCGACGGCGGCGGCCTTTCTGCCCGCACTGATCTGGTGGGCCGCGTACAAGCCGAATCGGGCGTGGTGGCGGTTCACCCGGGCCTGGATTCCGCTGCTGGCGTTGGGGACGCTGTGGTGGGTGGTGCCGCTGCTGATGCTCGGCAGGGTGAGTCCGCCGTTCCTGGACTACATCGAATCCTCGGGGGTCACCACCGAATGGGCCTCGCTGGGCGAGGTGTTGCGCGGGACCGACAGCTGGACCCCGTTCGTCTCGCCGGAACGAATCGCGGGCGCGGTGCTGGTCACCCAGCCCGCGGCGGTGCTGGCGACCGGGCTGCTGGCCGCGGCCGGGATGGCCGGGCTGGCGTTGCGGTCGATGCCGCACCGTGGACGGTTCGTGCTGATCCTGATGCTCGGGCTGGTCGGGATCTGTGCCGGGTACGTGGGGGATCTGGGCGGGCCGTTCGCCGAATCGGTGCGCGTGTTCCTGGACTCCGGCGGGGCGCCGCTGCGCAATGTGCACAAGCTCGAACCGCTGATCCGGATTCCGCTCATCGTCGGGCTGGCTCATCTGCTGCATCGCGTGCCGCTGCCGGGATCCGTGCCGATGCCGGTGTGGCGCAGCGCTTTCGCGCATCCGGAACGGCAGAAGATGGTGGCGGTCGCGGCCCTGATCCTGTGCGCCCTGGCACTGTCCACCTCGCTGGCGTGGACCGGCAAGCTGGCCCCGCGCGGCGCGTACGACCGGGTTCCGGCCTATTGGACCCAGACCGCGGACTGGCTGGCCGACCATGCCGCGAACACCCGCGCCCTGGTGGTGCCGGGCGCGCCGTTCGCCAGTCAGATCTGGGGACTGACCCGCGACGAACCGTTGCAGGCGCTGGCCAGAACGCCCTGGGCGGTGCGCGACGCCATCCCGCTCACCCCGCCCGGCACGATCCGGGCCATGGATTCGGTGCAGCGGCTGATCGCCGACGGACGCCCGTCGGCAGGACTGGCATCGACGCTGATCGATCAGGGCATCGGAATTCTGGTGCTGCGCAACGATCTGGACCCCGACACCTCCCGTTCGACCCGGCCACTGCTGGTCCACGAGGCCATCGAAGGCTCGCCCGGATTGACGAAGGTGGCCGAATTCGGGGACGAGATCGTCGCCTCGCACGGCAAGGGGCTGGTCTCCGACGGGGATCTGCGACCGTCTTATCCGGCCATCCAGATATATCGGGTGAGTGCGCCGCATCCGGGTGAGCAGGCCGATGTCCACAGCGGGCGGGGTGCGCCCGAGTCGTTCCCGGGCGCCTATACGGTGCCGCTGAACTCGGTGCCGGTGGTGCAGGGCGGGCCCGAGGTGCTCGAACGGTTGCGGCGCGATGCCGCCGCGCCGAACGGGCCGGTGCTGCTGTCCACCGATGCGGCGCGAGCCGGGTTATCAGGCAGCACAACGACTCTCACCGATACTCCGATGGATCGCGAGACGGATTTCGGCCGCGTCGACAATCACAATTCGGCGCTGCGCGCACCGACCGATGCCCGGCGGACCCGAAATCTGGTGCCCGATTACGCCGTTCCGGGAACGCCGCGCGTCCAGGGACAGTGGTCGGGGGCGACGATCACCGCATCCAGTTCGGCGGCCGACGCGACCCAGCTGGGCGGCACGGCGCCGGGCAGTTCCACCGCCGCGGCCGTGGACGGCGATCCGTCCACCGCGTGGCTGAGCAACAGTGCCGAACACGCTGTGGGCCAATGGCTTCGGCTGGATCTGAAGCACCCGATCAAGGCGGGGGTGCTGCAGGTGACCACGAGCGCGGCCGCACTGGGCGATCCGGTGGGCCTGGTCGAGGTGCGCACCACGCACGGTACGACGGCGGCACGCGTCAGCAAACCCGGTGAGCCCGTGTCCGTTTCACTACCACCGGGCCTGACCGGATGGGTGAAGATCACCGCGATCGAAACCGAGACCGGAAGTCTCGGTGGACAATTCGGCATCTCCGAGGTCTCGCTGCAGGACTATTCGAACCGGAACGCACCGGTGCCCGTCGCGATCCGCCACCGCACCGTCCTGCCCCCGGTCCCGGCCGGAACACAGGTGCAGGGCTGGAGTCTGGGGCAGGAATTCCCCGGGCGCAGTGGCTGTTTCGACGGGCCCGATCGAGTTCGATGCAGTAACGGACTCGCGCTCCCGCCGGAGGAACCGGGCGCCTTCGAACGCACGCTGAACGTCCCGTCACCGATGGAGGTCACCCCGCAACTGATGGTGCGCGCCCGGCAGGGCCCGGCGCTGGAAGCACTGCTGACCGATCACGACCGACCCATCGCGCGCGGTAAGGCCGACGTCGGCGACCTGCGCGGCTCGGCCTTCGCGGCCACGGACGGCGATCCGAGCACCAGCTGGATCGCCCCGCAGGACACGGTGCGAGATCCCGCGGGCCCCAAGCCGACCCTGACCCTGGAACTGCCCGCGCCGACCCTGGTGGACGGAGTCGAGATCACCCCGCCGCGCGGCGCGCTGCCCGCCCGCCCCACCTCGGTCGCGGTCGATCTCGGCGACGGACCGCAGACTCGCAAGCTCGACCCCGACGCACCGGCGGGTCGGCCGATCCGGATCCCGCTGCACCCCCACGTCACCGACCGGATCGAACTGAGCATCGCCACCTGGAATGCCGTACTGGACCGCACCGCACTGGGTTTCGATCAGCAGCAGCCGCCGGGAATCGCCGAGGTGAACGTCCTGGGGCCGGACTATCCGCCGCCCGCACGCGGCGACCGACCGGTCACCGTCGACTGCGCGCACGGTCCCACCGTCGCGGTGGCGGGACATCTCGTGCACACCACGATCACCGCGACCGCGCACCAATTGCTCACCAGCGCACCGGTTCCCGCGAAGGTCTGCGATATCGACACGGTGACCGCGACCGGAAAGACCGCACCGGCGAACGATCACCCGGCCAACGGATCCGGCTCGGTCGCACTGCCGACCGGAGACGTCGACCTCACCGTCGCACCCACCGACCTGTTCTCCGTCGACGAATTGCGGCTGCCCCGAACCGATCTCACCCCTCACCCGATCGCGGCTCCCCCCGGCACCCGGCTACTGGTCCTCCCGCTGAGCACCAACGTCGGCTGGCGCGCCCGCACCGCCGACGGCCACGAACTCACCCCCGTCGTCGTCGACGGCTGGCAACAGGCCTGGCTGCTGCCCGCCACCGCCCGGGGCCCTGTCACCATCGACTTCCCCATCGATCGCTGGTACCGCCTCGCCATCTTCGGCGGCCTGCTCCTGCTGCTCCCAGTGATAGCCCTGGCTCTCCCCCGCCCCCGCCGCTGGTGGAAGTCCGCTCGCACACCAGCTCCCGGCCACGACACGGGCACGGGCACGGGCACGGGCACGGGCACGGGCACGGGCACGGGCACGGAAGAGGTTGGCACGCAGGGAGAACCACCGGAGACGTCGCATGTCGATGCACTCCGGCCGGCGGAGCATGCTGCTGCGCAGGATGATTCGAGTTCAGGCGAAAGCTCCTCGGCTGCCGACGAATCAGCAGCCGAACCTCCCCGGGCAACCTCGGCCGAGGACGCTCCGGCCCCCCGCACCTGGAATCTGCGGATACCGGCCATGATCGGCCTGACGCTGGCGGTGTTCCTGATCTCCGGGCCGGTCGCGATCGTGCTGGCCGCAATCGGTTTCATCGCGCAGTGGTGGTACCCGCGGATCACGACGCGAGTGCTGGTGGCGGTGGCCGGAATCGGGACGATGATCTCGGCCGCGGCGCTGTCCACCGGACCGTGGCGGTCACCGGACGGATATATGGGCGGGTCGCTGTGGGTGCAGTTCCCGGCGCTGGCGGCGGTTGTCGCGCTGGGCGTCGCGGCGGTCGCGGTCCGGCGGAAGGGCTAGCCGACGCGGCGGCGGACCCAGCGCCGTACCGGCTCCTCGATCAGCGCGTAACCGGCCGCGGACAGCGGCAGGGTGAACAGCACGGTCAGTACCAGCACCTGCGGGAACATCCCGTGGAACGGAATGATGCCGAATATCTGGAACACCACGCTCAGCACCACCAGATGCCAGATGAAGATGCCGTAGGACCAACGCCCGATCACCGCGGCCGGCCGGCTCTCCAGCCACCGATGCCGGTGCCGGCCCAGGATCAGCGGCGCGAGCAGGCCGAACCCGATCAGCGCGCCCAGCGCCATCTTCGCCACGTACTGCCACGCCGCGCCGCGCGCCAGCCCGTCCGGTCCGGCCAGATCGGTCGAGGAGGCCAGCAGGGCGATCAACGCCAGCGACCACATGACCCAGCGGTTCGCGGCGATCCGACGCCACCGCGACGGATCCGCGACGGGCGTCTCGACCAGTTCGGCCAGCAGCATTCCGGCCGCGAACCAGGGCAGATAGCCGGGCAGCCAGTTGTCGGCGTGGATCGCGTTGGGTGTGGGCACCGGCAGCAGATTCCAGCCCAGGCTGATCAGTCCCAGCGCCAGCACGATCGGCGCACGCCACCGCGCGGACCGCCCGCGCAACCACACCACCGCGAAGGCCAGCAGCGGCAGCACCAGATAGAAGGCCATCTCCACGGACAGACTCCACATCTGGGTCAGCCCGTCGGTCAGCGTCAACGGCACGAAGACCTGGATCAACGCCAGATTCGCCACCCACACCCGTCGCCCCGCCGAATCCGCCGCCGTCGGCAGCAGAATCAACACCGCGCACACCACCACCCAGTAGGCGGGCAGGATGCGCGCGGCCCGATGCAGGAGATAACGTCCCGCCGACGGCGCGGTCCCCAGGCCGCGGGCCGCGGCGGCATGCGGTCGCCACAGCAGAAATCCGGACAGCCCGAAGAACACCGCAACCGCCATGTCGAATCGCTCGAACACACGGCCCAGCAGCGGAATTTCCGAGGCGCCGGTCTGAAACGCGACATGGGTCAGCACCACGCCCAGCGCGGCCAGCCCGCGCATACCCTCGAGCGCGGGCACGAACCCGCGCGCCGCCGCGGGCCGGGGTTCGGCCGAGGTGACGGGCGTGGTAATGGTCGTGGTCATCGGGTTCCAGTCTGCCGCGTGGGTATCCGCACCGGGATTCGGGATGTTTCCGGGCTCGGATCGGCGCTCGAGGGGTGCGGACTGTTAGTGTCGGGGCTCACGAGTGCTACGCCGTGACCACAGCGTTACTCGGAACTGCTTGGTACGACGACGAGGAGAGTTTGCATGGCACTCAGTGCCGGTACCAGAAGGACGGTGGCCTGCGTGCTCGTGGGTCTGGGCGCGCTGCTGATCGTCGCGGCGGTACTCATCCCAACATATACCCTCGGTCAGCTGGCCAAGACTCCCCTCGACCTGGAAATCACCACGATCGCACCGAATGACGCGAATGCGCCGAGCAAGGTCCTCGATATCAAGTCGCTCACCTCGGGCACCGGTGCGGCGAAGGTCAACTCCAACGTACGGCTGATCTCGCAGCGGTATCTGACCGTCGAGGATCCCTCGGACAAAACTCAGATGACGATCCAGGCCGGTCAGACCCTGCGCAACATCGACGCCCAGGGCGACACCGGTCTGCTGTCGGCGGTCATCGACCGGGTCACCATCAACCGCAAGACCGGTATGCCGGTCGACGACGACCCGAACGGCTCGATCGCGGTGAACACCGACAGCAACGGCAACAGCATCGCCGACCCGGTCCAGCACGACGGCCTGCAGTACCGGTTCCCGATCGGCACCGACAAGAAGACGTACCCGTACTTCGACATCAACGCGCGCAAGTCGTTCGATATCGACTTCGTCGACCAGACCGAGATCAACGACCTGAAGGTCTACCACTTCCAGCAGAAGATCCCGGCAACCGATCTGTCGAAGGTGGTCGCCACCACCAGCAACCAGGTGAGCCTGCCCGCCTCCAAGTGGGGCATCCCCGGCGGTGACACCCCCGTCACGATGGATCGCTTTTACACCAACACCCGCGACCTGTGGGTCGAGCCCCAGACCGGCACCATCATCAAGGGTTCCGAGCAGATCCACATGTACTACGCGCGCAACGGCGCCAAGCCGGACGTCACCGCGCTGCAGTCGACGCTGGTGTTCGACGACAACACGGTGAACTCGCAGATCGCGATCGCCAAGGACAATATGGACAAGCTCTCCCTGTACGGGCGGACGCTGCCGATCATCCTGGGCGCGGTAGGCGTGATCCTGCTGATCGCCGGCCTGGTGTTCGGCCTGCGCGGCGGCGGCAGCGAGAAGCCGGGACGTCTGGTGCGGCCGAAGAACCCCAAGGGCGGTGAGAGCGCCGAGCCGCGTCCGGGGTCCGGGTTCAATGTCAACGATCAGCCGACGACCCAGATCAAACTGCCGCGGAACACCTGAATGACCCGGTAGAGCAATACGATTCGCCGGTGGCTCCCCGTGCAGTGGGGAGCCACCGGCTTTTCGTTGCGTGGCACGCGCTGTGCAGCGATCAGGCCGAATGGTGAACCGGCATATCGTGATTGCGAGCGGCCGCGCGTAGCACCACCACGATCATCAGTACCGCGACGACTCCGACGACGAGCGTCGAGGTGCCGATCAGCACGGGAAGTGTGTGGGCGAACAGCGCGATCGCAACCACCTCGACGGCCAGTCCGATCCAGGTGATCGCGGCCGGGGCGGTGCGGTCCAGCGCGATCGCCGACAGCAGCGCGCCCTGCAGCAGGGCCAGCAGCGCGCCGTCGAGGGCGAACAACCAGAGCCAGCCCTCGATCGGGGCATAGTCACCTCCGGCGAGCAACGGCGCCAACGGGGCGAGAACCGTCGCACCCGCCACCGCCGCGACGCCGACACCCAGCAGCACGCCCAGCGCGGCGCGGATCGCGCGGGCCGAATACTGCGGCTGCGCCATCCGCGGATACAACACCACACCGACCGCCTGCGGCAGCCAGAACGCGATCTTCGTGGCGATCGCACCCAGCGCATACCGTCCGGCGTCGTCCCGCTCCAGCACGATCCGCGCCACGATCAGATCCGCCGAGGACATCGCCATCAACGCCGCCTGCACCTGCACGGCCCGCAACACCGCCAGACCGCCCGCGCGGATCCGCAACGCGTCCCGGGAGTCCATCGCGGCAGCCGCGGATGGACCGGCCGTCGTCGCTTCCCGCAGATTGCTTCCGCGGCCCGCGTATGCGCGATCACGATGTGGGGAGTCGGCGGAACTCGCATCCGCGCCGACCGAACTCCCGTCACGGGAGCCGATCTCGATACCGCCGGGGTCCGTGTCGAGGGTGCTCACCACCGGAACAGCAGCCCAGCGAGCGCCCATGGCAGCGACGAACAGGCCCAGGGCCGCGGCCCACAGCGCGGCGGCAGCGCCCGCACCCGCCGCGAGTACGACCAGAGCCGGGGCGACCCGCGCGACGCCGGCACCGCCGAGAACCGTCGCCAAGGCGCGAAAACGTCGGCCGCCCTGCAGAATTCCCTGCTCACCCGACAGCAGCACCTGCGCGGGTGCGGCGAGCAACGCACCGGCGGCCGCGACCGCACCGACGTGCAGCACCGCACTCACCACCGGCACCAGCACCGCCGCGATGACGGCGACGACCGCCGCGCACCACCACCCCAGCGCCCGCACCGTCGCCACCCGCGCACCGCGCACCAGCTCACGCGCCACGACGTTCTGCAGTGCCAATGCCGGAACCGCGCACAGCAGCTGCACCGCCAGCAGACTCGCGAACTCGCCGTACCCCGCCACCCCCAGCCATCGCCCGGCCAGCAACTGCAGCAGATACCCGGCCACATTCGCCGTCATCGCCCCAGCGGTCACCAATGTCAGATCCGCGACAGCGGGCAGACGACGGACACCGGACATCCCGCCATGCTGCCACCTCCCACCCTCCCCGCGCCGACGCGGCCCGCGCCGCATCGCCGGATCGCGCCCGCGATCCCAGCAGCAAGCCGACACCCGCACTCCGAAATCAACCGACGAGCGCCGCACTCCGGTAATTCGTACCGCTCACGAAGATGCACCTGCTCGATACCGGACAGCAGGACCTATCCGGACCCACCGCCGACCGGCGGGTCGTGCCACGCGCGTCGGAGACGCGGCACCTCATGGCTCGCCACGAAGGAGAGAACGACTCGATCGTCATTCCGACCGGCCTGACCTCCAGACCATCGCGGCGGTCGGGGCGATCGAACGATCAGCCTGCATGGACCGGGTCGACGACCGGCGGGCCGGACAAGGGGGCCGGACCAACAGAAGGACCGATCGAGCAGGAGGACCAGACCGACAGAAAGACCGGCCAGGCTGAAGAGCCAGCCAGTCAGGCAGACAGATATGCCGAACCGACAAAATGGGCCGAACCGACAAAATGGGCCGGGCCAACAGGTGGACCGAACAGACAGGTGGGCCGGACCGACAGGTGGGCCGGACCGACAGGCGGACCGAACCGACAGGCGGACCGAACCGACAGGCGGGGTGGACCGACAGGCGGGGTGGATCGGCAGGCAGGGTGGATCGGCAGGCAGGGTGAGCTCACAGGTGTGGGTGGATCGGCAGGCGGGGTGCGCTGACAGGTGTGGGTGGGGCCGGCGGGTGCGGGGTGGGAACGTAGGGTGGCTGAGCGTGACTGGGCGCGGGCGCGAGGTGCGGTGGGACCGGATCTGGCCTGCCGGGTACAGCCTGGTGCTGGCGTTGGTGGTGGTGGGGCCGCTGCTCGGGCCGGGGTACCTGCTGCTGCGGGACGGGGTGAGTACGCCGCGGTCCTATCCGACCGATTCGGCGCTGGGGCTTGGGGATGCCGCGCCGCGGGCCGTGCCGCAGGACTGGCTGCTCGCGACGGTGTCGTCGGTCGTGGACGGCGGGATCGTGGTGAAGGCGATCCTGGTCGCCGCACTGTGGGCCGCCGGATGGGGTGCGGCCGCGCTGGCCCGGCGACTGCTCGACGTCCCGGTCGGACCGCAGCTGGTGGCCGCAACCATCGCCGTCTGGAACCCCTACGTGGCCGAACGGCTGCTCCAGGGACATTGGAGCCTGCTGGCCGGATACGCCGCCCTGCCGTGGACCGTACTGGCGGCATACGGAATTCGGCGGCGTGCAACGGAAAAGCTCACCGTTGCGGCACAACCGGATCCGAGCATCGGGCGTGATGCTGCGGACGTGCACCGCGCGGCAGACAACTACGACCGGGCAGACGACCACAACCAAGCGGACGAAGACGACCGGGCGGACGACCACAACCAAGCGGGCGGGCATATCCGGGCAGGCGCGCACATCCGAGCGGGCGCATGCCGCCGGAGCAACGAGCACGTCGGGGCAGGTGCCCGCGGCCGGATGAATGTGCGCGGCCCGGGGTTTCGGGCGTGGGCGGTGTTGGGGGGTTGTCTGGCTGCGGCGGGGTTGACGCCGACCGGGGCACTGCTCGCGGGCTGTGTGGCATTCGTGGTGATCGGTCGGCGGAATCTGGTTGGGGCGCTGGGGTTGTGGTGTGTCGCCTCGGCGCCGTGGTTGGTGGCGGTCGCGTTGTCGGGGACGGGGGCCGAGCCTTCGGATCCGGCGGGGATCACCGCCTTCGCCGCGCGTGCCGAACCCGGGCTGGGCACGATCGGCAGCCTGGCCGGGCTCGGCGGAATCTGGAATGCGCAGGCCGTACCCGGCTCGCGCACAACGGTGTTCGCGCTGGTGGGTACGGCGGTGCTGTTCCTCATCGTGGCCGCCGGAATCCGCCGCGTCGCCGCACCCGGTGATGCGGCCACCCGCTATATCCGGCGAGCGCTGTTGATTCTCGCGGCGGTGGTGATCGTGCTCCCGGCGCTCGGTGCGACCGGATGGGGACTGCACGTCGGCCAATTCCTCGTCACCCGAATCCCCGGTGCCGGATTGTTCCGCGACACACAGAAATACGTCGCACTCGCCATGCCCGCGTTCACCCTGTGCGCCGCCGCGGGCTGTCACGCGATCGCCGCCAGGGTTCGGTCGGCACTCATGGAGCCGAACGTCCCGGAACATCCCTCGCCGATGAATCCCCCCGGCGGCACCCTGGAACGCAGTACAGAAATCCCCGAACACCACAGCCCCGCAGCACATCCCGATGCTGTACTGGAGCGCGACACAGCACCGGAGGGCGACACCTCGCAAGACGGGGAAGCAGCGCGAGGCAGGGAAGCAGCGCAAGACGGAGAGACAGCCCTGGACGGGGAGTCAGCGCAAGACGGGGAAGCAGCGCGAGAGCGTGAGGCAGCACGGGACGGCGAAGCAGCGCTAGAGGGTGAGGCAGCACGGGACGGCGAAGCAGCGCGAGAGCGTGAGGCAGCCGAACCTACGCGCGCAGATGACCGCACCGGAACAGGTTGGTTTGCAGCGGTATTCATCGCGCTGTTGATCGTGGTACTGCCGGATCTCGCGTGGGGCGTGGGTGGCGCGATGCGGGCGGTCCAGTACCCGGCGGGGTGGCAGCAGGTTGCCCAGCGGATGGACGGCCCCGGCGACGTCGCGGTGCTGCCCGGCGGGATGTTTCGCGAATTCCCCTACAGCGGAAGGGTTCCCGTTCTCGATCCGGCGCCACGAATGCTGCCGCGCGACGTACTACAGACCGGGGAGCTGCCGGTGCGAGGCGGCACCGTCACAGGGGAGGGTTCACGGGCCCGGATCGTCGAGAAGTTGCTGCTGAGCGGTGCGAGACCCGACGAACTCGCGGCGCACGGAGTCGGCTGGGTGCTGGTGGAGCACACCTCACCCGGCCCGCTCGGTGATTCGAGAGCTACCCTGGACCGGCTGACCACCGTGTACACCGACCACGATCTGAGCCTGTACCGAGTGCCGCAACCGCGCGGCATGTCGGCGAAATCCCATGGCCTGCACCGATCCATCGCGACCATCGCACATCTGGCCTGGGCGCTGCTACTCCTGACCGGCGTGCTGACCGCGGTGTACGGCCGATGGCCTATTCGGCGTACCGGACGCGCGGAGCGACCAGACCGCTGACGTACTCCCCGCGAGCAGCGGCCGACAACACCTCGTGGACGCCGTTCGCGGTCAGCTCCCAGGAGAACTCGCGCGCACGAGCACGAGCCTTCTCCCCCATGACCGTTCGTGTCTCGGCGGTGGCCAGCAGCTCGCCGACGGCCTCGCTCAACTGCTCCGGATCGTCCACCAGCAGCCCGGTCACCCCGTCCACGACCGAATCGGTGAGCCCGCGCGAACTGCGGTACCCGACCGTGGCCACCCCGTGCTGCGCGGCCTCGATCACCGCCAGCCCCCAGCCCTCCTTGCGCGAGGGCAGCACGTGCACCCATGCGCGCGAGAGCAATTCGTGTTTGCGAGCCTCGTCGACGTGGCCGTGGAAGGTCACCGACCCGGCGATGTGCAGTTGGTGCGCACGGATCTTCAGGTTCTCCGCCCACCAGCCGTCACCGATGATGTCCAGGTGCAGCCCCGGATACCGGCCCCGCAGGGCAGCCACCACGGCGAGCGCGTCCTCGATCTGCTTGTGCGGCACCAGCCGGGAGAGCACCACGATGCTCGGATGCGGCGTCCGGGTCTGCGCCGCACCGGTCGGCACCTGCGCCGGGACGGGTTCGGCGCCGTTGCGCACCACGGCGATTCGGGACGGGCCCACCCCGAGCGAGGCGAGTTCCTCCGCCGAGGGCAGCGAGACGGTCAGATACTGATTGCGGCGATGCGCCCACGGCGACAGCCGTGATTCGATCCACCAGCCGACCCGCCCTACCCAGTGCCCGGCGACCGGCCACTGCTCCCGATGTCCGTGATGCACCAGCACCACCGCGGGCGCGCGCGTCACCGCACGGGCGAAGAACGGAATGCCGTTCTGCGTGTCGATCACCGCATCCGGCCGCACGTCACGCAACGGTCCCAGGCCGATGCGCCCGAGCAGCATCGCCGCCAGCGCCCGCGGATACACCGTGAAACGCCCACCGGCCCGGCTGATCTCGATCCCGTCGACCCGCTCGCGTCGCGCCGCGCCGCGATACCGCGCGGTACGCAGCGTCACCTTCACTCCCCGCGCGGCGAGTTGCGCCCCCACCTGCTCGAGATACCGTTCGCTGCCGCCCCCTTGCGGATGGCCGGTGTCCCGCCAGCACAGCAGCAACACTTCGCGCACTTCGGCGACTCGAGTCGCCGCGGACGGCCCGCGAGGTCCGGGGTCGAGCACTGCGCACTCCAGGTGGTTATCGGAACGGATGAGGTGACAATCCGCTCCACCCTAGCGGCCGGATCCGCTCTCGAGGTTGTGGGATCACTGTGGAAAACTTGAAGAGCCATGCTTCGAGCCGACCGATCCGGAACGCGTCCCACCCCTGAACGCCGCGTCACCGCCGCACTCCCCCGCCGCGCCACCGCGTTCGGCAGGCGAGAATCCCCGAGCTTCGCCCGGCGCGCGACATTGCGCCGATCACTGCGTCTGCTGGGCAGTTTCCGATTCGAGCAGACCGATCCGGCGCTGTTCTACGGCGGGATCGCCGTGGATACCGCCGAGCTGATCGGCGACTTCTATCGCGATCACACCGGCTGTTCGCTGACCGGCGCGACGGTGCTGGACGTCGGCGGCGGACCGGGCTACTTCGCCGACGAGTTCACCGCGGCCGGTGCGCGCTATGTTCCGGTGGAGCCGGATCCGACCGAGATGCACGCCGCGGGTCTGACCGTGCGCGGCGCGGTCCGGGGTTCGGGAATGGCGCTGCCGTTCCGCGACGACGCGGTGGATATCTGCCTGTCCTCCAACGTGGCCGAACATGTTCCGCACCCGTGGCGGATGGCCGAGGAGATGCTCCGGGTGACCAGACCGGGCGGTCTGATGATGCTGTCCTACACCGTGTGGGCAGGTCCGTTCGGCGGGCACGAGACCGGGCCCTGGCACTATCTGGGCGGGGAGTACGCAGCCCGGCGGTATCGGCGTCGCACCGGTCGCGAGCCGAAGAATCGCTTCGGGACCTCACTGTTCGCGGTGCGCGCCGCCGACGGGTTGCGCTGGGCGGCACGGGCGAGCGAACGTGCGGACGTGCCGGCCGTCTTCCCGCGCTACCACCCGCGCTGGGCCTGGTGGTTGGTGCGTGTACCGGGCATCCGGGAACTACTGGTCAGCAACCTCGTGGTGGTCCTGGTCAAACGATGACCCGCGCCGTGCTCCGGCACTGAACCGCGCGAAGGTTGCCGCCGCACTCACCAGCGATGCCAGAACCTGCGCCCCACGGCCTGCTGAGATTCGGGCCACGGCGGTTCCTGCATCGCCAACCCCACCGTTTCCAGCGGTGTGAGCCCCACCGAGCAGGACAACTCGCGCACCGCAGCAACCGCCTCGGCGGCCTGCAGCGCGGCCGTCGCCTGTTCGAGCGTCAGCGTGCGGCCGGGCAGGAAGGATACGACCCACCCGCCGGTGCCGACGGATCTCGCCTGGTGCGGCGTCTGATCACTGGTCATCAACGATCTACCGACTACTTGCACCGCCACGACTCGGACTCCCCTGCAATTGCATCTGTAAAATCGGCCAAAGCAGCTAGTTATCAGCATGCTCCGTCGAGGGGCGAAACGCAATAGTGCGTTCTATGAAAAGCGAACCGGCAGGTAGGCTTTCGGGACTCGGGATGCCTGGAGGTAACCAGCGTGGCCGCTGTGACGCGAGAGCATCACTTCGGCGTCTGCACCCGCAACATCGCGGCCGAAACCTGACCCGGCCGACGCGGGGCATCGACGACCTCGACCTCCCACCCGTCAGGCAACGCCGCCTGCAATTGCCGCGCGGCCCGGCGCATCGGCGTACTCGCAGCCGACAGCTCGAACTCGGCTGTCCGCGGAACGACGGGCGAATCGAACTCCAGCTCGGTCATGCCCACGCACCTCCATGGTCGGCCTGCGCCGACGTGGGACGGAAATGTTCCGCCGAGACGGCGAGGCATTCAGTTCAGCCGATTAGTTAATTTCCCGCAATCGAACCGGTCGGACATGAGATGTAGAACACATTCGAGAATAAGGCACCGCCGCCCGTTTCATACCCATCCGGCCCCTACTACACCGATGTGAAAACTCACACCGCGCGCCATACGGCTCGCGAGGGCGTACCAGTACACGAAAAACCGCCCGCACCGTCGACAAGACGATGCGGGCGGCCGGGGTATTTGGCGGGGACTCAGCCCAGACGCTCTTTGAGTGCCTCGAATTCGTCACGCACGCCGGAGGGCAACTTATCGCCGACGAACTCGAACCACTCTTCGATGAGCGGAATCTCGCGGCGCCACTCGTCCAGATCGACCTTCAGCGAGGCGTCCACATCGGCCGCATCCACCGCCAGGCCCTCCAGATCGAGCTGCGCGGCGGTGGGCACATTGCCGACCGCGGTCGTCTCGGCCTCGGCCTTGCCCTCGATGCGGTTGATGATCCACTCCAGCACGCGCGAGTTCTCGCCGAAACCGGGCCACAGGAAGCGGCCGTCCTCGCCGCGCCGGAACCAGTTGACGTAGAAGATCTTCGGCAACTTGGTGGCATCGGCGTTCTTGCCCAGGTTGATCCAGTGGTTCATGTAGTCACCGACGTGGTAGCCCATGAACGGCAGCATCGCCATCGGATCGCGACGCACATTGCCGACCTTGCCCTCGGCGGCGGCGGTCTGCTCCGAGGACATGGTCGCGCCCATGAACACGCCGTGCTGCCAGTCGAAGGATTCGGTCACCAGCGGAATGGTGGTCTTGCGCCGCCCGCCGAACAGGATCGCCGAAATCGGCACGCCCTGCGGGTCGTCCCACTCCGGCGCCAGCGTGGGGCACTGCGACATCGGTGTGCAGTAACGCGAATTCGGGTGCGCGGCAAGGGTTTCGGTCTCCCGCAGGAACCAGTCGTTACCCTTCCAGTCGATCAGGTGATCGGGCTCGCCCTCGAGGCCCTCCCACCAGACGTCGTGGTCGTCGGTCAGCGCGACGTTGGTGTAGACGGTGTTTCCGGCCTCCAGGGTGGCCATCGCGTTCGGGTTCGAGTTGTGGTTGGTGCCGGGGGCGACACCGAAGAAACCGAACTCCGGGTTGACCGCGTACAGGCGGCCGTCCTCGCCGAAACGCATCCAGGCGATGTCGTCGCCCAGGGTCTCCGCGCGCCAGCCCGGCACGGTCGGCTG
Organism: Nocardia coffeae; assembly: GCF_019890715.1. Taxonomy (NCBI): domain Bacteria; kingdom Bacillati; phylum Actinomycetota; class Actinomycetes; order Mycobacteriales; family Nocardiaceae; genus Nocardia; species Nocardia coffeae. The sequence continues at coordinate 384,226 of NZ_JAINZY010000005.1, read as the reverse complement.
CAGCATCGCGAGGTTGGTCTTACCGCAGGCGCTGGGGAACGCGGCCGCGACGTAGTAGTTCTTGTTCTCCGGCGAGATCAGCTTGAGGATCAGCATGTGCTCGGCCAGCCAGCCCTCGTCGTGCGCCATCGCCGAGGCGATACGCAGCGAGTAACACTTCTTGCCCAGCAGGGCGTTACCGCCGTAACCCGAGCCATAGCTCCAGATCTCGCGATCCTCGGGGAAGTGGGTGATGTACTTGGTGTCGTTGCACGGCCACGGCACGTCGGCCTGGCCCGGCGCCAGCGGCGCACCGACCGAGTGCAGGGCCTTGACGAACGGCTTGTCCTTGCCCAGCTTCTCCAGCGCGGCCTTGCCCATCCGGGTCATCACGCGCATCGAGACCACGACGTACTCCGAATCGGTGATCTCCACACCCAGTTTCGGATCCTCGGCGCCCAGCGGACCCATGCAGAACGGCACCACGAACATGGTGCGGCCCTTCATCGAGCCGCGGTACAGCTCGGTCATGGTCCCCCGCATCTCGGTCGGATCGACCCAGTTGTTCGTCGGGCCGGCCTCGGACTCGGTGCGCGAGCAGATGTAGGTGCGCGACTCCACCCGCGCGACGTCGGAGGGATCCGACAGCGCCAGGAAGGAGTTGGGCTTCTTCGAGTCGTTGAGCCGCTGGAACGTGCCGGCCTCGACGAGCTGGGCGGTCAGCGCGTCCCACTCCGCGTCGGAGCCGTCCGCCCACACCACCCGTTCGGGCTGGGTGAGTTCTGCGACCTCCCGCACCCAGGCGAGCAGCCCCGCGTGCTCGGTAGGTGCGGTGCCATCGGATCCGTCAAGACCAGGAATGGTCACTGAGGTCATGAAAACTCTCCTGAGATGGGTGGCCGGGGTGCTGTGAGCGGGCAGCCGGAACAGCTCACGACACCGGAACTGCCACCATTGGCGGTAGGCACCCGTTCCGTCTCGCCGACTTCAGGGGTGGCATATGAGAAGGAGCGGATGCCGATGTTCCTTAGGTAAAGAGGTTAACGCGATGTGACGGTGAGTACGGAATGGGGTTGCTCACTCGGTACCCTGACATCATCTTCTCCAACCGCGGCCGCGAGGAATATCACGAAACGTCTGTTTCCGAGAAATATGCTGGCCCAGGAGTTATGGCCGAGTTAGCAGCGAACTCACGGCGACGCGAAGATCGACTACGTTCACCGCGTTCGTCAGCGCTGCGTGTGCACGGAATCGAGGAGCTGTAGATCACGTCGGCAGGCGGCCAGTTGTGCGGGCTGGCGAGAATTCAGCTCTCGCACTCGCGACTCCAATTCCGCGACGCGACGATCGCTTTCGACCACGCGCGTGGTCGTCGCACGGACCGCCTGATCGGTGAGCTGAGATTCGGCCTCCACCAGTGCGGTCGACACCCGCTGTTCGAGTTGGGCCTTGACGTTCACCAGAGCGTCGGAGACCCATTGACGGATATGTGCGCGATCGGCGATATGGCCGCGGGTGCGCACCACCCAGTAGGCCACGGCCGCACCGAGCAGCAGGGTGACCGGAATGGTCGCGTAGTTCAGCGCCGGGACCAGTGTCAACGGGGCGACCGCCAGGCGACCCAGACCGAATCCGCCCGAGGCGCCCAGCGCGATCATCAGGTGATCTTCCACACCCCGGTGCCGCGGTTCGGGATCGGGACCCAGCCGCGGCGGCGGATCGGTGCGGGGCACCGGGGGCCGGGCAGGCGCGTCGGGGGTGGGACCTGTCGCCGCCTCGAGCTGCCGCGACAGATCGGCCAGGCGCTGGGCGAGGACGGCATCGAGCTCGGCGGTCAGTTGATTCACCGACTGCTGCAGATCCGCGGGGTAGGTCTTGGTGGCGCGGCGGCCCAGGCGGTCGAGGTCGGATCTGGCGGTGGCGTTCAGCGCGCGGACGCGGGCGCCGACGTCGTGCAGCAGATCCATCCGCGCCAGATGCATGCGGTTGCGCAGTGCGGACATCGCCTGGGCCCGGCCACCGTCGCGGGCGGCCAGCAGCGTCGCGCGTTCCTCGCGCAGGCGGGCGACCTCGGTCCCGGAATTCAGTTCGGCGGACTGGTCGACGATGCGCTGCCGGGTGTCGGCCAGCACTCGGTGCAGGACCGCGGCCCAGCGGTCCGGTCCGCCGTCGGCGCCGGCCGCCGCGGTCAGCCGGATGTGCAGCTGGGCCAGGCCGGACCGGTCCAGCAGCGCGGCGTCGCCGGACTGGCGCGCGGCCACGGACAAGCGGGCCGAGACCGGCACGATGACCGGGTCCGCGCCGAGTACCTGGGTCAGCAGGGCGGTGTTGCGATCCAGGACCGCACGCCAGTCCGGGTAGGCGTGGGTGTTGTTCATGGCGAACAGGGTTCGGGTGCCGCCCGAGCGCAGCCGGGACACCGCGTTCAGCGTGCTGGCGCCCAGTGCGGCGCCGGCGTCGAGCAGCAGCAGCGCCACCGCGGGTGCGGCGCCCGGGTCCACCATCGGATCGGTCAGGGCGATGCGCGGTTCGAAACGGGCCAGCTCGGTGCGCAGCAGCAGGGTGCTGGCATCGGCGGGGCCGATCAGCGCGACCGCCTCGGGGGCGGGCAGCACGGCGGCAGACCCGGCGTCCCGGGGACCGCTCGCGGCGCGCAGCAACGCCGCACCCTGCGGATTCCAGCGTCCGACCACCGCATCTACTTCCGGCGAGAGCGGAGCCGGGGCGGAACTCGCGGGCGGGTCAGAGTCCGGCACTGCTCATCCGCTCGAACAACCGGACGTATCCGTTGTGCGCGCGCAGCGCGGCACGGCGGGCCGCGGCGGGCATATCGCTGGACACCACCGCGCGCCAGCGCTGAGCGCGAGCGATCGCGTCATCGGCGTCGGCCGGATACGCCGACGGATAGCCCGCGGCCAGATGCAGGACCTCCGGACAGGCCAGTCCGGCCCGCAGACCGGTCCACAGGGCCTCGTCACCGGACAGATAGTCCTCGATCAGGTCCCGGGCCCGGCCCGCACCCGGGCCGCCGGCGCGCGCGGCCAGGCGGGCCAGCTCGTCGAGGAAGTCGCCGCCGCGCTGCTCGGCGGACCGCTCGTACCGCCGGTGCAGCAGGGTGTGGACCGCATCGATCCCGCTGACCGCGTGCAGTATCTGCCGCATCGTCTGCGGGCCAAGATCCGGATCGCGCGCCAGCGCCGAGATCGCGGTCGACACCCCGAACAGGCCCCAGCGCGCGATCACCGCCTCGCGTTCGGCGGTGTCGGGCCCGAAATCCGGGGAGCAGAACAGTTCAGCGGTCAGCGTGAAGGTCGGATCGGTGGTGGCGGTGTGCCGCCGCAGCGTGGTCAGATCCTCCTGCGACGGCGTGCCCGACCTGGTCCGCACGGCCAGCTCGGAGACCACCGGCAGGGTCGCCATGCCCATCTCGTAGGCGCACTGGCCCACCGCCGCCTCCGCATCGGCCCAGCGGGAACCGACGGCATCGGCCTTGTTCAGCACCACCACGGTCCGATCGCGCGGCAACCGGGACAGCACGGCGCGGTCCCCCGGCTGCAGCGCCGAGGACAACACGTAGACCAGCAGATCGGCGTCGAGGGTCGGATCCGGATGACCCGGCTCGTCCACCGGGCTGGTCTCCTCGGCCGACATCAGCGCCAGCGCCTGCAGCAGAGTGGATTTGCCCGCGCCCGCGCGGCCGGTGACCTGGATGCGCACCGGGCGGCGCCACGCGCTCGCGGCGGCGGCGACCTGTTCGGCCACCCGCGGATCGGTCCCCGGACCCGTGCGTAGATTCGCGATCAACTGGTCGAGTTCCGGTGCGGGTCCGCCCTGTTCGGCGACCAGCCTGGTTGCCGCGGAGTCTGTCGGCACGGTACTACCCCCTTCCGGCGGGCAATTCTCGCAGAACTCACCCGGATTGTCGGCACGGACCACCGTATCTACCCCGCCGAATATCGGACCTGAAACCCACCCCGTCAAACCTCCGTCCGCACCCGCACCCGACGCGACGACAACGCCCTGCTCCCGAACCCTGGAAAGGGTGCGGATCCGAACACGATGTGCGACCGATTCAGCACTGGCGCAGCACCCGGACACTCCCGCCTTCGCACCCCGTCTCCGTGCATCCAGGATTTCGCCGCGCCCGACGTCGTCATCCCCTGCCCGCGAAACGCGGATCCCGGTGATCTCCGACACGCCCGAGGCACGAATCCGGAGCATCAATCAGCGAATGTTGTGTCATTGATCACAGGACGCAATCGGGAATCGGCCTCGGATGGCGGCTGTTTTATTGAGAGACAGCACAATTCAGGTGTGGCGAGGTTTTCGGGTGATCACCCGGTCGCCTACTCTGAGGCCGTCGGCGGCACCGCCGACGTGGGGCAGGGCTGTGCCCGACACCGGTCCGTGCGGGCGGGTGCGGGAAAACGGCCTGGTCACCAGGCTCAGTGAGGAGGTTGCGATGACCGTCATCGAGGACGTCATCGGACGGGTCGACGCGATATCCGGCGTCCGGGACACGATCGACGCGGCGCGTCCGCTGCTGCCGTCGCAGGATCCGTTCCTCATCCCTCCCGCAGACCTCACCCGTTACGCACCCGGCGCCATCCTGCGCAGCCGTGCGGTGCGAATCGGGCTGTTCGGCCTGGTCCCCCAACAGGTCTCGGCCTGGCAGCTGCTCTATCGCAGCACCGATATGAACGGCGACCCCGAGGCCGCGATCACCACGGTGCTGCTGCCCGCCGACGCGGATCCGGACGTCGAACGCCCGCTGCTGGCCTTCGAATCGGCGATCGACGCGACCGCCGAACAGTGCGCGCCGTCCTATGCGCTGCGTTTGGGCGCGGTCGCGCCCGGTTCGATCACCCAGCTGGAATGGATGCTGGTCGCGGGCGCGCTGCGGCGCGGCTGGGCGGTCGGCATCGCCGATCACGAGGGCCCGCACGGCAACTTCGGCGCGCCGCGCGAACCCGGCTACCGGTCCCTGGACGGCATTCGCGCCGCACTGCGCTTCGCGCCGCTGGGCCTGCACGCGCGGACTCCGGTCGCGGTGTGGGGCTATTCCGGCGGCGGTATGGCCGGATCCTGGCTGGTGGAGATGGCGCCGGTCTACGCGCCCGAACTCGATATCGTCGGCGCGGTACTCGGTGCGCCGGTCGGCGATCCGGGACAGGTGTTCGTCGATCTCAACGGCGGACGTTTCGCCGGATTCCCGCCGATCATGATCGCCGCGCTGCGCCGGCTCTACCCGGCGCTGGACAAAATCCTGAACGCCGAATTGAACGCCGAGGGCCGCCGCCTGCTGGACGTGGCCGCCCGCTCCGCACCGATGCTGGCACTGCCCCGCCTGACCGGCCGCGACGTCGGCGACTATCTGGACCGGCCGCTGGCAGAGCTGCTGGCCGAACCGGAGCTGCGCGCGATGCTCGACGACCTGCGCCTGGGCGGCCATGTCCCGAACTGCCCGGTGCTCATGATCCAGCCGGTGAACGACCAGGTCATCAACGTCCGAGCCATCGACGAGCAAGTCGCGCGCTACCGTCGCGGCGGCGCGAACGTCACCTATCTGCGCGACCGGCTCAGCGAACATTTCAGCCTGCTGCCCCTGGCCACGCCGCTGACACTGGACTGGCTCGCCGACCGGATCGCCGGACGCGCGGTCCCCGAGCCGAGCACCCGCACCGTCTGGTCGGTGGTGACCGATTCGTCGAGCTGGCGCGGTCTGCTCGAAATGACGGTCACCGCAACGCGAGTCGTGCTGGGACGCCCGTTGCGCGGCGAGTCGGGCCCGCAGTCCAGGCCGGCCCGCACGCTGGCGGCCTGATCAATCGTCCGGGAAGGGTTGCGCGGTCGCCTGCTGTGCTGATCATCCGATACTGGACAATGGACGCCGTGAACGACGCCGCGAACCACACTGCAGAGCTGGTCGCCGGGCCGCGGTCCACGGCATCGACGGCGGTCGACCGTGCCGCCGGCGCGCCGGATCCGGCCGCCGCCCAGCCCACCGGACCGGGCCACCCGACCGGCTCGCGCCTGCATCCCCGAGTCACCAGCTTCCGCTCTCGCCGTGGCGCACTCACCGCTACGCAGCAGCAATCCTGGGCGCGGATGTGGCCGCGCATCGGCCGCGACGTCTCGGACGACGCGCTCGACACGGCGGCCTGGTTCGGCCGGCAGGCCCCGCTGATCATCGAGATCGGCTGCGGGACCGGCACCGCGACCGCCGCGATGGCCCAGGCCGAACCGGACTTCGATCTGATCGGCATCGAGGTCTACAAGCCGGGTCTGGCGCAATTGGTGCAGCGCATCGAACGCGAGCGCATCGAGAACATCCGGCTGTTGCGCGGCGATGCGGTGGACGTCCTCGAACACATGATTGCCAAGGATTCACTGACTGGGGTTCGCGTGTTCTTCCCGGACCCCTGGCCCAAGGCTCGGCACCACAAGCGCCGCCTGCTGCAGCCCAGCACGATGACGCTCATCGCCAGCCGCCTGAGCCCCGGCGGGATTCTGCACGTCGCGACCGACCATGCCGGTTACGCCGAGCACATCGCCGAGGTGGGCGCGGCGGAACCGCAGTTCATCGGCCTCAACGAGGCCGCAGGCGGCGATCGCGACAGCTTCGCCCAATCCGCTCCGATCGGCTTCGACCGGCCCGTGACGAAATTCGAAAGTAAGGCGCATCGGGCCGGAAGCGACATCACAGAGCTGATTTGGGGGAAGATCGGAGCATGAGCGTGCGATGCGAGCGAACAGTTAGCTCAGCCATTCCCGCCGTCGAGGGTGCGCTGTCATGACGGTCAGCGAGATGGACCACGACGTGATGGACGTCACCAATATGGTGCACAACAGCCCTTCCGATCGCGCTCCGGCCCCGTCCACGGCGAGCTCGGGCGCCGGATCGGCCCCGCAGGGCAGCGGTACCGATGTGCGGCGGGTGCTGCTGGTCTGGGACGCGCCGAATCTCGACATGGGCCTCGGCGCGATCCTGGGCGGACGTCCCACCGCGGCGTACCGGCCGCGCTTCGACGCGCTGGGCCGCTGGCTGCTCGCCCGCACCGCCGAACTGTCCGTCGGCGGCACCGGCCGGGTGGAGGCCGAGGCCACGGTGTTCACCAACATCGCCCCCGGCACAGCCGATGTGGTGCGGCCCTGGGTGGAGGCGTTGCGCAACGTCGGTTACGCGGTCTTCGCCAAACCTAAGATCGACGAGGATTCCGACGTCGACAGCGATATGTTGGCGCACATCGAATTACGCCGCCGCGGTGCGGGTCTGGCCGGAATCATGGTGGCCTCCGCCGACGGTCAGGCGTTCCGCGAACCCCTCGAGGAGATCGCCGCAGGCGGCATCCCGGTGCAGGTGCTCGGATTCCGCGAGCATGCGAGCTGGGCCGTGACGTCCGATATCCTCGAGTTCATCGACCTCGAGGACATCCCGGGAGTGTTCCGCGAACCACTTCCCCGGGTCAGCCTCGAGTCGTTGCCCGACGAGGGTGCCTGGCTGCAGCCCTTCCGGCCGTTGTCCGCACTGCTCACCTCCCGCCCCGCGCAAGGAGTCGCTTAAAGTGTTCACCCGCTGGGGCGATTTGGTCTCCCGATTCCGCTACGTCGTACTGGGCGTGATGGTTGCCGCGCTGCTCGGTCTGGGCGCGTTCGGCCTCGGATTGGACAAACATCTCAGCTCCAGCGGGTGGGACGATCCCGGCTCCGAGTCGACACAGGCTGCGCAGCTGCTGGATTCGACGTACGGCCGCGACCACACCGGTGACGTCATCGTGCTGTACACCGCGCCGGACGGGAAGACCGTCGACGACCCGTCGTTCAACAAGCCGATCATCGAGAATCTGACCAATCTGCCCAAGCAGCATCCGGATCAGATCGACAAGGTCTTCGTCTCGCCGTGGAACGTGCCGGGCGCGGCCCAGTATTCGGCCTCGGTCACCGTGTCCAAGGACCGCAAGGTCGCCTTCGCCGCGGTCGAGCTCAAGGGCGACGACGACACCTCGACGATGAACAACTACCGGGAGGTCCACGACGCCTTCGACATTCCCGGGGTGAATGTTCAGATCGCCGGTCTGCAACCGGTCGCGGGCACCCTGAACGACACCATCGCGTCGGATCAGCGGCGCATGGAGGTCCTGGCCATTCCGGGCGTCGCGGTGTTGCTGTTCTTCATCTTCGGCGGCGTCGTCGCGGCGGCGCTGCCGCTGATCGTGGGTGGCCTGACGATCATCAGCGCCAACGGCATCGTGATGGCCCTGACGAAGTTCACCGAGGTGAACTCGTTCGTGAGCGCGGTGGTCTCGATGATCGGGCTGGGCCTGGCGATCGACTACGGCTTGTTCATCGTGAGCCGGTTCCGTGAGGAACTGGCCGACGGCTACGACACCCGCGCGGCCGTGCGACGTTCGGTCATGACCGCCGGACGCACCGTCGCGTTCTCCGCGACGATGATCATCGCGGCCAGTGCGAGCATGCTGCTGTTCCCGCAGGGCTTCCTGAAATCCGTCGCCTACGGCACGATCGCAACGGTCGCCCTGGCCGCGGTCGCCTCGCTGACGATCCTGCCCGCGATCCTGAGCATCCTGGGCCCGCGGGTGGACATGTTGGGGCTCAAGTGGTTCCGCAAGACCAAGACCACCGAGGAGATCGAGAACGGCTTCTGGGGCCGCAGCACGCAGTGGGTGATGAAACATCCACTGAAGGTGGCGGTCCCGCTGTGCATCGTGCTGCTGCTGTTGATCATTCCGGTGAAGAATCTGCAGTTCGGCGGGATCAGCGAAACCTATCTGCCGCCGGACAATCCGACTCGCGTGGCGCAGCAGGAATTCGATCAGCTGTTCCCGACGCGGCGGACCGATCCGATCAACCTGGTGATCGTCACCCAGGACTCCACGAAGATCTATTCGATTCTGGAGCAGGCGGACAAGGCTCCCGGGCTGGTCACGCAGTTCGCGGTCCCCGGCCAGCCGCCGACCGGTTCGGATGTCTGGAAGACCTCGACGACGCTGGCCAATTCGGACAACGCCAATGAAACCATCGACTATCTGCGGTCGATGAGCGTGCCCGACGGCGTCGACGTGTACATCGGTGGCACCCCGGCGATGCAGAAGGACAGTGTGGACGCGCTGTTGAGCCGGATGCCGCTGATGGTCGTGCTGGTCGTCTTCGTGACCACGCTGCTGATGTTCCTGACCTTCGGCTCGCTGGTGCTGCCGATCAAGGCCGCCTTGATGAGCGCCCTGGGCCTCGGCGCGACGCTGGGCATTCTGACCTGGATCTTCATCGACGGTCACGGGGCCGGGCTGATGAATTTCACGCCACAACCGATCATGTCGCCGGTACTGGTGCTGATCATCGCGATCATCTACGGCCTGTCGACGGACTACGAGGTGTTCCTGCTCTCACGCATGGTGGAGGCGCGCGCGGTGGGCGCGAGTACCACGGAGGCGGTCAAGTCCGGCACCGCGCAGACCGGCCGCATCATCACCGCCGCCGCGCTGATCCTGCTGGTGGTCACCGGCGCGTTCGCGTTCTCCGATCTGGTGATGATGCAGTACATCGCGTACGGCATGGTCGCGGCGCTGCTCATCGACGCCACCGTGATCCGCATGCTGCTGGTGCCCGCCACCATGAAGCTGCTCGGCGACGACTGCTGGTGGGCTCCGGCGTGGATGAAGCGGATCCAGGCCAAGATCGGTCTGGGCGAGCCGATGCTGGGCGATGAACGGCCCGGCGGGGGTGAGGTCGTCGACCTGGTCAAGACCACGCCGGTCACCGATCCGGTGACGATGCAGATCCCGATGATGCCGGACGGCACTCCGGCCAAGTCGGGCCGTAAACCCAAGCGCGCCAGGTTCATTCGGCACGCCGATCCGGAAGCGCCGACCGAGCGGCTGGACTCTCCCGAGACGCCCGATGCGAAGTCGGACGATGCGCAGACGAACGACGCGGGGACGAACAAGGCGAAGTCGGACGACACGAAGTCCGGCAACACGCGGAAGTCGCGGAGCGCGAAGTCTCGCATCCTGTCGCCGCCGGGAGTGCTGCAGCGGCCCGACCCGGAGGCATCCGGCGACGCCGCCGCGACGCCCGCGAGTGCATCGACCCCGCCGCAGTCCTCGCTGAATCTGCCGGGCGTCATCCCGGTGGCCGCGCCGGAGCCGACGCAGCAGTCCCCCGAGGTCTCGCCGCCGCGTAATCTGCCGCGTCCGCCGGTGCCGCCGGGTTCGGGCATGCCGGATCAGGCGGAGTACGGGACGACACAGGATGCGGGGGCCGATCAGGTCGGCACGACGCCCCGAATCCTGCCGCCGCGCCCCAAGCAGTCCGCGGTGCCGCCGCATCCGGCCGCCCGTGCGCAGCGTTATCAGCCGCACGACGGGGTCGATTCCGAGCCGACCGAGGCCGAACCCGCCGTCCCCGCGGGCGATGCCGGAGCCGACGCGCAGACCACGCCGACCCCGACCACCCGTCCCGGCCCGGCGGACCCCCGCCAGGAGGCCAGCCGCAGCAGTATCGAACAGTGGATGGCCGACCTGCGCTCTTCACGCAACCGCCCCGCCCAGCCCGAGAACACCGACGAGGGCAAGCATCACGGCGGCAGCAACCGGACCGTCAGCGTCAACGAGCTACTGCGCCGCCAGAACCGCGAGTGAGCACTGCGTTCGGATGTCGCATATGAGCCATCCGGCGCAAAAACGTCATTACTCCGAGGTGGGTGCCCGCTGCACCGGGCAGGATGCCGCGGATCGCTGAGGACCGGCGACCGCGAAACAGCAGCGTGGCATTCACCATGCACGTGCGGTTCCGCAGGCTCTATCCGTGCGACGCAGCCCGGCCGATCGCCGCGCGGACTTCTGTGGTGACCAGGTCGGGAGCTTCGAGCATCGGGACGTGCCCCACGCCCGGGAGGGTGCGGGATTCGACGCCGGGAGCGGCGATGCCGCGACCGTGGAATCGGGGCGGGAGCAGGCGATCGTGTTCACAGAGCAGCACCGTGACCGGAGCCTGAATCTCGGCGAGACCGGTGAATCCGTTCGCGAGAGTGGGGTCCCGGGCCAGATCGTCGACGACGTGGCAGTGCGCGGGAGCGGCGGCGCAGGCGGTGGCCAGGGCGTGCGGGACCGCGGCCGGACGGTGGGCCAGCAGCGGAATCACCAGGCTGCGCACCATGCTCGGAGCCGACGCTCCCGCACCGACGCCCAGGACCGGGCCGAACGCCCGGTACTTGCGGATCAACTGCTGGGTGGCCGGGACATCCGCCTCCCACAGTCCCCCGGGCGCGATGGCGACGACCGAGCGCGCCCGGCCCCGCGCGGCGAGCTCCAGGGCCAGCCAGCCACCGAGGGAATTGCCCACCAGATGTGCTGTGGGCCAGTCGTTCTGGTCCATGACGGCGGCCACGAAATCGGCCAGCGCGGTGAAGGTCGCGGGACCGGACACCGCCGGGCCGCCCCAGTGACCGGGCAGCGTCGGCGCGAAAACCTCGTGGTCACCGGATAGTTCGTCGATCACCGCGCCCCAGGACTGCCAGGTGAGCAGCAATCCGTGCAACAGCAGTACGGGCTCCCCTCGGCCGGCCCGGAAATGCGGATCCGGTTCGGCCGCGACACGCTGCACCATGGCGGTGACGATACCCGCGTGACCTCGCCTGTCGACCGGTCAGAATCCCGACATCAGCCGACGCCACTGCACCGCGAGCGGCTGTTTGGCGGTGACCGAGCCGAACCGCAGCCGACCGTGCACGACCACGTGCAGCGGCCCGATCGGCGGGCCGGTGCGCACCTTGTTGTTCACGCTGGACCCGATCAGCTCCAGGCCGTCGACGTCGACGGTGGCCGCGCCGGGCAGGATCAGCGTCAGCGAACTGCAGAAATCGTCCATGCGCAGCTCCACCACCTGCGTGGACATCACCGCCTGGGTGAAATCCAGACTGACGCTGGAGCAGTAGTTGTTCAGGTACATGGTCGGCGGGACGTGCCAGGGACCCTTGCGGCTGACCGAGGAGATCCGTGAGCGGATGGTCGCCGACGAGGCGGGCGTGGGGCCCGGAGCCTCGGCATACGACGGCGTCGCCCGACCGGCCGGATCGGGCTGCCCGACCAGCCGGACCCCGGGCAGATCGATCAGCACGGCGTTCAGTTCACCGCGGGTCTTGGCCGCCAGCGCGGTATCCATCCGTTCGGTGAACTCACCGAGCGAGAGCATCCCCAACCCGACCGCACGCTGTAGCAGCATCCCGACATGTTCGCGTTCCGCGTCCGAGACCCGCAGATCCCGATCGCCCGCCGCACCCCCGGTCTCGGGAACCGGCCCGGCGGAAACCGTTTCACCAGCCATGACATCGAGGCTACCGACGTCACAGGCCCCGCACATCAGGGCAATCCCTGATGTTCCGATCCGATACAGCCCCCGGTCAGGGTGTGGTTGACAGCACGGAAAACCGGCATTCCCGTCCGGTGCGCACACGTGCCCGCGACGGTCGCGACGGTTAGGCTCGGCCGCGTGACTGACGTTGGTTCGGACCGGAACGGGTCCGATGCGCAGGACTCCGAGACGCGCGAGAGCCGGAGCGGCCGTCGCGTCGCGGCCGACTCGGTACATCCGTTCGTCCGGGTGAGTGCCGAATGGTGCTGGCGGTTGCTGGTGATCGTGCTGGCAGTCGTCGTCATCGGCTATTTGTCCCGGCGGCTGGCCACGGTGGTCATCCCGGTCGCGATCGCCCTGCTGGCCGCGGCGCTGCTGGTGCCGCTGGTGGATCTGCTGCAGCGGCTGGGGTTGCCGCGCTCGATCGGGGTGTTCGTCTCGCTGGTCGGCTCGCTCGGGGTGATCGCCGGGGTGTTCACCTTCGTGATCGAGCAGTTCGTCACCGGCGTTCCGCAGCTGGCCAACGAATTCAAGACCAGCGTCCAATCCATTCAGGACTGGCTGATCAACGGCCCGCTGCACCTGAGCAACGACCAGATCCGCAATGCGGGCGACACCATCGTCAAAACGCTGGAGCGCAATCAGGATTCGCTGACCAACGGCGCGCTGACCACCGCGGCCGCGATCGGCGAATTCCTCACCGGCACCTTCCTGACGCTGTTCATCCTGATCTTCTTCCTCTACGGCGGCAATCAGATCTGGGAGTTCGTCACCCGGGTGGTGCCGACCCCGCAGCGCGAACGGGTGCGCACCGCCGGACGGCTCGGTTTCGGGACGCTGGTCGGATTCGTGCGCGCGACCGTCGCGGTGGCCGCGGTGGACGCGATCGGCATCGGCACCGGCCTGGCCATTCTCGGCGTGCCACTGGCGCTGCCGCTGGGGACGCTGGTGTTCATCGGGGCATTCATCCCGATCATCGGTTCGCTGCTGGCCGGTTCCATCGCGGTATTCCTGGCGTTGATGACCAAGGGGCTGGTCACGGCGTTGATCGTGCTGGGTATCACCGTCGCGGTGATGCAGTTGGAAAGCCACGTGCTGCAACCGCTGCTGCTCGGGCGCGCGGTGCGGATCCATCCGCTGGCGGTGGTCCTCGCGATCACCACCGGTGTGGTGCTGTACGGGCTGGTCGGCGGTCTGCTGGCGGTGCCGTTCGCCGCGGTGATGAACACCGCGATCCACTCGCTGCTGTCGGGCAGTTCCGAGGAGCTGTATCGGGAGCTCAACAGCGGTGCGTCGCGGCAGCCGATGTTCCACGCCCAACCCGACGAACCCGATCCGAATCGGTTCCGGCTGCCCGAACCCGTTGCGGGCAAGGCCGATTCGGACGAATCCGAAACCGAGGATCCCGACGCTCGAGAACCCCGATGACGGGAAGTCCGACGCCGGGATCGCGAAGACCGAGGATGCGCGCTGACAGGTGCGGCTGATGGCCGCCGGCGCGACACGTGAGCCGCAGGCGCCCGAGAGCGTCGGCGCGACCGCGCCGCTGTGGCGTGCGGCGCAGGCATTCCGCCTGGTCACCGCGCTGTATGCGATCGGCCAGGAGATCGCGTCGGCGCCGTACTACCGGCATCCCGGACTCAGCTGGGTTCTGATCGGTCTGCTCGTGCTCTGGTCGATCGTGTCGGCGGCGCTGCTGTCGCAGTGGCGGATCAGCACCTCACGACGGGTGCGCACGACGGTGGTGATCGGGGATCACCTGGTGGTGATCGCGCTGATGGCCGCCACCCGTCTGGTCGCCGATTACGCCTGGTTCCACGGACATCAGACCGTGCCGACGACGCTGTGGGCGGCCAATGCGGTGATCTCCGCCGCGATCGCGTCCGGTCCGGTGGGCGGGGTCGCGTCGGGTGTGCTGATCTCGGCGGTGAGCATCGTGGTTCGCGCGCAGTGGGAATTGGATCTGTGGTCCGATGCGACCGCGCCGATGCTGGTCTCGGTGGGCCTGGCGCTGGGCCTGGCGGCCGACACCGCCCGCCGCGCACACCGTCAACTGCAGCGTGCCGCCCTGCTCACCGCGGCCGCCCGGGAGCGTGAACGACTCGCCCGCGAGGTGCACGACGGAGTGTTGCAGGTGCTCAGCTACATCAAACGTCGCGGCAACGAGATCGGCGGCAGCACAGCGGAGTTGGCACAGCGGGCCGCCGAACAGGAAGTGGCGCTGCGGGTGCTGCTGTCCGAGCAGAGCGCACCCGTGCCCGACGTCCCGGATTCGCCTGCCGCCGAACAGGATCTGCGTCCTCTGCTGACCGCCCATGCCGCCCCCGACGTCTCGGTCTCCGCGCCCGCGGATCCGGTGCCGGTGGCCCGCGAGGCCGCCCGGGAACTCGCCGCCGCGGTGGCCGCCGCCCTGTCCAATACCGCGCTGCACGCCGGTCCCGACGCGAAAGCCTATGTCCTGCTGGAGGATACCGGTGAGGAGGTGATCGTCTCGGTCCGCGACGACGGTCCCGGCATCCCCGACGGCCGCCTCGCCGAGGCCGCCGCCCAGGGCAGGATGGGTGTGTCCCGATCCATCCTCGGCCGGATCGCCGCCCTCGGCGGCACCGCCGACCTGCGCACCGACGACGGCGCAGAATGGGAATTCCGTCTCCCCCGGCACCGACCGACCCGAAAGGGATGAGATGAGCCAGGACCCCGAGCCGCCCGCCACACCTGTGGCGCAACACGTTTCGGTGATGGTGGTGGACGATCACCCGATGTGGCGGGACGGGGTGTCGCGGGATCTGACCGAGGCCGGGTTCGAGGTGAGCGCGACGGCCGACGGGGTGGCCGCGGCCGCGCGACGCGCAGCGGCGGTGCAACCCGACGTGGTCCTGATGGATATGCAACTCCCCGACGGCAACGGCGCACAGGCCACCGCCGACATTCTGCGGGTGTCGCCGAACAGCCGGGTGCTGGTGCTGTCCGCCTCGGCCGAACGCGCCGACGTGCTGGACGCGATCAAGGCCGGGGCGACGGGTTATCTGGTCAAGAGCGCGTCCGTGGCCGAGCTGATCGACGCCGTGCGCGCCACCGCCGCAGGTCAGGCGGTGTTCACCCCGGGTCTGGCCGGTCTGGTCCTGGGCGAGTACCGCCGCATCGCCAGTACGCCCGCCGACCGCGACGCGCCGCACCGGCCCGCCCTCACCGATCGGGAGACCGAGGTGTTGCGCCTGGTCGCCAAGGGTCTGTCCGCGAAACAGATCGCCACCAGGCTGAGCCTGAGCCACCGCACGGTGGAGAACCACGTGCAGGCCACGCTGCGCAAACTCCAGCTCGCCAACCGGGTGGAACTGACCCGCTACGCCATCGAGCAAGGCCTGGAATGACGCCCACAGTCGCACCGACCATCGCCAACATCGACGTTCGCGGCCCGTCTCGCCGGTCGGACGCGTGGCGGGTGCGAGGAACGAGTACCCGACACGGGGCTCATCGGTGAGGCTTCGGAGGCCGCGAACCCGCCGGAGCGAAGCGGAGGCAAAAGACACAGCGGTAGATTGGTGATCGTGTCAGCGCCCCCGCGAGCCGTGCCAGCCGCACCTCCCACCTCTCGGTAGCAGGCATGGACTCGACACATCTGGCAGCGGTCAAGCAGACCATGCGGACGCGCTGGCCGCTGTACCTGGCCTCCATGCTCGCCGCCAACGCCTTCGGCGCGATCCTGGTCTACGCCTTCATCCAGTACGGCCTGCCCGCACCCGAGGGCTCCCCGACCGGTGTGCGCCGCACAGGCCTGCTGATTCCGCTCCTGGTCTTCGTGATCGGCGGCGTGCTGAGCCTGACCGCCTCGGCGCTGATGCTGCGTCCGGTGATGCGCTGGCAGGTGCGCGGCGGACCACCCAGCCGTCAGGAGCAGATGGCCGCCTTGCACGCCCCGCTGCGTCAGTCGATCCTGCATCTGCTGCTGTGGCTGGTGGGCGGCGCGGTGCTGGGCGCGACGATCATCGTGGACTCGCCGCAGCTCGCGGGCGCGGTCATCGTCACCGAATGTATGGCCGCGACCATCGTGTTCGGTTTCACCTACATGCTGGGTGAGCGGATTCTGCGTCCGGTCGCCGCGCACGCGCTGTCGATGGGCACGTTCGACCACACCCTCACCCCCGGCGTCGGCACCCGGATGGCGATGACCTGGGGTATGGGTACCTTCGCGCCGGTCATCGCGATCGTGCTGCTGTGCACGACGCAGATCACCTCGCAGGTGCATTTCTCCTCGCAGTCGCTGGCGGTGTCGATCCTGCTGCTGTGCGGTGTGGTGATCATGCAGGCGCTGGCGTTGTCGATGCTGACCGGTGCGAGCATCTCCGATCCGGTGCGCCAGCTCTCGCGGGCCATCGACCGGGTGCAGGAGGGCGCGCGCGATGTGCAGGTCGAGGTATTCGACGGTTCGGAGATCGGCCTTCTGCAGGTCGGGTTCAACCGGATGATGGAGGAGGCCGCGCAACGTCGCGAGCTGCAGGAGTTGTTCGGCCAGCACGTCGGCGAGGAGGTCGCTCGCCGCGCGCTCGAGTACGGCACCGAACTCGGTGGTGAAACCCGGTTCGTGGCAGTGCTGTTCGTCGATATGGTCGGCTCCACCGCGACCGCCGCGGAACATCCGCCGACCGAGGTGGTCAGCCTGCTCAACGAATTCTTCCGCGTCGTGGTGGATGTGATCGACCGGCACAACGGCCTGATCAACAAGTTCGTCGGCGATGCCGCGCTGGCCATCTTCGGCGCACCGCTGGACCGGCCCGACGCGCCCACCGCCGCCCTGGCCGCCGCCCGCGATCTGCGCGAGGCGCTGCGGGAGGTGCCCGGCCTGGACATCGGCATCGGCGTCTCGGCCGGACTGGCCGTGGCCGGGAACATCGGCGCGGCCAACCGCTTCGAGTACACCGTGATCGGCGATCCGGTGAACGAGGCGTCCCGCCTGACCGAACTGGCCAAGGAACGCCCCGAACGCGTGCTGACCTCGGGCAGCGCTCTGTACTTCGCCGATCTCGACGAACAGGCGCACTGGGAATCGGGCGAGGAGGTGCAGCTGCGCGGCCGCCGCCGCAAGACCCGGCTGGCCTGGCCGACGGCCGGTGCGGACGGTGACCCTACTGTCGTCCGGCCGCACTCATTAGGCTGACCCTTGTGACGGCCCATCGCGAACCTGCCGGTGAACCCGTGCCGGTCCCGGCACGGGCCCCCCGCGGCCGATTCTGGTGGGTGAAATGGCTGCTCGGTGTCGCGGTCTCCGCCCTGCTGATCGCCGAGGGCCTCTATATCTATCCGCGCCTGCACGAATCCTGGGAGAACCTCACCGAGCTGCACTGGGGCTGGGCCGCGGTCTGCGTGCTCATGCAGGCGATCTCGATGAGCGGATTCGCCCGCATCCAGAAGCAGCTGATGAATGCGGGCGGGGTACAGGTGAGCCAGCGGCGATCGCTGTCGGTGGTCTACGGCGCGACCGCGATGTCGGTGACGCTGCCCGCGGGCCCGATGTTCTCCACAGCCTTCACCTACCGCCAGACCCGGCGCTGGGGTGCGAGCCCGATCGTGGCCTCCTGGCAGCTGGTGTTCTCCGGTGTCATCGGGGCGGCGGGCATGGTGCTGCTCGGATTGGGTGGTGCGGCGCTGGTCGGCGACCGGGTCGGGCCGTGGAAGGTGGTGCTGTCCCTCGGCGCGCTGGTCCTGATCGTGGTCGCGGGCAACTACGCGTCCGGCAATCCGGGTTCGCTGCGGGCGCTGCTGCGCCGAATCCTGCGGCTGATCAACCGGATTCGCCATCATCCGCCCGAGGCGGGGATGGATCGGATCGAGGAGATCCTGCATCAGCTCGAATCGGTCGAACTGGGCCGGCGGGACGGCGCGCTGGTCATCGTCTGGGCGCTGATGCACCGGCTCGGTGACGTGGCCTGTCTGGGCGCGGCCTGTTACGCGGTCGGCGCCGAGCCGCGGGTGGCCGCGCTGATGATCGTGTTCAGCATGGGTAAAGCGGTGGGCAGCATCCCGTTCGCACCCGGCGGGATCGTCTACGTCGACGCCATGCTGATCTACGCACTGACCGCCATCGCGGGTCTGCCCACGGCGCAGGCGGTCGCGGCCGCGGGGGTGTATCGGCTGGTCAGCTTCATCCTGGTGGCGGTTATCGGCTGGATCGTGTTCGCCTTCCTGTTCCGCGGGCGACAGGCCGGGGATGCGGAATACGAGAAGGAATTCGAGGAACGTTCCCTGCTGACCGATCAGCGATCACGCGGGGACAACCGGGCGCCCGCGGGCGCCGACACCGACGACGAGGAGCAACCGCCGACCGGGTGAGCGGTATGCGGCGATTACGCTGACCGCGTGAAGAAATTGGCGCCGTTCCTCATCGACGTGGTGTTGGTGATCGTGTTCTGCCTGATCGGCCGACGCAGCCACCACGAGGGCGCCATCAGCGCCGGACTGTTCCGCACGCTGTGGCCGTTCGGGATCGGACTGCTGCTGGGCTGGGCGCTGGCCCCGCTGCTCGGCGCGCGCGGCCGATTCGACGACGTCCTGGCCCGATTCGACGCCCGGGGGCTGTGGCCCGCCGGGGTGACGCTGTGGCTGTCGACGTTGATCATCGGCATGGTGCTGCGGGTGATCAGCGGTCAGGGCATCGCATTCAGCTTCGTGCTGGTGGCCGCGGCGGTGCTGGCGTTGTTCCTGCTCGGCTGGCGAGCGGCCTGGCGGGCGCTGAGCTGAACGTCACTTGTCGGGTGTGGCGAAGGACTTCAGCAGCAGAGCGGCCATCCGCGCGGTCGCGTTTCCGCTGTCGATGTCGTCGATGTGGATGGCGAACGCCAGATCGCCGATATTGCCGATCAGCCAGCCGCTGGTGCCCGCGGTCGCCGCGAACGCGTTGACGCCCTGGTAGGCGTGCAGGCTCGCCAGATCCGGGCCGTCCGCGGCCGAATCACGCAGCATGGCACGCAATTTGTCGAGTACCGGGCCGGGCAGCGCCGAGAGCTGGGCGTCGGTCGTGCTGGGACGGCCGATCTCGATCATCGGCGGCGCCACCGAACCGCGCACGATACTGGCCGCCGCGATCGCCATCCCGAACGTGCTGGCCAGGATGGGATCCGAACCGCCCTCCTTGACCTGCTCGAAGCCGCGGCCGGCGATGGGCAGCCGGCCGCTGGTCTCGTCCAGTCCGGGCACCTTGAACCCGATGCCGACGCCCAGATCCGCCGCGGCCTGCGCGGCGTCCTGCACCGAAACGTCCTGCGGGGACTTGTTCTTCATGATTCCCGCGGCGGCCTTGAACAGGTCCATATTGCTGCCGGACGGATACGCGGTGGTGAACGCGGGTGAGCCCTGCGCACTGGCCTGATTGTTCTGCGCGGCGGCGACGACCGCGCCGGTGGAGGGCTGGATCGCCACGATCGAGGCGGCGGTGCCGACGCTGACCACCGCGTCCTCGGCGGCGCGCTGCAACTTCTGGTCCATGGTGGCCGCGATGTCCGGGCCGGGTGGGCCCTGACGTCCGGCGAGCTGGGTGACCATCGCCCCGTCGGGCCCGAACAGCTGGACGCCCCAGCCGCGGTGCGCATCCTTGTTGGCCTGCAGGACCTTGGTGTAGGCATCGGTCAACGGCGACCAGATGCGGCGGTCGGCGACGACCAGCTTGGGCTGCTTGTCCATGACGACGCCGGGAATCGCGGCCATCCGCGGTTCCAGGATCGCGAAGTCGTCGTCCCGCAACGAGACCGCGGTGATCGGCTTGCCCTGCGCGGCCTGCAACTGCTGCATCAGATCCCCGCCGGTGATCAGCGGTGCGACCGGTGAGATGGCGTCGGCGAGGGCGTTGGTGGTGGCGACCGGATCGGTCGTCTTGGTCGGATCGATCCTGACGGTGTTGATGTTCTGCTCGGACATCAACGGTGCGCCGACGTTGTCGTTCACCTTGGGGGTGGGCGTGGCGTCGGTGCGCACGAGCTTGACGGTGCGGGTGTTGTCCAGCTGCGGGATCACCAGGGTCGGATCCCAGGAGATGCGCCAGCCGACCGCCAATTTGCGGATACTGCCCTGCAGTTCGAAGTTCCAGTCCTTGCCGGGCCCGAAGTTCCAGTCCGCCTCGAGGTTGAACATGGCCGACGTGTCGTCCAGCCCGATGTACTGGACGACCTTGTAATCGGGCTTGCCGGTATCGAGCCCGTTGAACAGTTGCTTCAACGTTGCCTGCGCACCACTGGGGTACGAGGTGAGATCCGCGGCGTCCGCGGCGTTCTTGTCGTCCAGCAGGCTGGTGAAACGATTGACGATGGACTCGGGATCAGTCGGATTGCTCTGGAACCCGCATGCTCCCATCGTGATCGCCAGGACAGCCGCCCCTGCGAGTGCCGCTGCGCCCCTTACGCGAATGCGGCGGGATCCCCACACATCCATATCGCCCACTCTTCACTCTTGTCACTCCAGCAACGAGAACAACCGTACCCGACAGATTCGTTCGCGATGGCCGCCTTGACACCGTCCGCATTCTCCATGCTCAGCGACCACAATAATGCCCGTTCACCGACATCCACCGCACCGCCTACGGATTCCCGCTCGTGTTCGCTTCCTGGTCTGCTCAAAGGCTGTTCTCCGAGGGCGGAATCGTGCGGACAATTACCGGAGTAATCTTGTAATCACGATTACAGAGCAGACGATTCGAGTGAGGTTCGAGGCTCATGAGACAAGGACAACGCGGGCACGGCTTCGGCCGTCCGGGCGGCTGGCAGCAGGCCGATCTGCCCGACGCCGCCGATGCGCCGGACTGGTTCGCTGGACGATTGCCAACTGAATGGTTCAGTGGCGCACCGATCATCGAGATCGACCGCGACGAGATCGTCGTGATCGGCACGCTGCGGCCCACCACCCCCGAGGGCCCGGCCGACGCCCCCGAGGCCGAGGCCGATCAGCCCACCACGAAGATTCCGCGCGCCACCCAGGAAGGCCAGGTCGCCCGTTTCCGCGAGTCGACCCGCCCGGCGCGGATGCGGATCGCACAGGAGGCGCAGGGCCGCTTCGGACGCACGGTTTCCTGGGGTGTGCTGCTCGGCGACGAGCGGATCCTGTTCACCCACCAGGCCGTTCCGGTGATGACGCGGCTGCGTCAGCCCGAACGCAAGGTACTGGACACACTGGTCGACGCCGGTGTGGCCCGTTCCCGCTCGGACGCGCTGGCCTGGACGGTGAAACTGGCCGGTAAACACGCCGAGGAATGGCTCGGCGAGTTGCGCGAGGCGATGAGCAAGGTGGACACCCTGCGCGCCGAGGGCCCCAAGGGCCTGTAGGAATGCCCCCGGTGGGGCCGCGGCCCCACCGGAGCGGAGCGTAGGCCAAAATTACCTCATGCCAGCTCCGATCCTTGTGCTCAATGGGCCGAATCTGAACATGTTGGGTACTCGTCAGCCCGAGATCTACGGTTCGGACACCCTCGACGACGTGGTCGAGCTGTGCCACCGGACCGCGCAGCGATTCGATCGTGAGATCAGCGCGTTCCAGTCGAATTCCGAGGGCGCGCTGATCGATCGGATTCACGCCGCGCGCGGTGTGGAATCGGCCATCGTGATCAATCCGGGCGGGCTCACGCACACCTCGGTCGTGTTGCGTGACGCGCTGGTCATTCCGGAGGTGCCGATCGTCGAGGTGCACATCTCGAATGTGCATGCGCGCGAGGACTTCCGGCACCATTCGTACATCTCCCCCATCGCCACGGCGGTGATCGCCGGCATGGGCGCTCAGGGGTATGCGGCGGCGATCGAATTCCTCTGCACCCGTTGATCTTCGGGCGACCGGGGCCGGGTCAGCGGCGGTCGAGGACGATGCGTTCACCGATGCGTTCGAGCAGATCCGTCGCGTGGGTCATCGAGCGGACGGGATCGGGTTCGAGGCCGGCGAGGGTGTAGCAGGCGTCGAATCCGGCCGCGCGCAAGCGATCATCGGCGAGCAGGCAGCGTCCGGCGACGGCGATGACCGGGACTCCGGCTGCGCGGGCGGCCGTGGCGACGCCGATCGGCCCCTTGCCGTGCAGGGTTTGTTCGTCGAGTGACCCCTCCCCGGTGATCACCAGGCTCGCCCGATCGAGCAGGCGGGGGAAGTCGATCAGTTCGAGGATCACCTCGATACCGGGACGTTCGACGGCTCCGAGCACCGCCATGGCCGCGAATCCGGTGCCGCCCGCGGCGCCCGCGCCGGGACGTTCGGCCTGCCGCGGATCGATCAGCGTCGCCCAATTCGCCAGGGCCGCTTCGAGTAGCGCGCACTCCTGGGGACCCGCGCCCTTCTGCGGTGCGAAAACCGCTGCCGCGCCGTGTGGTCCGAGCAGCGGGTTGTCCACATCGCTGGCCAGGGTCAGTGCCGTGTCGGCCAGAGCGGGATGCATCCCGGTCCGATCGACGCGAACCGCATGCGCCAATGCCGCGCCACCCCTGGGTATTTCATCACCACGGTTGTCGAATATCCGCATCCCCAGCGCGGTCAGCATGCCCGCTCCGCCATCGGTGGACGCACTGCCGCCGACACCGAGCACGATCTCCCGCACACCTCGATCCAGTGCATGCGCGATCACCTGCCCCAGTCCGTACGTGCTCGCATGCAGCGGGTCCGGCCGTCCACCCGGCAATGTCGCCGGTCCCACGACCGAAGCGAGCTCGATCACCGCCGTCCGCCCCCGCACGGCATAGGCACTCACTCCCGGTTCCCCACCGGCTCCCGCCGCCCGCGCCTCGACCCGTTCCCATCCCACGGCCAGGAACGCGTCGGCCGTTCCGTCCCCGCCGTCGGCCACCGGAACCTGCGCGATCTCGATCCCCGGCGACACCCGCCGAATCCCGGCGGCCACCGCCGCGGCCACCTCCGGGGCAGTCGCGGATCCTTTGAACTTGTCCGGCGCCACCACGATCCGCCGCCACTCCGGCTCCCTCATCCCGTCATTTTGCGACACGCCCCACCCGGCCGCGCGGCGTGACCGGATACACCGCGATCGATCACGCGCACAGGGCAACCAACGGACCGCACGAACCCGCGGCCAACCCGGCATACCGTGCGCAACGCGAATCAATTCCGGGGAAATCAGCCGTACATTGCGACGCTGGTGGTCCGCTGTTCTAGGCTCGGTCGATGACATCCGGCCCGGAAGTCCGCGACAACTCCGTCGAGGATCGGTTCGAATTGTTCGTCGACGGGAATCTCGCGGGTATCGCGGAATATCAGGACACCGCCTCGGAGCGGGCCTTCGTACATACGGAGGTTTTCCCGGACTATTCGGGAAAGGGGTATGCGCGCCTGCTCGTGGACGCCGCGTTGGACAGTACGCGGCAGCAGGGGTTCGGCGTGCTGCCGCTCTGCCCGATGGTTCGGCACATCGTGGAGTCCGAGCCGGAATATCTGGCGTTGGTCCCCGCGTGGGCGCGAGGGCGGTTCGAATTGCCGCAATGAGCGCGGGTCAGTAGGCCGCGACCGCGCCGTCCAGGGCCTGCTGGAGTTCGGTGCGCACCAGTCGCGCGACCTCGGCCGGGCGGGCGGGCAGTTCGGGCACCGGAACCCCGAAGTGGAAACTGGCCGAAATCGCCTCCTGCTTGGTCGGTTCCACCGTGGGGTCGGCGCGCGGGCCGTAGCTGAGCCCGAGGCTGACCAGTGCCGGGCGCGCACCGAGTTTCGCCGCCCGGAACGCGATGTGCCCGACGCCGCTGCCGACGGCCTGCACCTGAGTGGGATCGACCTCGTTGCAGGTGCCCTCCGGAAATATCGCGATGCCGTCTCCGCGCGCCATCCGCTCGGCGCAGATGTCGATCATCAGCTGCCCGGCCGCGTTCACCGCCCGCAGGCCGTGGTCCTTCCCGCGAAAGACCGGAATTCCGCCCATCATGTCGATCCGCCGCCGCAGATCGTCCTCGACGAACAGTTCGTCCTTGGCCAGCACCCGAGTCCGCCCGATCACCGGCCGCAACCCACTGCGCCAGGCCGCCGCGGCCACCGTGTACGGATCCTGCTGCGACAGGTGATTGATCACGATCAGCAACGGCCGCCGCTCGGATATCAACCGCCGCAACGCCTCCCGCGCCCCCGCGGCATACCCGATCCGCGGCCGGTACCGCCGCGCCAGCACCGCGTAGGCGCCCCAGGCCTGCAACCGATTCTGCCGATGCTCCCGGTAGAAGTCGTACACGCCGTCACTGTTCTCGAGCACGACCTCAGGCCGTTCCATACCTACGCGCCTCCGCTTCGCTACACCGGGGCCCAGGCCCCACAGACCGATTCCATGCGAATCGGCCCGGCCCCACCCTTGCACCTGCCACGGTCACTGACCAGAGCAGAACAGAACGAAACGACCCCAGGACCGACCAAACGAGCAGCAGAACATCGAAAGTCATCCAAGTTCCGCCCACCTTGAAAAACGCCAACCCCAAGGCCGGGGCCCGGGTCGATTCTGGACTGACCGGAGCGGAGGAGCGCAGCGGGGGAGCGGAGGGAGGGAAGAATCGGCCCTTCGGGGGCCGCGGCCCGCCGGAGCGAAGCGGAGGCCATTAATACAGCGCGAGGGGTGAAGCGGTGCGATGATGGCTGGGTGGCACGCGCAGAGGAACACGGCGACCGCTCTCGACGAGAATTCCGGCACGAGGATCAGGCGGTGCGGCCCGGGACGCTGCTGGTTTCGGCGACCGACCTGGTCGAGCCGTCGTTCCGGCGGACGGTCGTGTACATCGTGGAGCACAACGACGCGGGCAGTCTGGGCGTCGTGTTGAATCGCCCGAGCGATACCGCTGTGCAGGATGTGCTGCCGCATTGGGCGGATCTGGCGGCCTCGCCGCGCACGCTGTACGTCGGTGGTCCGGTCAAACGCGACGCCGCACTCTGTTTGACGACCGTCAGGGTCGGTACCGCCATCGATCGCATCGATGGCCTGCGCCGGGTGGACGGCCGGGTGGCGTTGCTGGATCTGGATTCGGATCCGGACATCATCGCGCCGCTGGTGGAGGGTATCCGGATTTTCGCCGGGTACGCCGGTTGGACTTTCGGGCAGTTGGAGGGGGAGCTCGAGCGCGGCGATTGGATCGTGCTCTCGGCGCTGCCGTCGGATCCGATCGCGCAGCCCGGCGACCTGTGGGCGCAGGTGCTGCGCCGCCAGCCGCTACCGTTGTCGCTATTAGCGACGCATCCGATCGAACTAGAACGCAATTGACTGCGTATATAGCTAGTGTGGCCACGACATCCGCGCCCCCACCGCGGCGCCTGAGTTGGTGAGCCGATGGCGAGCTCGCCGCGGGCGACCAGTGACGGCGCGACCACTCAGCCTTTCCGAGGCGTTGCGCCGCCGATCCCGGACGGCGCGTCGGAGGTGCAGGCGATGCAGCTCCGGGCGCTGTACGACCAGCATGCGCAGCCCTTGTGGCGGTACACCTACAGCCTGGTCGGCGATTCCGGCCGGGCCGAGGACATCGTCCAGGAGACGCTGTTGCGGGCGTGGCAGCGACCGAATGTGCTGGACCAGTCGACTGCGTCGGCACGGGCCTGGTTGTTCACCGTCGCCCGCAACATGTCGGTGGACGAATATCGCAGCGCCCGGCACAGGCACGAGTTCCGTACGGACAATCCGCCCGAGCAGGCCAGTCCCGATCAGGCGGAGCGGACGCTGGACAGCTGGTTGATCACCGACGCGCTGGCCAGGTTGAGTTCCGATCACCGCGAGGTGATCGTCCGGGCGTATTACCGCGGCCTGTCGACTCAGCAGATCGCGATGGAACTGTCCATTCCCGAGGGCACCGTGAAATCCCGTATGCACTATGGGATGCGCGCGTTGCGTTCGGCATTACAGGAGATGGGGGTGACGAAGTGACGGACGTCCCCCGGATCGGGGAGAACGAGGCGGTGGTCCCGGATGGGGGCGACGACTACGTGATGTGGGATGCGCCGTACGTCCTGGGATCCCTCAGCCGCGCCGAACGCCTGCGTTACGAGGCGCATCTGGACGAGTGTGCCTCGTGCCGGGAGGCCGTGGCCGAATTATCGGGTCTGCCCGGACTTCTCGGTCAGGTCGAGCCCGAAGTGGCGCTGGCGCTGACCGATTCGCCGTCGACACCGCATGTCGTCGTGGTACCGCCGGAACCGAAGCCCGAGGATCCGGTTCCGATGGTCCGCAGCCACGGCCGGGAACGCTGGCTGACGATCGGCGCGGCGGTGGCTGCCGCGGCCGCGGCGGTGGCGATCGCGGTCCCGATCACCGCTGCGTTCGAGCATCGCACCGAAACCCCGCCGACCGAGCAGATCGTCTCCGAACGGCAGTTGGCTCCGGTGTTGCCCTCACCGGTCACCGCCAGTTACAAGCTCGTCGAGGTGCCCGGCGGGACGCGTATCGAAATGACTTGCAGCTATACACCTTCGGAGACCGAGTACAACTGGCACGGCGCGTTGTGGGTGGTCCACGCCGACGGCACCGAGGCGATGGTGGCGCAGTGGACGGCCCACCCGGGCCAGACCCTCACTCCCGACGGCACCACCGCCGTCCCGCCGGATCAGATCCGCGCGGTGCAGATCCGCGACTCGATCACCAATCAGGTCATGCTCACCAGTTCACTGTGAGGTGAACCCGCACAGCACCGCGATGGCGGTGCACAGGGGTTCAGCAACTCCCGGTTCGCTCCGGATCGGCCGGGGCGGTGGTCGACCACACCCCGGACTCCTCGCCCGCCGCCCGCTCGACCCGGACCAGCGCCGGACCGCACAGGGCCCGCTCCACCGCCCGATCCGCGGCCACATCGCCGACGGCGATCCGCGCGCTGCCGTCCGGATACCCCTTCGCCGCGATCCCCGCGCGGGCCAGCGTCTCGACCATGCCCGGCCCGGGCAGGTACAGGAAGTTCCCCCGGCTGCGCGGAATGCGGATACCGCTGCGCCGCAACGTTGTTCGCAACATCTCGCGCTGAACGGTGATCCGCAGGACCCGCTCGTTCAATTCGGTCGCCGCGGCATAGGAGGCCGCCACCGCGGCGGTCGCCGTCTCCGGCATCCCGAACGGCACCTGCAACCGACGCACCCGGCGCACCAGGTCCCGATGCCCGAACGCGTAGCCGATCCGGAGTCCGGCCAGCCCGTACGCCTTCGAGAACGTCCGCAGTATCAGCAGATTCGGGTATCGCGCGATGAGTTCGAGCGGATCGAGCACCTCCTCGGCGCTGAGGAATTCCGCATACGCTTCGTCCAGGATCACCGGAATATGCCGTGGCACACCGAAAAGGAACGCTTTCAACTCACTGGCCGCCGCCACGGTTCCGGTCGGATTGTGCGGACGACAGACCGCCACCAGCGCCGTGCGCTCGCCGATCGCCCGCGCCATCCCCCACAGATCCTGCCTCCCCGACGAATCCAGCGGCACCGCAACAGCTTCCAGACCCGTCATCGCCGCCATGATCGGATATCCGTCGAAGGTCGGCGAGGCGAAGACCATCTCCCGTCCGGGCCCGGCCAGCGTCTGCATGATCTGCAACGCCACCCCCGTCGCCCCGGCACCCACCACCACTTGATCGGCGTCGACCCCCACGCGGTCCGCAATCAACCGGGGCAATCGCTCGGGCAAGAACTCCGGATACCGATTGGCATGCGCCAGAGCCGAATTCATCGCTTCCATGACCGATGGCAACGGCGGGAACGGATTCTCACTCAACGTCAGATCGAACCGCCGCGCACCGTTCTCCCGGCTACGCGCGCCTTGACCAGCCCGGACTCTGCGCCGCATCGACCGATCCGTGCCGCCGCCACTCTTGCGCACGAACGGCCGCGACTCATCCTCGGCAGATCGAATACTCATCTCGCCGCACCCCAGCGCACCGCCGCCGCCCCGGCGAAATCACCGGCGTGGGCGAAGGCGGACATCAGGACGATCGATCCGTTGCGCACGCGACCGGCCTGGTTCTCGATGTCGAGAGTTACGGGAATGCCTGCGGCGAACAGGTTTCCGCAACGGTCGAAGGTGTCCGGATGACGTTCGGCAGGCAGCTCCAGAGCATCGTGCCAGTTGCGCAGGAACAGACGGTTGGGCTGATTGGTGACGAAGGTGTCGATATCGCGCCCCTTCACACCGATGTGGTCGCAGACCGCGAGCGCGACTTCGGGGACGAGGCGATTGCCGCGCGCGAAGACCTTGGTGATCTTGGATTCGGTGAAGCTCACACACGGCTGCCCCTCGCCGGGTTCCCACCATTTGCGCTCGGAGCCGGTGTTGAAATCCATATCCCCGGCGAACTCCGGATAGGTGCGCGTCTCGACGTCCAGGATCGGCGCGTCATCGCTCTTGACCAGCAACCCGACGCCACAGCCGTCACCGGGGACCGGCGCTTGCGCGAGTTTGCGGATATCGGGCTGGGTGAACACGGCTCCGGCCGAGTTCTGGATGGTGGCGATGAGCGCGGAGCGAGCATCGGTGGTACGCAGGATCATTCGCGCCAACTGCATCATGTACACGAAGGCCGCACAGCCGCTGTTCTGGATGTCCAGCACCGTCGAGGGCCGCATCCCCAGGCGCCGCGCCACCTCCGGACCGCACCCGACGATCGGGTTGTACGGCAGCTGGGTGTGCGTCAGCAGTACGTCCACCTCGGAGATCGTCTGCGCCCCATGACGTTCCACGAGCGGTTCGACGGCCCTGGCGACCATGTCGATCGAGGTCTCCTCGCGATCGACGTGATGGCGCGTCGCCGGGGAACGGAACATGACGTTCTTCGCCATCCGCGCCGATCGCATGTACGGGGTGAAGTACTCCGTGCTCACCGGCTCACCGGGCAGGTAGCTCGCCACATCGATCAGGCTGACCGGCGCGAGGCCGGGATCGGTCGATTCCATCGGGGGCCTCATTTCATCCAGTCGGGTTTGATCGGAAGTCCGTGCGCGGCACGGTATTCGCAGATCGCCTTGAGATTGTCGAGTTCGAGCTGGTGCCCGGCGGAGAACATCTCCCAGAAATCACCCACCCACACCGGCCGTTTCGGCGGCGCGGCGTCGGGATAGGGATTCTCGTCGTAGAACGGGTGGTGGCAATTGGTCCACAGCACAACCGAACCCGGCTTGTCGAACACCAGTTGCGCGTCGACCACGCGCATCAGATAGATCATCCACAGATGTCTGCCCTGATCCCACGCGCAGTGATAGTCGACGGTCATCGCGTCGGGATGGGCGACGGTGCGGGTGTAGATCTGGGTTTCCGGGCCCAGCCGGTCGTAGGCCAGCCACAGGCCGGGCTCGTCGGTTTCGGTGAATCCACGCAGGCTGTAGGTCCATTCCTCCAGGCAGCGCGTGTCGGCCAGATAGTCGAAGACCGCACGCGGCGGCGCGTCGATATACGCCTGGACCGGGCAGAACTGCCCGAAGATCTGGTCGTGCGGATAGACCGACCGGAGCATGTCCATGATGATCGGCGTGGTCTCCTCGCGATCGGAATTCTCGATCCGGAGTATCCCCGGAATCTCGCGATCCGGGATATCGCTGAGTGCGGGCAGGGCGCTGGCGGTCACGAATGCCTCCTCGGTACGGACAGGAACGGACTGAACGGGGGGATCTCGTCGGGATCACAGTCGATCGAAAGGAACGATGGTCCAGGGGTTCTCAGGCAGATGCGCAGCGCATCGGTCAGTTCCTCGGTGCTGGCCGGCGCGAATGCGGGCAGTCCGGGAAACATCGCCGCCACACCCGCTCCCAGATTCGAGGGGCGGAATCTGTTGAAGCTGTATCGGTCTCCGTAGTACAGCTGTTCGCGCGTGACGCACATGGCGTGCGCGTTGTTGTTGAACACCACGAAGGTCACCGGCAGCCGGTATTCGATCGCGGTGTGAATCTCCATGCCGTGCATGAAGAACGCCCCGTCCCCGGCGACGACGACCGTGCGCCGCTCGCGGGCGAAGGCGCAGCCGATGGCGGCCCCGAACGCGTACCCCATCCCGCCCATACCCAGCGCGACGACGAATCGTCCGTCGCGAGGCACCCGCAGGTGGTGCACCACCGAGGCTCCGGTGTTGCCGGCATCGGCGAAGACATCGGTCCCGGGTTCCAGGACGGCGCCGAGGGTTTCGACCATGTCGCGATAGCGCAATCCAGGACCGGTGGCCTCGGGCACCGACAACGCGGTCAACGACGATATCGACCGCTCGGCGGGCGGCGTGCGCGGCGGTGCGGCAACCACCCCCTCCGGCGACGACGCGGAACTCTCGAAATCCGCTGCCAGCTCGGCGAGTTCGACATCCAGATCGGTGCTGGTGGCGTAGATCGCGTCCAGGTACGGCCGCTCCGCACCCACCGCGGCCACCACGGTCCCGGACAACGCCTCGGCCAGTCCGGCGCGCGCGGTCACCGGCAGCCGGGTACCGACCAACAGGCACAGCGCACTGCCGCGCACGGCGTCCAGCAGTTCGGGATGCCCCATCGTTCCTGCCACTCCGCAGAATCCGGGTTCGTCCCAGGGAAATACGTCCTTCGCGTCCGGCGCCACGCCGAGGGCGGCCTCGAGCGCCGCGACCAGCCGTCGCAACCCTTCGCGGGCGTCGTCCCGAGCGACCTGATCTCCCGCGATAACGGTGATCTTGCCGGTACCCCTTGCGTTCCGCAGCGCCTCGCGCACGTTCCGCAACCCGGTCTCGTCCCGCACCCGCACCGCCGGACGCGGCCGAAAGGGCGCAACGGATCCCATCGGTGCGCGCTGAACATCCTTGGGCAGCAACAACACCGCGGGCCCACCACCCCGCGCGGCCTCGACCGCTCGCGCCAGATGCGCGGGCAGGGTCTGCACCGACTCCACCCGAGCGCAGTAGCGCGATACCTGATCGAAAAGCATGGCGGCATCGATCGTTCCGGCCTTGCCGCTGGAATCCTGAAAGGCCCCGTGCCCTTCCTGATCGGTCGGCGGCTGCCCGACCAGCGCCAGCACCGGAACCCGCGAGGTGAACGACTCCGCCAGCCCCGCAACGAGATTCATCGCCCCGCCGCCGGAGGTGGCCGCCACGACACCGAGACCGGCGGTGACCCTGGCATATCCGTCCGCCATCGTCGCGGCGGAGAACTCGTGTTTGGCCACCACCCCGGTCACCGCCCCGGAGGATTCGAAGATCGCATCGTAGAGATCCTCGATATTGGCGCCGTCGACACCGAAGACATGTCGCACGCCCAGAGCCTCGACAGCCCGCACCAGATACCCAACTGCCGTCGCAGACATCGGCGCTCCTTCCTGCCGTGTGCCTAGCGGGCCACGATCGGCCGCGCTCACCCCGAACTACGAAGCAGGCGGGCGGGTGGTTCATCCGCGTTCGAAGCGCATTCCCGTGCAGGATCTTGTGTGTATGTATACGTCTACGTATAGTGGAGTCATGCCCAACAAGACCGTATACGTCTCCGACGACGACCTACCCCTGTTCCAGCGCGCACAAGAGCTGGTCGGCGGCAATCTGTCGGGCGCGATCGTGACGGCGCTGCGCCGGTTCATCGAACTCGAGGAGGGACGTCAGGCAGGCTTCGAGGAGATCGTGCTGCGCGTCGGCCACAACGGCGTGCGCCAGGTGCGTTTCTCCGGCGCGCTGCTCACCGAGGCCCACGAATACACCGACGACGCCTTCGAGCGCATCCGAATCTACCGCAGCCGCAAGGGCAAATTCGTGCTGCACACCCAGAGCTCCAAGTGGGACGAGTACCCCACCGAGACCAACTGGATCAAGGATCTGACGAACTGGCGACGCATGCTGGGCGTCAACGATCCGGACTGGGGCGAATTCGCGATGGGCATCTTCGACTCGGCCGAGGAGCTCCGGGGAAAGATCCCCGATCCGATCTACGACCGCGTGGCCGGTATCGCCGACCGTCCGCACATCGAGGATCTCGACATCTGACGTCGCCGGGGCGGTGACCCCGCCCCGCACAACTACACAACACACCCCCTTGTCCGCGCACCGAAGCGGACACGGCTCACTCGAAGCATGCATTCATGCCTATCAGTTGATGAGAGGAAATCATGAGCGACAGCTCTCGCACACCGGCCATTTCGGTCTCCGGCCTGCGCAAATCCTATGGCGAGCAGATCGTGCTCGACGGAATCGACCTGACCGTGCCGCAGGGCACGATCTTCTCCCTGCTCGGCCCCAACGGTGCGGGCAAGACCACCACCGTGCAGATCCTGTCCACGCTGATCCGCGCCGATGCCGGCGAGGCGCGGGTCGGCGGCCACGACGTCGCCGCCGATCCGGGCCGGGTGCGCACGACCATCGGCGTCACCGGGCAGTTCTCCGCGGTCGACGATCTGCTCACCGGCCGGGAGAACCTGCTGATGATGGGCGATCTGTACCACCTGCCGCGCGCGGAGAACCGGCGCATCGCACAGCGACTGCTCGAACAGTTCGATCTGGTGGACGCCGCGGACAAGACCGCCTCGGGCTACTCCGGCGGGATGACCCGCCGGCTGGATCTGGCCATGACCCTGGTCGGCGGACCGCGCATCATCTTCCTGGACGAGCCGACCACGGGCCTGGACCCGCGCAGCCGCCGCGCCATGTGGGACATCATCCGCGAACTCGTCGCCGGCGGCGTCACGATCTTCCTGACCACCCAATATCTGGACGAGGCAGACGATCTCGCGCATCGGATCGCGGTTCTGGACCACGGCCGCATCGTCGCGGAAGGCACCCCGGACCAGCTCAAGCGCCTGGTACCCGGCGGGCACATCCGCCTGAGCTTCACCGACCGAGCCGAACTCGGCGTCGCGGCCGACCTGCTGGGCGGCGTCGCCGACGAACTGACCCTCGCGGTGCCCAGCGACGGATCGGTGAAATCCCTTCGCACCGTGCTGGATCGGCTCGACCAGGCCGGTATCGAACCCGGGGGCCTGGCGGTGCACACCCCCGACCTGGACGACGTATTCCTCTCCCTCACCGGACAACCCACTCCCGAAAAGGAAACCGCGCGATGAGCACCCTGACCTACCCACTGGCCGACTCGACCACCATGCTGCGCCGGAACCTGGTGCACGCCAAGCGATATCCCGGCATGACGATCGGCGTGATCCTGATGCCGGTGATCCTGCTACTGCTGTTCAACTACGTCTTCGGCGGCGCGCTGGGCCAGGCCACCGGCGGCGCGAAGTACATCGACTACATCGTGCCGGGAATGATGCTGATGATTCCGGCGTATCTCGTTGCAGGCATTGCGGTTTCGGTGGCCTCGGATATGACCAAGGGCATCGTCGACCGGTTCCGGACCATGCCGATCGATCACTCCTCGATCCTGACCGGGCAGGTCGTCGGCACCCTGATCCAGGGTCTGCTGGGTGTGGGGCTGATGGTCGCCGTGGGTGTGGCGATGGGGTTCCGCTCGCACGCCACCGTGCTGGAATGGGTGCTCGCATTCGGCCTGATCGCGCTGACGATCTTCGGATTGTCCTGGCTCGGTGTGGGTTTCGGCCTGGCCGCGTCGAATCCGGAGAGTGCGAGCAACACCCCGATGCCGATCCTGTTCCTGCCGTTCCTGGGCAGCGGTCTGGTCCCGACCGGCACCATGCCCGCCGGAGTGCGGCAGTTCGCGGAGTATCAGCCGTTCACTCCGCTGACCGAAACCATCCGTGGTCTGCTGATGGGCACGCCGATCGGGAACAACGGCATCATCGCGGTCGCGTGGTGCGCGGGTTTCATCGTGATCGGCTACCTCTGGTCGCGATCATTGTTCCGGCGTAAGACCAGCTGATCACGGTCGCCGCGAACCCCCGGGCAGGATCCCGGAGCCTGGGGGTTCAGCGCTACCGCCCCGACAGATGCGCGGCGAGCCAGCCATCGAATTCGGTGAGGTCGCCCAGCACCACATCCGCACCCGCTTCGCGCAGTTCCTCGGCGCTGCACGGACCGGTGGCCACCGCGACCGACAACGCCTCCGCGGTTCGCGCACCCCGCACGTCACCGGTGTGATCGCCGACGTAGATGTCCGCCCCGTATTCGCGCAGCGCCTCGGCCTTGCGCTCGGCCCACAGATTCCCGACGACCGCGTCGGCGGGAATGCCCAGATGCCGCAGATGCAGTTTCGCATTCGGCTCGTACTTCGCGGTGACCACGACCGCACGTCCACCGGCGGCCTGCACGGCCTCGACCGCCCGGCGCGCACCCGGCATCATCACCGTCCCGGCGATGGCGTGCTCGGGATACATCGAGCGATACAGCTCGGCGATCGCCGCGACGTCGTCGGCCGGGAACCAGTTCGCGATCTCCTCCTCGAGCGGCGGACCCAGCCGGGTGACCACCAGATCGCAGTCGATCGCCACACCCGTGCGCGCCGACAGCGCCCGATAGCAGGCGCCGATCCCCGGCCGGGAATCGATCAACGTCATATCCAGGTCGAAGCCGACCGTCAGCGCGGAGGAACTCATATCGAGGCTGTGCGCTCAGTTCGCGGGCTGGCAGGCATCACGCAGCGAGCACGCGCCGCAGGCATTGCCGCAGCTGCCGACCTCGGCAGCGGGAGCCAGCCGGGCGATGGCCTGTCCCGCGGCGTTCACTCCGGCGCCCAGGGTGAACAGCGCGATCGCCGCGGCGACGACGGCGGCGGCGATTCCGGCGATCGGCCCGGCCACCAGCGCGACCACACCGCCCGCGATCAGCAGCAGACCCGCGCCGATCGACGTGGGTGCGGCCACCTTGTTGGCGAGCCGGTACGACTCCTCGGTGCGCACGGCCTCCTCGGTGTGCACGCCGAAGTATCGATTGGGGGGCAGGGAGCCGGTCAGCCCGAGTACCCCGGTGACGACGGCCACCGCCGCCAGCACGAACAGGATCAACGCCACCACGAACACCCCGACGACGGTACTCGCGTACCGGATTCGAACCCGGCTCGACCCACCCGATGTGATGCGGACCATGTACCCTTCCCCAGGTTTCCCAGGGCCCTTTTTGGGCGCTGACGTGCGCACGCTTTACGCTGATGAGCAACGTTGAATCCGGGGAGCTCGATTAGTAGAAGGCAGGATCGTGCAGGACACTCGTGCAACCGAACCGACCGACGCAGCCGTGAGTGGACGCAGCGACGGCACCGGCGAGGTGCCCGCACACCGTTACAACGCCGACCTCGCCGGACGTATCGAGCGCAAATGGCAGCGGACCTGGGACGAGCGCGGCACGTTCCACGCGCCCAATCCGGTCGGCCCGCTACGCGGTGAGATCCCCGCCGACAAGCTGTTCATCCAGGACATGTTCCCGTATCCGTCCGGTGCGGGACTGCACGTCGGGCATCCGCTGGGCTATATCGCGACCGACGTGTTCGCCCGCTACCACCGCATGACCGGCCGCAATGTGCTGCACGCGCTGGGGTACGACGCGTTCGGCCTGCCCGCCGAGCAGTACGCGGTGCAGACCGGCGCGCATCCGCGGGTGACCACCGAATCGAATATAGCGACCATGCAGGGTCAGCTGGACCGGCTGGGTCTGGGGCACGACCGGCGGCGTTCGTTCGCCACCACCGATCCGGAGTTCTACAAGTGGACGCAGTGGATCTTCCTGCGCATCTACAACGCCTGGTACGACACGGATCTGGGCAAGGCGCGGCCGATCGAGCAGCTGATCGCCGAATTCGACAGCGGCGCGAGGACTCCCGAGGACGGCAAGGTCTGGGCCGAACTGTCCGCGACCGAGCGCAACGCCGTGGTGGACTCGTATCGTCTGGTGTACCAGTCCGATTCGATGGTCAACTGGTGCCCGGGTCTGGGCACGGTGCTGTCCAACGAGGAGGTCACCGCGGAGGGGCGCTCCGAGCGCGGTAACTTCCCGGTTTTCCGTAAGCGCCTGTGGCAGTGGATGATGCGGATCACCGCCTACTCCGATCGTCTGGTGGACGATCTGGATCACCTGGACTGGCCCGAGAACGTCAAGGCCATGCAGCGCAACTGGATCGGCCGCTCGCGCGGCGCGCAGGTGCGGTTCACCGCGGGCGCGGAGACGATCGAGGTTTTCACCACCCGGCCCGACACGCTGTTCGGCGCGACGTACGTGGTGCTGGCTCCCGAGCACGATCTGGTCGACACCCTGACCGCCGCCGCCTGGCCGTCCGGCGCCGACCCGCGCTGGCAGTTCGGCGACTCCGCGAATCCGGCCGAAGCCGTTGCGGCATATCGCAAGTCGATCGCAGCGAAATCGGATCTGGAGCGTCAGGAGAACAAGGAGAAGACCGGCGTCTTCCTGGGCGCGTACGCCACGAATCCGGTGAACGGCGCGCAGGTGCCGATCTTCATCGCCGACTACGTGCTCAGCGGCTACGGCACCGGCGCGATCATGGCCGTCCCCGGTCACGACCCGCGGGACTGGGATTTCGCCACCGCCTTCGGCCTGCCGATTCTGGAAGTGGTTGCGGGCGGCGATATCTCGCAGGCCGCGTACTCCGGTGAGGGCGCGCTGGTGAACTCCGGCTACCTGGACGGGCTGGAGATCGAGGCCGCCAAGGCGCGGGTCATCGAGCAACTCGAGGCCGACGGCCACGGCAGCGGCAAGGTCCAGTACAAGCTGCGGGACTGGCTGTTCGCCCGGCAGCGCTACTGGGGCGAGCCCTTCCCGATCGTGTACGACGAGGACGGCGCACCGCACGCACTGCCGGAATCCATGCTGCCGGTGACACTTCCGGAGATCGAGGATTTCGCGCCGGTCACCTTCGATCCGGACGACGCCGATTCCGAGCCGTCCCCGCCGCTGGCCAAGGCCACCGACTGGGTGCACGTGGAACTGGATCTGGGCGACGGCCCGAAGAAGTACCGCCGCGACACCAACGTCATGCCCAACTGGGCGGGCAGTTCCTGGTATCAGCTGCGCTACGCCGACCCGACCAACGCCGAGACCTTCTGCGCTCCGGAGAACGAGAAGTACTGGCTGGGACCGCGTCCCATCGAGCACGGCGACCAGGATCCGGGCGGTGTCGACCTGTACGTCGGCGGTGTGGAACACGCTGTGCTGCATCTGCTGTACGCGCGGTTCTGGCAGAAGGTGCTGTTCGATCTGGGTGATGTGACCGGCGTCGAACCGTATCGCCGCCTGTTCAACCAGGGCTACATCCAGGCGTTCGCCTACACCGATGCGCGTGGCGCGTACGTCCCGGCGGCGGAGATCGTCGAGCGGGATGGAAAGTTCTTCTGGACCAACACCTCCGGCGTCGAGGAGGAGGTCTTCCAGGAGTACGGCAAGATCGGCAAATCGCTGAAGAACGCCATCTCACCCGACGAGATGTGCGATCTGTACGGAGCGGACACCTTCCGGTTCTACGAGATGTCGATGGGCCCGCTGGACACCTCACGCCCCTGGGCGACCAAGGACGTCGTCGGCGCGCACCGCTTCCTGCAGCGCATCTGGCGACTGGTGGTGGACGAGGAGTCCGGCGACCTGCGCGTCATCGACGCCGAGCCGTCTGCCGAGGCACTTCGCCTGCTGCACAAGACGATCGCCGGAGCCGGTGACGACTACGCCAACCTGCGCGACAACACCGCGGGCGCGAAGCTGATCGAGCTGACCAACTTCCTGACCAAGAACTACCCCGAGGGCGCCCCGCGTGCGGTGGTCGAACCTCTGGTCCTGATGCTGGCCCCGATGGCTCCGCACATCGCCGAGGAACTCTGGGAACGCCTGGGCCACACCACAGCTCTGGCCCACGGCCCGTTCCCGCTCGCCGATCCCGCACTGCTGGTGGAGGATTCGGTCGAGTACCCCATCCAGGTCAACGGCAAGGTCCGCAGCCGGATCAGCGTCCCCGCCGATGCCGACGCGACAACGATCGAGACCGTGGCACTGGCCGACGAGAAGCTGCTGGAGTTCCTGAACGGCAAGACTCCGCGCAAGGTCATCGTCGTCCCGGGGCGCCTGGTCAACGTCGTGGCCTGAGGTACAGGCGTGCAGTAGCCGCTCAGACAGGCGGCAGGGTGACGTCGTTCAAGGTCACCATGGACAGCTTGCGCTCTTTGATGACGTCCACCATCTGGTTGTAGCAATGGGTGACGGCCGGATGGTTGGCGTGGCCGATGACGATCGCCTGCGGGTTGAAGTACTTGTGCGCCATCTCGATCAGGTACTGCTCGGTGACGATCGAGGAGTCGCTCAGCGAGCCGTACCAGAGGGTGGGCACCGTGTAGCCGTGTTCGGCGGCGACGCGGTCCACGGTCGCGTTGTGGAAACCGTACGGCGGACGGTAGAAAGGCGTGCCGTCTACGCCGAAGGTGTTGCGCAGGAAGGTTTTCGTGCGTTCGAGCTGATCGGCCACGCCGGCGGCGGAGAGTTTGGTCAGCGCCGGATGGTTCCAGGTGTGGTTACCGAGCTGGATCTGCCCCGACTCGACCAGCGGACGCAACGCGTCACGGTGCACGGTCCAGGAACTGTAGGCGGCGGTGACGAAGAAGGTGAAGCGCGCGCCGGTGTCCTGGGCGAATTTGATGTACGCGCCCACGACTTCGGCGTCGGCGCCGTCGTCGACGGTGAGCGCGAGAGTGTTGCCCTTACCGGGGAGCGCGGTGATGGTGTGCCGCGACAGGCGTGTCTTCGGGCCCCCGGGCGGGGCCGGGAGCAGCGGGACCGCGGCCCGCGTCGTCGGGAGTACAGGCGTCGACGATGGAGCCGCCGCCATACCCTTGACCAGATGATTCGGCCCAGCACCGGAGATCGCGGCACCATGCGTCGCGTCGCATCCGGACAGTGCTGCAGCTGTCCCGGCCGCCAGCAGCGTCAACCACTGCCTGCGGTTCATCGTCGAACTCATATTCGCAGAAAACCACTTCGTGCCGGAGACCACTGACCTCAGAAATCTACCGCAGGCAGCCTGCCCTTGCTCCCCGACGACACTCCCGACTACTCGGTGTCGCGGGCGATCGGGCGTAGCACGATTTCGGTGGGGTGGGCGTCGCGAGGTGTTTCGATCGCGGTGCGCACGGTGCGAGCGACAGTGCTCGCGGTGAGGAACTCCCCGGGCCGGTACTCGCGGCCCTCCCCGGCGACGATGTCGCGCTGCATGTCGGTGTCGATGCGGCCGGGATGTATTGAGGTGACCCGCAATTCGGGCTCCTCGAGACGTAGGGCGTCACCGAAGGCGCGCAGCGCGAACTTGCTCGCGGCGTAGACACCCCAGCCGGGATTGGCGCGCAGGCCCGCGCCCGAATTGATCAGCACGACATGGCCTCCGGCGGCACGCAGTGCGGGCAGCAGCAGCCTGGTCAACTCGGAGACAGCGATGATGTTGGCTTCCAAGGTGTTTCGCCACTGCTGGACCGACGATTCGGCGATGGTGCCGAGGTCGGCCACACCGGCGTTGTGCACCAGCACGTCCA
The DNA here is from genome assembly GCF_019890715.1 of Nocardia coffeae. Classification (NCBI taxonomy): domain Bacteria; kingdom Bacillati; phylum Actinomycetota; class Actinomycetes; order Mycobacteriales; family Nocardiaceae; genus Nocardia; species Nocardia coffeae. The sequence goes on along the minus strand of NZ_JAINZY010000005.1, from coordinate 344,571 downwards.
GGCGCTCGATCGGGGCGCAGGCGCGGGCGAGGGCCTCGTAGTCGGTCAACTGCACCGGCCACGGGGTGTTGCCGGGGAGTTCCGCCGCGATCCCGTCCAGGGCCTCGGCCGTGCGCGCGCCCAGCAGCAGCTGATGGGTGGGGGCCAGTTCGCGGGCGATCGCCGCACCGAGGCCACGGCTGGCGCCGGTGATCAGAGCGGTCGGCGTGGGCGTCTCGGCGTCGGGCATGGGCTCACCGTAATCGACTCGGAGTGGGTGCGGCATCGCCGACCACGAGCCGCTGACGGACCTCCCGCGGCCCGTCCGAGGTGCGCAGCGCGCACATCTGAAGGTGTCGTCGCAGAATAGGGGGATGAACGGGCCTGGTTTCACCCCCACACAGCTGGCAGCCCGTGCCGCGTACCTGCTACGCGGTAACGACCTGGGGACGATGACCAGCGCCGCACCGCGCCTGTATCCACACCAGTGGAGCTGGGACGCCGCATTCGTCGCGGTCGGACTCGCCCCGTTGAGTGTGGAGCGTGCCGTGGTCGAACTGGACACGCTGCTGTCGGCACAGTGGAAGAACGGCATGATCCCGCACATCGTGTTCGCCAACGGTGTGGATGGATATTTCCCGGGCCCCGCGCGCTGGGAGTGCCGCAAGCTCGCGGCCAACGCGCCCGACGGACCGGACACCTCCGGGATCACCCAGCCGCCGGTGCACGCCATCGCGGTGCAGCGCATCCTCGACCATTCGCGCCGCCACGGGCGCAGCACCCGCGCGGTGGCCGAGGAATTCCTGGACCGGCGCTGGCCGGACCTGATGCGCTGGCACCGCTGGCTGGCCCATTCACGCGATCCGAAACAGAACGGGCGGATCACGATCTATCACGGCTGGGAGTCCGGAATGGACAACTCCCCGCGCTGGGATCGCGCCTACCAGAACGTCGTCCCGGGTGATCTGCCGCCGTACGAGCGCGCGGACAACACGCTGGTGGATCCGGCCCAACGCCCGACCGATCGCGAGTACGACCGCTATCTGTGGCTGGTCGAGCAGATGCGCCGATGTGGATACGACGATTTTCAAGAGGCGTCGTCGATGAGTTTCGCCGTGGAGGACGTGTTCGTCACCGCGATCTTCGTGCTGGCCTGTGAAGTTCTGGCCGCGATCGGTGAGGACTACCGGCTGCCCCGCGCCGATGTGCGCGAACTCTACGAATGGGCGTCGTATTTCCGCGCGGGCGTGATCGCGACGACCGATCCGCGTTCGGGCGCCGCACGCGACTACGACCTGCGGCTGGATTCGTGGATCAATACCGAGACCCTGGCCGTGTTCGCGCCGCTGCTGTGCGGCGGGCTGCCCCGCGAGGCCGAACGCAACCTGCTGCGCATCTTCGAGGGACCACGCTATTGCGGACATCCGGATCTGCGCTACGCCCTGCCGCCGTCCACCTCGCCGGTCTCCAAGGATTTCCGCCGCACCGAATATTGGCGCGGACCGGTCTGGCCGGTGATGAGCTGGCTGTTCTCCTGGGTCTTCGCCCGCCGAGGCTGGGCCGAGCGGTCGTTCATGCTGCGCGCGGAGGGTTTGCGGCAGGCCGCCGACGGCAGTTTCGCCGAGTATTACGACCCGTTCAGCGGTGCGCCGCTGGGCAGTATGCAGCAGTCCTGGACGGCGGCCTCGGTGCTGGACTGGCTCGGCTGAATTCCCAATTTCAGTGAGATTGCCCTAAAACAGCACATCTGCGGCAATCCACTGACACAGAACACGGTCAGGTCTCTGGCCTCCACAGCGACATCCGCTTACCCTCTTGACCATGTATCGACGCATCACGGCTCATCCCCAGGTTCGTCGCTCTCTTCTGTCGCTATCGGCATTTGCCGCCGTCGGCATACTATCGGCAACCGGTCCGGCCATCGCCGCCCCCACCGGTCCGGACGTCTCGTCGTGGCAGCACGTGGACGGCCGGTGGATCAACTGGTTCGCCGTGCGCGGCTCGGGCAACAGCTTCGCGATGCTCAAGGCAACCGAGGGGCTGGACTACGTCAACCCCTACTTCGTGCCGGACAGCCTGCTGATGCGCGCGGCCGGAGTCGCACGCGGCACCTATCACTACGCCCGGCCCAATCTGCCGCCCGAACCACAGGCCGCGCTGTACGCCACGGTGGTCCTGGGTCAGCACGGCGTGCTCGACCTGCCGCCGGTGCTGGATATCGAGAATTCCGGCGGACTGGCGCCGGCCGCGCTCATCAACTGGACGCACCGCTACCTCAACACGGTGCAGTCCCTCACCGGCCGCGTGCCGATCGTCTACACCTACCCGCGCTTCTGGCGCACGGCCATGGCGAATTCGAACCAGTTCACCCAGTACCCGCTGTGGATCGCCGACTACAGCGGCAAACCCCAACCCGACATCCCCGGCGGCTGGCCCACCTGGACCTTCTGGCAGACAACCGATTCCGGCACCATCCCCGGCATCGCGGGCCGCACGGACGTCAACGTCTACAGCGGCGCCCAGGGCGATTTCGGCCGTTATGCCAACATGCCGTCCTCCGGAAGCAGCAGCGGCAGTTAGCCGAGGCCGACAGTCACAGCACCTGGGAGAGGAACTGTCTCAGGCGCGGGGTTTGCGCATCGTCGAATATGCGGTCGGGCGAACCGGATTCGACCAGCTGCCCCTGATCCATGAACATGACGCTGTCGGAAACCGAACGGGCGAAACCCATTTCGTGCGTGACGACGATCATCGTCATACCGCCCGAGGCCAGATCCGTCATGAGTGCCAGGATGCCCTTGACCAGTTCCGGGTCCAGGGCCGAGGTGGCCTCGTCGAACAGCATGAGTTCCGGTTTCATCGCCAGGGCGCGGGCGATGGCGACGCGTTGCTGTTGTCCGCCGGACAGATTCGCCGGGCGGGTGTTGGCGCGCGCGAGGAGGCCGACAGTCTCCAACTGGTCCATGGCGACCTCGCGAGCCGCGTCCCGGGACAGCCCGCGCAGCTTGCGCGGGCCCAGTGCGACGTTGTCCAGGACGCTCATGTGCGGGAACAGGTTGAAGTGCTGGAACACCATCCCGATGCGCTGCCGCAACCGGTCCGGATCCTCGCGGAGCACCGAGACGCCGTCGATCAGCACATCGCCCGAATCCGGTTCGTGCAGGCGGTTCAGCACCCGCAGCAGCGTGGATTTACCCGAGCCCGAGGGGCCGATGACGGTGGTGGTCTTCCCGGCGTCGACGTGGATATCGACGCCGCGCAACACCTGGTTGCCGCCCAGGGTCAGGTGCAGGTCGGTTCCGGTGAGCGAGGAACTGGCCCGGGTTGCTCCGGACTGCTCGCCGCCGGTGCCCTCGATCTCGTTGCCGTGGTGGCTCACGCTCAGCGCCCTTCCGTGGTGACGGACTGCTCGACCGGTTCGACGGGGCCGTCGACCTTTTCCGCACGCCCGGTGCGCAACCGCCGGTCGATGTAGTTGACCAGGTGCGTCAGCGGAATCGTCAACAGCAGATACACCAGACCCGCGGCGACCAGCGGGGACAGATTGCCCGTCTGGGCGTTGAGATCCCTTCCGACCGCGAACAATTCACGCTGAGTGGCCAGCAGGCCGAGGAAGTAGATCAGCGAGGAATCCTTGATCAGCGCGATGAACTGATTCATCAACGCGGGCAACACTCTTCGGACGCCTTGCGGAATCACCACCAGCGTCATCGACTGCCGGTAACCGAATCCGATGGCGCGGGCGGCTTCCATCTGCCCGGCCTCCACCGACTGGATCCCGGACCGGAAGATCTCGCCGATATAGGCCGAGGCCAGCAGCGCCAGCGCGACCGCGCCGAGCCAGTAGGGGTTGTTGCCGGTCAGATTCTTCACCACCGGGCCGACACCCAGACCGATGATGAGGATGATCACCACGGCGGGAAGACCCCGGAAGATATCGGTGTAAATCCTTGCGGGCCAACGCAACCAGCGCGTCCGGGAAATACCCGCCACCGCCAGCAGCATGCCGATGATCGTGCCGAGCACACCCGAAACCAAGGCCAGGATCAGCGTATTGGGCAAACCGGTTGTGAACAGGTCCGGAAATGCCTTGCGGTACAACGACCAGTCGAAGAACGTATCGCCCAACTGCCGCAGGGTCGACTTCGGCGCGGCCTGGGCCGTCGTGGTGGTGTGATGTTCCGCGGCGATCTTCGCGAAATCCGGCAGCTGCGGCACCGGAGCCGCCTTCGACCCCGGCTTCCAGCCCGGCGGGAACGGCCGCGGCTCCCAGTTGGAGTACAGCTTGGCGTAGGTGCCATCCGCGATGACCGCGTCCAGCCCGGCGTTGAGCGCATCGATCAGCGGTTGATTACCCGGCCGCACCGCCCAGGCCGTGAAATTGTCCAGGCTGAACGTGTTCTGCACGATCGAGGTCGAATCCCCCGGTTTGACCGCACCGGTAGCCTGCGCCGAGGGCGCCACCCAGGCATCGATCTGCCCGGTCTTCAGATTCGCGTACGCGGTGTTGTAGTCCGGGAATTTCACCGGGTCCAGATGCAGCGTGTTCACCACGTACTCGTCCTGGACGGTGCCCTGCACCACGCCGATCCGCACGCCCGGGTGCAGGTCCGAGAAGCCGTGCAGCGCACTGCCGTTCGGGACGACCAGGGAGAAGTACCCGAAGTCGTAACCGTTGGTGAAATCCACCAGCTTGCGACGTTCGTCGGTGGTGGTGATGCTCGACGATCCGACATCGAACCGCCGATTCGCCACCTGGGCGAGCAGACCGGAGAACTCGGTCCCCGAGAACTGCACGCGCAGACCGAGTTTCGCGCCGATCGCCTTCAGCAGCTCGTTGTCGAATCCGGTGAACTGCCCCTTGGAGTCCACGCAGATGCTCGGCGGCGCATCGGACAGCGTGCCCACACTCAGCACGCCCGGCGCCAGCAGGCCCAGCTTGTTCACATCGATCTGTTCGACGGGTTCGGTCGTCTGGGTCGTGAATCGATCGGCCCCCGCCGACGCGCCCGCGGCCAGGTTCGTCGGCGCGGCGGCCGCGGCCGCCTCCCCCGGCGGCGAACACAGATCCCGGCTAGCCGACGAATTGCCCCCATTCGATCCGCAACCGGCCACGAACAGTACCGCGAGCAGGGATAACACGGTGACCAGCGTGCGAAGCACCGAACGAGGCAAACGGACCATAGCCGGAAACAGTAGCCGGATACCCGGCACGGACGGGCTTAACGGGCGGGGATCGTCGGGCACGGCAGACATCATCCCGGTCGCGTGGCCCCGCGGGAACCTCTGCGATCAGCTTGATTCGAGCGATCCGATCGACCTGTTGACACCTTCGGCTAATTCGATTAGCTTTATGGCTATCAGCTTTAGCCACTAGCTCCACGGGAGTTGACATGACCGAGTACCTGACCATCGGCAATGGACAGATCGCCTACGACGTGACGGGCGAGGGCCCGCTGATCGTGCTGTCGCACGGCATGGGTGATCACCGCAACGCCTTCCGCCACCTGGTCCCCTTGCTGGTCGACGCGGGCTATCGCGTCGCGAATGCCGATCTGCGCGGACACGGCGACTCCAGCATGAACTGGACCTCGCACGACGGCAGCGAGGCCATCTCCCGCACCGACGTCGCGGGAGATCTGCTCGCACTCATCCGGCACCTGGGTGGCCCGGCGGTCATCATCGGACATTCGCTCTCCGGCGGTGCGGCCACCATCGCCGCAGCTCAGGCTCCCGAACTGGTGAGCGCGATCGTCGAACTCGACCCGTTCACCAAGAAGCAGACGTTCCCGCTGGGCGCACTGCTGACCGTGCGGCGCTACCGGCGCGGCGCACTGCGGCTGATCGGCACGCAGCTGTTCAAGAGCCTCGGGATCTGGATGAGCTACCTGGACGTCGCCTACCCGAACAAGCCGTCCGACCACGCCGAGGCCATGGCCACACTCACCGCCAAACTCCGCGAGCCCGGTCGTTTCGCCGAGTTCATGAAGACCGGCAAGTCCACCCCCGCCGACGCGCACGCGCAGCTGCCGAACCTGTCGAGCCCCGCGCTGATCATCATGGGCACCGAGGATCCGGACTGGGCCGCCCCGAAGGCCGAGGCCGATGCGGTCGTCGCCCTCATGCCCGCCGGACTGGGCCGGGTCGCCATGCTCGAGGGCTCGGGGCACTACCCGCACGCCGACGCCGCCGAGCAGGTGGCCGAGCTGACCCTGAAATTCCTTGCCGGACAACAGCATGCCTAGGGCCGGCCTGAGCCGGGCCGAGGTCGTGCGCGCGGGTGCGGAACTGGCCGACGAGATCGGCTTCGCCAACCTCAGCATGGGGTCGCTCGCCGAAAAGCTCAGTGTGCGAACACCTTCGCTCTACAAGCACGTGGCGAGCCTGGCGGAATTGCAGCACGATATCGCGACATTGGCCATGTCCCAGGCCGACATCCTGATTCGCGACGCGATGCACGGCCTGTCGGGCACCGAGGCGTTACGCGCCTTCGCGCACGCCTTCGGCGATTACGTGGCCGCACATCCGGGCCGCTACAACGCGATCAACGCCGCCGGTTTCACCGGACCCGGTGATCCGCTGCTGGAATCCAGTGGGCGCGTCATCGATTCGATCGCAGCTGTGCTGCGCGGCTATGGAATTCCCGAGGCGGATATGGATCACGCGGTCCGCACGCTGCGCTGCGCCTTCCACGGATTCGCCGCCCTGCAAGCCTCCGGCGGGTTCCACTGGACCGGCGACCCGCAGGACAGTTACGAGTGGATGATCAGCTTCATCGATCGCGGACTCCGCAGCACGGACCGATGACACAGTCTCGGCACCCGCGGACCGGGCGAGGTCTTCGATCAGGAGACTTCCGCGGTCAGGCCCGTACCAGTTCGATGACGGGGATGACCCGGGTCGTCTTGCTCTGATACTCGGCGAACTGCGGCTGCACGGCGGACTGCTTGGCGTAGATCTCGTCGCGCTCGGCGCCGCTGAGTACCTTCGCGGTCACCGGGAAGGTCTCCGTGCCGACCTCCACCTTCGTCTCCGGGTTGGCGACGAGATTGTGGTACCAGGCCGGATTCTCGTCGGAGCCGCCCTTACTGCCGAAGACGAACAACCGCTCACCCTCGCCGAAGTACACCAGCGGCGCGATCCGCTCGGTGCCGGACTTCGCGCCGACGTGGTGCACCAGGATCAGCGGCACGTCCGCGAAGATGCCCGAGCCCTTACCGCCGGTGCTGCGGAACTCATCGATGACCTTGCGATTCATTGCGTCGAAGTCGATAGCATCTGTCATGGCACCACCATATGGACTCGAGTCGCTACAAACGATGATCAAAACTGCCTAAATCATATCCATTTGTTTCATCGATGCGAGAGCGTCGGTATCCTCGGATACATGGATCTACTCGCCGATGTGCTCACCGTCGCCGGAGTTCGCGGTGCGGCCGGTGCACGGATCGAGGCCGCCGAGACCTGGAAGACCTCCTGGCCGCACATCGGTCGCCCGGTGTTCTACGCCGTCACCTCGGGCACGGCGTGGCTGCGCGTTCCCGGGCTCGAGGCCGAGCAGTTGATGCCGGGCGACGTCGTGCTGCTGCCGACCGGGTCCGAGCACACCTTGGGTAGCGATGTCGACACCGTCGCGTATTCCTGCGATTGCGCGACGGCCGAACAGGCCCGCGCCCAGGCGAGTGTGCTGCGCATCGGCGAGGGCGAGATCCGCACGCACATCCTGGGCGCCTCCTACGAGTACGACCCGGTGGTATCCACCCAGGTCCTGGCCTCGCTACCGGAGATGGTGCACATCCGCGCGGACAACGGCGGCACCTGCCTGGACGACACCGTGCGCCTCCTGGCCCGCGAGCTGGCTGTTCCTCAGATCGCCGGCGCGGTCGTGCTCAACCGGTTGGTCGACATCCTGCTCATCCAACTCCTCCGAGTCTGGATGTGCCGCAATCCGTTGCAGGAGAAAGGTTCCTGGCTGGGAGTCCTGAGCGACCCGCTGGTGAGTGTAGCGGTGACCAAACTGCACCAGGCCCCGTCCAAACCCTGGACCACCGACCTCCTGGCGACCGAACTCTCGGTCTCCCGCACCACTCTCGCCCGCCGATTCCGCACCGTCGCAGGCGAAACCCCCGGCAGCTACCTGACCCGCTGGCGAATGAACCTCGCCGCGATCCGCCTCCGAGACACCGAGGACACCCTCGAAACCATCGCGCACGCAGTCGGTTACACCTCGATGCCCGCCTTCAGCCGAGCATTCCGGCGGGATCGCGGCCAGGCACCCGGGACCTACCGCCATGCGGTGCGCGCGGATGCCACCGCAGGCGCGGAATTCTGCGCACAGCGGGTCGCTCACCGCTGATGCAGACCTGTGGCGACGTCATCCGGCGACCATCCGCAACGGCCTACGCCCACAGGGGTCGACCACTCCCCTTCGGCGCGCCCTCGAGCGCCTGAACTCGGAGCCGAGCGGTCGCCCCCGAGTGACGGAGTCCGCAGCAGCACCCTACGAGCAGGCGTCGACGTTGCGGCCGATGTCGTACAGTCGCCTGGCCACGTCCCACTGATTCTGCGGATCTGTGGCTCCCGGAACGTAATTCAGGTCGAAGAAGACCTCCTCGATGCCCGCCGCGGCGAGACGGTGGATATCGCTGGCGATCTGATTCCAGCTGCCGGTGGCCACTCTGCGGCCCTGCTCCGGGAGATCCGAATCGTCCGGGGTGAGTAGGACGTTGGCACGGACGACCGTGGGAAGGTGCTCGCGGCCGTGCGTCGCCGCCGCTTGCTGGACACGGCCGACCATGTCGACGAGGCCGTCGACGGGGACGATGGCCGGGGTGAAACCGTCTGCGAGGCGGCCGATTCGGTCCAGGGCCTTCGGGCTGAAGCCGCCCATCACTATCGGCAGCGGGTCCTGGACGGGTTTGGGGCCGATCACCGATGCGGGGATGGTGTGGTGATCGCCGGAGAACTCGACGGGGTCGGGACCCCAGACCGCGCGCAGCGCCCCGATCGTTTCCTCGGTGACCCTGCCCCGTTCGCGGAAAGGTGATCGGGCGGCGTCGAATTCGTCCTCCGACCAGCCGAGCCCGACCCCCAGCGTCACTCGTCCGTGGGACAGCTGATCCAGGGTCGCGATTCGCCGGCCCAGCAGTACCGGGTTGTAGAGGGGGAGGATGAGCACGCTGACCCCGAGGCGGACCCGTTCGGTGATGGCGGCCACGTAGGTCATGACGGTGAGGTGCTCGAACACTCGTCTGGCCTGCGGGTTGAGCGTGCCGTCGGGACTGCCCGGGTACGGGGTTCTCGGGTTGATCGGGTAGAGCATCCGGTCGCCGGTCCACAGCGAGTCCCAGCCGCTCTGCTCGGCGCGCACTGCGAATTCCCGGATGTTCTCGGTGGTTGCCTGCTCTCCGATATGCGGCAGGGACAGTCCGATTCTCATGGTTTCCGCTCCTGGGTGAGGGTTCAGCGCGCCGACGTGGCGACGCGGAGGGAGAAGTCGAAACCCACTCCGTGGCGGGCCAGGCCCATCATCAGCAGGCCGGTTTCCTCCAGGCTGCGAGCCATGCGCAGCGGGCCGGTGTCCAGCGGGCGCAGGCCCAGACTTTCGATGAACGCGGACACCTTCGCCTTGGCCTGCGCGTCGTCACCGGCGATGAACACATCCAGCGATCGGCCCTGTGCCGCATCGTCGGCCAGCACGGTGGCGAAGATGGTGTTGAACGCCTTGACCACGCGCGCGTCGGCGCTGGCGACCGCCGCGATTTCCTGCGCGGCGGAGCTGCCCTCCGAGGTGGCCAGGCCGGTGAAATCAGCGGCGAACGGATTCGCGATATCAACGATGACCTTGCCGCTCAACGCATTTCCGTACTGTTCGACGAGCGACGCCGCGCTGGAATACGGCACCGCGAGGATGACGATCTCAGCGGCCGGGACCGCACCGAGCCTGCCCGTCGTGGCACCGTCGCCGAGTGCGCGGGCCACCTCGGCGGCCTCGGCCTCGTCGCGGCCGATGATCTCGACGGCGTTGCCTGCGGCGAGCGCGCGAGCGGCGAGCGCCCGTGCCATCCCGCCCAGGCCGATGATGCTGATACTGCTCATGGTGTGTGCCTTTCGGATTCGAGGGAACCGGCATGTTCTGCCTGACCATCAGTCCAACCGCGGTCGCGGATCCCTCGATTCCCGTCTTGAAATCGATATAAAGACGGCCTGCGATAGATTTTTCTTATGCCTAGCTTGAGAGCGCTCGAATGCCTGCTGGCCGTTGCCGAGCTGGGATCGGTGACCCGCGCCGCGCGGCATCTGCATCTCTCGCAGCCCGCGATCTCGCATCAGCTGGCGGCCCTCGAGCGTGAGGCGGGGACCGCGCTGCTGACTCGCGACCGTCGCGGTGTGCGGCTCACCGCAGCCGGGCGGGCGGCGCTGCCCGAGGCACGCCGGGCAGTGGCGGCCGCCGATGACGCCATCGCTCTCGCACGCGCCGTCGGGCGCGGCACCGCGGGCGCCGTCCGGGTCATCTGCGCGCAGAGCCTGACCGTGCCGCTACTGGCGCCCGTGCTGATCCGCTGGAACCAGGACCGCCCCGATGTCACCATCACCCTCCGGGAGAGCACCGACCCCGAAAGTGCCTACGCCATGCTGGAATCCGGCGAGGCCGACCTGCTGCTCTTTCCGGACCTGCGCATCACCGGTTTCGAGTCGACCACGATCGCCGAGGAGGAAATGGTGGTGGCCCTGCCCGCGCGGCACCCGCTGGCCGCTCGCGCCGCCCTCCGGCCATCGGATATCCAGGGTCGGCCATTCGTGCATTTCACCCCCGACAACGAGCTCGGCAACTGGATCCAGCGCCACCTCGATAATGTCGACCTGCAGCCGTCGGTGGTGTTCCGCACCGCCGTGACAGCTCATGCGCCCCAACTCGCCGCCGCGGGCCTCGGCCTGACCGTCGTCCCGATCAGCGCGATCACCCCGGGCTTTCCGGGAGCGGTCCGCCGCTTCGATCCCCGATGGATTCGCCGCCTCGTCGCCTCGACCACGAACCCCCGCGACCCACTCACCGCACAGTTGATCGACGATCTACATCGCACGGGCCTGCACGTTCCACCCGACATCGCCGAGCAGCTGACACCGGCGGAGCAGCCACCGACCGACGTCGCACCCGAAGACCGCTGACTTCCCGAGGGCGAATTCAGCACATGGCGATCAGGAAGCATGGGTATGGGTGGAGGCGAACATCTCCACCCCTTGTCCACCTCTCGGCCGATGCGGGCAAGCGGGACGAACGCGAAATATGGAGGGCGACGCGGGAACTCCCGGTTCCCCGGACACCTCGGCGATCAGCACATCGAGAAAGGCACGCACGCAATGGCATTCGCAGACGCACAGAACGTCCCAGAGACCGCGCGAACCGAGTCGAGCGAGCCGGATACGGGCAACGCCGCATCCGCACCCGGAATGGACCGCAAGGCCCTGGGGCGCCAGTTGCTCCGTGACGCCGGGGTGCCGATGGCGACCTACTACGGGCTGCATGCCGCCGGAGCGAGCAATCTGGTCGCCCTCAGCGGCGGAACGGTGCTGTCGGGTGTGTTCGTGATCGCCGAGATCGTGCGCAAACGCCGGATCGATCCGTTCGCCTCGGTGATCCTGGCGAGCTTCGTGCTCGGACTCGCGCTGACCTTCGTGTCCGGCGACGCCCGCTTCGCGGTCGCCAAGGACTCGTTCACCACAGCCCTGATCGGAGCGGCATTCCTGATCAGCACGGCGATCGGCAAGCCCCTGATCTACCTCAGCGCACAACGCGGCATGTCCGCCGACGCCGCGGCCGCATTCCGGCAGCGGTACCGCACCAGCCCGCAGATGCGGCGCGTAATCGGCAGCCTCAGCGTCATCTGGGGTGCGGGGCTGTGCGCCGAGGCCGCGCTCCGCGTGGTGCTCGTCTACCACCTGCCCATCCCGACCATGGTGTGGCTGTCCACCGTCATGACTGTTGTCACCTTCGGGGTGCTGATCGCCATCACCATGGCGGTGGTCCGCCGAGCCCGCGCCCGTGTCGCACGCGCCGAGGCCGCGGCGGTTCCCGCCTAGCGCTCGCCGACCTCGCCCGGTGCGTCCGGACATGTGGTCATACAGTGTCCGAGCGCGTGGCGGCCACGAGGATTCGGGAGGTACGCGCGGTCTGGTACGACGTATTGCCCAGCGCCGCCATCCCGGCTACCGCCACCAGGAGCAGGGTCCAGCCCCACGCCCATTCCATGGCCTCGACGAACTCCCAGGTCTCCTTGACCGCGATGCACGTCGCGCCGCCCGCGACCAGCAGCCAGCCCAGCGCGGTATTGGAGAACGTCAGGATCCGCTGCACCTCGTCGGCAGTAAGCACCTGCAGCACAGCGCGTTTCATCCGCTCGCGTTCCTGGCGATACTTCCAGTACGCCACCGGCGGCACCAGCCACCACCACGGCGAGATACGACGCGGCGAGACGACTTCGGCAGGAAGCTCCCGCCGCTCGGTCGAACCTTGATCCCGCAGCTCCATCGCCGCCTGATACAACGGCCCCGCCACCAGCAGCCACGCCCCGAACGCCCCCAATGCCGCGATCACCGGATTGTGCGTCACGCTCATCCCTCCAGAAGGAGTGCCAACACTGCACGTAGCGTACGGTGCCGCCGGCCTGCGCATCGGTTCCCGGGCGTCCGCCCACGTCACCGTTCGCCGAGGTGATGCCATGATCGAGACATGCGTTTCTTCGATGCCGGTGCTTTCACCGCCGATCGCCCCTGGGGAGCCCTCGATATCACCGAGATCGATACCGCGACGATTCGGCTGCACTGGACCGATCAGCCGTACCGGTGGCACATCAACGACGGTCCGGAGGTCTTCGTCGTACTGGACGGCGCGGTCGACATGCACTATCGCGAGAACGGCGAGGAACGAGTCGAACACTTGACGCCGGGACGGATCTGTTACGCCGAGATCGGCGACGAACACGTCGCGCACCCGGCGCCGGAGGCCCGGATTCTCGTCGTCGAACGTAAAGGGAGCGTCTGAGCGGGTGACCCGTCGCCGCAGGTCGGGCGATTCGCGGCACGGCTCGGCCACCGGCACGACGTATCGACAGGCGATCAATTCCGAAGCCGGGCCGATGGATTCACGGGTAGTGGAAGTTCGGGATGCTGTCGAAACCGTGGACAGTCGCGATGCTCGTGCTCAGACTCCACACCGTTATGCCCACGGCGACGATTCCGGCCACGAATCCGAGAATCGCCAGCACACCGCCGCGACCGGCGAAGCTGCGCCATCCGACGACGAACCCGACCCCCGACACGACAATTCCCGCCAACGCCGCCACCAGTAACGGAGCGTGCAGGGCGACGGCGCCGCCCACGGTGGTCATCACGACCGAGAACACGGCCAGGAACGGGGCGATCACCAGGCTCAGGACGCCGAGCAGGAACCCGGCGACCGCCACGACGTTGCCCCCGCGCGTCTGCGGCGGAAGTGTTGGTTGCTGCCAGTCGTGCACCTGTCCGATTCGACCAGACCGGGCGAGCGCGAAGCCAGTTGTTTTCCCTGGACCGGGAAATTCGACGTAGCGGACAGATCTGCGCGGCTCCACCGCTCGATGATGCAGCTGTGGTGGTCTTCCACGCGTGCCGAGGTGCCGGCGCAGGTCGCACCGGCACGGTGCGGCGAGTTGTCAGCCGAGGTCGGTCAAGGCCGGGGCAAGGCTGACGTAACCGTCTATGCCGGAGGCGAATTCGATGCCGATCGGCTGCAGGAGGGTGACGTGGTCGGCTCCGGCGGCGAGGTGATCGCGGATCTTCGCGGTGATCGAATCCGGGGTTCCGTGCGCGACGAGGGCGTCGACCACGTGATCGTCCGGTGCGACGTTTTCCGCTGTCTCGTAACCGAATTCGGCTATCGTCGCGCGGAAGGACGGGCGGGTGGACCAGGTGGAGACGACCTGTCGCGCGGTTTCGCGGGCTCGGGCGAGGTCGTCGTCGATCACGGCGGACAGGGCCACTACGAGAAGCTTGTCGGGGCCGAGGGCTTTTCTGGCCTGGGCGGTGTGTTCCGGCGGGAGTCCGGCGGGTAGTGCGCCGTCGGCGATCTCTCCGGCCAGCGCCAGCATTTTCGGTCCGTTCGCGGCGAGGATTCGCGGGTATACGGAATCCGGTGCAGGAGGCCAGGTTTCGCTGTTCATTCCGGTGACGTAGTCGCGCATGGCGGTCAGGGGGCTGCCGAACGGTCGGCCTACGCTCTCGGCCTGCTGCGGGTAGCCGACGCCGAGACCGAGTACGAAACGGTCCGGGTAGGCCTGGGCGAGGTAGGCCGCCGCGCCGTGTGCGGTTTGCGGTGGGCGGGCCCAGATGTTGGCGATGCAGGTGCCCACCGTGAGACGTTCGGTGGCGGCCAGCAGGACGGACAGGTGTGTGAAGGCGTCCTTGCCGATGACCTCGTTGGTCCACAGGGCGCGGTAACCGGCGTTCTCCAGACGACGGCCCGCGTCACGCTGCGCGGTCGCCGACGGGGTGCTGGTGAAGGTGACCGGCAAACTCGCACCGACCGGTCCCAGTGCTCGGCGTGCCGTGTCCACGGCGAGGTCGATCGTCATGGGCGTTCCTCCAGGTGAAATCGCTGCGGGGCGGATAGGTCCACTGTGCTGCCGCGGGCGACTCGCGATCCAATGAATCTTCCGCATCGGGCATTGCGATTCGCGTATCACCGCAGCTGGGCAACGTCGTTGCGACGACCGCCCGGATCGGACGGGACTACTGTGACGGCATGACCGACGCACCGCCCGCAGTGGATCTCGACCTGCGGTTGGTGCACTCCTTCACGCTGGTCGCCGAGCACGGGCATTTCGGTCGCGCCGCCGAGGCCCTGCACGTCACGCAACCCTCGTTGAGCCGGCAGATCAACCGGCTGGAGAAACAACTCGGGGCGCGGCTGCTGGATCGCGGACCGCAGGGCACCCGGCTCACCGAAGCCGGTGCGGTGTTCCTTCCGCAGGCCAGAGCGTTGCTGCGCACCGCGGGCCGGATGGTCGCGCAGACCCGCGCCGCGGCCAGCCCCGGCCACGTCACGATCGGCTACACCGGAGACCTGATCATCACGCCCGTCGTGCGCGAGATGCGCCGCCGCCATCCCGACGCCGAGATACGCGCCCAGCATGTGCAGATCACCGACGTCCAGGCCGCCCTGCATGATCATCGAGTCGACGCACTGGTCACCCGACTCCCCTTCCCCACCGAAGGGCTACAGGTCACCGTCCTCTACGAAGAACCGCGCGTGGTCCTCATGCCCATCGATCATCGCTTGGCGCACAAGGACTTCCTGACTCTCGACGACATCGCCGACGAACCCGTCCCCCGCCTCCGCCGATCCGACCCGGTCTGGAGTGCCTACTGGAACATCGACCCCCGCCCCGACGGCCGGCCCGCCCCCGACGGCCCCATCATCGAAGCCCTCGAAGACAAACTCGAGGTAATCGCCGCCGGAGAAGCCATAGCCATCACCGCAGGCGGCCAATTCCCCACCCTCCGCCCCGACATCATCGCGATCCCCCTGCACGGCGTCGACCCGGCCCACGTGGTCCTGGCCACCCGCCGCGACACCCGAAACCGACTGGTCAACGCATTCCGCAAATACGCGCAGGAGCAGCTCACCGGCTCCGCCACGACCACCGATCCGTGAACCACGCCGGCGCAGCGCCCGATTCTGTTGCAGTTGACCACGATCGGAAGCTCCGTCGATCAGGCCGATCCCGAGACCTGTTGCACATCAACAGATTGCAGATGCACACGGACACGCTCCGCGAAATTTCGACGCGGTGGCAGATCCGTGCGGCGGCCGGTGGCGCGCGTTGTGCTGCGGCTGCTCTACGAACGCCCTCCGACCTGGGCCCGCCGGTGGCCGGAACAGCCGCGCGTCGATGCGGCGGGTTCCGGCCACCGGCGAAGTCCGATCAGCGAATACCCTTGCAGCCCTACGCGATACCGGCGACGGACTCGGGGTTGAATTCGTCGCGCCAGCGGATGGCTTCTTCCAGGGTGCTCAGGTCGTAGTCGGGGCCGCCGGTACCGACGGTGAACAGGGTTGCTCCGGCGGCGACCAGGGCGGGGGCGGCTTCGGCGCCCGGCCAGTTCACCGAGCGTTCGATGGCGGCCGGATCGGTGCCCGCGGCGGTGCAGTGGTCGGCGAGGATCTTCGACTTGCGTTCCAGGACATCAATTTCGGCGAAGGTGTGCCAGATGTCGGCGTATTCGGCCACCAGGCGCAAGGTCTTCTTCTCACCGCCGCCGCCGATCAGGATCGGGATGTCGCGGACCGGCTGCGGATTGAGTTTGCCCAGGCGGGCGGTCAGTCGTTCCATGTACTCCTTGAGCAACGCCAAACGTGATCCGGCGGTGCCGAATTCGTAGCCGTACTCGTCGTAGTCCTTCTCGAACCAACCCGCGCCGATGCCCAGGATCAGGCGGCCGCCGGAGATGTGGTCCACGGTGCGGGCCATATCGGCGAGCAGGTCGGGGTTGCGGTAGCCGCCGCCGGTGACCAGCGCGCCGAGCTGGACGCGTTCGGTCTGCTCGGCGATCGCGCCGAGCATGGTCCAGCATTCGAAATGGGCGCCGTCGGGGTCGCCGTAGAGCGGGTAGAAGTGATCCCAGTTGAACACGACGTCCACCCCGGCGTCCTCGGCGCGGCGCACGGCATCGCGGATGAGGTTGTACTCGGGCGCGTGCTGCGGCTGTAGTTGGACTCCGATGCGAACCGGTCGGGTCATGAATGCTCTCCTCGATGTGAGCTTTTAGCACTGCGAATGACCCTCATCAGGCTACCGCCGGGACGCCCGAGATGTCCGGGCGAGCGTGTACGCCCACAGCGAACCGACACGCCGTGGACATATGCCCAGTAGGATTCGTGCAGCGGTTCGCCGCACCCACCCTCTACTCGGATCGTCCGGCACGTTCCTGCCGGTGAAGGGATGTTTTCTGATGGCTACGGTCACTTTCGACCGCGCGACCCGGGTGTATCCGGGCGCCGCCAAACCCGCTGTCGACGCGTTGGACCTCGAGATCGCCGACGGGGAATTCCTGGTTCTGGTCGGCCCGTCCGGCTGCGGTAAATCGACCTCGCTGCGCATGCTCGCCGGACTGGAGGACGTCGACGGCGGCCGAATCCTGATCGGCGAGAAGGATGTCACCAACGCCGAACCCAAACAGCGCGATATCGCGATGGTGTTCCAGAACTACGCGCTCTACCCGCATATGACCGTCGCGGAGAACATGGGCTTCGCGCTGAAGATGGCCAAGGTCGCCAAGGCGGAGAAGGAGAAGCGGGTCCTCGAGGCCGCGAAACTCCTGGACCTGGAACAGTTCCTGGATCGCAAGCCGAAAGCGCTGTCCGGTGGTCAGCGCCAGCGTGTCGCGATGGGCCGGGCGATCGTGCGGCAGCCGCAGGTGTTCCTGATGGACGAGCCGCTGTCGAACCTGGACGCCAAACTGCGCGTGCAGACCCGCACCCAGATCGCGCAGTTGCAGCGTCGGCTGGGCACCACCACCGTGTACGTGACGCACGACCAGGTCGAGGCGATGACCATGGGCGACCGGGTCGCGGTGCTCAAGGACGGTCTGTTGCAGCAGTGCGCGACCCCGCGCGATCTGTACCGGAATCCGGCGAATCTGTTCGTCGCCGGCTTCATGGGTTCGCCCGCGATGAACCTGTTCACCCTGCCGCTCACCGACGGCGGCGCACAGCTGGGCGGACACGCGCTGCCGGTGCCGCGCACGGTGACCGACGCCGTGGACGGTTCGGTGGTGGTCGGTATCCGGCCCGAGCACCTCGAGTTCACCGAATCGGGCAAGGGCATCGCGATGGAGGTGGACGTGGTCGAGGAGCTCGGCTCGGACGCCTACGTCTACGGGCGGGCGCTGGGCGAGAACGGTTCGGGCGCAGAGGAAACCATCGTCGCGCGGGTCGACTGGCGCAACCCGCCGACCAAGGGCGACAAGCTCTCGCTCACCGCGGATCCGGAGCACGTGTACTTCTTCGCGCCCGAGGACGGCAAGCGGCTCAACTGATTTCGACTCCGCCGGGCCCGCGTCGATCGCGGGTCCGGCCGCGCCGCCATTCATCGTTGAGGCGGATACGCAGATTGTCCATCGGGACCTCGTTGCCGCCCGCGCTGCGGATTTCCACGCGAACCGGCTCGCTCGTATCGTTCTCGACCCGTTCGAGCGGCGGCGTCCCGCCCTGCAGGTACTGATCACCCCACTGCCACAGGGCCAGCACGACCGGGATCGCATCGCGGCCCATCTCGGTGAGCACATATTCGTTGCGGGTGCGTTTGCCCTCCTCGCGGTAGGGCTGTTTGCGCAGCAGACCCGCGGTGGTGAGTTTGCGCAGGGCTGCCGCGGCGGCCGCGTCGGTGATGCCGACGCGTTCGGCGAATCCGTCGAATCGGGTGGTGCCGTAGAGGGCCTCGCGCAGGATCAGGATCGCGGACCGGGTGCCGATGATGTCCAGGGCCTTGACGACCGAACATCCCTCCGGCTTCCACGAACGCAGATCACGTAACGGTCCTTCGAGTACAGCAGACATGACGTACATCATACGACTCTGACTTGTGGCGAGTATCGTCAGCCTCCTACTCTGGCTATAGAACGACCTAGTGAGACCGCATCGTCGCGGTCGGTCGGAAGGAATCGCCATGAGAGACGCAGTGATCGTCGAGGCCGTACGCACCCCGATCGGCAAGGGCAAGTCGACCGGCGCGCTGCACGGGGTGCATCCGGTGGACCTGCTCGCACACAGCCTGCGGGAGGTGGTGCGGCGAACCGGTATCGATCCGGCGCAGATCGACGACGTCATCGGCGGCGTGGTCACCCAGGTCGGCGAACAGTCCGTCAACATCAGCCGGCGCGCCGCACTGGCCGCCGGATATCCCGAATCGGTGCCCGCCACGACCGTGGACCGGCAGTGCGGGAGCAGCCAGCAGGCCATCCACTTCGCCGCACAGGGTGTGATCTCCGGTGCGTACGACGTCGTGGTGGCGGCCGGACTGGAATCGATGAGCCGGGTTCCGATGGGCTCGAGCGTGGTCGGGGCCACCGATATCGGCGGGGCCGGGTTCGCCGAGCGTTATCCGGAAGGGCTTGTGCCGCAGGGCATCAGCGCGGAGTTGATCGCGTCGCGATGGAAGATCGGGCGTACCGCACTGGACGAGTTCTCCCTGGCCAGTCACGAGAAGGCCGCGGCGGCAACGAAGAACGGGGCGTTCGAGGCGGAACTGGCTCCGCTGGAAGGATTGTCGACCGACGAGGGAATTCGCGTCGGCAGCACGCTCGAGACGCTGGGCGCGCTGCGTCCGGCCTTCTACAGCCCCGAATACGCCGCCCGATTCCCGGAGATCGGCTGGAACATCACCGCCGCCAACGCGAGTCAGATCAACGACGGCAGCGCCGCGGTCCTCATCATGACCAGCGAGAAGGCCGCCCAGCTCGGCCTGACCCCGCTGGCCCGGCTGCACAGCTTCGCCGTCGCGGGCGACGATCCGCTGCTGATGCTCACCGCGGTCATCCCGGCGACGCGAAAGGTCTTGGAGCGCAGCGGTTTGCAACTGTCCGACATCGACCTGTTCGAAGTCAACGAGGCGTTCGCCGCGGTGGTCCTGGCCTGGGCCGCCGACACCGGTGCTGATCCCAGGCGCGTCAACGTCCACGGCGGCGCGATCGCTCTGGGCCACCCGCTCGGCGCATCCGGAGCACGCCTGGCCACCACCCTCGTGCACGCCATGCGCGAACGTGGCGCTCGCTTCGGCCTGCAGACCATGTGCGAGGCGGGCGGGCTGGCCAACGCCATGATTCTGGAAAGGCTGTGAGCAGCTGATACGGATCGAGACGATCAGGGCCGGTTCGGGACCATCCGGGACCGACCCTGCGTCATGTTCGGCTCCGGCAACTCGCCCTGTCCCGAGGAACCCGTCGAAGTCACCGGCATCGCCCGTCTCGCGCAGGCGAGCGCGGGGGCTCGCAGCGCCGCGTCACCGTGCCACGACCTTCGCGAGATTAGGCTGTTCCGGGTGAACCAGAACAGAGCAGCGGGCGTGGTCGAGGCGCAGCCGAGTACCCGGTGGGCGGGCGCATGGGTGAGCTGATCGATCCTGCCTCCGCGCACGTCTACGCGATTCCGATGCGGACTCGGTTCCGGGGGATCACGGTGCGGGAGGGGATGGTGTTCGAGGGGCCGCTGGGGTGGGGGGAGTTCTGTGCGTTCCCGGAGTACGGGGATCGGGAGGCGGCGGGGTGGTTGGCTACCGCCGTCGAGCAGGTCACCGTGGGGTGGCCGGAGGTGGTGCGGGACCGGATCGCGGTGAATTGCACCGTGCCTGCGGTTGATCCGGAGCGGGCGTATGCGCTGGTCGCAGGGTCGGGATGTGGGACGGCGAAGGTGAAGGTGGCCGATCACCCCGAGTCACTGGGCGAGGATCTGGAGCGGGTGGCGGCCGTGCGTTCGGCGCTCGGGCCCGAGGGGGCGATTCGGGTGGATGCCAACGCGCTGTGGGATGTCGAAACCGCTGTCGACCAACTCACCCGGATCGACCGGGCCGCAGGCGGTTTGGAGTACGCCGAGCAGCCGTGCCGGACCATCGAGGAGCTGGCGCAGGTGCGGCGGCGGGTGGACGTCCGGATCGCCGCGGACGAATCCATTCGCCGGGCCGAGGATCCGCTACGCGTCGCGGTGGCGGGGGCCGCGGATGTCGCCGTGCTGAAATGCACTCCGCTGGGCGGGGTTCGGCGCGCGTTGCAGGTGGCCGAGGCGGCCGGGCTGCCGTGCGTGGTCTCCTCGGCGCTGGAGACCAGCGTCGGCCTGTCGGCTCAACTCGCACTGGCCGGCGCCCTGCCGAACCTCGAATTCGCCTGCGGGCTGGGCACGGTGAATCTCTTCCAGGGCGATACGGTCACCGATTCGCTCCGTCCGGCCGACGGATACCTGCCCGTCCCGCGCACCCCGCCCACCCCGGATCCCGAACTGCTGCACCGCTTCCGGCATCCGGACCCCGAGCGCACCCGATGGTGGCGCGATCGCCTCGCCCGAGTCCAGCGGCTGCTGCCCAGCGCCTGAGCGGCGAGATCTCACCGGGAGACTATGCCGCCTTCTCCACTGCGGCGATCGCGAATCCGCCCCAGGCACGGCGTTTCTGGGTATCTTCGCCGAGGGTCTGCTGCTCGGTCAGTGACAGGCCGCAGGATCGGAGCAGTTCGGCGAGACGGTCACGCGACGGCGGTGTGCTGTCGACGCCGAATTTCAGCTCCTCGCCCGCGGCGCTGGTCGCGGCTCGGCCATAACGCCAGTAGAACGAGGACGATTCGAACGGTTCGCTGGTGAAATAGTCGAATGCGACGACGCTTCCGGCGGCCGTCGAAGCGATCTTGCGCAGGGTGTCCTCGACGGCGGCCCGGTCGAGGTACATGGTCACGCCCTCCCAGAGGAACAGCGTCCGCTCGTCCGGGGCGAACCCCGCGGCGGTGAGACGGTCGAGCCAGTCCTCCTCCTCGAAGTCGGCAGGCACGAAAGTCACTCTGCCGGAATCTATTCCGGCCTTCTCCAGGGTCTTCCGCTTGACGGTCTGGGTCGGCAGGGTATCGACCTCGAAGACACGCACGCGCAGATCGTTCGCAAGCCCGTAGGCGCGCGTGTCGAAACCCGCGCCGAGAATGACGAACTGCGTGACATCGGGCAGGTAGCGCTCGAGGGCCGCGTCGAAGAACCCGATCCGCGCCGACGCCTCGTACTGCGGGGAAACCTTGCCCTCGTACGGGTAGCGGAACGCCCGCGGCACGTACCCGGTCAGCCGATGCGCCAGGAATACCGGAGCGGTCGTCAGGAACAGCGCCGGGCCCGGAACGCCGGGCAGTGCGCGCAGCAGCCGGTCGGCCGCCTCGTCCGGCCTGGTCCCGAAGTTGTGCTCGGAGTACCGGGCGCTCAGCGGCCCCTGCGCGGTGCCCGACACCCCGGACCGGCCCGAGCTGAGGGTCCCGCCGATCCACATGATGTAGCCGATCAGGAACAGCGGAGACATCACCGTGCACAGAACGTAGAAAGCCACACGTGACACGACCTTGCGCATACGCCTCCCTCGATTCATGGTCGACGCCGAGACTACAACCGAGCAGCCCGTCAACCGATCCGCACACCACAGCCCAGTAGCGAAGTGCGCAACACCAATGCCGCCTCCGGCCCGATGACCCCGTCGACCAGTTCGAGGTACCGGGAACAGAATTCGGGCCCGTGCGCCGCCCGGTCCTGTCCCGGTTCGCCGAGATGGTGCGCGATCTCGTGCAGAACCACCAATTCCCGCAACGCCCAGGCACTTCCACCGGCATGCAACGGCACCGCGAGCACCGCTGTCTCGACCTCGTAATGCGCGGCCCCCGCACCCGCCCGCGCCCGAACCGTCACCGCGTCGCCCGCACGACCCCACCCCGCGCGAACCCAATTCAACGCCAGCACCCGATCCACATAGCTCTGCACCGACTCCACCGACGCGAACCGGCGCTCCACCGGCAGCGTGATCTGCGACCCGTACAGCTCCACGGTCCGCCCGCCACCCTCGTCGGCCCGATCGAACATCCGCCGCACCAGTCCCTCGGCGTCGTACACCCGCGCCCGCTGACTGTCCCGGGTACTCATGCCCCGACTCCGGCTCGCTCCGCCTCGGACACCGGACCTCCCACTGTTCTCGCCGACCTACGACACCTTCGCGACATCGACACAGTTGCGCCGCGCCCCGTCACGGTTACGGAACCGGCCGTGGCCCGATCACGCGTCGAGTTGTCCACGTGCGGCGCCGAGTTCGGGTGCGGAACCCAACCGCGCGGCTCGGCCGGCACGGTCACCGGCACGCCGGGCCCCGGGCGAGTACCCGGCGGACTCCTGCGGACCGCGCCAGGTGCCGCGCGCTTCGGAGGTCCGGGTGTAGAAGCTGGTCAGTTCGAGTTCCTTGTCGCGCAAGGCGATCGCGGTGCCCGCAGCCGCGGTGGACTCGGCCTGCACCTCCGCCTCCACGTCGGCCTTGACCGCGGACAAGCGTCGGCCGACACGCGCGGCGAACGCCATCTGGAAATTCAGCCGGGCCGTCACGGCCGCGACGGGCGCACGCACCTGCCGCTGCACCTTGCGACCGTAACGCTTCTCGACGACGACCTTCTCCACCGTCGCGGACCGGTACTGCCCGGACTTGATGTACAGATCCGACGCCCGCACCATCTGCACCAGCAGACTCGCATACAGCGCCTCGCACGCGGCGATATCGGAGTCGAACCCGTACGCGTACACCTGCGTCGAGGTGCGAGCGACATCGCAGCGCACATCATTGGCGGTGGCTATCGCGACGAACAGTTGCACATAGGTGCGCAGCCCGCGCTTGCCCGCCTCGCCGATCGCGATCACCCGCTGCACCGGCGTCGCCCGGCGCTCCCGGCCCCTCACGTGCGCACGAGCCACCGTCAGATCGATGGACGAGCGGGTCGCCAGGCGTTGCGCGGCGGCGAGAAACGCTTCGGCCTCGTGCTCGTTGTCGGTGGACTCCGCCTGACGCAGCAGTCCGCCGATACGCGTGAGCAACTTGTCCTGAGTTGGCTGAGTCGACATCGCGCACCAGAATATAGAGAACCGACCGACACGACCGGCCACGGACGATGTATCTTGCGTTGTGCAACCGGCTGAGTGTGCCGGCGCTCACGGCTACGCGTCGTCGCCCTCGGCTCCACCGTGCGCGCCATGGCGGCTGTGGCTCGTCTCGACCCTGGAGTATCGATGGCATTGAACAAGGTGAGGTCACGACGCTCGTCCCGGACCTCCCGCGCCGCTCTGGCCGCCGCCTCGGCGGCACTGCTCACCGCGACCCTCGCGAGTGGGTGCTCGAGCAGCAGCGGCAACAACCCGACCACACAGGACCTCGGCGGCCGCGGCCCGATCACCTTCGTCGAAGGTAAGGACACCTCGGAAACCGGTGCGGTCAAACAGCTCATCGATCGCTGGAACGCCGCGCACCCGTCCGAGAAGGTCACCTTCAAGGAACAGTCCAACGACGCCTCCCAGCAGCACGACGACATGGCCCAGCACCTGCAGGCCAAACAGTCGGACTACGACGTGATGGCCCTCGACGTCACCTGGACCGCGGAATTCGCGGCCAAGGGCTGGATCCAGCCGCTGAAGGACTCCTTCGCGCTGGACACCTCCACCCTGCTCTCGCCGACGGTGGCCAGCGCCACCTACAAGGGCAACCTGTACGCCGCGCCGCTGAACACCAACGGCGGCCTGCTGTACTACCGCAAGGATCTGGTGCCGAACCCGCCCAAGACCTGGACCGAGATGACCGGTGACTGCAACGTCGCCAAGGAACACAATCTCGGTTGCTACGCAGGGCAGTTCGCGCCCTACGAGGGTCTGACGGTGAACACCGCCGAGGTGATCAACGCCTACGGCGGCACCTTCGTCGGCCCGGACGGCAAGACCCCGACCATCGACAGCCCGCAGTCCCGCGCGGGTCTGCAGGTGCTTACCGACGCGTACCAGAAGGGCGACATCCCCAAGGAGGCCATCTCCTTCGAGGAGCCCGAGAGCCAGAACGCCTTCGCCCAGGGCAAACTGCTGTTCCTGCGCACCTGGCCGAACTTCTACGGTGTGGCACAGGCCGATTCGTCCGCGGTGAAGGGTGAGGTCGGCGTCGCCGCGCTGCCCGGAAAGGACGGCATCGGCGCCTCCACGCTCGGTGGTTACAACGCCGCCATCAGCGCGTACTCCAAGCACAAGGCCACCGCACTGGACTTCCTGCGCTTCCTGATCAGCGAGGACGCCCAGCACATCGTGGCCGAGGGCGCGTACCCGCCGGTGCGGTCCTCGCTGTACGACGATCCGGCGCTGATCGCGAAGTTCCCGTACCTGCCGACGCTGAAGGATTCGATCGCCAGCGCCGTGCCGCGGCCGGTCACCCCGTTCTATCCGGCGGTGTCCAAAGCCATCCAGGACAACGCCTATGCTGCGATCACCGGAAAGAAAACGGTCGACGCCGCGATCACCGGCATGCAGAAGGGGATCCAGGCCGCCGGTTCCTGACCGCGAGAGCGCCTGTGCCGAGCCGAGTCCCGTAGGAGAGAAGAACGGTGTCAGATCCTTCGGGAACATCGGAGTACACGTCTGTGGCCGAGTCCGCGAGCGATTCATCGACAGCGCCCGATATGCCGAACGGTAGTCGGAAGTCGCCGGTCGCTCGCGCACTGAACAAGCTGCCCGAATCGGGGCGCGCCTGGTTGTTCGTGGCCCCGGTGCTGCTGGCCCTGGCCGTGGTCATCGGCTATCCGGTGGTGCGCGCGCTGATCATGTCCTTCCAGAAGGACTCCGGACTCGATCCGGCGACGGGCATGTTCGTCAACGGCGGCAACGCCGGATTCAGTAACTACACGCACTGGCTGTTGCAGCAGTGCGCACTGCCCGCCGGCGGCACCGAGTCCTGCCCGACCGGCAATCTCGGCTCGCAGTTCTGGACCGCGATCCTGGTGACGCTGCTGTTCACTGTCATCACGGTGACGCTCGAGGCGGTCATCGGGCTGGGTATGGCCACGGTGATGGGCAAGACCTTCAAGGGCCGGGCGCTGCTGCGCGCCGCGGTGCTGATCCCGTGGGCCATCCCGACCGCGGTCACCGCGCGGCTGTGGGAGTTCATGTTCCAGTACGACGGCGTGGTGAATCGTGTTCTCGGAACACACATTCTGTGGCAGACCGACCCGTGGTGGTCGCGGTTCGCGGTGATCATCGCCGACGTGTGGAAGACGACGCCGTTCATGGCGTTGCTGATTCTCGCGGGGCTGCAGGTGATTCCGGCCGACGTGTACGAGGCCGCTCGGGTGGACGGCGCGTCGGCGTGGCAGCGGTTCAGCCACATCACCCTGCCGCTGCTCAAACCCGCACTGCTGGTGGCGATCCTGTTCCGCACGATGGACGCGCTGCGGCTCTACGACCTGCCCGCCATCATGACCCAGGGCAACGCCAACACCCGGACCATCTCGATCCTGGTCGTCGACCAGGTGCGCCAGGGGGCCAACAGCGCCTCGGCACTGTCGGTGATCACCTTCCTGCTGATCTTCGCGGTCGCATTCGTGCTGGTGAAGGTGTTGGGCGCGAATGCGGTTGCGACACAGGAAGAACAGCGGAGGGCGCACTGATGAGCGACACCGGATTCGCCGATGCCGTCACCGTGCCGGAAACCGCCGGAGCGGTCACGGCGCGCGTGCCGCTGAGCAAGCGGATGCGTTCCGCGAGTACGTATGTCGGCGCGCTGATCATCCTGGTGTGGGGCCTGGGGCCGTTCTACTGGATGGCCGTCACCGCCTTCCGCGATCCGACCTACACGTTCGACAACACGCCGTGGCCGACGCATCTGACGACGGAGAACTTCAAGAACGCGTTCGACACCAGCCGCGGCAACAACTTCGGCCGGGCGCTGACCAACAGCGTCGTCATCGGCGCGGCCACCACGGTGATCGCGCTGCTGATCGGCATGATGGCCGCATATGCCCTGGCGCGCATCACCTTCCGCGGTAAGACCCTGGTCGCCGGGCTGGTGCTGAGCGCGTCGATGTTCCCGGTGGTCGTGCTGGTGACGCCGCTGTTCCAGCTGTTCACCGATATCGGCTGGCTCGGCCACTACCAGGCGATGATCATCCCGAACATCTCCTTCGTGCTGCCGATGACCGTGTACGTGCTGGCCTCGTTCTTCGCCGAACTCCCGTGGGAGCTCGAGGAGGCCGCGCGGATCGACGGCGCATCCCGTTACCAGGCGTTCCGCCTGGTGATGCTCCCGCTGGCCGCCCCCGCGGTATTCACCACCGCGATCCTGGCCTTCATCGCCGCGGTCAACGAATACCTCCTGTCCAGCCTGCTGTCCTCCGACGCGACCGAACCGGTCACCGTCGCCATCGCCCGCTTCTCCGGCAACGACCCCCTGGTCCAGCCGTACACGGCGATCATGGCCGCCGGCATCATCGTCACCGTCCCCCTGGTCATCATGGTTCTGCTCTTCCAGCGCCGCATCATCTCCGGCCTCACCGCGGGCGGCGTCAAGAGCTAGGTCGCCTCGCCGTCGGACTCGCCCGCGGGCGAGTTCAGCGGTGGTGGATGGATTCCACGGTGAACAGGTGTGGGTCGAAGTGGTCGGCTACGGCGGCGGCTTGTTTCATGTGTGTCTGGGCGGTGGGGTTGTCGAACACTTCGCGGTAGGCGTCGGGGGATTGCCACTGGGCGTAGTTGATCACTCGGGTGCCGTCGTCGCTGGCGTGGATGTTGGCGGAGATGAAGCCCGGGATGTGCTGCATCACCTCGTCGGTGGCGCGGGTCAGGAGGTCGACCAGGGTGCGCTGGCGGTCGGGCTGGACCGTGAAGACGTTGATCAGGGTGGTGAGCTGGGCGTCGGTCGCGATGGTGGTGGTGTCGGTCATGGCGATCTCTCCTTGATGTCAGGATCCTTACATAGGCCATTATGTGTAAGGTTCCTGTCATGAGTCAAGAGGGCGTCGAACGGCGGGTCGGGTATCTGATCAAACAGGCGCAGCAGACCTTCCATCGCGCATGCGAGGAACGGCTGCGGCCCCTGGGGCTGACCATGTCCCAGTACGCGGTGCTGCGCGCCCTGGCCGACGTCCCGGGCGCGCCCGCCGCCGAACTCGCCCGCCGCACCTTCGTGACCCGCCAATCACTGCGCGACGTGCTCAACGGACTACAGAAGGCGGGTCTGGCCACCGTCGCGGACCAGCCCTCCACCGGCCGCGCCCGCCCGGTCACCCTCACCGAATCCGGCCGCGCCCAGCTGGATCGCGCCGACGCCATCGTGCTGGACATCGACAACCGGATGACCGAGGATCTGGCCCCCGCGGATCTCCGGCAGCTGGCCGCACTCCTGACCACCTGCATCGAAAGCCTCACCGAGCCGACGTGAACGGGCCGATGCGAGCGAGCGCGGGGGTGCACCATCGAGCTGTGTGGACCGCCGGTGCTGCCGGTGTAGGCGGTCGGGTCTTACGCTGGTAGGCGATTTCTATCGTGCGGTTGTTCGATCACCTTGTTCTTGTAGTCCGAGGAGTTGATCGTGAGTTCGATCCGTATGCGGTGGCGAGGTGGCGGGCGCAAGGCTGCGCCGTATGCCTCGCTTGCGGGGTGGAACGAGCTCCCGGGACGGGTCCGGCGACAGCATGCGGCTCCGCAGCGGCGGGTGCGGGGCGAGGACGACGAACCCGCGCACGAGCGGCCGCGGCGGACCCGGGGACAGCGGATCCGGCGATTGCTGTTGGCGCTGTTCGTGATTTTCATCGTCATTCCGGCGCTGCTGCTGGTCCTGGCCTACTGGAGCGCCGAGGTGCCCGCGCCGGACGCGGTGCAGTCCAACCAGATCGCCACCATCACCGCCGACGACGACACCACCGTGCTGGCCAGAATCGTTCCGCCGGAAGGAAATCGGACGCCGGTGCCGTTGGCGCAGGTGCCGGTTCCGGTGCGCGACGCGGTGCTGTCGGCGGAGGATCGGAACTTCTACACCAATCCCGGATATTCGACCTCGGCATACCTGCGCGCGGCGCGGGACAACCTGCTCGGTCGCGACGACGCCGGAGGCGGGTCGACGATCACCCAGCAGTACGTCAAGAACGCGTTCCTGAGCTCCGAGCGCACCCTCTCGCGCAAGGTCCGCGAGCTGATCATCTCGGCGAAGATGGCACGGCAGTGGAGTAAGGACGACATTCTCGCCGCCTACCTGAACACCATCTACTACGGTCGCGGGGCCTACGGGATCGCCGCCGCCGCGCGCGCGTACTTCGCCAAACCGGTGCCCGAGCTGACCACGGCCGAAGGCGCGGTGCTGGCCTCGGTGATCCGCACCCCCTCGCTGCTGGATCCGGAAACGCATCTGCCACAACTGCGGGAACGCTGGAACTATGTGCTCGACGGCATGGTGAGCATGGGCAAGTTGAGCGCGAAAGATCGTGCGGCGATCCAGTTTCCGCAGATCGCGCCGGTCAGCGCATTCACCGACGACGCCGCGCACAACGCCAACGGGCTGATCCGCACCCAGGTCCTGGCCGAGCTGCGCAACGCCGGGATCAGCCAGCAGGAGATCGACACCGGCGCACTGCGCATCACCACCACCATCGACCCGCGCGCCCAGCAGTCCGCCCTGGACGCGGTGCACAACACGTTGAGTGCGCAGCCCGCCCAGTTGCGCAGCGCGGTCGTCTCGGTCGACCCGCGTTCGGGTGCGCTGCGCGCCTACTACGGCGGGGACGACGGCGTCGGCTTCGATTTCGCGCAGGCGCCGCTGCAGACCGGATCCTCGTTCAAGACCTTCGCGGTGCTGGCCGCGCTGCAGCAGGGGATTCCGCTGTCGTACCGGCTCAACAGCGCGCCGGTGACGGTGAACGGCGTCCCGGTCACCAATGTGGAGGGCGAATCCTGCGGGACCTGTTCGCTGGCCGAAGCGTTCAAGCGGTCGCTGAACACCAGCTTCTACCGGCTCGCCGAGACGATCGGTCCGCAGGCCATCGCCGACGCCGCGCATCAGGCCGGGATTCCGGAGCAGATTCCGGGCATCGCGGGCCGCACCCTCAGCGAGAACGGCGGGCCGCCCGCCCTGGCGATCGTGCTGGGCGCGTATTCGGTGCGTCCGGTGGACATGGCCGTGGCGTATGCGACCGTCGCGAATTCCGGGATGTATCACACGCCGTTCATCGTGCAGCGCGTCGTCACGGGGGACGGCCGGGTGCTGCTGGATCGCGGCGTGCCCGGCAAGGATCAACTCCCCGCGCAGCAACGGATTCCGGCGCAGGTCGCCGATACGACGATCTCGGCGATGCTGCCGATCGCGGCGTACTCGAACGGGCACGCCCTGGCCGGTCGCCCCGCCGCCGCCAAGACCGGCACCACCCAGCTCGGCGACAGCGGCGCCAACAAGGACGCCTGGATGGTCGGTTTCACTCCGTCGCTCGCGACGGCGGTCTGGGTCGGCACCGCCCAGTCCCAGGCCATCCGCACCTCCGGCGGCGCACCGATCTACGGCGCGGGCCTGCCCTCGGACATCTGGAAGAAAACCATGGACGGGGCCCTGACCGGCACCCCCGTCGAACATTTCCCGTCCGCCGCGCCCACCGACACGCCGACCGACACGCAGGGACCGTTCATCGCCACACCCCCGTCGTCGGAACAGCCCCACGGCCCGTTCGACATCCTCGCGCCGCCGACCACCACGCAACCTCGCCGCCGCACCCCGGTCCCCGCACCCGCCCCGGCCCCGGTTCCCGCACCCCCTCCCCCGCCACACCAGGTCGAGATCTTCCCGGGCCTGCACGTCCCGGTCCCGGGCTGAGGGTCCGGATTGCCTGGTCACCCGCCGCGGCCCGGACATCTTCGGGACTCCGGTCTCACCGATCGCTATCGGGTCGAGATCATCTCCGGCCGCTGTGTCGTAGTCCCCGACTAAGCTCGGGGAACGGAGCACGCATCGGCAGCACTGCCGTGGACCGGCCCATTGCGGGCCGGTCAGCCGACACGCATAGGATCACCTAAAGCAGGGACACAACAACCCCAGGTCACCCGATTTCCGCCCACTCCACAACACTCCGACGCCCGGCCGGGGCCCGCCCTGGGACCGACGGAGCGACGGAGTACAGCGACTGAGCGGAGAAGGGCAGGACCGGGTGCACAGGGGCCCCAGCCCGCCGGAGCGGAGCGGAGGCCGGAGATACTAGACATAGGGGCGACACCGGTGGATTTCAATATCGTCGAGCGCCACGAGACGCTGGTGGCGGGGACCGTCCTGCGCAGCCCGGCGCTGGCGGTCGAAGGCCCGCGCCGGCTGAAGGTGGAGGAGGCCTGGCGGCACAACCTCAAACGTGATCTGCCGGGCCCCCCGGCGAGCGCGTACGTCGATCACGCGCCGGAGATCGGCTCGTACCTGACGCATATCGTCGGTTACCGCTGCCGCAGGCTCGACGATCTGTTACCCGGTGATGTGCTGGCGCGCGTGCCGGGTGGCCGGTTCGCGCGATTCGTCCGCAGCGGGGACGACCTGGGTGACACCATCGTGTCGGTGTGGCGCGCGGTCTGGGATCTGGAGACCGCCGGGGCACTGGTACGCGCCTACACCGGCGATTTCGAGCACTATCCGGATCGGCGCACGGTAGAAGTGTTCGTTGCGCTGGCCGACGACGACACGGGCGAGAAGTAAGGCGCGAATATGGATTTCGAGATAGTCACCCTCGAGGAGAGCCTCGTCGGCGGGCTCACCGTTCCGCTGGCCGGTCGCGAAGTGGCCGCCCGCGACCTGGATCTGGTCAACTTCACCTGGGACAGATATCTGTCGCGGGACAAGAACGCCCAGCGCGTGGCGGCCTACGTCGGCCAGAACGACCATGCGGTCGCCGTCCTGGGCTACGAACTCGACGCCCTGGATCAGCTCGACACCGGCGACGTCCTGACCAGGATCCCGGCCGGTCGCTACGCCAAATTCGTGGTGTCCGACAAGCCGTACGACCTACTGCGCACGGCCTGGGCGAAGGTGGCCAAGGCCGAGGCCGCGGGCGTCATCACCCGGTCGCACAGCGCGGAGATCGAGCGCTACACGGGTCCGGCCTCGGTGGAGGTCTTCGTCTCCCTGGACTGAAGTAGGGGTACGGGGCCTCAGTGATAGGTGTTCGCGGCGGCTACGAGGGCGCGGCGGTCGGTGACGACGATGCGGCCGCGCCGTAGTTCGACGATGCCGCGGTCCTCCAACTCGCGCAGGATCTTGTTCGCGGTGACGCGGGTGGTTCCAGCCATGGAGGCCAGATCGTCCTGGGTGAGGCGGATTTCGGCGATCGGGGCGGGGCCGCCGTAGATGCGGGCGAGGTTCACCAGGCGGCGGACCACGCGCGCCTCGACCGGCAGGTACAGCGCCTCGAGCACCATGCCGGACAGGCGGCGAACCTGTTCGACGAGAGTGTCGGTGAGCATCCGCTCGACGCCCGGATA
Source organism: Nocardia coffeae (assembly GCF_019890715.1). Lineage (NCBI taxonomy): Bacteria > Bacillati > Actinomycetota > Actinomycetes > Mycobacteriales > Nocardiaceae > Nocardia > Nocardia coffeae. The sequence continues at coordinate 312,545 of NZ_JAINZY010000005.1, read as the reverse complement.
GGTGGCGCGCAATGCGGTCAGCTGGGCGCGGCTGAGGCTGAGGGTTTCCGCGTTCTCGGCGGCCTCGACGGTGGCGGTTCGTTTGGCCTCGGGGCTCAGCAGAGCCAGTTCGCCGAACGCGTCACCGGGACCGATGACCGACAACGTGGCGGTGTAGCCGAGCGGGGTGGCCACGCGGATCAGCAGCAGCCCGGAGACGACCAGATGCAGCGTGTCGCCGGGATCGCCTTCGTGACACAGGATTTCGCGGCGTTTGAACCGCCGGGGTGTACACGAGGCGAGCAGCTGACGTCGCTCACCGTCCGAAAGACCGCGCAGCAGTGCGAATTCGGTCGTCATCGCAGTCCCTCCAGGACGTAGCAGGTGACCGGCTCGCGCCGCCCCTTGACGGTGATTCCGCCCAGCGTCCGCACCACCGCCCGCGGACCCAGCTGCGCATACGTCGTCGAGCCGATCACCACCGTGCCGGGTTCGGCCACCCCCTCCAATCGAGCCGCGAGATTGGTGGTGTCGCCGATCGCGGTGTAGTTACGCATCTGTGCCGCACCGACATTGCCCACCAGCGCCGGCCCGGAGTTGACCCCGACCCGGAAACGCGGCCAGTCGGGTCGTCCCGCGGCGATCCGCCCGACGACGTACTGCAACCCCAGTCCGGCGCGCGCCGCGCGCATCGCGTGATCGGGCTGCGGATTGGGTGCGTTGAACACCGCCATCACCGCATCGCCGACGAATTGCACCACCGTCCCGCCCTCGCCCAGGATGACCGGCACGATCGCGCCGTAGTAGGTGTTCAGCATCTGCACCACCGCCGCGGGATCGGTGTTCTCCGCGAACGGCGTGAAACCCGACAGATCCGCCATCAGCACGCTGACCTCCGCGATCCGTCCGCCGAGATCGGCCTGCGCGGGATCGGCGAGCAGTTCGGTCGCCACCGCCGGGGACATATAGGACCGGAACAGCTCGTCCAGCTGCCCGTACAGCCGCGCATTCTGCGCCAGCACCGCGAATTGCCGTTCGGTGAGCCCGAATCGGCGCGCGAGCTGCACCCCGACCGGCCCCAGCGGCGCCTGCGCGGGCACCCCGCTCGCGGCCCGCTCCCGCAGGATGCCGACCATCTCGGTGAGCGCCCGCGCGTAGTCGCGTTCGAGCGAGGCCATGGTCTGGCTCAGTGTGACGCTGTCGAACAGCCCCAATGCCGAACCCTCCCTGCGGAATTGCAGGTGGGTGCTGACGGCGATCAGCGCGAACGCCACCACCATCAGCACGTGCCACTCCCACCACGAGGTCCGCCAGCTGCGCCCGAATCCGACCGCGAGCAGCGCCTCGATCAACAGCACGAAGGTGGTGCAGATGGTGAGCAGCAGCAGCGCCCGCCGCCGCACGAACCGCCACGCGTACACGATCGCCGCGCCCAGATAACACAGCGCGCCGAGCACCGCGATGCCCACCAGCGGGCCGGAAGATTCTGTGGGACTGGGCGTTCCGTTCAAGGGAGGTAGCCGGGTCAGCGAGATCGCGGACCAGACGACGAAACTCAGCGCCGGTAGCGCGGACAGCAACCAGCTGAACCGATGCAGCCGCGCGACCGCCTCCGGCCCGTATTCGACGGCCGAGGCCAGTGCGGCGATCCCGCCGAGGGTCAGTCCGATCGGCACCGCGTACACGAAACCGGCATTGGGCGAGTTCAGGATCACCCCGGGCGTGGCGATCGCGTGCAGCGCGAGGAATCCCGCGGAGAACTGGAACGTCAGCGAGACCAGGATCAGCCGGACGTCGCGGCGAGCGCGCGCGGCGCGAAACAGGATGGTGCCCAGTCCCGTTGCGAGTACGGCCGCGGCGAGCACCAGCCAGAAATGCTGCACATGATGTTCGTAGTGGGCGTCGAGCATCGGATCGGCGACGAGCAACCACAGCCCCACCGCGGGCAGCGATACCGCCGTCACCCACGTCAGCGCTCTCACTGTGAACACTCGTCGAACCTACTCACCGATCAGCGATACGGCATCCCGTCGGGTGCCGGCGCCGCGACTGCGGCTATCTGCCCAGCGGAAGCTGCTGCCACTGTTCGAGCAGCTGATCGATGGTGTGGTCCTTCCAGGTCATCACGAGCACGAACCGGGAGTAGGCGGGATCTGCGAAGAACGTCCACACCGGCGGATGGGTGGTGTCGCGGGCGTAGTCGCTACCGGCACAGGTGACGACCAGCGGAGCCTGCGCCTGCTTCGGGTGGGCCCGATTCTGCGGACGCGGATCGCATTCGTTGAAGAGTTTCGAGACCAGTTGACCCAGGCTCAGGCCGTCGTGTGCCGATCCGGTGCGGTCCATGATGTCGACCACCAGCGGATTCTCGCCGTTGTCCCCCATCGGGATCGGACAGGAGATGCGGGCGTAGTCGTGATCGGCGGGATCTTCCGTGGACCCCGGATCGTTCTGTCTGCACGTGGCTCCGTGCCATCCGGTGTTGGCGTTCAGCCCGCCGATGAGTTCGGGGAATGCCGCCGCGGCGGCGGCGTGCCGGGCATCCCAGCCCGTCGCGACGCCGGGCGGCACCGCGGTGGCGGCATCGGTAGTGCGCGGGCCGCCGAACAGATCGGTGCCCATGGCCAGGTAGGCGATCACCGCGAGAATCACCACCACGGCGCCGGCCACCGGCACCGCCGTGCGCGCCGAGATCCGGCCGCGTAGTGATTTACGCTGGGGCTTCGGGCTTTCCACCGGTTTGGACACGGCCGTGGTGTCGCTGGTCGCGGGCCGGGCCCGCTGCACCTCGGCGATGAATTCGCTGCAACTGGGGAACCGGTCCGCCGGATCCTTGGCCAGCGCCTTGGCGAAAACCGGATCCAGCGAGGCCAGCTGCGGCATCAGCTCGCCCGGCAGCAGTGGCGGCGTATAGACGTGCGCGTGCATCAGGGCGATCGAGTTGGTCACCGGAAACGGCGGCCGCCCGGTCAGCAGCACAAACAGACTGCAGGCCAGCGAGTACTGGTCGGACCGGTGATCCACGGCATCGCCGGAGACCTGCTCCGGCGAGACGTAGGCGGCCGTTCCGGTCACCGAACCGGTCCTGGTCAGACCGGTGGTCACCTCACGCAGCCGGGCGATCCCGAAATCGGTCAGCAGCGCGCGTTCCCGGCGGCCGGGCTCGGGAGCCGCGATCAGGAAGTTCGACGGCTTCACGTCCCGGTGCAGTACCCCGGCCCGATGCGCGTAGTCGAGCGCGTCCGCGATCTGCGCACCGATCCGCAGCGCGCGCTCGAAATCGACGTCGGCGAGCGCGCCGGCATCGGTGCCGTGCACGAATTGCATTGCGATCCAGTGGATATCGCTGGTGACGCCCCGATCGTAGATGGTCACGATATTGGGGTGGTCCAGACCGGCGGTGAAATCGCCCTCCCGTTCGAACCGCTGCCGGGCCTCCGGATCGGCCTTGGACGGATCGAGCAGTTTCAGGGCGACCGCCCTGGGCAACCGGGGATCCTGCGCCAGATAGACGATGCCCCAGCCGCCTGCACCGAGTTTGCGGTCGATGATGTAACCGGCGAACGACTCGCCGGCGTCGAGCTCGATCACCGTTATCCTCCGGTCGCAGCACCGCAGAGGTCATGCGGTAGCGGGTCTTCTCCTACAGCCGGACGAACCTCGCCGAATCGCTTCCCGGCCGCCCCCGACTGATCACTCTCACGAGTACCCCCGGTCTCGCGACAACACACGTCACAGTACTCACATCCGGCTTCGCTCCCGACTTCCCTGTGACCAGTCGCCCGGCCCTCGCATCCGACCTGCGGTTTTGTCGATGGTCGGCCTGCGACGAGTTTGCACAGCGAGTCCGCTCGTGTGTGAGGGGTGGTGCCCCGGCGCTGCGGCCGGGGCACTCGCCGTCCGAGCGCGGTGGTTCGCGATCAGCGACCGCGGAACCAGTCGAAGTCGAAGCCGCGGTTGTGATCGCGGTAGTTCTCCCAGTCGTGGTGGTGGCTGCCGTGCCACACGTAGCGGTCGCAGAAGTTGTAGTAGTGCCAGTTGAAGTTGTTCCAGCCGCAGTACGAGTCACCCCACCAGGTGTGTGCCGGCTGGACGACCGTGGCGTGCACCGGCTCGGCGACAGTCGGTGTGGCGGAAGCGATTCCGGCTCCCGCACCCGCGATGGCGGCGGTGGCCGCGGCGACGGTGGCGATGCGGCGGATCTTGCTGATCATGTTGTGCTCCAAGTTGTTTCGCTCTGGTTGGCAAGGTGATGACAATCTTGCCGAGCGGCGAGCGGAAGTACTGCCAGCACGACGACGCTCGGTGTGTAAACCTCGATACACAACGCGGAAACGCGAATCGCGAAAAAAACGATGCGCCCCCGGGATTCCCGGGGGCGCATCGAATGTCGAGCGTGATCAGGCGCAGATGCTGCTCAGGCGTTGATGATGAACGCCTCGAGCTCGGTGCGGGCCACATCGTCGGCCAGCTGCTTCGGCGGGGACTTCATCAGGTAGGCCGAGGCCGGGATGACCGGTCCGCCGATGCCGCGATCCTTGGCGATCTTGGCCGCGCGCACCGCGTCGATGATGATGCCCGCCGAGTTCGGCGAATCCCACACCTCGAGCTTGTACTCCAGGTTCAGCGGCACGTCACCGAAGGCGCGGCCCTCGAGGCGCACGTACGCCCACTTGCGGTCGTCCAGCCAGCCGACGTGGTCCGACGGGCCGATGTGCACGTCGTTCGCGCCCAGTTCCTTCTTCAGGTTGCTGGTGACGGCCTGGGTCTTGGAGATCTTCTTGGACTCCAGCCGCTCGCGTTCGAGCATGTTCTTGAAGTCCATGTTGCCGCCGACGTTCAGCTGCATGGTGCGGTCCAGCTGCACGCCGCGGTCCTCGAACAGCTTGGCCATGACGCGGTGGGTGATGGTCGCGCCGACCTGAGACTTGATGTCGTCACCGACGATCGGGACACCCGCGTCGGCGAATTTCTTCGCCCATGCCGGGTCCGAGGCGATGAAGACCGGCAGCGCGTTCACGAATGCGACATTGGCGTCGATGGCACATTGCGCATAGAACTTGTCGGCCTCTTCCGAACCGACCGGAAGGTACGAGACCAGGACGTCGACCTTCGCGTCCTTCAGCGCCTGCACCAGGTTCACCGGCTCGGCCTCGGACAGCTCGATGGTCTCGGCGTAGTACTTGCCGATGCCGTCCAGCGTCGGGCCGCGCTGCACGGTGACCCCGGTCGGCGGAACGTCCGAGATCTTGATGGTGTTGTTCTCACTGGCGAAGATCGCGTCGGACAGGTCGAAACCGACCTTCTTGGCGTCGACGTCGAACGCGGCGACGAACTTCACATCGCGGACGTGGTAGGGACCGAACTTGACGTGCATCAGACCGGGCACGGTCGCGCTCTCGTCCGCGTCCTGGTAGTACTGCACGCCCTGGACCAGCGAAGAGGCGCAGTTACCCACACCTACGATGGCCACGCGAATCTCGGACCCGGCGCTCGCACCGGTGGCCTGTGCAGCCGTGTTGACATCACTCATGGCCGGTATTTCCCTCTTTCTGTGGTGCCGCCTTCATCGATTGCTCCGCGGCGATCAATTCGTTGAGCCAGCGCACTTCGCGCTCGCTTGATTCGAGGCCGAGCTGGTGCAGCTGGCGGGTGTAGCGATCCAGGGTCCCGCTGGCCCGCTTGATCGCCTCCCGCAGCCCCTCTCGGCGCTCCTCGACCTGCCGGCGCCGGCCCTCCAGGATCCGCATCCGCGCCTCGGCGGGAGTGCGACCGAAAAAGGCCAGGTGAACGCCGAACCCGTCGTCGGTGTAGTTCTGCGGCCCGGTGTCGGCGAGCAACTCGCTGAACCGCTCCCGGCCGGGATCGGTCAGCTGGTAGACCCGCCGCGCCCGCCTGGTCACCGCACCGGCCGGGGACTCCTCGGCGATCAACCCGTCCGCCTGCATGCGGCGCAGGGTCGGGTAGAGCGACCCGTAGGAAAAGGCCCGGAACGGCCCCAGCAACCCGGTGAGTCGTTTGCGCAGCTCGTAGCCGTGCATGGGCGCTTCCAGGAGCAGCCCGAGAATCGCGAGTTCGAGCACGGGCCTCACCTCCTGACTGTCGTATGCGGACCGCACCTGTGGATGCAATGACCAACTATATCGCGCCGATATAGTAACCGACACGTCGGCGCGACACATCGAATCGCATCAGGCGGATCGGGGACACGGACCCGGCAGCGTGCGTCGGTGCGCACCGCTACTCTGGAGGCCGTGCGAATTCAGCGGCAGGTAGTGGACTATGCGCTTCGGCGCCGGTCGCTGCTGGCCGATGTCTATGCGGGCCGCGTAGCTGTCAGCGAGGTCTGCGATGCGAATCCTTATCTGCTGCGCGCGGCGAAGTTCCACGGACGAGGCAGTGAGGTCACCTGCCCCATCTGCCGGAAAGAGCAGCTCACTCTCGTATCGTGGGTCTACGGCGATGGACTCGGGCCGGTCGCAGGCTCGGCCCGCACGCCCGAGGAACTGATCCGGCTGGCGGAGACTCGCGAGGAGTTCTCGGTACACGTGGTCGAGGTGTGCCGCAGCTGTAGCTGGAACCATTTGGTGCAGTCCTATGTGCTCGGACACGCACCGGCGCCCACGCGTCGGCGCACCGGCACCCGTCGGACCGCCGCCGAGTGATGTGTATCGCGCCCGCGGCCCGCTTCGGCGGGCCATCGGCGGTTGTGATCGGCCGCCCCCCGGACCGTTTCGAGTTATGGAGATCCGAGCTGTGACTTCGCCCTACGACGATGGACCGTCCGGCGGCCGCGCCAACCGCGGTCCGCAATCCGGCCCTGGCGGATATCCCCCGCCGCGGCCGGGGGGCCCGCCGCAGGGCGGACGGCCACGGCCGCCCGCACGTCCCGGAGAGCAGGCGCCCGGCCCCGGCCCCCGACGCAACGGCCCGCCGCCGGGCGATATGCGCGCCCCGCAGGGTCCCGGCAGCCAGCCACCCCGCGGTTCGGGCGCACAGGCCCCGCGCGGTCCCGGCGGACAACCGCCGCGCCGCCCGGCCCCGGGGGCCCGCCCCGGCCCGCCCAGCGGCGCGACGCAGAAGATCCCCAGCCCCTCCTCCGGTGCCACCCAGAAGATCCCGCCCAGTAGCCTCGGCGAGGCTATGGCGAATCGAAATCAACGTTCCGGCAAGGGAACTCGACCACGACCCGGCGAGAACACCCGGCCACGCACCGGGGCCAACCGCGCCGTCGGCGGCGGCACACCACCGTCCGGCCCGCCCCCACGCCGCAACGGCACGGGTCCCGGCGGCCCCGGTGGACGAGGCCCCAAGGGCGGCAAGAAGAAATCTCCGTGGCGGATCGTGCGCCGCGTGCTGTACGTGCTGGTGGCACTGGCCGTCGTCGTGCCGAGCGCGGTCTTCCTGATTGCATACTCGACCGTTTCGGTACCCAAACCCGGCGACCTCAAAACCAATCAGGTCGCCACGATATTGGCCGACGACGGCACCACGACGATCGGCAAAATCGTTCCGCCGCAAGGTAACCGCACCGACGTCACGATCGATCAGATCCCACCGCACGTGCGCAACGCGGTGATCGCCGCGGAGGACCGGTCCTTCTACACCAACCCCGGCTTCTCCGTCTCCGGCTTCGTCCGCGCCGTGCGCGACAACCTGATGGGCAAGTCCACCGCCGGTGGTGGTTCGACGATCACCCAGCAGTACGTCAAGAACGCCATGGTCGGCAATCAGCACTCGCTGACCCGAAAGATGCACGAGCTGGTGCTCTCGGCCAAGATGGCGCGGCAGTGGAGTAAGGACGACATCCTCACCGCGTACCTGAACACCATCCCGTTCGGCCGCGGCACCTTCGGCATCAACGCCGCCGCGCAGGCCTACTTCGGCAAGAAGGTCCAGGACCTGACCGTCGAAGAGGGCGCGATGCTCGCCGCCACCATCAACCAGCCGTACGGTCTGGATCCGGAGAACAACCGCGCGGGCGCGATCCAGCGCTGGAACTACGTGCTGGACGGCATGGTCTCGATGGGCAATCTGCCCAAGGCACAGCGCGTGCCGATGAAGTACCCGAACGTACTGTCCTCGAGCGACGGCGCGACGAAGGACAAGAGCGATCCGGACACCGGTCCCAACGGCCTGATCAAACGTCAGGTGGAGACCGAACTGAACGAGGCGGGGATCAGTCAGAGCCAGATCAACAAGGAAGGCCTGCAGATCACCACCACCATCAACCAGAAAGCCCAGCAGGCCGCGGTTGATTCGGTGAAGAAGAACATGAAGGGCGAACGTCCCGAGGACCGCACGGCCGTGGTGTCGGTCGATCCGAAGGACGGCGGCGTCAAGGCCTACTACGGCGGTGACAACGGCCAGGGCTTCGACTTCGCCAACGCGGGTCTGATGACCGGTTCGACGTTCAAGGTGTTCGGTCTGGCGGAGAACCTCGAGATGGGTAAACCGTTGTCCACCATGTACTCCAGTGCCGATCTGGACGTGCACGGCATCAAGATCACCAACGCCGAGGGTGAGACCTGTGGCGTCTGCACCATCGCCGAGGCGCTCAAGCGATCGCTGAACACCAGCTTCTACCGCATGGAACTGGACATGGGCGGCAACGGCCCGGAGAAGATCGCCTCCATGGCGCACAAGCTCGGCATCCCGGACACCATTCCGGGCGTGGGCAAGACCCTGACCGAACCGGACGGTTCGGGCCCCAACGACGGCATCATCCTGGGCCAGTACCAGGTTCGCGCACTCGACATGGCCTCGGCGTACGGCACGCTCGGCGCCGAAGGCGTCTACCACAAGCCGCATTTCGTGTCGAAGGTCGTCACCGCCGACGGCCAGGTCCTGCTCGATCGCGGTCAGGACGCCGGTGAGCGCAAGGTGTCCAAGGCCGTGGCCGACAACGTGGTCGCGGCGATGGCCCCCATCGCGCACTCCTCGTTCAAGCACGACCTGGCGGGCGGGCGCGTCTCGGCATCCAAGACCGGTACCACCCAGCTCGGTGACACCGGCCAGAACCGTGACGCCTGGATGATCGGCTTGACCCCCTCGCTCTCGACCGCGGTCTGGGTCGGTACCGAAAAGGGTGTCGCGCTGAAGAACGCCAACGGCGGAATCATGTACGGCTCCACGCTGCCCTCGGACATCTGGCGGGACACCATGGACGGCGCGCTCGATGGCACGCCGAAGGAGACCTTCCCGAAGCCGGACCAGATCGGCGGCCAGCCCGGTGGCGTGCCGTCCTACTCCGCGCCGTACACCCCACCCTCGACGACCCAGCAGTACACGCCGCCGGTGGAGATCACGCCGTCGCAGGTGGAGATCTTCCCGGGCGTCACCATCCCGATCCCGGGAATCCAGCAGAATCAGCAACCCCAGCAACAGCAACAGCAGCAACAGCAGAGCGGCCCGGGACCGATGTCCGGTCAGCCCGTCGCACCCGGCGGGACCTGGCCGAGCACACCGGCTCCCGGAGAGAGCAACACGAACGGCGATAGCAACTAGGACAGCTCACCGAGCAACCGGTAGCGTCGGTTGGCGTGTTCGAGGAGCAACTGGCGAAGACGCATCCAGGACCCCGGGGGGAAACACGGGAATCTCCAGACCGATACCCGTCCCCGGCCCTGGACGCCGAGCCCCGATCGGCGACCTGGCGTGACCGTCCCAGCCGTACCGATCCGCTGACCTCGCAGCTGGCCACCGCGATCGGCGGGCCGGTCGGCGACCACGCCCTCATCGGACGCTCCCGATTCTGGACGCCGGTGCGGGTCATGCTGGCCTTCGCGGTGGTCATGCTGGCGCTGAGCTGGGGCGGCAAGGCCGCGTGCATCCAGCAGACCACCACCGCCGACGGCCGCCTGACGCTGGACTGGAACAACGGCCGTCAGTACGTGGCGATGTGCTATTCGGACACCGTCCCGCTGTACGGCGCCGAACGCCTGGACGAGGGCGCGTTCCCGTACAAGAAGAGTTGGACCGAGTTCGGCTCGGACGGCCAACCACACACCCGGTACATGGAATATCCCGTGCTTTCCGGTCTCTACCAGTACATTTCGATGGAACTGGCCAATGTGTGGGATTCGCTCCCGCTGCCCGGCGCGCTGCCGGTGGTGGTGTATTTCAACGTCGCGGTGATCGGGTTGGCGATGGCCTGGCTCGTGACGGTCTGGGCGTCGACACAATTGGCGGGCAGGCGGGTCTGGGATGCCGCGCTGGTGGCGCTCTCGCCGCTGGTGCTGGTGCACGCGTTCACCAATTTCGACGCGCTGGCAACGGCATTCGCCGCCACCGGAATGCTCGCCTGGGCGCGGCGGCGGCCGGTTCTGGCGGGTGTGCTGCTCGGGCTGGGCGGCGCGGCGAAACTGTATCCGCTGCTGCTGCTCGGGCCGATCGTGGTGCTGTGCCTGCGCACCGCCGACCGTCAGCGCATCCCCGGGATACGAGAGTTGCTGCGCCGCCGGGGATCCGACCTGCGCGGGGCGGTGCGCGAATATTTCGCGGGGACCCGGGTCAGTCCGTTGCGCGCCGCGGGCGTCACGGTCGCCTCCGCCGCGATCAGCTGGATCGCGGTGAATCTGCCGATCGCCGTGCCGTTCACGAACGGCTGGTGGGAGTTCTTCCGGCTGAACACCCAGCGGCAGGCCGATCCGGATTCGATCTACAACGTGGTCACCTCGTTCACGGGATGGACGGGCTTCGACGGCACGCTCACCCCGGAACAGACGCCCTCGGCGCTGAACGCGATCTCACTGCTGCTGTTCGTACTGGCCTGTGCCGCAATCGCTTATATCGCCCTGACCGCGTCGCGGCGACCGCGGCTGGCGCAGCTGGGCTTCCTGGTGGTCGCGGCCTTCCTGCTGACCAACAAGGTGTGGAGTCCGCAGTATTCGCTGTGGCTGGTGCCGCTCGCGGTGCTGGCCCTGCCGAATCGCCGAATCCTGTTGACCTGGATGACGATCGACGCGCTGGTGTGGTTCCCGCGGATGTACTACTACCTGGGCACGGATCGCAAGGGCGTACCCGAGCAGTGGTTCACCGGCACGGTCTTCCTGCGCGACCTCGCCGTGATCGCGTTGTGCGCCTTGATCGTCCGGCAGATCTACCGCCCGTCCGAGGACCTCGTGCGGCTGGAAGGCGTCGACGATCCGGTCGGCGGAATCCTGGACCGCGCACCGGATCCGTTCCTGCCGTGGTTGCCCGGGTTCCTGCGGCCGCACGTCTCGCATACGGCCGCGCCGATGGTTCGTTAGCGCTGCTGCCGAACTGGTTACGCGGCAAAGCGTTTCAGGACGACACCGGAACCAGCTCGTCACTGGGATGCTGCGGCGCGGCGGGCGGACCGGCCCGCCACCGCCCGCGCGCCGGCACGTAGACGAAGGCGAAGAGCAGATACACCAGCAGCATCGCCCTGCCCCACACGCCGAACAGCACGAAATGTTTCTCCACGTCGGCAGTGGACCCCTCGCCCAGCGCGTAGAAGTAGCGGAATATGCCGATCCCGAGCGACGCGTCGGCCAGCAGATAGGCCGCCACCACCGACCACGGGATCTCCAGCAGCACCAGGAACGGGATCAGCCACAGCGTGTACTGCGGCGAGTGCACCTTGTGGAACAACAGGAACCCACACAGCATCGCGCCGCTCACGCCCACCCACGGGAACAACCCGCTGGCCTGGTAGCGCCGCCAGCCCAGCCACATCGCCAGCACGAACGAACACACCACCAGCAGCGGCGAGGCCGTGGACACGACGTCCTGGAAGGACTGCTCGGCGCCGGGCGTATCGCCGAACATCGGCCGCAGTCCCCAGAACCAGATCGAATTGGTGGTGATGTCGGCCTGCCGCAACTCCTGGAAGGTGAACGAGGCCCGCCAGCCCTGATATCCGGCCAGGGCGAACGGCAGATTGATCAGCGCCGCGGTCGCGATCGCCGTCGCGGCCACCGCGACGGCGCCGCGCACGTCGTACCGCCGCGTCGGCCGGGTCGGTACGTCGTCGTTCTCGTCCGACATCCAGTCGACGCGCGGCGCCCGGTGATGACGCAGCGCGTCCAGACCGTCACTCCCGCCGACCAGCACGTGAACCATCAACGGCAGCACGAAGATCCCGGGATACAACTTCAGGCAGAAGCCGATGCCCAGCAGTATCGCGGCGAGCACTCCCCGGGTGCGCACCGAATATCTGGTCAGCGTGGTGACCACGTACACCGCGCCGACCGCGGTGCACACCACCGGCAGCTCCCAGTTGTGGAACGCGTACAGCACCAGCGGCGGTCCGGCCGCCCACAGCAGCGCCGCCATCCCCGACATCCGCCCCAGCATCCACGCGGTCGCCAGCGCGAACGGCGCCAGCAGCAGCGCCGAATGCAGCAGGAACGTCGCATCGGTGTGCGCGCCCACCGCACCCAGCCACATCAGCAGCCCGCTGAGCACCGGATATTCCACAGCGCCGCCGGTCAGCGCGCCGTGGGTGGTGATCCCGCCGGTGAGATACGGAAATACGTGCTCGTTGATATCGCGGCCCAGCCACAGGAACTGGATGTCGGAATAGCAGACGTGCGAATCCTTGATGTGATCGAATGCCGCACTGCGGCCGTTCGATTCGAAGGGCTCCCCCGCGCACCGCGCCTTGTTCAGATATGCGAACAGCAGCGTCACACCGCACAGCAACAGCACCGTCACCGCGGCGACCCGGCCCGGCCGCGGGAGGTTCGCCCGCGTTCCCGGACGGTTCGACATGGCACCCACGATAGGTGTGTGTACCCAAATTCCGCTCGGACAGCTCTGGGGGAGATCGATTTCGCGACCGAATGCCTGCTCATGTAGCCTTGTCGGGTTGCTGACGCAACGACCCTCCTGCCACGGAAAGTCCGTGGCCGCACCAAGACCACAGGAGGTGATGGGTTCCCGTGCGTCATTACGAAGTGATGGTCATCCTCGATCCGAGCCTGGATGAGCGAACCGTCGGTCCGAACCTGGACACCATGCTGAACGTCGTGAAGTCCGACGGCGGCAAAGTCGACAAGGTGGACATCTGGGGCCGCCGTCGGCTGGCCTACGAAATTTCCAAGCAGAGCGAGGGCATCTACGCGGTCGTCGATCTGACCGCCGAGCCTGCCACCGTGAGCGAGCTCGACCGCCAGCTGGGACTCAACGAGTCGGTTCTGCGCACCAAGGTGCTGCGCGCCGACAAGAAGTAGTCCCCTGTCCCCGCAGTACTCGTGTGCGTCGGTGCCCTGCTCCAGGCTGTCAGTGCCTGTATCTAGGCTCTAGCGCAACAGCGCATCAACTGCGGACTGCACCGGAGAGCAGGAGGAACCATGGCAGGCGACACGGTCATCACCGTCATCGGCAATTTGACGGCGGACCCGGAGCTTCGATTCACGCCCGCGGGCGCTGCGGTGGCGAATTTCACCGTCGCATCCACGCCCCGCGTGTTCGACCGTAATGCGAACGAATGGAAAGACGGCGAGGCTCTGTTCCTGCGCTGCAACATCTGGCGTGAGGCCGCCGAGAACGTGGCCGAATCGCTGACCAGAGGTTCGCGCGTGATCGTGAGCGGTCGCCTCAAGCAGCGCTCGTACGAGACCCGCGAGGGTGAGAAGCGCACGGTCGTGGAGCTCGAGGTCGACGAGATCGGCCCCTCGCTGCGCTATGCCACCGCCAAGGTCAACCGAACCACCCGCGGTGGTGGCGGCGGTGGTGGATATTCCAATGCCAATTCCGGTGGTGGTGGGGGCTTCGGCGGCTCCAACGGTGGCGGCGGTCGCGGCGGTCAGAACGCCGGCGGCGACGACCCGTGGGGCAGCGCCCCCGCAGCCGGCTCCTTCGGGGGCGGCGCAATGGACGACGAACCGCCGTTCTAGAACGGCTTTCATACGGGGTCACGGATGTGACTCCCAGGCAAGACGGAGAACGAGACCATGGCCAAAGCACCGGCACGCGAAAAGGTGCTGAAGAAGAAGGCCTGTGCCTTCTGCAAGGAAGTCAAGGCTGCTGCCAAGGATGGCAAGAAGTTCGCGGCCATCGACTACAAGGACACGACGCTGCTGCGCAAGTACGTCAGCGACCGCGGCAAGATCCGCGCGCGCCGCGTCACCGGCAACTGCGTGCAGCACCAGCGCGACATCGCCATTGCGGTGAAGAACTCGCGCGAAGTGGCGCTGCTGCCGTACGTGTCCACGGCTCGCTGAGAACGGGAGGCACAACACAATGAAGCTGATTCTGACTGCTGATGTGGACAACCTCGGCGCCCCCGGCGACACCGTGGAGGTCAAGGACGGTTACGGCCGTAACTTCCTGCTCCCGCGTGGTCTGGCGATCGTCGCCACCCGTGGTGCGGAGAAGCAGGTCGCGGGCATCCGCCGGGCGCAGGACGCCCGCAAGGTGCGCGACCTGGACCACGCCAACGAGCTCAAGCAGGCCATCGAGGGCCTGGAGTCGGTCTCGCTGTCGGTGAAGACCGCGGGCACCGGCAAGCTGTTCGGTTCGGTCACCACCGCCGATGTCGCGGGCGCGATCAAGTCCGCGGGTGGCCCGGTGCTGGACAAGCGCAGCATCGAGCTGCCCAAGGCGCACATCAAGAGCACCGGTAAGCACGGTGTCGTGGTGCATCTGCACCCGGATGTGGCCGCCAAGTTCACCCTGCAGGTCGACGCCGCGGAGTGATCTCGCGCGCGAGCGCATGACGTTCGAAGACCGCCTTCGTACCAGGCGTACGAGGGTGGTCTTCGAGCGTGTTTCGTCATGCCCGTGGCATCATTAACCGGCCGTTAGCCGATTTTCGGCGGCCGGCGAGGGATCTCTCGGTGACCGATCTTCGGCCCGACCTCGACGTATTCGGGACAAGATGGGGATAACCGATCGAACCGACCGTTCGCATTGTGACCCCCGTCATATTCCACGAGATCAGCGTTAACCTGACACGCCCGGCTGTTCATCTCCAACGACACGCCGCCGCTTTGTTAATCCACATGTGCGTAACTGCGGAAACGCCTTTTCACCTTGCTGTTGTACAGCGCTCGAGCGAGTTTTCCCCAGGTAATCCACATGGGGTGCACAACAGCAGGTGAACTATCCCCAGTTTGTCCACAGCTGTGTGCACACCGTGGTTTGGTACTCCCCAGCTCGGTCCCATAGGTTCGATCCGATGTCGTGATCCGGTACCCGGACCCGCACCATCTCCTCGGCCTCGCAGCATGCACCATCGGTTTGCTCCGTGCCGCCCTGCTGCATCGCGTGACCTCGTCGCGGCGGTGTGTCCGGGACGGTGCGACCCGCTGTGGAGCGACGGGAAAATGTCGGTGCCCGGGAGTACAACGGGTGATCGATGGTGCTGCAGCCGGAGACGGGGATCGTGGTCGTTTCGCAGCGCGCACAGTTGACGATGCACGCGAGGGCGTGCGAGAGGACGGTCGAGTTTCGTGGCAGTCGTCGACGATCGCGGCACCCCGGAGTACTCGGAGACGCCGGGGGAGGACTTCGGGCGGCAGCCGCCGAACGATATGGCCGCCGAACAGTCCGTCCTCGGCGGCATGATGCTGAGCAAGGACGCCATCGCCGACGTCGTGGAGGTCATCCGGCCCGGCGATTTCTACCGTCCCGCCCATCAGGCCGTCTACGACGCCATCCTGGATCTGTACGGCCGCGGCGAACCGGCCGACCCGGTCACGGTCTCCGCGGCCCTGGACCGCCGCGGCGAACTCAAACGCATCGGCGGACCCCCGTACCTGGTCACCCTGACCCAGACCGTCCCCACCGCCGCCAATGCCTCCTTCTACGCGGAAATCGTTGCGGAGAAGGCGATTCTGCGCCGTCTGGTGGAGGCGGGCACCCGCATCGTCCAGTTCGGTTACGCCGGCGCCGACGGCCAGGACGTCGCCGAGGTCGTCGACCGCGCCCAGGCCGAGATCTACGAGGTCACCGAACGCCGCTCCACGGAGGACTTCCTGCCCCTGGAAGAACTCCTGCAACCCACGATGGACGAGATCGACTCCATCGCCAGCCGAGGCGGCATGTCCCTCGGCGTCCCCACCGGCTTCACCGAACTCGACGAGGTGACCAACGGCCTGCACCCCGGCCAGATGATCATCGTCGCGGCCCGACCGGGCGTTGGCAAGTCGACCCTTGGTTTGGATTTCATGCGGAGTTGTTCGGTGAAGCATGGACTGGCGAGCGTTATCTTCTCGCTGGAAATGAGTAAGACCGAGATCGTCATGCGTCTGCTGTCGGCGGAGGCGAGGATCAAGCTCGGCGATATGCGGTCGGGGCGGATGAGCGATGACGACTGGACCAAGCTCGCGCGGCGGATGAGTGAGATCAGTGAGGCTCCGCTGTTCGTGGACGATTCACCGAACCTGACGATGATGGAGATCCGCGCAAAAGCCCGGCGGCTCAAGCAACGTCACGATCTGCGCCTGGTCGTCGTGGACTACCTGCAGCTGATGACCTCCGGTAAGAAGGTCGAATCCCGTCAGCAGGAAGTCTCCGAATTCTCCCGAAGCCTCAAACTTCTGGCCAAGGAGCTCGAGGTTCCGGTTGTCGCGATCTCCCAGCTGAACCGTGGCCCCGAACAGCGAACAGATAAACGCCCCATGGTCTCCGACCTGCGCGAATCGGGTTGTCTACCCGCCTCGACACGAATCCTGCGGGCGGACAACGGAAGTGAGACCACTCTCGGCGAATTGCTGGATAGTGGCGAGCAACCGCTGGTGTGGTCGCTCGATGAGCGCATGCGCATGGTCGCCCGACCGATGGTGAAAGTATTTCCCAGCGGCCGCAAGGAGGTCTTCCGCCTGCGGCTGGCCTCCGGGCGTGAGGTCGAGGCCACCGGGAACCATCCCTTCCTGACCGTCGACGGCTGGGTTCCACTGGAAAAGCTCACTCCCGGCGACCGGCTGGCGACGCCGCGGACAGTTCCCGAGCCGGTGCACACCGAACGGATGACGGACGATGAGGTGATCCTGCTCGCGCACATGATCGGCGACGGATCGTGCGTCAAGCGGCAACCGATTCGATACGCGAGTGTCGATGAGGAGAATCTCGCCGTAGTCACCAGTGCCGCACAGCATTTCGGTGTTACCGCAGTGCGGGACGAATATGCGGCGGCCAAAGTGACGACGCTGCGGCTGCCCGCCCCGTACCGCCTTACGCACGGCAAACGAAATCCGATCGCCGCCTGGCTGGACGAATTGGGCCTGTTCGGCCTGCGTAGTTACGAAAAGTTCGTTCCCCGGCGCATTTTCGCGCTGCCCAATGAGCAGATCGCACTGTTTCTCCGACATCTCTGGGCCACAGACGGTTCGGTCCGATGGGACGAGAAGGGACGCCAGGCCCGCATCTACTACGCGTCCACCAGCCGCAGACTGGTGGATGATGTGGCCCAGCTACTGCTGCGTGTGGGAGTGCACGCCCGGATCAAGCGGATTACGAAGTCCGGTTATCGGGATTGCTGGCATCTGACGATCGACGGTGCGGACAACCAGACGATCTTCGCGCGAGACATCGGTGTACACGGCGCGCGGGGCGTTGCTGCCCAACAGGTTCTGCATGAAATCGAACCAATAGCACGCAATACGAATGTGGATACGGTCCCCAAAGAAGTGTGGTGCAAGGTCCGCGATCTCCTGACCACCAAGCACATCACCCACCGCGAGTTCTCGGCCGCGATGGGGTCCCGATTCTGCGGTTCCACCATGTGGAAGCACTCTCCGAGCCGCTCTCGCCTGGCTCGGGTCGCCGCAGTTCTCGACGATGCCGAGATCGAAATGCTCGCCACGAACGACGTATTCTGGGACCGCATCGTCGAGATCACCGGCCTCGGTGAGCAAGATGTGTACGACGGATCCGTACCGGGGACGAATAACTTCGTAGCACAAGGCATTTCGGTTCACAACTCACTGGAACAGGATGCCGACATGGTCATCCTGCTGCATCGGCCCGATGCGTTCGAGCGGGACGACCCGCGCGGCGGCGAGGCGGACCTGATTCTCGGCAAGCATCGTAACGGCCCGACGGCCACGATCACCGTTGCGCACCAGCTGCATCTGAGCCGGTTCGTGGATATGGCTCGGGGCTAGTCCGGGGAAACATCGTTCCGCGGTCGCAGGCCGTCGACGAGCAGATCGAGGAGCCGTCCGGCCTGTTCCCGTCGCCCGCTGGTGACGGTGAAGGTGCCGATGAGGCTCGCCGCGATGTCCTCCGCGGCGACATCGGATCTCAGATCGCCTGCGGCGCTACCGGAGTCGAGGATGCGGGTGATCGCCGCGAGCAGCTCGTCGCGGGTTTCGGTCTGTGCGATCTCGCCGGAATCGATCATGGTCCGCAGGGTGTCGATCATGCCGTGCTTGGTCGAGAGCCAGTCGCCGAACAAGTCCATCCACGCGCGCAGCGCCTCGACCGGCGGGACCTGCCGCAGTAGCTCATCGGCTCCCTGCGTGAGCCGTTGCACCTGATCGTGGTACACCGCGTCGACCAGGGACTCCCTGGTGGGGAAGTGCCGGTAGAGGGTGGCGATCCCGACACCGGCCTCGCGCGCGATGGCCCGCATGGACGGCTCGGTGGCCGATGCGGAGAAGGTCCGGGTGGCTGCTTCCAGCAGGGCATACCGGTTGCGGGCGGCATCGGCTCGCAGTTCGGCCGACTCGGCGTTCGCCAAAACGGATCACGCTCCACTTCGTGTTACGCTGAAAAAGGTAAACGGAACATGATCCACTTTATCCGATCGCGGGGAGACCCGGGATCGCCAGGAGACACCGATGACCGATCCCGGCCAGACCACCGCCACGATGCGCGCGGTGCGATTCCGCGAGTACGGACCGGCTCGCGAGGTCCTGCGGATGGAGACCGTGCCGGTTCCCGAGCCCGGACCGGGCCGGATCCGGGTTGCCGTGCACGCGTGCGGACTTGCTCCGGCCGATTGGGCGTTGTGCGAGGGCCTGTTCGCGGGCGAACTGCCCCGAGGTGTCGGAATCGATGTGTCCGGCACCGTGGATGCGGTCGGCGACGGGGTCACCGAGGTCGGCATCGGCGACCTGGTGGTCGGAAATGCGGACTGGCGCGAGTCGTCGTCGGCGGGCGCCTCGGATTACGCGATCATGGACCGCTGGACTCCCGTCCCCCCGGGCCTGGATCTCACGCGGGCCGCGGCGCTGCCGATGGCGGTCGACACGGCCTACCGGCACCTCACGGCGCTCGGGCTCGACCCGGACAAGACGATTCTGATTCACGGCGCGGGCAGCACGATCGGGTACGCGGCCGTGCAGATCGCGCTCGTGCGCGGCCTGCGGGTGATCGCGACCGCCGGACAGGCGCACGCCGAGCGGTTGCGCGAACTCGGCGCCGAGGTCACCTCCTACGGGGAGGGCATGGTCGAACGCGTCCGAGCCCTCGGCGACGGCCCGGTCGACCTGGTCCTGGACACCGCCCCGGTCGGCGGCGCGCTGCCGGATCTGATTCGGATCGCGGGCGGCGACCCGACGCGGGTACTGACCCTCGGCGGCTCGGTACCCGAAGCCGCGGAACTCGGAGCACGGGACACGTTCCACGAAGCCCGCCTCGAGCATGTCGACGGGCTCCCGGAGTTCGTGCGACTCGCCGCGCAGGGCCGCTTCGACGTCCCCGTCGCGGACACCTTCCCGCTCGAGGATTTCGGGACGGCTCTGGAGATCAGTCTGGGCGGCCACGCCCACGGCAAGCTGCTACTGCTCCCCGCAGAGCACGGCGTCGAGGCCTGACCTCGATCATCGCGCACCCTGCGAGCTCGCCTCTCGGGCGATCATGGACACCAGGGTTGCGACCAGTTCATCGGCGGTGACCTGCCATTTGTCCTTGGTGAGGTGACCACTCGACGCCATGGCGGTGATGCCGTGGACGCCCGCCAGCAGGAGTGCGGCGAAGTGGGGGGCTTTCCGGGGGCCGACCAAATCCTCTATGCGAGTGAAGAATTCGGCTTCGGCTCGTTCGCCCGCCAGGGTTGCGGCATGGACCGTCGCGGGGTCGCCGAGGGGGGATTCGAACATCAGGCGGTACAGGTGCGGTTGACGGCGGCCGAGGGTGACGAGTTCGGCGAGGGCGCGCTGCAGCCCGTCGGCCGTGGACGCTTCCGGATCGGCGCACACGGTCCGCACCTGATCCGCGAGACGGTCCAGGGCCTCGGTCGCGACGGTGGTCAGCAGGCTGTCCTTGTCGGGGAAGTGCCGGTACGGCGCGCCTCGGGTCAGTCCGGCGCGCGCGCCTACCGCACGCAGCGTCACCGCATCCGGCCCGCCGCCGTCCAGCAGTTCGGCGGCCGCGTCGAGCAGGGCGCGGCGGGTCGCGGCGGCGGATTCGGTGCGGGTGACCATGTCGGCCACATTACAGTTGACACCGTCATCTGAAAAACCTACCGTCATCAAGATGACACCGTCATCTGAAATCTCGTCCGGAAGTCGCGGGTATGTCGTCGTGACCGGGGCCTCGACCGGGATCGGGGCGGCGTCCGCACGCGAATTGGCCCAGCAGGGGTTCCACGTCATCGCCGGGGTGCGCCGCGATCGCGACGCCGACGCACTGCGAGCCGAGGGCATCGAACCGGTCATCCTCGACATCACCGAACCGGACCACATCGCGCGACTGGCCGCCCGCTTCGGTGAGAACTCGCAGGCAGGACCGCTGCGAGCCCTGGTGAACAATGCCGCCGTCCAGCTCAACGCTCCCGTGGAAACCCTGCCGCTGACCGAATGGCGGCGACAGTTCGAGGTCAACCTCTTCGGCCAGATCGCCGTCATCCAGGCACTGCTGCCCGCGCTGCTGCGCGACTCCGGCCGGGTGATCAACATGAGTTCGATCGGCGGGCGGGTCGCCATGGCCACCTACGGGCCCTACGCGGGGACGAAATTCGCCCTCGAGGCGGTCAGCGATGCGCTGCGCCGCGAGCTCGCACCGCTGGGTGTGCAGGTGGTCGTCATCGAACCGGGGGCGGTCAGCACGCAAATGTCGGACCGGGTGGTCAGCACCGCGAACCAGCTCGCCGCAGAAATGTCGGCGGAACATCGCGCCCGCTACGACGGCCTGATCCACGCGTCCAACGCACATTCCGCCGCGCACGCCGGAGGCGGCAGGTCCGCGCAGGACGCGGCCCGGGTGATCGCGAAGGCCGTCACCGCCCCGAAACCGCGCACCCGGTACACCATCGGCCGCGACGCGGCCCTGATCACCCGCATGCTGCGCGTGGTACCCGATCGAATCCTCGACCGCATCCTCGCCGCCGGGCTGCGGCCGTACTATCCGCAGACCGGCGCGGCCTGAGTGCGGGCCCGCGGTTCCCGGGTGACTTGCACCCGGGAACACCTGTGCGAGTGAGGATTACGCGCTTTCCTGGTCGGCCCGTCGGGGCGGGCGCTGATCGTTCGGGTTGTCGGGGTCCGGATCGCCGAACCAGCGCGACGGGATGTGCTCGCCGTAGCTGTCGTGCCAGTCCCACCATTCGTAGGGCGGGGTTCTGGGGTAGCCCTCGGGGGAGTCCTCCCAGAGTTCCTGGCGGCCCAGTGCGGTCATGTCCAGGAAGCTCCAGGTGGTTCCCATCGCCTCGTCGCCGCGGTTGTTGATGAAATAGGTGCGAAATACCTTGTCGCCGTTGTGGATGAAGGCGTTCGTACCGTGCCATTCGTCGACGCCGAAGTCGGCGTCGAAACCGTCGGTCATCGTGTACCACGGCATCTGCCAGCCCATTCGCTCCTTCAGCGCGACGATGTCGGCCTGCGGTGCGCGGGAGGCGAAAACCAGGGTGGTGTCCCGGGCGTTGAGGTGGGCGAGATTGCCGACGTGATCGGCCATCATGGAGCAGCCGCGGCAGGCATGGCGCGGCCAGCCGCCGACGCCGGGTTCGAAGAACGCCCGGTACAGGACCAGTTGCCGACGCCCCTGGAACAGATCCAGCAGGCTCACCCGCCCTTCCGGCCCCTCGAAGACGTACTGCCGCTCCACGGCCTGCCAGGGCATTCGACGGCGCGCCGCGGCGAGGGCGTCGCGGGCACGCGTCGCCGCCTTCTCCCGCACCAGCATCTCCTGCCAGGCTGTCTGCCATTCCTGCGGCGAGACGATCGGCGGTGTGTGATCCATTGCCATCCTTCCTTTCATGCCAGCGGCGAAATGCCTGCTGCGGTCAGCGTGTTCGCGTGATGGACGGGTTCGGCGGCGGTGGCGATCGCGAGCACGGACGCACCCACCTGCTCGGGCGTCAGCACCGGTCCCCGAGCCCGGACGAAGGTGTCGGCGTCGACGCCCTGCTGCGCGGCGTAGGCCGCGACCGCCGCGGCGCCGAGATCGGTGAGCGGCGTCAATTGCGGTAGCACCGAGACGAATTCGATGCCCAGCCCGGCGCGTTCGGATTCGGCGGCGGCATAACTGGTGATCAGCCGAACCGTCGCCTTCGCCCCCGCGTAGCCGCCGCTCAGTGGTGACCCGTTGATCGCGGCCCCGCTGGAGATCGCGATCACCGAACTGCCCGGCGGCAGCGGGCGGCGCAACGCCTCCTGCGTCCAGTGGAATGCCTGCGCCACATCGACGTTCCAGTTCAGGCTGAAACTCTCCCAGGTCTGCTCCTGCACCGGGCTCATCCGCGGCATCGCCCCGGCGCACAGGACGATGATGCGCGGACGGTACTCGTCCAGAAGCCGAGCGGCGGTGGCCGGATCGGCCGCGTCGGCGACCACCGGCGTGAAGGCATCGCCCAGTTCGGCGTGCACTTTTTCCAGAGCGGCGCCGGTTCGGCCGACGCCCACGACGTGTGCTCCGGCCGCGGTGAGCGCCGCGGCGATCCCGCGGCCGAATCCACGGCCCGCTCCGGTGACGACGGCCGTCGCGCCGTCCAGGTCACCGGGTGTAATCGGTTCATTCATGCTCGTCATCGCTTTCGTCGAAGCTGCGCTCGAGTTCCCCCGTTAGTTGAGATACGGGTTGGCGCGCGGATTCATCGGTGCGCAGGCGGCGGCGCGATATGTCGTGGTCCGCGACTCACGAAGGGTGCGGATGGACCGATGAATTCCGGGCGCGGCCGGTGTCTGTACATAGGGGTCCACCTCCCCCGATGTGCCGAGACCGAGGAGTACGACCGTGCCGGTCCAGGAGAATTTCATCGAACGAGCCGCGCCGTTCCGCGGCGAGCTGATCGCGCACTGCTATCGGATGCTCGGGTCGGTGCACGATGCCGAGGATCTCGTCCAGGAGACGTACCTGCGCGGATGGCGCGGATATCCGGCGTTCGAGGAACGTGCGGCGCTGCGAACCTGGCTGTATCGCATCGCCACGACCGCATGCCTGCGCGCTTTGGAGAACCGTGCCCGGCGAGTGCTCCCGGCGGGTCTGGGCGCGGGCTCGGCCGATCCGGACGCGCCGCTGGACGGGGATGGGGGTGCGTACCGGTGGCTCGAACCGCTGCCGGACGCACTGACTCCCGAGACGACCGTGGTGGCCCGGGAGAGTGTGCGGCTCGCGGTGATGACGGCGATGCAGGAGTTACCGGCGCGGCAGCGCGCGGTGCTGATCCTGCGCGATGTCGTCCAGTTCAGCGCCGCCGAGGTCGCCGAACTGCTGGAGACCACCCCGGCCGCGATCAACAGCGCCCTGCAACGCGCCCGGGCTCACCTGGCGCAGCTCGCACCCGCCGCCGAGCAGGCCGCCGAACCCGACGACGCCGAGCGCCGCGCCCTGCTGGACCGCTATTGCGCGGCCTTCGAGAACGCGGATCTCGACGCCCTCACCGCGCTGCTGGCCGCCGACGTGCGACTCGAGATGCCGCCGGTCCCGGTGTGGTTCACCGGACGCGACGCCGTGACGCGATTCCTCGCCGAACGCGCCTTCACCGATCCCGGCGCGATGGTGCTGATTCCGACCGCGGCCAACGGCCAGCCCGCGGTCGCCGAATACCGTCGCGGTGAAAATGTTGTGCTGCAAGCACATTCGATCCACGTGATAACTGCCGGATCGGATGCCATCAGCGCGATCACGGTATTTCTCGAACCGACGTTGTTCGCGGCGTTCGATATGCCGTCGACGCAGTAGGGAATTACGTCGGCAAGCCGCCGAATCCGTTGCGGGACAGCCATCGCGAGCATGCGCAGGACATGCGGCTCGAAATGATCCCGGACTGCGGACATTCGTTCCCGAGGAGCAGCCCGGGTGGCTGGTCGATCGGCTGACGGATTTCCTCGGCTGAGCTCGTTCAGGTCGGGCGGTAGCGGGCTCGGATGTGGAAGCGCTCGCCCTGCGGGCCCAGGATGCTGAGGAATTCGACCGGGCTGGGGTCGGCGTTGCCGAACCAGTGCGGCAGGTGGGTGTCGAATTCGGCGACCTCGCCACTGGACAGGATCAGGTCCTGATCGCCGAGGATGACGCGCAGGCGGCCGTTGAGCACGTAGAGCCAGTGGTAGCCCTCGTGGGAGCGAGGATCGGGTGCGCGGTCGTGGCCTTCGGCGGGCAGGATCTGTTTGAAGGCTTGCAGCCCACCGGGTTTGCGCGTCAAGGGGATCACGGTCATGCCGTCTCGGATGAACGGACGCGGGAATACTCGCGGGTCGCCGCTGGCGGGTGCGCCGACGAGTTCGTCCAGTGGGACACGGTAGGCGCGGGCCAGCGGGAGCAGTAGGTCCAGGCCGGGTTTGCGCTGGCCGGATTCGAGCCGGGACAGCGTGCTGATCGGAATCCCGGTGCGTTCGGACAACGTCGTCAAGGTGAATCCGCTGCGTCGGCGCAGCTCACGCAGTCGCGGGCCGACCGCGGCCAGGACGGTGTCGAACTCGTCGGTCATGGCTCGATGGTGCCGAAGGTTTGCGGATTCCGCAAAGAGGTTTGTCAGATCCTCATCAACGCGGCAGGTTGGTGATACCGATCCGATCAACGAGGCAGGGACGATGGACGCAGACTTCTGGGATGCCAGGTACGGCAGTCGCGAGCGACTCTTCAGCGGCAACCCGAACGGGGTGCTGGTCACCGAGATCACGGATCTGCCGCCGGGTCAGGCGCTGGACGTCGGCTGCGGCGAGGGTGGTGACGCGCTCTGGCTGGCCCGGCGCGGCTGGCGGGTCACCGCGGTCGACATCTCGCGCGTCGCGCTCGAGCGCGCCGCCGCCTCGGCAACCGATGTCGCCGAACGCATCTCGTGGTCGGTGGCCGATCTGACCCGAACGCCACCTCCGGCCCAGGCATTCGACCTGGTCACCGTGCAGTACTTCCCACTCCCCCGCGAACACGACCACACCGCGCTGCGCGGCCTGCTCACCGCCGTCGCCCCCGGCGGCACCCTGCTCGTCGTCGGCCACGATCTCGCCGACCTGCCCCCGAACCCCGACGGCGATATGAACCCGCACGACTTCTACCAGCCCGCCGAGATCGCCACCCTGCTCGACGAGGACTGGATCGTCCTGATCGACGAAACCCGCCCCCGCACAGCTCCCGCCCCCGCGGGCACCCACCACACCAGCGACACGGTCGTACGCGCCCAGCGCAAGCCGGATTCTGTTGTGCCGCAATGAATCCAGTGCGCTGACACCGCATCCACCCCGGCCCTGCGCCACCAGCCGGAGCCTGATGCACCCCGCCATACTTCCAGCATGCGAGTGATACGGCAGTGACAGCGGTCCGGGTGCCGGATGCGATGGCGCCAGAGGCGTACCGGAATCATCCCGGGCCCAACACAATCCGGTAGCGAGGCCCCGGCATCGCATACCGGGACGAAGCCGATGTCACCTGCACGCCAACACTGAACATTCTGTGCGACAACCGATTCAGCTGATCGGCGGCGTGATGGCCCGAGGCCGGATGAGTACGCCCGAGGCGTATTCCTCCAGCGCGTGGGCCAGCCAGCCCGCGGTGCGGGCGACGGCGAAGAGGGTTTCGCCCGCGCCGGGAATCATGCCGAAGACGATGCCGAGCACGGCGAGCGGGAAATCGCAGTTGAATTCGGGGAGGCGGCGGGTGCGCATTTCGGTGCGCACCGACTCGGCAAGCACGATCGCCGGATGCCCGGAGGCCATGGGACGCAACAGGTTCCACAGGTGGGTGCCGCGGGCGTCGCCGTTCTTGTAGACGGCGTGGCCGAAGCCGGGGATGCGCTCGCCGCGGCGCAGCCGGTCGCCGATGACGCGCGGGACCAGGGCCGGTTCGGTGATCTCGGCGAGCATGCGTTCCACCGCCGGGGAACTGCCGCCGTGCATCGGGCCGCCGAGTACGCCCAGGCCGCAGCCCACCACGGCATAGGGGTCCGCGCGGACCGAGGCCGCCACGCGAGCAGCGAAGGTCGAGGCGGCGAGTTCGTGATCGGCGAGCAGGATCAGCGCGGTGTCGACCAGGCGCAATTCCGGTTCCCCGGACGGTGGCCGCGGACTCAGCCGGGACCACAGCAACGCCGAGATCGATTCCGCGACCGGAACACTCAGTGCGGGCAGAGCCTCGACCATACCCGCGATCAGGGTGCGGCCGATGGCGGCGACAGCCGCCGGATTCCGCTGGAAACGCATCGGATCGCTGATCGCGAGCGCGGTGACCGCCACCTGCAGGCGATCCAGCGCAAGCAGCCCGGCGGGCAGTCCGGCCTGGACCGCGCGAGCCGCCGCGACCGCATCGGCCGGGCAACGCCAGGGGCCGGTCAAGATGAGTTCACCGCGCCACAGCCATTCGGCGACCTCCTCGAAGCGATGGCCGGCGGCCAGTTCGAGGGCATCGCGGCCACGGTAGTACGGCCGATCCCGGCCGAGTGTGGTGATCCGCGATTCGATGGCGATCTCGGTCGGCGCGGGTTTGCGGCGCGGCCGTCCGCGCCGGGCCAACTCCTCCACCTCGGCCGGATCGAACATGCTGCGCCGACGGCCCGGATCGTAACGCCGGTGCAGCACACCCCGGCTGACGTAGGCGTACAGCGTCGCGGGCTTCACCCCGAGCCGGTCCGCCGCCGATCGGGCATCGATCCACTGCATACCTTGACGATAATCAATGTTGATTCGTCTCGACCCCTGGTTCACAGTGGATCCGTGACGCTCATATCCCAGTTCGAGTACCAGACGAAGGTCTGCGCGAAACTCGAGTCGCCGCTGTACGCCGCGCTCGCGACCGGGATCGCGCAGGACATCGGCGAGGGCGGGCCGTGCGCGAAGGCACTGTCCGGATTCGCGGACTCACCACGCGATTCGGTTGTGCCGCTGCGTTTTCTGGCCGCGGTACACGCATTGGTGCTGTCCGGGGCCGCGCCCGATCTGGCCCGGTACTATCCCAGCGCAACGCCGCAGGCCGCCCCGCCGGACGCCGATACCTGGCCCGCCTTCCGCGCCGTCGTCGCCGAGCAGATCGACTGGATCGCAACCTGGTTGGACACTCCGCCGCGCGCACCGCAGACCAACGAGGTCGGGCGGGTGGTGCCGCTGCTGGCCGGACTGCTGGCCGCGGTCGACGCGATGCCGCTTCCGGTGCGTCTGCTGGAACTGGGCAGCAGCGCCGGACTCAATCTGCGTGCCGACCATTTCCGCTGGCGCACCGGCGATCTCGACTGGGGTCCGTCGGATTCGCCGGTCGACCTCGCCGACGCCTGGCAGGGACCGGTACCCGGCTGGCTGACCGCCGCCGCGCGGCGTCATCCGACGCTGGAGGTCGTCGAACGACGTGGCTGCGATCCCGCCCCGCTCGATCCACTCACTGCCCGTGGCTCTTTGACGCTGCGTTCCTATCTCTGGCCGGACCAGTCCGGACGTGCCGAGCGTCTCGCGGGCGCGCTACGGGTGGCCGAGCAGGTCCCCGCCGACGTGATCACCTCGGGCGCACAGGAATTCCTCGCCGGAGTGAACCTGGTACCCGGCACGCTGACCGTGGTCTGGCATTCGGTCATGCGCCAATACGTCGATCCGGACGAGTGGCGCGCGGTCACCGGCGAACTGGACCGCCTCGCCGCGGCCGTCACCCCGGACGCCGGATTCGCCCACATCGCCTTCGAGGGTCAGAACAATTCCGACGACCGGCACGGCTTCCGACTCACCGCGCGCATCGGCAACGCCCCCGAAATCATCCTCGCCCGAGCCAAACCCCACGGCGTCCCCGCCTACCTGCACCCGGCGGACTTCCCGATGGGGTGAGTTCGCGGATCACTGCACGCGTTCACCGATCCGCTCCTGCAACAGCAGTAACGAGTACGCCGCGAGGGTTTGAGAGTCTGTGATCGCGCCGGTGCGGATCATCTGCTCGAAGGTTTCGCGCGGGAACCAGGACATTCGCATGTCCTGTTCTTCGGGTTCGCGTTCGGGCTCGCCGTGGGTGAGGTCGGTGGCGAGATAGACGCGGCCGCGTTGGTTCACGGTGCCGGGGGCGGTGTCGAGGAGGCCGAGGTAGGTCAGGTTCGCAGCGCGCAGGCCGGTTTCCTCACGCAGTTCACGATGGGCCAGTTCGATCGGGTCGGCTGCGGCGCGGTCGGGCAGGGTGCCCGCCGGGAATTCCCAACAGCGTTGTCCGAGTGGATATCTGAACTGTTCCACCAGCAATAGGCGATCCCGCTCCTGCGGCACGATCATGGCGAAATCGGGGCGGCTGACCACGCCGTAGATGCCGGTGGACCCGTCGGCGCGACGGATGTCGTCCTCCCGGACCTCGAGCCACGGATTGGTGTAGACGGTGCGCGATCCGAGCGTCTCCATGCGGAAAGTCTGCCCGAAGATCGCGCCCGCCGCCGCCCGGTGCAGGAGCAGCGGCAGTGGAACCACGCCCGGCGGCCCGGTGTCGCCCAGCAGCGAGCCGGGCAGTGCCCGATTACCTCAGGCGGGGGTAGGCACGTCGAGGTTCGGGCGGGCCAGCAGATGACCCCAGGCGGTGCGGGCCACGGCGGCGGAAACGTCGGGGGTGTCGACCGGCGGTTCCGCCCCGGCTAGTTCGACCAGGGCGCGGGCCAAGCCCAGGGCGGGCACGCGGTGCCGGCGGGCGGTGTCGAGGATCTCGGCGAACGCCTCCGCGGGGCTGTAGCGGCGCAGTGCCACGAGTACGCCCTCGGCGGTGTCGAGCATGCGGGCGTCGTTGCGGTGGAAGGTTTCGATGGCGGGTTGCGTCATGATGCTCAGGTCTCCTGCGGCGTCGTTGCCGGTCGATGGTGTGATTGGACGAGGGGTCGCGGCGATCTAGATTGTCGGGCCGGACACCGATACGGACTGTCGACGAATGTCATATTTCGTCCCTCACCTCCTCACTGCCGAACTACGATCGCCGGAGACGCAGGTCGTCACCGGTTGTCTGAGCACAGGGATGTACCACCGCGAAATACGAAGGGGCCACCCGCTCGACAGGGTTTCGGCGTGCACGAAAGATGTTCCGGGTATGGACGGCCGCCCGGGGGCCCACACGTGC
Source organism: Nocardia coffeae (assembly GCF_019890715.1). NCBI lineage: Bacteria > Bacillati > Actinomycetota > Actinomycetes > Mycobacteriales > Nocardiaceae > Nocardia > Nocardia coffeae. Next base: position 283,217 of record NZ_JAINZY010000005.1, on the reverse strand, counting down.
CGCGGGTGACCCGGTCGACCTCGGTGCCTACGCGGACGACCGAGATCAGTAGCCTGTATTCATGCAGGCGCCTCACCCTACGAGGTGCTGACCTTGCCATACTGAGCCCGCCCGCGCCGGAAGTCAAGCAAGATCATTTCCCCGGTGCGAGGACTCGAGACTCGTTGCGGATCAGCCGGTTTCGGCCGGAATCGATCGGGCGAGGGTGTCGGTGCCGATCGTTAGGCTGCGGCCGTGAACGAATCGAACCTCGTCGAACCCGCCGACGTCCCCACCACCAGGAATGCCTACGACGAGGTGGCGGAGCTGTACGCCGGCATGTTCGCCGACGCCCTGGCCGCGCAGCCGTTCGATCGCGCGATGCTGGGCGCCTTCGCGGATCTGGTGCGGGCCGCCGGGTCCGGCCCGGTGATCGATGTCGGCTGCGGTCCCGGACGGATCACGACCCATCTGGACACGCTGGGTCTGGACGTATCCGGCATCGACCTGTCCCCGGAGATGATCCGGCTGGCCCGCGCCGACCGTCCGGATCTGCGTTACGAGATCGGCACGATGGAGCGGCTCCCGCTGGGCGACGCCGCGGTCGGCGGCCTGGTGAGCTGGTACAGCATCATCCACCTGCCGCCGGAACGGGTGCCCGGCGTCCTGACCGAATTCGCGCGAGTGCTGCGGCCTGGCGGGCAGCTGCTGATGGCGTTCCAGGCCGCGGCCGACGAGTCGGTCGAGGTCCAGGCGCACGATCACCGGGTGACCACCTCCTACCGCTGGTCGCTGCGCGGCATGGCCGAACTGCTGCGTCCCCGCGGCTTCACGGTCGTCGCCCGGATGCACCGCGAGCCCGATCCGGACGAGCGCACCCGGCACTGGTATCTGATCGCGACCCGGTCGGCCGAGGCCGACTCGCCCGAGCAGGGGTGATCGCGGCCGGATTCGTGATATCCAGGGCAGATGCGAACCTCGTACGACGTGGTGGTCGTCGGCGGCGGCCACAACGGGCTGGTGGCCGCGGCGTATCTGGCGCGGGCCGGACGTTCGGTGCTGCTGCTCGAACGCGGCCCGCACACCGGCGGCGCGGCGGTATCCGAGCGGGTCTTCCCGGACTTCGATGCGCGGCTGTCCCGCTATTCGTATCTGGTGAGCCTGCTGCCCCGGCGGATCGTCGAGGATCTGGGGTTGCGGTTCGCCACTCGCCGACGGCGGATCTCCTCGTACACCCCGGTCGGGCAGGCCGGTCTGCTGGTGGATACCGGTGATTCGGAACGCACGCGGGAGAGTTTCGTCCGGCTCACCGGGTCCGATGCCGATTTCCGGGCGTGGCAGCAGTTCTACGAGACGACCGGCCGAGTGGCGCAGCGGGTCTTCCCGACACTCACCGAGCCGTTGCCGACCCGCAGCGAATTACAGTGCGCCATCGATGATTCCGCGGCCTGGGAAGCGATCTTCGAACGGCCGCTCGGCGAGACGATCGAAGCGAGGTTCACCGACGATACGGTGCGCGGGGTCGTGCTGACCGACGCGTTGATCGGCACCTTCACCCACGCGCACGATCCGGAGCTGCGACAGAACCGCTGCTTCCTCTATCACGTGATCGGCGGCGGCACCGGGGATTGGGACGTTCCGATCGGCGGGATGGGCGCGCTGACCGACGCACTCGCCACGGCCGCGCGGGCGGCGGGTGCGGAGATCGTGGTGGACAGCGCGGTGCACGCGATCGAAACCGACGGCAGCACAGCGGAAGTCCGATTCTCCGATGGCACGGTCGGCGCACGGCACGTGCTGGTGAATGCCGCGCCGCACGAAATGTCCCGCCTGCTGGGCGATTCCGCGCCGACGAAGCCGGAGGGCGCGCAGCTCAAGGTGAACATGCTGCTGAACCGCCTGCCCCGACTGCGCGAGAACATCGATCCGGGGGCGGCTTTCGCCGGGACATTCCATATCGCCGAGGCGTATTCGCAACTGGACAGCGCCTACCGCGCCGCCGAGTCCGGGAATCCGCCACCCCGGCCGCCGTCGGAGATCTACTGCCACACCCTCACCGACCCGTCGATTCTGGGCCCCGAACTGGCCGCGCGCGGCATGCACACCTTGACGCTGTTCGGGTTGCACACTCCGGCAAGACTTTTCGCCGAGGATCATGATCGCGTCAAACAGCAAGTCCTCGACGCGACGCTGGCACAACTGGATTCGGTACTGGCCGAACCGATTCGGGACTGCCTGGCCACCGACGCCGCGGGCCGGTTCTGCCTGGAGGCCCGTAGTCCGCTGGATCTGGAGCGTGAGATCGGCCTGCCCGGCGGGCACATCTTCCACGGCGACCTGAGTTTCCCGTATCGCACCGACGACGATCCGGACCCCGCGGCCCGCTGGGGCGTGCGGACCGCGCATCGCAACGTGTTCCGATGTGGCGCGGGCACGGTCCGCGGCGGCGGGGTGAGCGGTATCGGCGGCCACAACGCCGCCATGGCCGTCCTCGAAACCCGTTCGGGCTCAGCGCACTCCGGAACGAATCACCAGAGTCCGTAGCGGCAGGTCGAATTCGCCGTCGCCGACCTCCGGGATGCCGCGCAGGTAGGTGTTGATCCGATCGAGCAGTACGGCCCGCTCGTCCGGTGAGATCACCAGCGTGTGCGAATGGGTGCCGATCGTCGCGGTGAGGCTTTCGGCGGTCCGGCGCTGCGCGTGCGGGAAATCGGCCTGCACGAACTCCTCGAACAGCGGATTGTCCACCGTGCCGCCGGAGGTGCGCGTGCGGAAGGACACCTGCGACCGCGAGAGCCGGTCCAGTTCGGCCACCCACGGAACTCCGACGTCGTGCATATTCCAGAATGCGGCGAACACACCACCGGGACGCAACACCCGGGCGATCTCCGGAAATGCGCGTTCCTGATCGAACCAGTGCAGCGCCTGTCCGACCACTACGGCATCCATCGAATCATCCTGCAGTGGAATGGATTCCGCGGTGCCCGCCAGTGCTTTCACGCCCTCGTGGCGGCGGCGGAATTCCGCGCGCATCGCCTCGTCCGGTTCCACGGCGGTGACCCGTGCGCCGACCGCGAGCAGACCTTCGGTGAGTTTGCCGGTTCCGGCGGCCAGATCGAGCACCTCGGGATCCGGCGCGTCGAGCGGCGCCAGCGCCCACCGGATGCCCGCGAGCGGATAGTCCGGTCGATGTTCCTCGTAGGCGACGGCCTCGGGACCGAACGATTTCGCCCGGCGGGCCCGAAGGTCGGTGTCGTCCGCCGCCCATTCGCTCGCACTGGTCACGCTGCTCCCTCCACCTCGCTCGTCGCGCCGCATCCCCCGGTGTCCCGGCTCGCCATGTTAGTGCTCGCCGGTGTGCTCATCGCGCGGGACGGGGGAATGTTCGAAGATGGACATCCGCACCCGCCACATCCGCGGCGGCTCACCCTGGCCGCTGCGCGCCCAGGCCGCCGCCATGGACAGCCGGATCAACCGCCGGGCGGCATAGAACAGCAGCGCGGCCAGCGGCAATTCGCCCACTCCGGCGGTCAGCAGGGAGATCGGCAGGTCGGGGGTGTTCCAGTCCAGGACGATGTCGAACCACGCGTCGCAGCACAGCAGGGTCGCGGTGATGATCGCCCACGGAATCAGGATCGGCCGCCGCAGCCAGGCCCACAGTGCGGTCATCCCGATGGCGGCGACCAGGAAGCAATCGAAGCCGACCCACGCGATATCCCAGTGCGCGACCTCCCGATGCTCGGGCAGGCTGGTCGCCAGGTAGACCACCCACGCCAGCAGGAAGACGAAACTGGCGGTGATCACAGCCAGGAACAACCGCCGCAGATGCACCGCCGCGGGGTGGTTGGGAGTCAATGTGAGCGACATGATCTACCTCCCGGCTGGACGAGCGGACCCTGCTGCCGATCGGACTGCGAGCTGATTATCCAGGTCAACCCTGATATCAGCCGGAATAATTCCGGTGCGCCGCCGAAGCGGCCGACAACGCCGACGGCGTGCCGAGGCCGGCGGGTGATCAGCGACGATCGCCCGAATCGCGGGGGCCGGTGACCTCAGCGCACGACGGGCAGGGCCGAACCAGGTTCGGCCAGCCACAGCAGCCAGTACGGGACCATCAGGGCGGCGAACTCCTCATAACCCTCCGCGCCCGGATGATAGCCGTCCGCGTCGCGTACCGCGCGCATCCAGGTGTGGTTGTGCAGCAGCGGCTGATGCACCCGGACATACGGAACATCCTGCGCGGCACAGACTTCGGAGTAGAGCGAGTCCAATTCGCCGATGCGCCGGTTGTGTTCGTCGTCCGCGTTGGGCGGCGGGGCGACGACCAGCGAGGTCCAGCCGCGCTCGGCCGCGCGGCGCAGGATCGCGGTCAGATTCGCCGCGGAATCCGGCGCGGGCACCCGCACCCGACCGTCCTCGAGCAATGTGTCGTTGACGCCGAAGGAGAACACCACGCGCGCATCGGTTTCCGGGCTCAGGCGCTGGTCGCACTCGGCCTCCCAGCGAGCCGCGATATCCGTCGAGGTCTGCCCGCGCACCCCCAGGTTGTAATACGTGAGCGGCTGTCCGGCGCTGTCCGCGCGCACCGCGAGCCGACCCGCCCAGCCCAGATACCGACCATCTCCCATTCCGGCAACCAGTGAATCGCCGACGAAACAGATACGGACATCTCGAATCACCGAGTGATCGTTGCACGAGCGGCGGCTCGACTTGCGGCAAAAGGCCGGAATCGGCGAGGGTCCCCCTGTGTCGGCGGCCGGTACCCCATAGGATCGGCTGGTTGGTCCGGGAGGGAGCACGAATGGAAACCGAAACGCCGCTGCCGGGATGGTTCACCGGCCTGCTGGCGCATCGTCGCTGGGTCCGCCGCACCCGTCCCTTCTCGCACGTCTACGTGCGAGAAGTGTTCACGTCCGCGTCCTACACCCGGCTGGCCGCCGAATACGAACGGGTACGCACCGATCGGCCCGAACTGTTCGCCAAGGTGGCACAGAACTACGGCGCGAGCGGGGTGAGTCTGGCCGAACTGCGGGACGGGCCGCTGGAGATATTCCTCTCCCGCGCCTGGCACGATCTGATCGCCGGGGTGGTCGGCGTGTCCGATGTCACGGGCGACGTCGAGGGCTCGGTCCACCATCATCCGCCGGGCAGCCAGCGCGGCTGGCCGCACAGCGACCTGGCGCCCGCGTGGTTCCATGGTCAGCCGCCCGGCCAGCACGGCGTGGGCCTGCCGGATCCGGGCATCGATCTCAAGTACGGCACGCGCACCCCCGGGGTCGACGCGCGCGAGTTGGTCCGCGCGGTCGCGGTGCTGTTCTATCTCGGCAATCCCGACTGGCGCTCGGGCAACGGCGGGGAGACCGGGCTGTACTCCGCGATCGGCTCGCCCAACCCGCAGCCGACGGTTTACGTTCCGCCGCTGAACAATTCGATGATCGTCTTCGAATGCACGCCACGGTCGTGGCATGCCTTCGCCGGTGGCAACACCGCCGCCCGCAACAGTGTGGTGATGTGGCTGCACCAGCCACGTGAACAGGCGGTGCGCCGCTGGGGAGGTGCCGGAATTGCCGAATGGTGATCAGCGCCGGGTCGCCTTGGTGACCGGAGCGGGCGGACTGCTGGGCAGTGTGTTCTGCGGGGCGTACTACCAGAACTACGACATCGTCGCGGTCTGCCGCGACCGGGTGCCCGCGGTGCCCTCGCAGGAGGAGTGGTTCATCGATCCGCTCGCGCCGCGAGAAGAACTGCCCGAGAACGCATCCCGGGTGTACGTGATCCGCGCCGACCTGGCCCGCGAGGGTGAGGTGGAGCGGGTGGTGGATCTGGCACTGGCCAAGTTCGGCGGGGTGGATCTGCTGGTGAACAATGCCGCGCGCATCGAACTGCAGCCCAACGGCATGGTCGACGGGGATACCGCCCTGGACGAGTTCGAACCGCAGTTCGCGATGAATGTCGGTGTGCCGCTGCGACTGTCGACCCGCCTCGCGCAACGCTGCTGGCTGGGCGCGGATCTTCGGAACCGGGAACGCAACCGCAATATCGTCAACGTGTCGAGCCTGTCCGGATCGGAGGTGTATCCCGGCGGGCAGGCCATCTACTCCGCGACCAAGGCCGCACTGGATCACCTGACCCGGCATCAGGCCAGTGAATTCGCCGAATTCGGCGTGCGGGTGAACGGTATCGCCCCCGACTCCTTCCCGCACCGGGTGCCGACCCAGAAGGTCGCCGCCGCCATCACCGAACTCGACGCGGGCTCGATGACCGGCCTGGTCTTCGGTGTGCTCGCACCGCCGGAACCGGAGAGTCCCGAGACCGCCGAACCCGAAACCGCGGCAGAGCAGCCTGCACCACAGGGGTGACGGCGTGTTGCCCCTGACCCGTTCCGGGGCGTCCTGCATACTCACAGCTAGTCGACCGAGAGGACCGACGCAGCTCTCCCTCGATCCGAAAGTGCCGAAACGACATGCGAGTCGACGGGCGGGAGATACCGGTCTCCGGTAGCCTCCTGCAACCACACAACCGGCGCACCAGCGACATCCTGCGGGTGATCGCGTCCGCTGCGCTGGTGGCGCTGGTCATCGCCGGATCGCTGATCACCCGGCCGCGCTGGGAAGCGCTGGAACGCTCGGTCTCCGACATCCTGGGCATCCTCACCCCGGAACAGTCCAATCTGGTGTACCTGCTGTACGGCATCGCCATCTTCGCCCTGCCGTTCGCGATCTTGGTGCGGCTGTTGTTCCGCTGGCAGTGGAAGCTGCTCGGCGGTTATCTGACCGCCGGGCTGATCGCCGTGCTCGCGTTGTCGATCACCGATACCGGAATCTCCGCACCGCGCTGGCACCTGGCCGAACCTCAGCAACTCAATACCTTCCTGTCGCAGTTCCTGGACGATCCGCGCTGGATCGCGATGCTGGCCGCGGTGCTGACGGTGGCCAGTCCGTGGCTGCCCGCGTCCTGGCGGCGCTGGTGGTGGGCCGCGCTGCTGGCATTCGTACCGCTGCATCTGTTCGTCAGCCTGACGGTGCCCTCGCGCGCGATGTTCGGTCTGGCGGTGGGCTGGTTCGTCGGCGCGGTGATCACGCTCGTGGTCGGCACGCCCGCCCTGGAGGTGCCGCTGGACGGTGCGGTGCGGGTGCTGGCCCGGCGCGGATACACGGTCACCGCGATCCGGGTGGTGCGCCCGGCCGGGCCGGGCCCGCTGCTGCTCTCGGCCGATACCGGCCCGAATCACCGGCTCACCATCGAGATGTACGGGCAGAACCAGCGCAGCCGCGGCATGTTGCGGCAGCTGCGACGTTTCGTGGCCTTCCGCAGCAGTGAGCGCACGCCCGTGTTCGCGTCCATGCGCCGCAGCGTGGAACATCGCGCCCTGCTGGGTATCGCGATCGGGGATCTGGGGCTGGCCAGCAACAAACCGCTCACCGTCGCGGCCCTCGAACGCGGCTGGACCTTGTACGCGCACACCGTTCCGCGCGGTGAGATCCTGTCCATCGCCGCGGGCGAGGAGGTGCACACCCAGGTGTGGCAGGCGCTGCAGAACATGCATCGCGCCCAGATCTCGCACGGTGACCTGCGGGCCGAGGAGATCCGCATCGCCGACGGGCGGGTGCTGTTCGGCGGGTTCTCCGCCGCGGAGTTCGGCGCGTACGACACCCGCTTCCAGTCCGATGTGGCACAGCTGCTGCTGACCACCGGATCGCTGTTCGGCGCGGAATCGGCCGTGCGCACCGCGATCGAGGTGCTGGGCAAGCAGGCGGTGATCGATGCCTCGCGGCGGCTGACCAAGTCGGCGCTGCCCCGGCTGATCCGGAATTCGGTGCACGACGCGGGCGCGGTGATGAAGGAGGTCCGCGAGCAGGTCCTGCACCAGACCGACGAGGATCGGATCGAAGCCGCGCACATCACCCGGTTCTCCCGGAATCAGTTCATCCAGCTGATCCTGCTGATCGGCCTGGTGTACGTGGCCTATCCGTACATCAGCCAGGTGCCGACCTTCTTCACCGAACTGCGCACGGCCAACTGGTGGTGGGCGCTGCTGGGCCTGACGGTCTCGGCGTTCACCTATGTCGGCGCGGCGATGGCGCTGTGGGGGTGTGCGGGCGAATCGGTGAATCCGCGCAATCTGCTGCTCATGCAGGTGGCGAACACCTTCGCCGCCACCACGACGCCGGCGGGCGTGGGCGGTCTGGCGCTGAGTGTGCGATTCCTGCAGCGCAGCGGGATGGGCGCGGTGAAGGCGACCGCCGCGGTGGCGCTGCAGCAGGCGGTCCAGGTGATCACGCACGTGGTGCTATTGATCGTTTTCAGTGTGGCGGCGGGGGTTTCGGCGAATCTGTCGCATTTCGTGCCGAGTGCGACGGTGCTGTACTTCGCCGCGGGCGCGTTGTTCGGCGCGCTGGGGGTGACCATGTTCGTGCCGAAGGTGCGGCGCTGGCTGCGCACCGAGGTGCGTCCGCAGCTGGCCGAGGTGGTCAGCGAATTGCGCACGCTCGCACGCGAACCCAAACGTCTGGCGATGATCGTGCTGGGCTGTGCGTCGATCACCCTCGGCGCGGCGGGTGCGCTGTGGGCCGCGATCGAGGCGTTCGGCGGGCACACCACGTTCGTGACCGTCACGGTGGTGACCATGATCGGCGGCACGCTGGCCTCGGCCGCCCCGACCCCGGGTGGTGTCGGCGCGGTGGAGGCCGCGCTGATCGGTGGCCTGGCCGCGTTCGGCGTGTCCGCGGGGATCGGGGTGCCCGCGGTTCTGCTCTATCGCGTGCTGACCTGCTGGTTGCCGGTGTTCTGCGGCTGGCCGATCATGCGCTGGCTCAACGACAACAACATGATCTGAGCGCGGATGCCGGACCGGCGTGATCGGACTCACCCTGGCGTGACGGCGGTGTGCGGCGTTATGGTCTGGACCAGATTGCGCATAGGGTTCCGCGCGCAGACCGCCTGAACGACACCACAATCAGGTCTGTGCGGACCGGACCGAGCTGCGCCACGAGGGCACCGCACACGCGAGGCTCCGGCATCTGAAGGGATAAAAGCCTGGAGGACTCTATCGGCCTGCCCGGATTCCGGGCATGACAGAGAGTCCTTCGTGCGATGAATATTCTTGCCGCGGCAGCGATCTCGGATCGATCCTCCTCCGGTGTGCCGGTAACGGTGCTGATCGCCACGCTGGTGGCCGCCGCTCTGCACGCGAGTTGGAATGCGATCGCGCACTGGATCCCGGACAAGACCGTCTCGATCACGATCGTGAATCTCGGCGGCATGGTGTGCGCCGTGGCGCTCATGTTCGTCGCGGCGATTCCCGCCGCACCCAGCTGGGGCTGGCTCGCGGCGTCGGTGGTGCTGCACGTGGCCTACAACTATCTGCTGATGACCTCGTATCGCCTCGGCGATCTGAGCCAGACCTATCCGCTGGCGCGCGGCACCTCACCGCTGGTGGTCACCCTGCTGGCGGCGGCGCTGCTGGGCGAATCGCCCAGCGTGGGCCAGCTCGCCGGAGTGCTGCTGATCTCGGCGGGACTGGCGTGGCTGGTGTTGTGGGGACAGCGGACGAATCCGAGCCGCCCGGCCGCGCTGGGCGCAGCCGTCGCCACCGGTCTGATGATCGCCGCGTACACCACGGTCGACGGCATCGGAGTTCGCCTGGCGCACAGCACACTCGGCTATATCGCGTGGCTGATGCTGTTGGAGCAGATCGTCATTCCCGCGGGCGCGTTCGCCACGCACGGCCGCACGCTGTGGCGCCGGATCCGCCCCGTCTGGCTGATCGGGGTGGCGGGCGGCGCCATGAGCGTGGCAGCGTACGGACTGGTGCTGTGGGCCCAGACCCGCGGGGCCCTGGCCGAGGTGGCGGCCCTGCGGGAATCGAGCATCATCGCCGGAGCGTTGATCGGCACCCTGCTGTTCAAGGAAAGTTTCGGCACGGCACGGATTTTCGCCACCTGCGCCGTCGCCGCGGGGATCGCGGCGATGTACCTGCTGTGAGGCTAGGCCGAATAGTTCTTGCGCAGATCGACTTTCACGACCTTGCCGCTGGCGTTGCGCGGCAGCTCCGGGACGATCACCAGATCCTTGGGGTGCTTGTAGCGGGCCAGGTTCTCGTTCAGGAACGGGGTGAGCTCCTCGAGGGTGAGGGTGTCGTCCGGATTCAGCAGGGCCACAACGGCTACCGGCACCTCACCCCACTTCTCGTGCGCCCGCCCGACGACGGCGGCCTCGTGGATCTTCGGATGCGCGAACAGGACGTTCTCCACCTCGGCACAGTAGATGTTCTCGCCGCCGGAGATGATCATGTCCTTCTTGCGGTCCACCACGTAGACGAAGCCCTCCTCGTCCTGGCGGACCAGATCACCCGAGTGGAACCAGCCGCCCGCGAACGCCTCCGCGGTGGCCTCGGGCCTGTTCCAGTAGCCCTGCATGAGAGTCGGTCCGCGATAGACGATCTCGCCGATCTCACCGGGAGCCACATCGTTCATCTCGTCGTCGACGACGCGGGCCTGAATGGTCGGGATGGGGGTGCCGACCGAACCCAGCTTGCGGATCGCGTCGTCACCCTCGAGCACACAGGTGATCGGCGACATCTCGGTCTGTCCGAACACCGCGACGTTGCGCGCGTTCGGGAAGCAGTCGTCCATCGCACGCAGCACGGTGTCCGAGGCGGGCGCGGCGCCCCAGCACAGCATGCGCAGCGCCAGCTTTCGGGTTTTGACCGTCGGCTCCTCGCAGATCATCTGCCACTGCACGGGAACGCAGAACGCCGCGGTGGCCTGCTCCCGCTCGACCGCGTCCAGCCATTCGGTGGCGTTGAACGCGCCGAGCGGGTGCAGCACGGTCGTGCCGCCGAGCATGAAATACGGTGTGAGACTGCCGAGTCCGGCGATGTGGAACAGCGGTGAGGTGCAGAAGCCGATCGACCCGGCATCCAGTTCCATTGCGCGGATACAGGTCAGGGCCTGGGCGTTCATGTTCGCGTAGGACAGCACCGCGCCCTTGGGGCTGCCGGTGGTGCCCGAGGTGTACATGATCAGCGCCGGGGTGTCCTCCGGAATATCCAGCGGCACATGGGGTTCCCCGTCCTCGCTGAGCAGCTCCTCGTATCCGAGCACACCTTCGCCGGTCTGCCCGCCGATGACGACGCAGGTCTGCAGGGCGGGAGCCTGGCCCATCACACCGGTCGCCAGCGGAGCCAGCATCGTATCGGTGACGATCGCCTTGGCACCGGAATCGGCCACGATGTAGGCGACTTCGGGCGGGGTCAGCCGGAAGTTCACCGGCACCGCGATCGCGCCGAGCGCGTTGATGCCGAAGACGGCCTCGATGTATTCGGTGTAGTTCAGCGCGAGCAGCAGCACGCGATCGCCGAACCCGACCCCTCGGCGGGACAGCGCGTCGGCGAATCGCAGGGACCGTTCGTGGAACTGCTTCCACGTGGTGTCGTGCCCGGAGAACCGGAACGCGACCTGATCGGGGCGCATCACCGCATGAGTGGCGACCTGATTGTTCCAGTGGTTGCGCCGCGATCGGATCGGCTCGGCGAGCGACTGGGCACCGGTGGTCATGCACGAACTCCCTTCGGAACCGCCGCACGCTCGCGCACCGGCTGCCCCGATGGCGTCCACGGCTGAACGAGAATGAGAATACCAGCTAACTTTTTGTCGTGACAAGGATTACAAAGAGTAGTCTAAATACCCAAGGCGACCCAAGAACGCACCAGCTCAGATCATTAATTTACATCGATCACAAATTGTCTGATCATCGAGTCAATGCCGAGCGTCTCAGTTAACCGGGCAAACACACGCTTACATCAGGGTTGTCCCCGGTGGCTCGGCCATGCCACTATCGACGACATTCGGGCCGGGAGCCGCACACGGCGCGAGCACCAGATCCGACGGCGGCGATGCCCGGAGTTCCGGCAGCATCTCCACCGAACGCCGCCGATCACACTCGAGCAGGAGGACATCGATGTTGCGCACCAGGTTCACCGAGAGATTCGGCGTCGAACATCCGATCGTGCAGGGCGGCATGATGTGGGTCGGCCGGGCCGAACTCGTCGCGGCGGTGGCGAACGCCGGCGGCCTCGGCTTCATCACCGCACTCACCCAGCCCACCCCGGACGATCTGCGCCGCGAGATCGCGCGCACCCGCGAACTCACCGACAAGCCGTTCGGCGTGAACGTCACGATCCTGCCCTCGATCAACCCGCCGCCGTACGAGGAGTACGTCCGGGCGATCATCGACTCCGGCGTGAAGATCGTGGAGACCGCGGGCAGCAACCCCGAACCGTTCCTGCCCTACTACAAGGACGCCGGAATCAAGGTGCTGCACAAGTGCACCAGCGTCCGGCACGCGCTCAAGGCCGAGCGGATCGGCGTCGACGGCGTCTCCATCGACGGTTTCGAATGCGCCGGACACCCGGGTGAGGACGATGTGCCCGGCCTGGTCCTGATTCCGGCCGCCGCCAAGGCCCTGTCGATCCCGATCATCGCCTCCGGCGGTATCGCCGACGCTCGCGGCCTGGTCGCGGCGCTGGCGCTGGGCGCGGACGGGGTCAACATGGGCACCCGCTTCATGTGCACCCAGGAGTCGCCGGTGCACGACACGGTCAAGGAGCAGATCGTCGCGCACACCGAGCGCAACACCCAGCTCATCTTCCGCACCATGAACAACACCGCCCGCGTCGCGGACAACGAGATCAGCCGCAAGGTCGTGGAGATCGAGAAGGCGGGCGGCGTCTTCGAGGACGTGCGCGATCTGGTCGCCGGTGCGCGCGGACGACGCGTCTTCGAGGACGGCGATCTCGATGCGGGCATCTGGTCGGCCGGACAGGTCCAGGGCCTCATCGACGACATCCCCACCTGCGAGGAGCTGATCTCCCGCATGGTGACCGAGGCGCAGGGCCTGATCAACGACCGGCTGGCGTCGTTCGTGCGCTGAGCCCGCCCGCGGGTGCGGCCGGGCGAGGGGTAGGTCCCCGGTCGGCCGCACCCGTGTCCGGGGCGAATGTGCCGCCGGCTCAGGCTCGTTCGGCGACCGCGTTGAAGTCGTGGCTCGCGATGATCTCGATACCCCGCGGCAGCGCGTGCAGACGCTGCACGGTCTCGAAGGCACGGTCGCGATCGGCATCGGCGAGCTGTCCGGGCATCGGCGCCTTCTCGCGGATCAGCTTGATCTGCAAGGTGTTCCACACCGCATCACCGGCCAGCAGCACATGCGTGCCGTCGTTCACGGCCAGCAGCACCCCGATACTGCCGGGGGTGTGCCCGGCCAGATCCAGCAGGACCACCGAGCCGTCGCCGAACAGATCGTGACTGGCCGGGAAGGTCAACACCGGCGGCCCCTCGAGGTGCAGCGGCTGCACAGCACGATCGCGCAGCGGTACGCGCACCACGCCGTACGGTGCGGTATCCCCCGTCATCGCCCACTCGTATTCCACTGCGGGAACACGCAATTCGACCGAATCGGGAAGTTCCAGCAAACCGGACACGTGATCCCAGTGCAGATGGGTCGCGATGGTGAAATCGATATCCGAACCGGACAGATCCTGCCCCGCCAGCGCGTCCTCGAGCCCGAGCACCGGTTTACCCGGGGCGACGAACAACCCCATCGGAAAAGGCAATCCGGGCAGCACCCGCTTGTGCACGCCCGCGCACATCGCCGGATCGATCACGAAGCGGGCGCGGGGATGTTCGACCAGGAACGCACCCATCCCCATGGGCAGCGTTCCCAGGCTGCGTACGCCCTCGGCGACCAGCGCGGTCGGCGCCGACGTGCGCGCCTGCAACAGCGCGGTCAAGCGAACCATGTTGCGGGGGTTCGGAACTCGGGCGCACTCGAGTCCGGCCAGGAACTCCGGATCGGGACGCCGCGGATGCAGCAGACGACGTGGCGTGGCCGCGAGGGCGGCGCAGCAATGCGCGAGGGTGCCCAACGCGCCGGGTCTGCCGTCGGAGAAATCGGTCACATCACCACCTTTGCCGAACGTGCCCCGGTTGGCGAAAACCGGCTCGGAGCTCGTGTGCTGGTTCACAGCGACACCGTAGCGATCCGGATGCGAACAGCAAAGCCCTTCTCCGCGCGCCGAGTTCTCGGCATAATCGGCGGAGGTACCTGACGGCCGGCGGCCACCGCCGAATGCGGGGAGGAGAAGCCGTGCGGCAGCGTTCTTCGGTCGAAGGCCGGTCCACCGGACACCGGTCGGATCTGACCTCAGCGGCGGTGACGGCCATCGCGGAACTGCTCGGCGTCCCCGCGGACACCGTCTCCGTCGGTACCCCGTTCAACGATCTAGGTCTGTCGTCGGTGCAGCTGGCGCGTCTCACGGCCGTGCTGGAGGACGCACTGGGCGTGGAGGTCTCGCTCACCGACCTGTTCGATCATTCCGATATCGACCGGCTCGTCGAACATCTAGCGACCCGATGACAGCCGGCTCCGGCGGCACCCCACTGCCCGCCCCCGGTCCGGGGCAGCGGGATTCGACGACCACGACGGAATCCGACGCCGCCTCCGTCCCCCCGGTCGCGATCATCGGCATCGGCTGCCGCGTGCCCGGCGCGCACGGCGTCGGCGAATTCTGGCGACTGCTGCGCGAGGGCCGGGACGGGACCACCGCGCCGCCGCGCGATCGCGCGGGGACCCGGCGCGGCGGCTATCTGCGCGGGCTCGACGCCTTCGACAACGACTGGTTCGCCATCTCCGAACGTGAAGCGGCCGTGCTGGATCCGCAACAGCGGCTCGCGCTGGAGGTCGCGGTCGAGGCGCTCGACGACGCGGGTGTCGGGTATCGGGTGCGCGGGTCGCACACCGCGGTGCTGTTCGGAGCGTGCGGGTACGACCACGGCACGGTGCTGCTCGGGCAGGGCGGGTACGACGCGCCGTACGCGGTCACCGGATCCGCACTGAGCATCATCGCCAACCGGCTGTCCTACGCCCTGGATCTGCACGGACCGAGTCTGGTGCTGGACAGCGCGTGTTCCTCCTCGCTGGCCGCGGTGGACATGGCGATGCGGCTGCTCGCCGACCGCACCGTCGACCTGGCGATCGTCGGCGGGGTGAATCTGCCACTGCTGCAACACACTTCGGACTACCTGGACCAGGCCGGATTCCTCGCCCCGGACGGGCGGTGCAAACCCTTCGACGCCGCCGCGGACGGCTACACCCGCAGCGAGGGATGCACGGTGCTGATCCTGCAGCGCACCGCCGACGCCCGCCGCGAAGGTAATCGGGTGTATGCCGAGATCGTCGGCGCCGCAGTCGGTTCCGATGGCCGGTCGAACGGCCTGTACGCGCCCAACGGACGCGCCCAGCAGCAGGTGATCCGGCAGGCGTGGGCGCGCGCCGGGGCAGATCCCGAAACGGTCGGATACGTCGAATGTCACGGCACCGGAACACCGTTGGGTGATGCGGTGGAGGTCGGCGCACTGGCCGCGGTGCTGTCCGACGGCGAACGGACCCGGCGAGTCTGGATCGGGTCGGTGAAATCGAATCTCGGTCATCTCGAGGCCGCCGCCGGGGTCACCGGAATCGTCAAGGCGGCGTTGAGCATCGCGCATGCCACGATCGCCCCGAACGTGCACTTCCACACCGAGAATCCGCTGCTGAAGCTGGCCGCCCGGGGTCTGGCCGTGCCGACCGAGCCGATCGGGTGGGCGGCGGAATCGGCCGCGGGCCGGTACGCCGGAGTCAGCTCGTTCGGATTCGGCGGAACCAATGCGCATGTCGTGCTGCGCGGGATGGATCCCGTTGCACCGCAACGAGAGGCCGATCCGCCCACACTGTTTCCGGTCACCGGGCGAGATGCCGAGGATCTCCGGCAGCAGGCGCTGCGCTGGGCCGAAGCGCTGGGGCGCGGCACCGGATCACTCGGCGAATTCGCAGCTGCCGCAGCACGATCGATACCCGAGCAGATGCGCGGTGCGGTGCTCGCCCGTGATCGCGCGGAGGCCGTAGCCCGATTGCTGGAGCTGGCCGAAGCCGCCGAACCGTCCGGGCCTGCGAGCCCGGAGGTGACATCCGATGCGATCGCGGCAGCCTCGCCGAGGACCCCGGCGACCGTCGATGCGTCGGACCGGAATGCCGAGGCGCACAGACCGACCGGTGACGATGCGGTGGATCCGACTGCGCACCCGGCAGGGGTGCACAGCCCGTCCGGGCGACGGCGGCGCGGGCGAATCCTGTTGGTGTTCTCCGGACAGGGTGGACAGCATCAGCGGATGGGGCGCGGTCTGGCGGCCAGGTATCCGGTGTTCGCCCGAGCACTGGCCGAGGCCACCGATGCGGTGACCGCCGCCGGAGGGCCTCGGGTGTGGACGCCCCGGCACGGCTTCGCACACAGCCTCGACACGACCGATCTGGTGCAGCCCGCGCTGTTCGTATTCCAGATCGCACTGACGGAACTGCTGGCGCACTGGGGGATTCGGCCCGACGCGGTGATCGGACACAGTCTGGGCGAGATCGCGGCGGCCGTGGTCAGCGGCGCGCTGTCACTCGGCGACGGCGCCCGGATCGTGGTGGCGCGCAGTGCGATTCTGGCGCAGCTGGACGGACACGGGGCGATGGCGATGCTCGAGGCCACTCCCGAGGAGGCCGCGCGACTGGTGGACCCCGTCCGCGCGCACGTCTCGGTGGCCGCGATCAACGGTCCGCGGTCGGTGGTGGTGTCCGGCACGCCGCGCTATGTGGAGACGCTGATCCGGCGGGCCACCCGCCGCAGCGTCTACGCGCGGCGGATCGCGGTGGACTTCGCCGCGCACAGCCCGCAGGTCCACGAGCCCGCGGCCGAACTGCTCGCCCGGCTCGACGGGATCACACCGCGCCCACCGCGAATTCGGTTGTATTCCACGACCCGGCCCGGTGAGTTGATCACCTCCGCCGCTCTGGACGCGAAGTACTGGGCCGAGAACGCCGAGCGCACAGTCGAACTCGCGGCCGCGATGGAATCGGCCGCGGCCGACGGCTGCACCACCGCGATCGAGATCTCCCCGCATCCGATTCTGGCCCCGGCCATCCGGGAGTTTCCGGACTTCCGCGAGGCGACGCATCCGATGGCCGACCGGGACGACGAAGCCACCGCTTTCCTCGACGGCATGGCGCGGCTGTACCTCGAGGGCCGATCCGTGGGCTGGGCCGCACTGGGCGCGTTCCCCGGCCGAATTCTCGAAAGACGCTGGCGCCATACCTCTTTCCCGCTGCTGACCGATATGGCACCCGCGCCCGCCGCCGAGGAGCTCGGCGACCATGTCGTGCGGGGTGTGCCGATGGTCCCGGCGACGTACTGGTTGCGCGGACTACTGCGAATCGCCGGAGAACGGACCACCCGGCTCACGGAGTTCACCGTCCGGGAGCCCACCGATCTGACCGCCCTGCCCGATGTCACCTTCCGTGCCGGAACCGATCTGCTCGAGGTGTCCGGCCCGGTCCCGCTGGCCACGGCGCGGATCGCCGCCGAGCCGACGCCCGCGGAGATCGTCGGCTGGATGCGCGCGATCGATGCACACCGCATCGCCCAACCCGGTATGCGCGCGGTCGGCACGCGCGAGTTCTACGCGATGCTGCGTGCCCGGGGACTCGACTACGGCCCCCGCTTCCGGCCCCTGCGGGGCATCGTCGCCGAATCCGCGAGCGCCATAGGGCTTCTCGGCCATATCCCGCTCGATGCCGCGGCTCTCGACGGCTGCCTGCAACTCATCGCCGCCGCGGCGGGTCCACACCTGCCCGCCAACGTTCTGCCGCTGCCCGCCCGCATCGATTCCGCTTGGCTCACCGCGTCTTCCGAGGTCCTGCTCGCCCAGGCGCATGCCTTCCTCCGCAACGCCGACTCCGACGGCCTGCATTGTGATGTGCTGGTCACCGACCAGCACGGCGCTCCCGCCGCCGCCCTTCTCGGCGTCCACATCCACTATGTCCGTCTCCCTGATCCCCCGGACCACTCGTTCATGAGCACCTCTGCGCCATCTCGGGGCCGCGAGGGTGATCGACCGAACGCTTTCGGTGACACGCATTTCACCCCGCCCTGGCAACCCGGTTACCGATGGCCCACCGGCGAAGGCTCGCACGGCCCTGCGGCACAACCGGATACACCGCAGGACAACTCTTTCGGTGACAACACTCTTGCCGATCAACAGGGCGTCGAAGGTGCGGTGTCCGCCCGTACCGGACATTACCTCGGCCATTACGCGAATCCCGTTTCAGGCCAATGGGGTCGGCCGGGGACGCGCGGCAACGATCACCCCATTCTCGATCGATCCGATTGGGACCGTGGCGTGCTCGGCGCACACGGACTCGGGCCGGTGTTGCGGCGCGAGTCGTGGGCTCGCGTCGAAGTGCCGGATGCGGCAGGGGCAGTGCGGAGTTCGCGGGTTCGGCGGGTGATGGTGATCGGCGAGTCTCGGCTGGCGGTCGGGCTGGCTCGGGCGATGGACGCCTGGGTGCCCGCCGAGCGGGTTGCCCGGGATCCGATCGAGGCGAGTCCGATCGTTTCCGCGACGCTCGCCGGTCGCGGGGATCCCACGGCGGTCGTCGCGGTGTGGCCCGCGGTGTCCGCGGCCGGATCAGCGGTGGCGGAGATCGGGCGCGCACTCGAACTGCTGCAACGGATTCAGGAGTGCGATGCGATGGCGTCGCTGACCGTGGTGCTGCGCGATCGCCGGAGCGTGACCCAGCAGGGGATCGCCGGGTTGGTGCGGTCCCTGCAACTGGAGTCGGGCCGGCCGGTCCGGCTGGTGTGGGCGGGGGCCGAGCGAGCCGAGCCGGGGCCGTTGACCGGTCTGGCGCTGTCGACCGCGGGACCTGACGAGGTGCGGATCGGGCCCGGCGGCGTGGAGGCCAGGCGATTCGAGCCGGTGTCCTTCCTGGCGCGTCCGGTCGAAATCCAGCCGGTCGGAGCATATGTCGTGACCGGCGGACTCGGCGCGCTCGGCGCGGTGGCCGCGCGATGGCTGCTGGATTCCGGCGCGGGGGATGTGGTGGTGCTGACCCGGCATCCACGTCCGCTTCCGCCGCTGCTCGAGGGTCTCGAGGACCGGATCGTGGTGTTGCGCTGCGATGTCACCGATCCGCGCGATCTGGCCAACGCCCTGCACGACATCCGCGAGTGCGGCGCTCCCATCCGCGGCCTGATCCATTCCGCGGGCGCGCTGCACGATGCCGAGTTCAGCGCCGTGACAACGGATCTGCTGGCATCGATGTTCGAGCCCAAACTCGCCGCGACGGCCGATCTGCTGGATCTGACCGCCGCCGATCCGATAGATTTCGCTCTGCTGTTCTCCTCGGCGACCGGCGCGCTGGGCGCACCCGGCCAGGCCGCCTACGCCGCGGCCAACGCCGCCCTGGACGCGCTCGCGGCGACCCGCGCGAACCGCAGGGTGATCAGTATCGGCTGGGGCAGTTGGGAATCCGGCCTGGCCGCCACGGCGGGAGGCGCGGAACACCTGCGCCGCGCGGGCATCACGCCGTTCACCACCGCCCGCGGCACCGCGGTCCTGGACTCGCTCCGCGGGTACCCCGGCCCCCACGTCCTGGCCATGGACTACACGCCCACCACGGACGACTCCCCGATAGCCCACCGCCTCCGCGCCGTCCTGCCGACAACCCCTCAGGCACAAGAGGATCCCACCTCAACGAACGAATTCAGCTACGGTCCGGCCGATCTGGAGCAGACGACCCCGGACGACCGCGTCGGCAATCGGCGCGCACCCGCCGATCGACCATCACTCTCCGCCGAATCGGGCTACTTCGGCGCGCTCGCAGCACGTATACCGACGAACCCCGTTCCGGAAGCAGACACGAGTGCCGTGGCGGATGAATACCGGTATACCTACGGTCCGACCGGTTGCTCCGGGGAGAGTCCGGGCGCAGATCTGCTGGCCGACAACGGTGTTCCCGCCGGCGGTTCGATCGGTTCGGGAGTTGATCGAGATTCGGTTCCGGCATCCGATCCGGAGCTCGAGCCGACCGCGCATGTGCCGGTGGCACAGGTCATCCGGGCCGCGCTGGCCGCGACGCTGGGGATCGCGGCGGAAAGTATCAGGCCGGAGGTGGATTTCACCGGTCTGGGGTTGTCCTCGTTGCTGGCGATCGAATTGCGCCGGACGCTCGAGGCACGGCTCGGGGTTCGCATCGCGACCGCCGAACTCTTCGAACACCCCACCGTGGCGATGCTCGGTGCGGCGCTGTCCGCGCGGCTGCCCGATGCCCGAGGGGAGACCCGGTGAGCGGATCGGTCGACGCGCTCGCCGCGGCGGTGACGCGATGGGCCGCGGACCGGCCGGACGCACCCGCGTTCACCGCGCTGTCGTACTCCGGTCGAGATCGCCGCTCACATTCGTTGACCTTCGCCGGATTACACAGCGCCGCAGGTGTTCTGGCCGCGAAGATCAGCGCCGCGACGAGTCCGGGGGACCGGGTCGCCATCCTGTGCGATCACGGCCTCGACTACGTGGTGGCATTTCTCGCCTGTCTGTACGCCTCCCGGGTGGCCGTGCCGCTGTTCCCGGTGCGAGGTCACCGCAATGCCGATCGCCTCGCGGCCGTCCTGGACGATGCGCGCCCGACACTGAGCCTGGTCGATCCGGGCAGCGAAACGACCACGGCGGACAGTGGATTCGCGCTGGGTGACCTCCTGCCGGTGTCCATCGAGCCCGCGGACATCGCGGCGCCACCACAACCGGTCACCGAACATCCGGCCTATCTGCAATACACCTCCGGCTCCACGAAAACACCGGCCGGAGTGCAGGTCTCCCACGCCAACCTCGCCGCGGCACTCGAACAACTGCGCACCGGACTGCCCGTGGTGAACGACAAACCCGTCGTCACCTGGCTGCCGTTCTTCCACGATATGGGCCTGGTCTTCGCCATGTCGCTGCCGCTGTACACCGGCGTGCCCGCGATCACCCTGCCACCGGCCGAATTCGCCAAACGCCCGATCCGGTGGCTGCAGGCATGCGGCGACTACCACGCGGGAGCGACGGCAAGTCCGAACTTCGGCCTGGCGCACGCGGTTTCGGCCACGACGCCGCGCGAGCGCGCCGAACTGGACCTGTCCGAGCTGGCACTCGTGCTCAACGGCGCGGAACCCATCCGGGCCGAGGTGCTGACGACGTTCACGAAAACCTTCGCCCCCCACGGTTTCCGGCACTGCGCCCACACCGCCGGATACGGCCTGGCCGAAGCAACCCTGCCGGTCGCCTTCGGCGCACTCGATAAACCGCCCGCGACCACCGAATTCGACCGCGCCGCCCTGGCCGACGGCCGCGCGATCCTCGCCGAGCCGGGCGACGGAATCCGGCTCGTCGGCTGCGGCACCCCCGCCGACCAGCACATTCGGCTGGTCGATCGATCCGGAACGTCGGTAGCGGCGGGTGCGGTCGGCGAGATCTGGGTGCGCGGCCCGAACGTCTGCGCCGGATACCTGGGCAAACCCCGCGAGACGGCCGAGACATTCGGCGCACGATCCCCCGGCGAGGCGGAGAACTGGCTCCGCACCGGCGATCTCGGCTTCCAGCACGACGGTCAGCTCTACATCACCGGACGTCTCGGGGATATGATCGTCGTCGCCGGTCGCAACCACTATCCGGCCGATATCGAAAGCACCGCAACAGATTCCGCGCCCGAGGTGCGCACCGGCCACATCACCGCCTTCGGTGTGGACGACGGTTCCCACGAGGCGCTGATCGTGGTCGCCGAGCTGAACGAGCGCCCCGTCGATATCGCCGAAGTGATCCGCCGCATCCGCGCCGCCGTCGCGGCCGCGCACGATATCGCGCCGACCGAGGTGGTCCTGGTCGAGCGCGGACAGATTCCCAAGACCTCCAGCGGCAAGCTGCGCCGCGGCGAATGCCGGATCCGCTACCGCCGGGACGAGTTGGTCCGCGTCGAGGCCGCGCCGAGGGTGTAAACCTGATCCACACCCATCCACAGATCGTGGCGGAGGAGTATCGATGGCGACCACCAACCCCGTGCGCTGGCTGGACGAACCAGAGAAACACGACTATCCGGCGGCGGCCGACTATCTCGAACTGCTCGCGGACCCGGATACCGTGTCCACGTTGCTCGATCGACTGGGCAGTGCGCCGATCGTGCACAAGAAGGCCAAGGACATCCTGCGCGCGGCCGGGCTCGCCCTGCTGCCGCCGGACAATCCGCACGTCCGCGCCGATCTCGGCAAGATCCTGGCCGGTAAGGCGCTGTCCCCGATCCTGCTGGTCCAGGGCGATCTGACCACCGGAACCCCCGCCCAGATCGCCGACGGCTACCACCGCGTGTGCGCCTGCTACCACGCGGACGAGAACATCCCGATCCCCACCAAACTCGCGGCTCTGGGCGACCTCGGAGAAGGGGACCCCGAATCCGGGAAGAAGAAACGGAAGAAATAGGGCGGTGAGCTTCGCGACTCTCGCGCTGGTGCTGGCGCTCGGCCTGGTCGGGCCGCTGCTGTCCTGGCGCGAGAGCTGGCACGTTCCGGTGATCGTGGGCGAACTGCTCGCCGGAGTCGTCTTCGGCGCGACCGGTTTCGGCGTGCTCGATCCCGGCGATCCGATCTTCTCCTTCCTGGCCGATATGGGATTCGCGCTGGTCATGTTCGTGGCGGGCACCCATGTCCCGGTGCGGGATCCGGCGGTCCGCTCGGCGCTGGCGGTCGGAGCGCTGCGCGCGGTGCTGGTCGGATTGCTCGCCGCGGCGGCCGGATTCGCCCTGGCGAGCTGGTTCGACACCGGACACGGCGCGATCTACGCGGTGCTCATCGCCTCCTCCTCGGCGGCGCTGACCTTGCCGATCATCGATTCCCAAGGGTTGCAGGGCAAAACCGTGCTGGAGCTGACCGCGCAGGTGGCGATCGCCGATACCGCCTGCATCGTGGCATTGCCGCTGGTCATCGACATCTCGCAGGCCGGTCGCGCGGCGCTCGGCGCGCTGGCCGTCGCGGCGGGCGCGATCGCGCTGTTCTTCGTCCTGCGCTATCTGGACCGATCCGGACGGCGCCGTCGCGCCCACCACGTCTCCGAACAGCGAAAGTTCGCACTGGAACTGCGCGTCAGCCTGACGCTGCTGTTCGCCTTGGCCGCCCTGGCCACGCGGACGCAGGTCTCGATCATGTTGGCGGGCTTCGCGGGTGGACTCGCCGTGGCGGGAGTCGGCGAACCTCGGCGCGTCGCGCGGCAGCTGTTCGCGATCACCGAGGGATTTCTGGGTCCGCTGTTCTTCGTCTGGCTCGGCGCCCGGCTCAACCTGCGCGAATTCGCCGATCAGCCGCGGTTGATCCTGCTCGGATTCGCACTCGGCGCGGCCGCGGTGCTGGCCCACGTACTGATGCGGCTGCTGGGTCAGCCGATCCGGTTCGGCGCGTTGGCGGCCGCGCAGATCGGCGTGCCGGTCGCGGCGGTCACCGTCGGCACCCAGCTGCACGTGCTCGAACACGGCGAGGCGGCGGCGCTGATGCTGGGCGCCCTCGTGACCATCGCCGTCGCCGCATTCGCCGCGGCCTCGGCTGCCCGATCCGCTCCCAACAGCAACTGAATTCGCCCGGCGTCGACCGGATCAGTATGGACCTCATGATGTCTCGGTCAGTAGGCAAATCTCTGGCAATGCGAGTTTCGCACTGTCGAGACCTACCGAGCGGCCGGAAGACCGTCACCCGAAGGTGACCGTCCGTCGGGGTTTCGGACCGATTTCGGTGTGTCGGTGCCCGATTCGACGATGCGATGTGGCGAGGATCACTCGTCAAATTCCCGGCGGCCAGTGAACGGCTGCATCGCAAGGGAATAACCGATTGCGCGGACTGTGATCCGAAGTCGGCGCACGACGAGTGCGTCGCCTCGCGGCGACGACAAGATGGGCGTTCGGCCCGGCTTCGGGTAACGAGCAGTCGATCGACCAGAACTCGTGAAGTGGATAGGGACTTCACGGCACGCCGAACAGCATGAACATGCTCAGGACGAGTCGGTGGGGCCTCGGCCGAGCAATCGATCCGTCTCACGCCGTTCACGTTTCGTGGGCCGTCCGGCGCCACGATCACGGCGAGGCATGGTCGCCACGATCTCGGGAGGAGGTGGTGGCGGACTCTTATCGATCAGGCACTGTGCGGCGATCGCCGCACCCACGCGTTTGGTGATGACCTTCTCGACGATGACGATGCGATCGAGCCCGTTGATCCGGGCTCGCACTTCATCGCCGGGTTTGACCTGATGAGCAGGTTTGACCGCAACGCCGTTCACCTTGACGTGCCCGCCGCGACATGCGGTCGCGGCGGCCGACCTGGTTTTGAACAGCCGGACAGCCCAGGTCCAGGAGTCGACCCGGGCTGTACTCGGTTGCGTCGGTGGCAGTTTCGCCTCCAGAGCGGAACTGGGGCGAGAATCAGGCCACGCGACGCGCGGTGACGATCGAGTTGGGATCGAGGTGCGCGTAGCTGACGGTCTCACCCGACTGCGGTGCCTGCAGGATCTTGCCGTCGCCGGCGTACATCGCCACGTGGCCGCCGCCCTCCTGGATGACCAGGTCGCCGGGCTGCAGGTCCTTGAAGGCGACCGGCTTGCCGACGTGCGACTGCTCGAAGCTGGTACGCGGCAGGCTGACTCCGGCCTGCTTGTAGGCCCACTGCACGAGGCCGGAGCAGTCGAAGTTCTGCGGGCCCGAGGCGCCCCACACGTAGTCCGAGCCGATCTTGCTCTGGGCTGCGTTCAGTGCGATGTTCTGCGGCCCCTGGTGCTGCTGCACGCCGGGCAGAGCCGCGGTCAGACCGGGAATGCTGGGCTGCTGCAGGCTCTGCGGCGCCAGCGCCTTCTGCGCGGACTTGATCTGATCCGCGTGGTCCTTGATCAGGTCGGCGTGATCGGCGAGCGCCTGATTCACGGCCTTGACCTGCTGAGTGAACGACGAATCGACCGGCACATCGAAATCTCCGACACCGGGCACGTTGATGGTCTGCGCCATCGCCGAAACCGCAGGCATGGCACCGGTTGCCGAGGCAACCGCACCCATGACGAGCGCACCCTTCACGGAATTCGGGAGCCGAGATTCCCGTTGCAAACTGTGTCTACCCACCGAGCTGAGTCTCCTGTTTCTTCCACTCCACCCGCCGACCGAGTTAGCTGACGGGTTCGGGCCGGGAAGATCGGTCCTACCTCGACCGACCTCGTATAGCCGGGCGAGGATTCACCCCATTACATCTGGGTCCTCGGTTCGGCGAACGAGCTTGCGCCCGAACGCCGATTTAGCGGTGACTCGACTGGCCGTTTCCCCTACGAAGCGGCCCACTTCGTCAAGTCACGAGAAGATTACGGCTAGCGCGTGATGTTGTCCACCCCACAGCACGGCGTGTTGCACCGAACGCGGCAAAGCCCCAGGACAGGGTCCGATTCGGCGTGTCGCGCGGCGAGTAACGGAGCGATATCGGCTCGACCACAACTGTTATCGACGCGGGTGGGAACGTTATGAAGTCGGCTCTTTCCGTTATCGCCCGGCAAACCTGAGGCGTTAACAACCGCCCGCGACGAACCGTCCAGACTCCCTCGCCCACCGACCGGACCCGACCGAACGAGCGGCCGCACCCCGAAGCGGAGGGATCAGCCTCGGCCGCCGTCGCGCTCGGCGAGCGCGCGTTCCAGTTCCTCGATGCGACGCTGCGCGTCGGCCAGTCCGACCTCGAGCCGACCCAGCGCCATCACGAGCGGACCGACCGCGAGATCGGCCACCAGTTGCGGATCGTCGTAGCCCTCGCCGATCGCCTTCAGGATGTTCGTGCGAATACGCGCCGCGAGAACGGCTTCCCGCGGGACGTTCCACGATTCGACGACCTCGGCGGTACCGCCTTCGGGTACCTCGACCTGCGGCACGCCGGCATCGTGTTCCTCGCTCATGACTCTCCTGTGCCCTCGGCCCCCGCGGCGTCGCGACGGGTCACACCTGTGTCGACAACCACAAGCCTAGAGACCGTATTCCCGAGCCGCACATCCCTCGCTAGCCGCATCTAGGGAACGCGGTAGATGTCCGAAGATTTTCCGCGCGACGCACTACCGTGGAACGGCATGGACCCCGTGCGCAATCCGTACGCCCCCGGCGCCGGACAACGCCCGCCCGAACTCGCCGGGCGCACGAAACAACTCGACGCCTTCGACGTGGTGCTCGAACGCATCTCGCGCGGGCGGCCGGAGCGCAGCGTCATGCTCACGGGTCTGCGCGGCGTGGGAAAGACGGTGCTGCTCAATCACCTTCGCTCGGCCGCGCGCGCACGGGATTGGGGCACCGGCAAATTGGAGGCCCGGCCCGATCAGGAGCTGCGCAGGCCGCTGGCCTCGGCTCTGCACATGGCGGTGCGGCAGATCGCCGTGGCGCACCGCAATCTGGAGATGGTCGACGACTTCCTGGGCATACTCAAGGCTTTCGCGCTGCGCGCCACCGTCGACAAGGGGATGCGCGAGCGCTGGCAGCCGGGTATCGACGTCCCGGCGGTGACCGGCCGCGCCGACTCCGGCGACATCGAGATCGATCTGGTCGAACTGCTGATGGAGGCCGCGCAGGTGGCCCGCGACATCGGCGTCGGCATCGCGATATTCATCGATGAGATGCAGGATCTGGGCCCGGCCGACATCTCCGCGATCTGCGGCGCATGTCACGAATTGAGCCAGGAGGCAGCGCCTTTGATCGTGGTCGGCGCGGGTCTGCCGCATCTGCCCGCGGTGCTGTCGGCCTCCAAGAGCTACTCCGAACGGCTGTTCAGTTATCACCGCATCGACCGGCTCGACCGGGAATCGGCCGATCTGGCGCTGATCGCCCCGGCCGAGCGCGAGGAGGTGAAATTCACCTCCGAGGCACTGGATTCGCTGTATCTCAAGGCGGACGGATACCCGTATTTCGTCCAGGCCTACGGCAAGGCGACCTGGGATCTGGCCGCGCAGAGCCCGATCACCGCCGAGGATGTGGAGCTGGCCGCCCCCGCCGCGGAGGAGGAACTGGCGGTCGGATTCTTCGGGTCCCGATACGAGCGGGCGACCCCGGCCGAACGGGAGTACATGCGCGCGATGGCCGAACTGTCCGGTGACGACGGTCCGGTGGCGACCGCCGCCATCGCCAAGGAACTGGGTCGCCGCCCGGCTTCGCTGTCACCGGCGCGGGACGGGCTGATCAAGAAGGGGCTGATCTATTCGGCCGAGCGGGGGACCATCGGGTTCACGGTTCCACACTTCGGCCGTTATCTGCGCAGCGTCGCCTGAGGGCGTCATCCGAGACATCCGCAATGCGTCGCCGCGGCCGAGCGCTGCCGGTCGAGGCCGCACGATTCTGGAATCTACCCGTATCTAGTTGTCCCTCTAGATGAACGTAGATTCAGCTCGACAGCCCGCTCCACACGGGAATCTACAGATCTCTTGCATAAATCCTAGATGCTGATAGATTCGCTTGATAACGAATAGGTAACGCAAGGGCCGAACGTCCCGATCTCCGGGCGATGCACCCGTCGCTCCCACCTTTCGCTACAACAGTCTATGCATATCGCTAGATATGGGTAGAAAGATCAACCGTACAGTTCACGCGGCATTCCGATCGAAGATGTCGCGTACCGCCCGAGAGTCCCCGGAATACCGCCTCCGACCGCGATCGACGACCGGCCGCAATTCCACAACGTGTGGATAACGCCTGGTTGGCGCGGTTAACGCACTGGAAATCCAACTCGACAACCGGGCAAGAGCGGACTCGCACCAGGAGGACGTCATGTCCACGATCGCACTCCTCGCCGACGATCACGACGGCCGGAACGCCACCGTCAGCGCCGACGACGGCACTCCGCTCGCCGTGCGCGTCTTCGGCCCGGACGACGCGTCGCTGACCGTCGTATTCGTCCACGGCCACTGCCTGCGCGCGGACTCCTGGTCCTTCCTGCGCGAACACCTGATGCCGCACTGGGGTTCGGACACCCGCATGGTGTTCTACGACCATCGCGGGCACGGTGATTCGGGTGCGGCCGATCCGTCCACCTACACCATCGAACAGCTCGGCCACGACCTGGACGCGGTGCTGCGCGCGGTCGCGCCGACCGGACCCGTTGTGCTGGTCGGACATTCGATGGGCGCGATGGTCGCGCTCGCGTACGCCCGCCTGTTTCCCGCGGCGATCGGGGACCGGGTCGCCGGGATCGCCCTGCTCGCGTCCGCGGCCGGCGGCATCACCAGTGTCGGGCTGGCTCGCGTGCTGCATCGGCACGCGGTGACCTCGTTCCAGGTCGCGGTGCGGCGCGCGCCGCGAATCATGCAGGCGTCCAAGCAGTTCGGCGGCCGGATCCTCGAACCGATCGTGCGCGAGGCGAGTTTCGGCACCCGCGCGGTGAGCCCGCGGATGATCGCGCTGGCCACCGCGATGCTCAACGACACGTCCCTGCTGACCATGGCCAGTTTCCTGGACTCGCTGATCCGCTTCGACGAGACCGCGACGCTGGCGCTGCTGTCCGATCTGCCCGCACTGGTCTTGGCCGGTTCGGCCGACATCATGATCCCGTTCGCGCATTCGGTGGTGCTGGCCTCCCAGCTCTCCGCCGCCGAACTGGTGCGCCTGGACGGGGCCGGGCACAGTGTCATCCTCGAACGCGCCGAGGAGGTCGCGATCGCGGTCCTGGGACTGGTGGACCGTGCCCGCGCCACGATCGGAACGCCGAATCCGGTCTGCGCCATCGCCGGATGATCTTCCCGGGATCCTCCCGGGTCCGGGGAAAATCCCTGGTCCACGGCGCGTTCGAGCCAGGATCGAAAACTTCGCGTACTGTGTTGTAGATCACGATGTGCGGTCGATCACAGTAAGATCATCATCGATCGCAATCGGGGCGGCACAGCGCCGAGTCGCCCTCATACGGCTCGAGGAGGATTCGATGACACGCAGCGATATTGCGGAGCTCCACTTCGCGGTCGGGCAGCTCCAGCAGTGCATCGGCGCACTGCGCGGTCACTACGGCGACGCGCGCTCGGTCCGCCGCCTGGAGAACGACCTCGAACGGCTGCTGCTCGACACCGAGGATTTCGAGCAGGCCCCGCCGCCGGAGGTCAGTTCCCGCCGCGAGCAGGACGTCATCTACGTCCCGGACAGCAAGTCCGACGAGGCCGCGTGGATGGGCGCACAGGACGAGGGCCTCGGTTTCCACTCCCGGCCCCGCACCAAATAGATTGCTCCCCCGCCTCCCCGCGACTTCAGCGTGTCGTTGAGCGCGGGGAGAGTTGGGCTTCGGGGTGACGGTCGAGCAGTCGGCCATTTTTCGGACGTACCCGGCGAGTTACCCATGTGCCCACGAGATGAGTTGCCCATTTCCGCCATCGCGGGATCGGGTGATCGGCTTGCCGTCGGTAGCGTGATCGTGTTCGCGGACCGGCGGTACGGCCGTGTCGCTCGCCGAGTGCCATGCAGCGTTCTGCACCCTCTCACGCGGCGCGATGTCCGAGCGGCTCGGTTGCCGATTTCCGCTTGCGAAGTAGACCGGCTCCCGTCGTGAGGTGATGCCGACGGATAACTTCGGCGGCTCGGCGAACCCGCTCGCACGCGGATGCGGAGGATCGCTTCGGGGACGACATCGAAGCGTTGTCCGCAGACCCGGATCGAGCATCCCCCGATGGTCTCCGCGGTACCCGCCGACGCCCCTTCCGGTAATTCGATCTTGATATCACCCACCGCGCGGACGCTCGTCGATCATGGTCCGCGGAATTGTTGCTGGTACGTGGCGGTGTGGCCGGTGAAGTTCGGGGAGTGAAAAGTGCGAATTTCGCGGACTGGTCGAATTGTCTTGTTACTCAAGGTAGTTCGTGATTGTTGCCCGAGATTCGCCCGAACTCGCCGCGGCGGACGAAGATCAGAAAATGTGGCGCAAATCATACGAATGCAAGCGGTGCGATATTCCCGAAGCCCGTGACAGGTCATAGCTCAGGTGCCGTATGGTGCTCAGCATCACATTCGATGCCGGAGGTAACGATGATGTTCCGCGGGGCAGATAGGCGAGGCATCCTGCCGTGAGCGAGCTTGCTAGCGAACCAGTGACCACACAGCGCACAGTTTCCGAATCGGGCACAGGAGTCTTCGGCCGGGGCCGCGCGAGCATC
The DNA here is from genome assembly GCF_019890715.1 of Nocardia coffeae. Taxonomy (NCBI): domain Bacteria; kingdom Bacillati; phylum Actinomycetota; class Actinomycetes; order Mycobacteriales; family Nocardiaceae; genus Nocardia; species Nocardia coffeae. The sequence continues at coordinate 253,176 of NZ_JAINZY010000005.1, read as the reverse complement.
CCGGACCGCACGCTGCGCACCGACAAATGGTGGGTCCCACCGACGATGACGGTGATCGGCCTGGCCGCGTTCGTCATCTACGCGACGGTCCGGGCCTTCGTCCGCACCGCCTACTGGGTGTCGGACTACCACTATCTGACGCCGTTCTACTCACCCTGCGTGAGTACCTCGTGCGCCGAGGGTTCGAGCCACTTCGGGCACTGGTTCGGCGCACTGCCGAGCTGGATCCCGCTGGGCTTCCTTGCCCTGCCGTTCCTGCTGCTGTTCCGGTTGACCTGCTACTACTACCGCAAGGCCTACTACCGGTCGGTGTGGTTCTCCCCGCCGGCCTGCGCGGTGGCCGAGCCACACGCGAAATACACCGGGGAGACCCGGCTTCCGTTGATCATCCAGAACTCGCACCGCTACTTCTTCTACATCGCGGTGGTCGTCTCGCTGATCAACACCTACGACGCGATCATGGCCTTCCACGGCAAGAACGGTGGCTTCGGTTTCGGCCTGGGCAACATCATCCTGCTGGCCAACGTGATCCTGCTCTGGGCCTACACGGTCTCGTGCCACTCCTGCCGCCACATCACCGGCGGGCGGCTCAAGCACTTCTCGGCTCATCCGGTGCGGTACTGGATCTGGACCCAGGTGTCCAAGCTGAACACCCGCCACATGCAGTTGGCCTGGACCACGCTGGCCAGTCTGGCGATCACCGACTTCTACGTCATGTTGGTCGCCAGCGGCACCCTCACGGACCTGCGGTTCGTGCACTGATCTCGCTCAATTCCTCAGCCTCTCAGGAGTATTCGGTCCATGCCTGAAGTCGAACGGCACAAGTACGACGTCGTGGTGATCGGCGCGGGTGGCGCCGGTTTGCGCGCGGTGATCGAGGCGCGCGAACAGGGTCTGTCGGTGGCGGTGGTGTGCAAATCGCTGTTCGGCAAGGCGCACACCGTGATGGCCGAGGGCGGCTGCGCGGCATCGATGGGCAACGCCAACGAGAAGGACAGCTGGCAGACCCACTTCCGCGACACCATGCGCGGCGGCAAATTCCTCAACAACTGGCGGATGGCCGAACTGCACGCGCAGGAGGCTCCCGACCGGGTGTGGGAGCTGGAAACCTATGGGGCGCTGTTCGATCGGACCCCCGACGGACGAATCAGCCAGCGCAACTTCGGCGGTCACACCTATCCGCGCCTGGCGCACGTCGGCGACCGCACCGGCCTCGAGCTGATCCGCACCATGCAGCAGAAGATCGTCTCGCTGCAGCAGGAGGATTTCGCGGCGACCGGCGACTACGAGGCGCGGATCAAGGTCTTCGCCGAATGCACCATCTCCGATCTGCTCAAGGACGGTGACCGGATCGCCGGCGCCTTCGGGTACTGGCGCGAATCGGGCAACTTCATCCTGTTCGAGACCCCCGCGGTGGTCCTGGCCACCGGCGGAATCGGCAAGTCCTACAAGGTGACCTCGAATTCCTGGGAGTACACCGGCGACGGGCACGCGCTCGCGCTGCGCGCCGGGGCGACGCTGATCAACATGGAGTTCCTGCAGTTCCACCCGACCGGCATGGTCTGGCCGCCGAGCGTGAAGGGCATCCTGGTCACCGAGGGTGTGCGCGGTGACGGCGGGGTGCTCAAGAACACCGAGGGCAAGCGGTTCATGTTCGACTACATCCCCGCGGTGTTCAAGGGGCAGTACGCCGAGACCGAGGAGGAGGCCGATCAGTGGTTGCGGGACAACGATTCCGCGCGACGCACCCCGGACCTGCTCCCGCGCGACGAGGTGGCCCGCGCCATCAACGAAGAGGTCAAAGCCGGTCGCGGCACCCCGCACGGCGGCGTCTACCTGGACATCGCCTCCCGGCTGCCGCGTGAGGAGATCCTCAGGCGCCTGCCCTCGATGCACCACCAGTTCAAAGAGCTTGCGGACGTGGACATCACGGCCGAGCCGATGGAGGTCGGCCCGACCTGCCACTACGTGATGGGCGGCATCGAGGTCGATCCGGATACCGGTGCGGCCGCGGTGCCGGGCCTGTTCGCGGCGGGTGAATGTTCCGGCGGCATGCACGGATCCAACCGGCTCGGCGGCAACTCGCTGTCCGACCTGCTGGTCTTCGGCCGGCGCGCCGGACTGGGCGCGTCCTCGTACGTCGACCAGCTCGCCGAACGCCCGAAACTCTCCGAGGACGATGTGGCCGAGGCCGCGAAAACCGCGCTGGCGCCGTTCGATCCGCCCGCCGAGGGCACCCCGGAGAATCCGTACACCCTGCACTCCGATATGCAGCAGACGATGAACGACCTGGTCGGCATCATCCGCAAGGAACACGAGCTGAACGAGGCCATCGAGAAGCTCGGCACCTTGCGCGAACGCTACGACCACGTCACCGTGCAGGGGCAGCGGCCGTTCAATCCGGGCTGGCATCTGGCTCTGGATCTGCGGAACATGCTGCTGGTCAGCGAATGTGTGGCGCAGGCGGCGTTGATCCGCACCGAGAGCCGCGGCGGGCACACCCGCGACGACCACCCCAAGATGGACGCCGACTGGCGCAACAAACTGCTGGTCTGCCGGGTCGACCCCGAGGACGACGCGCAGACCGTGCCTGGCGTCACCGTGACATCGGCCGATCAGAAACCCATGCGGGACGAGCTGCTCGCCCTGTTCGACCTGGGTGAACTCGAAAAGTATTACACCCCTGCTGAACTCGCCAAGCATCCGGCGGCAGGAGAGGCTTCCGCGAAAGGGGATGAGTAGCAATGGGTTACGACGCCAAGTTCCGAGTATGGCGCGGCGACAACGACAGTGGCGGCCTGCAGGACTTCACCGTCGAGGTGAACGAGGGCGAGGTCGTGCTCGACATCATCCATCGGCTGCAGGCCACCCAGGCCCCGGATCTGGCGGTCCGCTGGAACTGCAAGGCCGGTAAGTGCGGATCCTGTTCCGCCGAGGTCAACGGCCGTCCCCGGCTGCTGTGCATGACGCGCATGTCCACCTTCACCACCGACGAAGTCGTCACGGTGACGCCGATGCGCACCTTCCCGGTCATCCGCGATCTCGTCACGGACGTGTCGTTCAACTACGAGAAGGCCCGGGAGGTCCCGTCGTTCACCCCGCCTGCCGATCTGAAGCCCGGTGACTACCGGATGCAGCAGGTGGACGTGGAACGCTCCCAGGAGTTCCGCAAGTGCATCGAATGCTTCCTGTGCCAGAACACCTGCCACGTGGTGCGCGATCATGACGACAACAAGAACGCGTTCTCCGGTCCGCGTTATCTGATGCGAGTCGCCGAACTGGAAATGCATCCGCTGGATGTGGCCGATCGCCGTGATATGGCGCAGGACGAATTCGGGCTCGGCCTCTGCAATATCACCAAATGCTGCACCGAGGTGTGCCCGGAGCACATCAAGATCACCGACAATGCCCTCATTCCGATGAAAGAACGGGTCGCCGACCAGAAATACGATCCGATCGTCTGGCTCGGAAACAAGCTCTTCCGGCGGTAACCGATCAGCGTACGGCGAGGGCCCGGCCGTGGCCGGGCCCTCGCCGTACGGGAAGTACCTCAGGGGGTGTATTCGGCCCGGAGACAACGGGAATCGTCCACCTCGGGCCTGCGGGACCAGCTACAGCTGGGTCACCACACCAATGGCGACGAGCGCGACGAGCAGACCGAACAACAGTGCGGAGAACACCGCTCCGGTCAGTACGTACACACCTCCCGCCGATACCGCGAACAGCATTCCTACGATCAGACGTTCAACCCAATCGCCTGGGAACAGTCTGCGGTACCGGGGAGTGTTTTTCAGCCCTCGGTCCACATATTAGCGTTACCCATTACCCGCATGAGCAAACATACTTTTGTTGTACAACGGCCACCGATTCGTGATCTTCACCCGCGATGACCTGCAGCGAATATCCGGCAGCCGCGGAACGGACGGGCCGTATCGCTCCCGGCCCGTCCGGCGTGCGCTCGGATCAGCGATCGTCGAATCGTCCGCGCTGAACCGCCGTGGTGAACGCGGTCCAGTCGGCGGTGCCGAAGATCAACGCCGGGTCGTCCGGATTCTTGCTGTCGCGCACACCCACCCGCCCGCTGAACAGGAATGCCACCTCGACGCACTCCTTGCCGGCACCGCTGCGACTGCTCTTGAACCACCGCGCGCCCGCCAGCTCGCTGCTCATCCTCATCTCCTCAATGTCCTTTCCGGCACGAGCGAGCCCGCGGGAGTGCGGGGCGCTCACACCGCGTACTCCTTCGCGACCTGCCGCAGCAGGTTCCTACTGGTGTGAACATCCAACGCGCAGCGCAACAGAACCTCGTGGGCATGCCGATAGCGCCGCACGTCGGCTTTCCTCTCGAGATACAGATCTCCGGTGAACCCCTCCACGTACACCACGGGAGGTTCGACCGGTTGCCCCTTGCTGTCGGTCCCGAACTCGAGGATCACGAACGGACCGGTCGAAAGACCCAGGGGGACACCGGCTGCGAAGGGCAGGATGCGCAGCGTGACATTGTCCCGAGTACTGAGATCGGCCAAGTGCCGCAGCTGCGCCGCCATCACCCTTGCACTTCCGACGACGCGGCGCAAGACCGACTCGTCCAGCACCACGTCCACCGTCGCCGGATGCGCTTTACGAGTTATCAAGGCCTGCCGCTGAAGTCGTAGTTGAACGCGGCGGTCCAGTTCGGCGTCGGTGTCCTCGGGATAGCCGAGCCGGTTCAGCGCACGAGCGTAGTCGGCGGTCTGCAGCAGACCCGGCACCAGCTCGGACTGATAGGACACCAGCCGCAGCGCCGATGCCTCCAAACCCACGTAGACATCGAAGTTTTCGGGAATCAGATCACCGTAGGCGTGCCACCAGCTCTTCACCGCCGCCTGCTGGGCCAGGCCCTTGAGGCCGTCGGCGATCTCGTCCGGAATGCCGTAGATCCGGCAAAGTTCCTGAATATCTATGGTGCGTATGCGATCTGCCTGCCCCTTCTCCAGACGCTGCAGCGTGCTGGCGCCCCACTCCATCAGCCGCGCGGCCTCCGCGATGGTGAGGCCACCCTGAGTTCGCCAGTCGCGCAGGTACCTTCCGAGCTGACGCCGAGGCAGGGTCGACGACGAGGCGTTCTCGGAACTCTGGTTTTCGGAACTCACGGACACAGCACACACTCCGTTCATATCGGATGCCGCCGGCATCGAGTGCGGGTCGGAAGTACCGTGGGGCCCCCGCCGAACTACCACCACCCCGACCCGGACGTCACATCGGCGAGGGGGGCTCTCATCCACTATGGAGAATCTTCCTCCCCCAAGCGGATTCGCTGCTGGACATTCGCCTGAATTCGTTCTGGATATCCAAACCGGGGCGGTTGGGCCGCCTGTTGGTGGATGCTGGAAGTGTGCTCGGGGATAGCATCTAGTTCGAAACGGTTCCGAAAAACCTCCGGGCATCATCAGGATTCGCACGCAGGAACGAGGAGTCATGGCCGTACACGTCATCGGGTCGTCGTTGATGACCAGCGATTGCACGCCCCACCGTGCCCGCAGTGTGGGACAGGAGGGTTGGGTCGTGTCGTATCTGCCCGGCCGCACCCTGACCTGCGCGCAGGCGGTAGCTGCGCTGCAGGTTGCCGAAGCGGTGCCACCACTGCTGGACTCGGTCGGGGGATTGGCGACCAAGGTGGGCCTCACACTGTTGGAAGCACTGGGTATGGCTATCAACCAGCAGCCTTGGGACGATCAACCCGCACCTCGACGATCGGTTCGCCGATACGGGGAGGTGGCGGCATGCAACTGACCAACCTCAACATGCCGGTCGCCGGTCTGCTGCGCTGCGCCAACGATCCTGGCGTGCTGACCGTCGAACAGGCCCATGCCGCAATGCAACTGCACCTGGAGTGCTCGGTCGACCTGTGCCGGGTGCGTCGTCGCGCCCGCGCCGTGCTGGTCGAAGAGGGCCGCTGCGTGCTGGACCAGCGGGCGCTACCGTGACCGCGCTGGAACCGGCGGGCAGCCGGAAGGTGGTGCGGCTGCTCCCTCCTCCCAGCCGCACCACCCCCCGCCACGCCGCGACCGCGACCTCCGCACGCCACGCCCTGGCGCCCGGCCGCCACGCCGCCGCGGCGTATCTGGCCGCGAAGCCCGGACGGCGCCGTGAACTGGGACGTCATCGAGCTTCGCTGCCGCGCACGGCATCCGGCGCCACCGCGGCCCACACCGGTCTCAACAACTACGACCGCATGCTGTTCTGGTTCGCCGGAGCGCTGTTGAGCCTGCGCATAGCCTTCATCGGCGAAAACGTCATCGACGAGTACTGAGCTCGCCGGACGATGTGCGTCGCAGGGTATTCCGGGCCGGACGGTGTGCACGACCATGTGATCGGTCCGGATCGCCACAACATCCTCGGCCACAGTGATGACGCAGGAGTCGTAGGCGCAACTGCGCCACGTCGGCCGCGGACCACGCGGATCACTCGGTCAGCGCAGACCGGTCGGTCGGCGATCCTGGCGCAACTGCGCCATCTCGTGGCGCACGAACAGTCCGGCAATGCACCGGCATACGGTGTCCGGGCACACTCCGGGTGACGACGGCGTCTCGGTGCACGATCGCCGGTACCCGGTTGCTGCGGGTACCGGCGATCCGGCCGTGCGGGTGATCGGCGGGTGATGGCGCAACTGTGCCGTATTGCGTCACAGGACATTTCGCGACAAGGCGCGCGAATTCGCTCGACCGGAACGGCCGGATTGCTGGTTACCTGCGGCGATGGTGTGCCCGGGTCGCGGCGGAGAGGTTGCCGGGATCGATCCGGCGGATGCTCGGGGATGACATCCGACGGGTCGGCGGCACCGGCGGGCGAGAACGTCGGCAGATATCACTGACCGGGGTTGCGGGGGCGGCCAGGGCCCTTATCCTCTTCGTTATCGGGGCGGGTCCGTTGTTCGAGGTTCCTGCTCGTGTGTGAGAGGAACTGTATGGCCCGACGCAAGCAGTCCGCCGACGCGCAGGGATCCACGGCCCAGGCCTCGGGGCCCTGGCCGGTGGCCGAACCGGAAGAGGACCGGTGGGGTACCGCGCAGAACCGGCGGTTGCCGCCCGAGCCGGACGGACAGCGGTGGGACAACGGGACAACCGGACGTCACCCGGTGCAGGCTCCGGCCGCCCGCGCCGACACCGGCCAGAATCGGCGGCTGGCGCCGTCACCGGAGGGTGAACGGTGGGAGGCCGCGCAGACGCGGCGCCAGGGCCCCGCAGAGGACGACGGCTACGAGACCGGGCAGACCCGGCGGCGGGCTCCGGCCGCGGACCCCGACGAGGACTACTACGAACCCAGCAGCAGACGGCGGTCCGGGCGATTACGGGTGGAGGTGCCGCCGATCGTCAACCCGTACTCGATCGTCGCGCTGGTGGCCGCGCTGGTGGGGTTGTTCCCGGTGGCGATCGTGTTCGGATTCATCTCCTTCACTCACCCGCGCGGCCGGATGCTGGCGCTGTTCGCGCTGGTCATCGGGGCCGCGGAGGCGACCGCGCTGATCGGGCTGCTCGCGCTGTCCGGAGTTACGGTGCCGCACGATCTGTTTCGCACCCAGGCCGATTCGACGGCGGTCACGCAGACCTCGACCGCACCGGCGAACACGAGTGACGTCCCGCCCGTGCAGGTCACCGTGAGCACCGCCGCGCCGACCACCTCAGCGGACCGGACCGCGGTCGCGCAGGGCGAGGTGTGCACCGAGACGCAGGCCGCGCTCATCGGCACCGCATCGGACGGCGGCACCCTGCTGTGTTTGAAGGGCACCAGCGGATATCGCTGGGCCGGGCCCTACACCGTCTCGACCGCCGTGTACGACAAGGGCTCGAAATGCAATGCGGCCAGCGACAAGTCCGCGCGCACCGCCGACGGCCACGCACTGGTCTGCGAGGGGCAGGGGCGCAGCGCCGTCTGGGCGCCCTGGGTGGAGTAGGTCCGGCGGCCTACTCGCCGGTTCGTATGCTGCATGGTGCGGAAGACCACCGTGTTCGACGCCGACCGATGCAGACGGAGGATAAGTCATGGCCGAACGAGTTGCCGTAGTTACCGGAGCCGCCCGGGGGATCGGCGCAGCCGTCGCCAAACGGCTGGCCGCGGACGGACTGGCCGTCGGCGTCCTGGATCTGGATGCCGCGCACTGCGCCGACACCGTGCAGGCGATCACCGAAGCCGGTGGCAAGGCCGTGGCGCTGGGCGCGGACGTGTCGAACGAGGATTCGGTGGCCGCCGCCGTCGAGCAGCTGGCCGGATCGCTCGGCGCGCCGACCGTCGTGGTGAACAACGCCGGGATCCTGCGGGACAACCTGCTGTTCAAGATGTCCGTGGCGGATTGGGACTCGGTCCTGGGAGTCCATCTGCGGGGTGCGTTCCTGATGACCCGCGCGGTGCAGAAGTACATGGTCGAGGCCAAATGGGGCCGGGTGGTCAACCTGTCCAGCACTTCGGCGCTGGGCAACCGCGGCCAGGCCAACTACTCCGCGGCCAAGGCCGGCATGCAGGGCTTCACCAAGACCCTCGCGATCGAACTGGGCAAATTCGGCGTCACCGCCAACGCCATCGCACCGGGCTTCATCGCCACCGATATGACCGCGGCCACCGCGGCCCGCGTCGGCGTGGACTTCGAGGACTTCCAGAAGGCCGCCGCGGCCCAGATCCCGGTCCAGCGCGTCGGCCGCCCCGAGGACATCGCGCACACCGCCTCGTTCCTGGTCAGCGAGGGCGCGGGCTTCGTCTCGGGCCAGGTCATCTACGTCGCGGGCGGCCCCACCAACTGACCCTCGCAGGTCGCTGCGCTTTCGAATCCGGCTGTACTCGAACGGATTTCGCATCGGTCGGTGGGTATGCGAGGTGGTGCGTCCGACAACCCGCATACCCGCCGCGACGGCATGCGCCCAGCACGTGCTGGGGACGGTCCTGCGGAAGGCGGGGGTAGGTTCGCGGATATGAGGCGGCGGGCGGTTCGGCGGGGGCTGGTGAGTTACGGGCTGTTGTTGCCCAGCTTGGTGGGGGTCGGGTGTTTTCTGGTGTTGCCGATCCTGGTGGTGGGTTGGCTCAGTGTGCACAGTTGGAATCTGTTGGGGCCCATGCGGTTCGTGGGGCTGCGGAACTGGCGCGCGGTGCTGGGGGATCCGGCGTTCGGACATTCGCTGCTGGTGACATCGGTACTGGCGGCGATCGTGGTGCCGGTGCAGACCGTCCTGGGTTTCGCCGTCGCTGTGCCGCTGGCACGGCGACGCGGCGGAACGGCGTTCCGGGTGGTGTTCGCACTGCCGTGGATGTGTGCGCCGGTCGCGGTGGGTGTGGTGTGGCAGTGGATGTTCGCGCCGACCGGCGGTGCGATCGACGCCGCACTGGGCAGCCGGATCGAATGGCTGTCCGATCCGGCGCTGGCGCTGCCATCGGTTGCGGCGGTGAGCATCTGGTCGAATTTCGGCTACGTGGCGCTGTTCTTCGTCGCCGGGATCCGGGCGATCCCGGCGGAGATCCTGGATGCCGGTGCGCTGGACGGGGCGAGCGGCTGGCGGCGCACGCGCTGGCTGGTGTTGCCGCTGTTGCGCCCCACCATGTTCTTCGTGCTGGTCACCGGTGTGCTGACCGCATTCCAGACCTTCGATACGGTGTACGCGCTGACCAGGGGCGGGCCCGGGAATCGCACGGATGTGGTCGCCCTGCGAATCTTCGACGAGGCGTTCGTCGCCGCGCGGCCGGGACGTGCCGCGGTGATGGCGCTGGTGGTGTTCGCGGTGATGTTCGTGATCACCGTTCTGCAGCATCGCTACTTCCGGAATCGGACGGTCAATGAGTACTGAATCGATCGGAATCTCCACCGACACGCGATCTTTCGCGAAGCGGCCGAAGTTCCGCGCGCGGCTGCGCGGTATCGCGGTCTATCTGCTGCTGTTCGCCGGGGCCCTGCTGACCGTCGCACCGCTGGTGCTCAGCGCCCTGACCGCGGTGAAAACCCCGGAGCAGTTCGCGACCGGTTCGCCACTGGCCCTGCCGAATCCGGTGACCGGGGTGAATTTCACGACGGTGCTGAGCGAGGGACTGGGCCGGGCCGTCCTGGTGACCGCCCTGATGACGGCGTTCATCACCGGCGGCCAGCTGATCACCTCGATTTTGGCGGCATACGCGTTCGCGCGCACCGAATTCCCCGGACGCGACATCCTGTTCTGGATCTACCTCGGCACCATGATGGTGCCCTCGATGGTCACCCTGATCCCGTTGTACCTGATGTTCGCGAAGCTCGGCCGGCTCAATACGTTCTGGGCGTTGATACTTCCGTTCGTGTTCGCCTCGCCCTACGCGATATTCCTGCTGCGCCAGTACTTCCGGTCCATCCCGGAGGAACTGCTGGGCGCGGCGCGGCTCGACGGCGCGAACACCCTGGACATCCTGGTTCACGTGATGGTGCCGATGAGCCGGCCCATTCTGGCCACGCTGACGCTGATCACCGTTGTCACACAGTGGAACAGCTTCATGTGGCCGCTGGTGGCGAGCAGCGGTGAGACCTGGCAGGTGCTGACGGTCTCGACCGCGACGCTGCAGACCCGGTACAACGCGCAGTGGACCCTCGTGATGGCCGCGACGACGTTGGCGATCGTACCGCTGGTGTTGTTGTTCGTGGCGTTCCAACGTCAGGTGCTGCGATCGATCACCACGACGGGCCTGAAATGAGTACCGGGACAGCACGATCCCTGAAGACTTCCACCCGGGTGCTACTGGCCGTCGCGTTGAGCGTGGTGTTGCTGATCGCCGCGGCACTGTGGCTCGGGCGCACCGGCGACGGCTCGGGACGCACGGTCCTGCGAATGCGGATCTGGGACGAGAGTTTCGTGCCCGCCTATCGGGCATCGCTCGATGCGTTCCAGCACGCGAATCCGGATGTCGAGGTGCGGATCACGGTGGTGCCGTGGGCTTCCTACCAGCAGAAACTGCGGCTGGATGTGGCCGGGGGCACCGTGGACGACGTGTTCTGGACCAATACGTTCTCCGATTACGCGGATTCGGGCCGACTGCTGGATATCGGCGCGCTGCTGGGCCCGGATGCCGCGCGGGCCTGGGACCCGTCCGCGGTCACGCAGTACAGCCGCGACGGAAAGCTCTGGGCGGTACCGCAATTCGTGGACGGCGGGACGGCGGTGTACTACAACCGCGCACTGCTGGACGCCGCGCACATCGATCCCGCCGCGCTGTCGGGATTGCGCTGGGGAGGCGAGGCGGACACCTTCGCACCGACACTGCACCGGCTCGCCGCCGTCGCACCGTGGGCATACAACGCCGCCAACGATTTACAGTCCATCGAGCTGCCGTTCCTGGGCTCGGCCGGTGGACGCCTGCAGGGAGCGGACGACCGATTCGTCTTCGACAGCCCGCAGGGCAATCAGGCGTTCGGCTACCTGGTCCGCCTGATCGCCGATCGGCTCGCCCCCTCGGCGGCCGATACCGACACCAATACCGATTTCACCAGAAATGCCTTCCTGCAAGGGAAGTTGGCGCTGTTCCAATCCGGCACCTACAACCTGGCCACGATCGCGCAGCAGGCGAAGTTCCCGTGGGGCATCGCGATGATCCCGGCCGGACCGGCCGGACGGGTCAGCACCGACAACGCGATCGGCCTCGCGGGCAATGCGGCGACTCGTCATCCGGCGGCCGTGCGCCGCCTGCTGGCCTGGCTCGGCGGCGCCGAGGGCAACCGCTACCTGGCCGTCTCCGGCGCGACCATCCCCGCGGTCGTCGCCGATCAGCAGATCTATCGGGATTACTGGGCGCACAAGGGGATCGATGTCTCCCCGTTCTTCGACGTACTCGACGGGCCGCGCATCTCCGCAGGCAGCGGGGCGGGATTTCCGGCGGCCAACGACATCATCACCCCGATCCTGTCGGAGATGTATCTCGGCCGCACACCCGTCCCCGAAGCCCTCCGCCGCGCCGTAGCGGCGGGTAATGCCGCCATGAGTGATCGATGACGTTTCCGCGGCCGATCAGATTCCGGTGATGTCCACCAGCGGAGTGCGCGGTCCGAACTTGGGCTTGCGGGCCTGCCCGGAGATCTCCAGCAGGCGCACAGCCCGATAGCGGTGCGGGCGAAGGGGTTCGAGGTAGTCGACCATGGCCGCGTCGTCGATGGGACGGCCCAGCAGCGTCCAGCCGACGATCGCGGCGAGGTGGAAATCCCCGACCGACAGGGCATCCGGGTCGCCCAGCGCGCGCTGGGCGATCTCCGCGGCGGTCCACACGCCGATGCCCGGGACCAGTTGCAGCCGCTCGGCCGCGGCCGCGGGATCGAGGTCGGCGGCCTGTTCGAGTTTGTCGGCCATGCGCGCGGCCAGCACGATCGTCTTCGAACGCTGTGGATCGACGTTCGCGCGGTGATACTCCCAGGAGGGGATGTGCCGCCAGGTGTGCGCGTCGGGCGGGACCCGCATCGGTGTCGGCGTCGGGCCCGGTGCGGGGTCGCCGAACTTGCACACCAGTCGCCGCCACGAGGCACGCGCGGAGACGGTGTGCACCCGCTGCTCGAGCACCGCCGGGGCGAGCGCCTCGAAGATCAGCCCGGTGCGCAGCATCCGCAGGCCCGGGAAGCGGCGGTGCGCCTCGACGATCTTGGGATGCGTCGGGGTGAAGTCGCTGAGGTCCTCGTCGAGGCACAGCATGTGCGGCAGCCGCTCGACGAACTCGGCCGCGCCCGGACCCCAGGCCCGTGCCGCCACCGACCGCGGTCCCGCCTGGGTAAGCCGGTAGGTGACCGGTCCGGTGGGCATGCGCGAGGCGTGCCAGTGCGCGCCGTCCCGGGTGGTTGTATGGCAGGGATCGCTTCCGCCGCGACGCAGCGGCGCGAGGGTGCCGGCGAGATCGATCGGCAGTTCGGCGCCCACCGTGCGCTGCGCGTCGACCCTCGATTCCACCGGAACATTGTGCGCCATCCCGGGAAGCCGATCGCACGCACCCGGCTCGATTCCAGTGACATGCATCACTAGACAATTCGGGAAAGCCGATTTCAGACCAGGTGAGCCGGTCACGGGAACCGCTGGACTGTAACGCGACTGTCATAGAGTGCGATTTCCGATCGGATTCATCGAGCCACCGATCCCTATTGCGGCAATCGGTCGGCATTTCGCGCAAGGGAGGCTCTAATGCTCACGACCATTCTGAATCAGCTGCTGAACATCTGGGGTGGGATCTTCTCCGGCAGCTCCGGCTACCAGATCGCACCGGGCACGCTGCCGTTCGGGAGCTGACCCGCCACCGTGCGCACCCGTGACCGAGGCCGGGTGCGCACCACCACGATCATCAGCGGTCGAGCAGGAATTGCGCGAGGTGGATCGCGGACCTATCGGCCAGCTGGTCAGCCTGGGTGCGGCAGGAGAAACCGTCCGCGAGGAACTCCGCGTCGACGTCCTTCCGCAGTGCGGGCAGTAATCCGTTCTCGGCCACCGCGACCGATATGTCGTAATGGCCGTATTGCATGCCGAAATTCCCAGCAAGCCCACAGCATCCGGCGACTTCCGTGACCGTTGCGCCCGTTCTCCGGAGAATTTCCCGATCCGCGTCATATCCCGTCAGCGCATGGTGATGACAATGCGGTTGCACCAGAACCGTATGCCCGCTGCGATCCGGCGGACGCCAGGCGGGATCCTCGGCGAGGAATTCCGCCAGGGTGCGCACCGCCCGCGCGGTCCGTTCAGCCCGGGGATCATCCGGCAGCAGGGCGGGCAGATCCGAACGCAGCGCGGCGGTGCAGGAGGGTTCGAGTCCGATCACCACGCCGCCCGCGCTCACATGATCGTCCAAGACGCTCAGTGTGGCCCGTAGCCGGGTACGTGCGCCGTCGAGCTGTCCGGTGCTGATCCAGGTGAGCCCGCAGCACACCCGGCGTTCGGGGATGCGCACTCGGTGTCCCAGTGATTCGATGAGTTCGACTGCAGCCCAGGCAATCTCGGGATCGAAGGCATCGGTGAAACTGTCGATCCACAGCATCACCCCCGGTTCATCATCGGGCACGCGCACCCCGCGTCGATCGGTCCATCTGCGGCGAAAACTCCGGTCCGCCAACGATGGGACCGCGCGTCTGGGATCCATGCCGGCGGCGCGGAAGCCCGCCCGGCGCAGCGGCGCGAATCCCGCGACGGCATTGAACACGCTGGGCATGCGCACCCCCAGGGCCAGCCAACGCGGCAACCAGCCCAGCGCGTAGTGATCGATCGGCCGGAGCCTGCGCCGATAGCGGCGGTACAGGGTCTCGGCCTTGTAGGTGGCCATATCGACCCCGGCCGGACAGTCCGCATCACATGCCTTGCAGGACAGGCACAGATCCAGTGATTCGGCGACCGCGTCCGAACGCCAGTCCAGCGCTCCCCGAACGACCTCCTGCAGGACGCGGGCCCGCCCACGGGTGCTGTCCTTCTCGTCGGCGGTCGCCAGATACGACGGGCACATGAAACCTCCCGTCGCCCGGGTGTCCGCCCGGCACTTGCCGATCCCGACGCAGCGGTGCACGGCCGTGCCGATGTCGCCGTCGGCGGGGAAGGCGAATCCGCCCGCGGACGGCATCGCGCGCAGTCCCGCGAGACGCAGATCCGCGTCGATCGGGCTGGGGCGCACCAGAACTCCCGGATTGAGTACGTCATCGGGGTCGAACAGCGCCTTGAATCCGGCGAATGCGTCGAGGGCGGCCGGAGAGTACATGCGCGACAACAACTCCGAACGGGCGCGGCCGTCACCGTGTTCTCCCGACAGCGAGCCGCCGTGCTCGACGACCTGATCGGCGGCATCGGCGAGGAAGGCCCGGAACCGCTGCGGCGCATCGGCTATCGGCAGATCCAGCCGGATGTGGATACAGCCGTCGCCGAGATGTCCGTAGAGCAGCCCGTCCACCTCGTGCGTGCGCATCAGCTCGTCGAAATCCCGCAGGTAGGCACCGAGATTCGCGGGCGGCACCGCGGCGTCCTCCCAGCCGGGCCAGGCGGGGCGGCCGTCGGGGGTGCGCCCGGCCAGGCCCGCGCCGTCGGCGCGGATCCGCCACAAGCGCGCTGCCACAGCGGAATCGGTGACGATGCGGCTGTCGAGCGCGTGCGCGGTCCGGCACAGCGCGGCCGCCCGGTCGTGCGCCTCGTCGGCGGTGTCGCCCGCACATTCGACGAACAGCCAGGCCCGGCCCTCGGGAAGTTCGGGAACCGTGCCGCGATGGGCGTGCACGACGTCCACGAGCCGGGCATCGATACCCTCCACCGCGATCGGATCGACCGCGGTGACCGTCGCGACATCATCTGCCGCCGTGGGCATATCGGGATATCCGAGCACTACCAGGACGGTTACCCGGGGCACCGGAACCAGCGTCACCGACGCCTCCAGCAGTAGGCCGCAGGTGCCCTCGGTGCCGACGAACGCGCGCGCGGCGGAGGGATCGCGTTCGGGCAGTAGATGTTCCAAGCCGTAACCCGAGGCCTGCCGCTCGAAGCGCCCCAGTTCGGTGCGGATCACCGCGAGCCGGGCTCGGGCGAATTCGTCCAGGCCGGGTACCGCGGACAGTCCCGCGCCGAGGGTTCGCTCGGTTCCGGTGCCGTCCAATATCCGCAGTTCACGCACGGTATCCGAGGTCCGGCCCCAGGCCATCGCATGCGGCCCGCACGCATTGTTCCCGATCATGCCGCCCAGGGTGCAGCGATTCTGCGTGGACGGGTCCGGCCCGAAGCGCAATTCGGACGCCCCGGCCCGGCGCTGCAGGCTCCCGAGCACGACCCCGGGTTGCACTCGCGCACAGGACTTTTCGGTATCGATCTCGAGGATCGCGGACATGTGCCTGCTGAAGTCGAGTACCAGACCGGCGCCGATCGCATTGCCCGCCACCGACGTTCCCGCGCCGCGGGCGGTGACCGGAACCCCGCGGTCCCGTGCCGCCGCCAGCACCGCGGCCACATCCGCATCGCCGCGTGGAAAGACCACCGCCGCGGGTGGCACCCGGTAGTTCGAGGCATCCGAGGCGTACTCCGCACGCCGCCGCTCACCGGCGTCGACCTCGCCGTCGATCCTGCTCTCCAGCGCCCGCAGCCACGAATCGGTCATGGACTCAGCCTATGCGGGGTCGGTGCGGGCCTGCGACCTGCGGCGCGCACGTCCCACCGCCGGTTGCACATCCGTATCCGGCGTACCGTCGAACGGGTGCAGATCTCCACCGAGCGCATCCTGATGATCGGCCTCCACCCCAGTGCGCTCGACTACAGCAAACTCCCCGGCCTCGACGAGGCCACCCTGACCGCGCGCATCGAAGCCGGTAACGCGGCCCTGCGCGCCGCCGGATTCGACGCGGTGTCCTGCCAGATCCCCGCCGACCCCGCGCAGGCCGAGACCCGAATCCGCGAACACCTCGCCGACGGCCCGTTCGGCCTGGTCATGATCGGTGCGGGCATCCGCACCAATATCAGCTACACCCTGCTGTTCGAGCAGATCGTCAACGTGGTCACCGAGGCGGCTCCCGGTATCCGTTTCTGCTTCAACACCTCGCCGGAGACCACCGTCGACACCCTCCGCCGGTGGGTGACGCCGTAGCTGCGGCACCCGCTCGCAGGACCGATATTCAGCGGTCGACCGGGACTTTGCCGAGCCCCTGGCCGAATTCGCTGCCGGTCGAGCCGCGGCGAGGTCAGCGAGCAGGACGATGCAGAAACGCAGACAGCATCGGCGAGGAGAAAGCCGCCGTCGCCCAACTCGATTCCGTTCGGTTTCGACATCGTCCTGCTGGCGCGTACTCAGCCGGCCGTGACCAACACGATCTTGCCGAGCCCGTGGCCGGACTCGCTTTCCCGTTGGGCCGCTGCGGCTTCGGCGAGCGGGAAGATGCGGGCCGGGGCGGGCAGGCGGATGGCGTCCATGGCGAGCAGACGGGCAGCCTCGACCACGCTGTCGAGCGGTCCGCTGGGGCGGGAGTAGAAGGTGATGCCCTTCTCGGCGGCCGCACCGTCGGCGATGGTGATGATGCGGTCGGTGCCGCCGCGCAGTTCGATGGCGGCGTCGAGGAATCCGTGTCCGGCACAGTCGAATACGGCATCGATGCCGTGGGGAGCCAGGGCGCGCACGCGGTCGGCGACGCCCGCGCCGTAGGTGGTGGGCGCGGCGCCGAAGGAACGCACGACCTCCTGATTGGCCGCGGAGGCCGTGCCGATCACCCGAGCGCCCGCGGCCCGCGCCAGCTGTGCGGCCATCGAACCGACCGCACCCGACGCGCCGTTCACCAGCAGCGTCTCATCGGCTTGCACCCCCAGCTGCTCCAGGCCGCCACCCGCGGTGTTGGCCGCGACCGGGATCGCGACGGCATCGATGAAGGACAGCTCGGCGGGTTTGGCGACCAGACGTTCGGCCAGTGCGAATTCCGCGTAGCCGCCGCCCACCGCCCAGCCGATGACCTCGTCGCCCACCTGCCAGGCGGCCTCGGGACCGGCCGCGTCCACGACTCCGGCGATCTCGAATCCGGCCCGGCGCGGAAAATCCGGGCCGGGCATCATCCCCTGCCGAATCTTCCAGTCCGCCGGATTCACCCCCGCCGCACGCACCGCCACCCGCACCAGCGCACCCGCCGGTTCAGGTATCGGCACCTCTACCAGCCGCAACACCTCGGGCCCACCGATTTCGTCGTACTGGATCGCCTGCATGAGACCGAGCCTATGCGCTGAGTCCGATGCCTTCTCCGATCCCCGACCCCGCCCCGGTCCGGCGGCCCTGTCGGTGCCGATACCTCCACTCATGCGGCGACCGAGTCACCCTCGTCGGCGAATTGGGTGTGATACAGCTCGGCATACCGGCCCTCGCGAGCGAGCAGATCGGTGTGGGTGCCACGTTCGACGATCTGCCCGGATTCCACGACCAGGATCTGGTCGGCGTTGCGAATGGTGGACAGGCGGTGGGCGATGACCAGCGCGGTACGGCCGGTCAGCACCTCGGCCACGGCTTCCTGCACGGCTGCCTCGGAGGTGGAGTCCAGCGAGGCGGTGGCCTCGTCCAGCACCACCACGCGGGGCTGTTCGAGCAGGAGACGGGCAATGGTGAGGCGTTGCCGTTCACCACCGGACAGGCGGTATCCGCGCTCGCCGACGACGGTGTCCAGCCCGTCGGGCAGCGAGTCGATCAGATCGCCCAATCTGGCGCGCCGCAACGCATCCCAGATCTCCGCATCGGTCGCGGCGGGACGAGCCAGCCGCAGATTGGCGCCGATGGTGTCGTGGAACAGATGTCCGTCCTGGGTGACCAGGCCGACCGCGGCCTGAATGGATCGACCGGTCAGCTCGCGCACATCGGCTCCGTTCAACCGGACCGCGCCCGAATCCACGTCGTAGAGGCGTGAAACCAGTTGTGCGATGGTCGATTTACCGGCGCCCGAGGAACCGACCAGCGCGATCATCTGGCCGGGCTCGGCCCGCAGCGAAATCCCGTGCAGCACCTCCTCGCCACCGCGGGTGTCGAGGGTGGCGACATCCTCGAGCGAGGCCAGCGACACCTTGTCCGCCGCCGGATATCCGAACCGCACGTCGTCGAACTCCACCGTGACCGGGCCCGGCGGCACCTCGCTCGCATCGGGCGCGTCCTGGATGAGCGGCTCGAGATCGAGGATCTCGAAGACTCGCTCGAAACTGACCAGCGCGGACATGATGTCCACCCGGGCGCTGGCCAAGGCGGTCAGCGGGGTGTAGAGCCTGGTCAGCAGCAGCGAAAGTGACACCACCGCACCGGCGTTCAACTGACCGCGCAGCGCGAACCAGCCGCCGAGTCCGTAGACCAGTGCCACCGCCAACGCCGACACCAGCGTCAGCGCGGTCACGAAGGTGGTCTGCAACATCGCGGTCCGCACGCCGATATCGCGCACGCGCCCCGCGCGCAGGGCGAATTCCGTCGACTCGTGCTGCGGCCGCCCGAACAGTTTCACCAGCGTCGCGCCCGGTGCGGAGAAACGCTCGGTCATCTGCGTACTCATCGCCGCGTTGAGCTGCGCGCCCTCCCGCTGGATCGCCGCCACCCGGGTGCCCATCCGCCGCGCCGGAATCATGAACAGCGGCAACATGATCAACGCCAGCACCGTGATCTGCCAGGACAGCTGCACCATCACCACGACGGTCAGCAGCAGCGTGACGATATTGGTGACCACGCCCGAGAGCGTGGTGCTGAACGCCCGCTGCGCACCGATCACATCGCTGTTGAGCCGACTCACCAGCGCACCGGTACGGGTGCGGGTGAAGAAGGCGATCGGCATCTTCTGCACGTGGTCGAATACCGCCGTGCGCAGATCCAGGATCAACCCCTCGCCGATCCTGGAGGACAGCCACCGGATCACGATGCCCAGCGCCGCGTCGATCACGGCCAGCGCACCGATCGCCACCGCCAGCAGCACCACCACCCGCGCGGCGGAATGCCCGACGATGTGATCGACCACCCGTCCGGCCAACAGCGGATTGGCCACCTCCAGCACCGCCGAGACGACGCTGAACACCAGAAATCCGATCAGCAACGTCCGATGTGGCCGGGCGAACCGCAACATCCGCCGAGCCGTCGCACCGCTGAACCCACGCCGCACATCGGGCGCACCGGCCTGCCGATACATCTGACTCCAGGCCACCGATTCGATCGTCATCACCCAGCTCCCTTCCACCGGCCATCCAACACCGACCCACCGACACTAGAACCTCAACAAAGGTTCAGCTCAAGTGTTCCGGGCGGGGAGCGCGTTCACCCACAGCGGAAACGGTCGACGACGCAGCCGAAGGGCGTCTGTCGGATCAGATCCCGTTCGAGGCTGTAGACGAAGCTCACGCAACCGGTCGTGGCACCACCGAGAACAAAGGGGGAATTCAGTTTTCGATCGGTTCCCAGCCGCGCCGCGCGGCACGTTCCCCGGCGGCCTGCTTCGGATCGCGGTAGCGGTAGACGATGTAGGGGCGGAACAGGTACTGCACCGGGGCGCTGAACATGTGGACCAGGCGGGTGAACGGGACCAGCGCGATCAGGAGCATGCCGATCACGGCGTGGACCTGATAGGCGACCGGAACCGAACTCATCAGGGCGGGGCTGGGATCGAGGATGAAGATGTGCCGGACCCAGGGGGCGATGGTGGTGCGGTAGTCGTAGCCGTGCGAGAGGGTCGAGTGGGTGAGTTTGGCGAACAGGCCCAGGAAGATCGCCGAGAGCAGGAACAGGTACATCACCTTGTCGTTGCGGGTCGTCGCGCGGAACACCGGCGCGTGCGTGCGGCGGCGCAGCACCAGCAGCAGCACACCGGCGATGGCGAGCACACCCGCGATCGTGCCGCCGATCAGGGACAGCAGATGGTATTGATGTTCACCCAAACCCAGTGCGCTGGTCCAGCTTTCGGGGATGAACAGGCCCATGAGATGGCCGACCAGGACGAACAGGATGCCGTAGTGGAACATCGGCGAGGCGATGTTGAGCAGCCGCGATTCGTAGGATTCGGAGGATCGGGTGGTCCAGCCGAATTTGTCGTAGCGGTGCCGCCAGAACAATCCGCCGATCAGCGATATCAGGGCGATGTAGGGCAGTGCGCCCCAGAGGAATACCTGCATCAGTGACCTCCGTTGCCGAGCACGGGTAGTAGATCGAGGTGGCCGTAGGGGGACAGGCCGACGGTCTCGGTGGCCGGGCCGGACCGCGCCAGCGCACGCGCGGCGGCGCGATCGCGCGGAGTCGGGCCGGGCAGGCTTGCGCTGAGTGCGTTCAGGACGTGCACGTACGGCGTGTCGACCTCGTCCAGCGCCAGCCGCAGCAGTTCCAGCCCCGGCCGATGTTCCAGCAGCAGATCGGAAGATCCTGTGGCAGCGCAGAATTCGAGGACGACAGGCAGGTAGTCGGGCAGTTCGGTATCGCGCAACTGCATCCCGTGCTCGCGATAGATCTGCTTGAGCCGGGCCAGCGAACCGCCGCGCCGACGCGTATCGCCGTCCTGCCACCAGGTCAGATGCAGGCAGTGCCGGTTGTGGAAATCGAAGACCTGCACGTACTGCTCGCACAGCGCGGCCCGCCCGAGGACCGCGGCGCGTTCGAGGAACGGCCGCAGCGCGGGCGCACCCGCGCTGAACAGCGGCAACCTCTCGAAGAGGCGATCGTCGGGATAGTCCAGGCAGTGCGCGGCGGCCTGGTACAACGCCGGAACCGAATGACCGCTCATCGGTGGTCCTCATCGGCGGTCTGCCGCCGACGCAGCAGATGGAAGTTCTCGACCGTCATGAGCGGCAACAACTTTCGCCCGGAATCGTCCCCGAGCGGCCCGGTCGCGCCCATGCCGGGACCGCCGTCGTAGTCCAGACTGCACCCGTCGGGCAGCATGGATTCCTCGAGCTGCTGTGCCTCGCCCACGGCCGCGGTCGGAATCACGTAGCGCTCATCGTATTTGGCGATCGCCAGCAGCCGGAACATCTCCCGCAGCTCGGCGCCGGTCATGCCGACCGCCTCGGGAATCGATTCGTCGGGCGGATCGCCGAGATTGATGTCGCGGTGATACGAACGCATGGCCGCGAGCCGGGCCAGCGCATCCTTGACCGGGACCACATCACCCGCGGTGAACAGCTCGGCCAGATATTCCATCGGAATACGCAGCGAATCGATCGCGCCGAACAGATGTCCGGCGTCCTCGCCGTCGAATCCGGTCTCGGACAACGAATCGACCACCGGCGACAGCGGCGGGATGTACCAGACCATCGGCATGGTGCGAAATTCCGGATGCAGCGGAAGCGCGACACGATATTTGCTGATCAGCGCGTGCACCGGCGAACGGCGGGCGGCATCGATCCAGTCCGCCGGAATTCCGGCCCGCTCGGCCTCGTGCCGCACCTGCGGATCCTCCGGATCCAGGAAAACACCCAGCTGCGCCTCGTAGAGATCGGTGTCCGACGGCGTCGAGGCCGCCTCGGTGACGCGGTCCGCGTCGTAGAGCACCACGCCCAGATACCGCAGTCGCCCGACGCAGGTCTCCGAACACACCGTCGGCAGCCCGACCTCCATCCGCGGATAGCACAGCGTGCACTTCTCGGCCTTGCCGGTCTTGTGGTTGAAGTAGATCTTCTTGTACGGGCAACCCGTCACGCACATCCGCCAGCCGCGGCAGCGGTCCTGATCGACCAGCACGATGCCGTCCTCACCGCGCTTGTACAGCGCACCGGACGGGCACGAGGCCACGCACGACGGATTCAGGCAGTGTTCGCAGATCCGCGGCAGATAAAACATGAACGTCTGCTCGAACTCGAATTTCACCTTCTCCGAAGCGGTTTCGCGAACCTTGCGGACGATCGGATCCTGGTCGCCGAATTCGGTGACGCCGCCGAGGTTGTCGTCCCAGTTGGCGCTCCACTCGATCCGCATCGGCTTGCCGGACAGCAGCGAACGCGGCGGCGCGACCGGATAATCGTCACCGAGCGGAGCCTCGGTCAGCGCGCGATAGTCGTAGGTCCACGGCTCGTAGTAGTCCCGGATCAGCGGCAGCACCGGATTTCCGAAGATGGACAACAGCTTTCGCAGCCGACCGCCGGCCTTCAACTTCAATCGGCCGCGCCGGTCCAGCGTCCAGCCGCCGCGCCAGCGGTCCTGATCCTCGTACCGGCGCGGATATCCCAGTCCCGGACGGGTTTCCACATTGTTGAACCAGGCGTACTCCATGCCGCCGCGATTGGTCCAGGTCTGTTTGCACGTCACCGAGCAGGTGTGACACCCGATGCACTTGTCCAGATTCATCACCATTGCCAGCTGCGCCATCGGTTTCATCGGTACTGCACCTCCTGGGAGCGGCGGCGGATCACGGTCACCTCGTCACGTTGATTGCCGGTCGGCCCGAAATAGTTGAACCCCCAGCACAATTGGGCGTAACCGCCGATGAGGTGGGTCGGTTTGAGCAGCAGCCGGGTCAGCGAGTTGTGTATCCCGCCGCGACGTCCGGTGCGCTCGGTGCGCGGGACGTTCACCGTGCGCTCCTGCGCGTGATGCATGTAGACGGTGCCCGCGGGCATCCGATGCGAGACGACCGCGCGGGCCACCACGACGCCGTTGCGGTTCACCGCCTCGATCCAGTCGTTGTCCGCCACCCCGATCGATTCGGCGTCCGGCGGCGACATCCAGATCACCTGTCCGCCACGCGAGAGCGAGAGCATGAACAGGTTGTCCTGGTATTCGGAGTGGATCGACCACTTGTTGTGCGGGGTGAGGTAGCGCACGGTGACCTGGCGCTGACCGTCGGGCCCGAGTTCGGGTTCGCCGAACAACCGGCTCATGTCCAGCGGCGGCCGATACACCGGCAGACACTCGCCGACCTCGGACATCCAGTCGTGGTCCAGGAAGAACTGCTGCCGTCCGGTCAGGGTGTGCCAGGGTCTGAGCTGCTCGACGTTCTGGGTGAAGGCGGTGTACCGGCGACCGCCGCTCTCACTCCCCGACCACTCCGGCGAGGTGATCACCGGGACGGGCGCGGACTGGGTGTCGGCGTAGTGCACCCGCTTGCCCTCGTGCTCGGCGGCCAGGTCGGCCATCGGCTGTCCGGTGCGGCGTTCGAGCGTGCGGAAACCCTGAGTTGCCAAGTGGCCGTTGGTGGTTCCGGACAGCGACAGAATGGCGTCGGCCGCGTGCACCGCGGTCTCGATGCGCGGGCGTCCCGCCGCCGGACCCGATTCGACCACGCCGTTGAGCGAACCCAGATAGGCGACCTCCGCGTCGGGTCGCAGGGCGATCCCCTTCACCGGCAGGCCGAGTTCCTCCACCAGCGGTCCCAGCGCCGCGAACTTGGCTCCGATCGCGGTGTAGTCACGTTCGACGACGGTGAGTGTCGGGAACGTGCGACCGGGCACCGGCGCGCATTCACCCCGCCGCCAGTCCCGCACCACGCCGCCCGGTTGCGCCATTTCCCCTGGGGTGTCGTGCTGTAGCGCCGTGGCCACCAGATCGTGCCGGACGCCGAGATGCTCGCGGGCCAGTTCGCTGAGCCGATCGGCCAGCGCGCGGAAGATCTCGAAATCGGTGCGCGCCTGCCAGGGCGGATCGACCGCGGGGGAGAACGAGTGCACGAACGGGTGCATATCGGTGGAGGACAGATCATGTTTCTCGTACCAGGTCGCCGCGGGCAGCGTGATATCCGACAACAACGTCGAGGAGGTCATCCGGAAGTCCAGGGAGACCAGCAGATCCAACTTTCCCTCCGGGGCCTCGTGGTGCCACCGCACATCTCGCGGACGCGATCGCCGGGGCGCCTCCTGCGCGGACAGCGAGGACTGGGTGCCCAGCAGATGTTTCGTGAAATATTCCGCGCCCTTGGCCGAGGAGCCGAGCAGATTGGCCCGCCACAGCATCAGCACGCGCGGCCAGTTGCGCGGGTCGTCCGGATCCTCGATGGCGAATTTCAAGGTGCCGGACAGGATTTCGTTGACGGCCCGGCCGACCGCGTGTTCCCCCTCGCCGAGTTCGAGCGGGTTGCGGTCGAAGGTCGGATAGGACGGCATCCAGCCCAGCCGGGTGGCCTGGGCCAGGCAGTCGATCGCGGTCATCCCCGCGAAACGTCCTGCGCCCAGCGGTGAGGCGAGGGTATCGGCGGTGAACCGGTCGTACCGCCACTGATCGGTGTGCACGAACCAGTGCCCGGTGCCGATGGCCTGGCGGGCCGGACGCGCCCAGTCGATCGCACCGGCGAGGGTGGCCCATCCGGTGAACGGCCGCACCTTCTCCTGGCCGACGTAATGCGCCCACCCGCCGCCGTTGCGGCCCTGACATCCGGTGAGCTGCAACAACGCCAGAAATGTTCGATAGATCGTCTCGGAGTGGAACCAGTGGTTGGTGCCCGCGCCCATCAGGATCATGCACCGGCCGCGCGATTTCTCCGCGGTGGCCGCGAATTCCCGGGCGATCCGGATACACGCCGCGGCCGGGACCGAGGTGTGTTCCTCCTGCCAGGCGGGAGTGCCGGGGCCGGCGGGATCGTCGTAGGACTCGGGCCAGTCGCCGGGCAACTCGCCGCGTCCGACGCCGTAGCCGGCCAGCAGCAGGTCGAAGACGGTGGTGACCAGCGGACCGTCCGGGCTCAGGCGGCGCGCGGGCACGCCGCGGCGCAGCACCTCGCCGCGACTCTGGGCGTCCGCGCCGCCGTCGGTGTCGAAGCGCGGCAACAACACCGGCACGCCGTCGCCGCGGCCGTACAGGGTCAGTACCGGGACTATCGAGCCCAGGTCCAGATTCCAATGTCCCGCACCGGATTCGGACCAGCGGAAGCCGAGCGATCCGGACGGTACCGCGGGTTCACCGGTATTCTCGTCCAGCACAACGGTTTTCCACTCCGCCTCCTCGCTGGTGTCGCCGATGTCGGCCGCGCGCACGAATTTGCCCGGCACCCAGGCATCCTCGTGTTCCTCGAGCATGACCAGGAAGGGCAGATCGGTGAACCGGCGCACGTAATCGGTGAAGAACGGGACCTGCCGATCCACGAAACATTCCCGCAGGATCACATGCCCCATCGCCATGGCCAGCGCGGCATCGGTGCCCGGATGCGGATGCAACCACTGATCGGCGAATTTCGCGTTGTCGGCGTAGTCCGGTGCCACCACGACGACCTTCTGACCGCGGTAGCGGGCCTCGGCCATCCAGTGCGCGTCCGGGGTTCGGGTGACCGGGACGTTCGAACCCCACATGATCAGATAGGCCGCGTCCCACCAGTCGCCCGATTCGGGGACGTCGGTCTGGTCGCCGAACACCTGTGGTGAGGCCACCGGGAGATCGGCGTACCAGTCGTAGAAGGACAGCATCGGTGCGCCGATCAACGCCATGAATCGCGCACCCGCCGCATGCGAGACCATCGACATGGCCGGAATCGGGGAGAATCCGGCGATCCGGTCCGGGCCGTACGTGGCGATCGTGTGCACATGTGCGGCGGCGATGATCTCCAGCGCCTCGTCCCACTGCGCGCGCACCAGCCCGCCCTTGCCGCGGGCCTGTTGATATTCCAGTCGCCGGGCCGCATCGGACTGGATCTCCGCCCAGGCCAGCACCGGATCCCCGGTGCGCTTCCTGGCCTTGCGATACATGTCCAGCAGGACGCCGCGGATGTACGGATAGCGCACGCGCGTCGGGGAATAGGTGTACCAGGAGAAGGACGCACCGCGCGGACAGCCACGCGGCTCGTACTCCGGGCGGTCCGGGCCCACCGACGGATAATCGGTCGCCTGCGTCTCCCAGGTGATGATGCCGTCCTTGACGTACACCTTCCAGCGGCAGGATCCGGTGCAGTTCACGCCGTGCGTGGAGTAGACGATCTTGTCGTGACTCCAGCGGTCGCGGTAGAAGACGTCGCCCTCGGTGCCGCCGCGATATACGACGCTGTGCAGATCGGGTGAGTTGTCGCCCCGATGGAAGTACTTGCCCGTCTCGAGAATCAGTGCGTCCGGTTCCGCCATGGTGTTGCGATCCTTTCGACCGTCGGGGCGGGCACCACCCCGACCGACTGTATCGTTCACGTGGCGAATATTTGGCAACTTTCCGGCGGCGGGCTGCGCGGCGGGCTGCGGATACCTCGTCGTCGCATGTCAGACTGGCGCGCGTGGATGAGTCGGACGACGACCGCGCCGCATCCCTGCGAAATCTGAAGCCCGCCTGGTTCGCCTCGGTGATGGCCACCGGCATCGTCGCGCGCGCAGTCTCGGGCGCCGGCTGGCAATGGGGCGGTGACGCACTGCTGATCATCGGCCTGCTGGCCTTCGCCGGACTGACGATCGCCATGATTGCCCGGGCGATTCGCCATCCGCGCGAGATGGCGGCCGACGCCGGGAATCCGTCGGTCGGATTCACCTATCTGACCTTCGTCGCCGGGGCCGGGGTGCTGTCCACCGGACTGAGCAGCCACGGCATGGCCGCCGCGGCACTGACTCTGCTGGCCGTGGCCACGATCGCCTGGCTCATTCTCTGCTATCTGATTCCGGCCGGATTCATGGTGCACCACAACACCGCCGTGGGGATGACCGGCGCGGACGGCACCTGGCTGCTGTGGGTGGTCGGCACCCAATCCCTCGCCGTGGCCGCCAGCGCCCTGCCCGCGCCGTGGGCGCACCGGTTCGCCACCCCCGCACTGCTGGCCTGGTCGATCGGCACCGTGCTGTACGGCATCGTGGCGGCGCTGGTGCTCGGCGCGCTGTTCGCCAAGGAGCTCACCCCCGCGACCCTGGTGCCGCCCTACTGGATCTTCATGGGCGCCACCGCGATCAGTGTCCTGGCCGCCGCAAAGCTCGTCGACCGCACATCCGATCACCTGGTCTCGCTGACCCACCCGGCGCTGATCGGCGCGGCTGTGGTGCTGTGGGCATTCGGCACCTGGCTGATTCCCGCACTGCTGATCGCCGGGGTCTGGCGATACGTGATCGAACATTTCCGCCGGGGATTCGATCCGGCGCTGTGGAGCATCGTGTTCCCGATCGGCATGTACGGCGTCGGGACCCGCGAATTCGGTCTGGCGGTGGGGGAATCGTGGATGGTCACGTTCGGGCGGGCCGAGGCGTGGGTGGCGTTGGCGGCGTGGGTCGTGGTCGCGAGCGCCACGGTCGGACAGTATGTGCCATTGTTTCGGCGGCGGGCCGTCCCGCAGGATTCTCTGTAATCGACATCAATCCAGGCGATCTCAGCGGATGTCGCCGAGATCGCTTGGGGTCGGGCCTGTTCCGAGGTGGACTTATGCGGCCGACATCACGCGTCGGCCGGGGCGAGGTCCTGTGGAGTCGGCGGGGGAGCGGTGCGGCGTTCCAGGGTGAACGAGACCGCGACCGAGGCGAGGGCGGCCAGGCCCAGGGCCAGGCCGATCCAGCCGATCGAGGGATAGCCCATGCCCGCGGTGATGGCCAGGCCGCCGAGCCAGGGGCCTGCGGTGATGCCGAGTACCGAGCCGATGCCGTAGAGCGCCGGGACGACGGGCACCCAGCGACTCAGAACTCCCCGGCGACGCCCAGAACCGTGCGACCCGAGTGCTGCCCCTCCCGGATGGCGCGCAGCACCGACTCGGCCTCGGTGATCGGGGCGTAGTTCTCCAGCTCGGACAGGTGCCCCGGTTTGAGGTCCTTGCCCAGGCGGGTCCACAGGGCGCGGCGCTGCTCGATCGGAAACTGCACCGAATCGATGCCGAGCAGCGCGACGCCGCGCAGGATGAAGGGCATGACCGTGGTGGGCAGGCCGGTACCGCCGGTGAGTCCGCTGACCGCGGCCGCGCCGCCGTATTCGATCGTGCTGAGTATGTAGGCGAGGGATTTGCCGCCGACGCTGTCCACGGCGGCGGCCCACTGCGCCTTGCCGAGCGGGCGGATCTTCGCCTCGGGATCCTCGGGCAGACGGCCGATCACCGACTTCGCGCCGAGTGCCGAAAGCCGCTCGCCCGCATCGGCTTTCCCGGTGGAGGCGACCACCTCGAAGCCGAGCCCGGCCAGGATGTCGACCGCGACGCTGCCGACGCCGCCGGTCGCGCCGGTGACCAGGACCGGACCGGTATCGGGGGTCAGGCCGCGATCCAGGAGCGCCTGCACACTCATCGCCGCGGTGAATCCGGCCGTGCCCAGCGCCGCGGCCTCGCGCGGGGTGAGGCTGTCGAGTCCGACCACCCATTCGGCCGGAACCCGGGCGTATTCGGCGAATCCGCCGTGGTGCGCGACGCCGATGTCGTAGCCGTGCGCGATCACCGGATCGCCTGGCGCGAACGCCGGATCCTCCGATGCGGACACCTCACCGATGATGTCGATTCCCGGGATGATCGGGTAGTTGCGCACCACCCCGCCGCCGGGCGTGATCGCCAGCCCGTCCTTGAAGTTCGCACTCGAATAGTGCACCTTGATCGTCACCGTGCCCGGCCCGAGGAAATCGTCGCCGACCTCCTCGCGCACCAGTGCGATCCCGTCGCCCGTCTCGTGTGCCACCATCGCCCAGAACGCCATGGGTCCGAGCATAGGGCGGCCACGCCCGTCGGGCGAGCATCGAAGGACAGCCGCACCCCTTCCCGTAGGACGCACTCCTTGCACCGGATAGACCCCGCAAACGGTGTGCGGAACCGGCGACAGCGCCACCGTGAAAGCACCCAAGAGGTCGCTGCTCAACGGGACGTCCACACGCGGACGCCGGACGAGCGATGGTCGCGGCGGCCCCTCGGGCTGCGAGTCCGCGCGAGGGTTCAGCGGGAATAGGAAGCGACGCCTACCGGACCGGCGCCCAGGCACAGATGCAAACCCGGTGTGGGAGCGCCGATTCGCAGCAGGGTGCCGCCGCCGATGACGCGGACGTAGACCGTGTTCAGGCCCCTGCGGACCGGGGCCACGATGGTCTCCCCGTGTTCCAGGGCGACGGTGATCTGTCCGTCGCGGCTGGCCAGGTAGTTGAGCTGAGCGGTCCAGGCGTTGTCGATCATCGGGCCGTCGAGCGGGATCGGGATCGGCTGTGCGCCGGATATCGCGTAGCCGCAACCGCGGACCGGACCGCGGTGGATTCCCCGGTTCCACCAGACCTGGGCGTCGACGATCCGGCCGTCATCGGTGATCATCCGCAGATGGGGCGTGGCGTGCGCGAACATCGTCGCGGGTGCGAGGGGGGACAGGGCCACGCTGATCCGGTTCAGCGGATATGCCAAGGGGTTCAGCACCTTCCACGGCACCTCCTGTTCGAGCAGGGGTGGGCCGCCCGCGGCCAGCTCGGATTTCACGGTGGTGAGATAGTCCCGGGTCGGGTTGACGGACCAGGATCGGCTGAAGGTGATCGTCGACCACAGACTGCTCACCACGAACGCCGCCACCAGAGCGACCACGATCGGCGGCCGCATCCCGGGCCGATCCGCCCGACGTCGCCCGGCTCGCAGCAGCAGGGCCCCGGCGACCGTCAGCGGAACGGCCAGATCCGCGAGGTAACGCAGCGATTGGGTCAGCTCGTCGGTGGTGTTCGGCCCGCCCCGGATCAGCGCCACCGGCAGCTGCGCGGCCAGCACGTAGACCACCACGGCCAGCCAGACCGGCCACACCCGGCGCCGGGTCCGGATCGAATACAGCACGACCGCGCCGACGATCAGCCAGGCGAGTACCACCGCCCAGGCGGGCGGCACCGCCCACGGCGTCGAGGGCACCCACCGCTCCCAACTCCACGGCCCGCCCACCAGCGCGGGCACGATGCCGCGCGATATCGCGTGATGCAGCAGCGCCCGCACCCCCGCCGGGGTGGTGCGCACCGCCGAGACGTGCGCCACCGTGAGATAGATTGCGCCCCAGCACATCAGCACCGCCGCGGAGCCGATCCACAACCGCGCGCCGCGCCGCGCGACCGTGCGGATCGCGCGATCGCCGCCGTCGACGTACCGGACCAGCCCCGCCACGACGAAGGCCACGAACGGCACGATCACCGACTTCTCGAAGAACAGCAGCGCCGCCACCAGCACCACACAGCCGGACACCGCGTACCGGGCCCGCCCGGTCCGGATCAGCAGCAGCGCATCCCCCACGAACCAGGCCAGCGCGATCTGCAGCGGCAGCGCGTTCAGCGCCGCGGACCACCAGGCGAACGCGGGCAACGTCAGGGGGCAGAACAGGTAGAACGCCAGCGGGATCAGAATCGTCCACCGAACGCGGCGAGCCACCCGGGCGCCACCCATCCCGTACTCGGGCGAGGTCAGCACCAGCAACATCCGCAACACCGCGGCCGAGGCGATCAGCTGCAACACCAGCATCGAGATCACCGGACCGGCCCACACATACGGTCCCAGCCGCGTGATCACCCAGGCGACGGCGAATGCCGCGGGCATGAAATGCCCGTCGTGGTCGTACAGCAGCAGATTCGCCGAGAACAGCGGAAACCGCCCCGCCCGGCCGGCGAGTATCAGATCGTCCCAGTAGAAGAAGCCCCGTCCGGCCACCCACCCGCGAACCGCCAGCTGCACCACGATGAGCCCGACAGCCGCCGCCAGCGGCCCGCGCACCCACCCTCGACGCACCGTATCGGTCACCTGCGATGTGGACACCGCCTCCGACGATCCGGCAGAAGCGACATCCATGGCAACCCACCCTAGTGGCGATTTCCGAATCCGTCGGTTGTGATCGATACCCACTACCGCGAGGCCGGATGCGTGCCCGCACGCGTCGTGCGGGCGCGCGGCTCAGTTGAACTTCGGGGCGCGTTTGTCCAGGAACGCGGCGATTCCCTCGGTGCCGTCGGCGTCATCGGCGACGGCGGAGATGAAGGAGGCTTCGCGAGCGAGCTGTTCCTCGAGCGTGTGGTCGGGGCTGACCAGCAGGAGTTTCTTGACATTGGCGTTGCTGTGCCGGGGGCCGGCGGCGAACTGGGCGGCCAGCTCCTCGACGGTGGCGGTGAGCTCGGCGTCCGGGACGACGCGGTGCAGCAGATTCCACTCCAGGGCCTCGGCCGCGGACAGGGTGCGGTTGAAGTACATCAGTTCCTGGGTGCGGCGCAGGCCGATCAGCCGGGGCAGGTAGTAGGAAGCGCCGCCGTCGGGGCTCAGGCCCGCCTTGGTGTAGGCCATGGTGAACGCGGCCGACTCGGCGGCGACCACCACGTCACCGGTCACCGCGAGGCTGAAGCCCGCACCTGCGGCGGTGCCGTTCACCGCGACGATCAGCAGCGCCTCCATCCGCGCGAAGGACGAGATCGCCGCGTGCAGATTGTCCGCCAGATGTTTGACGTAGGTTCCCGCGCCGCTCTCCTGCGCCGCCATCGCCTTCAGATCGCCGCCCGCGCAGAAGAACCGGCCCGAGCCGGTCAGCGTGACGACCTTCAGCTCGGGATCGTCGGCGATCAGGGATGCCACCTCCGCCAGCTCGCGGCCGAGAACATGATCGATTCCGTTGGCCGCCTTCGGCCGGTTCAGGGTGATCCGAGCGATATTTCCGGTGCGCTCGAACTCGATCGTCTGGTACTGGCTCATGAGGGCTCCCTCTCCATTGCGTCCACATCCAATGTGACATACGGCGCATACCGTGCGGAGAGTCGGGAGGGCTATTCCGGCAGCAGTTCCAGGCGGACACCGAGCAGGCGGATCGGCCGGTCCAACTCGAAGCGACCCAGGATCTCCAGCGCGGCCTGTCCGATCTCGGCCACATCGGTCGTCGGTTCGGGGAGTTTGCGCTGTTTGGTGCGGGTGTAGAAGGTGTTGGTGCGCACCGTGACTCCGACCCGCACGGTGACGCGTCCGGTCTCGGCGACCTCCTCGGCCACCGCGGTCGCCAGCCGCAGTACCGCGGCAT
Organism: Nocardia coffeae; assembly: GCF_019890715.1. Taxonomy (NCBI): domain Bacteria; kingdom Bacillati; phylum Actinomycetota; class Actinomycetes; order Mycobacteriales; family Nocardiaceae; genus Nocardia; species Nocardia coffeae. The sequence continues at coordinate 220,948 of NZ_JAINZY010000005.1, read as the reverse complement.
CCAGCTCGGCGCGTTCGGTGAGGTCGTGCGGGAACGTCTCGGATTTGCTGTGGCCCACCGGAATTCGCGGCTCGGTGACCACGTCCGTATCGCCCGCACCGCGACCCAGCAGCCATAGATACGGTCCCGTGCTGGGACCGAATTCGGCGGCGAGCACCTGCCGGTCCGCCGCGGCGAGTTCGGCGACGGTGGTTATCCCCAGGTCGGCCAGCCGTTTGGCGATGCGCGAGCCGATACCCCACAGTGCGCTGGTCGGGCGGTGCGCCATCAGCTCGGACCAGTTCTCGGCGGTGAGCCGGAAAATTCCGGTTCGCGCATCGGAGACCTCCTGCGCCGAATCACCGCTCTTACCCACAGATTTGGCGAATCCGGTGGCGAGTTTCGCCCGAAGTTTGTTGTCCCCGATGCCGATTGCGCAGGTCAGATCCAATTCCTCGATGGCGCTGCGGATCTCGCGGGCCAACTGCTCGGGATCGTCGGTATCGGCGGCCAGGAAAGCCTCGTCCCAGCCGAGCACCTCCACCCGGACCGGGAAGGTGCGCAGCAGATCCATCACCTCCTCGGACGCCTCGGAGTAGGTGGCCATGTCCAGCGGGAGGAATATCGCGTCCGGGCATTTGCGGGCCGCGGTGCGCAACGGCATCCCCGCGTGCACCCCGTAGCCGCGCGCCGGATACGAGGCGCAGGTCACGACCTTGCGCGGTTCATCGGGATCACCGTTGCCGCCCACGATGACCGGACGGCCCCGCAGTTCCGGGTGACGGCGGAATTCCACCGCCGCCTGAAATTGATCCAGATCGACATGCAGCAACAAGCGCACCCCCGCCTCTCCGCGTCCTTTGCGTGTAGCTGGGTATTCACCCAGCCTAACGTCGTCGACCCCGGACGCAGCGGTATTGCCGCGGATCAGTATTCGTCGAGAACGCGCCGCCAGTCGGCGCCGTATTTCTGGCCGAGCACCAGGTCCTCCTCGGCGAGGGCGTGCCCCTGGTATTCGTCGAAGTCGTCCATGGACTGATGCTGCGCGTGGTGGATCCGGGCGCGATTGGTGACGATGCTCTGCAATCCGGCGCGCCTGATCCGGTATCCGTAGTCGTGGTCGGTGCCGTAGCCCATCACCATGTCCAGATCCCAGAATCCCAGCCGATCGATCGTCGAACGCTTGATGAGCGTCGCGGTCGGCTCGAGCAGGGGCTGGACGGCGGCGACCTCGTCCACGCGCTCCATGAATTGGTGCGTCGAATTGTGCTGCGGGGCGATCTGCGCGTAATCGTCCGAGGAGAACAGCACGTCGACGAGGTTGCGCAGGACGGCGTTCCCGTAATCGAAGCTCACATCGGAATTGAGCAGCCAGAACGCGTCGTAATCGTCACGGGCCGAGGCGATTCGGTATCCGGCGTACATTCCGTGCGCGAAGCCCAGGTTCCGCGGCAGTTCGTCGGTGGCGGACAGCGGTGGCTCGTCGGAGCCGTTGTCGATGACGTACACCCACTTCCGGCCGTAGGCGAGCCGGTGGTTCAGGTAGCCCGCGAGCTGGTTCGTCATCTCGGCGGTGTTGAAATTCAGGACGATGATCGCGATATTCGGCTCGTCGTCCGACTGCCGCGGCGGAACGGGCCGCAGGGTGCTGGGATCAATTCTCCCGCACGGGTTGCCCCCACCCGACGGGGTCGGCGCGGGCTGATCGTCCGGCGAGCCGGAATTCTCGTGGGCCCGCACCTCGTCGTCGGTGGCGAGTTTGTTCTCCAGGGCGAGCTGCCAGTAGCGCCGGAGAATCGGATGGTGGTGCAGTGCGCTCGCCTGTTTGCCGGAGGAGAGATGAGCGACCAGGAATCCCGGGTGGATACAGTGCCGACGTTGCAGGTAGGTGGGTATCTGGACGGACAGGGCGTGTTCGTCGTCCACCATGTTCGCGGACATGTAGGACAGGTCCCGGCCGAGCCAGGAGACGAAGTGCGTGGCCAGCCGGCCCGACCATTCGATCGGTGTCGGCGGAACCTGCTCGAACAGCTGCCGATTGTCGATGAAGTGGTGATGTAGCTCGGCCGCCAGGGTGGCGCTCTCCCAGAGCATGCCACCGAACCCTCCGGGCGGCAGTTCCAATTCCATCAGGCTCGGCGGAATCGCGCCGTGCTGCTGCTGGTGATGAGCGCACACATTGTTGTTGATCACGTTCGCGGACACCAGGAAATACTCCGGATGCGCGAGGCGGAATCGAAGGAAGTCCTCCAGCTTGTCGAGCTGGAGATACACGATGTCGTCGTCGCATTTCAGGAATACGGTGTCGGCATGGTGGTCGGCGCGGTCGGCGTAGAAGTGCAGCGCCTCGGCGAATCCGGCACGCCAGCGTTCGGTGCTGTGATAGAGGTATTCCTTCGTATCCGGCAGTCCGGTGAAACGCCATTCGCCGTCGGCGCCGTACCCGGTCTTCACGTGCACGTCGTATCCGTCGGTTGCGAGGTCGACATCGCATCGGAACATCGTGGCGCCGTCGATCGTCAGCGTCAGGCCCGACGGGTCGAGTGAGAGGCCGACGTCCCGGAATGTGTTCGCGGACAACACACCGGGGGTGAACACCTCGGTCAGCACCTCGTGCGGGTGTGCTCGATCGCCATCGTCCCGCACCAGGAGTTCGGCGGTGTCGACCTGCCGGAGCTGGGTGCGCTGGTTCTCCCACCCGCCGATCACGATCTCCAGGGACGGGGCGTGCTCCTGCCGGGCCCGCAGGCCGAGGTGCACGTCGTGACCGGCGCGCACCCGCGCACCCCACTGTCCTGCCGTCGGATCGATACCGCCCGCGGCACGGTATTCGAGGTCGTCCGCGGTGCGGCCCGGATGCGGGAAACGGGAGTGCAGCCAGTCCCCGTCGAGATCGTCGCGGGGCAGGCTCCACACGTGCCATTCATCCACGAGCTGCCGGTTCATTGCCTCCCGCACGTAGCGGGCCAGCAACTCCATTCGATCCCGCCGACCGCCGAAGGTGACCAGAACCACGGACCGCCCGTCGATGATCGACATACCGCGATCTTCTCCCAACGACCTGCCCGTCACAACTCGGATTCGGGTCGGCCGACCGAAGAGACCGTGGTCCGGTCAGACAGACTGCACCGGAACATTCACTGCTGCATCGGCTTTCGCGGGGAGGCCGGTGATCGCACGGAGCATGTCGGTGAGTGTCGCCGGAGTGAGACCGGTGCCGGAGCGGGCGGCGACGTGCATATCGGGCCGGACCAGGAGTGCGCCGCCCGGCGGCAGGTCGGTGCGGGCGGTCCACTGGTCCTGGGGGAGAGCGTGCACGGCGAGTTCTGTTCCGGTGTCTCGCTGGGCTCGGGCGGCAGCATCTCGCCAGGGGGCGGAGGTTCCCGCGACGAGCAGGGCGAAGCCGGGTCCGCACAGATCCAGGGTCGAGACGGTTTCGGCGGCGTCGATCCACAGGTGCGGGATGCGAGTTCCGTTCTGTCCCTTCAGCTCGCCCACGTGCAGCGGTGCGGTGGACTCGGCGGCGACGGCGGTCGAGGAGTAGCGGTACCGCACCATCACCTCGCCGATGTCGAGGCGTTTCGCCAGATCCTCGGCGTTGTCGGGGGTTTCGATGCCGTAGCGCGTCCGGAAATCGGTGCCCAGCCGGGCCTGCTCGGCCGCGACCAGCGCTCGCGGGCGACGTTCTGCCACATAGGAATCCAGCAGCGCCGGACCGGCCACGCCGGACAGCACGGCCGCCAGCTTCCAGGTCAGATTGTGCGCGTCGGCGATTCCGGTATTGCCGTTGAAACCACCCCAGGGCGCATGGCGATGAGCCGCGTCACCGGCCAGGAACACCCGGCCGCGCCGATAGTCGTCGGCCACGAAAACACCGGTGTCCCAAGCGCTCCGGGCGAGCACCTCGACCTCGAGCTCCGGTACGCCGACCATCTCGCGGATCAGCTCGACACAGCGCTGCTCCGGATAGTCCGCGAGCGTCTCGGCGTTCGGATCGTATTCGATGTGGAAGGACCACTCGTCGGTGTTGTTCTTCGACAGCACCAGCCCCCGCACCCGTTCGCCGGTGATCTCGCACTGGCTGAAACTCTGTCCGTGCAGGATGCCGGTCAGATCGGTGCGGGCGAACACGTTGATCAGGTGATGCGTCGGCGGCAGTTCCCAACCGCCGATGCCCAGCGCGCGACGTACGGTGCTGCCCGCGCCGTCCGCGGCGATCAGATAGTCGGCCCGCAACGTCGTCGATACCCCGTCGGCCGCACGCAGTTCCGCCGAAACGCCGTCCCCGTCGTCCCGGAATTCGGTGAGTTCCACACCGAATCGCAGGTCACCGCCGCGATTGCGGGCCAGATCCGCCAACACCGGTTCCAGCAGCACCTGCGGCAGGAACAGGAAACGCGACGGACTCGGATCGGCGGCGGCCATCGCCGCGGCGACTCGCGAGATGTCCAGCGGCTGGGCGTCGGTCAGCACCGACCCTTGCCAGGCCCCACCGAACTGCCCCTTGGCCAGGGCGGTCGCGGCGACCTGTTCCAGGCGCGGTCCCGCGCCGATCTGCCGGTAGATCTCCGCGGATCGGGTGTGCAATCCGCGCGAACGCGGCAGCACCGACATCGCCGTACGGCGTTCGACGAGAACATAGGGGACACCGTGATATTCCAGGAGCAACGCGGCCGAGAGGCCGACCATGCCGCCCCCGGCGATCAGAACCGGAACATGCTGTGCAGTATTCATACGGCGATCGTGTGCGCCCCTGCTTGCACGGACCTTGCACCGCGGTCACATGGCGAAGGGGCCGTGCGACTTCCGGAGAAGTGCGCACGGCCCCTCGGGGTCACCGATCAGGCCGAAGCGGCCAGCGCCTGGTAGGCCGGTTCGGCGACCGGCTCGATCGCGTAGGCCAGGATCTCGGCCACATCGGCCACCGGACGCACGTCCAGTGCGGCCAGCACCTCGGAGGGGACGTCGTCCAGATCCGGCTCGTTGCGGGCCGGGATGAACACCGTCTTCAGTCCCGCACGCTGGGCGGCGAGCAGCTTCTGCTTCACCCCGCCGATCGGCAGCACCCGGCCGTTCAGCGTGACCTCGCCGGTCATGCCGACATCCGAGCGGACCTGCCGGTCCAGCGCGAGGGACACCAGCGCGGTCACCATGGTGACACCCGCGGACGGGCCGTCCTTGGGCACCGCGCCCGCCGGGAAGTGGATGTGGATGTTGCGATCCAGCACCGCGGGCTCTATCCCGATCTCCTCGAGGTGCGAGCGGACGTAGGTCAGCGCGATCTGCGCGGATTCCTTCATCACATCGCCCAGCTGACCGGTCAGGGTCAGCGAACGCTCGCCCTCGGCGGCATTGGCCTCGATGTAGAGGACGTCGCCGCCCGCACCGGTCACGGCCAGACCCGTCGCGACACCGGGGACCGCGGTGCGTTCCACCCCGTCGGGGGTGAAGCGCGGACGGCCCAGGTAGTCCTTCAGGTCACCGAGCCCGATCACCAACGCGTCGGAATGAACTGCGGCCGAATCGGATTCGGCCTCGTAGCCCAGGTCCTTGTCGTACCCGAGGCTCTCCGGCACGAATTCGCCCTTCTCGACCAGACTTTCGGCTCCCGCCAAGTCCGCCGACCGGGACAGTTCGGTCGCGGCCTTGCGCAGCGCCTTGGCGATCAGACGTTCCATCTGCCGCACCCCGGCCTCGCGGGTGTAGTTCGCGGCGATCTCGCGCAACGCCTCGTCGGTGATCGAAACCTCCTGTGCGGTCAGCGCATTGCGCTCGAGCTGACGCGGGATCAGGAAGTCGCGGGCGATGGCTACCTTGTCGTCCTCGGTGTAGCCATCGACCGTGATCAGCTCCATGCGGTCCAGCAGCGGGCCCGGGATCGTGTCCATGACGTTCGCGGTCGCGATGAACAGCACGTCGGACAGGTCCAGATCCAGATCCAGGTAGTGGTCGCGGAACGTGTGGTTCTGCGCCGGATCCAGCACCTCGAGCAGCGCCGCGGCCGGATCACCGCGGAAGTCGGAGCCCACCTTGTCGATCTCGTCCAGCAGCACAACGGGATTCATCGATCCCGCCTCGTTGATCGCGCGCACGACCCGGCCGGGCAGCGCGCCGACGTAGGTACGCCGGTGACCGCGGATCTCCGCCTCGTCGCGCACGCCGCCCAGGGCGACGCGAACGAACTTGCGGCCCAGCGCCCGCGCCACACTCTCACCGAGCGAGGTCTTGCCGACACCCGGAGGGCCGACCAGCACCAGCACCGCGCCGGAGCCGCGTCCGCCGACCACCTCCAGTCCGCGCGCGGCTCGCCGCGCCCGCACCGCCAGGTACTCGACCATGCGGTCCTTCACCTCTTCGAGGCCGTGGTGATCGGCGTCGAGAACGTCGCGCGCGGCCGAAACATCCGTCGAATCGGTGGTTTTCACCGTCCACGGCAGTTCCAGCACGGTGTCCAGCCAGGTGCGGATCCAGCCCGCCTCCGGGCTCTGATCGCTGCCGCGTTCGAGCCGGTCGACCTCGCGCAGCGCGGCGGTGCGGACCGTCTCGGGCAGATCCGCGTTCTCCACGCGGGTGCGGTAGTCGTCCGCGCCGTCGGGCTCACCCTCGCCAAGCTCCTTGCGAATCGCGTTGAGCTGCTGGCGAAGCAGGAATTCGCGCTGGGACTTCTCCATTCCCTCGCGCACATCTTCACTGATCTTCTCCGCGACCTCCGCCTCGGCGATGTGGTCCTTGGTCCAGCCGATCAGCGTGGTGAGACGTGTTGTCACGTCCGGAGTTTCGAGTATCTCGCGCTTCTGTTCGTCGGTCAGGTACGGCGCGTACCCGGCCGAGTCGGCCAGCGCGGAGGGATCGGTCAGCCGGTTCACCGCGTCGATCACCTGCCACGCCTCGCGACGCTGCAGTACCGAGACGACCAGCTTCTTGTATTCGGCGGCGAGTTCCTTGGTGCGGCCGTCGGCCTCGGGGATCTCGACCGGTTCGGCCTCGACCCACAGCGCCGCACCCGGCCCGGTCACCCCGTGGCCGATCTTCGCGCGCCGCTCGGCCTTCAGGACGGCCGCCGGTGCGCCGCCGCGCATCCGTCCGACCTGCTCGATCGTCGCCACCACGCCGAAGGACGCGTAGCCCTCGGCCAGGCGGGGCGCGAGCAGCACGGCGTCGCGGCCCGCTGCCCGAGCGGCATCGATGGCGGCCTGCGCCGACTCGTCGAGCTCGATGGGCACCACCATGCCCGGCAGCACGATCGGATCGGTGAGGAACAGCACCGGCAAATTCTGTGGTGTAGTCACGTTCGACCCTTTCCAAAGTTGAGCGATACCTACTCAACCCCGAGTCTTCCGGTTCTGTTCCGTTCTCGCGTTCACTGCTCGCGAACACGGACACAACCCAAAGTTGAGCTTACTGCGCTCAACAACGATCGGTCGGAGATTGTTCCGATTCGAACATCCGAGCCGTGCGGACCGGCCTCACCGACGTCCCGGAACAGCGCGCGACAACCACGTGAGCCACGCCGGAGATATCGGGTCAACGCCCGGTCAGCTCACCTGATGTGATGTGCGCACCCAATTTCCACCACTCCACGAGAAGGTGTCGAAGACTCGGAGAGAGGGACAGCACATCGCATCCTGGTCACCGAATGCCCGGGAGGCGATCTGAATCGTGTCTGCCCGAACTGCGATGGACGCTACCCGCAATCCCATCGACCCTGGTCCGTCGTCAGGACCGAGAAGAACCCCCAACCGGCGAGGATGCGCCGGATCCGCGTCGTCGAATACGTACACGGTGTCCGGCCAGCTCGAAGTAGGTCCGCTGCAGGCCGCGGCGACCACACTCGTCGCGGGTGCTCGATCCGATGCCGATGTGGATACCGCCGCATCGATCTGGATCCCGAGTCCCGCCCGATCGCATTCGTGATCGACAATGATCTTGCGCCAATCGATTCCGGTCGTATCCGTTTCGACCGGCCGACACGAAGAAGCGTTCCCGCACTGCAGATAGATTCCGGACAGCCGCGCTTTCTTGAAAATCAATGACACAACACCCGCTGAGGCCGCGAGCGAATCACCGATCCTACCGAGCGGCTTTTCCAGTGCACTGACGATATCCCTCGATACGGCTTCCGACGACCCCGAACCCGCCAGTAGTCCAGCCAGCTCACCGGGCTCGTGCAGTCGGCCGTCGTCGCTGGTGAAGGCAACGTCCACCTGCATGGACAGATCAGCCATATCCTGCCGACAGGCCGCATCGTGTATCGAAACCATCTCGTAGTGGAGAGTGAGATCCGGCGTATCGGTCACATCCCTGCATGCGATATCCGTGCCGGGGGGCAGCATCGATACTCTCGTACCTAACCCGGATCCGAGGCGTGCATCAATATAATTCGTCAATTGGCCGGCTAGATCGATGAAGCTGCCGGACTCGATGCTGTTCGATTGCAGGTGCAGTATCCATGGACCGGAGAGCACATACAGATCAACACCTGAAGGATAGAATTTGCCGGCGGAGGCTCCCGAGGATGTGACATCGGCCGATGTTATTCGGTATTTCACGGAAACTTTCCCGAACGACGGTCCGGCGACCCGGGTTCGGATATCGCGACTACCCGATATCGTGCTCGAGTCCCTACAGTATGCACGCATGCCATCGAGCATCACCTCGGCTCGCCCCACATCAGAATTTGCGAACCGACCGAGAGTCGCGGCGACCTGCACGCCATCTTCGATGGTGTAGGTGCTCGTCGCCCGAGCGGCAAGCGGAACCACATTCGCGATATCGCCGGGAAGACAGCCGGCCGGAGGAAGCACCTCGACGGACCGCGCCTTGTCTTCATCGCCTGTCACGACCTTGACTATGGAACCAGCGGCAGCATCCGGCAGCGCTCGGCTCATTGTCGCGAAACTGTTGACATCCACCGGAGTGGTCGACTCGGACGAGCTGTGCCAGTAGAAACCGACGCCGATCGCGAGACCGATCACCATGGCAGCGGCGATCTCTCTCCGCGTCGATCCGAATATCTTGATATTCATATTCCGGATCTCGGCTTCGGGCACATGGACGCATCGCCGCCCAGCTTCCACTCCGAACTATAGTTCAGATAAACGCGACCGTACGACGGAGCACATCCGGTCAGTTCGACCGGATGACCTGCCATATCGATGGTTATGGTCTTCGATTTGCCGCCATCGAGGATATCCATCTGGAGATCCCAGGTGAACGTTGTGCGACTCGCACGGACATCCACGCTGATGGACTGCGTCTCGCCGCGATTCAACGTGATCGAATTACCTTCGAAATACCTGTCCGCCAACTGACCGCGTTCGTTGATCGATCGGGCACTGGGATTCAGATCATTCAGATCGATCCCCACCCGCAGCAAAGGAGAACTACCCTGCGGAATGGCATACAGCAACGTTCCGGAAACCGGCGGAGCAGTACTGAATATTCGAGCTTTGAGGTTGGTGATGATCACCGGTTTGGAATGTCCGCCGACGACGGTGATCTTGACACCCTGTTCCTCGACTTTGACCGCATCGAACCGCCTCGGCGAAACTCCGAAGAAGTTGCTGGGCGGAGACATGTTCGAACCGGGGATGTCGACATTGTTCCGAAGCGCCCACGAGTAGTTCTCGCCGAACTGATCCGGCCACTCCGTAGAGATACTCACCGGATCGGACAGGCGATCTCGAATCGCATCGGTGATCATGGGTCCGGCGAACTGCCACACGCCCAGCGTCGCCAGCACGACGCTGACCATTTTCACCCCCTTCCCCACCCTGGCGGACCATGTGCGCGGAGGTTGGGCATCCGGCGTGCTCGAGCGGTCGCGTCCAGTCGTAATTTTCGATCCACGACCTCGATCCACACCGGAGCTCACCCGCACAACCCGCCGCCGCGCCGGGACGACTTTGTCGGAATCTGCCACCCTCGCCCCCCGTCGAATGCCCCTGCTGATCTGGATCCTAATGCGACAACACCTGGCCGTCAGGACAATTGGTCGCCACCGAGATCAGCGGTGCACGGTTGTGAGCAGTTCAGGGCGGGAAATCACGACCCGGGTTCCGGACGTTAGGTTGGGGGTATGTCCCCACGATCCGGCCTGACGACAGAGCGCGTGGTGCGTGGCGCGGCCGAACTCGCCGATGAGATCGGCTTCGAGAAGCTCACGCTCTCGGCGGTCGCGCGGAAATTCGGGGTGAAGGATCCGAGTTTGTATGTCCACGTGCGCAATCTGCACGATCTGCGGGTTCGGGTGGCGCTGTTGGCCAGTGCGGAGTTGAACGAGCGGATCGGGGCGGCGGTCGCGGGACGCTCCGGGCGGGACGCGCTCGTCGCCTTCGCGGACGCGTACCGGTCCTACGTGCTCGATCATCCGGAACGTTATGCGGCAACACAGATTCGGATGGATCCGGCCGAGGTGGGCGAGGACCCCGCACTGCTGCGCAGTATCGAACTCACCGCGGCGGTGCTGCGCGGTTACGACCTGGACGAGACCGCGGGACTGGACGCGGCTCGCTTGTTGCGCAGCACTTTTCACGGCTTCGCCACGCTCGAGGCGTCCGGCGGATTCGCGCACTCCCGTCCCGCCGCGGATTCCTGGCCACATATCGTCGAAGCGCTGCATCACACGCTGTCGCACTGGCCGCACGACTGACCGCGCCGCCGCACGAATATCCCCGCCGATCCGGCTCTCTCAGCACCGGCCCACCGGGATCGATGCGCGCGATCCGGGGGAGGTGAACGGGATCCGAGCCGGACCGCATGTCGTGTTGCTCCTGGTCGCCTCGCGTATGTACTTCTATCGTTGGCTAGCGGTGCCGGTCGCCGGGACGGTGGGTGTGCCGAGAGGAGCGGGCGTGTGGGCACAGGACGGGACTGGCGACGGGCCGGGGTGATCATGGGAATCGTGGCGGCGCTGCTCGTGGTGCCCGCGGCGTTGACAGCGCTGGTGCCCACGCGCGAGACGCCGGTGAGTCACGGCGCGACGATCCGCCTCACCGCACCGGGTTCAGCACCCGACACGATCGAGTTCGCCGGCGTGGACGGCTGGCGTCAACGGCCGACCGGCGACCGCACGACCGCGGTCCTGGACGGCCCGAACGGGCGGATCCTGCTGGTGAGCGTCGTCAACGGGGTCACCGATTTCGACTCCGCGGCCCAGTGGCGGCGAAAAGTGCTGGGGGCACAGGCATTTCCGGTCCGCGAGGACGGCGGCAAGGTCGCCAACACGTACGGATTCACCGGACCGACCTGCCGGGGCGAGACGCGGGCGGGCGTGTGCGCGATTCTCGGCAATCACAATCTCGCGGTATCGATGCTGCTCAGCGGGACCGATATCGACGCCGATCTCCAGCCGATCGTGTACACGCTGCGGGTCACGTCATGAGCTGGTTCCGGCCGCGTTCGGCGCTGTGGTGGACGTACTGCCTGATCTGCCTGGGCGGATCGATCGCACTGGTGCTGCAACTGCTCCCGGCCGCGCTGCTCACCTGGTCCGGCATCCTGGTCGGGCTGCCGTTCATGGTCGTGACGCTGCTGGTGGTCGCCGCACTCCTGGTGTGGCTGGACCTGTTCCGCGACCATGTGCGGATTCGCGTCGCGCTCGCGATGGGCTTCGTGTGGGGCGCCCTGGCCGGGCCCGGGATCGCGATCTTCGGCAACGACAACGTCATTCACGCCATCGCGAATCTCGCCGGTGACGCGTTCGCGGTGGACTGGCAGGCCCCGATCTCGGCCTCGATCATCGAGGAGGGCATCAAGGGCACCGGGGTTCTGGCGGTCGCCTGGCTGTTCCGGTCGCAGCTGAGCAGACCCATGCACGGGCTGCTGCTCGGCGGATTCACCGGACTCGGATTCCAGCTCACCGAGGATGCCACCTACCAGGCCAATGCCGGATTGCAGTCCGCGCAGGGCGATCTCGGCACCGCGCTGCTGGTGGCGATTCTGCGGCTGCTGACCGGCGTCACCTCGCACTGGATGCTCACCGGGATCGCCGGCATCGGCATCGTCACCGCGGTCGGTGCGTCGGGCTGGTCGCGCGGGCGGCGGGCGGCGGCCCTGGCGGTGTTCTATCTGCTCGGCGCCGCAATGCATTTCGGCTGGGACGCGCCGATGTCGGGCAGTACCGGATTCGGCAGCGTCGTACGCCGGACCATGCTGTACGTCGTCGTATTCATCGCGGTCTACCTGTGGGTGGTCCGCATCGAGACGCGCTGGTTCCGATCGGTGGTCGACTGGGCGGTCGCACAGCATCTCGCCCCGCCCGGCGAACTGAACACGCTGATCTCCCGCCGCAGCAGACGGCAGGCCCGGCGCGCACTGCGTCTGCCGCACCGGATCGCGGTGTTGCGCCGACACGAACTACTGGATTGGGTGCAGATCGTGGATGCCCGACTGACCGGTACCGACGGTGCGATACTCGGAGGATCCGCCGGGCCCGCCATCGATCACGGAACCGGCTGAGGCCGAGCGCACCACCGACAACCGACCCGCGAGGAGTGGACGATGCTGGCAGCGCGACTGCATCTGGGACCCGAACGTCATCTGTCACTCGACGAGGTGCCCGTTCCCGAACCGGGCCCGGATCAAGTACTGATCGAAGTGGCCGCGGCGGGGGTGTGCCTGTCCGACGTCCATCTCATCGACGGCACCCTGACCCCGCTGTTCCTGGACGGTGACGTGGTCACCCTGGGACACGAGGTCGCCGGGACGGTGCACACGCTGGGCCCGGGGGTGACCGCGGCGAAGGTGGGCGACCGGGTGCTGCTACAGGCCGGTGAACAGCGCAACGGCGCGGTGTTCACCCGCGGCGTCGACTACGACGGCGGCTGGGCCGAATACACCCTCGCCCGCGTCGACACCCTGGTCCCGATTCCCGACGATCTGCCCTTCGAGCAGGCCTGTTTCATCCCGGACGCGGTGTCCACACCGTGGGCTGCGATCACCGCGACCGCACAGGTGCGCCCGGCCGAACCGGTCGGCGTCTGGGGTGTGGGCGGCCTGGGCGCACACGGCGTACAACTGCTGCGGCTGATGGGCGCCGCGCCGATCATCGCGATCGACCCGCTGCCCGCCGCACGGGAACGCGCCCTCGAATTCGGCGCTGACCTGGCCCTGGACTCGGCCGATCCCGACCTGCGCAGCCAGGTGTTCGCCGCGACGAGCGGTACCGGACTGGCCGCGGCCTTCGACTTCGCCGGCGTCGCCGCGGTCCGCGAACAGGCGATCATCTGCCTCGGACCAGGTGGGCGCCTGGTGCTGGTCGGGCTGACCGACAAACCGATCACCATCACCGGCGGCACCGCGTTCAGTTTCTTCGGGCAGCAGTTGCGCGGACACTACGGCTCGACCCCCGAACACGTCACCGAACTGGTCAAACTCCAGCGCCTGCACCGGGTGGACTTCGCCCGGTCGGTCAGCGCCGTACTGCCGCTGGCCGATGCCCCGAAGGCAGTGGCCGCACTGGAGTCCAAACAGGGCAACCCCATCCGGATCGTGCTGAATCCCTGATATTCCTAGTATGAGAGGGTTGGTGCCTCGAGATATCAGCACCGGTACCGCACAAGGGGGCCCCAGACGATGACGTCACTCGGCAGCGGGGTGTTCATCGACTGGGAGAACCTGACCCACCAGTCCAAACTGGTCGTCGATCTGGTCAGCTTCTCGATCTTCAGTGGCGTCGCGGGCTGGCTCACCAACTGGACCGGCGTGCTGATGTTGTTCTGGCCGTTGCAGTTCCGCGGTATTCGCGTGCCGGGCCTCAAGGTGCTCTACCCGTACTTCCCGCGCCGGGTGCAGGTGCTGCCGACGTTCTCCGGCGACGGCAGCCGGATCGGCTTCCAGGGATTCATCCCCGCCCGCGCGGAGAAGATGGCCAGTATCTGCGTGGATATGGCGATCATGCGGATCGGCAGTCCCCGGGACTTCATCCACGAACTGGATCTGCAGGGCATCGCGGACTACATCGCCGAGGTCGCCCGCCCGCAGCTGCCCGAACTGGTCGACAGCGTCATGCAGCGGGAGAATCCGGAACTGTGGCGGGCGGTCCCGCGCGCGGCTCGCCAGCTGCTGTATCAGCGGGTGGAGCGGGAGCTGCCCACGATGTGCCGCCGTGCGTTCGAGCAGCTCGGGGACAATGTCGATCAGCTGATCGATATCAAGATCTTCGTCATCCGCTACCTGCGCGAGAATCCGCACATCCTCAAGGATCTGACCACCACGATCGCCGCGCCGGAGCTGAAGTTCATGGTGCGCATCGGCCTGCTGGGCGCGCCGTTCGGACTCCTGCTGGCGCTGGGCATGTATGTGCACGACAACACTCCGGTGCTGAACCTGATCCCGGGCTGGTTGATCATCCTGGCCGTGACGGCGGCGATCGGTGTGCTGGTGAACGTCATCGCGATCAAGATGGTGTTCGAACCGGGCGATCCACAGCCGCGCTACCGATATCTGTGGAAGCAGGCGCTGCTGGCCAAGCGGCAGCCGCAGGCCGCGGGCGATCTGGCGCACATTCTCGCCTATCAGGTGCTCACGCTGCCGAATCTGGCCAACGAACTGCTCGCCGGGCCGAACGGTGACAAGACGTATCAGATCGTCCAGGCGCTGATCTCCGAGGAGATCCACCGGCAGCTCGGTCCGACCACCGGCATGGTGCGAGTCGCGTTCGGCCGCAGGCAGTTCGACAATCTGAAGGTGGGCGCGGCCGGCGCGGCGGTGGGCCTGGCCCCGACACTGGTGGCGGACGAGGAGTTCGCGCTGGAGCAGGCGAAGAAGATCGACGATTTCGCCGCGCGCAAACTGCAGCAGCTCACCCCGGGTGAGTTCATGGAGATGTTCTACGCCTCGGTCGAGCAGGACGCCTGGCTGCTGTATCTGCACGGTGCGGCGCTGGGGCTGGTCGTTGGCGCGGTGCACATGGTGTTGTTCGGCTGGTAGCCCGAACCGTTTCGTCGCCGACGGGCTCCTGTCGGTCGATAACAAGCACGCATGCTTGCATTTTTCCGAGGTTGTTTGCCATGCTGAACCGCATGGTGGACGTGGCAGCACTGCTGGAGGATTTCGCGGCGGAATGCGCCGATCTGGACCGGATCCTCGGACCGCTGCCCGCGGCGGAGTGGTCCCGCGCCACACCCGCGCCCGGCTGGACCATCTCCCATCAGATTGCCCATCTGACCTGGACCGACGACGTCGCCACCCTGTCCGCGACCGATGACGCGGCATTCGCCGAACTGGTCCGGGCGGCGCTGCCGCGCGCGGCGACCTTCGTCGACGAAGCCGCGGCCGAGGCCGCTACGACCCCGCCGGGAGAGCTGCTCGAACGCTGGCGGCGCGGTCGCGCCGCTCTGGCCGAGGCCCTGCTCGCGGTGCCCGCGGGGACGAAGCTGAGCTGGTTCGGGCCGCCGATGAGCCCGGCGTCGATGGTCACCGCACGACTGATGGAGACCTGGGCACACGGACAGGACGTCGCCGATGCGCTCGGTGTGACCCGCACCCCGACCGCACGACTGCGCACCATCGCCCATATCGGCGTGCGCACCAGGAATTTCGCGTACGCGGTGCACGACCGGCCCGTTCCCGCCGAGGAGTTCCGCGTCGAGCTGACCGCACCCGACGGCACGGTGTGGAGCTGGGGGCCCGAATCGGCGAGCCAGCGCGTCACGGGACCGGCGGTGGATTTCTGTCTGCGGGTGACGCAGCGGCGGCATCTGGACGATCTGGCGCTCGAGGCGAGCGGTGCGGATGCGCGGGAATGGCTCACGATCGCACAGGCATTCGCGGGGCCCGCGGGCTCGGGACGTGCGGCGGGACAATTCGCCTGAATCGGTGAGGACCGCTGGTGCGGCGGCCGATGGAGCGGGCGAGCGCCAACTCGAGGATCGCCGTGGCTGATGCCCGACCGGACGCCGTTGGCCGGAGGTCTCTGTGTTGGCAGTCCAAGCGGACGCTCGCCAGCTGATTTCCTGATTACCCGTTCGATCCCGCCCGGAAACGTCGCGGCGAGACATTCTCCCGGACTTCACGACCTGTGATCTTCACCTCCGCGTCCCGAATCGGTAACTCACCACGCAGTAACCTGGACAAGCGTACGACTTTCAACGGTGCGGGTCGGCGCGGCAGGGGAGGACCAGGGACAGGGAGAGGTACGCACCGTGACATCGCAGATCCTCCGGCACACCGCCGTCGTGCTCGCCGGTATGGCCAGCATCGGATTCACCGTGGCGGCCGGAACGTACGTCGTCAACCAGATGGGCGCCGATCAGCACGAGGCCGCTGGAACCCCGCAACCGGAAGTCGGTGCGGCCGAACCGATTCCGCCGCTGCCGCAGCCTTCGACCGAACCGGACGTTCCACGAACGTCCACCGCCGCAGTGCGATTCATCGCGGAGACTCGCGAGCTGCCCGTCGCCGTCCAGATCCACCGGCCCATCGCGGCCGTCCCGGCGCCCGCCCTGCCGAGCATCCCGGCCACCGCAGCCGTGCGCGCGGACGCCGATCCGAGTGCCCGTCTGCCGCTGCTCGGCGACCTCTACATCGGCGCGAATCTGACCAGTCCCCAACCTGATTCGCTGTCGATAACCCTCGACACGAATCTGTTCGCCCCGCTGATCGACGCCACCGCGCCCGGCAGCACCCAGCTCCGCACCGACCTGGACGTTCGGCACGGTCAGATCACCCTCGCCGTGTCCGATCCCTCACTGGGGAACCGATCGGTCCAGATGTCGCCCCGTCACGCCGATCCGGCGCCCGACCCGGACGCCGATATTGCGGACCCGGCGCAATCCACACTCCCGGATCACGAACTCGCCACCACCTAGCGAACCCGCCGGTCGTCGAAGCGACACTACCGCTTCACCTTCCGTGAGCAGCGCGAGTTCGTCATCGGGCGATCGCGTCCCCCGGCACCGCGCGTAGCCGAATCCCACGGCACACCACAGGCGGCGAATATCCCAGGGCGGCAGCATCGTACGAGCCGACCAGCTCGGAACCGGTAGTAGCACAATCACGTACGGTCAACGGACCGTGTACGAAAATCCCCTCCCAGCCGAATCACCCTGCGGCGCAACGCAGGGAAGTACCGATGTTTCACGATGAACAATGACCGCGAGACCGGGTCGGGGTGTGCGGGGTTGCCTGTTGCGACACTCGGGTAGTCGCATGATCATGGGCGAAGCACATCCGCGCCACGCTCCGACTTCCGAACCATCTGCCGATAACCGTTCAATAAAGAGGATGTCTGTAGTATTTTTATCGGCAGCCGTGGAACAGGGAGCGCCTATGGGCCACATCAAGTACGCGAGCGACGTCGGAGCACCGGTGGAGGTCGCGTTCACGTATACGGACACTCCGATGTTCGTGCCGGAGTGGATGGTCGGCATCGCAACCTTCGAACCGGCCGACGACGCCGGTTACGGGTCCGGAGCCGTCTACGCCGCGACACTGCGGCTGGGCCTGTGGCACCCCACGGTCGAGTGTGAGATCACGCAGTACCGCCCGAACGCGGTCATCGGATACACACTGCGCAGGCGCCGCTCGGGGAAGGCGGCGCCTGCGGACTCCGACCCGGCCCACACCCCTGCCGAATGGTGCACGATGACCCTGCATTTCGACCCGCTCGGCTACGGTCGCACCGTGCTGACCTCGGAAATCGAGTACCCCCAGGCGCATCGACTGCCCGGCCGCCTCGGCGCGCCGTCGGTGCAGGCGACCCTGCGCTGGGCACTGCGTCGCACCGAATCTCAATTGCGAAGAGCTATAGAGGAATTCCACGGTACAGATCTTGTCGGCCGGATTGCGTAGGGTACCTGCCATGATCATCGTGAGCACCGACGGATCCTGCCTCCGCAATCCCGGTGGCGCAATCGGCTGGGCCTGGGTCAACCACCAGGGCACCTCCGGCAGTGGAGGTGCCGCATCGGGCACCAACCAGGTGGCCGAGCTACGCGCGGTGCTCGAGGCGGTCGTCTCGCATCCGGGCGCGGAACCGCTGTTCATCGAGAGCGATTCGCTGTACGCGATCAAATGCGCCTCCGAGTGGATCTCCGGGTGGCGGCTGAACGGCTGGCGCACCTCCACCGGCGGCCCGGTCAAGAACGTCGAACTGGTCCGGCACATCGACCAGGCCATCGCCAGCCGCCCCGGGCCGGTGCGTTTCCGCTGGGTGCGTGGACATGTCGGCAACTACTTCAACGAGCAGGCCGATCAGCTCGCCGGTGCCGCGGCCCGCCAGGCCGCGGCGGCCCCCGACGCCGCCGCGACCGGAAGTTCCGATCTGCCGGCCCTGGCGATGCCCGATCCGACCACCACCGATCCGACCGAACCCATCCCCGTCGTCGAGCCGGTCGATCCGACCGAACCGATTCCGGTGGTGCCTGCGCGCCCCAAAAAGGTTGCCGCACCTGCACAATCAGCTCACGCCAAGACCCGTAAGGCCGACGCGTTGACGCTGTTCTGAGCACGGCCGCCGTACTGTGCCCACGGCGGCCCGCAAGCCTGGCGGCAGTGGTGGAACGAACCCACTGCCGTCAGGCGCCCCGCGAGGTCGCCGAACTCAGTTGCCCGGCTGGGTACCGCTGTTCGGCGCCGGCTGCTGGGTTTCCGCACCCGGGGCCTGCGCCGTACCGGCCTGCATATCGTTGGTCATCGGCGACTGGAAGTTATCGACCATCCACTTGCCGTTCTGCTTCTCCAGCGAGGCCACTACGCCGATGGTCAGCGGCTGCGGTGTGGGGGTCGCGGCCTTGGACTGGTTCTGCGTGATCAGCATGACCACCGACGCCTTGTTCGCATCGCCGGACTCGTAGGCGCAGTGGATCTCACCGACCGTCGAGCGGGCCTGCGCCTGCTGGGTGATCTGCTTGAGCGCGGTCGAGGCGCCGTCGAACTGGGTCAGCCAGTCGCCGGCGGAACGATCCTTCACCCGCTTGATGTAGTCGTCGAAGTTCTTGGCGTCGTAGGTGCCGACCTGATGACCGAAGTCGCAGGCCGCGGCCACCGCCGAGTCACGAGCGTCGAGCTTGTCACCCCGATCGCTGGCCTGCTTCCAGAACACGACCACCGCGGCCGCGGCGGCGACCACCACGACGCCCGCGGCGAACGCGGCCACCATCGGCACCCAGTTGTTGCTCTTGCTCTCGGCGGTGGCCGGCTGCGGCGGGACGGGCGCGGCGGCCTGCGCGGCAGGCAGCTTCACGGTCGCATCGTCGTCCGAACTCGACTTCTTCACCGTCGCGTCCTCGGACTTCGCCGACTCGGCGGCCTCGTCCTTCGAATCCTGCGCGGACGCGGTCGACAGCTTCACCGTCTCGTCGGCGTCGCTTTTCGCACCCCCGCCGTCGGCCACCGTCGCATCGGCGTCCTTGGCATCGGTGTGCTTGGCGGGCTCGTCCTTCACGGGCGCGTCCTGCTCGACGGTCTTGTCCGTCGCGGCCGTCTCCTCCGCCTTCCCGGTCGTCTTGTCGGTGGCGGCGTCGTCATCGGACATGAATGAATCTGTCACTTTCCCGGTACGCCTGTACGCACCGTATTGCCGGATCGGACCAGGCTACAAGGCCCGGACCACGCGGGACACCCGCCGAGTGTAGGGACTCGCCGACGGGATCGCCGCCGTGCCGGTGACCACTCACCGCACCGGTGGCAAGGTCCGGGCATTCGGATCGACTCCCGCGGGCATCTGCGCACCGTTGTTCGGGATGGCGGGCCGAGGAGCATTCGCCGAACCACGAATCTGCTGATCCGGCGGGGGGTTGGTGCAGTAGTTGTACTTGTTGAGCGTACCGTCGCCCACTCGCCAGGGAGCGCTCAGCGGGTGCGCGTACGCGCAGTACGGCCGCGGCCAGATGTCCACGATGGTGTAGAACTCGCCGTCGTGGGCGGGAACGCCGATCGCGGAACTACCGGTGACCAGAGCCGGGAACAACGCCCGCAACGCGGGCAGGCGCAGCGAGGCGGCCTTGGTGATGGCCGAGAAATTGCTCGCCAGCTTGGTGATCGGATCGGCGGTCTTGTCCAGCACCGCACCCAATTCCTGCATCTGGCCCGGCGCCTTGTCCAGCACCTTGGTCAATTCGTCGTTGGCGTTGTTGAACTGCTTGAACAACGTGGACGAATTGTTGGTCAGCGTGCCCAGATCAGGTTGCGCCTGCGAGGTGGTCGCCGCGATCGTGCGCAGGTTCGCCAGCAGGTTGGTGGTCTGCGGCAGCAGACTGTCCAGACCCGCGGTGACCAGGCTCAGCGCATCGATCATGCTGCGCAGCTGATCGGGACCGCCGCTCAGCGCGGTGTCCATCTCCTTCAGGATGCTGCTGAGCCGGGCCGGATCGATCTGCTTGAAGAAGGAGCTGGAATTGTCCAGCACCGCCCACACCGGCGTCGGGGTGTGGATCCGGTTCGCGTCGTACTTGATCACCGAACCGTTGGACAGGTACGGCGCCTGGTCGGTCTTCGGGCGGAAGTCGATGTACTGCTCACCCGCGCCGGACAGCGCCTGCACCGCGACCTCGGTGTCCGAGGGAATCTTGTACCGGGAGTCGATCGAGACATCGGCCCGGATCGCATCGCCGGCGTTGGTCAGGGTGATGTCCTGCACCTTGCCGATCCGGTAGCCGCGCAGGGTGACGTCGTTACCGGGCTGCAGTCCACCGGACTGGTCCAGATCCACCGTCACCGCGTACGTGCTCTGCAGCGGATTCACCCGCATCACACTCACCAGCAGATACGACGCGCCGATCGCCAGGGCGATCACCAGCGCGACGTTCGACACCAGCATCTTGTGCCGCCGCACCCAGTTCATCGGTGACCCCCTTGCAACCGGCCCTGGACGACCTGCAGCACCTGGATCAGGCTGCCGGTGAAGTCCTGCGCGTCGCGCAGATCCCAGAGTTTGCTGTGTGCCGGATCGGTGATCAGGCCGACGTCGAGGTTGGTCAGCGTCGCCGCGACGGCGAGGCTGTTGCCCTTGAACGAGGCGTCCACCCCGGGCCGCACCAGATGCAGCGCATCGAGCATGGGGCCGAAGGACTTCTGCGACTGGGACAGCGCCGACATCAGCTTGCGCAGGTTGTCCAACAGACTGGACAACTGATCCGAGGTGGTGTTGGCGTAGTCGCCGAGGGCGGCGCTGGTGGTGGAGATCTTGGTCAGCAGGTCGCCGAGCGCCTTGTTGTTCTCGGCGATGGTGCCGATCATCGAGGGCAGCGTATTCGCGACCTGGCCGAGCTCGTCGTGATGCTCCTGGATCGTGTTGGCCAGCGTGTCGAATCCGTTGAGCACACCGTCGATTCGCGCACTGTCGGCGTGCAGCGTGGTGGTGACGGCGGTCATCTGCTTGAGCAGATCCGCCAGCTGCTGCGGTCGCCCGCCCACCACCGAGTCCAGCTCGCCGGTCAGTTTGGTCAGCGCCGAAATACCACCGCCGTTGAACAGCATCGACACCGACAGCAGGAGTTCCTCGACGGTCGCACCGGCCGAGGTGCGGTCGATGCCGATCGTGTCGCCACTCTGCAGCGGCGGCTGACTGGCCGCGTCCTTCGGCCTGCTCACCGCGACGAACACATCGCCGAGCGGAGTGGCCTGGCGCAGTTCGGCGGTGGTGTCCTTGGGCAGGTCGATGTCCTTGCGGATGGTCAGGTCGACCACCGCCTGGAAGTTCTTGGTGGTGATGTGCGAGACCGTGCCGATATCCGAGCCGCCGATCTTCACCTTGGCCTGATCGGGCAGATTCAGCGCGTTGGAGAAGACCGCGTGCACGGTGTAGGTATCACCCCGGGTGCCGGGTTTGGGCAGCGGCAGGGATTCCACCGTCAGCCCGCATCCCGAGGCCAGGACCAGCACCGCCGATGCCGCAGTAGCGGCAATAACGGTGCGGCTCAGGCGTTTTCGCATCAGTTGGATCATTTCGTCAATCCCAACATTGCCGCGGTCAATCCGAAGTCGGGACCGAGATCCTGCACCTTGCCGGTCCGGCAGCCGTCCGCGCGCATCTGGATCTTCTCGCAGAACGCGCTGACCACCTCACCGTCCAGGACGGTGCCGATCAGGGCGTGCAGCCGCACGAAGTGGCGGCCGCGATCCATCGAGTTGTCCACGTTCTGCAACAGCATCGGCGCGACGTCCACGACCTCGATCAGGCCGGCGGCGTTGGTGCGCAGCTGATTGGTCACATTGGTCAGCCCGGTCAGGCTGGAGGCCAGCTGATCCTGATACTGGCCGAAGGTGCCGCTGGTGTTGGACAGGAACGCGTTGAGCTGATCCAGCGTCCCCTGCAGACCCGGCGCCTGCTGGGCCAGCAGCGTGGACATCTGGGTGACCTTGTTGCTGAAGTCCCGCACCGACTTGTCGTTGTCGGCCAGCATCGTGGTCAGCTCGTTGAGCTTGATGATGATCTCCGAGATCGCGTCCTTGTTGTTGACGCCGATCTTCAACGCGCCGGACAGGGCGTTGAGGGTGTCGCGGATCTTCTCGCCCTGGCCGTTGACCATGTCGTAGAGCAGCGTGCCGTCCAGCGGACCCGATTTACCGTCGGTGCCCGGCGCCGGCTTCAGCGAGGCGGTGAACTGGTCGATGGTCTTGATCAGGGTGTCCAGTTCGACCGGGGTGCGGGTGGACTCGATGGTCAGGTGCGAATCGTCCGGCAGGGTCGCCCCGCCGGTGTACACCGGGGTCAGTTCGATATGCCGATCGGTCACGATGGACGGCGAGATCAGCGCCGCGGTCACGTTCTTCGGTATCTTCACATCGCTGTCGATGGTCATGTGGACCTCGGCGTACTGGCTGTGCGGGACGATCTTGTCCACCTTGCCGACCTCGAGGCCCAGCACGGTGATCGGATTGCCCACGAACATGCCCGCGACATTGCGGAAGTCGGCGGTGATGTGCGTACTCGCCCCGACCGTGTCCTGCACCGAGAGCGGCATTGCCGAACAGCTGCCCACCGCGACGGCCACGGCGCCGATGCCGATGCCCTTCGCGATCCGCGCGATCGCCCGTGCGGTCGGTCTCATCCCTGGCACCCCTCGATCACTCGGGCGAAGCACAACCAGTTGTCCGGGAACAACCACGGCAGGGCGACCTCACCGTAGGGGCCGTTGCCGAAGGCATTGTTCAACTGCCGCAACGCGGGCGGCATGATCTGCAGCAGCCGGTCGAGGTTGTCCTTGTTCTTCTGCAGACCCGCGGCCATCGTGTCGAGCTGGGTGATGGTCGGGCCGATCTGGTTGTTGTTCTGCGCGCCGATCTGCTGCAGCTGTCTGGTCAGCGAGGCGACGTTGTCCAGCAACTGACGCAGCAGCTGCTGGCGCTCCATCACCCGGTTGGCGATCGCCTCGCCCTGGGTGATCACCAGCAGCACGCTGTTGCGGTTGTCGCCGAGGATCTTGGTGACCCGGTCCAGGTTCTTCAGCAGGCCGTCGACCTGGTCCTTGCGGTCGTTGATGGTCTTGGCCAGCGCGCCGACACTGTCCAGCGCCTGCGCGGTCAGCTGCGGGGATCCGTCGATCTGATCGCCCAGCACCTTGAAGGTCTGCGTCAGCTTCTGGGTGTCCAGGGCCTCGAACTTCGGGGTGCCGATCTGGATCACATCGGACAGGTCGTACGGAACCGTGGTGTTGTTCTTGTGGATCCGGCCGTCCTTCAGACCCGAGCCGTCGCCCGGATCCAGGCTGACGTACCGCGCGCCCAGCAGCGTCGCCATCTTGATCGCGGCCTTGGCGTCCGCGCCCAGCTTCAGATCGCCGTTGACCTGCAACGTGATCAGCACGTGGTCGCCCTCGAGCTTCTGCGAGGACACCGTGCCGACCGGAACACCGGCCACGTCGACCTTGTCACCGGTCTTCAGACCGGCGGTCTGGGCGAATTCGGCCTTGATGTCCTGCTTGCCGACGCCGAGCTTGCCGAAACTGGAGGAGACCACCAGCAGCAGCACCACCAGCGCGGCACCGACGATGCCCAGCCAGAAGTAGCGGTTCGCGTTGAAACGTTCCTTGAGCTTCGTCATGGGCGGCACACCGCCGAGTGCGAGGGTCCGCCGATCTGGTTGAGCAGGCCGCGAGGCAGCAGTACGCCGTACAGCGAGATGTCCAGGGTGCACACGTAGGCACTGGCGTAGGCGCCGTCCTGGGTGAACTTACCGACATCGGACATGATGTTCGGCAGGTCGATCGCCGCCTGGTCGAGTTTCGCGCCGTTGCCGATCAGCATGGTCAGCGCGCTGGTACTGGCGTTCTGCGCGGCCGCGATCTTGGGCTGCACGCCGCCGAGCATCTTCACCATCGCCGTGGTGGCGTCGGCGATCTTGACCGTCGAAGTCTGCAGGGACTGGCCCTGTTGGTACAGCCCGCCGATCAGCGCGCGGGTCTGGGTCACCAGCGTCTCCAATTCGTCGCCTCGTTTCGCCAACCCCGCCATGACGCCCGACAGGTTGGTGATCACGTCGGACAGGATGGCGTCGCGGCGCTGGAAGTCGCCCGCGAGTGCTGCGGCCTGAGTGATGAACGCGCTCAACGAGACTCCGTCACCCTGCAGCGCCTGGATGAAGGTGTTGGACAGCTGGTTCACCTGTTCGGGCTGCAAGGTCTGGAACAGCGGTTCGAAACCGTTGAGCAGTCCGGAGATGTCGAAGGACGGTTCGGTCTGGGCCAGCGGGATCGAGCCGCCGTCGTGCAGGGGAGCCGCGACGCCCTTGGTTCCGGGCGCCAGCGCGACGTACCGCTGGCCGATCAGGTTCTGGTAGCGGACCAGGGCCTTGGTGGTGCCGTACAGCGTCTGATCGCTCTGCACGATGAACGTGACGACGGCGTGGTGCTGTTTGTCCAGGTCGATCTTGTCGACCTTGCCCACTCGCACACCGGCCATGCGCACGTCGTCGCCGGGCCGCAGGCCCAGCACGTCGCTGAAGGTGGCCGAATAGCTGGTGGTGGACCCACTCACGCTGCGCGCCAGCGTATTCCAGATGGTCACCGTCACCAGGACCGAGACGATCGCGAAGACGCCGAAACCGATCAGGGGTTTACGAATGTTCATCGGCCTGCACCGTTATCGGTCACTTGCAAGGTTCCACCCCTCAGGATCGAGCTCAGCAGCACGTATTCGGCGACGGTCGGGCGGTGGCCCAGCAGTGCGGTGATGGCGGCATCACCGGTGTAGTCGGTCGTCCCGGCGATCGGCGCCGCGACGGGCTTGTTCGGCAGCTGCGCCGAGGCGGGCTTGTTCGGCGTGGCCGCCGCGGGGGCGGTCAGGCCCGGAATGCCGTGCGGGAAAAGGTTCTGCAGCGGGTTTCCGGCGAACGGGTTGGCCGCGTTCGGCGCGTTGTTCTGCGGGGCGGCGGTCTGCGCGGTGAACCCGGGGATCGCGGGCAGGCCCGGAATCGCGGGCAGCTTGGGCAGCCCCTTCGCCGAATCCAGCGCTCGCGGCTTGAGCGCGTTGGGCAGCGTGCCCGGATCCGAAACCGCCGGCGCCGTACCGCAACTCGGTCCGGCCATGGCGCCGTACCGCGGGCAGTCGCTGCGGTCGTACGGCTTGTACGGGGTGAAGGTCAGGCCCATGTTCCAGACCATCTGCTTCTGCGGACCCCAGTGGAATGTGGTGTTCAGCTGACGAATCGAGCTGTTCAGGTTCGCGATGGCGATCGGCAGCGCATCCGGCTGGCTGGTCAGCGCGCCGAACAGATCGCCGGTGCCGACCGTGAGCCGCTTACCGGCGTCACCGTTGGCGGCGAACAGCGCGTTGACCTTGTCCACGGTGCTCTCGGTGCCGGTGATCAGGCCCGCGACCGCGGCACGCTTGTCCGAGATGGTCTTCGCGGTCTTCACCGACTCGGCCAGCGAGCCCATCAGTTCGGGCGCGGACTGGTTCAGCGCGTGCATCGACGCGGAGAAGTTGTCCAGCGTCTGCCCGACGTCCGGCACGGCCTTGCGCAGTTGGGTCAGCACGTTGTCCAGGCGCTCGACCGTGGAACCCGGTACCCGGCTGCCGCTTTCGAGTCCGTAGGACAGGGTGCTGAGCACCCGGCCCAGCTGCACCGGGTCGATCTTGTCGAGGATGGTGCGCACGGTGGTCAAGGTGTCCTGCAGGGCGATGGTGCCCTGGCTGCGGTCCTCGGCGATGGTCGAGCCCGCGCGCAGATGGGACTGCGCCGGACCGTTGTAGACCAGTTCGACCGAGGTGACGGCGAACAGGTTGCTCGGGACCACGCGCGCGGTCACGGTGGACGGGATGTTGCCGACGAAGTCCGGCTTCATCTCGATGTGCACCTGCTGCTGCGCGCCCTTGTCGGCCACCGCGACTTCCTTGACCGAACCCACCAGGATTCCGCGGAACTTCACGTCGGCGTTGTCGGGCAGGCCGTCACCGGTGGTGCTCAGATCGGCGGTGACATCCACCTTGGGGTGCAGGATGTATCCCTTGTAGCGGGCCATCAGGAAACCCAGGATCAATGCGAAGACGATCAGGCCGGACGCACCCGCGACCAGCAGTTGCCGCATTGTCGGTCCGCGGCCACTCGGATCGATGATCATGTGCCCGCCCCCCTATCCCGAGATCCTGATGCCGGGGTTGACGCCCCAGACCGCCAGCGTGATGAACAGGTCGGCGAACACGACCGCGATGATGCAGTACTTGATCGCCCGGCCGGCCGCGACGCCGACGCCCTCGGGACCGCCGGAGGCGAAGAACCCGTAGTAGCACTGGATGAACGTGGTGATCGCGACGAACACGATGGCCTTCAACAGCGACCACAGCACGTCGTGCGGGACCAGGAATTGGTAGAAGTAGTGCTGGAAGGTGCCGCTCGCGGTGCCGCCGTACAGGCCGACGGTCCACGCGCAGGTCAGGTAGGCGAACGGCAGCGCCAGGCAGTACAGCGGGACGATCGCGATCATCGCGGCGATCATCCGGGTGCTGACCAGATACGGCAGCGGCCGGATGGCCTGGGATTCCAGGGCGTCGATCTCCTCGGCGATGCGCATCGAGCCGAGCTGCGCGGTGAATCGGCAACCGGCCTGTGCGGCGAAGGCGACCGTGGCCAGCATCGGGCCGAGCTCGCGAGTGGTGGCGAAGGCCGAGATGGCACCGGTGATCGGGCTCAGACCCAGCAGGTTCAGCGAGGTGTAGCCCTGGATGCCGACGGTCATACCGCCGAACGCGCTCAGGATGAGCACCACGCCGATGGTTCCACCACCGACGATCAGGCTGCCGTTACCCCAGGTGACGTCCGAGAGCAGCCGCCAGACTTCCTTCGGATAGTGCTTGAACGCCAAGGGGATCGAGCCGAGCGACCGCAGGAAGAAGAAGACCTGATGGCCGATGCGCGCGAGCCAGTCGCGGGGTGCGCCCGCGGAGTGCTTGATGCGCTCGAGTGGCCGCAGTAGCGGCGGGACATAAGTTGACGACACCGGCTCAGACCATCTGTGCGGGGAACAGGGTGTTGTAAATCTGCGTGATGATCAGGTTGACGCCGAAGAGCATCACCGCCGAGAGCACCACCGCCGTGTTGACCGAGTTGGCGACGCCACCCGGGCCGCCGCGCGTGGTGAGTCCGGCATCGCAGGCGATGATCGCCGCGAGCAGTCCGAAGATCAACGACTTCACGAGGGCGACGAGCAGGTCCGTGGTCACGGCGAACGACGCGAACGTGCCGATGTAGGAACCCGGCGTACCGCTCTGCGCGAAGATGTTGAACACGTAGCCGGTCAGGAAACCGACGAAAACCACGAAGCCACACAGCAGAACGGACACTAACATAGCGGCGCCGAGCCGGGGGGCGACCAAGCGCCGCAGCGGGTCGACGCCCATCACCTTCATCGCGTCGATCTCCTCGCGGATGGTGCGCGAGCCGAGGTCTGCGCAGACCGCCGAGCCGACCGCACCGGCGATCATCAGCGAGGTGACCAGCGGTGCGCCCTGCTGGATGATGCCCAGTCCGTTCGCCGCGCCGATGAACGAGGTCGCGCCGACCTGCTGGGCTACCGAACCGACCTGAATCGAGACGATGACACCGATGGGGATGGCGACCAGGAGTGTCGGCGCGGCGGCGACACTGGCCATGAACGCGCATTGCCGAACGAATTCCGCAAATGGAAAGCGTCCGCGGAAGATG
Organism: Nocardia coffeae; assembly: GCF_019890715.1. Classification (NCBI taxonomy): domain Bacteria; kingdom Bacillati; phylum Actinomycetota; class Actinomycetes; order Mycobacteriales; family Nocardiaceae; genus Nocardia; species Nocardia coffeae. The sequence continues at coordinate 192,885 of NZ_JAINZY010000005.1, read as the reverse complement.
CTGACGAACAGCTCACCGACGGCTTCGATACCCATCGTGATCTGGCGGCCGAAGGTCTCGATCGACCGTTTCGGATGATCCTGCCAATAGCCTCTGCCCCAGTCGAGCGCACCACTCATTCGTGACGCTGGGCGTACGGCCTCCGGCCCGCCCGGACGGTCGGTGGTGAACTGCACTGGCTAACCCCTCTCGACGTCGGTTACCCGCCCCGACGACTGTTTGCTTGAGGCACCTTACTACGGAGTTAGGAAAAACACACCACCATCAGTGACTGCAGTCATTGACCCAGATCACAGCCGCTAAATGGCTGTGACTCGGGACAAGCGGTTGGTAAATACCACAAAAAGACCGATTGCTTTCTAGAACACGTTCTACGTTCTTGAACGCCCGTCCAACTTGGGTCCGCAGTCCGGCTGAATACCCCGGATTACGTTTATCCAAAACCAATCGCTGTTTTTCGATGCGCGATGAGCGTAACTCTCGGGCGAGCCGATCCCGGACGTATCACACTCGTGTCGTAGCGGCGACTCGCCGGTCACCACCTGACTCCGTGGTAATGGCAACCGCACCGTCACACTCGGTTCACCGGCATCGATCCGGCAAACTTGCTTGTCACACCGCACGCGCGGGCGCGACGATACTGACAGGATGTAGTACGACATGGATTGATATCGTGCGGGCTTCCGACGTCTCTGGAGGGACATGTTCAACACACTCGCCAAGGCGGCGCGCACCGCCTTCGCCGTGGCCATCGGCGCGGCGCTGCTCGGTACGGGCGCGGGGGTCGCGCACGCCGCCGGCGGTGCGCCGGTGATCGGCGGCGGTTCCGGAATCATCATTGACAACCAGTTCGAATGCACCGTCACCACCATCGGTCACGACCGAGGCGGGCGACTGGTCGGACTGACCGCCGGGCATTGCGGCGAAGCAGGCGCGCAGGTGTGGGCCGAACAGGCTCGCGGAGCCGGAGTGATCGGTCACTTCGTCTACTCCAACCACGATCTGGACTACGCGGTCATCCAGTTCGATCCGGGCAAGGTCACGCCGACCAACCACATCGGCAATGTGACGATCACCGGTGTGGGCGCGCCGGCCATGTTCCCCAACATCGTCTGCAAGGAGGGCCGGACCACCGGCAACACCTGCGGCATCGCCTGGGGCGACATCTTCCAGACCGATGAGACCTGGAGTCAGATGTGCGTGGTCGAGGGCGATTCCGGCGCGCCGGTCGTCGTCGGCACCAAACTGGTCGGCATGGTCAACGCCTATCTGGCCGTGGCCTGCTTCGGCCCTGAGGTCGGCACCAATATGAACGCCATCCTCAACGATCTCAATCATCGCGGCGGCGTCGGCTCGGGCTACAACCCGATCTGATCCGACCGTCCGAACCACTCGCCGCGGGGCGGTGATCCGAATCCGGATCACCGCCCCGCGGCATGTCCGGGGACATCCGGTTGTACGGCGGGGCCGCTCATCCCGCACTGCGGCATCGTGTCGACCGCGCCGGGCTCGCGGCGCGGTCGCGGTCCGCCCAGCAGTGCCGCGGCGATCGCCGATCCGATCAGCAGCAGTCCCGCGCAGATCCACATGGCCACCCCGAACCCGTGATCGATCGCGGCCGCGTCGGTGACCGATCCGGAGATCCCGGCCAGACCGGGCAGCGCGGCCACCGCGAGCAACTGCGCGGTCCGGGCGACGGCGTTGTTGACCCCCGAGGCGATGCCCGCCTCGGACGATCCGGCCGCGCCCAGCACCGCCCCGGTCAACGGAGCCACCAGCGTGGACAATCCCAGACCGAACACGATCACGCCCGGCAGCACGTCGCGCAGATAACCCCCCACATGTCCGGAGCCGGGGCCGATGCGCAGCAACAGGACCAGTCCGGCCGCAGCCAGCAGCGGTCCGACCGTCATCGGCAGGTGCGGACCGTGCCGCTGGGCCCATCGACCGGCGGGCGCGGACAGCGCCAGCATGATCACCGTCATCGGCAGGGTCGCGACCCCCGCGACCAACGGCGAGAAGTGCGCGACCTGCTGCAGTTGCAGAACCAGGAGGAAGAACACCCCGCCCAGGGCGGCGTACACGGCCAGCGTCACGAGATTGGCGGCGGTGAAGACCCGGGAGCGGAACAACGCCGGCGGGACCAGTGGATGATCGCTGCGCAGTTCGATCACCACGAACACCGCCAGCAGCACCACGCCGAGGACCGCGAGCAGCGGGATCTTCTCGATCAATCCGAAGGTCAACGCGCCCAGGGCCAAAGCGACCACCAGTGCGCCCGGCACATCCGCCCGGCGCGCGGCCCCCGGATCCCGGCTCTCGGGCACATGCCGCAGCGCCACCGCGACCACGATCGCGGCCAGCGGCACGTTGATCAGGAATATCGACCGCCAGGAGGCCACCTCGATCAGCCAGCCGCCCAGAAACGGCCCGGCCGCGCTCGCGATACCGCCGAACCCGGACCACAGCCCGATCGCGGCCCCCTGATCGCGCTCGTCGATGGAGGAGGAGATCAGCGCCAGACTGCCCGGCGTCAGCAGCGCGCCCGCCACTCCCTGCACGATCCGCGCGGCCACCAGCATCTCGATATTCACCGCCGCGCCGCACAGCACCGATGCGGCCGCGAAACCGACTGTGCCCCAGACGAGTACCTTGCGTCGCCCGAGCCGATCGCCCAGTGACCCGCCGAGCAGGATGAACGACGCGAGCGTCAGCGTGTAGCCGCTCAACGTCCATTGCAGCCCCGCCACCCCGGTGTGCAGCGCATCCCCGATCCGCGGCAACGCGATGTTGACCACCGTGGCATCGAGCGAGGCCACCGCCGACGCCAGCACGGTCGCCACGACTATCCACCGCCCGGTCCGCGACCGCAGCCGCGGCAGTTCGGCCGCACTCACGCCCGAGCTCTCATCACTGTTCGTCTCGGTCACGAGCGCCACCTCGTTTCCCTGTTCGCGCCACGCACTGCCACGTCCTCAGGCTACGATCCGCGGCCCGCCCGTCTGTGTGATTTCCCCGCCGGAAGAGAACAGAACACCGGGACTGTCGCCGCCTCGGACGCCCGCACCACCGACCCCACAGGGGTACGCGGTGCGCGAATCGTCGCGAGTTCCAGTGCCGCCCTCGTGACCGAGGGCACCGCACCCGCGACGGATCCGACGTCCCCGCGATCGCTGCGTAACCCATGCGCCAGCACAGAGCTGGGACTTCGATTTCCGGAGCGCGGCAGGTTCCGGGCAATCGGGGCCACCCACCGAACTGTGGTCCGGTGGCAGTCACTGCTTCCACGAAGACATGAGACGGTGGGGATGGCCGGACATGGGGGCGCGGGAAACGTTCACGTGCCCGATTCCTCCTCGTAGCAAATCTTCTGGGTATGGTGTGCAGGTAGGCCAGGAGGGAGCGAACGGTGAAGGTGATCAGCGTAGTTGGAGTTTCAGCCGTTGCGGTCGGCGTCTACCTCTGCTCCACTGGCAATGCATCGGCAACCCAGGTGCAGTGCGATTCCGACGGTGGGCGGGACATCACGGTGGTGGCCGGTACCACCGCGTGCCGCGCCACGGCCGGCGATTCCGGGCACGCGCGCGCCGCCGGGTACGACGGTATCGGTTTCGCGCAGGCCGACGCCGGGGCGATCGCGCTGGGGCTGGGAGTGTCCGGTGGGATCGGGGCGAGCGAGGGTTCGGAAGGGATGCCGATCGCGATCGGTGTGGGGCCGCAGGCGTATGCGTTCACCTCACTGCACGACGCGACCGGACCCGGTGTGAGTTTCGCGATGAACGGCTCACTGGCGCAGGTGATCTCGGACAACCACAGCGTCACCTGCCTGGGTTCGGCCGCGCTGGCCTGGGATTCCCGCAGCGGCACGAGTTGCCTGGCCACACCCCTGGGGGTGTGGCGCACCGCCGCACCGGACCGCTGATCCGGACCGGGAACCGAACCGGATCGGGCCCGGTCTCGTATCTCTGACATGACTGCCGTGACTTCTGCCGACGGTGGGCTGCGGGCGCCGCGGCCGATGCTGGTGCACGCCCTGGCCGCGGGCGTCGATTTCGAGCGGTACTTCCGGTGGCGGCGGGGGCGGGACGGGGATCCGTTCGCGGTGCGATTTCCCGGATTCGGGGGTGCGGTGTTCACCGGGACGCCCGAGGGGGCCGGTGAGTTCTTCCGCGCGCCGGTGGAGTTGCTGACGCCGCCGCTGCCGAATCCGATCGAACCGCTGGTCGGGTCGGCCTCGCTGATCCTGGCTCGCGATCCGCGGCATCGCCGCGAACGCGCACTGCTGACGCCCGCCTTTCACCGGTCGCATATTGCGCACTACGCCAACGTCATTCACGATTCCGCGCTCGACGAGCAGAACGGTTCGGGTGCGGGCCCGGCATGGCGGCCCGGTGTCCGGGTGGATGCGCGAGCGGCAGCGCGGGCGATCACTCTGCGGGTCATTCTGGAGCTCCTCTTCGGCGACGGAAATCGTTCTCGCCGTATGGAATACACCGATGCGGTGGTGCGGTTCCTGAATGCCTTCAATGGGCCGCTGATGTTGCTTCCGGCCTTGCGGCACAGCGCTTTCGGGCATGCGCCCTGGGATCGGTTCCTGGCCGCCCGCGATCGGCTGGACGCACTGATCAGCGCCGAGGTCGCCGCGCGGCGCGCGGCGGGCGCGGATCACTCCGGCAGCGACGTGCTGTCCACGCTGCTCGCGGCCCGCCACGACGACGGGTCCGCGATCGAGGATGCCGACCTGCGTGACCAGTTGCGCACCCTGCTGGTCGCCGGGCACGAGACGACCGCGACCAGTCTGGTCTGGGCGCTGTACCGGCTGCACCGGCATCCCGAGACGCTGGCCCGGCTGCGCACCGAACTGGCCGATCTCGATCCGGACGGCGATCCCGCCGAACTGTCCCGGCTGCCGTATCTGGACGCGGTCTGCCAGGAGACGTTGCGGCTACACCCGCCCGTGCCCATCGTGTTGCGCCGATTGACAGGACCGTTCACCTTGCGCGGCGCCGCGATGGACGCCGGGGACACGATGGGCATCGCCGTGCCGTTGCTGCATTCGGATCCGCGGGTGTGGCCGGATCCCGAACAGTTCCGACCGGAACGTTTCCTGGACCGTCGTTACGGCCCAGCCGAGTTCGCGCCGTACGGCGGCGGGCATCGGCGCTGTCTGGGATCCACCCTGGCGGACTACGAATTGCGCATCGTGCTCGCGACCCTGCTCATGCGGACCGAACTGGCACTTACGCGCCATTATTCGCGAGGGCGGATCCCGATGTCCGTGCCGCACAACATCGCTACGGGACCGCGCTCCGGGATTACCTTCATTGTCGTGTCTCATCAAGGACGCGTTCGTGATTCGCATCACAATACGATGTGACGTGACATCGTTTCGGTTGTTGCTGGGTACTGCTCCAGGTCGGCCCCGCGCCCCCCGCGAACGGCGATTACGCCCCGAATCACAGGCCTGTCAGTACACCGGTGACACATCACACTGCGATCGGAACTGGTCAATGACAACGGATCTGCGATTGGCCGAAGCCGTTCGGAAATGTAGTAATGGATGCCGGGCCGGGGACGACATACATCTCGTTGTGCATCGTGAGCGAGATCTTCCGCGCATCTTCGCGCGTGAGTTGATGATTGAGAGGACGTACGGCTTTGCGCACCACCACCTGTCGGAAGCCCGCACGGGACAAGGCAACACGGGGCACGCGGATCGGCGTCCTAGCCCTGGCGGTCAGCGCCGCCGGAGCGCTCGCCGTGGCCCCTGCGGCCGCGTCGCCGCTGTGGCCCGGCGGCCCCGATGTGCCGGGCGCACCCGCCCTGATGCAGAGCCCGCAGCCCGAACCGGGCGCAGCGCCGATGAAGAGCCCGCCGCCGATGCCGCAGGCCAACTTCGCCGCTCCCAGCCTGAGCCCCGGTGACGGCGACGTCGTCGGCGTGGCCGAGCCGATCTTCGTGAACTTCAAGGCGCCGGTCACCGATCACGCCGCCGCGGAGAAGGCCATTCGGATCACCTCCTCGACGCCGGTGAAGGGCCACTTCTACTGGTACGGCGACAAGCAGGTGCGCTGGCGGCCGGAGAACTTCTGGCCCGCCCACGACGAGATCACCGTCCAGGCCGGAAACATCCACGTCGCGTACAAGACCGGCGACGAGGTGATCACCACCGCCGACGACGCCACCCACCAGATCACCATCACCAAGAACGGCCAGGTCGTGAAGACCATGGCGACCTCGATGGGCAAGAAGGGCCACGAGACGCCCAACGGCACCTACTACGTGGGTGAGAAGAACCGCAAGATGATCATGGACTCGGCCACCTTCGGCGTGCCGAACACCTCGCCCGAGGGCTACAAGACCCCGGTCGAGTACGCCACCCGGCTGGCCAGCAACGGCATCTTCCTGCACGCCGCCCCGTGGTCGGTGGCCCAGCAGGGCAACTCCGACGCCAGCCACGGCTGCCTCAACGTCAGCACGGCCGACGCCAAGTGGTTCTTCGACAACGCCCAGAAGGGCGACCCGGTCGTGGTGAAGAACTCCACCGGCGCCGCCAGCCACAGCGACGGCATGGGCGACTGGGACTGAAGGTAAGCTCGTCCGCCTCCCCGCGACGCCGTACCGCCTCCCCGCGACTTCAGCGTGCCGTTGAGCGCGGGGAGGCTCGGACGTCGGGCCGACGGTCGAGTGCGGAAGTACTTTCGGGCGTTCCCGGGGAGTTACCCATGTGCTCCCGAAATCGGTTGGCACCTCCCCGTGTTCGACCTACCGCCGCTCGATGACGTACGACACATGCATCGGCGCACCCGAAACCCCCCTGATATTCATCGTCGATTTGCTGTTGGAGCGGGGTGTGCGCCTTTACGATTCGGCGCATGTCCGTTTTGCCGCAGGGGGAGGGTTCGGCCTCCGCTGAGCCCGCACACAGGGGGATGGGCGGGATCGGTCGAGTGCTCAGCCGCACTCGTCGTGGCGGCGCGGTGCGGGCGAGTCCGGAACGGGTGCTGCCGCAGGCCCGGGGGCGCGGGCTGCGCGGGCGGCCGTGGAGTGACTACGCGTTGTTCCTGGTTCTGGTGGTGCCGAATCTGGCGCTGCTGGGGGTGTTCGTCTACCGGCCGCTGATCGACGACATCCGGCTGTCGTTCACCGACTGGAATCTGGCCGATCCGCTGGCGCACTACATCGGGTTGGAGAACTACCGAGAGTGGTGGGGGCGCAGCGATTCCTGGCAGATCGTGGGCAATACGGTGATCTTCACCGTCGCCGCGGTCGCCGGAAGTATGCTGCTGGGACTGGCACTGGCACTGCTGCTGGATCGGAAGCTGTTCGGGCGCAACATGGTTCGCTCGGTGATCTTCGCGCCGTTCGTGATCTCCGGCGCGGCGATCGGGGTGGCGTTCCAGTTCATCTTCGATCCCAGCTTCGGCCTGATCCAGGACGTGCTGCACCGGCTCGGTGTCACGAATGTTCCTGACTTCTACCAGAATTCGCACTGGGCGCTGTTCATGGTGACGGTGACCTACATCTGGAAGAACCTCGGCTACAGCTTCGTCATCTATCTGGCCGCACTGCAGGGGACCAGAGCGGATCTGATGGAGGCCGCCCGGATCGACGGCGCGGGCGCGTGGACCAGGTTCAGTCGAATCCTGTTGCCGCAGTTGCGTCCGACGACGTTCTTCCTGTCGATCACGGTCATGCTCAACTCGCTGCAGGTGTTCGACATCATCAACGTGATGACCCGCGGCGGACCGCTGGGCACCGGCACCACGACCATGGTCTACCAGGTCTACCTGGAATCCTTCCGCAACTTCCGGGCCGGCTACGGCGCGACGGTCGCCACCATCATGTTCGTGGTGCTGCTGATCATCACGCTGGTGCAGGTCCGGGTCATGGATCGGGGAGAGCAGTGAACGCCACGTACCAGCGCCGCAAACTCGCGGCCACGCTGCTGGGTTACGCCGCGATGGTGTGCGTGCTGATCATCGTCGGGGTGCCGCTGTTCTGGATCGTGATCACCTCGTTCAAGGCGCGCCCGGACATCTACACCGCGCCCGCGGTGTACTGGCCGCACAGCTGGCATCCGGAGAACTACCGCGAGGCGACGACCACGCTGCCGTTCTGGCAGTTCCTGCGCAATTCGCTGATCATCACCGCGATCATCTCGGCGGTGAAATTCGTGCTCGGCATCATCAGCGCGTACGGGCTGGTGTTCCTGCGGTTCCCGGGCAAGAACCTGGTGTTCCTGGTGATCATCGCGGCGCTGATGGTGCCGAATCAGATCACGGTGATCTCGAACTACGCCATCATCGCCCAGCTCGGCTGGCGAAATACCTTCCTGGGCATCATCCTTCCGCTCTGCGGCGTCGCATTCGGCACCTTCCTGATGCGCAATCACTTCCTGTCCCTGCCCGCCGAGGTGATCGAGGCCGCGCGGATGGACGGCGCGGGCTGGTGGTCGCTGCTGACGCGGGTGGTGCTGCCGATGTCGGGGCCGACCATGGTCGCGTTCGCGGTGGTTACGCTGGTCAACGAGTGGAACGAATATCTGTGGCCGTTCCTGATGGCCGACGATGCGCGGGTGGCCACCCTGCCGGTCGGCCTGACGCTGCTGCAGAACACCGAGAATCCCAGCGTCACGAACTGGGGTCCGGTGATGGCCGGAACCCTGCTGACCATGGTGCCGATCCTGCTGGTGTTCCTCGTTCTGCAACGGCACATGATCAAGGGCCTGACCTCCGGTGCCATCAAAGGTTGAGCCCGAGAAGGAGAATCCCGTGTCCGATGCTGTCACCCGTAGCGTCGCCGGAACCCGCAGAGCGTTGTCCCGGCGCGGATTCCTGGGCCTGTCCGTGGCGGCGGCCGGGGCCGGGGCCGCGGCCTGCGCCGGCATGGGCGGCGGCGGGGTGCAGGGCGGCGATCCGAACAACATCACGTTCTGGTCGAACCATCCGGGCACGTCCAAGCGCCGGGAACTGGCGATGATCGACGCCTTCCAGGCGGCGCATCCAGGTCTGCGGGTCACCCTGGTCGACGCGGGCAAGGACTACGAGGAGGTGTCCACGAAGTTCAACGCGGCACTGATCGGCGGCCAGCTGCCCGATATCGTCGTGCTCTCGGACGTGTGGTGGTTCAATTTCGCGATCAACAAGGCGATCACGCCGCTGGATCAGTATTTCGGCGATGCCGGTGTGCGACTGGACGATTACGTGGACACCTTCGTCAACGACTACAAATTCCAGGGCAAGCACTACGCGCTGCCGTATGCCCGGTCGACGCAGATCTTCTGCTACAACCAGGATGTATGGGCAAAAGCCGGTCTGCCGCAACGGGGTCCGCAGTCGTGGCAGGAATTCGACGAGTGGGGCCCGAAGATCCAGAGCGTGTTGGGCCCGAACAAGTGGGCGCACGGGTGGTACAACGCGACCAACAACCTGTCCTGGACGTTCCAGGGTCCGATGTGGACCTTCGGCGGCGCGTACTCCGATGGCTGGAACCTGAAGTTCACCGACCCGGCCACGATCGCCGCGGGAAATGCGCTGCGCGAGATGATCAACGTCAAGCGGTACGCCAGCATTCGCCCGCAGGCGGCGACCGATTTCGGCACCGGGGTCATCGCCTCGGCGATCACCTCCACCGGGGACCTGGCCGGTATCAATGCCAACGCCAAGGGAAAACTGTCCTTCGCGACGGACTTCCTGCCGCATCCCAGTGGTCCCGGCTGCACCACCGGCGGGGCCGGACTGGCCATTCCCGAACGTATTTCCGATGAGCGAAAGGTGAACGCGCTCAAGTTCGTCGAATTCATCACCGATCCCGCCAACACGGCCACGTTCGCGCAGTCCACCGGATACATCCCGGTGCGCAAATCCGCGCAGCAGGATCCGTCCGAGGTGGCTTTCCTGGCGAAGAATCCGAATTTCCAGACCGCGCTGAATCAGCTGCCGCTCACGAAATCCCAGGACTACGGCCGCGTTTTCCTGCCGGGCGCCGATCAGATCATCGGCACCGGACTCGAGCAGATCGGGCTGCGCAATCAGGACGTGCACTCGGTCATGTCGAGTGTGCAGAATCAGATGCACGGGATCTACACCCGGCAGGTCGCACCTAAACTGCCGAAATAGTCACCAGATGCGCACGCGCTCTTCGGGTTCCAGGTACAGCTCATCGCCGGGACGCACGTCGAACGATTCGTAGAAGTCGTCGATGTTGCGGACCACGGCGTTGCAGCGGAATTCGTTGGGTGCGTGCGGATCCGCGGTCAGGCGTCGAATGGCCTCCTCGGGACGCACCTTCGCACAACGCATCCGGGCCCAGCCCATGAAGAACCGCTGCCCGGCGGTGAATCCGTCGATGGCCGGGGGTTCGGCGCCGGCCAGCGAGATCCGGTACGCCTTCATCGCGATCGACAGCCCGCCCAGATCACCGATGTTCTCCCCGATCGTGAACTCGCCGTTGACGGTGTACTCGTCGGGCAGGTCCCGCGGCGAGAGCACCGCGTACTGATCGATCAGAGCCTTTGTCCGCCGGTGGAATTCGGCGCGGTCCTCGGCGGTCCACCAGTCCACCATGGTGCCGTCGCCGTCGTGCGTGCTGCCCTGATCGTCGAAGGCGTGCCCGATCTCGTGGCCGATCACCGCGCCGATCGCGCCGTAGTTCACCGCGTCGTCGGCGGCCGGGTCGAAGTAGGGCGGGCGCAGATATCCCGCGGGGAAGGTGATCGCGTTCATGCCGCGGTGGTAGAAGGCGTTGACCGTCTGCGGGGTGGTCAGCCATTCGGCGCGATCGACCGGACGCTCCAGCCTGCGCAGCGCGAAGTCGTGTGCGGCAGCGTATCCGCGCCGATAGTTGCCGACCAGATCGTTCGGATCGATGTGCACGTCGGAGTAGTCGCGCCAGTTGTCCGGATAGCCGATCTTGGCGACGATCTTCTCCAGTTTGGCCGTCGCCGCGACCTTGGTGTCCGGCCCCATCCAGGGCAGGTCCGCGATGCTGCGCCGGTAGGCCTCGCGCAGGTGGGTGACCATCTCGGACATCTTCACCCGGGCCTCGGGCCCGAAGTGCTCGGCGATGAAGATCTTCCCGACCGCGTCGCCCAGCAGTTCCTGGACCAGCGCCACACCACGCTTCCAGCGATCCCGGATCTGCCGCGCTCCGGTCAGAGTGCGGCCGTAGAACTCGAAATGCCGGTGGGCCACCTCGTCGGTGAGATACGGTGCGCGCCTGCGGATCACCTGCCAACTCGTCCACGCCTGCCAGTCCGCGAGCGGGGTGTCGGCCCACAGCCGGGCGAAGGCGGTCAGGTAGTCCGGCTGCCGCACCACCACCTCGGCGTGCACCTCGGGCCCCGGCCGCCCGACCCCTTCGGTGAGGGCGGAAGTCCAGCTCGACCAGTCGAATTCCGGGCACTCGGCCCTGAGCTGGTCGAATGTGCGCAGGTTGTAGGAGGATTCGGCGTCGCGGCGGCGCACCACGTCCCAATGTCCGGCGGCCAGAGCGCGTTCGAGCTCGAAGATCCGCTTGCCGACGCCGTCCAGGTGCTCCGGCAGCGACGCCCGCAGTGCCGGATCGGCGGCGAACAGGGCGAACATCGCGTCGACATGCTCGACGTAGGCTGTGCAGATATCCGCGAATCCCGCTGTGCGGTAATAGGATTCGTCGGGCAAGCCCAGGCCGGACTGGGTCAGGTGAACCAGATTCCGGCGTGCGTCGTGACTGTCGCCGCTCACGAAGATCTCCACCGCGCCGCTCACTCCGGTCCGCTGCAACCGGCCCAGCAGGGCCGCGAGTTCGGACCGGCCGGTGGTCGCGGCGATGTCGGCGAGTTCCCCGGCGATCGGCCGCAGACCGGCGTCGGCCACCGCGTCCAGATCCATGAAACTCGAGTACAACTCGGCGATGCGGCGCACTTCCTCACCCGCCGAGGCCGGTGCGGTGACCGCGGCCATGATGATCGCCTGCACATCCAGTTCGGCCTGATCGCGCAGGTCCGAGACCGAACCCGAATGCACACGGTCCGCGGGGATCTCACAGGTGTCCAGCCAGGCGCCGTTCACGTAGCCGTACAGATCGTCCTGCGGCCGCACGGCAGTGTCGATGCGGGACAGATCGATACCTGACACAGGGCTCTGCTCGGCAGTCACCTCTACCAGTATGCCGTGCCGGGTCCACCGATTCAGGCGAATCGGACCGCCCGCCCGCCGGGGACCACCGGCGAGCGGGCGGGCGAACTACCAGATCCGAACGCGCTGCGCGGGTTCCAGGTACAGCGCATCACCCGGCTGCAGTTCGAAGGCCTCGTGGAAGGTGTCCAGATTGCGAACCACGCCGTTGCACCGGAACTCCGCGGGGGAGTGCGGATCGATGGCCAGACGGCGGATGGCCTCCTCGTCGCGCGCCTTGGTACGCCAGACCTGCGCCCAACCGAAGAACACCCGCTGCAGACCGGTGAGCCCATCGATGACCGGAGCGGGCGCCTGGCCCAGGGCGATCCGGTAGGCCACCAGGGCGATCGAGAGGCCACCGAGATCGCCGATGTTCTCGCCGATCGTGAACTCGCCGTTGACCTTGTGGTTCTCCGCCAGACCCTTGGGGGTGAACTCGTTGTACTGGTCGATCAGGGCCCGGGTGCGCTTACCGAATTCGGTCCGGTCCGCATCGGTCCACCAGTCGACCATATTGCCGTCGCCGTCGTATTTGCTGCCCTGATCGTCGAAGCCGTGACCGATCTCGTGACCGATCACCGCGCCGATACCGCCGTAATTGGCCGCGTCGTCGGCGTTCATGTCGAAGAACGGCGGCTGCAGGATCGCCGCGGGGAAGACGATCTCGTTCATGCCCGGGTTGTAGTAGGCGTTGACCGTCTGCGGGGTCATGAACCACTCGTCGCGATCCACCGGGCCGCCGAGTTTGTTCAGGTCGCGGTCGTGCTCGGCGGCGTAGCCGCGACGGTAGTTGCCGACCAGGTCGGCCGGGTCCACGACCACGGCGGAGTAGTCCCGCCAGCGGTCCGGATAGCCGATCTTCGGGGTGAACTTGTCCAGCTTGGCCAGTGCGGCCTCGCGGGTGTCGGGGCCCATCCACTCGAGCTCGGCGATATTGCGCCGGTACGCCTCCTGCAGATTCGCCACCAGCTCCTGCATGCGCGCCTTGGCCTCGGGCGGGAAGTGCTGGGCGACATAGAGTTTGCCGACCACCTCGCCGAGCAGATCCTCGACCAGCGAGACGCCGCGCTTCCACCGCTCCCGGTTCTCCTGGGTGCCGGTGAGCGTGCGGCCGTTGAAGTCGAACGCCTCCTCGACGATCTCGGCGGTGAGATACGGTGCGCGACCGCGCAATACCCGCCAGCTCGCCCACGCCTGCCAATCGGCCAGCGATTCCGAGGCCCAGAGCCGGGCGAAGGTGCGCACGTAATCCGGCTGGCGCACCACGATCTCGGCGAACAGCTCCGGACCCGATGCCGAGACGCCCTCGGCCAGGCCGGAGGTCCAACCCGCCCAGTCGAATTCCGGATTCTCCGCGGCCAGATCGGCGAAAGTGGTGAGGTTGTAACTCAATTCGGCGTCGCGGCGACGGACCACGTCCCAATGCCCCGCGGCCAGCTCGGCTTCCAGCTCGAATACCCGCTGCGCGTCGAAGTCCAGCCCGGCCAGCGCGAACATCCGCCCGATGTGCTGCACGTACTTCGTGCGGATCTCGGCGTAATCGTCACTGCGGTAGTACGACTCGTCGGGCAGCCCGATCCCGGCCTGACTGGCGTGCACCAGATAACGCTGGGAGTTCTTGTCGTCGGTGTCGACGTAGAACCCGAGCGCACCGCCGACGCCGACGCGTTGCAACCTGCCCAGCAGCGCGGCGAATTCGGCGCGATCGGTGACGGCGGCCACCGCGTCCAGTTCGGCGGCGATCGGGGTCAGTCCCGCCGCCTGGACCGCGGCCTCGTCCAGGAAACTGGTGTAGAGGTCGCCGATCTTGCGCTCATCGGTTCCGGGTGCGGCATCCGAGGCCGACGCGGTCTGGATGATCGTGCGCACATCCCGCTCGGCCTGGTCGTAGAGCGTGCGGAACGCGCCGTCGACCGCGCGGTCCGCCGGAATCTCGTACGTCTCCAGCCATTGCCCGTTGACGTGCGTGAACAGGTCGTCCTGCGCCCGCACGGCGTCGTCGCGATAGGTCAGATCCAGGCCGGAGGAACTCGTCAGATCAGCAGTCACGCTGTCCAGTATGCCGATGCGTGGCCGGGGTCGCCGCAAACGCCGTCGGCGGCGCTCAGCGAGCCGGGGTGGGAGTGTTCTCCAGGCTGGAGCGGAACTGATCGGCGCACTGCTGCACCTTCGCCTGATCACCGTTCGCCTGCCTGGTGCAGTCCAGATAGGTGCGACCGCCGTGGTCGGCGATCCACATACCCTCCACGACGCCGATCACGATCCCGGCGATGATGCCGAGGGTCGCCAGGGACAGGCCGAACCACGCCATGACCCCGCCGCCCGCAGTGCCCCGGCGGGCCTTGACCACCGCGATGATGCCGAAAACCAGTCCGAGAAGTCCGAACAGCACACCGCCCAGCACCGTCGGGCAGCTCAGAATCGCCAGAATGCCCAGTACGAGCGCGGTGATCGCCAGCCCTCGGCCCTGTCCCTGCGGCCGGTACGGCTCGCCGGGTGGCGCCGGGTAGTCGCTCGGCGGCGGCGGTGGATAACCGCCCGTGCTCGACGGGGGCGGGTACTGGCCGGGCGAGCGATAGCCGCCCTCGGGCGAGGACGGCGGTTGCTGACCGGGCGGGGGATACTCCGTCATGGCTGTCCTCTCGTCATTGTCCACCCAGGCGCGCGTGCATCTCCCACACCAGGATCTCCGCAGGAAGATTCGCGGTGATGCGCTGACCGCCGCTGCGGGTCAGCCGCACCGCGTCGCCCGCGTAGAGGGTGCCGGTGCCGGCCATGTCGACCTCGCCGTGGGCGATGAACAGATGTAGGTAGGGCGCTTCGGGCAGATCCACCGCGGTCGGCTGACCGGGCAGACCCAGGCGCGCGACGTGCAGCGCCGAATGGCTGCTGTTGATCTTGATGGCCGTGCGATCGCGATACCGCGGCAGTCCGGAGGCCACCGTCACCAGGCCGCCCGCGGCCAGTTCGGTATCGATCTCGAGCTGCTGATAGCCCGGCTCCAGACCAGGCTCGTCGGGCACGACCCACATCTGCACGAAATGCACCGGCTCGCTGTGCTCGGCCGTGCCGCCCTGGTCGGGGGGCAGATGCCAGGAATCGTTCTTCTCCGAGTGCAGGATTCCGGTGCCCGCACTCATCCGCTGCGCCAGGCCCGGATAGATGATGCCGCTGTGCCCGAGCGAATCCTGATGGACCAGAGAGCCGCGCAGCACCCAGGTCACGATCTCCATGTCCCGATGCGGATGGGTCTCGAAACCCTCCCCGGGGCGCACCACGTCCTCGTTGTTGACCAGCAGCAGCCCGTGGTGGGTGTTGTCCGGATCGTAATGCTCGCCGAAGGAGAACGAATGCTTCGAATCCAGCCATGCCACACGGGTTTTCATGCGGTCGCCGCCGCGGTGGACATCGATGTGGGGGGTCGTGAGTGTGGACACCGTGGTCCTCCTCTCGGGCCGGGCGTCGAAAAGACAGTTCCAGCGTGCCACAACATTGCCCGCATCCGCCCGGTGGACGCGGCGATCACACCGGCACGCACTGTACCAGCTATTATGCGGCAAATATGCTGTGCCCCATCGTCCACCCGGGATATCGGCTCCGGCGTCGCAATCGGCTAACCTCGCGGGGTGGCCGCCCCCAGCCCCGATGACGTTCCGTCCACACCGGGTCGACCGGCCGCGCGGCGAGATCTGCTGCGCCTGCTCTGGCGTTCGGGTGCGGACCTGCGACGACTGTCGACGGTGCGGTTCGCGGGGCAGTTCGGCGACGGGATGTTCCAGGCCGCGCTGTCGGGCGCGATTCTGTTCAATCCGGAGCGGCAGACCGATCCACCGGCCATCGCGGCCGGATTCGCGGTGCTGCTGCTGCCGTATTCGGTGATCGGGCCGTACGCCGGCGCCCTGCTGGACCGCTGGGATCGGCGCGCAGTGCTACTCGTGGCGAATGTGTTGCGCGCCTTACTGATCGGCGTGGCGAGCCTCGCTCTGGCGACGGGTATCGCCGAGACGCCGCTGCTGCTGCTCGCCCTGTCGGTGGTGGGCGTGAGCCGATTCGTGATGGCGGGCGTCTCCGCGGCGTTGCCGCATGTGCTCGAACCACGATGGCTGGTGCCGATGAATTCGGTGCTGGCCACGGTGGCCTCCGGATGCGCGGCCGCCGGCGCCGCGGCGGCGGTGGCGATCATCGGCGCGATCGGGGCGGGCAACCTGGCCGGGGCTGTCGCGGTGGCGGCCAGCGCCGCCGGATCGGTGATCGGCGCGGTGTGCGCGGCCCGATTCGCCCCGCGGACGCTGGGCCCCGGCGACGAGGGTCCGGCGGCGGACCGGGCGGTGAGTTCGGTGCGGGCCATCCTGACCGGACTGCGCACGGGTGCGCGAGCGGTTCTGGAATCCGCGCACTGCACGATCGCGATGATCGGCATCGGCGTGCACCGGATCGTCTTCGGCGCGGACACCCTGCTCATGGTCCTGGTGCTGCGCCGCTCCGCGAACGACGGCGACACGCTCAGCCGCGGCCTGGTCGGATTCGGCGTGGCGATCGCGGCCACCGCCGCCGGAATGCTTTTCGCTGCGGTCCTCGCGCCGCTGGTGATACCCCGGCTCGGGCGGCCCCGCACCGTCCTGGTGGGTCTGCTCACCGCGTTGGTGGTGCAGACAGCGCTGGTCACGCCCATCACCGTGACGCACGGCGCGAACACGGACATCGCGCATCGGCTGCTGCTGGCCGGGGCGTTCCTGCTCGGCCTGGCCGGGCAGACGATCAAGCTCACCGGCGACGCCACCATGCAGATCGATATCGACGACTCCCGCCGCGGCCAGGTGTTCGCCCTGCAGGACACGGTATTCAACATCGCCTTCGTGCTGGCCGTGGCCGCGGCGGCACTGGTCGTCCCGATCGACGGACGCTCGATCGGTGTGGTGCTGGCCGGATCGGCCTGCTACGCGGTGGGCATCGTCGCGGTCGCGGTGATCATGGCCGGATCCGCTCGTCCCAGGTCCCCGGTCCGCTCGGATCGGTGAGTCGGCTCATCTGCGGGTTCCCGGCGAATCGAGCCCGTTTCGGCGGCCGCGGGCGATTCGACCTGCGATGCGAGGATTCGGTCCGCTAGATTGAACGGGCTGTGCCCGGCTCCACTCGAGCGAGTGATTTCGTTGTGCGATGTCATCGCGGTACGGCCCGTGCCCGGAACAGAACCGAGAGAGGCCGTAGGGTTGCTGGCGAAATCCGCGCTGTTCGGCGTTCTGCTGACCGGCGCGCTGGTAGTGCCCGCCCCGGCCCGGTCGGCCCCGTTGCCCTGGCAGCCGCCACCCGAGAATTCCTGCGGGGAAACAGGTTTCGATCCGCGAGCGCGTGAACCCGATCCGCACGCAAAACCCGGGCCACTGCTGCCGCCCACCATCGACATTCCGGTGCCGGTCCCGAAGATCACGCCGGTGCCGGTGCCCGGTCCGCCGCCGAACAACACCCGGATCACTCCCGCGCCGCTGCCGAAGGATCCGTGCCGCAATCCGTGTCCGGACGTTCGCGATACGCCCAAGCCGCCGCCGCCCGCGACGAAACCCGAAAATCCTGCCCCGGCACCCAATTCCGGATCGGCAGCCGGTTCCGGAACCGGATCGGGCACCGGGTCCGGAACCGGATCGGGGCAGTTCAACCTGCCCAACATCCGGATCAAACCCGATATCGAGCCGATTCCGATTCCGGTGCCCGGCGGTCCCGCGCCGTCCCCGCAGAAGCCGCCGCCGACGGTGGTGCATCCGGCCGCGCCCGGTCCGGTCGCCGCGCCGCCCGCGCCGCGGACGGTGAGTTCGGTGGATCTCGTCGACCAGGTCACCGGTCACGGCTCGGCCAACCGCACCGATATGCGCTGGCAGGTCGACGGCACCGATCTGGGCATCATGTGGCAGACCAAGCCCGGACAGGTCGCGGTCCTGTTCGGCGACAGCTTCGGCAAGGGCTGGACCGGCGGCGGAGCGGGCGGCGACGATCAGGACTGGCGCAGCAATGTGCTGGGCTACAGCAGCAATCACGATCTGTCCGAGGGTCTGAAGATAGACACCATGGTGCAGGACAGCCGCTGCCACGCCGCGGAACTGCTGGACAGCCGCAAGATCGTCAACTTCGAGACCACCGTCATCCCGACCTCCGGATTCGCCCTGGGCAAGCGGCAGTACGTGAGCTACATGTCGGTGAACCACTGGAGCAAGATCCCCGGCATGTGGTGGACCAACGACGGCGGGCTGGCCTACTCCGACGATGACGGCAAGACCTGGGTCAAGGACCAATATGCCAAGTGGAACAACATGTTCGGGGTGGACCGGTTCCAGGTCGCGACGATGGTGCCGCACGGCGACTACGTCTACATGTTCGGCACGCCCAACGGGCGCATCGGCGTCATCGGACTGGCGCGGGTGCCGAAAGCCCAGGTACTCAACAAATCCGCGTACCAGTACTGGGTGAACGGGACCTGGGCCCCGGCGCAGGAGAACCTGGCCACCCCGCTGGTTCCGGGCATCGCGGGCGAATTGTCCGTGCGCTACGACGAATCCAGCCAACAGTGGCAGATGGTGTACCTCGATTCGCTGCGGCGCGCCATCGTGCTGCGCACCGCGCGGGAGCCGCAGGGCACCTGGACCGACGGTGTGCCGCTGGTGAACACCGACGACTATCCCACGGCCTACGGCGGTTTCATCCATCCGTGGTCCACGGGCAAGGATCTGTACTTCACCATTTCGGCCTGGAACAGCTACAACGTGTACCTCATGCACGCGACGCTGAATCAGCCGAAGGGGAAGTGATCAACACGGATAGACCTGTACCTCACCGGCTTTCACGGTGAAATACACCTCCTCGCCGGGGGTCAGGGACAGTTCGGCGACCGCCGCGGGGGTCAGATCCGCGACCACTCCGGGGCCGTCGGCCCGGTCCGCGGCGTGCACCCGGATCACGCCGCCACGGTCGGTGAGTTCGGCGATGCGGACGCGAAAGACGTTGCGCGGACTGCCCTCCGGACGTTCTCGATAGACCGCGACGGCGGCGGGGGAGAAGACCGCCGCGGCCCGCACGCCCGGCGTCCACGGTGCTCGGGCGCGGCCCTGGATCGTATCCGGACCGCAGCGCACGATGCCGATTCCCGAATCATCCAGGGATGCGGGCGCTTGCGCGGTGCCGATCATGAGATCGACGCCCGCGATGCGCGCGGCGAAGGCGCTGCGCGGCCGGGACAGCACCTCGGCGACCGGACCCTGCTCGACGATATGCCCGGATTCGACGACCAGGACGCGATCGGCGAGCGTCAGCGCGTCGACGATGTCGTGGGTGACCAGGATCGCGCTGGGTGCGGGACCTGCTCGCCTAGAGGACATTTCGGCATCGCGCAGGGCGCGACGCAGCAGGATGCGCATCGCGGGTGCGGCGGCCACGTCGAGTGCGGCCATCGGCTCGTCCAGCAGCACGACGCGCGGCTCCACGGCCAGCGCCCGAGCCAGCGCCACCCGTTGTGCCTGGCCGCCGGACAGCTCTCCCGGCCGCCGCCCGGCGAATTCGATCGCATCGACCGCGCGCAACCACTCCCGCGCCACCGCCGCGGCGGCCCGCGAACGCATTCCGCGACTGCGCGGCCCGAACGCCACATTCGCCGTCGCCGTCAGGTGCGGAAACAGCAGCGCGTCCTGGGCCAGCAACGACACCTGCCGCCGATGCGCCGGAACCGCAACCCCCGCACCGATATCGGTCAGCGACCGACCACCCAGCCGGACATGTCCCGTATCCGGCCGCACCAGTCCCGCAACGATTTCCAGCAACGTCGACTTGCCCGCACCATTGGGCCCCAGCACGGCCAGCACCTCACCCGGCGCGACCTGGAGTTCCACGTCCAGTCCGCGCTGCGCCAGCCGAACCGAAACCTCGAGCCCATCAGCGTCGTTCATGCGCGCCCGCCCCAACGCCACAGGCCCGCTGCCCATTCGCGGCCTTCCGGAACGCCGACGCGGCGGTAGGCGACCAGCACGATGAGTACGGCCATGAGCACCAGCAGCAGCGACAGCGCGACGGCGGCGCCGGGATCGTTCTCGCGCTGCAGGTAGATCTCCAAGGGCAGAGTGCGGGTGCGACCCTGCAGGCTGCCCGCGAAGGTGAGGGTCGCGCCGAATTCGCCCAGCGCGCGAGCGAAGGCGAGTACCGAGCCGGAAATGAGCGCGGGTCGCAACAGCGGCAGCGTGATTCGCCGCCACACGGTCGTCGGCGCGGCCCCGAGCGTGGCCGCGATCCGCTCGTACCGCTCACCGGAGGTGCGCATCGCCCCCTCCAACGTGATCACCAGGAACGGCAGCGCCACGAAGGACTGCGCGAGGACGACAGCCGTTGTACTGAAGGCGATCTCGACGCCCATCGCCTCGAGATGCCTGCCCAGCAGCCCGTACCGCCCGAACAGATACAGCAGCGACAACCCGCCGACGACCGGCGGTAACACCAAGGGCAGCAACACCATCGCCCGCAACACCGGCAGAATCTGCCACCGCACCCGGGCCAGCAGCACCGCCATCGGCACCCCCAGCACGACGCACACCAGGGTACTGGCCAGCGCCGTCTTCAGACTCAGCCACAACGCATCCCGCGACGCCTGCGAGGTCACCAACTCCCCGAAGTGCGGCCACTCCACCGCCCCCGTCAACGCCACCAACGGCCCGATCACGAACGCGAACCCCAGCAACGCCGGAACCAGCAACCACCGCGGCACCCCGGGCCCGGGCCCCCGCACCAGGACTCGCAGGCCACGCTGCACCGGGCCGACCCTCGTATGTCCTTCCCGCGCACCGACACCCGCGGCAGTCGGCTCCGGAACCCTCACCGAATCGTCACCACTCATGGACATCCCTCACCCGAGGTCGGCTCGGTACCGGCCGTGCGGGTCCCGGACCACGACACCGCACCGGGGCGCAGCGCCGTCGAACCATGTCCCTGCCTGCTCCGCGTCAGGGCGCGGGGGACAGCGTCATTCATCGCCGCGGCGCGGGATGGTCCGGCCGCCGAACGACGCTGTCCGCCGACGATCACGGTGCGCCGAATCCGGCCTTCGCCAGGGCCGCGCGCCCGTCGGGGCCGGTGACCAGCTCGTCGAACTGTTTCGCCAGCTCGGCGTGCTTCGAATCGGCAACTGCGGCAATGGGATAGGTGTTGACCGCACCGGAGGATTCGGGGAAGGAGACGGTGGTGACCTTGTTTCCCGCGCTGGACGCGTCGGTGACGTAGACCAGTCCGGCATCGGCGTCACCGGAGGTGACCTTGGCCAGCACATCGGTGACGTCGGATTCCTCACTGACCGGGGTCAGCGTGACGTGCGAGGCGGCCTCGACCTTCTTGGTCGCCGAACCACACGGCACCTGCGGTGCGCAGACCACGACCTTCAGGTCGGGATTGGCCAGGTCCGCCAGGGTCGCAACATGTTTCGGGTTGCCGGGCGGTGTGACGATGGTCAGCACGTTGGTCGCGAAGTTCCGCGGCTGCTCGGTGATCCGCTTGGTCTTCACCACCTTCTGCATGTTCGCGGTGTCCGCGGAGGCGAACACGTCCGCGGGCGCGCCCTGGTTGAGCTGCGCGGCCAGATCCGAGGATCCGGCGAAGGAGAAGCTCACCTTGGTGTTCGGATGTTCGGACTCGAACTTCTTGCCCAGATCCGCGAAGACGTGATTGAGCGAGGCCGCCGCGAACACGGTCACCGTGGTCGTCGAACCGCCCGAACTGCTCGAACCACAGCCCGCCAGCGCCGCACCCAGCGCCGCGGCCGTGATCACCACGCCCGCCCGGCGCGCGTACCTCATGCCGACGGCGTTTCGACCACCACCGTGGTCGCCTTCACGCTGGCCACCGCGACGCTGCCGGGCTCGAGCCCCAGCCTCCGCACCGACTCGCTGCTCATCAGGGATATCACCGTGAACGGCCCGCATTGCATCTCCACCTGTGCCATCACCCCGTCGGCCACCACCTTGGTGACCAGTCCGGGAAACCGGTTGCGGGCCGAGCTGGCCCCGCCCAGCGTCACCTGCGGCGGCCGCGCCTGCGCGACCGCCCATGCCGCCAGATCCCTGCCGTCGATCACCAGACGACCGGACGCGTCCTTGTGTGCGTCCAGTGCGCCGGTATCGATCCACCGGCGCACGGTGTCGTCGCTGACACCGAGCAGTTCGGCGGCGTCACGAATCCGCAGGTCGGGCATCAGTGAAGGATAGTTCCGCAGATTCGGTGGAAACAATGGCCGATCGTCCGAATCTGCGGATGAATTCGCGGCGAACACAGTAGGTGTAACCGAACCGCACCCCCGGATGTCACCGCCTGCCAGTACGCTCGGAGCAATCATGGCCACCTATTTCGATCCGAGATCCTGGTCGCCGTTGCGGGCCGTCGGACTCGGTAGGCGGCTGCTGGATCCGGGCTGGTTGGAACAGTGGAGTTCGTTCACCACCGCCTGGCTCGATCCGGTCGCCGACCTGGGCGCGGGCGCGGTCACCGCACTACTGCCCGATGTGCTGATGACGCTGCTGAGCGAGGGGATCCTGAGCCGGTTCGGCGGTCAGGTGATCAGCGCGACACTGCTCGGCAGCGATATGACCGCCACCCTGGAATCCCTCGAAGCCCGCCGCCGCGGCGCGCATTTCGAGACCAGGGCCATGCTGCGCGGGCTGCGCTGGAACCGTCATCCGATCGAGCGGATGACCGTCGTCGCGCACGGTGTGCGGCTGATTCCGGGTGTGCCGACGAAGGTGCGCAGCACCCATCTGGACATCACCGGCACCATCACCACCGCCGCGCTGATCGGCTGGCTGAACACCTGGCAGCTGGACTGGGAGCTGGGCGTGGGCGCCGGCGGGCTGATCACCGCGCGACATCGGCGGCTGCGCATTCAGGCGCTGGTGGATGCGTCGGTGACCAACGATCTGCTCACCGTCCAGGTCCGGCAGGCGAGCTGGATGGGTGTGCGAATCCCGCGGCGAGCGTTCGCCGTGACCCCGATACCGCTGAGCGACCTGCCGAAGCAGCTTTCGGTGCGGAGCGCGGAACGCGACGGTGAGCTGGTGCGATTCCACGTGGACGTGCCCGAGATCATCGGATCGTTCGATCTGGCGCAGATGCGCTCAGCCATCGTCGCGGGCACGACGCTGATCATCTTCTAGCGAGTCACCTTCCAGCGAGCTCGCGCAAGGACGCGAGCCCTACTGCCCGCCCGCGCTCCACCACTCCCGCAGCGCCGACTCGGCCTCCTCGCGCGTCATCGGACCGCGGTCCAGCCGCAACTCCTTCAGGAATCGCCAGGCCCGGCCGACCTGCGGTCCCGGTTCCAGGCCGAGCAGCTCCATGATGGCGTTGCCGTCCAGATCCGGGCGCACCCGCGCCAGATCCTCCTGCTCCTGCAGGCGTTCGATGCGCGCCTCGAGATCGTCGTAGGTGGCGCGCAGTGCGGCGGCGCGGCGCTTGTTGCGGGTGGTGCAGTCCGCGCGGACCAGTTTGTGCAGACGCGGCAGCAGTTCGCCGCCGTCGGTGACGTAGCGGCGCACCGCCGAATCGGTCCACTGCCCCTTGCCGTAGCCGTGGAAACGCAGGTGCAGGTAGACCAGACGGGCCACGTCCTCGGTGAACTGCTTCGGATACTTCAAGGCGCGCATCCGCTTTCGCACCATCTTGGCGCCGACCACCTCGTGATGGTGGAAGCTCACCCCGCCGCCCGCCTCGTTGCGTTTGGTCGGCGGTTTGCCGATGTCGTGCAGCAGCGCCGCCCAGCGCAGCACCAGGTCGGGATCGCCCTGTTCCTGGTCGATGGCCTGGCGCAGCACCGTCAGCGAATGCTGGTAGACGTCCTTGTGCTGGTGGTGCTCGTCGATCTCGAGTTTCATCGCGGGCACCTCGGGCAGGACCCGCTCGGCCAGCCCGGTCTCGCACATGATGTCGATGCCCTCGGTCGGGTGTTCCCCGGCGATCAGCTTGTCCAGCTCGGTACGCACCCGTTCCGCGGTGATCCGGCCGATCTCGTCGGCCATCATCGCCGTCGCGGTGCGCACCCGCGGTGCGAGTTCGAAGCCGAGCTGGGCGACGAATCGCGCACCGCGCAACATCCGCAGCGGATCGTCGTTGAACGAATCCTCCGGTGCGGCAGGGGTATCGAGCACACCGGCCAGCAGCGCGGACATGCCGTCGAGCGGATCGACGAATTCGAGCGCGCCGTCCGCGCCGATCCGCACGGCCATCGCGTTGACGGTGAAATCGCGTCGGACGAGATCGCCTTCGAGCGTGTCGCCGAAGGTCACCTCGGGATTGCGGGAGACCCGGTCGTAGCTGTCGCTGCGGAACGTGGTGATCTCCAGCTGCCATCCCGACTTGGACGCGCTGACCGTGCCGAACGCCAAACCGCCCGTGTCCCAGAGGTTGTCGGCCCACCCGCGCACGATCTGCTGCACGACCTGCGGCCGCGCGTCGGTGGTGAAGTCCAGGTCGGTGCCCAGCCGTCCGAGCACCGCGTCGCGCACACTGCCGCCCACCAGGTACAGCTGATGCCCGTGCGCGGCGAACATCTCCCCGAGCGGGGTCAGCACATCGGACACCCGCCCCAGCGTGATGGCCGCCGAGGCAAGCAATCTCGTACGCCGATCCTCCGGCGACAGCGGGACCGGCACTGCTACATCCTCGGACTTCGGCGAAACCACAGCCACGCAGCTTACTGACCGGAGAACCCGCGACCCCATCCGCAGCATCGAGACGGCGGACAACCGACGAAAGAGAAGGGGTACAGGAGTCGGTCGGGGGAGTCTTTCAGCTGCGCAGGTACGAAGCGCCGTTGAGGTCGACGATGGTGCCCGAGGCCCAGGCCGCGGCCGGTGACGCGAGAAAACGGACGGCCGCGGCGATCTCCTGCGGGGTGCCCACGCGCCCGAACGGGCTCTGGTCGCGGATCCGATCACCATCCGGACCGGCCAGTTTGGCGGTCTGCCGTTCGGTGGCGACGAATCCCGGGGCCACCGACGTCACGACGATGTCGTGTGGCGCCAGCGCCAGGGCCATCGACTGCCCGAAGGCGTGCAGGGCGGCCTTGCTCGCTCCATAGGCGGGAAAGTCCGGTTCGCCGCAGAACGCACCGCGCGATCCGACGTTCACGATGCTCCCGCCGACGCCGCGGTCGATGAGGTGCCGGGCCACCGCCCAGGTCACCTCGGCCGTCCCCAGCACGTTGACGTCCATCATGCGTCGCCAGATCTGCTGCCAAGCGTGCAGCGACACGTCGGCGACCGGATGGCGAGTGCTGTCCGCCGGGGCCACGGCCGCGTTGTTGATCAGGACATCGATGCCCCCGAGCGCCGTCACCGCCTCGCCCACGATCCGTTCGCCGGTACCCGGCTCGCCGAGATCACCCTCGATCAGCGTGTGCCCGTCGCCGGGCAACTGCCGCAACGTCTCCTCGGCGTCCGAGCGTCGGCTGGCGTACTGGACCGCCACCCGGTCACCCTGCTCGGCGAACGCCGCGGCGATCGCCCGCCCGATCCCCCGGGACGCGCCCGTGACCAGCACACCCCTCATCGCACGAACGCCGTCGACCGGAGCGGCCGGGTGGACAGTGGGACGGGACGACATGGCGCCCCTCCTCTCATGACGCGACGGGAAACAACCCCGTCCACCTTCCTCCCACCACCGGGAATTCCCGGCACCGCACCATCCGCACGAGCTGACGCGCCAGCAAGCGGCCTGCGTCAGCACCGACGCGTTGTGGCCACGAACACAGCGGTCACGTCACCAGGTCGGCGGCCGAGACAGTCACGACACCAAGCTGCGCACGCACGATCCTCAGCCACGACACCGACTCACACCCACCCGATTCCACCCCGTCCGTACACGCCACACAGCCACGACAACAACCTGCGCCCACAACAGGTCCACTGCCACAACACCACTCACAACACCGCCCGACACACGCACCCACAACGGTTTGCGGCCGGCTCGCCGTTGAGCGGTCGGCGCGTACGCGACGAAGGAGCAAGCGCCGGCCGCTCAACGGCGAGCCTGAGGGGCCGCAAACCCGCCGGAGCGAAGCGGAGGCCAAAGATTCAGCACAGCTAGACTGACCGGGTGTCTCCGGCCGATCGCGCGAACAGTCGACGCCGCCAACCCCGGCGCCGCGGTTCGGCCGGTAATGCGGCCAAACCGAGGATGCGCACTGTCCGCGAAACGTCCGCGGGCGGCCTGGTCGTGGACGGGCTGGACGGGCCCCGCGATAAACGCTGCGCCGCCCTGATCGGTCGTACCGACCGGCGCGGGCGGCTGCTGTGGTCGCTGCCGAAGGGACATATCGAACAGGGCGAGACCGCCGAACAGACCGCGGTGCGCGAGGTGGCCGAGGAAACCGGCATCAACGGTCTGGTCGTCGCCGAGCTCGGCAGCATCGATTACTGGTTCGTCACCGAGGGGCGCCGGGTACACAAGACGGTGCACCACTATTTGATGCGCTCGGTCGGCGGCGAGCTCTCGGACGCCGATATAGAAGTCACCCAGGTTGCCTGGGTTCCGCTCACCGACCTGGATTCCCGGCTGGCGTACGCCGATGAGCGCCGGCTGGCGGAGGTCGCGAACCGCCTGATCGACCGGATGGAGAACGGCAAACAATGACGCATGCGGGTCGGAGGCGTCAATGAGTCAGCTCATGGACGCCCCGCAGGCGCGGGCGCGCACACTGTCTCGACACCGCTGGGCGGCGATCCTCGCCGTCCTGGTCCTCGGGGTGCTGAGCCTCGGTCTGACCGGCCCGGCGGCCGCGGAGCCGTCGGGGGTCGGCGATTCCTCCTCGACGCCGAAGTTCCTCAAGCTCACGCTCGACTCGGTGTCGCCGAACACGGTCACCACCAGCAGTGATTCGGTGGTGACCATCACCGGGACGGTCACCAATATCGGTGATCGCATGGTGGACGACATCGAGATCCGAACCCAGCGCGCCGGTGCGATCACCGATCCGCGCGGGCTGCGTTCGGCGCTGCGGCTGGATCAGTCCAGTTATCCGGTCGCCACGCCGTTCGTGGATGTGGCGAATCGGCTGGGTCCCGGGCAGCGCAAGCAGTTCACGCTGCGGGTGGGCGTTCGGGCCGGTAGTAAAGGCACGCCGGGAAGTGCGCCGGTCACCGCGTCGCTGGATATCCCCGGTCCGGGGGTGTATCCGCTGCTGCTGAACGTCAACGGGACGCCCGCGTACGGCGGTCAGGCCCGCTTGGACGACGCACGTTTCCTGCTCCCGGTGCTGGGCCTGCCCTCGCCGGCGGGTGATTCGGATCAGAAGTCCGCACAATCTGTTTCGGCCCCGACCGACGCACCCGTCGCGACGACCATGCTGTGGCCGCTGGCCGACCGGCCGCGACTGGTGGCCGGAATCCCGGGATCGGTGAACGGCAAGGCACTGCTGACCGATGACGAACTGGCCGGTGAGCTGGCCACCGGCGGACGCCTGGATCAGCTGTTGGGCGCGCTGGAATCGGCGGTGCACCCCGATTCGGCCGGGACCTCGGCCAATGTCGCCAGTGCGCTGTGTCTGGCGGTGGATCCCGACCTGCTGCTCACCGTGTCGGATATGACCAACGGATATCGGGTGCTGGCCAGTCCGTCCGATCCGGACGGCCCGACTCGCGACGGCACCGGCACCGATGCCGCGAAGGCGTGGCTGAATCGGTTGCGCGCGCTGGCGCCGACGATGTGCACCGTCAGCCTGCCGTTCGCGCAGGTCGATCTGTCCGCCCTGGCCGCCGTGCACGATTCCGCATTGACCTCCCGCGCGATCTCCTCGCCGACCGATCTGGTCGACCAGATCCTGTCGATGCGGTCGGTGCACGGGGTGAGCCTGCCCGAGTCCGGCAGTATCGACTCCGATGCGGCGACGATGCTCGGCCAGCACGGTTTCACCTCCGCGGTGTTGGCCGACAACGCCGTCGCGCCCGCCGGGACGACCGGCACCTCGAGCAGCTCCGGTTCCTCGACGCACAGCGCGACGACGGTGTCGGCGAGTTCGAGCACCGCGACCCCCGCGACCGTTCGACTGCCCGGTCCGACACCGCCCGCCGCGCCGTCGAACGGGACCTCCACGCCCGATCCGGGGATGAAGGTGTCCACCTTCGACATCTGGCCCGCCACGGCGCTGGCCGCGGTCGGCTCCAATCCGCCGACGCCCGCGTTCACACCCGAGAACGTGCGTTACGACGTGGCCAAGGATTCGCGGACCGCACGTCTGCAGGACGCGCTCGGCGCGATGTCGTGGACCGCGCTCAGTCCGCAGCCGAATCGGCCCCGTTCGCAGCTGCTCATGCCACCGCAGCAGTGGAGCGCCAACCGGGACGAGGCCGCCACACTGCTGACCCAGTTGCAGACGCTGGTGCACAGCGGTCTGGCGACGCCGCGGTCGTTCCAGGATCTGCTTGCCGTCCAAGCGGATTCGCACCCGTACGAGGTGAGTCATCCGTCCGGCGCGTCGTCGGGCGCGGTGCCCGATAGTTTCGTCGCGCCGATTCAGCAGCAGGCCGGGCGGATCACCGATCTGACGAACACCCTGGTCGAGGTGCCACAACAGGAGCCGACCCCGCAGACCTTCGTGACCCCGCTGCGGGACGATCTGGTGCGGACGTTGTCGCTGTCCGATCGCACCAGCACCGGTTCGCAGGCCGATACCGCCGCGCAACGCCGTCTCGACCAGACCACCACCGCTCTGGACGGACTGTTCCGATCGGTCACCGTGCTGCCCCCGGGCGGGGTCTACACGCTGGCGTCGGAGCAGAGTCCGCTGCTGCTGGTCGCGCGGAACGAACTGCCCGTCGCGGCCCGGATCCGGTTCAAGATCGGCGTCCCGTCCGGGACCGACATCACCGATATCGGCGAACAGACCATCCCCGCGGAGGGCACCCGGTCGTTCCAGATCCCGACGAAAGTCAGCGACAGCCGAAGTCTGACGATTCCGATCTCCATTACCACACCCGACGGCATCGCGCTCGGCAACGCCACCTCGGTCAAGGTACGGTCCAACGCATACGGTTCAGCGTTGGCGATAATTACCGCATGTGCCGGTGCACTGCTGTTCCTGTTGGCCGGTCGCCGCTTGTGGCGGCGCTTCCGGGGACAGCCCGATCCGGCCGACGAGGGGTTGGACCCGGGGAAGCGACGCAGGCTGAACAGGTACCTGCGCGCGCGGACGCGGGTCCTGCAGCGACAGGAGACACCATGATCCAGTACAGCGATCGAGCGGACGGGGCCGGACACGGCACGACCGCTCGGGGTGTCCCGTCGTGCCCGGGTGAGTTCGCCGACGCGTCCGGGCCCGGCCGCCCGGCGCCGGGGGTCCGATGAGTGAATACGACGACCCTCGCCACCTGGATCCGGCCGGAGACGATTCGTCCCGGCGACGACCACCTGTCGCGCCGTGGGAGCGGGGGGCCGCCACGCCGGACCAGTTCGGCGAGCCGGAGCCGCCGCAGCCGCAGTCCCCGCCGCTGCGGGTGCCGCTGACCGGACCCATTCCCCAGGTATCGCAGGCCGATCCGCGCGGACCGGAACAGGCGCCGCCGGGCGGAGCCGTACGAGGCGTCCCGCCGGACCGCCGGACCGCCGACCGGATGCCGCCGAGCGGAACCATGCGTCAGTCCCCGCCGAACGGTGCGGACCGCCGTCCTCCGCCGGACCGCATGCCACCCGGTCCGGACCAGCGTCCGCCCAGCGGAACCATGCGCCGGGTACCGCCACCGGACCAGATGCCCCCGAGCGGGACGCCGCGACGAGTACCCCCGAACGCCCCCGATCAGCGGCCGCCGAGCGGAACCATGCGACGGGTCTCGCCGGGCGAACCCGACATGCCGCCCAGCGGAACCGTCCGGCGAGTACCTCCCGCCGGCCCCGACCAGACACCCCCCGGCGAGCCCCCGCGCCGCCCGCGCCCGGCCGGACCCGACCAGCGTCCACCCAGCGGAACCATGCGCCGGGTGCCTCGGGGCGAACCCGATCAGCGGCCCCAGGACGACGCCGCACGACAGGCGCGCCCGCCGGTACCCGATCGACAACCGCCGAGCGGAACCATGCGCCGCGTGCCGCCGGCCGGATCGGACCAGACGCCTCCGGACGAAACCGGCCGCCGGACTCGCCGAGGCGGACCGGACCAACGCCCGCCCAGCGGGACCATGCGTCGAGTGCCTCCGGGCGGCCCGGACCAGACGCCCCCGGACGAAACCGGCCGCCGGACTCGCCCGGCCGGTCCGGACCGGCGTCCGCCCACCGGGTCCATGCGACAGACGCCCCCGGACCGCCGGACCGACGAACCCGGACCGCCGACCGGAGCCACCCGCCGGACACGGGGTGGACCGGTCCGCCGGACAGCCCAGGACCAGCCGCCTTCCGGTCCGATCCGGCCGGACCAGCAGCCGCCCACCGGTGCGCGCCGCCGTGTTCCGCCGCAGGGCAGACCGCCCGCACCGGCGAGCGGACCGATCCGGCAGACCCCGTCCGGCGAACCCGAGGACAGGGGACAGCGGGGTCGCCGGACCGCCTCCGGTCAACAGGCCCCGCCCGGACAGCAGCCCCGACGCCGCCGGTCGGCGGAAGGACGGCCCGGACCGCAACGCGTGCCCGCCCGGACCGAACGGTCCGAGTCCAGCGCGACCGCGCAGCAGACCGAGGCCAAACCGGCGAGTTCGAATTCGCGGTTGCTCAGCGCCACCGGTTCGATCGCGATCGCCACACTCATCAGCCGGATCACCGGATTCGGTAAGCAGGCGCTGCTGCTCATGGCGCTCGGCCCCGCGGTCGCGAGTGCGTACACGGTCTCCAGCCAGATCCCGACGATGATCGAACAGTTGGTTCTGGGTGCGGTGCTGACCGCGTTCGTGGTCCCGACCCTCATCCGCGCGCAGAAAGAGGATCCCGATCGCGGCGCGGCGTTCATCCGGCGGCTGTTCACCACGGCCGCCGTGCTGCTGGGCACGGCCGCGGTGGTGTGTACCGCGATGGCCCCGGTGCTGACCAGGTATCTGTTCCTCACCCACGACGGCAAGGTCAGTACCGGACTGACCACCGCGCTGGCCTACCTGCTGATCCCGGCCGTGCTGTTCTACGGCATGTCATCGCTGTTGATGGCGGTGCTCAACACCCACGAGATCTTCAAGCCCGGCGCCTGGGCGCCCGTGCTGAACAATCTGACCACGCTGGTCGTGCTGGGCCTGTACATGCTGTTGCCCGGCGAGATCTCGCTGGACCCGGTCCGGATGGGGCAGCCGAAACTGCTGCTGCTGGGCTGCGGTATCACCTTCGGCGTCTTCGTACAGGTCGCGAGCATGGTCCCGGCGATCCGGCGAACCGGTATCGACCTGCGGCCGCTGTGGGGTATGGACGCCCGGCTCAAGCAGTTCGGCGGCATGGCCAGCGCGGTCGTACTCTACGTGCTGATCAGCCAGGTCGGATTCGTCTTCGCCACCCGGGTCTCCTCGCACTGGGATGTGGCGGGCCCGGCGATCGTCAACCAGGCCTGGCTGCTGCTGCAGCTGCCCTACGGCGTGCTGGGCGTCACCGTGCTGACCGCGATCATGCCCCGGCTCAGTCGCAACGCCGCCGACGACGACACTCCCGCGGTGGTCGACGATCTCGGCGCCGCGACCCGGTTGACCATGATCGCCCTGGTGCCGGTGGTGCTGTTCCTGACCGTGGCCGGGCCACAGGTCGGCGAGGTGCTGTACGGCTACGGCCATTTCGGTCACGACAACGCGCACCGGCTGGGCGAGGCGGTCAGCTGGTCGGCCTTCACCCTGATCCCGTACGCGTTGGTACTGATCCACCTGCGCGTCTTCTATGCCCGCGAACAGGCCTGGACACCGACCTGGATCATCCTGGGCATCACCGCGGTGAAGATCCTGGTCTGCGTGATCGCACCGCTGGTCGTCAGTCCGGACCAGGTGGTGATGGCGCTGAGCATGGCCACCGGCCTGGGCTTCCTGGCCGGCGCGGTGATCGGCGGCTGGCTGCTGCACCGCAGCCTGGGCGATCTGCGAATGTCGAACGTCGGCCGCACGGTGACCCGAGTGGTGCTGGCGTCGGTCGCCGGTGCCGCGGTCACGGTGATCATCGATCAACTTCTGGGAGTGTCGCGGCTGCATCACGGGCTCGGTTCGCTGTTCCGGGTCGGCGTCGACGGCATCGTGATGTTCGGCGTCGCCTTCGGCCTGATGCGGCTGGTCGGCATTCCGGAGATCGTCGCGATCACCGTCGCGATCTCCCGCAAGCTGGGCTTCACTCCGCCCGCGCCCGACCTGGACCTCGACGGTCCGGCGGGCGACGATCACGAGACGATGCTGCTGCCACGGCCCGAACTGGCGCAGCCGTACTACTACCGGTACGACCCGTACACCGACGCGCAGACCATGGTGCTGCCCGTCATCCGGCCGGACGCGGTTGACCGTACCGGCGGGGGCGAGTTCCCGTACCCTGTTCGGCAGAGAAACGCAAATGCCGATCCCGGCGGTCGCGGAGAAGCGAATATCACTTCCTCCGCAGCTCCAGGGCTCGGCCGGGTCGGCGACGGGCCGGGTGCGCCGCCGGCATATGGGACTTCGACACACCAGGGCGAAGGAGGAACGAGGGTGAGCGACGATGCGGCGGGCGGCGTCCCTGCCGCGCAAGCCGATGCCACCGCAGCGAGCGCGGTGCGCACCGAGGACGTCGTGCCCGGCGAGGTTCCCCCGGATGATCCGGGTGAGCGGACGGAATCGGCCGAGGCCGGCAGCTATGCCGAGGCCGCTGCCGACTCCGCGGACGACGGGCATGCGCAGGACGAACGACCACACGATCCGACCTACGACACCGGCATGCTGCCGGTGGGTTCCCCCGAGATGCCGCCGATGCGCGTCGAATCGCCGTCCAAGCGGTCGCAGCGCGGTCCGAAGCTGATCCCGGGCGCCTCGGTCGCCGGTGGCCGCTACCGGCTGCTGGCCGACTGCGGCGGTGCCCGCGGTCTGCGGTTCTGGCAGGCGCTGGATGTGAAGCTGGACCGCGAGGTCGCGCTGACCTTCGTGGACGCCGATCAGAAGGCCGCCGACAACTCGGGGCACGACGGCCCGCAGGCGATCCTGTCCCGCACGTTGCGGCTGGGCCGGATCAACTCCCCGGGCCTGGCCCGCGTGCTGGACGTGGTGCGCGGCAGCTCCGGCGGCATCGTGGTGGCCGAGTGGACTCCCGGACGGTCACTGCGCGAGATGGCCGAGACCAGGCCCTCACCGATCGGCGCAGCCCGCGCGGTCCGTGCTCTTGCCGCGGCGGCCGAACTGGCCCATCGCGGCGGTGGTTCGCTGTCCATCGACCATCCGGATCGGGTGCGGATCAGCGCGTCCGGCGATGCGGTGCTGGCCTTCCCCGGCACGCTCGGCGATTCGGACGCGCAGTCCGATGTGCGTGGTCTGGGCGCGATGCTGTACGCGCTGATCACCGCGCGCTGGCCGATCCGCACCGGCGGGTTGAGCGGCGCGGCCGCCACCGTGGGCGGGCTGAAACTGGCCGATTCCGGCCCCGACGGCTCGCCGGTCGAGCCGCGGCAGATCCGGCCGGAGACTCCGTTCGAGATCTCCGCGGTCGCGGTCCGCTCGCTGGAGTCGAACAAGGGTGTGCGCACTGCGGCGACGGTTCAGCACGTGCTCGAGCAGGCCTCGGTGGTCGATCAGAAGACCGATTTCATCCCGGTACTGCGACTGGGGCAGCGCGCGCAGGCGCTACCCGACGAATCGCTGGCCGATCCGGAACTGCTCGCCGCGGAGAAGGAACGCTCGCAGCGGATGATGTGGATCCTGGTCGGGCTGGGTGTGCTGGCGGCGCTGGTGGTCGGGGTGATCATCTGGTGGCTGCTGAGCGTCTTCGCACCGCCCACCTCCAACGCCCCCCTGGACGACCAGCGCAAACTCGGTCTGACCACGGCAGCGGTGGCCCCGGCCCCCTCGAACGCGGCCACCTCGGCGCCGGCGAGCAGCGTTGCCGCCGGCACCGGGGTGCCGGTCCCGCTGACCGCGGCCACCGTGTTCTCCCCCGAGGGCACCCCGGACGACCCGAGTCACGTCTCGGCGGTGCTGGACGGCAATCCGACCACGACGTGGCGCACCGACCAGTACTTCCAGCAGTTCCCGTCGCTGAAGAAGGGCGTGGGCATCCTGACCACCCTGGGCAGCCCGAGCAAGCTGACCAAGGTGAGCATCAATTCGCCGAGTGCGGGCACGGTCGTCGAGGTCCGCACCTCGCCGACCGCCTCGCCCACGCTCGATCAGACCCAGCTGATCGGCCAGGCCACCCTCGGCAACGGCACGACCAACATCCCCGTACACGGCGATCAGCCGGTGAGCTACGTACTCATCTGGATCACCTCGCTGGCCCACTCGGGCAATCAGTACCAGTCGCAGATCGCCGATATCCGCTACGAAGCCGCCCGCTGATCCACTCTGGTTGCCTGCCCTTCGAACCTGCCGATATGATTCTCAGCGCGCTCTCAGCAGGGGAGCTTCCCGGGATCTGACGCCGCGGTCCTGGACGAGCGGTATGGGCAGATGTTCGATACAGGGCATCGTGCTGTCGAGAGCGCTGTGCCAAGGGGTATGTGTTGCCGTTTGAAGCGATCGAGCGATCCAGCGGGGGGACGTCGGAGGCGTCCGCTGTAGGCAGACGCCCGATCGATCCGGCCACGGCCACCGATGTCGAACTCCTCGATGCCCATGTCGCGGGTGATCGCGACGCATTCGGCGTGCTGTTCCGCCGCCACTACAACCACCTGTGGCAACTGGCCGTGCGCACCTGCCGGATCCAGGAGGATGCGGCGGATTCGCTGCAGGATGCCCTGTGGTCCGCGCACCGCAATGCCGCGCGATTCCGCGGCGACGCCGAAGTGCGCAGCTGGCTGCACCGGATCGTGCTCAACGCCTGCCTGGATCGCATGCGGCGCAACAAGTCCCGTTACAGCGTGTCGCTGTCCGACGAGAGCGTCGCCGAGCCCGTCGTGGAACGCGACGACATCGCCAGGCTCGAGGTATCGATGCTGGTCGACAACGCGCTGATGCGGCTGCCCGACGATCAGCGCGCGGCGCTGGTGGCGATCGATATGGAAGGGTATAGCGTTGCGGAAGCGGCGCAGTTGCTGAGCGTCGCCGAGGGGACGATCAAGAGCCGGTGCGCGCGCGGCCGCAAGCGACTCCAACAGGAGTTGGAATTCCTGCGGAATCCTGGGAACCGGATGTAGTCGAGATGCGTCATTACTAATGACGGACAAATTCCGTCATACTGGCAGGCTCCGTCCGTGACGGGGCGGCGAGTACCAACTTTTTCACACGGCCCACCCCGGAGAGGCGATGGATGACAAGGGCGAAGCCGCCGAGCATCGGCGCCGACCCGGGGTGAGCGATTCGGACGACGCAGGAGGTTCGATGGCGGCACGCTCGGCTCCGCAACCTCCCTACTCCACGGATCTCCTGGCCGATCTGCACGCCGACAATGTCGCCCCCGATCTCTCCGAACAGCTCTGGCCGCAGGTCCGGCGCGATCCGGAAGCCCTGCGATTCCTCCGCTCACTCGACGACGTCACCACGGAATTGCGGAGTCTGGGCCAGGAGTCCGCGATTCTGCATCCGATGCCCACCCAGGTCACCGCGCGGCTTGACGCACTACTGGACCAGCTCTCCTGCGGTAACGCCGCGGTAGCCGCCGATCCGGCCGCACCGGATCCCGAACCGGCCGAACACGTCGCGACCGTGCATCGCCTGCCCGTGGCCCGTCCGGCCCAGGGGCCACCGAGAACGCACCCCCTGCCGGTCCTGGACCCAGAGCACCCCGACGCCGATATCGCGCCTGCCGACGGCGAGCCGATACCCCTGCGCGCCGACCGGCGACGCTGGCGCTGGCTCGCCGCGGCGGCCGCCGCCGTGGTCGTCGTGGCCGGATCGCTGATCACGGTGGATGCCCTGCGGAGCCAGCAGAGCCCGCCGACCGCGCTGCCCACTCAGCAGTCCGGCGGCGACAACGTCCAGATCTCCGACGATCTCCCGGTCTCCCAGTTGCTCGGCGCCATGGGCCGCCGGGATCTGAGCGGTCCGCTCGCCGATCACGCGGCCCTGGTCGGCTGCGTCAGCGCAGCCGGTCTGGACCGGTCGATACTCGGCGCGATGAACGCCACCTACCACGGTGAGCCCGCGGTGCTGATCCTGCTCACCGGCCCGAATTCGCCCAAGATCACCGCGCTCATCGTCGGCCGGGATTGCGGTCCGGGCAATCCGCACGTGTTGGTGACCCAGGACATCGGCTGAGCGGTATCAGCCGGCCACCGCGCGATGCGGTCCGGCTCACACCCTGTGTGCTGGCCGTTCGGGGGCGGGAACAACAGCGTTTACCCTGTTGTTGACCGACACGCCTGTTGAAACTTTCTTCGGAAGGGCCTCATGAGTACGCAAGTTCGCGACCTGATCATCGTCGGCTCCGGCCCCGCCGGCTACACCGCCGCGGTCTACGCCGCGCGCGCCGAGCTCGAACCATTGCTGTTCGAGGGCACCCAGTTCGGCGGCGCGCTGATGACAACGACCGAGGTGGAGAACTTCCCCGGCTTCCGCGAGGGCATCATGGGCCCCGATCTCATGGACGAGATGCGCGAGCAGGCCAAGCGTTTCGGCGCGGACATTCGCACCGAGGACGTCGACGCGCTGGACCTGTCCGGCCCGATCAAGAAGGTCACCGTCGGCGACGAGACCTATCAGGCCTACGCGGTCATCCTGGCCATGGGCTCGGCGGCCCGCTACCTCGACGTTCCGGGCGAGCAGCAGCTGCTCGGCCGCGGCGTGAGCGCCTGTGCCACCTGTGACGGGTTCTTCTTCAAGGGCCAGGACATCGTCGTGGTCGGCGGTGGCGACTCGGCCATGGAGGAAGCGATCTTCCTCACGAAATTCGCCTCGAGCGTCACGATCGTGCACCGCCGCGAGGAGTTCCGCGCCTCCCGCATCATGCTCGAGCGCGCCCGCGCGAACGAGAAGATCCGTTTCGTGCTGAACTCCGGAGTGGCACAGGTGAACGGGGAGAACAGTGTCACCAGCCTGACCCTGCGCGACACGCGGACCGGCGAGACCTCCGAACTCGCCGCGACCGGCCTGTTCGTCGCGATCGGCCACGACCCGCGCAGCGAATTGGTCCGCGGCCAGGTCGATCTCGACTCCGAGGGCTATGTGCAGGTCAACGACCCGAACACCTACACCTCGCTGCCCGGCGTGTTCGCCGCGGGCGATCTGGTCGACCACACCTACCGGCAGGCCATCACCGCGGCCGGCACCGGCTGCCGCGCGGCGATCGACGCCGAGCGCTGGCTCGCCGAACAGGGCGACATCACCAGCAACACGCTCGACAATGCCGACAAGCCGGTCGAAGTCTCCGCCAACTGATCCACCGCTCGAGGAGTTCATCACGATGTCCGATGCCACGAAGACCGTCACCGACGCCACCTTCGCACAGGATGTACTGGGTA
Organism: Nocardia coffeae; assembly: GCF_019890715.1. Classification (NCBI taxonomy): domain Bacteria; kingdom Bacillati; phylum Actinomycetota; class Actinomycetes; order Mycobacteriales; family Nocardiaceae; genus Nocardia; species Nocardia coffeae. The sequence goes on along the minus strand of NZ_JAINZY010000005.1, from coordinate 155,208 downwards.
GCGACAAGCCCGTACTGGTCGACTTCTGGGCGGACTGGTGCGGCCCGTGCAAGATGGTCGCCCCCGTGCTGGAGGAGATCGCGGCCACCCACAGCGACAAGCTGACCATCGCCAAGATCGACGCCGACGCCAACCCGACCACCTCGCGGGACTACGGAGTCATGGCACTGCCCACGATGATCCTGTTCTCCCAGGGCAAGGAGACCAAGCGGATCACCGGCGCCAAGGGGAAGGCCGCGCTGCTGCGCGAGCTCGACGGCGTCATCTGACAAGCATTCGCCTCACAGCGGCGGCGGCACGGGTTAGTATTTCGTCGCCGTCCGCTGGGCGCGTGTGCTTTTCGCACGGCCAGCGAGACTCCGTGGTTACGCAAAGACGCGCCAACTCCGGGGTAGGATCCTCTGCACTCGCCAGAATTGCAGAAATTCGGTCCGGGTCTGAGACAATCGACCGACGTTCCGGACGTGTGCCCCGCGGGGATCGCGCCCTGGCACACCCCCGAAAGAGCTTCGGGAGTGGACGGTCCCAGAAATGGGTACCCGGGTTGGCGGAAGGAAAGGGCTCTCACGCATGCACCGACTTCGTCACGGCGATACCGGTCCAGCCGTAACAGAGGTTCGGAGCACCCTCGCAAGTCTCGGTTTCCTCCACATGCATCCGCACGGAGCAGACCGTTCCGACGGCCATGGTGAGTTCTGGAAAGAGACGGACGGCGTCTTCGATCACGATCTCGATTCCGCTGTGCGCGCGTTCCAGCAGCACCGCGGACTGCTCGTCGACGGCGTCGTGGGTCCGGCCACCTATCGCGCACTCAAGGAGGCGTCCTACCGCCTCGGTGCGCGCACCCTGATCTATCAGCTCTCCGCCCCGCTGTACGGCGACGATGTGGCCACACTGCAGCGTCGTCTGCAGGATCTGGGCTTCTACGTCCATCGTGTCGACGGCTACTTCGGCCCGCAGACGCACGATGCGCTGACCGCGTTCCAGCGCGAGATCGGCCTGTCCGCGGACGGCATCTGCGGTCCGGACACGCTGCGTTCGCTGGATCTGTTGGGCGCCCGCGTCACCGGTGGCAATCCGCACCGGATCGCGGAGGAGGAGGTCGTGCACCGGGCCGGGCCGCAGCTGACCGGTAAGCGGATCGTCATCGACCCTGGGATGGGCGGGCCCGACAAGGGCGTCACCGTGCCAACCGAATTCGGCGACGTCTACGAGTCGGAGATCCTGTGGGATCTGGCGAGTCGGCTCGAGGGCCGGATGGCCGCAACCGGCATGGAGACGTTCCTGTCCCGGCCGTGGGGCGCGAATCCGACCGATGCCGAACGCGCGGAGATCTCCAACACCTTCGACGCGGATCTGATGATCTCGCTGCGTTGCGCGACCAACCCCAGCACTCTGGCCAGCGGTGTCGCCAGCTTCCACTTCGGCAATTCGCACGGTTCGGTGTCGATGATCGGTCAGGTACTGGCCGGATTCATCCAGCGCGAAATCGTCGCTCGCACATCGCTGCAGGACTGCCGCACCCATTCACGCACCTGGGATCTGCTGCGCCTGACCAAGATGCCGACCGTTCAGGTCGACATCGGCTATCTCACCAACGATTACGACGCATCGGTGCTGACCAACCCGCGGATGCGCGATGTGATCGCCGAGGCGATCCTCATCTCGGTGAAGCGCCTGTACCTCCTGGGCCAGGACGACCAGCCCACCGGCACGTACACCTTCGCCGAACTCCTCGCGGAAGAACTGGCCGCAGCAGATTCCAACTAGGTCACCCGGCTCTCCGCGACTCGAGCGAGTCCCCGGCGCGGGATGGATCCGGCCGCCGGACACGTACCGCTCCGTGGCCGTACGTGTCCGGGGCGTCCGATTATCGGCAGCCGACTCGGGTCGGGGTGGTGCTTGCTGCCGCGGCGGCCAGGAGCTGGTCGAGGGCGCGTTCGACGTCCTCTTTCCAGAGGTGGTCACTGTCGAGTTCGAGGCGCAGGCGAGGGAAGCGCTGGTGTGGGGCGACGACCGAGAATCCGACATCCTCGAGGAATTCGGCGTCGATCATGCACCCCTCGGGTGAGCAGGCACCGTTGGCACGGGAGGCCGAGGGCGTTCCGGCCGAAGGGATTCCGGTGCCGGGAGTATCGATCCGTTCCATCAGAAACATCGAACTGATCGAGCGGGTGGGCAGCATCGTGGCGGCCGGATCCTGACGGATACCGAAAGCCTCGATCGCGCGAACACCGCGACGCATCAGATCGGCCACCACGGCCTGCATCAGCCGATGTGCTACACCGGTGTCCTGATAGGGGAATTCGGCGCGCAGCGTGGTCAGCAGGACCGCGTCCGGGCTCACCGGTGAGGTGGGGAACAGGCCCGCCCGCGGCACCACGCTCGGCGGTGAGTACAGCGCGCAGCCCGCGGGCTGGCCGTCGACGAGCGCGACCTGTCCGCACGAACCCCATTCGAGCATGACCGTGGACAGCCATGCTTCCTTCTCGAAGACCGGATCGCTGAATTCACGAGAGTCTTCGGCCACGGCGGGGTCGATCTCCCAGAACACGCATCGGCGTGCGTGTGTCGGAAGTTTGTCGAGCCCGCCGAGGCTCAGTGCGGTCACGCTCGTCGACACCGCTCTGCTCAGCCTCCAGCTGTCGGATTCATCCACGCTCACGTGGCATCAATATCTTCTCGCCAGCAAGAATAAGCGATCAACACGAACCGCCTCATTTCCGTCGCTGCGCTCGATGGCATACGCCGTCACAGTGACGTTTCGGCGCAAAGGCAATAGTCATCGGGTGCTCATGGTTTTCGCCCGTATGTTTACGGTGTCAGGACTACTGCTGTTTTTCCATCAGTGTGACGATGCGCTCGAGATCGGCCAAATCACCGAACTCGACGGTGATCTTGCCCTTCTTCTTACCCATGCTCACGGTGACGCGGGTATCGAACGAATCGGCCAGGCGCTCGGCCAGACGATCCAGACCCGGGGCATAGACGGGCTTGCGCTCGGGGGCGGGCTTGCGCTCCTGTTCCGGATACCGGTTCGCCAGCGTCACCGCCTCTTCGGTCGCCCGGACCGAAAGCCCTTCCGCGACGATCCGTTCCGCCAACTTCTCCTGCGCCTCGGCGCCGGCGTCCAGACCCAGCAGTGCACGGGCATGGCCTGCCGACAGAACTCCGGCCGCGACCCGCCGCTGCACCGGGATCGGCAGCTTGAGCAGACGAATCATATTGGTGACGACCGGTCGGGATCGGCCGATCCGATTCGCCAGCTCCTCGTGGGTGACGTCGAATTCCTCGAGCAGCTGCTGATAGGCAGCCGCCTCTTCCAGAGGATTGAGCTGCACACGGTGGATGTTCTCCAGCAACGCGTCACGCAGCATGGCATCGTCGGTGGTCTCCCGAACGATCGCCGGAATCGTCGCCAGTCCCGCGTCCTGGCAGGCACGCCAGCGGCGCTCACCCATGACGATCTGATAGCGGGCGGGGGAGCCGTTATCGGTCGTGGCGGTCCCGCTCAGCGCGCGCACCACGATCGGTTGCATCAGGCCGAATTCGCGGATCGAGTGGATCAGCTCATCAAGCGCGTCCTGTTCGAAAACCTGACGCGGCTGTTTGGGATTGGGCTGAATCTCCTCGGCCGGGATCTCGCGGTAGACCGCTCCGGCATCGGTGTCGGCAGCCGGATCGGGGACCCGGTGCAGATACGCCTCCGCAGGATGCGGTCCGATCGGGTCGAGGCCGATGACGGCGTTCGCCGCGGCACTCCCGAGTCCCTGCACCTCGGCGGGACCGGTCGGGATCAGCGCAGCCAGCCCACGCCCTAATCCACCCTTCTTCGCCTGACTCATCGGCTTATCGGCCCCTTTCCTCATTCACATCGCCGCCCTCGGTAACCGGCGTTGCCGCAACCAGATCCGGCGCATAGGTCGCACCGACGGCGCGAGCCGCCATTTCCCGACCGGCATCCAGGTAGCTCATGGCGCCACGAGAACCGGGGTCGTAATCAAGAACCGTCATACCGTAGCCCGGTGCCTCGGAGACCTTCACACTGCGTGGAATGACCGATCGCAGAACCACATCACCGAAGTGTCCGCGGACCTCCTCGGCAACCTGATCGGCCAGTTTGGTACGGCCGTCATACATTGTGAGGACCACCGTCGAGACATGCAGTTCCGGATTGAGATGCGACTGGACCAGGCCGATATTGCGCAGCAGCTGTCCCACACCTTCCAGCGCGTAGTACTCGCACTGAATCGGGATCAGGACCTCTTTCGCGGCCACCATCGCATTGACCGTCAGCAGACCGAGCGAGGGCGGGCAGTCGATCATCACGTAGTCGATCTCGTACCCGGCCAGATTCGCTTCCTGAATCGCGGTTTTGAGGCGGCCTTCCCGGGCGACCATGGAGACCAGTTCGATCTCGGCGCCGGCCAGGTCGATCGTCGCCGGGATGCACAGCAGGCGCTCGTTGTGCGGACTCTGCTGGATTGCATCCTGGACAGGGATCTCACCGATGAGGAGTTCGTAGCTCGACGGAATACCGGAGTGATGATCGACGCCGAGGGCGGTGCTGGCATTGCCCTGCGGATCGAGATCTATTACCAGGACGGTCATTCCCTGCAGCGCGAGCGCGGCGGCGAGGTTGACCGCCGTGGTGGTCTTACCGACACCGCCCTTCTGATTGGCGATGGTGATGATGCGTTGTTCGCGCGGCTTCGGAATGTTCATCGAACCAGGGTGCAGGACCTGACTCGCTCGCTGCGCTTCCGCCGCGATCGGCGTGTCCGCAGTGGAGATGCTTCCGAAGGGAGTGCGACTGAAGTCCTCCGAATCGAAGGCGTTGCCCTCCAGCATTCCGGGGACTCGCGAGGTTGTTTCCCGTGAAACTTTTGCCGGACCGTTCGACATACAGGCTCCTAACCCCGAGAACTTCAGACACGTGCCGGGCGTGGCTTCGGCGCCACGCGGCTCGAGTAGGCGGAGCGCCGCCTTGTTGCGAGACTGATAGCCATCCGGCGAGCTGCCGGGCACCGAGAAAATGCGCTCACACTCAACGACACTTAGCTTGCCAGTACCGGAGGCAATACGGAAGTTGAACCGCGGCAATCCTTCTCCGACACGCTGAGAATCGGTCAATTCGTATGTGCTTCTCGGCCAGGCGCACACCTTCCGCGATGTTTCACATGAAACCAGCGCGCCCGGATCCGAGGTTCCGACGCTCAGCGCGCTCCGCCGACGAGCCTCTCCGCCCGCCACCGCCGCTTCCTCTCTGCCGCTTCCTCTCTGCCGCTTCCTCTCTGCCGCTTCGCCTCTCCGCTTCGCCTCTCCGCCTCGCCTCTGCTGCTTCCACTGCTGTGAGAAGGGCGAGCGCGGACGACAGCGAACGCAGGCTGAGGGGCCAGGGTGACTGCGGGCCAGGGTGACTGCCGGGCTAGGACCTGGGGAGCACGGGCTGGGGAGCGCGGACGAGGAGAGGGCGAACAGGCGACGGGAAGGGGGCCAGGACGAGGGGAGTGGCTTACACATTCAGCCCAGCCACCGTCTCTGTCGCACGAGAACCCACCGACCGCATCGAACTTCCTTGGCAGACCCCTTGTCCGCTCGATTCGTTGGGCTGGCTCGTCGCACCTGGCCAGCTGTCCATCCTCGACCTGTCCGCCCACCACGGACAGTCCCCTGGACCGCCCGAGCCCCTGTCCGACCTGTCCGCCCACCATCGGTCAGGCCGCCTGGGCCACCCGGACCACAGATCTGCCGGTCCGCCTCTCCTCGGGCCCAGCTGTCTCTGTCCACTCCCGTCTGCTCGGTCAGACACACCCGGTCAGACACACCCGGTCCAACCGATCCGAGTCCCTGGCATCCATCGGTCTCGACAAGTCCCGCAACGTCGCCCACCGGACCAACCGATATCTCAGCCGCCGCATCCCCCGATCCAGAAGTCCTCGGCCCGAGACTCAGCTCGGCCAGTGCAGTCCAGACCCGCACCTGAGCCAACGGCTTCTGCTGTCCGCCCTGCCCAGTCTCTCGCCCCGACACAGTCCGGGGTTCGCCAAAGCTACCTCGGTCCGGCCTTCCTCCGGTCCGGGGCATCCTGCTGTCCAACCCGCCCTCGATCCCATCAGAGACCGACCCAACCAGACCGCAGCCGCCGGTCCGCACATCGCACGGTCCGACAAGCCGGCCCACCGATGCCTCCAAACCCCGTGCCTCCCTCGCCTTGACGCCCCTGGCGCGGCAGCGCCTTCGGTCCGGCAGGTCTCCGGTCAATCCATCCGCCAGGTCCGCGCGCATCCCTCACTCCAGCACACGCCCGACGGCAGCACCGCGGTCAATCCAGGGCATCGCGCGGCTCTCTATCGCCCTGAGTCCAGAGCATCGTCCGGCCGGTGCATCTCTCACCCCCGGCACCTCACTCGCCCCCGCAGGTCCTCAGTCCGGCACCTCAGCCGACCAAGCACGTTCTCAGCCAAGAGAATCACCGAATTCGGCAGATCAGTCGACGCGCCGCCAGATCACCCGGACCAGCGCATCACCGAGCCCGGCGGGCCCATCCGGCCCACGCGTCCACACGGCCGGGCGCATCACCCAGTCCGGCGCATCACCCAGTCCGGCGCATCACCCAGTCCGGCGCATCACCCAGTCCGGCGCATCACCCAGTCCGGCGCATCACCCAGTCCGGCGCATCACCCAGTCCGGCGCATCACCCAGTCCGACGCATCACCCAGTCCGACGCATCACCCAGTCCGACGCACCACCCAGTCCGACGCACCACCCAGTCCGACGCACCACGGAGCCCGGCGCATCAATCAGGCCGACACCTGATACAGGCAGCACGTCCCTCCACCCAGCGCCTCGGCCGACCCATCCACTCAGCCACACGTGTGGATGATCGCCGATAACTCAACCCGGCCTGCCCTCGGTTCGACGTGCGTTCAGTTCGATGCGTAAATCGATCCGACACGTTCTCGGCCGACGAACTCACGGTCCGATACCTCACTCGGTTCCGATGCGGGACTTGGCCGATGCGTTCGCTCGGTCCGACGTTCCTGACGGTTCAGCACTCTCGCCGGTCCAGCACGAGCCTCGGCCCGCTACCGATCCGATTCCGGCCTGCACCTCTATCCTGCACAGTCCCGACCAAGCACGTCCGGCCCATTCATGCCCTCGTATCCGATCGGGCTCACTCAGTCCGCCGACCCTCGATCCAGGCAATTTGGCGCTGCCAACTTTCTCGGCTGGGCGCATGGTCGGGCCCGTCGAGCTTCCTGGGCCGATCAGCATCTCAGTCTCGGAGCAGCTTCGAACTGGCTGATCTCTGTGCTGGACAATCATGGATTCAGGTAGGTCTTGGGGTGCTTCCACTTCCACAGGACATCTGCACCGACGTGGCCACGCATCGGCCACTGCGCTCGATGGGCTGCCGACGCTATCGGCAGCATCAAATTTGGGCCGTCCGATCTGGATGGCAATGACTGTTCCGCATTGGCGGTCACTCGTATCGACCGCCAACAGGTGCGGCCGGAACTCTTAACCGACGTGGCGATGGATCGTCGTCCGTCCAGCCAGCGGTCGGTCCGCGCCCGATGCTGAAGCGGACTCCCATCAATCAGTCCGGCGCGATCCGCCCGCAGCCATGGGTCGGCTGTGCTGTCGCCACCCGTGCGCGGAAACATATTCGCGATCGCCGAGCAGGGGAGGGGCGCCTGGGGCAAAAAATCCGCCCGAACCCGAAAGGCAGACCACCATCCAGCCCCTCGACCGATCTTCGTCACGGTGACGGGAAGAGATTCCGGCGCCGCCGCACACGATGGCGAGGCGACCAAGAGAGCCAGCATTCGAATCATGGAGTCGCCGCGCTGGATGCGGTAGCCAGTCCAGTGACTCGTCTAGCTCGGTCGGTCGCCTCGATGTTTCACATGAAACACGCGACCACGCCATGGGTCCGAACCTGCCCGCGATTCTCGACAAGGAGCGTCGCTCGCGACCGCATCGTTGGAATTTCGCCGAGTCCAGCGATTCCTCACCAAGGGGCCAAGGTGAGCGGACAAATCTACGGTTCGGTATCGGCCCGACGCCGCACGCGTACTCGCGGACAGCGTTCCAGTTGGTACGAGGAGCTGACAGCTACCGCGGATGCCGATCCCTACACGGCCCCTCAAAAGCCTCCAGCATGTCCAGCCGACCTCGCTGCACATCGGCACGCACAACTCCGCAGTCCACACCGACACCCGAACCAGCCCCAAGCATCCTGTCGCTGATCGGACTCGGACTACCGGCCCGCCTGGCCCAGCCGGAAGCATTCCTGCGCAGTCGCATCGGGCACTGCCCAGAACTGTCAGCCAACCGACGGACGACATAGAGAGTCGACCGCCTTCGGCCCCCGACTCCGACCTGCCCAGCGCGAGATCGACTGCACCGCACCGCACCGCACCGCACCGCACCGCACCGCACCGCACCGCACCGCACCGCACCGCACCGCACCGCACCGCACCGCACCGCACCGCACCGCACCGAGGGGAGGGCTAACACTGCCCGCAGTGGGATAGTCAATTCTCTTGCTGCTGTAGTCGATCATCGGCCTTACCGGTCCGAGAGGTGACGGGCACCCCGGGGACTGCTCGCTGTCGGCTACGGCCCCGCCCCCTGGTATCGGCCCACCAATCACGTGCGTCTCTCAGCCGAACTCGTGGCTGGGACTGGGTTCGGAATTGTAGAAGTCAGCGCTACAGACCGCGCTCAATGATTCACGTGAAACCGTGGAATCGCCCGCGGAATTCGGCTCCCATCGCCTCCAGCAGTCGCCTCCGGAGCGCCGCCCTGACCATGGTGCCCCAAGGCCGATCGCATCGCGGCTACCAACCGCTGAATACCGCCCCAACCAACACTAAGGACACTCAGCACGGTCGGCATCACGGCCATAGGCCACAGCCGACAGTTGCACCTGCGACCTCGACCACGTCCACCCGGCCGACTGGAACCGGTCTGCCGGACCAACGCGCCCGCCACGACATGCTACGGCCACGGGCCACAACTGCACCTCATAGCCATGCCCATAGCACCTGCCGCTCGCCACAGCCATTAGCCGCAGCCCTACCGCCCACGCTTACAGCTACATTACCGACTACGACTACAAACTCGCCTCGACGACGACCCGGCTCGTCGGCCGCGGTTAGGCGGCTGCGTCCAGGTGTGCCGCACCCACGTTCACAGTCACGCCCACAGCCAAACCACCGACTACAGCCATTCCGACTACGACCACAACCACGGACCGCACACGACTACGGCCGCACGCCGCACATCCGACCGCCAATTACGGCCACGCCCAACGGCTATGTCGACACGGCCACGGCCAGGTCCACCCTGCCAACGCCTCGACACCTGCTGCGGCCTAAGCCCACGGCCCCCGGCCCCGGATACGCCCACGCCCCCGGCTGCGGCTGCGGCCGTCTCCGTGTCCATGTCTGTGTCCGTGGCCTATGGCTGCGGCCTGTGGCTGCGGCCGTCTCGGTGGCCGTGTCCGTGTCCGTGGTGTGTCCGTGGCCTATGGCTGTGTCCGTGGCCTGTGGCTGCGTGGCTGCGGCTGCACCAGGTCCGTTGGGGATGGGGCTTTTCGGGGAGCCACCGCCGGGCTTTTCGGCAATACGCGCTGGCGATACTGATCAGCCCGGAAAACATCCCCACATCGAATGGTCCACCCGCCCTGTGGAACTCGCGTGCCGACGGATGCGACCTCTCGCGCCAGCCCGGTCTGCGCATACGAGTTCTCGACTTAGCGATACGGCAGACGTTCAGCTCGTCGACAGATGCGCTGGCAATCATGGTGTGGCTCAGTGCATTCGGCTTCCGGTCTACACCGGTTCTATCTGCAAGGCCCGGCGGTCGCGACACATTGATCGCCGGGCACTCGCACGAACACCCTCACGATGTTTCACATGAAACCTGGGGCGGCCACTCGGTGTCTCCCGAATAGTTCACGAGACGCCGCGGTTCCCCTCCGCCGTTTCACATGAAACATCCCCGGATTACCTCGCCCGGCGCACCCGAACACCCCGTCGCCCCGGACGCTCGGAGCGGGGGAGTCGCTCAACACTCAACACGACCGTGGGCGGAGTGACGATCCCGACGCCGCATTCGAGAACCTGCGCATTGCCACCCCCGGCACGCGTCAAATCCTCGCGATCGCGCTCCAGTTCCTCCGCAACGCTCGAACCTTTCATCGCCAGCATGCGGCCGTGCTCGTGTACCAACGGCAGCGACCACTGCGCGAGCTTGGCGAGTGGCGCAACCGCACGAGAGGTGACGACGTCGGCGCCGCCGGCCTCCTTCCGAACGCCGGGCTGCTCTGCGCGACCGCGAACCACCATGACATCCAGCCCAGCCGACTCGATGAACTCCGCGAGGAATATGGTCCGGCGCAGCAGCGGTTCGACGAGTGTGATTCGAAGGTCCGGCCGAGCGATGGCAAGGGGAATCCCGGGGAGTCCGGCACCGCTGCCGACGTCGACCACCGCGGCGCCCTCGGCGATGAGTTCCCCGAGTACCGCGCAGTTGAGAATGTGACGGTCCCACAGTCGTGGTAGCTCTCGCGGTCCGATCAATCCGCGTTCGACTCCGGCGCCCGCCAGGGCCGCGTAGTACTGCTGGGCCAGCGGTAGCCGATCTCCGAATACTCGCGCCGCCTCTGCGGGCGGCTCCTCCGCACCGGAAGCGGGGGAGGGGATCGGATCAACGCCGTCCGTGCCTCGTTCCACGTGAAACTTCCTTCCCGACCGATAGGAATACATATCGGGCGTCCATCGATCAGTCCGCCCGCACTGTGGCTGCGTCCGTACAAGGGTAGGGCCCCCGGTTCAGCGAACCGGGGGCCCTACCCTCACATGACACTTCTAAGACGGCACAACCACCACGTGCCGATTGGGCTCCACACCCTCGCTCTCACTCTCGACACCGTCGACAGCGGCCACGGCATCGTGGACGATCTTCCGCTCGAACGGAGTCATCGCCGCGAGCGACTCGGGCTTACCCGAGTCGAGCACCCGCTGCGCCGCGGCGGTGCCCAGCGCACTCAGCTCCTCGCGACGCTTGGCCCGCCACCCGGCGACATCGAGCATCAGACGGCTGCGCACTCCGGTGGCCTGCTGCACGGCCAGCCGGGTCAGCTCCTGCAGTGCGTCGAGCACCTCGCCGCGACGCCCCACCAGCTTCGACAGATCGCGTCCGCCGTCGATGCTCACGATCGCCCGATCGCCCTCGACGTCCAGGTCGATATCGCCGTCGAAATCGAGCACGTCCAGCAGCTGCTCGAGGTAGTCGCCGGCGATCTCGCCCTCCTCGATCAACTCCTCTTCGGCATCGCCGGCATCATCAGCGGTGGCGGAATCGGATTCACCAGCGGCATCGGAATCGGCCGGGCGCTCCTGCGCGGCGTCGGACTCCTGGGGCTCGGTGCTCTCCGCAGCGGCCTGCTCGATCGTGCCGTTCGCGCTCAGCGCCACAGTGGCGTCCCCTCCATCGGTCTCAACAGTCATTGTTGTCGTTTCCTTCACTCCTGCCGCGAGTTATCAGCGACGTCGCTTCTGATTCGGACGGCCACGATTACCGGATCGCTTGCGATTACCCTGTCCGGTCGACTTACCCGAAGACGCTGTCGACTTACCCGACTTCGCCGTTCCATTCTTCGACGGTGTAGTTCCGTTCTTCGACTGTCCGGTGCCGTTCTTCGAGGCGGTCGAATCGTCCGTGACGGGAGCGTCGACGGGGGCATCGGAGCCGTCCGCGGTCGTGTCGACCGCACTTTCGGTCGTCGCCGGACCACGTTTACGACGACTGTCGGGCTTGGCGCCCGGCTTGGGAGCATTCTGCGCGCGACGCTCGAGCGCCTCCTGCTTCTTGTGCTCCTCTTCCTTGTCGAGCTGCTTGAACACGAGGTGCTGCTGACCGAAGGTCCAGATGTTGTTCGACACCCAGTAGAGCAGGATGGCGATCGGCAGGAACGGGCCACCGACGATCACGCCGAGCGGGAAGACGTACAGCGCCAGCTTGTTCATCAGCTCGGCCTGGTTGGGCCCCATCGGGCTCGGCGAACCGCCGCCGCCCATACCCGTCGGATCCACCGAGACGCCGGTCGCCCGCTGGCGGGCCACCGAAGCGCGCGCGTTGAAGTGCGTCGCCAGACCCGCGATCAGCATCAGCGGGACCGCGACGGCGATCATGTGCGAGATCTCGGGAATGCCGCCGTAGTCGGCGAACGCTTCCATCTGCGATTTGGGAGTGGTGATCGCAGCGGAGATCGGCGCACCGAAGATCCGCGCTCGCAGGAACGACTGCACATCGTCGACGCCGAACGCGTAGTTCGCCGTATGCGCATTCGCGTACGCGCTCATCCCGCCGCTGTGGCCGAAGCCGGGAATGCCACTGGTGACGCCGACCCGGTTGAACGAGCGCAGCACGTGGTACAGACCGATGAACACGGGCACCTGGGCGAGCACGGGCAGGCAGCCCATGAGCGGATTGAAGCCGTGTTCCTTCTGCAGCTTCTGCATCTCGAGCGCCATCTTCTGGCGATCGTTCTTGTACTTCTTCTGCAGTTCCTTGATCTTCGGCTGCAGCTGCTGCATCTGCCGGGTGGTGCGCACCTGCTTCACGAACGGCCAATACAGCACCAGACGGAGTGTGAACACCAGGAACACCACGGACAGCGCCCAGGCGAACCCGTTGTCATTGCCCAGTGCGAGCCCGAAGACTTTATGCCAGAACCATAAGATCCAGGACACCGGGTAATAGATGAAATTGAGCACGGCTCTAAGTACTCCCGTCGGTCGTGTCGCCAGTCACCGCGCGCGGCGACTCCTTCAAAGGCTCGTGTTCGGCCGCCGCGTCGGTCGCCGGGCTAGGCTCGGTCGCAGAGCTCTCGGGCGGTGCCGGATCGGCGGCAGCCCCTTTCCGTTTGCGCTCCGGAACGGGGTCCCACCCTCCAGGGTGCCAGGGCGCACATTTGGCCAAACGCACGGCCGTCAGTCCGAGACCGATGAACAGGCCCCGGGTGCGCAACGCTGTCACCGCGTACTCACTGCAGGTGGGGGTGAATCGGCATACCGGCATCCGTGTAGGGGAGACATAGGTCCGGTACAGCTCGATGAGAAAGATGAGAAGTTTCGCCGGTAATGCGGCCAACATCCGCAGCCGGTTCATGAGGACCTGCCGTATTCCGGCACGCCCGTATCCGTCGGAGTCTGCGGCGGAAGAAGTTTGCGCAGCGCCGAACGGAGCTGTCGATCCAGTTCGGCGCTGTCGGTGTCGGCCGCGCCGGGTAGAGCGCGAATCACGACGTCCGCCGAGGTGGGCAGTTCGTCGACCACACCGGCGCAGATATGACGCAGGCGGCGAGCCACACGGTGACGTACCACCGCGGGGCCCACCGCCTTGCTGACGATCAGACCGAACCTCGGCCCGCCGTTGCGGACGGACGGGGTTATGCCGTCCGCCTGCAGTGCGGGTGTGAGGTATATGTGCACGACAAGATCATGTCTCCCGATTCGTCGGCCGTGCCGCACCGTCCGGGAGAATTCGGCACGATGATGCAGCCGATACGGCTCAGGCAACACCTGAGTGTCCGAGCACGTAACGGGTGGAAATGAGCGGACCGAACGGCGAACAGAGCATGACGCCGATACCGGTACCGATGGATCAGGCCGTGAGCTTGGCGCGGCCCTTGCCGCGGCGCGCCGACACGATGGCGCGGCCCGCGCGGGTCCGCATCCGGAGACGGAACCCGTGGACCCGCGCCCGACGACGGTTGTTCGGCTGGAACGTCCGCTTGCCCTTGGCCACGGTCGACACTCCTCGAGTAGGTGGGCGCCCAGTGACGCCCGAAGCTGGTGGGTGAAACTCTTGTGTGCTCGCGACGACGGACGAGGTCCATATCGGAGCAACTCCCATCGGGGTGCGCCAGCCTCGCTACTCTGGGCAGCAGACACTCGACACCACGTCAATGGGTGACTGTACGAGGGTACTGATCTGCGCCGACAGGGTCAAACCCGGGTCCCTCGATGCGATCTGCACCACGTCGCGCGGTCCGGGCGCCTGCGGTGTGATTCGACCCGCGCGGGCGGACCGAAACCATCCTTGCTCCACGGTCGTCGCAGCATATAAGGTGCGTAGCTAGCAGATTGCTACAGAAGCGCTGGTCGTAGCGCCGCAGGGGGAATGTGTACGGCGCAACTCATCCGCACAGGGTTGTCCACATCTGTGGATAATTGTGTGGAAAGACCCTGGGGGTGGCATATTCTTATGGCCCCCAGCCATCCAGACGGCCACGTCGACGCTCATGCCACCGGGGGTTGCGGGCGATGCCGACCGTCGGCTCCTAGCGACCTGTATCGGGGAGGAAGTATACGTGGACGACGAGCAGAACGTGTTGACCGCCGTGTGGCCGGAGGTGGTCGCCGAGCTCACCACAGGGTCCGGTGATGGTGCCATACCACCGGTCTCCAATGCCCAGAAGGCGTGGTTGGGCCTGGTCAAACCGCTGACGGTGGCACAGGGATTCGCGCTGCTCTCGGTGCCGTCCTCCCTCGCACAGGAGGCGATCGAACGCGATCTGCGCGAACCCATCCTCCGATCGCTGGCCCGTCGGCTCGGTCCACAGGTGGAGGGACTCGGTGTGCGCATCGCCGCACCGGCGGCGCCACCGGCCGATCGCGCAGGCGGTCCGCCCCGGCACGCGCGGCTCACCTCGCGCCCGGATCGGCTGCGTGAACATCCGCGCGCTCCTCGCGAACCTGTGAATTACCCCGCACCGACCGACTACCAACCGGCCCCCGACTACGCCGCTCCGCGCTATCACACCCCGCCCGAATACCCGGGTCACGACGACTATCCCCAGCCCGAGTACGTGTCCGCACCGATGGCCGGAGAATTGCCGACCATCCCCAACCACACTCAGGCAAGCCCCCAACGGCGTGATATCGATCTACCTCCGGTGCGGAACGTCCCTGTTCCGCCCGGACAGGAGTCGTTGTTCGCCCCGGATCACGAGCCCGCGCCACAGCACCGTCCGATGCCGAACGAGCGGGAGGACGACGAGCCGGTCGTCAACGCGCACAATTCGTGGCCGACCTACTTCGCCAAATCGCCCGAGCCGCCGGCCCCGACGCCGTCCGCGCCGGCCTCCTCCTCGGCGAGCCTGAACGCCAAGTACACCTTCGAGACGTTCGTGATCGGTGCCTCCAACCGGTTCGCCCACGCGGCCGCAGTGGCCATCGCCGAGGCCCCCGCACGGGCCTACAACCCGTTATTCGTTTGGGGCGCTTCGGGTTTGGGCAAGACGCACCTGCTGCACGCGGCCGGCCACTACGCCCAGCGGCTGTTCCCCGGGATGCGGGTGAAGTACGTCTCGACCGAGGAATTCACCAACGACTTCATCAACAGCCTGCGGGACGACCGCAAGGTCGCGTTCAAACGCCGGTACCGCGAGACCGACATCCTGCTGGTGGACGACATCCAGTTCATCGAGGGTAAGGAAGGTATCCAGGAGGAGTTCTTCCACACCTTCAACACCCTGCACAACGCCAACAAGCAGATCGTGGTGTCCTCGGATCGGCCGCCCAAACAGCTGGCCACCCTGGAAGAACGACTGCGCACCCGATTCGAGTGGGGGCTGATCACCGATGTGCAGCCACCCGAACTCGAGACCCGCATCGCGATTCTGCGCAAGAAGGCGCGGATGGATCGGCTCGACGTCCCGCACGACGTGCTCGAACTCATCGCCAGCCGGGTCGAGCGCAATATCCGTGAACTCGAGGGTGCGCTGATCCGCGTGACGGCGTTCGCCTCGCTCAACGGTCAGCCGCTGGATCTGTCATTGGCCGAGGTGGTGCTGCGGGATCTGATGCCCGACACCACCACGCTGGAGATCACCGCGTCCACGATCATGGCCGTGACCGCGGAGTACTTCAACACCACGTTGGAGGAGCTGACCGGCCCGGGTAAGGCGCGTCCGCTCGCGCAGGCCCGGCAGATCGCGATGTATCTGTGCCGCGAACTCACCGATCTGTCACTGCCGAAGATCGGCCAGGCATTCGGCCGCGACCACACGACGGTCATGTACGCGGAGAAGAAGGTCCGCAAGGAGATGACCGAACGCCGCCGCGTGTACGACCAGGTTCAAGAACTCACAGCCCGAATCAAACAGCGCTCCCGCTGATCGGGTCCACAGGCCCCTTCACCCCGCTGACCAGGGTGAAGGGGCTTTTTTCGTATGTGGATTCCTCGAGGAATTCTTGTGGAGTCCTCGAGGAATCCACCGGCTGTCCACCGAGTTGCGCACAGCTCTGGGGAGGAATCTGTGCACCAGCTACTCACAGCAGTTAGTACACAGATTGCACACCCTGATTCGTCCTCGAGGTCTGACCTGCGAAGACGGCCGATTCGGCTTGTGGATTCCTCGAGGACTCCATGTCAGGTCCTCGAGGAATCCACCTGTTCTGCACGGGTTGGTGCACATGTGTGCACAACAGGGTGATCATGATGGAAGAACTCGAGGATGGCTCGAGGATGAGCCTGGGACAGATTCGTGGAGTCCACAACGACTCGATGTTCATCCTCGAGTCACCCTCTCGACATCCCCATGCCGCCACGCCTTCTCAGCAGGCGATTCGCCGGGAGTCCACAGAATCCACAGCGCCTACTACTACTTCAGTTCTTCTTCTAGAGATCTCTCTTTTAAAACAGGCGGTGTGGAAAGTCGGTTCGGGACGGATCGGTGCGACGGAGCTTCGTCCCCAACCTCGGATCGATGGCAAGGAGAAGACAGCGCGGCGAAGCGACACCCTCCGGCGCCGAACCTCGCGCGGGCATCGAGCCGCGCCCGAGTCCGTATCCCGTATCCGACGCACCGGGAGGGGCGGCGTAGTCGGTAGGCTCGTCCGCGGGTACGGTTTGGTGTCGGTCGCCTGTGTCACACTCCTGTGAGACGAATCGCGGGAGGCCGATCAGCACCTCCTGCATGAACCCGCACTGCCGAGCCGAACAGATCAAGACCGATCGAGACTGGGAGAGGAAATACCGGGCGATGGAGCTTGCAAGCATGAAGTTTCGGGTCGCTCGCGAGGATTTCGCCGAATCCGTCGCCTGGGTGGCCCGGAGTCTGCCCTCGCGGCCGCCGGTTCCGGTGCTCGGTGGCGTCCTGCTCGTCGCGGGCGAGGACGGTCTCACGGTGTCCGGTTTCGACTACGAAGTCTCCGCGCAGATGCGAGTGGCCGCCGAGGTCGCCGGTCCGGGCCAGGTCCTGGTCTCCGGCCGCCTGCTCGCCGACATCACCAAGGCACTGTCCAACAAGCCGGTCGACGTCTCCGTCGACGGCACCCGCGTGCTGATCGCCTGCGGCAGCGCGAAGTTCTCCCTGCCGACCATGCCGGTCGAGGATTATCCCCAGCTTCCCGAACTTCCGCCGCAGACCGGTGAACTCGGTGTGGACGTGTTCGGTTCGGCCGTCGGCCAGGTCGCCGTCGCCGCCGGTCGCGATGACACCCTCCCCATGCTCACCGGCATCCGGGTCGAGATCGAGGGCACCAAGGTCGTCCTCGCGGCCACCGACCGGTTCCGGCTCGCGGTTCGCCACCTGGAGTGGCAGCCCGGTCGTCCCGATGTGGAGACCGCGGTGCTCGTCCCGGCGCGCACCCTGTCCGAGTCGGCCAAGACGCTCGGGGCCTCCGATGCTCCCGTGCAGCTCGCCTTCGGCACCGGTACCGACGGTCTGCTCGGCATCGTCAACGGCGGTCGCCGCACCACCACCCGGCTGCTCGACGCGGAATTCCCCAAGTTCCGCCAATTGCTCCCCAAGGAGCACACCTCCATCGCCACCCTCGAGGTCGCGGCGCTGATCGAGGCCATCAAACGTGTTGCGCTGGTTGCCGAACGCGGCGCCCAGGTTCGGCTGGAATTCTCCGAACAGGGCCTGCAGCTCTCGGCCGGTGGCGACGATGCGGGCCGCGCCGAGGAGTGGCTCGAGGCCGAGTTCCGCGGTGAGCCGCTGACCATCGCCTTCAACCCGGGCTACCTCAACGACGGTCTGTCCGCACTGCACTCGGACCGGGTGACCTTCGGGTTCACCACGCCGAGTCGTCCGGCGGTACTCACCCCGACCGGTGAACAGGAGCCCGAGGTACTCGACTCCGGTGCGTTCGCCGCGTTGTCCACCGACTACATCTACCTGTTGATGCCGGTGCGCCTGCCGGGCTGAGTCTGCACCGGCATTGTCCGGACAACTGTGGATAAATGTTGACAACTCTGTGAAAAGCCAAGGGCGAGGCCGACGTTCGAGGGCCTTCCCGAAGTTCTCCACAGAGTTCCCGATCGGGGCGGTGGACTGAGCGATGTACGTGCGGACGTTGACGCTGCGTGATTTTCGCTCCTGGGATCAGGTCGATCTCGAATTGTCCCCAGGCCGAACGGTTTTCCTGGGTGCCAACGGCAACGGCAAAACCAATCTGGTCGAGGCTGTCGGCTACTTGTCCACACTCGGCTCACATCGGGTGTCCTCGGACGCACCGCTGATTCGCCTGGGCGCGCAGCGATCTCGGATCGGCGCGACAGTGGTCAACGCCGGACGTGAGCTGCGGGTCGACATGGAGCTGAATCAGGGCTCGGCCAATCGCGCACAGATCAATCGCTCTCCGGTCCGGCGCACCCGGGAGATCCTGGGCATCCTGCAGACGGTGTTGTTCGCGCCGGAGGATCTGGCCCTGGTCCGCGGCGACCCGTCGGAGCGACGTCGCTTCCTCGACGAGTTGTGCACAGCCCGGCTACCTCGGCTGGCCGGCGTCCGCTCGGACTACGACCGGGTGCTGCGTCAACGTTCGGCGCTGTTGAAAACCGCTGGCAGACAGGCACGTTCACGCCCCGGTCAGGCCGCGGAACTGAGCACCCTGGACGTCTGGGACGGGCATCTGGCCACGCACGGCGCGGAACTGCTGGCCCAGCGGCTGCGGCTGGTGCACGATCTGTATCCCCATCTCGAACAGTCGTATCGCTCGATCGCCCCGGAATCGCGCACCGCGTCGATCCGCTATCGCAGCGGATATCTGCCGCCGGAATATCTGGATCCGGCGCGCGATCCACAGCCCGAGGACGTCGAGGTCCTGGAGGCGATCATGTTGAGTGAGCTGGCGCAGGCCCGTCCGAAGGAACTCGAGCGCGGAGTGTGCCTGGTCGGCCCGCATCGTGACGATCTGGAACTCATGTTGGGTTCGGCGCCGGCGAAAGGCTTTGCCAGCCATGGGGAATCGTGGTCGTTCGCGCTGGCGCTGCGGTTGTCGGCCTTCGAATTGCTGCGTGGTATGGGCACCGATCCGATCCTCATGCTCGACGACGTCTTCGCCGAACTGGACCGCCGCCGCCGCAGCGCCCTGGCCACTGTCGCCGCAACCGCCGAGCAGGTGCTGATCACCGCCGCTGTCCCCGAGGACGTCCCGGTCGAACTCGAGGCGACCCCGTTGCGAGTGGAAACCACCGGCGAGGCCGACGAACGGACCTCGCATATCGCGGATCAGGTGTCGCCCACCACATCCTGAACTTCACCGGGTGTCACGACAGGTCTTGTGACACTCCACGGCGGATCGGCGTGTCCCAGCGCGGAGCGACTAGCCTACTTATCCACAGATCGACGAAAGGCAGGGCGATGGCGGACGATTCCGGATCCGACGGGCCTGCCGCGTCGTCCGGTGACTCCGGCCCGGAGTTGCGCGGGGTCGATCTCGCCCGCCGTGCGCTCGAGGAGGCCCGTGCCGCGGCCAAGGCCAGCGGCAAGGCAGTGGGGCAGGGGAGGGCATCGCCGCGTAAGGGCGGTGTTCGGGCGCTTCGTCGGCGCGGTTGGTCGGGAGCCCGCCCCGACGAACGCGATCCACAACTGCTCTCCGCGGTCGCCGGTGCGCTGGCCAAGAATCGCGGCTGGTCCGGGAAGGTCGCCGAGGGCATGGTCTTCGGCCGCTGGTCGAGTGTGGTCGGCGAGGACATCGCCACCCATGCGACGCCGATCTCGCTGACCGACGGTGTGCTCAGCGTGCAGGCCGAATCGACCGCTTGGGCCACTCAGCTGCGTATGTTGCAGGCTCAACTGCTGGCCAAGATCAACGCGGCCGTCGGACAGGGCGTGGTCAAGACCCTGAAGATCAGCGGACCGGCCGCCCCCAGTTGGCGTAAGGGTGCGCGTCATGTGAAAGGGCTCGGTCCGCGCGATACCTACGGCTGAGGCGTTTCACGTGGAACGTGGCGGTCGACATGGGGAACGGCGAGTGCCGCAACCCATCCCGTGTCCGGATCGGAACGAGTGATCGACGACCATCGGCGCACAGGTATCCGATCGGCCACGGAGGCTTACGGGATATTCGAACCTACAAGCCGACCCATCGCGGTTCGATTTATCCCACTCACGACGCTGTCAGGGGTGTCATAGGTGCATCCTGTGCCGGGTGTACCAGTAGGATGGTGAGGTAACTAGCGGCGATACCCTCGGCACGTTCGGTGCTGCCGCCCGCTGGACCCGTAATTCTCGAGCAGTTCGTCATCTCGAGCAGAGGCCGTCTGGGGTCCGACGTGTGCACCGGCAGTGTCGTGCCGAGGGATCAGCAAGTAAGGAGAGCTACCGAGCAGTGGCTGCCAACGACTCCCATGCAAGCGGCTCGACCAACCCCAAGTCAGGTAAGCAGACCTACGGTGCCGACTCCATTACCGTTCTCGAGGGACTCGAAGCGGTACGCAAGCGCCCCGGTATGTACATCGGTTCCACCGGTGAGCGCGGTTTGCACCACCTGATCTGGGAGGTTGTCGACAACTCCGTCGATGAGGCGATGGCCGGCTACGCCACGCGCGTCGACGTCACTCTGCTGGCCGATGGCGGTGTCGAGGTCGTCGACGACGGCCGCGGTATTCCGACCAGCATGCATGCACAGGGCATCCCCACCATCGAGGTGGTCATGACCCAGCTGCACGCGGGCGGCAAGTTCGACTCCGAGTCCTATGCAGTGTCCGGCGGTCTGCACGGTGTCGGTATCTCCGTGGTGAACGCGCTGTCCACTCGCTTGCAGGCAGAGATCGACTACGACGGGCACCACTGGAGCCAGGAGTACAAGGACGCCAAGCCCGGCAAGCTGATCCAGGGCGAGTCGACCAAGCGCACGGGTACCACCATCCGCTTCTGGGCGGATCCCAATATTTTCGAGACCACCGTCTTCAACTTCGAGACCGTGTCCCGCCGCCTGCAGGAGATGGCCTTCCTCAACAAGGGCCTGACCATCACCCTGACCGATGAGCGGGTGACCGAGTCCGAAGTCACCGAGGAAGTGGTCAGCGAGCACGCCGAGGCGCCCAAGCACGCCGAGGAAGCCGCACCGGTCGAGCACAAGGTCAAGACCCGCACCTATCACTACCCGGGCGGCCTCGAGGATTTCGTCAAGCACATCAACCGGACCAAGCAGCCGATCCACAACACGGTGGTCGCGTTCACCGGTAAGGGCACGGGCCACGAGCTCGAGGTCGCGATGCAGTGGAATTCGGGGTATTCCGAGTCCGTCCACACCTTCGCCAACACCATCAACACCCATGAGGGTGGTACGCACGAGGAGGGTTTCCGCTCGGCGCTCACCACGGTGGTGAACAAGTACGCCAAGGACAAGAAGCTCCTCAAGGAGAAGGACGGCAACCTCACCGGCGACGACATCCGCGAGGGCCTGGCCGCCATCGTCAGCGTGAAGGTCGGCGAGCCGCAGTTCGAGGGCCAGACCAAGACCAAACTCGGCAACACCGAGGTCAAGTCGTTCGTGCAGCGCGCCTGCAACGAGCACCTGGCGCACTGGTTCGAGGCCAATCCGGCCGATGCGAAAACCATTGTGAACAAGGCGGTTTCCTCCGCGCAGGCCCGCGTCGCCGCGCGTAAGGCCCGGGAGCTCGTGCGTCGCAAGAGCGCGACCGATCTGGGTGGGCTGCCCGGCAAACTGGCCGACTGCCGCTCCAAGGATCCGACGAAGTCCGAGATCTACATCGTGGAGGGCGACTCCGCCGGTGGCTCGGCGAAGTCCGGCCGCGACTCGATGTATCAGGCGATCCTGCCGCTGCGCGGAAAGATCATCAACGTCGAGAAGGCCCGCATCGACCGCGTTCTGAAGAACAACGAGGTGCAGTCGATCATCACCGCCTTCGGCACCGGCATCCACGACGAATTCGACATCGCCAAGCTGCGGTATCACAAGATCGTGCTGATGGCCGACGCCGACGTCGACGGCCAGCACATCTCGACGCTGCTGCTGACGCTGCTGTTCCGTTTCATGCGCCCGCTGGTGGAACACGGTCACGTATTCCTCGCCCAGCCGCCGCTGTACAAGCTCAAGTGGCAGCGTTCGGATCCGGAGTTCGCCTACTCCGACCGTGAGCGCGACGGTCTGCTCGAGGCCGGTCTGGCCGCGGGCAAGAAGATCAACAAGGACGACGGCGTACAGCGCTACAAGGGTCTGGGCGAGATGAACGCCAAGGAGCTGTGGGAGACCACGATGGACCCGTCGGTGCGTGTGCTGCGCCAGGTCACGCTGGACGATGCCGCCGCCGCCGATGAGCTTTTCTCCATTCTGATGGGCGAGGACGTCGAGGCGCGTCGCAGCTTCATCACCCGCAATGCCAAGGACGTTCGCTTCCTCGATGTGTAGTCCGGCGCGCATCACGCTGCCGCGGACCAGGACTACAAAGGAGACTTCATGACTGAAACGACACTGCCGCCCAGCGGTGGTGGCGACCGGATCGAACCGGTCGACATCCAGAACGAAATGCAGAGCAGCTACATCGATTACGCGATGAGCGTGATCGTCGGCCGCGCCCTGCCCGAGGTTCGCGACGGCCTCAAGCCGGTGCACCGCCGCGTGCTGTACGCGATGTACGACAACGGGTATCGCCCCGATCGTGGCTATGTGAAATCCGCGCGCCCGGTCGCCGAAACGATGGGTAACTACCACCCGCACGGTGACGCCTCGATCTACGACACCCTCGTGCGCATGGCGCAGCCCTGGTCGCTGCGGTATCCGCTGGTGGACGGGCAGGGCAACTTCGGTTCGCGCGGTAACGACGGCGCGGCCGCCATGCGTTACACCGAATGCCGCCTCACGCCGCTGGCCATGGAGCTGCTGCGTGAAATCGACCACGAGACAGTCGATTTCACGCCGAACTACGACGGTCGTTCCCAGGAACCGGTAGTTCTCCCCAGCCGGGTGCCGAACCTGTTGATGAACGGCAGCAACGGCATCGCGGTCGGAATGGCGACAAACATCCCGCCGCACAACCTGAACGAGCTCGCCGAGGCGATCTACTGGGCGCTGGACAACTACGACGCCGACGAGGAAGCCACCCTCGCCGCGTGCATGGAGCGGGTCAAGGGCCCGGACTTCCCGACGCACGGCCTGATCGTCGGCAGCCAGGGCATCCACGACGCCTACACCACCGGGCGCGGTTCGATCCGCATGCGCGGTGTGGTGGAGATCGAGGAGGACAACCGCGGCCGCACCACGATCGTCATCACCGAGCTGCCGTACCAGGTCAACACGGACAACTTCATCAACGCGATCGCCGAGCAGGTCAAGGACGGCAAGATCGCGGGCATCTCCGATATCCACGACGAGTCCTCGGACCGCGCGGGTATGCGGATCGTGGTCACGGTCAAGCGTGACGCCGTGGCCAAGGTGGTGCTGAACAACCTCTACAAGCACACCCAGCTGCAGACCAGTTTCGGCGCGAACATGCTGTCCATCGTGGACGGCGTGCCGCGCACGCTGCGCCTGGATCAGATGATCCGGCTCTACGTCGAGCACCAGTTGGACGTCATCGTCCGGCGCACCCGCTACCTGCTGCGCAAGGCCGAGGAACGCGCCCACATCCTGCGCGGACTGGTCAAGGCGCTGGACGCGCTGGACGAGGTCATCGCGCTGATCCGGCGTTCGGCCAACACCGACACCGCGCGCACCGGCCTGATGGAAATGCTGGACATCGACGAGATCCAGGCCACGGCCATCCTCGATATGCAGCTGCGCAGGCTCTCGGCTCTGGAACGTCAGAAGATCGTCGACGAGCTGGCCAAGATCGAGCTCGAGATCGCGGATCTGAAGGACATCCTGGAGAAGCCGGAGCGGCAGCGCGCGATCGTGCGCGACGAGCTCCAGGAGATCGTCGAGAAGTACGGCGACGACCGGCGCACCCGGATCATCTCCGCCGACGGCGATGTCGCCGACGAGGATCTGATCGCCCGCGAGGACGTGGTCGTCACGATCACCGAGACCGGCTACGCCAAGCGCACCAAGACCGATCTGTACCGCAGCCAGAAGCGCGGCGGCAAGGGTGTGCAGGGCGCCGGGCTCAAGCAGGACGACCTGGTCAAGCATTTCTTCGTCACTTCGACACACGATTGGCTGCTGTTCTTCACGAACCTGGGCCGGGTGTACCGGACCAAGGCGTACGAACTGCCCGAGGCCGCCCGCACCGCGCGCGGTCAGCACGTGGCGAACCTGCTGGCCTTCCAGCCGGAGGAGAAGATCGCCCAGGTCATCCAGATCAAGACCTACGAGGACGCGCCGTATCTGGTGCTGGCCACCCGCAACGGCCTGGTCAAGAAGTCGAAGCTGACCGATTTCGACTCCAACCGGACCGGCGGCATCGTCGCGGTGAATCTGCGCGACACCGACGAATTGGTCGGCGCCGCACTGTGTTCGGCCGACGACGATCTGCTCCTGGTTTCGGCGCACGGTCAGTCGATCCGCTTCCCCGCCAACGACGAGGTGCTGCGTCCGATGGGCCGGGCCACCTCCGGTGTGCAGGGCATGCGGTTCAACACCGATGACGAACTGTTGTCGCTCAACGTGGTTCGCAACGATACGTATCTGCTGGTCGCCACGTCCGGCGGCTATTCCAAGCGGACCGCGATCGAGGAGTACACCGCACAGGGCCGCGGCGGAAAAGGTGTCCTGACTATCCAGTACGACCAGCGTCGTGGCAGTCTGGTGGGTGCGCTCATCGTCGATGATGAGGACGAGCTGTACGCGATCACTTCCGGTGGCGGTGTCATCCGGACCGCGGCGAAACAGGTTCGCAAAGCGGGCCGTCAGACCAAGGGCGTGCGATTGATGAATCTCGGTGAGGGCGATACCTTGCTTGCGATCGCTCGTAACGCCGACGAGCCCGACGAGGTTCCCGGCGAAGACGACACCAGTGGTTCCGAGAAGAAGTAGTTTTACCCGAGCAGCGGCGGCACAACGGATCTAAGGAATCCCCATTGACCACTCCGAACCAGCCGAACGACGAGCGGCCCCACGCCAATGGTGTGACCGAGCGGATAGCATCATCCCCGATTCCGCCCCGTCCCATTCCGCGGCCGGCAGGCACGGGTGAGGGCGGGTCGGGCAGTACGCCCGAAAGTACCGATCAGTCAGCCGATTTCGCGAGTCAGGAGGAGTCGGGCGAGTCGGCCAAGGCCAAGGCCGACACCGGTTCCCGGTTCGAGGAGGGATGGTCGCAGTTGCCGCAGCGTGAGCCGCAGTCCAATCTGAACCGTCCGGGCCAGGCTCCGGTGGCGGGCCGGCCGCCGTCGGTGAGCCTGGGCGGTTCGGGTAATGCCCGGACCACAGCGGATCTGGCGGCCAAGGCCGCGCGCAAGGAAGCGGCGATGGTGAAGTCCGTCGGCATCGACGGACCCACCCGCAGCATCGCCCGCCCCGAGCTGGTGAAGGACATGCCGGACCTGTCCGAGCTGCGTCACCCGCTGCCGCCCTCGGAGCACACCGCCACGACACAGCAACCCGTATCGCCCGCTGTCCCGCAGGCCGTGGTCCAGGCCGCGGCCAGCGGTCAGCCGCTGCGCGCGACCGTTCAGGTGCGGCACATCGATCCGTGGTCGACGCTGAAGATCTCGCTGGTGATCAGCGTGGCGATGTTCTTCGTCTGGATGCTCGCGGTCGGCTTCCTGTACATCGTGCTGTCCGGCATGGGTGTCTGGGACCGTCTGAACAGCACGTTCACCGATATGGTGTCGGACAACAACTCGAACTCCTCGGCCCTGATCGACGCCGGCACGGTCTTCGGCTATGCCGCGGTCATCGGCCTGATCAACGTCGTGTTGATGACGGCCCTGTCCACGGTCGGCGTCTTCATCTACAACCAGTGCACCGACCTCGTCGGCGGTATCCAGGTAACCCTGGCCGACCCCGACTAGTCCCGCTCCACCCACGGCCGGACCTGCCCCCGCAGGCCCGGCCGTTTCCATCTGCACCCCTCCTACCAGCCGTTTTGGTTGTTCCAGGGATGGTCGGGTAATCTTTGCTCTCGGTTCGGGGCAACAAACCCCAGCCCCTACGGGCCTATAGCTCAGGCGGTTAGAGCGCTTCGCTGATAACGAAGAGGTCGGAGGTTCAAGTCCTCCTAGGCCCACATCCCATGAAAAGCCCTTGACCAGTGGTTTCGGTCGAGGGCTTTCGCCATTTCCGGCACACTTCGGATTCGGGTCATACCGCGCGGACCAGGCGGTTGGCCAGGGTCGACATCGTGTAGGTGCCGATTCCCAGGACGACCTCGAGTGCGTTGCGTTCGGTGTATCCGTGCGCCAGCAGGGCTTGCAGGGTGTCGTCGTCGACACCGCCGGCGGTGGCCAGGACGGCGAGGGTGAAGACCCGGATGGCTTCGAGTCGCTTGTCGGACAAGGCTTCCTGGGCCCGCAGGGCGGCGATGAGGGCGGTGTCCGCGCCGTGTGCGCGGAGTCTGGCGGAATGGATGCGGATGCAGATGTGGCAGTCGTTGCGGACGGCGACGACCATGATGACGACCTCGCGCGCGAGCGGATCGAGGGTGCAGTTGTCGAAGCTGTCGCTCATGGCCAGGAAGCCGTTCAGCAGCTCGGGTGCGTTGGCGAGTCTGGCCGCGGCCTCGGGCAGTTTTCCGCCCCATGCCGCCGCGACGTTCCGCATCGCCTGTCGTGATCCCTCCGGGGCGGTATCCACGGTGTGCGCGTCGAACATCTGATCCTCCTAATATAGACAACATGGTTGACGATCAAACGGTAAACCAGGTTGTCGATTCCGGCAAGAGGGAACCTGTGGGCTACGAACTGCCCCTGTTGCTCTTCGCGGGATTTCGCACGGTCCTCGACGAGTTGCACGCCGAACTCGCCGAGCAGGGACACCCGGACGTGCGCCCGGCCTATGGATTCGCCATGCAGGCGATCGGCCTGGACGGCGCGCCCGCCAGTGAAATCGGCCGCCGCCTGGGCGTTTCCAAACAGGCGGCGGGTAAGACCGTCGACCGCTTGGTCGCCGCCGGTTACGCGGAAAGAGTCGACGACCCTGCCGACGCCCGCCGCCGGATCGTCCGGTTGACCCCGCGAGGGCTCGATTCGCTGGCCCGTTCGGCGGCGATCTTCGATCGGATTCGGGCCACCTGGAGTGCCGCGCTGGGCGAGGGGCGCCTGCGCGCACTGGAGGACGACCTCCGAAAGGTCACGGCGCCCACTGCGTTCCGGCTGGATGCGGCGGGCTGGATGGGCGGAACGAGTTGATCCGCCCGGTCGACACGGTGTGTGCCCATCCGCTCCGAAATCCCTGAGAGGATTTCAGCAACCCTGTAGCGTCACCGGAGTGCCATATCTGGAACACGAGGGAGACGTTGCAATCCTGCACTTCGGTGAGTCTCAGCACACTGCTGGCAGCGATCCGGAGAACAGATTCCATCCCGAGTGGATCGCGGGGTTCCATGCACTGCTGGACGACATCGAGGCGCAGGACGGGCCGCGTGCGCTGGTGACGACCGGGGCGGGGAAGTACTACTCGACCGGCGCGGATCTGAGGTGGGTCGCCGAACATCCCGACGAGGTCGACGGATATCTCAGCGAAATTCAACTGCTGTTCGCCCGGCTGCTGATCGCACCGCTGCCGACGGTCGCCGCCCTGCAGGGGCACACGTTCGGAGCGGGGGCGTTCCTGGCGCTCGCCCACGACCGTGCGGTGATGCGGGTGGACCGCGGGTTTTTCTGCCTGCCCGGCATCACCATCGGTGCGTCCTATGCGCCCGGAACCGTGGCGCTGGCCTCGGCCCGGCTGGCGCCACGCGTGGCGCACGAGGCGATGGTCAGTGGTCGGCGGTACGGCGGTGTGGACGCATTGACACTGGGACTGGTCGACGAGACCGCGGTGGAGACCGAAGTGCTCTGCGCGGCAGTCGAATACGCCAAGAACGTGGCTCATACCCGCGGGCCGGTGCTGCGTGACATCAAGTACCGGCTCTACGAGGAGGCGGTGACGCGGTTGCGCACTCCGGTGGCCGGTTACAACAATGCGAGCGTCGCCTGCGGATAATTTTTCGGAGAGCACCCCGATGAATAGTGTCAGCTGCCGGTGAAATCCGGCAGCTGACTTTTTCGCGTCAATTCCGGATGCCGAATATCGTGAATGCGAAAAGCAGGCCGGACGTCCCTCCTGCCGACGTCCGGCCTGTCTCCGGGATATACCCCTCGAGCCCTGGACAGGGATATCTCAGAGCAACGCGATAATGGCGCCGAGAACCACTCCCAGGGTTGCAACGGCGGCACCGGCGGCACTGCCAACGACTGGCAGAAGCATGATTCCTCCTGTTACTGAAATTCGATGTTGATCTTGCCGGAGTGATCATGTCAAAGTGCACGCTTTTCACACCGAACCGGCTCGGCGTGTCGGGGGAAGATCATTTCATCGGTAGGTATTCCGGCGGATTTTCCGGATGGCCGGTCAGTATCGGTGGCAGGAATCTGCAACCTGCTGCATCATCGGGCCCGCCGCCTGGTTGGAGCTCAGCTCGGGGACGCTCACACCGGCCATCTTCTTCCGTTGTGCCGCAAGCTGTTCGAGCATGGCAGTGCGCTTCTCGGCCGGCTGGGAGAACGCGAACCGCAAGATGTTCCGCTGCACCGGCGACGCGTCCAGGCGAGCGGCGGCAGCCGGGGCGACCTGGTGCATCGCGGCATCGATCTGAGCGAAGGAGCAGGTCGATGTGAGCAACGGGCTGAAATCATCGATCATGTCCGCCGAGGCCGTCGTCGATCCGAGCAATCCGGTGCCCGCGGCGAATCCGCCGACAGCGATGGCGGCAATCGCGCACCGCGCGTTGAGCATCCTCATGAATTCACCCTTCGTGGAGTTCGATCGAATAACGGGGCCGGTACCCCGGCGGTGATCGTAGTCAACGACGGTGCGATGACGGCGACGCGCCGACCGCGCGCCGGGGGAAAACCCGCTGGCTCACCTACGGTGATGCGCGGATGCGGCGAATACACACGCTGTCTCGATATCGAATTCGCCGGAGATAACATCGAATTTCGGGGTGCCGGAACGGATGTCACCGACCGGTCGGCGTATGGGAGGCGAGAGATTCACGTGTTGCGGATCGAGGGTGTGTGCAAACGGTACGGCGAAATGGTCGCGTTGTCGGATATGACTTTCGACGTGCACGCCGGTGAGATATTCGGATTCGTCGGCGCGAACGGCGCGGGCAAGACGACCACCATGCGCATCGTGATGGGTGTGATCGGAGCCGACCGCGGCGTGGTCCGCTGGCAGGGCCGCCCGATCGACCTCGATGTGCGCCGGCGTATCGGCTATATGCCCGAGGAGCGTGGGCTGTATCCGCGCATGCCGGTGGCCGCTCAGTTGACGTATTTCGCGCGGTTGCACGGACTTTCGGCATTCGAGGCGGAGGAATCCGCGCACCGGTGGATGCGGCGGCTCGGCATCCAGGAGCGTGCCCGGGACGATGTGCTGAAGCTGAGTCTGGGCAATCAGCAACGCGTGCAGTTGGCGACCGCGCTGGTGCACGAGCCGGACATCCTGGTGCTGGACGAGCCGTTCTCCGGCCTGGATCCGGTGGCGGTCGAGGTGATGAGTTCGGTACTGCGCGAGCGCTGTGCGTCCGGGAACAGTCCGGTGATGTTCTCCTCCCATCAGCTCGACCTGGTGGAACGCCTGTGCGACCGGGTCGGCATCGTCCGCAACGGATCCGTGGTGGCCTGCGGCACGGTCGAGGAACTGCGCGGTCTGGGCCCGGACCGGATCGCGATCGATGCGCCCGGGGTGAGCGGGGACTGGACCGCGCGGCTGCCCGGGGTGCAGGTGGAGCGGCGCGAGGGGACGCGCTGGATTCTGCGGCTGGCCGAGGGCGCCGATGATCAGTGGGTGCTGGGCGCGGCCGCGGCGGTGGGGCCGGTGCACGAATTCACCAGGATCAGGCCGACTTTGACCGAATTGTTCCATGACGTGGTCGCCGACCAGGAGCAGGGAGCCGTCGCATGAACAGCATGCGGATGTCGTCGGTTCGGGCGATCGAACTGGTCGCCGGGCGGGAGATCGGTACGCGGCTGCGGTCCCGGTCGTTCCTGGTGATCACGATCGTTCTGGTGGCAGCGGTGGTGGGCACGGTGGTGCTGTTCGGTTTCCTCGGCCGGACGCAACAGTCCGCGACGCCGACGGTGGGGGTGACCGCGCAAACCGCGCGGTACCAGCAGATGCTCGTCGGTGCGGGACAGACAGCGGGACAGCGCATCCGGACCGTGCTGGTGGATCGCGCGGCAGGCGAGAGCCGGGTGCGCTCGGGCGATCTGACCGCGCTGTTCACCGGCGTATCGGACGGTCGGCTGCAGGTGGTGGTGAAATCCTCGCTGCCGGACGGGCTGCGGACCGGGTTCGACCTGCTGGCCCGCCAGATCGCGCTGAATCAGCAGATCAGCGCGTTGGGCGGTGATCCGGCGACGGTGCAGCGCATGATATCCACCGCGACGGTGGACTCCCGGTCGCTGCAACCGGCCGACGATCACCGCGGCGAGCTGACCGGGATCGCGAGCGTCGTCGGGGTGCTGACGTACATCATGTTGCTGATCAGCATTCAGCTCACCGGACAGGGCGTGGTCGAGGAGAAGGCCAACCGCATCGTCGAACTGCTGCTGGCCACGATTCGGCCGTGGGAGTTGCTGGCGGGCAAGGTGTTCGGCATCGGCGTGGTGACCATCGGGCAGGTGGTCGTGCTGGCCGCGGCGGGTGCGGGTGCGGCGAGCGCGCTGGGGGTGCTGCACATCTCGGCCGCGGTGCTCACGAGTGCGGTCGGCTGGGCGGTGCTGTGGTATCTCCTGGGATATTTCGCGTATGCGCTGGTCATCGCCGCGGCCGCCGCGCTGGTCTCGCGGCAGGAGGACCTGGCCTCGGTGGCCACACCGGTCACCGTGATCGTCATCGCGGCCTACCTGGTCGGGCAGACCGTCGTGCCCGCTCATCCCGATGGCGTTGCGGCCGTGGTGTTGTCGTTTGTCCCGCTGCTGTCACCGGTGGTGATGCCGATGCGTGCGGTCTACGGGGTGCCCGGTCAGCAGATGGCGGCCGCGGTGGTGATCGCCCTGGTGACGATCGTGTTCACCGTGTGGCTGGCCGGACGGGTCTACGCGAATGCGGTGTTGCACACCGGTGGTCGGGTCTCGCTGCGCACCGCGTTGGCGCGTGCGATGCCTGCCCGACGTGTCGGCGCCGACTCGGTGAGTCCGGATCAGGATGCCCAGCGGGACCTGGAAGTCGTCGAGGATCGCCCGGAAACAACTGCGGGAATCGGCCGGTAACTGTCCCTGATCAGCTTGCTGCCCTGCGAAGTTCGTCGAATATCAGTATTCGGGTTCGGCCGCGCGCTGGCGGATCATGCCGACCAGCACGCGCTGGACGGTTTCCAGATCGCCGTTCACCACACCGGCGATATCCTCGGCGGAACAGGGGTGCCGGCGCGGCGGCAGGCCCAGCAGCGATCGCAGGACGGCAAGATCGTCGGTCCCCTCGGCGAGTTGTTCCAGGGCGGGCAGCATCTGTTCGAACGCGGCCGTCGTCGCGGTTCCCGGTCGGCGCACCGCGACCTCCAGTCTCACGGTCTCGGCGAGCTCGGCGGAGATCCCGGTCAGCCGCTCGAGCAACCGATGCCAGTCGTCGGGGTCCACGGACTAAAGCCTTGCCCGGCGCGGGACCTTTGTCCAGCATCACTCGAGCAACATCGCGTGTCGCGCCTTACGCCGAAAACCGTCCCGGTTTCACCGTTTGATGCCCACACCGCCGAGCCAGTCCAGGTATCGGGTCTGCTGCGGCGTATCCGAATCCGGTCGCCACAGCGGAACCTGGACGACGCCCGGCTCGACGAGTTCGAATCCGTCGAAGAGTGCGGTGATCTCGGCCGCCGACCGGGGACGGCCCGGGGTGGTCGTCGAGCGGGTCAGCTCGAGCAGTTCATCGAGCCGTTCCGCGGACCAGCCCTCGTTGGTGAAATGCGAGATCGCCAGGAGACTGCCGGGGGTCAGGCCGTCGCGCAGGCGGCCGAGCACACCCTGCGGATCCATCTCGTCCCCGACCACGTGCAGGATCGAAAGCACCAGTACGGCAACCGGTTCGGTGAAGTCGATATGTTGTGCGACCTCCGGCGAACGCACGAGCGTGTCCAGATCGCGGAAGTCGCCGCGAATCGCCGTCGCCCACGGGATGCCGGCCAGGATTCGGCGGCCCATCAGGAAGGCGACCGGATCGTTGTCGACGTATACGACCTGGCCGTTCACGCCCAGCTCGGTCAGGATCTCGTGGATATTGCCCGCGGTCGGGATGCCCGAGCCGATATCGAGGAACTGGGTGATACCCGCCTCGACGCAATATCTGATCACCCGGCGCAGAAATGCGCGATTCGCCCAGGTCGCCTGAGTGATGCCCGGCCAACGGCGTTCCAGATCGTCCGCCCAATCCCGGTCCACCGCGAAATTGTGCGACCCGCCCAGCAGATGATCGTAGATCCGCGCGATACTCGGCACCCGGGGATCGATGTCATCATCCGCCCAATCGGGAAGCTTTGGCGCAGTGGACATTTCAGCCTCGGTTCATAACTCGCCGACCCGGAATCGAACCCTCCGCCGGACCCGTGATGCTCCTCGACGGTACCCCACGGTTGTCTCGATGCGCTACAGAACACGGCACAATCGGAAGCCCGCGTCAGCCGGATCGTCTTGGCGCGGCGATCCTGCGCGTTCCACGACGAGGGTGGGTTCCAGGCCTATCTGGCTTTGTTGCGGGCGGAATATCCGGCTCTCACCTCGTTGGAGCAATTTCTGCGGCGTTCCGGTAGGGGCGAGGATGCGGGACAGGCTCTGGCCATGGCGGAGCAGTGGATTCCGATGGGGTGGAAGGGAAACGGGGTGACCTCGAGGCGAATTCGCCTCGAGATACACCGGGAACGACCTATGCGGTCGGCTGCTTGTGGTTCGTCGGCGTGTGGACGATGTCGTAGTACACCGACTTGTCGTTCGCATCGGGGTACACGCGATAGGTGAACTCCTTGTCGGTGAGCGTGACGATATCGACGACTCGGCGCGATTGCACCTGTCCCGCGGCATTTTTCGCGACGATCGTGCGCGTCTTACCGTCCGGGGAGACGGCCCAGTCGCCGTGCATCTTCGGTGAGTCGTCCAGAGTGAACATCGTGAAGGTGCCGTCGGCTTTGAAATACGCGAATCCGACGTAGTTCTTCACCGCGTCGTCGGTCAGCGCGACCGACCCGCCGTGCGCCTCCTTCGCGGAGGTGGTCTCCCACGGTGTGGACGCCAGCACCGCCGAGGGCGATCCCTCGGCGACCGCCACCGATGTCGAAGCCGCCACCGGTGTGGACGGCGCGTTCTCCGAGCTGTTGCTGTTGCCGCAGGCAGCGACGAGGCCGACGGCGGCAACGGCCGCCAATGCCGGAGCGAGTTTCTTCATGAGTAGTCCTCAGTTCGCGATCGCGCCGGGCACCCGCCGCTCGCCGTTGTTGAGCTGCTGCCACCGGCGGTAGACATCGACGGCGTCCGCGCGGGCCTCGTGCCGCATCGGCAGCCGGCGCGCATCCCACGGTTTGCCGAATTCGCCGTAGAAGTTGTCGAATTCGAAGTACTTCCGGTCGTCCACGTAGTGCGGCTCGTACTCCTCGCGAGTGGTCAGGAAGACGACCTCGTCGGGTGAGCAGTAGTAGAGCGCGCCCAGGCACATCGGGCAGGGCAGGGCCAGGATGTAGATCGTCGTCCCGGTGAGATGTTCGGTGCCCAGCTCGGTGCAGGCCGCGCGAATGGCGAGGATCTCCGCATGGGCGGTGGGGTCGTTGGTCTGGGCGACCCGGTTCGGGCTCTCGGCCAGAATCTCGCCGTCCCGCACGATGACGGTGGCGAACGGACGCCCGCCCTCCTCGACGTTGCGACGCGCCAGATCGATGGTGTGTTGTGCGAAATCCATTGCGGTCCTTTCGAATTTCCGGCGGGCTCAGAAAGGTTTGGTGGGCAGGTACTTGCCGTCGAGGGTGATCACGGCGCGTTCGCCGCCCTCGGGATCGGGGACCTTGCGCACGTCGAGCTTGAAATTGATGGCGCTGATGATGCCGTCGCCGAACTGCTCGTGCACGAGCGCCTTGAGCGTCGTTCCGTAGACCTGCAGCATCTCGTAGAAGCGGTAGATCGTCGGATCGGTGGGGATGCCGCCGGGAATCGATCCGCGGGTCGGGATGGTCTGCAGTGTGCGCGCCGCGTCCGGGCCGAGTCCGAGCAGATCGGCGACCGCGACGGCGGCCGGTTCCGGTAGGGGGTGCTGGCCCAGGACCGCGGCGGTGACGAATGCGGTCGAATAGCCGGCGGCGTCGGCGATCTGCTCCCAGGTCAGATTCGCGGCGATCTTGGCCTCGACAGCGGCCGCGGCCAGGGCCTGCCGTGCGCTGGGGTCGAACTGTGCATGCACCATGATGGACGATTCCTTTCGTTGCGTCGGCCATCGGGACCTGATGCAATCCAGAGTCGTCCACCTGGGGTTATAGTGTCCAATACTTGTTTTCCATCGCAGCGATAGATGGTGTCGATGGTCAGAGTTCGCGGACGATCTCGTGGACCGTTGCGGTGAATGCCCGCGCCGCTGCCGAGTGATATGCCGAGCCGCGACGCAACAGGCACACCGTCCGGCGGGGCATCGGCGGGGTCAGCGGTACCGGGTGAAGATCGTTGTGCGCGTGCGTGATCGCATCGGGCAGCACGGTCGCCGGCGAGCCGCGTCGGACGAATTCGAGCAGGGCGCTGATCGAATTCGCCTCGACCGCGATATGCGGTCGCACCCCGCATGCGGCGAAATAGTCGTCGATATGCCCGCGCGTCGCGAAATCGCTGCTCAGCAGGCCCAGCGGCTCCCGGGTGAGCTGCCCGACCGGCAGCGGACCGGTCGCCGCCGCGAGTATGTGGTCCGGGCCGACGACGAGGCTGAGCGTTTCGTCGAACAGGTCGGTGGCTTCGATGCCCGCGGCGTGCGCGCCGGCGAAGGCGATACCGAGATCGAGCCGGTCGGCGAGCAGATCCGCCTCGATCCGATCCTGCGTCGTCTCCCGGACGGTGACCGCGATCCCCGGATGCGCGGACCGGAACCGGTGCACCAGCGGCCCGATGAAATACGCGGTGAACGTCGGCGTCATGGCCACCCGCAGCTGCCCGCGACTCAGGTCCTGCACATCGTGCACCGCACGCTCACCGGCCTCGAGATCCCGCAACGCCAGCCGCGCGTGCCGGGCGTACACCGCACCGGCGTCGGTCAGCCGCACCGCGCGCCCCGACCGATCCAGCAGCACCACCCCGAGCACCTGCTCGAGCTGCTTGATCTGCTGCGACAACGTCGGCTGTGAAATATGGAGCGATTCCGCCGCGCGGGTGAAATTCCCGTGGTCGGCAACGGCCAGCAGATACCGGATGTGCCGCAGCTCCATCATTCAACCATAAACTGCGCCCGGCGAACTCGACGTCGCCGGTGTACCTGAGCCGGCGCGACGGTGGCCTGTCGGGCCGTGCCGGGCGCGATCCTGGACCATTGAATAGGTATGCAGCGCTGTCCGTTCCGTGGCGGGGACGACTATAGTCGCTCACGGCCAGGGGTTCGACGGCCGATCAAATCTGGTCCGGAATTGCATTCCTGTGCTCGCCGGTTGACATTCGGCCGGTGTAACGAGACGTAACTTCCGGTCGATGAAACTGTTGGTCCACCGAAAAGAGGTCTGACGAACAATGCTTCACAAGAGATTGCAGACGGTATTGATGGGCGGCGCGCTGGTCATGGCCGCGGTGGCCGGCGGAACCGCCACCGCCGGTGCGGCCCCGCTGACCTACACGGACTCTCCGCTTGCACAATCCTCCACCGCGGTGCGCGGAATCGGTTGTGCCGGTGCGGTATGGGGTAATGCGCGGACGTGGCACAATTGGCCCCAGCGCAGGGGAGAAGTCACCTTCACGGTATTGGGAAGTCTGAAATTCCTCGGTATTCAGGCACCGTGGTGCGCGGTGACGCCGACGGTGCACTGGCGCAATCTCACGACCGGCGCATCCGGATCGCAGTCGGTGAATCTCACGGCCCCGGCGGAGATTCCCGATTTCTTCGGCATGCCAACCCCGAAGCGCGGCGAATTCGTCACGAATACGGGATCCGGACGTGTGGAAGTCAGAATCGACACCGACATGCCGCATTCGCAGAGCGTGACCACCATCATGGTCGACTGACTCTCGGATCTCCCGCACCGATGGAAAAGCGGGCCGGGCTCCCATATGGTGAGCCCGGCCCGCTGTACAACTACCAGGTCTCTCGAACGACGAGGCATCCTTTTTCGAGGATTCCGTATCGTCGCCGCGACCATTCGGTGGAGCCTAGGGGAATCGAACCCCTAACCCCTGCCTTGCAAAGGCAGTGCTCTGCCAATTGAGCTAAGGCCCCAGTCGGGTGCTGTCCGCGCGGACAACCTTCAAAACGGTACCCCCCGGTGGGCTGCGGGGTCAAAACGGGGAGCGTGGTGCGGATCACGGGGCAGTCGGGCGGGGCGGTCCGGTGGTCGGCCGCCCCGCCGCTGCTCGGTGCGGGGGTGTTCACGGCCGTGCGGTGCGCCGATGCAGTCCGAACCCCTTCTCGCCAGAATTCTCCCGCCCGGAACGCAGCCGCAGGGACGGCATCTCGTAATCGCCGCCGTTCTGCGATCGATAGGGGATCGGTTCGGTGTCCGCCAGGGTGAGCAGGCGCTGCTCCCAGGACTTGGCCGCGTCCGAGAAGTCCTCTGCGGAAACATGATTCGTGCCGTACAGCACGAACGGCGGCAGGATGTCCATACCCGCGTAGTACAGGATGCCGTGCTGGATCGGGAAGAGCAGATCCTCGATCGGGCCGTTGATGCCGCGGTCGCTGTAGTGCGATTCCTTGCCGCCGATCGTCACCGACAGCAGGGCCCGCTTACCCGCGAGGGTGCCCTCCCCGTAGCGGTCGCCGTAGCGGTGCTCGTCGTGTTCGCCTACGCCGTAACCGAATCCGTGGGTGAATACGCGGTCCACCCAGCCCTTCATGATCGCGGGCATCGAATACCACCACAGCGGGAACTGCAGGATCACCGCATCGGCCCAACGGAGTTTGTCCTGCTCGGCTCGGATGTCCCCGGCGAGTGTCCCGGTCCGGAGCGCGCGGCCGGAATCGTGCCCGACATGCAGGGGATGCCCTGCCGCGGAACCGAAGTCGTCCGCGTCGACGGTGGCCTTCCAGCCCATCGCATACAGATCGCTGACGCGGACCTCGTGTCCGGCCGCGGTCAGCGTGGACACCGCGGTCTCGGTCAACGCACCGTTCAACGATCCGGGCTCGGGATGTGCGTGGACGATGAACACCTTCATGACTGCCTCCTGCGAAGATCGGTTGTCCTCGATCGTGGCGGCCGATCGGCGCGCTGTTCAGGGGCGCTCGAACCGTCGGACCGGAGTTCCTGGTATCGGCAGGACCACCCGGACCGTCGGTCCGCACGGTGATACTGGAGAGATGGACGATCTCGCCGACTTTCTGCGCACCCGCAGATCCCGGATCGATCCGGCATCGGTCGGCATCACCCCCGATGCGCGTCGGCGGGTCACCGGCCTGCGGCGGGAGGAGATCGCGCATCTGTCCGGGGTGAGCGTGGACTACTACGTCCGGCTCGAGCAGGGGCGGGCCCGGCAGCCGTCCGAGCAGATCCTGGACGCACTGGCCCGGGTCCTGGGCTTGGACCGGGTGGAACGCGCCCATCTGCATCGGCTCGCACATCGTCCGCGGCGTGCGTCCGGGCGTGAGGCGGTCGGCGGACCGGCTCGGCAGCGTCCGGAACTGCTGCGGGTGGTCGAACTCGTCCCGGACAGCCCGGCCTTCATCGTCGATCAGCACCTGGACGTGCTGGCGGCCAACCGGCTCGCCGAACTGCTCTACGGCCGGCGGCCCATGCGCGGAATGAACATCGCCCGGCACATCTTCCTGGAATCCGACGGCCGGGACCTCTATGCGGACTGGGAGGCCTGCACCCGCGACACCGTGGGCCAATTGCGCCTGGCGGCCGGTAAGGATCCGGACGACCCGCAGCTCACTGCGCTGATCGGCGAACTCGCCGTGCACAGCGAACGCTTCCGCAAACTGTGGGCACAGGCGGATGTGCGCTGCCGCTCGCACGGCCGCAAACCCTTCGCCCACCCGCTGGTCGGTGACCTGGAACTACATCAGGAGAATTTCATGGTCCCCGGCGACAGCGGCACCGAACTGGTCATCCTGTCCGCCCGGCCCGGTAGCAAGGCTCACGACGGCCTGCGCCTGTTGGCCAGTATCGGCGCCACCGACGACCGGGACCGGTCGATTCCTCCCACGGGCGGGACGGGAGTGCTTGCGCCAGAGTAACTTCGGACCCTCCTGGGCGAGATTCGGCGATGACAGTAGGGTGGGTTTCATGAAACTTCTTCTCACTCTGGGTGTCGTCGTCGGTGTCATCTTCGCCATCAACAAGTTCCGCCAGCGCGGCGATGCGGATCTGTGGCACGAGGTGACCACTCGCTGAGCGAATTCGCACAGCGTGCCGGTCGGGCATGGCGTGACCTCACCGGAGATCGCACCGCGCTCGACCGGCGGGACGTGTGCCCGATCGAATCGATCCGTATCACGTCGTGACATCCCACTGTGCTTGTCGCACAGCGGAATTCATTGATCATCTGCGCCTGGGCCCGTCGTTCTCGCGCGGGCGGAGCGACCAGTTCGACGCGCACCGGGCAACCGGTCGGCGAAACCGTCCAGGACCTGTCCGGGCACGTATCGAGACCGGTGATCGTGCCCAACCACGGCACGCCGAACGAATTCCCCGATCCTGCTGTGACGACGGCATCAGCCGACGATCCGCGCCGCCGCGCGGTCGGGGCGTTGTGACACAGCACTATCGGCTGTGGATCGACGGTGTATCGGTCGTATGGTCGTTGACCATGGACCGTGCGGAGTTGTCGACATTGGTGCAGTCGGTCGTGGAGCCGTATCTGCTGGACGGCCCGCGCCGGTACGACCGGGCCGACGTGGTGGCCCGGTCCGGGGTGCCGCAGGAGCTGAGCGGGCGACTGTGGCTGGCGTTGGGCTTCGCCGCGGATCCGGACGGTACCGCGATCGAGTACACCGAAGCGGATGTGGCTGCGGCACAGGACTTCCGGAGTCTGGACGCGCTCAGCGCCGCCGATGTCCGGCGGCAGTCCGCGGCGGTGCGGACCATGGGCCAGTCGATGGCGCGCCTGGCCGAGTGGCAGGTCGATCTGGTGGTCGAGGAGATCATCAACCGGATCGCCTCGATCACCGCGCAGGATCCGGATCTGGACCCGCAGACCGTCGCGATGGAGGCGACCGAGGAGGTCGTCACGACCCTGCAGCGGTTGCAGGCGTACGCGTGGCGACGGCATCTGGCCGCCGCCCTGGCCCGGTCGCTGGGCAGCGACGGGTCCGGGGAGAGTGTGCGCGACCTCGCGGTCGGATTCGCCGATATGGTCGGCTACACCCGGTTGACGCGGCATCTGGATCGCGACGAGCTCTCGGATCTGCTGGAGACGTTCGAGACCGTCACCACCGAGGCCATCACCGCCAATGGCGGCTGGGTGATCAAGAACGTCGGCGACGAGGTGATGTTCGCCGCCGAGACGGCGGTGGTCGGCGCGCGGATCGCGCTGGACATCCAGACCGCCGCGGCGGCCCGGACCCAGCGCGGTGAATCCGATGCCACGACGATGCCCGAACTGCGGGTGGGGCTGGCCTACGGGCAGGTGTTGCAGCGGTTCGGCGATCTGTACGGCT
The DNA here is from genome assembly GCF_019890715.1 of Nocardia coffeae. NCBI lineage: Bacteria > Bacillati > Actinomycetota > Actinomycetes > Mycobacteriales > Nocardiaceae > Nocardia > Nocardia coffeae. Next base: position 115,027 of record NZ_JAINZY010000005.1, on the reverse strand, counting down.
CGACGGTGAACGTCGCCGCCCGGCTCACTGGTGTGGCGCGTCCGGGGACCGTGCTGATCGATGACGGCGCCGCCACGCAGTTGTCCGGGCAGCGGGAATTCGCGATGCGGCATCTGCGCAGTGTGCGGGTCCGGGGAATCAACCGGCTGCGCTCACATGTGCTGCGCCGCAACGGACGTGGGTGATACGCACCCGATTCGTGAAGGCTCTTCACCTAGTGTGGGCGGGCCGTGGGACGGCCGCCGCCACCGTGCTGAACCGCCTGGAAAATTAGGAGCGGGCCTCGGCGAAGGGGGGGAGTTTGCCGAGGCCCGCGTAGGGTCGGCCCGGGGGGGAGGGGCCGACGTGAATGATCCTACGCGACGATCGGCGATTGTGTGAGTATGAGGGCTGCCACTTTTCGAAAGTTTTTCCGGCGGGCGTGTCGATGGGGCTGCTGAACCGTCGCGAGTGATCACTCGGCTCATGGGCGATGTGGTGAAATCTGTTGTTACACAGTTAGTTCTGATGTTTCAGGTGCCCATTTTCCGGTTCGCTGGATAGTCGCTGTCGACCGGTCGGTATGCGAATTCGCGACACGGTCGCAATTGAGAAGTACACATTCCGGGCGTGTCCGGGAGCGGCCGTGACGGGTGGTCGAGTAGGGCCGGTCGCGGACTCGGGTAGTGCGATACTCGCGCACTTCGCGCGGCCGGACGAGACGATGACATCGGTCGCATCCCGCCGGCACCCCCGAGCACCCGCCGGACCCCCGGGGTGCGGCCCCTGACTTCTGCCCGCATCGACCGGTTCGTCGAATATTCGCCCTGGCAGCGGCGAAATTCGGAGGAAATTGTCGGTGGTCTGGGCAATACTTGCCGCGAGATCCGCCGATATCCGGTTCGCGGCAGGCGGGAACGTCAGGAGAGGTCATGGTCGATGCGATCGTCGCCGAGGGCCTGGTCAAGAAGTACGGCCGCCTCGTCGCCCTGGACGGTCTGGATCTGCGCGTGCCCGAAGGCACGGTGACAGCGCTGCTCGGTCCCAACGGTGCGGGCAAGACCACGACGGTCCGGGTGTTCACCACCCTGCTCACACCCGATTCCGGCCGCGCCACCGTCGCCGGGATCGATGTTCTGCGCGAACCGCGGCGGCTGCGGTCCCGCATCGGCGCTTCCGGGCAGTACGCGGCCGTGGACGAATATCTCACCGGTTTCGAGAATCTGGAGATGGTCGGGCGGCTGTACCACCTGGGCGTGACCCGCAGTAAACAGCGGGCGCGCGAGCTGCTCGACCGGTTCGACCTCGCCGAGGCCGCCGACCGGCCGGTCAAGGGCTATTCCGGCGGTATGCGGCGACGGCTGGATCTGGCCGGTGCGCTGGTCGCCAATCCGCCGGTGCTGTTCCTGGACGAGCCGACCACCGGCCTGGATCCGCGCGCCCGGCTGGATCTGTGGGACGTCATCGAGGAGTTGGTCGCCGCCGGTACCACCCTGCTGCTCACCACGCAGTACATGGAGGAGGCGGATCGGCTGGCCGACGCGATCGCGGTCATCGATCACGGCACGGTGATCGCCCGCGGCACCGCCGACGAGCTCAAGACCATGGTCGGCGGCGATCGCATCGAACTGACCGTCGACCATGTCGGCAGCCTGGACGTCGCGCGGGAGGCGCTGGCCGAGCTGGCGGTCGGGGAGATGCATCTCGAACCGGGCCTGCGCCGGATCACCGTGCCGGTCAGCGACGGCTCGCAGGCGCTGATCGATGCGATCGGGCGGCTCACCGCCCGCGAGGTCAAGATCCACGACGTCGGGCTGCGGCGACCCTCGCTGGACGACGTCTTCCTCACCCTCACCGGGCACGAAGCGCGCGAATCCATTGCGGGCCAGGATGATCCGGCGGACGGGCCGACCACGGAAGGATCCGCACGATGACTTCTGCGACAGGCGTCTGCGACGAGCCCTCGCTCATCGCGCGCGCGGCGATGCTGATCAGCGACAGCGTGACCGTCACCAAGCGCAACGTCATCAAGATTCGCCGGGTGCCCGACGTGCTGATCTTCTCGACGCTCTCGCCGATCATGTTCGTGCTGCTGTTCGCGTACATCTTCGGCTCGGCGATCAAGGTCTCCGGCACGTCCTACCGGGAGTTCCTGATCGCGGGAATCTTCGCGCAGACGGCGGTGTTCGGCGCGACGTTCACCGGGTCCAGCCTCGCGGAGGATATGCAGAAGGGCATCATCGACCGTTTCCGCTCGCTGCCCATGGCCCCGGCGGCGGTGCTGATCGGTCGCACCGTCGCCGATGTGGTGATCAACGTGGTGAGCCTGGTGGTGATGTCGATCACCGGGCTGCTGATCGGCTGGCGGATTCGCGGCTCTTTCCTCGACGGTGTGCTCGGCTATGTGCTGCTGTTGCTGTTCGCCTACGCGGTTTCGTGGATGATGGCCGTGGTCGGTTTGCTGGTCCGGGCGCCCGAGGTGTTCAACAACGCCAGTTTCATGGTGATCTTCCCGCTGACGTTCATCGCCAACACCTTCGTACCCAGTGCTCAATTGCCAACGCCGCTGAAGATTTTCGCCGATTGGAATCCGGTGTCGGCGGTGACGCAGGCGATCCGCGACCTGTTCGGCAACACCAGTTCGCTCACCCCGCCGCCGGACGTGTGGTCCATGCGGCATCCGGTGCTGACCACGCTGATCTGGGTGGTCGTGCTGTTGGCGGTCTTCGTGCCGTTGTCGCTGCGTCAGTTCGAGCGCACCGTCAGCCGGTGACTGCACTCCGGCCCGAGTACTGCCTACTGCGCGAAGTTCGCGGCTGTGACACAGTGGTCCTATGCAGTTGGGCAGTTCCCGCAAGGGCCGGTTGCGCAACCGGTTGATCGTCGCAGTTCTGGCCGCCGTCGCAGGCGGCGCCGCTTGGCGGGTCGCCACCCGTCGCCCGCAACTCCCGGAGCCCGCCCCCGAACCGCCCCGTCTCGGCTACAGCACCAACGGTGCGAGCCCCAGGCACGCGATCCATCACTGATGCGTTCCCGGCTGGTCCGGCCGGGTTTGATCACACTGCGGGACAGCTGATTTCGCGAGAAACAGGGTAGCTCGCACGCGCGCGTCCACAAGTCGGCTCGTCGGCCCGATGCGGATGTCCCGTCGCGTCCGCGACACGCCGAAGTAGCAGGCAAGCGAGGAGCACCGGCCAGTGCGCAGCGGAACGTTGCCTCCCATGTGCCAACATGTTCGGCGTGACTTCACCGAATCAGACCTCCGTGGTAACGCTGCATACGAACCACGGTGATATCAAGATCTCGCTTTTCGGTAACCACGCTCCGAAGACGGTGCGTAATTTCATCGCTCTGGCCGACGGCAGCGCGCCCTACTCGACGCAGAACGCGAGTGGCGAGACCACCGGCCCGTTCTATGACGGCAGCACTTTCCACCGTGTCATGGACGGGTTCATGATTCAGGGCGGCGATCCGACCGGGACCGGACGCGGCGGTCCGGGGTACGAGTTCGGTGACGAATTCCATCCCGAGCTTCGATTCGACCGCGCCTATCTGCTGGCGATGGCGAATGCCGGACCGGGCACCAACGGCTCGCAGTTCTTCATCACCGTCGGCCCGCAGCCGCACCTGAACCGCAAGCACACCATCTTCGGTGAGGTGTTGGAGCCGGATTCGCGCAAGGTCGTGGATTCCATCGCCACCACCGCCGTCGATCGCAACGATCGGCCGAAGGATCCGGTGGTCATCAGTAGCATCACGCTCGGCTGAATTTCTCCGCCCGGGATGAGCGGTCCGATTTGCGAGGGTAGCGTGCAATTACCGCCCTCGCGCCGCTCGTAGTCGATGAACACGGAGTTTCGTGAATCCCCAACCGCCCGCACCGACCTGTTTCCGCCACGCCGACCGGACCACCGGTCTGGCATGCACTCGGTGCGGGCGGCCTGCCTGCCCGGATTGCCTGCGCCAGGCCGCGGTCGGGCAACAGTGCGTGGAATGCGTGGCCCAGGGACAACGTGATGTGCGGCAGGTGCGCACACCCGTGGGCGGCCCCGCCCCGACGCGTCCCACGCCGTATGTGACCTACGCGCTGATCGCGCTGAACGTCGCGGTTTTCGCGATCACCGCCGTACAAGCGCACAGCGTCGCCGCCAACAGTTCGTCGAATCTGTTCCACGACTGGATGCTCTGGCCGCAGGCGGTGGCGCACGGCCAGTGGATTCGCGTGGTCGGGAGTGGGTTCCTGCACTACGGGCCGCTACATCTGGTGGTTAACATGTTCGCGCTGTACGTGCTCGGGCGCGACGCGGAGACGGTGCTGGGTCGCTGGCGCTACCTGGCGATCTATCTGACCTCGCTGCTCGGCGGTGCGGCCACGGTGATGTGGCTGGCCCCGAACGACGCGACCGCAGGGGCATCGGGGGCCATCTTCGGACTGTTCGGCGCGCTGACCGTCGTACTGCTGCGACTGCGGCGCAGTCCCACCCAGATGCTGGTCGTGATCGGGATCAACCTGATCATCAGCATTTCGGTGCCGGGCATCTCGCTGTGGGGGCATCTCGGCGGCCTGGCCGCGGGCACGCTGGCCACGGTCGGATTGCTCTACGGACCGCAGTGGCTGCGGGTTCGCACGCAGGAGACGGGACTGCGGGTCGGATGGGCCGCCGTGGCGCTGGTCGCCGTGTTGGCGCTCGTGCTGATCGGCGGGGCCGCGGCCTCCCTCACTTCCTGACCCGCGATCGGGCAGGTCAGTGTGTGGCCAGGCCGTGCGCTACGAGTGCGTCCATGACGTCCTGGGGATGTGCGCCCAGATCCCAGCGACCGAAGATGAGCAGGCGGTCCTCACCGTCGTGCTCGACGTCGATCTCCAGATTCGGTGATTTGCGCCCGAGTCGGCGAAAGCTCACCACCCGGGCCCGCAGGATTCGCTCCCGGGGATACTCCACCGCGCCCAGCAGCCCGCGCACGACCAGCACAGGGCGTTGACCGGGAACGATGGTGATCCGTGGACGTTGCCGCAGCCCGACTGCGGTCAGTACCAACAGCAGAATCGCCGCGAGTCCGACCAGTAGCCGACTCGGTGCGTCGCCGGTGAGCACGGCGGCCAGGGCCAGCACGATTCCGCCCACACCGGCGGTCACCAGAGCCAGGGGCGGGGTGGACCACTGCAGCCGGGACACCGGTTCGGATGCCGTCACGATCCCCACTCGCTCCTCGGTTTGTCCACAGGCTCATCCACAGGTGTGCATGAATAACACAGGTGTAAGCACGCTCCGCGCGAGATCAGCGCCACCGCATCGTCATGACCAGGCCGACGACCATGAGCCCGAAGCCGATCAGGAAGTTCCAGGCGTCGAGGTTCGCCATCCAGGTCAGCTTGTCGCTGGCCAGGTAGTACACGATCAGCCAGGCCAGCCCGGCCAGCATGAAGCCGAGCATGATGCTGACGTACCAGACCGACGAGGGGCCGCCCTTGATCTTGACCGGGGTGCGACTGGCAGGGTTGATCGTATGATCGGTCTTCTTGCGGACCTTCGACTTGGGCATGACGTCCTCGTATTCGGGTGCGGGTCGTACCGGCGGGGGCGTGCGCGCGCGACGCCCGGCGTCGCCGGTCTGCCCTCAGGCTATCCCAGCTGGGTGTACGTGCGTGGTTCGCGGTGCTCGCGAGCAGGTCACCCGGGCGTCGACGGGGCGGTGCGCAGGTATTCACGCGACGTCCGATCCGGCACCCCGTAGGCTTGCGCCATGCGTGTACTGGTCGTCGACAACTACGACAGCTTCGTGTTCAACCTGGTGCAGTACCTGGGCCAGCTGGGCGTCGAGGCCACGGTGTGGCGCAACGACGATGCACAGCTGGCGGATCCGGACCGGGTCGTCACCGAATTCGACGGTCTGTTGATCAGCCCGGGACCAGGGACGCCGGACCGCGCCGGGGCCAGTATCGAGCTGGTGCGCGCCTGCGCTCGCCATCGGGTCCCGCTGCTCGGCGTATGCCTCGGGCATCAGGCGATCGGCGAGGCGTTCGGCGCGACGGTCACTCGTGCCGCCGAGCTGCTGCACGGTAAGACCAGTTCGGTGTTCCACATCGGCGCGGGTGTGCTGGCCGGGCTGCCGGATCCGTTCACCGCGACCCGCTATCACTCGCTCACCGTGCTCGAGGACACCCTCCCGCCCGAGATCGAGGTGCTCGGCCGGACCGAGAGCGGAATCGTGATGGCCATGCGGCATCGCACCCTGCCCATCCACGGCGTGCAGTTCCATCCCGAATCGGTGCTCACCCAGGGCGGGCACCGGATGCTCGCCAACTGGCTCGAGGTCTGCGGCGAACGTCCGGCCGAAGGATTGATCGAGACGTTGGAGGCGGAGGTCGCGGCGCTGGTCTGAAACCGCGTCGTGAGGTGAGGAGTCTCGTGCGGCTTATGACGAGGTCGAGCGGGTGCGGTCATTGAGCGGTGACGACGACCGGCGACCGTATGTGCTGCTGTCCGCGGCGGTCAGCCTCGACGGTTACCTCGACGATGCGAGCCCGGACCGGCTGCTGCTGTCCAATCCCGCGGATTTCGACCGGGTCGACGCGGTGCGCGCGGATTCCGACGCGATCCTGGTCGGCGCGCAGACCCTGCGCAGCGACAATCCCCGGCTGCTGGTCACCGATCCGGATCGTCGCGCCCGGCGGATCGCCGACGGAAAACCGGAGTACCCGGTGAAGGTCACCGTCAGCGCGAGCGGTGACCTGGACCCGGCCCTGCGCCTGTGGCATCACGGCGGCGACAAGATCGTCTACACCACCGACCTCGGCGCGAGCCGGCTCGGTGACCGGCTCTCAGGTCTCGCCGACGTGGTATCCCTCGGCGCCACAATTGATTTCGGCGCACTGCTGGACGACCTCGGTCGGCGCGGCATCGCCCGTCTGATGGTCGAGGGCGGTGGCCGCACCCACACCGCCTTCCTGTCCGCCGCCCTCGCCGACGAACTCCTGCTGGCAGTGGCGCCAATCCTGGTCGGCGATTCCACCGCGCCCCGATTCCTGCACCCGGCCGCTTATCCGGGAGGTCCCGGGCATCGGATGGTATTGGCCGATGTGACCCGTGTCGGGGATATCGCTGTGCTGCGCTACCTACCCAGGGGACACGACGCCGGTACCTGACCCGACCGCCTGTCCGGTGGTTTCGCGGAGCAGAATGGGAAGTGGCCGATCGGGCCTGCGTCCGCGATATCGCGCACCTGGGCGATCGGCCGATGACATCTGAAGCAGTTGGCTGCTCGAAGGGACTTACCAGCGTGACAACTGATTTCGTGAGGGTACGGGTACTCGAGGTGAGGGGGCGCCGAGATGGCCGCTGAGGATTCGGGGCGGCGGGCTCGTATGCGGCACGCGATCGAACTCGCCCGGCTGTGCCCGAAGAGTCCGGGGGCGTTCTCGGTCGGGGCGGTGATCGTCGACGAGAACGATATCGAACTCGCACACGGGTATTCGCGCGAAACCGATGAGAAGGTGCACGCCGAGGAGTCCGCGCTGAACAAACTCGCCGACGATCCACGCCTGGCGCACGCGACGCTGTACAGCACCCTGGAGCCCTGCTCACAGCGCGCTTCCAAGGACCGCGTGCCGTGCACGGATCGCATTCTGGCGGCCGGGATCCGGCGCGTCGTCATCGCCTGGCGGGAGCCGTCCACCTTCGTCGCGGACTGCGTCGGGGTGGAGAAACTGCGGGAACACGGCGTCGAAGTGATCGAACTGCCCGATATGGCCGATGAGGCCATGTCGATGAACCGCCACCTCGAACTCGGCTGAATCGCGTTCCGAGCCGGGCGCGTTCACCCGGCTCACGCCCGGCTCACGGCGGGCCGAGCACTCCCGTGACGATCGTTATCGTCGCGTCCTTGGAGATCGTCGAATTCGCCTTCGGCTGCTGATCGACGATCCGCCCGACGCTCGCGGCATCGAAGGTGCCCTGGGTGGTCTGGCTGATCTGGCCGACGCCGCCGGTCCACCCGGCCGCACGCAGTTTGTCCAGGGCCTGCGAGGAGGTCAGTCCGGCCAGATTCGGCATGGTGATCTGGTCGCTGGACACCTGCACGGTCACGGTCGAACCTCTGTCCGCCATCGAACCGCCCGGCGGATCGGTGGCGATCACCTCGCCGCTGGGACGCGACGAGGGCACCTTCTGCACGACCACCTTGAAACCACTGCTGTCGGTCAGATTCGGCTCGGCCACGGTGAGCGACTGACCCACCACCTGTGGCACCCGTACCTGTTCGGGACCGCCGCCCAGGGAGATGGTGACCTTACTTCCGGCATCGGTCTTCGAGCCCTCGGGCGGATTCTGGCTCACCACCTTGTCCTTTTCCTCGGCGCTGGACGGGGCGCGGCCGACCTTCGGATCCAACTGCAGCCCCAACGCGTCGAGTTGCTGCTCGGCCTGCTGCTGGGTCAGCCGGGCCAGCCGGGGCACCGGGATCTGCGCCGGACCGGTGGACACCTGCACGGTGACGGTGCTGCCCTTCGGCGCGCGCGAACCGCCCAGCGGCTGCGTCTCGATGACGTTCCCGCTCGCGGTCTTGCCGTCGGACTTCTGCTGAATGGCCACCGAGAATCCGGCCTTCTGCAATTCGTCCTGCGCCTGGGCCGCCGGCCGGTTCGCCAGATCCGGGATGCCCACCTGATTGAAACTGCTGCCCGGCCCGAGGAACACCCAGTACAGCGCGACCAGCACCACCACGACACCGGCGGCGATCCCGCCGATCATCATGGTGCGCCGCGGATCCCGCGGACGGGGCGGCTCGGTGTCCTCGGGATCCTCCTCCGAGCGCGGTGCGTCGATCGCGCCGAGGAACGTCGTGCGATCCTCCTCGGTCATCACCGTCGGCGCCTGCGGCTTCTGCCCGCCGAGCACCCGGATCAGATCCGAACGCATCTCCGCCGCGGTCTGATAGCGGTTCGCCGGATTCTTGCTCATCGCCTTGAGCACGACCGAATCCAACTCGCGCGGCACGCCCGCATGGACGTTGGAGGGCAGCTTCGGATCCTCGCGAACGTGCTGATAGGCCACTGCAATCGGGGAATCGCCGGTGAAAGGCGGTTCCCCGGTGAGGATTTCGTACAGCACACAGCCGACCGAATAGACGTCCGAGCGGGCGTCGACCTGTTCGCCGCGGGCCTGCTCGGGCGAAAGGTACTGCGCGGTGCCGATGACCGCTGCGGTCTGCGTCATCGGATTGGAGCTGTCGGCGATCGCGCGGGCGATGCCGAAGTCCATCACCTTCACCGCACCCTGCCGGTTGATCATGATGTTGGCAGGCTTCATGTCGCGGTGCACGATGCCGTTCTTGTGGCTGAAGTCCAGTGCGGCGCACACGTCCGCGACGATCTCCATCGCGCGCCGCGGAGCCACCGGGCCACTGCCGCGCACCATATCGCGCAACGTGTCGCCGTCCACGTACTCCATCACGATGTACGGCAGCGGACCGCCGTCCACCTCCGCCTCACCGGTGTCGTACACCGCGACGATGGCCGGATGATTCAGCGCGGCGGCATTCTGCGCCTCACGTTTGAACCGCAGATAGAAGGTGGGGTCGCGAGCCAGATCCGCGCGCAGCACCTTGATGGCGACATCGCGGCCCAGCCGTTCGTCCCGGGCCTTGTGGACCTCGGACATTCCGCCGAATCCGATGATCTCGCCGAGCTCATAGCGAGAAGACAGATTCTTCGGGGTGGTCATGGCTGTCCTTGTGAGGAGGTGTCCGGCGGGCTGACGTCGGTGTACTGGTCGTGCGAATGGTGAGTGGGATAGCTGTTCTGGGTGTACCCGTTGTGGCTGTACCCGTTCTGGCTGTATCCGTTGATTCCCGGAACGCCCGGCAACGATGGTATGTCCACCGAGGGGTATGTCGAGTCATCCGTGGCCCACGGCGGCAGGTTCGAATGATGCCGCCCGCTGGTGGTCGTGGTGGGCCCGTCGGTCGTCGTGGTGGCGCCGGTGGTCGTGGGCGGCGCGCTCGTCGTGGTGGGCGGCGCGCTCGTGGTCGTCTCGACCGGGGGAACCACATGCCTGGTCGTGGTCGGTTCCTCGGTGGTGGTCGGCGCCTCGGTCGTCGTGGTCGGCGCCGGGGCGGTGGTGGTGTGGGTGACCACCGGCGTGACCGACGGCTGCGGTGGACTGCCGCTGAGCAGCACCCACGCCGCCGCACCGCCCAGCACCAGCGCGCCGATGCCCAGGCCGAGCATCCACTTGGTGGTGCGGCTCATGCCGGGTTCGTCGTCGTAGGGCAGGTCGTCGTCCGGGTGACCGGGCATCGCGCTGGTCGCTCCGGTCGGACGTGCCTGTGGCCGTTGGGAATTCGAGTAACGATCCTCGTAGTCGCGGGGCAGGACCGTGGTCGCGCCGGTCGGCGGCGGAGGCAGGACCCGCGCCGCGCCGCCCTGCGGCGTCGAACCCATGGTGCGCGGCATCGGCGGACGTCGCCCGGAGCGCACCGCGGCCACGGCGTCGGCGAACTCGCCGCCGCTGCTGTACCGCTGCGACGGATCCTTGGCCATGGTGATCTCGATCAGCTCGCGCACGTTCGGCGGCAGATCCGAGGGCATCGGGGGCGGGGTGTCGCGGACGTGTTTCATCGCCACGGTCAACGCGCCGTCGCCGCTGAACGGGCGATGCCCGGCCAGCGCCTCGTAGCCCACCACGCCGAGGGAGTACACGTCACTGGACGAGGTGGCGTCCTCGCCGGTGGCCTGCTCGGGCGCGATGTACTGGGCGGTGCCCATCACCATGCCGGTCTTGGTCACCGGCGAGGCGTCCACCGCCTTGGCGATGCCGAAATCGGTGATCTTCACCTGACCGGTCGGGGTGACCAGGATGTTGCCCGGTTTCACGTCGCGGTGCACGACGCCCGCGGCATGCGCCACCTCGAGCGCCCGGCTGGTCTGCTCGAGCATGTCCAGGCCCTGCACCACCGACAGGCGGCCGAGCCGGTTCAGCACCGCGTTGAGCGGTTCGCCCTGCACGAGTTCCATGACCAGATAGGCGGTTTCGCCGCCCTGCGGGTCCAGGGTTTCGCCGTAGTCGTAGATTCCGGCGATACCCGGATGGTTGAGCTGGGCGGTGGTCTTCGCTTCGGTCCGGAACCGGTGCCGGAACGTCGGGTCGGCGGAGAATTCGGCCTTGAGCACCTTGACCGCCACCCGGCGGTCCAGCCGGGTGTCCAGCGCCTCCCACACCTGGCCCATACCGCCGGTGGCGATCAGGCGTTGCAGTCTGTAGCGGTCCGCGATCAACGCACCGTTGGTCAGCATGGGAGCCCCCGTAGGCCTATGTACTCGATCATCGTCTCGTTCAGCTCCCCTGCAGGCCGGCCTCGAGCACAGCTCGTCCGACGGGGGATGCCACGAAACCTCCGGTGCCCTTCAGGCCCATGTTGCCGCCGTTCTCCACGACGACCGCGATGGCGATCTTCGGGTTCTGCGCAGGTGCGAATCCGATGTACCAGCAGTGCGCCGGTGTGGTGCCCGGATTCGCGCCGTGTTCGGCGGTACCGGTCTTGGACGCGATCTGAAACGAAGTGGTGTTGCCCTGGAACGTGTTCTTCTCCGAGTCGATCATCATATTCGTCAGCGTCGAGGCCACCTGGGGGCTGATCGCCTGACCGACCGACACCGGCTTGGTCTTGGACAGTTCGGACAGGTCCGGGCCCTGGGTCTGATCCACCAGGTGCGGTTCCATCCGGACGCCGCCGTTGGCGACGGTGGCCGCGACGACCGCGTCGTCCAGCGGGGTGATGGCCACGTCGCGCTGACCGATGCTGCTCTGCGCGAGGGACGCCTGGTCCGGGATCGTGCCGAGGGTGCTGTCGGCCACCGGCATCGGAATACCCGAGTGGGTGCCGATGCCGAACGCCGCCGCGGTGTCCTTGAGTTTGGCCGCGCCCACCTTCATACCGATCTGGGCGAACGCGGTGTTGCAGGACAGGGCGAAGGCCTGCTCCATCGTCGTGGTGGCGCCGTTGCCGCAGTGTTCGCCGTCGAAGTTCTCCAGCGTGGTGTTGGTGTCGGGCAACGTGATGTTCGGATCGGCGGTGAACTGGTCGGAGGTCTGGACGCCCGAGGCCAGGGCCGCGGCCGAGGTGATCACCTTGAACGAGGATCCCGGCGGATAGGTCTGCGAGATGGCGCGGTTCAGCAGCGGCTGCTTCTGGTCGGAGCTGAGCTGCTCCCACGCTTTGGTACTGCTCGCGCCGTCGTGCGAGGCCAGCTGATTCGGGTCGTAGCTCGGCGTGGAGACCATGGCCAGGATGCGGCCCGTGCTGGGTTCGATGGCGACCACCGAACCGGTGTACCCGTTCTTGGTCAGCTGGTCGTAGGCGACCTTCTGCATCACCGGGTTGATGGTGGTCACGACGTTGCCGCCGCGCGGGTCGCGGCCGGAGATCAGGTCGATCAGGCGACGGCCGAACAGTTTGCTGTCCGATCCGTTGAGCACCGAATCCTCGGCGAGTTCGAGTTCGGTGCGGCCGTACTGCATCGAGTAGAAGCCGGTCACCGGCGCGTAGGCCATCGGATCGGTCGGGTAGGTGCGCAGGTACTTGTACCGGTCGTCGGTGGAGACCGAACTGGCCAGCACCGTGCCCGAGGCCGAGATCTGCCCGCGTTGGCGGGAGTACTCGTCCAGCAGCACCCGCGAATTGCGCGGATCGCTGCGCAGGCTGTCTGCCTTGATCACCTGGACGTAGGTCGCGTTGAGCAGCAGGGCGACGGTCATCAGCATGACGGCCATGGCGACGCGGCGCAGTGGTGTGTTCATGCCGGTTCCCCCTTCGCCTGGTGGCTCGAGTCGGTACGCAGTATCTCGGTCGGTGGGTTGCTGGTCGGCGCGCTGTGGACCCTCCGGCTCGGCGCCGGTGCACGAGCCGCGTCGGAGATCCTTATCAACAATGCCAGCACTGCGTACTCGGCCAGCAGCGCAGATCCGCCGTACGACAGGAAAGGCGTGGTCAGGCCGCTGCGTGGAATCAATTTCGTGACACCGCCCACTACCACGAACACCTGCGCGGCGATGGTGAAGGCCAGTCCGGCGGCGAGCAGTTTGCCGAAGCTGTCCCGGACCGCCAGCGCCGTGCGCAGACCGCGCACCACCAACATGGTGAACAGCACCAGCACCGCGGCCAGCCCGATCAGCCCGAGCTCCTCGCCGACCGTGGCGACGATGAAATCGGTCGCGGCGAAGGGCACCTGATCGGGACGCCCGTTACCCAGGCCGGTACCGGCGAGCCCGCCGGTGGCCAGCCCGAACAGTGACTGCGCGATCTGGTAGCCGGTGTTGTTGTAGTCCGAGAAGGGATGCAGCCAGGTGTGCAACTGCGCTCGCAGCGGTCCGGACGTGTTGTAGGCGAAGATCAATCCGATGACCAGAAGTACCCCGCCGACGACGAGCCAACCCACCCGCTCGGTCGCGATGTACAGCAGCGCCAGCACGGTGCCGAAGATCAGCAGCGATACGCCCAGATCCCGTTCGAACACCAGCACCCCGACGCCGACCACCCAGGCCAGCACGAGCGGGCCCAGATCGCGCAGCCGCGGCAGTTCGATGCCGAACGCGTGTCGTCCGGCCGCGGTGAACCAGTCGCGTTTGGACACCAGCAGCGCCGCGACGAACACGACCAGCAGGATCTTCGCGAATTCGACCGGCTGCACGGTGAATCCGGGCAACCGAACCCAGATCTTCGCGTGGTTGGTCGTGGCGAACCGTTCCGGCAGCATCGCGGGCAGCAGCAGCAACACCAGACCCAGCGCCCCGATGGAGTAGTTGTAGCGCGCCAGGGTGCGATAGTCGCGCAGCACCACCAGCACGGTGGCCAGGATCAGGATGCCCGCCGCGGTCCACAGCACCTGATGGTCGACGTCCGCGGAGGGGACCGGGAGTGAGTTGGTGCGCGCGGTCTGCGCCGCAGCCAGATCCAGGCGGTGGATCAGCACCAGGCCCAGGCCGTTCAGCAGCGCCGCGATCGGCAGCAGCAGCGGATCGGCGAACGGCGCGAAACGTCGCACGGCCAGGTGGGCGACCGAGAACAGCGCCAGATAGGCCAGAGCCAGTTCGGCGCACTCCCAGGAGATGCCCTGATCCTGAGCGGCCTCCACCAGCACCAGTGCGACGGTGGTCACGACGACCGCGGTCCCCAGCAGCAGAAGTTCGACGTTACGGCGAGTCGAGGGCGGTGGCGCAGGGGCGAACCCGCCCGGAGGACTCGGGAAGGCCCCCGCAGACAGCGGTGCCGGAGCGGACATCAGTCCGCCTTCCTGCAGTTCTCCCCCGGAGTTTGCGGGGCCTGCGACGCGGTCGTCGGCGTGGCGGGCGCTGTGGTCGTTGGCGCGGGCGCGCCGGGATGTCCGTCGCCGCTGGCGGGCGCCGGCTGGGCGGGGGCCGGTGTGGCGCCGGTCGGAGTGGCGGGACTGGTCGTGGGTGCCGGATTCTGCGCGGGCTGCGGCGTCGAGGCCGGGGTGCTGGTGCACGCGGGCAGCAGATCCTGCTGAGCGAGTTTGGCGAGCTGACGGCGCGCGTCGTCGAGGGCGCCCGGGGGCAGGCCGTTGTTCACCTTGTCCCGGCCGGTCTGCTCGAGATCGGCGACCTGCAACTGCTTGCAGCCCGACGGAAAGCTCTCACCCGGGCTCGCCAGGCCGAGCTCCCCGTCGCGCTGCACGCACGCGATCTGGTTCACCTCGTGGATCGAATAGCCGAGCACCGATCCGGGCAACCCGCGCACGATCACGACGTTGCCGTTGTCCGCGCCGACGTAATAGTTGTTGCGAATCATCTTGTAGCCCACCACGAGTCCGACCGCGACGGCCGCGATCAGCGCGAGGGACAACAGGATCCAGCGCAGCTTGTGACTCTTGCGAGGCTCGGGCTCCGCGGCCACGGCGGGGCGGCGCGGGGCCGCGCGCGGTGGGCGCATCGCCGCGGCACGACCGGCGGCGGTGTTCGGCGGCGGAGTGTCCTCGTCCTCACCGGAGGCGGCGCCGGCCACGATCGGATGGCTCTGGCCGTAGTCCAGATCGATGACGTCCGCGACGACGACGGTGACGTTGTCCGGACCGCCGCTGCGCAGGGCGAGCTCGATGAGACGGTCGGCCGCCTCGTCGGTGTTGCCCTCCCGCAACGTATTTCCGATCGTCTCGTCGCTGACCACGTCGGACAGACCGTCCGAGCACAGCAGGTAGCGATCGCCCGCCCGTGCCTCTCGCATGATCAGTGTGGGATCGATCTCATTGCCGGTGAGCGCCCGCATGATCAGTGACCGCTGCGGATGGGTGTGCGCCTGTTCGGGCGTGATCCGGCCCTCGTCGACCAGCGACTGCACGAACGTGTCGTCGCGGGTGATCTGAGCCAGCTCGTTGTCGCGGAACAGGTACGCACGCGAATCGCCGATATGCGCCAGGCCGAGTTTCTTGCCCGCGAACAGGATTGCGGTGAGCGTGGTGCCCATGCCGTCCAGTTCGGGCTCTTCCTCGACCTGATCGGCGATGGCGGCGTTACCCGCGTGCACCGCGCGATCCAGCTTGCCGAGCAGATCGTCGCCGGGCTCGTCATCGTCGAGATGCGCGAGTGCGGCGATCATCAATTGGGAGGCGACTTCACCGGCGGCATGGCCGCCCATTCCGTCGGCCAGCGCGAGCAGGCGCGCACCGGCGTAGACGGAATCCTCGTTGTTGCCTCGGACGAGTCCGCGGTCGCTGCGCGCCGCGTAACGGAGAACAAGTGTCACGATCGCAGCTCGATCACTGTCTTACCGACACGGACAGGGGACCCGAGCGGAACCCGCACCGGGGTGGTGACCTTCGCGCGGTCGAGATAGGTGCCGTTGGTGGAACCCAGATCTTCGACGTACCAGTCCTCGCCTCGCGGCGAGAGTCGCGCATGCCTGGTCGAGGCATAGTCATCGGTGAGTACCAGCGTGGAATCGTCGGCGCGCCCGATGAGCACCGGTTGGGCGCCCAGGGTGATGCGTGTGCCGGCGAGTGAACCTTGAGTCACCACTAGATACTTGGCGCCCTTCTGGCCACGGCTGAAGGATGGCAGCACCGCGGAACCGCGTGCGGCCCGGGGCTGGATCCGAATGCCGGATGCCGCGTAGATGTCGCTGCGCAGGGTCCGGAGCACCGCCCATACGAACAGCCACAACAGCAGTAGGAACCCCGCACGGGTCAATTGCAGGATCAGTCCCTGCACGGTGCTCCACCTCCTGTTTCGGCCGATGTGGGTGCGACGGTCCGACCCCCAACCGGCTTGCTGGTCAGCACGGACCTGCTGCCGACCGAGGGCTGGCAGCATCATAGGGCCGATGACCGGTTGCGACCACGATAAGGGCGAGTTTTTCGCGCCGCATCGCGACCTGCATCGGCGAGCTTACGGGATCAGACGATTCGGATCAGGATCTCGGAATGTCCGGCGCGGATGATATCGCCGTCGGCGAGCTGCCAATCCTGCACCGGCGAGCCGTTGACCAGCGTTCCGTTGGTGGAACCGAGGTCCGAGAGCATCGCGACCTGACCGTCCCACCGGACCTCGATGTGGCGGCGGGACACCCCGGTATCGGGAAGCCGGAAGTGCGCATCCTGGCCGCGGCCGATGATGTTGCTTCCCTCACGCAGCTGATAGGTCCGGCCGCTGCCGTCGTCGAGCTGGAGGGTCGCCGAGTAGCCCGAACCGCCCGCGGGCGCCTGGCCGGGCGCGGCGTACCCGCCCTGCTGCTGGCCGTAGCCCTGGTCGTAGCCGGGCTGCTGCTGGCCGTAGCCGCCCTGTTCGTACCCGCCCTGCTGCTGGCCGTAGCCCTGCTGGTAGCCCTGGTCGTAGCCGGGCTGCTGCTGGCCGTAGCCCTGGTCGTAGCCGGGCTGCTGGCCGTATGCCTGCTGTTGGCCGTAACCACCCTGGTCCGCGTAGCCCTGTTGTTGCCCGTAGGCCTGGTCGCTGTAGCCCTGGTGGCCCTGGTCGGCATAACCCTGCTGGCCGTAGCCGGCCTGGTCGTACCCGCCGTGCTGGTCATACCCCTGGTCGTATCCGTGCTGGTCGTAGCCCTGCGGCTGGCCGTAACCCCCGCCACCCTGCTGGTAGTCCTGACCGTTCTGGTAGTCGCCGTACCCCTGCTGCGCATCGGGTGCGGCGTATTCACCACCGGCCGGAGCCTGATAGCCACCACCCTGCGGAGCCTGATAGCCACCGCGGCCGTAGTCGTCGTAGCCCGGGGCGGGGCGGCCCGCCGGCGGCGGCGCGTACCCGCGGTTGCGTGGATCGGACTCCGCGGGCTCACGGCTCGGGTCGTAGCCTGAGTTCTGCGTCATGGGGCCAGCTCCTGGTTGCGGGTTTGCGGTTCTTTGTCGGGGTGGTCCAGGTCGGCCGGGTGAGGGTCCGCGGGCCGCCGGGTTTCGGCGGTCCGCGTCGGGATCGACCCGACCGCGAGTCCTGAACTGCCCGGTGTGCAGCGTAGGGGATGGTTCGAATTCGACGTGTACTTCACCGTAGGTCTGCCACCCCTGTTCGCGGATGTAATCCTGCAGGTGTTTGGCGAACGCCCGGGTGGTGAGATCGTGATCGGCATCGAGTTGCTGCAGGTCCGACGCATTGATGGTGATGGTGTAGCTGTTGGGAGCCAGCAGATGGCCACCCTCTAGTTCGGTGACCTGATCGGAAGCCTCACGCTGGAGTGCCGCCTCCACCTCCTGCGGGACGACACTACCGCCGAAGACGCGCGCGAACACGTCCCCGACCGCCCCCTGCAGGCGGCGTTCGAAGCGGGTCACGAACCCCATCTCTGCCTCCTCCGGTGCACATGCGTCAGGTCGTCTGTTCGGGATTGACGACACGCCGATAGGGCGTGTCGACGTGGGGACACGGTCACTGCATGATATCCACGATCGTCCACACCTGTAACTCCCGGCGGTACCCGCGGGTTCCCGATCCTGCACAACACCCCGTGTAGGGCCGTGAACAGGCGATTTCGTCTCGACTGCGCCCCCGTGCTACTGTCTTCCAGTCGCTCGGGCGAGTGGCGGAATGGCAGACGCGCTGGCTTCAGGTGCCAGTGTCCTTCGGGACGTGGGGGTTCAAGTCCCCCTTCGCCCACCAGAACGAGTAAGGGCCGGAGTTCAACTCCGGCCCTTACTCGTTTCCGTATGCCGATGCTGTGCCCGGTACGCCCGATCGCCCGATCGGTGCGGTCTGTCAGGAATTTCACACGCACGGCCGCCGTGATCCGGTTCTGCACGCGTCGCGTGCATTTCGCGGTCGATCTCGCTCGGGGTGAAATTCGACGATACGCTGGTTCCCAGGGTATTCAGGCGGGGATTCATTTCATGGCGATCAGGCAGATTACCGATGTGCGGCACAGTATTTCGTGTGCGCGACGTACGGCGCGAGCAGCCAAGGCCGAAGGCGCGAGCGACCACGAGGCCGCGCTCGAGGTGCACCGGCATTGCGGACTGTCGCTGTTGCGGGCGCACCGGATCGTGCACGGCTACACACTCGTCGAAGCGGTCGACGCGCTCAAAGAACTTCTGCGAGAACGTGGTACGCCCGCCGAGGGGCTGGCTCACCAGCGGATGTCGCAGTGGGAATCCGGTCGCGACACGCCGTCTCCGCATTATCTGGACGCACTGTGCTTCCTCTACCGAACCAGACCCGACCGGCTCGGTTTCGGGCACGACTACTCCGAACCGGATCCGGTCGCACGGAGAGAATCCGAGGACACGGTGGACCGACGTCATTTTCTGAGTTTCGCCGCCGCGGGCGCCACATTCCTGTCCGCACCGGCCGCACTGGGCGGATGGTCGAACGAGGACATCGAGTACCCGGGCGGTAGACGAGCGACCACGGCATATGTGGGGCTGCTCGAGGATCTGACCGAACAGAACGGATACGGCCTCTACACCGCGCCGCCCGCGGAGTTCATCCCCTCGCGCATGGTCGACCTCGCCCGTATCGAGGCATGCCTGTTGACGACCGACTCGCAGGACGCTCGCCGCCGCCTGCATCGGATGTTCGCCAAGAACGCGGGCTTCATCGCGATCCGGCTCAACGACATCGCGGGACCGGAGGAAACCTTCGAGTGGTTCCGGATCGCGCGCCTGGCCGCCGAGCGCGCCGAGGACCGGACGGTGGACGCATGGGTCGCCGGGCATGTCGGCGACGCGTGCACCTGCCAGCGGCACGGTTACGCCTCGGGTCTGACCGCCGCACAGAAAGCGCAGATCGCCGGGTCGCGGACGGCGAATCCGGCGGCGGTGCTCGGCTATCTCGTCGAAGCGGGAGTGCAGGCGCGGCTGGGGCGTCGCCGCGAAACCATCGATGCCGTGCGCAGCGCGGAGCGGATGTTCGACAAACTGCCGGCCGCCGCGACCGCCGCGGACGGGGTCGGTGTGAGCGAATATCTGCTGCGCTGGCATCAGACCAACGCCCTGGCCGCGGCCGGGGCGCATCAGGCCGCGCGGCCCCTGCGGGAACGGGTGCTGGAGTTGCCGTTCATTCGACACGATGAGGTCGGAAAAGCGTTGCTGCACTTGGACGAGGCCGCCGCGGAAATAGATCGGGGACAGGTGGATCTGGGCTGCGACATGATCGGCTCCGCCTGGCAGCGGTTGTCCGGTGAGTTCCGCACCGGGCAGGTTCCGCGACGCGCCTTCGAGATCCTCGACGGTGTGCGACCCGCCCATGCCGCGACGCGCGCGGTGGTGGACGTCCGCGAGTTGTTGACTGTTTGACCGCGTACCCGATCCGCTCAGAAGTAGGAGTCGAGCCGTCCGCGCCGTCGCACGTCCAGCGTCGCGCAGTGGAATGAGCCGCCGAAGCTGTTGAAATGCCGGAAGTCGCACGGGATCGGGGTGAGACCGAAGGCTTGCAGGGTGCGGATCATGGGTTCGTCCTGGCGTTCCACGACGACGCGGGTCTCGTCGAGCATCAGCAGATTCATGTTGATCCACCGGCTGCTCATGTAGAACGGATGCGATTCGGGGACAACCGGTTCCGGAGCCGTCGCGACGTCCCAGTCCTTGAACAGCCGCGGTATCTCGCGGACGCGACTGGGGTTGATCAGCAGTTTTCCGGGTGCGAGCGGCATCAGGGTGGCATCGATGTGCATCGGGTGCGGATCGTCGAATTCGAAGACGTGGATGCGGAATTCGTCGCCGAGATGGCGTTGCAGCCACTCGATGCCGAAGGCGTTGGTGACATTGCTGCGCTGCGCGATGATGTCCCGCCCGCAGCGCAGGAAGTCGGCGCCGTCGAAGGTCGGTTCGAATTCGGTGACTACCAGACGCGGTGCGGCGTCGGCGGCACCGGCTTCGGCCCAGTTCTGGTCGTACTGGTCGTCGAGCAGTTCGGGTTTCGGACCCGCGCTCCATCGCGCTCCGGCCCGGAAGTATTCCTTCAGCAGCGGTCGATAGGCCAGGCATTCGTAATAGCGTGCGCGCCAGGCCATCGGGCACTCGATGATCTCCTCGCCGATCACCAGCAGCGTGTCCCGCGGCATCGCGGCGTACATCCCGGTGCTCGACCACGCATGCGTGGAATAGTCGACTCGCTGCGGGATCGGTTCCGGGCGACGCACGATCACGCCTTCGCCTTCGAGGATGCGCGCGAATTCGGCCAGTTCCGCGGTCGCCGCGTCCACCAACTCACGGGGAAACGGATTACCCGCGCGAACCCGGAACGTGTCGAGTTGATCGGCGGGCAGCACCGGCGGCAGTGCGGTGTGCCAGGGTGGAAAGCTGGCGTCGTCCATGATGCCGAGCACCACCTCTTCGAGGGGATCCCACTCGGTGTAAGAACATACGGGCGCTGCTCGTACTTCCTGCCGCATCCCCGACACCCCCTGAAAAACGCTCGTTCCGAAGGTAATTCGGATCCCGACCGAGCTGGATCAACGATAACCCATGGGGGACAGCCATCGTGGCGAGTCGGACGATCCGGGCTGCGGCAAACCCCTTGCTACTCAACGACACCCGGAATGTATGTGGTGTGCGGACTACCGGCGTCGGCGACCACATTGCGAGGCCGGCCCGCGAGGAAACCGGCCAGGTTGTCGTAGATCTCGTGGAGATTGGCCGTTCGAGCGGTGTCGGTGTGCCACGCGGTGCCGGGCGTGAGGACGACGTTGTCGAGCGCGCGGAGCGTGTCGGCGGCGTCGGCGCCGATGTGGTCGAGGCACGCGCCCGCCAGTCGTCCCGTGCTCAGCATCCGTGCGAGCGCGGTCTGGTCGATCAGTTCGCCGCGGCTCGTGTTGATCAGGACGGTGGATTCCCGCAGCAGGGCGAGTCGTTGTGCGTTCAGGATGCCGCGGGTGGTGGCGTCGAGCGGTAGGTGCACGGACAGCACGTCGGCGCGCCGCAGCAGTTCCTCCAGCGGTACCACCGTGAGACCGTCGACCGGAGCGCCGGTCCGGTTGGTGCCGATGACGCTCATCTCGAATCCCGCGGCGATCCGCGCAACCTGCCCGGCGATCCGGCCGGCGCCCAACAGTCCCATGGTCCGACCGCGCAACTCCAGCTTCGGGAACGGCCGGGACGACTCGCGAACTCCGCCGCGCGCGGCCCGGTCGGCCGCAATCAGGCCGCGGGAGGATTCGAGCAATACGGCGTACACGTATTCGGCGACCGCCTGACGAGAGTGCTCGGGACAGTGCGCGACCGTGATTCCGGCGGCTGTGGCCGCGTCCAGGTCGACACCGTGAAATCCGTTGGTGGCCACCGTCAGATACCGCAGACGGGTGACCCGCCGCAGTAGTTCGCCCGGCAGCGGCGTCGACTCGACGATGGCCAGATCGGCGTCGCACAACCGGCGCACGGCCGTGTCCGGATCGGGGTGGTCGTCGAAGGCCTGGAAGTCGCCGAGTCCGGCGAACCGTTCATGCCACTCCGGCGGCAGGAATGTTGCTTGGTCGAGGTAGATGATTCTCATGCCGCACCTGCCATTCGAAGCTGGGGTGTGTGGTCGATCAGCCGGCGCAGTAGCCGACAGGCCAGCGCGAAGTCGGCGCAATCGCGGGCGAGTGCGAAGCGCACATAGCTGGAACCGGCGTGGTGGTCGTCCCAGTAGAAATGGTTGCCCGGCAGGATGGCGATGCCGATCTCTTCGGCCATGGCGACCAGGTCCAGCGCGCTCAGGTCGGCGCAGCAGATGCGGACCCATTCGACGCTGACCGCACGGTCGGTCGCGGCCGGGGCGAGGACGGATCCGCACAGGGCCTGTTGCAGCTCGCCGCGATTGATACGGATGAGCTCTCGAACGGTGGTGTCCAGGCCGCGTTCATGCGAATCCCGTAGGTAGGCGGTGAGCAGCCGCAGCACGAACGGGCTGACCTCGAGCATGATGTTGTTGTGCAGTTCCCGCATGTCCGGGAACAGGTGGGGGCTGGTGACCAGTGCACTGCATTTCAGCCCGAGGGTCGGCCAGGTCTTGCCGGTGTCCTCGATGCACAGGTAGTCCACGCCGGTGCGATGCAGGATGGCGTATTGGTCCCAGGCGTCGTAGGTTTCGTAGAACCGGAACGCCCAGTCGATGATCAGCAGTGTGCCCGCGGTCTTACAGGCGCGAGCGAGAAGTTCGAAGTCGCTGCGGGACAGGGTGAATCCGGTGGGGTTGTTCGGCAGGGTGAGAAAAAGTGCGTCCGGGCGGTCGCCGCGCTCGAGCAGATTCCGCAGGGTGTCGCCGAATCGGTGGCCGGAGAGCATCGTCTCGTCGACCGCGATCAGCCGCACCCCTCGGCTACGCAGGATCGCCGCCTGGGCGTCGATACACGGCCGGATCAATCCCGCCGACATACCCCTTTTTGCCAGGTAGGTGGCCACCAGATCAATGGACAGGGATGCGGCACCGGTGAGTAACCTGTGCGGGCTCGTCGTCATCGAATGCTGGCCGGACACGGTGAAGAAGGTGTGCTGGAAATCGGCCTCGATATCCTGCTGGGAGCCCAATTCACTGAGCGTGAATGTGTCCGACAGACGTTGCACGATCCGCTGTTGCTCGGCGTCCTGCCACTGGTGCGGGTGAGCGCCGGACAAATTGTGCCGGAGTCGGCTGCCTGACTGCTGAATCCTGGTCAGGTTCGGTAGCGCGCCGGTCGGCGGTGTGCCGGTTGCCAGGAAGGTCTCCAGCTCATGAGCCTCGAGGCGACCAGAGAATGCATCGAACATGGGAGGCACCTCTCCTGCATCAGGGGGCCTTTCATGCGCCAGGCCCTGACAATCCCGAGGGTGAGGCTTGCTGCTTACGGTGTCAAGTCGGGCAACTGGAACAATACCTTTTGGAAAAGTCCTACTTGATTAGTCCCACTTGATCCGAGGCCTACCCTCGGCTACGTAATACCCGCTCAGATCCAGATGCAATCAAGTGTTGATAGAAGTTTCGCCAGAGTTCGTGTTCAGCTGTACAGTGCGGCTTGATCGGTGGTAGTTTGCGTTCGCGTACGTCCGGTCGTTCGGGGAGAGTTGGAGAGGCGTCCATGCGCGAGGTGAAGCTGGCGGCAACGCTCAAGCATCTCGTCGACGACGGTGAGTACCGAGGCAACCGGAAACAGGTCTGCGCCGACCTGGGGATCACCACTGCCGCACTGTCGCAGTACATCAACGGCCAGACGACGCCCAGCGTCGAGAAGCTGGTGGCGCTGGCCGATCTTTTCAAAGTGTCGCTCGATTATCTGATGTTCGGCGAGGACGTCGTGGCCGGGCCCAGCGGTGAGCTCGAATATGGCCCGTTCGCCCGTTATGTCGAGGTCGGAGTGGATTCGCTTCGAGCGGATATCGCGGCGCAATCGGCCTTCGTCACGAAGATCAGCACAATTCTGTCCGAAACGATGGCCGAGCAGATCGACGCGGCGGCGCAGGTGGCCGCGAAACGGCCCTCGACCCTTCAGGGCATGCTCGATCGGGAGCAGATTCTCGAGCTCGAGCGTTACAGCGTGGCCAGTACGATCGTCGCGGTGGATCTCGCTGACGACATCGTCGAGGTCAACAGTAATATCGAACGGGGTGTGACGGCGAGCAATACGATTGCGATCGTCGCCGAGAACATCGCGAAGAAACGCACATATCACTATGTCCTGTCGCCGAGTATGCGGGATACGGATTCGATCATCGAGCGGTATCGGGCACTACTGCGGCGGCACAATCTGCGCGGGCGGCAGAATCTACGGGCGGCGGATTTGAAGCGCTGCACGTTCACCGTCGCCGATGACGAGATATTCGTGAGCTTCGGACTGTACGAGCTCGATGTGACGAGTTTTCGTCAGCAGAGTCCTATTCTGTATCAGTATCTGGCGCCATACATAGGAAACGACGGCAGAATCGGGTATATAGAATCCCCGGCGTCGCCCTTCCAGACTTTCTTCGTTTTCGATTCCGAACGTCAGAAATTGGCGGATCGTGAATTGCGGCGTCTCCAGTCGTCGGAATCCGAGAGTTCTGGAGGGTAGTTTCGAAAGTCCGAGGATTCCGGTGGGTGGCAGAGTCGGTGTTGTGATGATGTCCGATCGACGGAGTTTCTCGCAGGTCACAGTGCGTCGAAATCGTAACCGAATCGTATGACCCGGGCGTCAACCGAGAGAACAGGGTATCGGGAGTGGAGAAACTGTGACGGGGCTGGACGGTGTCGATTACCGACCCGGTGATCGGGCCTATCGCCCTGCTGCGGGAGCGGATCTGCCGACCGAGTGGCTGAAGCGTCAGACGCGCTATTGGGACACGGTCGCTCCGGTTTACGATCGGCACTACTCGACCGAATGGTCTGCCGGCGAGAACGCCATCGTCGCGGCGCGTTTGTCCAGGCTGCTGCCGGATCACCGCGATCCGCGGGTGCTCGATCTGGGCTGCGGTACCGGCCTGGGCTACCACCTGCTCACCGAGCTGCGGCCGCACGTGAATTACACCGGCGTGGACGCATCCGCCGGGATGCTGGAAGTGTTCCGGAAGAAATTCGACACCGACGTACACCTGATCAACCAGCCTGCGGAATGGCTGGCCGCCGGTCGTTTCGCCGATCTGGACCTCGTCATCGCGATATTCACCTCGGCGTCGTACATCGACCTGCCCCTGCCGGACCTTCTGGAGCGGGTCGGCGGGTGGATCAAACCGTCCGGCGGAATTTATCTGTCGTTCCTGAACAGGATGTCGATCGGGTCCCTCGGCAGCACCGGCTTCGGCCGGGTCATCGACTATTCGAGCAGAGGGATGAAATCGGGCACGGTTCCGGCGAGGCGGTACTCCACCCGTGAGCTGATCGAAACGTGCCGCGCTCTCGGTCTGACTGCGAACGTGGTCTCGCTCGGTCCCTTCGCCGGCCTGGTGGAGTCGAGGCTGTTCATGAAGGCCAATGCAGTATTGTCCAACAGTAGTTTGTTCGGACACACCATCGACGTTGTGATAACCGGACGAGGATGAAATGACCCTGCCGTTCTTCGGCCTGATCGATGTACTGGACCTGCTGCCCGCGGATTGGCGTGCGCAGGTCGATCGGGTGTGCCGAGACAGAGCGCGGCCGGCGGAACTACACGGTGGCACCAGTACCAGTCTCGAGCCGGTGGGGACCGTGATCGGTTACCGGCTGCTCACGGGCGGCAATATCGCCGAGTATCTGCCCTGGATGCACGAACTGTACAGAACCAGCTTTCGTCGGATAGCCGAGCGGGTCAGCGGTCTGAATCTGGAAACGGACAGTTCCGTTACTTCCGCTGTGAACATCAACGTGCTGGATCCAGGCGGGCAAGGATACGAGTGGCATATCGAT
The DNA here is from genome assembly GCF_019890715.1 of Nocardia coffeae. NCBI lineage: Bacteria > Bacillati > Actinomycetota > Actinomycetes > Mycobacteriales > Nocardiaceae > Nocardia > Nocardia coffeae. The sequence continues at coordinate 89,288 of NZ_JAINZY010000005.1, read as the reverse complement.
TCCAATCCGGTGACGGGTCTGCTGTTTCTGAGCTCCCACCCGGATGGCGAAGGCGGAAGCCTGGAATTACGCCTATCCGACGACAACCTCTTCAGTATTCCGCCTCGTGCCGGAACTCTGCTTGTTTTCGATGCTCGCCGGTGTCCGCACCGGGTGAGCCCACCGACGCAGGCGGTGCGAATTTCGGCGCCGATGAACTACTTCGTCTCCGGGGAGCCGCGATACCGTCCCGGCGACCTCGACACCGCGCTGTACGCACAGCAGAACTGACGGTCAGACCCGCCCGCCGACCGGAACTGATCATTTGACCAGCTAGGTCCTCTCGGTACGCTTCGTCGGTCGTGGATGATCGTGCCGCGGCCGGTCGGGAATGCGAAACAGTCAGGTGGCAGCCATGAAACGAACTCGTCGGCGTAGCACGGCACGGCTGCGCACGGCGGTCACCGCGATGTGTGCGGCCGGGGTGCTCGTGGCCGGGACGCCCGCGCAGGCCGCGGCGTTCTGGGGTCCGTTCGCCGCGCCGAGTCCCGCGCTGGGGCCCCAGGGAAGCTCGACGATGCATGCCGATGCCGGGTCCTCCGATGCCACTCCGCTGGCCGGGCCCGGAGCGCGTGCGGTGCACACGACGATCTATCCGCTCGCCGCGGCCTGCCCGACCCTCCTGCAGGGATCGGACGGGATGGTGGTGGCGTTGTGCACCACCATGGCGGGGCGGACTCCGACGGTCGAGCTGATCGATCCCGATATGACCGGTTCGCTCGGAACTGCCTCGGCCACACTGCCTCTGGCGAAGGGCGGTCTGCTCGGCGGGGTGTACGCCTATCTGGACAATGCGAATCGGCTGGTGGTCGTGGACGGGCAGCGGCGGCTGCTGCGGATCGCGCATGCGCGGGATGCGGCCGGACGGTGGTCGCTGCAGGTGGCCTCGTCGGTCGATCTGTCCGGGGTGGTGTCCGCCGGGGACAGCGTGGTCGGGCTGGTTCCGGATCCGTCCGGGGCGGTCTGGTTCGCGACCGAACATGCGGTGGCCGGGCGGGTGGATCCGTCCGGACGGGCGGCGGCGATCTCGCTGGGCGGCGGGGAGATGGTGGAGAACAGCATCTCCGCGACCCCGAACGGCCGCATCGCGGTGGCGACAACGCATGCGCTGTACGAACTGCGGTCCGGTGCGTCCGGGCGTCCGGAAGTGCTGTGGCGCAAGGCTTACGATCGCGGCCCCGGCCGCAAGCCGGGGCAGCTCAGCTGGGGCACCGGATCGACGCCGGTGTACTTCGGTCCGGACAGCGGTGCGGACTACGTGGCCATCGTCGACAATGCGGCCGGTGCGGCCCATCTGCTGATATTCCGTTCCGGGACAGGGCAGTCGATGTGCTCGCAGCCGGTCCTGACATACGGCGGGCCGGGTAGTGAGAACGCTCCGATCGGGCTGGGCCGCACGGTCGTGGTGGCGAGTACCTACGGCTATCCGTATCCGGCGCTGCCGCAGGGCGCCGGTCCGGCGGTGCCGCCGACCGCGCCGTTCACCGGCGGGATGACTCGCGTGGATGTCGGGGCGTCCGGTTGTCACACGGTCTGGGACAACAAGGTTCGCAGTTCGGCCGTGCCGATGCTGTCCGCCCGCGACGGCCTGATCTACACGGTGAATCGGATCGGTCCCGCGGCCGCCACCGCGGTGGACGGCTTCGAATTCACCGCCGTGAACGCCGAAACCGGTGCGATCGCCGCGCACAGCCCGCTGCCCGGCACGATCGCGGAGGATCCATTGCAGACCGCGCCGTTGATCACCCGGGATCGCCGGGTGTTGCAGGGCACGCTGAGCGGGATCGTGCGCATCGGGTAATGCGCTGAGTCACTGTCACTCGCCATCTGCCGAGATCAGAGGGTGTGATCTTCGCCGCACTCAGGTCCGCCTTATCGGGGTCGCGCCGACTCTTCGGGGTGATAGCGGGCTGATCTGAAACGTTCGTAGATCAGTGTCTGGCGGCGAATAATCGGGTGCATATGCGCCGATTGCCTGTTACTGCTGGACGGCTTTCCGGAACGCGCCGAGGGTAACAAACTTCAAGTTTGTTTACTGGATGGCTACCCTTTTGTCGCTGTCCGTTGATGTGACAAATATGCAGGTGAACGGCCATTTTTAAGGTATGTGGACATCAAGTGAACAGAATTGGCAAACCTTACCTCGAGACTGAACGGGTTAATCCGTCTCTTCGATCCGGAGGAAAGGGAGAGTTCGGGCGGAGGCCGGATCGGCAGGCCCTGTCAAGTGCATTGATGGCGACGCTATGCGTTTGCCGAAGGTGTCGGACACCCTGTCCGACATGCGATTTTCGGGTGTTGGCATATACGCCGGACCCGCATGAGGGAGGTTGCGTGGGCATAACGATTGTGTAGAGTTGACGGTAACGCTGGCCGCAGCTGAGCTGGACTCGCTGCGGCCAGTGGCTCTCAAATTTCCCGCCTGGATCGTCCCTCTCGGACCCGCGGATCACCTCTTGTTAACCGGCTGTGCGCCCGCTGATAACTGCCGACTCCTGCACCGCACGGCGTCCCACGCCGAACACATAGGTCAGGAAGGCCAGCTCGGCCACCACGCCGATACCGATTCGCACCGGGGCGGGCCAGCCGCTCGGGGTGATGAAGCCCTCGATCGTGCCCGACACCGCCAACACGCCCACCAGACCCAGCGCCACCGTCGCCGAGGCCCGGCCCTGCCGGGCCAGCGCCTGTGCGCGAGAGAATCGGCCCGGGTCGATCAGCGTCCAGCCCAATTTCAGGCCCGTGCCGCCGGCCACGAAAACCGCTGTCAGTTCCAGCATTCCGTGCGGGAGGATGAACCCGAAGAAGGCGTCCAGCCGTCCCGCATCGGCCATCAGGCCCGCCGAGATGCCCAGATTCAGCGCATTCATGAACAGCGCGTACACCGCCGGCAGAATCAGCAGCCCGGTGAACAGGGCGACCGCGGAAACCCACGCGTTGTGGGTCCACACCTGTGCGGCGAACGCCTCGTGCGGATGCTCGGAGTAGTAGGTCTCGAACTCACCGCCCGGTCCGGTCAGATCGTGATTGTCGTTGGCCAGGCCCAGAATCCTTCGGGCCGAACCGGATCCGGACACCCAGGTGCCCAACCCGGCGGTGACGGCCAGGAAGACCGCTGCCACGCCGAGCCACCACGGCCACACGCGATACAGCGCCGCGGGGAAGGTGTGCGTGAAGAACCGTCCGACCGCGCGCCATGCCTCGACCCGCGTGCCGAGCACCCGACCGCGCGCCCTGGTCAGCAAGGCGCTGAGGCCGCCGATCAACTCCGGATCCGGGGAATGCGACTGCAATCGGGACAACTGCTGGGAGGTGCGGCGGTACAGCGTCATCAGCTCATCGGCCTCTGCGCCGGACAGGCGGCGCTGCCGGGTCAGCTGGTCCAGCCGATCCCAGGCAGGCCGGTTGGTATACGCATATGCGTCCACGTCCATCGGATGCCTCCCGTACCCGCCGATTCCGGCCGCTGATCGGATACGAGGCTAGCCTGTCGCACCGACAATCCGTTCCCGACCGGGACGAGGCGAGCCGCGCAACACGATTAGGCTGTCGAGCATCATGGCCGTATTCACCACCGGCGAGGCCGTCGCCCTCGACCTGCCCATCGCGCGCATCCCCACGCGGGCCGCGGCGATGCTGATCGATCTGCTGCTGCAGGCCGTGCTGGGCGCGCTGCTGGTCGTGCTGATCTTCGCGGTGCTGTCGAATCTCGAGCCGGACACCGCCTGGTTGCAGACCGTGGCGCTGGTCGTGTTCGTCGCGATCCTGGTCGGATATCCGGTCACCTGCGAGACCCTGCTGCGCGGCCGCACCATCGGCAAGATCGTGCTGGGGCTGCGGGTGGTGCGCGGGGACGGCGGGCCGATCGATTTCCGGCACGCGCTCACCCGCGGTCTGACCTGGGTCATCGTCGACTTCTGGAGTCTGGGCGGTTTCGGCGTCGTCGCGGTGCTCACCTCGCTGTGCTCACCGCGGGGCCGGCGCGTCGGCGACGTGCTCGCCGGGACCGTCGTCGTCCACGATCGCGCCCGAATCCCGCTGCCCGCCTTGGCCGTCGCGCCGCCCTGGTTGCAGGGCTGGGCACAGCACCTGGACCTGTCCGGCCTCACCGAGGACCTGGCCCTGCCCATCCGCCAGTACCTGACCCGCTACCCGACCCTCACCCCCGAGGTACAACACACCCTGGGCGTCACCCTGGTCGACGCGGTCTGCACCCGGCTACGCGTCCCCGCCCCCAGCGCCTACCCACCCCTGCAGATCCTCGGCGCACTCATCTCCGAACGTCAACGCCGCACCCTCACCCGCCCCCGGGCCCGCACGACCACACCACTTCTCGTCGGCGCGTCATCGCTCACCCCGCCCCCGGGCCCGGTCGACACCACCTGGCACCGCCCGGCCTGAACCGCGTCACCCACGTCCATTCGACGGGTAGCTACGGACGAGACACACACCGCGCCACACCTTCTCCCGCGGCGACAGGCAGATGCGGATGTCGATTGTGCTGCTCATCGCCGAGTGGGGTCAGAACCTGACATCCGTTCCTTACGGGGCGGGTGGTGTCGTGTTCGGCGGGGCCGTCCGGCGGACGCTGTGCTGCCGAAGTCAGCTGGTTGCCGGCGGCCCGGGGTCTTCCAGACTCATCAGGAGCTTGCGTAGCAGGTGATCGAGTTCGGCACGTTCGCGTGTCGTCAGCGGGGTGATGAGCTGCTGTTCGGTGGCGATGTGATCGGCGACGACGGTATCGATCAATGCGAGTCCGGTGGGGGTCAGGGCCACCCGCAGGCTGCGCCGGTCGGCCGGATCGGCCACCCGTTGCACGAATCCCGCCCGCTCGAGCCGATCGACCCGGCTGGTCATGCCCGCGCGCGAGAGCATGAGAGTGTCGGCCAGTGCCGAGGGGGTCACCTCGAACGGTTCGCCGGAACGACGCAGCGCCGCCAGCACATCGAATTCGCCGCGCTGCAAACCATGTCTGCGGTGCGTCGCCTCGACTCGACCGCTGCCCAACTGCACGACCCGGCTCAGGCGTCCGACCACACCCATGACTTCGGCGTCGAGATCGGGACGTTCCCGATGCCACTGGTCGACGATCGCATCCACCCGGTCCGGTGGTTCGGTATTCCGCACTCGACAGAGTGTAGTTCGTCTGCATATAGTTAGACATCGAACTATCAGTTGTCGAACTACTGGAGCGATCATGACCGTGAACCTTTCGAATCCCGTTCTCGCACAGGCCGATGACGCCGAGGTGATCGGTGCGGCCCCGACCGAGGTGCGGCTGCTGATCGACGCGAGTGCCACCGATTCGGCGATCAGCCTGCACGAGGTACGTCTGGACGACGGCGCCGACGGTGCGCACCCGCACTACCACACCCGCTCGCACGAGCTGTTCTACGTCATCGCGGGCGAGTTGCAGGTACTGCTCGACGACACCATCACCACCGTCGCGGCAGGCGGTGCGCTGGTCGTACCGAAGCACATGCCACACGCCTTCGGTGCGGCGCCGGGCGCCTCGACCCGCCTGCTCATCACCCTGACCCCCGGTGTGGAGCGTTTCGAATACTTCCGTCTGCTGGCCCGGATCGAGCGAGGTGAGGCCACTGTTCAGGACCTGCTCGACAGCCAGGAAACCTACGACACCTTCTTCGTCGACTCCCCGCGATGGCGAGCCGAGCGCGACGCGGGACGCATCGGGTGAGACGAGTTCCGTACAGTCCGCTGTCCGGTCGGCTACATGGCGCCGGATTTCTTCAGTTCCAGGTATTCGTCGGCGAGTGCCTCGGGGAGACGGTCCGGGGAGGTGGCGACGACGTCGATGCCCTTGCGGCGCAGGGATTCCTGGACCAGGGCGCGTTCGGCCAGCAGGTTCTCGGCGGCGGCCGCGGTGTAGATCTCGGGGGTGGTGGCGCGGTGCGTGGCCGCGCTGGCGATATCGGGGTCGGTGACCGAGACGAGCAGGACTCGGTGACGCCGGGCCAGTACCGGCAGGACCGGCAGGAGGTTCTCCTCGACCATCGCGCCGTCGAGGCCGGTGAACCAGACGACCAGGCTGCGGCGGCGGGTACGTTGCACCGCGGCGCGGACCATCCCTTCGGTATCGGTATCGACCAGGGCGGGCACGATGCCGGCCAGCGCGTGCATCATTTTGGGTTGCAGGCCCTGGCCGCTGCCGGTGCGCACCTCGGCCCGGACCTGGCGGTCGTAGGCGAGCAGGGCCACGGTGTCGCCGGCCGAGGCGGCCAGTCCGCTCAGCAGGAGTGCGGCCTCGATACTCGTTTCCAACCGGGTGGCCTCGGCACTGCCGGAGGCGCCGCCGCCGACCAGTCCGGCGCTGTATCGGCCGGTATCGAGCAGTACCAGCACGTGCCGATTGCGTTCCGGACGCCAGGTGCGCACCAGGACGTCACTCGCGCGCGCGGTGGCGCGCCAATCGATCGCCCGCACGTCGTCACCGGCGACATACTCACGGAAGGAATCGAATTCGGCGCCATGGCCGCGGATGTTCACCACATTGCGGCCCTCGAGCTGCTGCAGCTGCCGGACCTTCGAAGCCAGGATGCGTTCGCTGTGGAACGGCGGCAGTGCGCGCACCCGCGCGGGCGCCTGCTTGCGGATCTGCCGTCCGGCCAGGCCCAGCGGGCCCAGCAGGCGAATGGTGACCGGTCCGGCCGCCCGGTCACCGCGGCCGGTGGGAGTCATGGCGGTGACGAGTCTGGTCCGGGTGTTCGGCCCGAGGTTCAGCCGATGGGTGCGGCGATCGGCGCGGACGCTGTCCGGCCAGTCGTCCCACAACATGGCGCGCACCGTGCGGCGGCCGCGGTTGGTCACCGTGAGTTCCACCGCGGCCTCGCGGCCGACCCGCACGGTGGTCAGATCCGCGCGGAGGAGTTCCAGGTCCGAGCCCCGGGCCGAGGCGCTCGCGTCGATCACGATCAACACGGCCAGCAGCGCGGTCATCGCGACGACGCCCACCCACGAGGGCAGGACGACCATGACGATCACCGCGGCGACCGCCGCGATCATGGCCGATCGGCCGGTGACAACCATTGCGCTACACCGGAACCGGGACCGACAGCAGCAGCGAGGACATCACGGCCTCGGCCGTCACCCCGTCCAGCTCCGCCTCCGGCCGCAACTGCAGCCGGTGCCGCAGCGCCACTATCGCGACGAGTTTCACGTCGTCCGGGGTGACGAAGCCGCGTCCGTTCAGCCAGGCCAGCGCGCGTGAGGCGGCCAGCAGTGCGGTCGCACCGCGGGTCGAGGCGCCGTGCTGCACCGCGGGGGAGGTGCGGGTCGCGCGGCACAGGTCGACGATGTATGCGAGCACCTCGGGACTCACCGTCACCTGTGCGACCGCGGCCCGCGCCGCGGTGATGTGCGCCGGTCCGGCCACCGGCTGTAGTCCGGCCGCGGTCAGATCGCGGGGATCGAATCCGGCCGCATGACGTTGCAGGATGCGGAATTCGTCCTCCCGCTCGGGCAGCCGGATGTCGACCTTGAACAGGAACCGGTCCAGCTGCGCCTCCGGCAGCGGATAGGTGCCCTCCTGCTCGATCGGGTTCTGGGTGGCGATCACCACGAACGGATCGGGCAGCGGCTGCGGTGTCCCCGCGACGGAGACCTGCCGCTCCTCCATCGATTCCAGCAGGGCCGACTGGGTTTTCGGCGGGGTGCGGTTGATCTCGTCGGCCAAGAGCAGATTGGTGAACACCGGCCCGCGACGGAAGGTGAACTCGGCCGAGTGCGGATCGTAGATCTGCGATCCGGTCACGTCGCCGGGCATCAGGTCGGGCGTGAACTGGACGCGGGAGTGTTCGAGATCCAAGCCCATCGCCAATGCCCGAACCAGCAGCGTCTTCGCCACTCCCGGAACACCTTCCAGCAGGACGTGTCCGCGGCACAGCAGAGCCAGCACCAGGAACATGACGGCCTGGTCGTTGCCGACCACGGCCTTGCCGATCTCGGTGCGCAACGCGCCGAAGGCACGCAGGGCATCCTGCGCGGTCGGGGCGTGATTGGTCTCGGCCTTTGTCATGCGATCTCCGACTCGATTCGGTCCAGTTGTGCGGCAATCATTTCCAGGGTGGCGTCATCGGCCACCGGCCCGAACAGCACCGCGCCCAGCAGGTTCGGGTCCGTACGGGTGCGAGTGCCGAGGGCCGCGATCACTCGATCCGGTGGTGCGTCGGCGGTCAGGCCCAGGATCGGGCGGATCCGGCGCATCGTGGCCGCGCGCAGTTTGGCCGCGGTGTGATCACGATCGGTGGCTCTGCGGTACAGCGCGGCCTGACCGGCGAGCAGTTCGTTCGCCGCGACCTGGACCGGGCGTGGTTCGCCGACCAGTGCGCCGCGTCGGCGGGCCCGCCACCACACCACGATCGCCGCGCAGATCAGCCACTGCAGCCCGCCGTATGCGAGCCAGTGCGGCAGCCGGTCGAAGATCGAGTCGCTGCCCGCGTCGTTCGGGCTCGGCGTCGGCGGCGGGGGCGGCGGTTCGTTCGGAAACGGATTGTGCTGCGGCGGTGGCGGTGTCGGGGGAGCCTTCGGTGCGCCGGACAGGTGCAACAGAACGTAGACGATCAGCGCCAGCACCAGGACGCCCAGCACCGCCGCCCAGAACTTGGGGTTGCGCAGCAGTTCGGGCAGCGGCGGTATGCGCCATTGCCGCGAGCGACGTTCGCGCGTGGGGGTCTCGACCGGTTCGTCCGGAGGTGGTGGTGCGAGCGAGTATCGGTCGGCCTGTTCCAGGCGGCGATATTCGGCCTCGGTGGCTGGGCGGCCGCCGTAGACGACCTCGTCGAAATCGTGTGCCGCATCGGGAAGTTCGGTCGCCTGGGCGGTGGCGGCGGCATTCGCGGCGGTCTCCCGGGCGGTGCGCGAACGCTGGACCTCGAGTACGCCGCCCTCCTCCAGACCGCGGACCACCGCGCGGAAACGCTCACGCAGGGCCGTGCTGAAATCGCTGTGCAGGGCGGCTTGCTCGGCGGCACCGCGATGCGCGCCCGCCGGGCCGAGATGCGGCGGTGGCGGAACCGCGCCGGGATCCGGTTGTCCGGGAACGGGTTCGGGCGGCGGTACGGGAGGCAGATCGCCGCGGGTCACCGAACCGTCTCCGTATTACGGTGTGCCGGACGGGGAATCCGCACATCCCAGGCCTCGCGGCGGCAGCGGCGATCGATGTCGACCACCACGCTCGTCGCCGAATCGACCACCTCGGCGAAGGCCGCGATCAGCAGAACGCTCGCGGTGGACAGCACGATCACCGCCCAGCGGTGGGTGCCGGAGAAGTCCGACACGAACAGCGGCAGCCCGAGCAGCGGCACGGCCACCACCAGCAGCAGACCGCGCAGCGCCAGCCAGAGGCCGGCCAGCCGCCATTCTGCCCCGGCGGCAAGGATTTTCGCCCTCCCCACGGCCCCACCATACGACGTGGTCTCCGCGAACAGCACCGGGACGACGCACATCCGCCGCGCCCGCAGCCAGCTCGCCGTCGGCACGGCTGCCAGTGCCACGACGACGCCCACGATCACAGCCAGGGAGAACAGCGCGTCATTGTGCAGCAGCGAACCGAGTTCCCACAGCGCCACGAGGATCCACGCGGCCGGAACCACCACGCTGGTCGCCGTGTGCAGCAGCCGATCCAGCAGCAGCGGACCGAGTTTACCGCCGAACGCTCGTAGTGCCGCCCGCCAGGTCAGCGCACTGTCCCGGGCCCGCGCCACCCCGATCGGCACCGTGACACCGCGCAGGAACAGCCGCAGCAGCCAGGCGGTGACGGCCGTGGAAAGGATTGCCGACCAGGCGGTTCCGCTATCGGACCCGTCGGTCAGGATGGAGCATCCGGAGGTGATCGCGATGACCAGATCCTCGGCCAGCACCAGCCCGGCGACGACGAAGACGATCAGCTTGCGCACATCCGCCTGGATCACGGCGAACGGCAGATCCACCAATTCCCGAAACGACAGCGGCCGCACCGGAATCGATTCGGGCCCGTCGAGCCCCGACACCGGCGCCGCCGACACCGCACTCGACCCGGTCCGACGCGAGGGCGGACCGGTGTGATCGGCGGTAGTTCCGGGAAACACGCGCCCGAGTCTAACCGTCATTCGCCACCGGAAAACCCTTCCGCCGTACCCGCACTCTCTGCACGAATCCGCACCCCTTTCAGCCCCGCAACCGCACCCTCTCCACAAGTTCGCCGCCCCTGAACCAACCCCGGGCAACCCGCCGGATCACCGGCCGGACGGCTGCGAATTCAGCAATCGCGTGACGACCTCGCGATAACGATCCGGATCGATCGGCGGCAGACCCAGCAGAGCGCGCAGGTACACCCCGTCGCCGACGAGGCGGACGATCTCCGCGTGGACCGGGTCCTCGAATTCGGCGTCGAGGCCGGATTTCCAGGCGTCCATCACCGCGGTCAGGGCCTGTTGCACCTGGTCGTCGCGCTGGTCGTGGGCGTCGACGGTGCGCATGGCGGCGACCATCGAGCGGTACAGGGCCAGCTCCAGCGCATCGGATTCGTTCGAGGAGTCGGGGTTCTGCAGATACCACTCGGCGAGTGATCTGCCTTGGCCGACAGCGTGTTTCACCTGTTCGTCGGCGCGTTCGCCGAGGCGGTGGACCAGTCCGGTCAGCAGGGCGTCCTTGTTCTTGAAGTGGTAGAGCAGCCCGCCCTTCGAGACGCCCGCGGCCGCGGCGACGTTCTCCAGGGTCACCTGGGATATGCCCTGGTCGATAAGCAGATTTTCGAGAGCGTCGAGAATGCGGTCGCGCGTGGCTGTCACGGGAATCACTGTACCGTCCGGACGGTTACCTCTGGTACTGTACCGTCTGGACGGTCAATAAAGGAAGGAATCATGGAAACCCCCACCGCGAGCACCCGGACCGCGCACGCGCGCACCGCGGCGTCTCGCGCCCCGCACCGGGCAACCGCCCGCGACTGGGCCGGACTCGGCGTCCTGGCCCTCGCGCTGCTGCTCATCTCCGTCGACGCGACCGTGCTGGACATCGCGGTCCCGGCGATCAGCGCCCACCTCGCGCCCAGCACACCGCAGCTGCTGTGGATCATCGACGTCTACTCGTTCGTCCTGGCCGGACTGCTGGTCACCATGGGTGTGGTCGGCGACCGGATCGGCCGCCGCAAGTTGTTGCTGCTGGGTGCGGCCGGATTCGGGCTGGCCTCGATACTGGCCGCCTGGTCGGTGAATCCGGGCATGCTCATCGCCGCGCGAGCCCTGCAGGGTGTCGCGGGCGCGACGCTCATGCCCGCGACGCTGGGCCTGATCCGCGCCATGTTCACCGATCCGCGTCAGCGCACCACCGCCATCGCGGTGTGGAGCGCCGTGGCCGGTGGCGGCGCGGCGCTCGGGCCGCTGCTGGGCGGCTGGCTGCTGCAGCACTTCTGGTGGGGTTCGGTATTCCTGGTCAACCTGCCGGTGATGGCGGCACTGATCGCGCTGGGCCCGCTGTTGCTGCCCGAGTCGAAGGATCCGAAGCCGGGCCGGTTCGACGTGCTCAGCGCGGGACTGTCGATGCTGACGCTGGTCCCGATCGTGTACGCGGTCAAGGAGATCGCCGCACACGGCGTCGCGGTCACCCCGCTGCTGATCGCGCTGGTCGGTGTGGTCGCGGGTGTGCTGTTCGTACGTCGTCAGCGTCGTCTGGCCGATCCGATGCTCGATCTGCGGCTGTTCGCGCGGCCCCGATTCCGCACCGCCGTGCTGACCAATCTGCTGGCGGTGTTCGCGCTGGCCGGGGTGCTGTTCTTCGGTTCGCAGTATCTGCAGCTGGTGCTGGGACGTTCGCCGCTGGACGCCGGTGTGCTCCTGCTGCCCGGTATGGCGGCGAGCATGGTGACGGCGTTGGCCTGCGCCTGGCTGGTCCGCTGGTGGCAACCGGGCCGGGTGCTCGGCGGCGCGCTGGCGCTCGCGGCCGTGGGTGCGGCGGTATTCCTGTGGCTCGACGCAGGATCGGGCGTACCGGCCTTCGTTGTCGGCTTCCTGCTGGTCGGCGCGGGTGTGGGTGTGGCGCTGACGATTTCGGCCGATCTGGTGGTCGGCTCCGCACCCGCGGAACGCGCCGGGGCCGCCGCGGCGGTCTCGGAGACCGCCTACGAGGCAGGCGTCGCGCTCGGTGTCGCCGTGCTCGGCAGTGTGGTGATGGCAGTGTTCCGGCACGGCCTGGATCTGACGCCGGTACCCGAGGCGCAGATGGCGACCGCGGGCGAATCCCTCGGTGGCGCAGTGCAGGTCGCACAGCAGCTGCCGGATCGGGCCGCGGCGCTACTGCTGGACTCGGCGCAGCACGCCTTCGTCTCGGGCGTGCACGTCGCGGCGATCGCCACCGCGCTGATCCTGGGTGCGGCGGCCGTCATCGCCTGGCGTGCTGCGAAACCCGCCCGCCGACCCGGATCCAGCCGTCCGGCCGCGGATCGGTCGTGATCTGCGATCCGCGGCCCTGGGTGATGGTCAGCGACCGCCCCAGCGCCGCGGTGAGCTGGATCGCGGCCGCGCCGGTCGCCTCGTCCTCGGCGATGGCGTCACCGCGGCCCGGGAAGGCCCGCGCCCGGACCCGCCCGGCGGCCTCGTCCTGCCAGGCCCACGCGTAGATCCACGCGCCCGGCGGCGGTACCTCGAGCGCGTCCACCGTGGCCGCGGAATCGTATCGGCGCAGCGTGCGCATCGGCGCCCACTCGGGACGCGCTGTGATCCAGGTGAATTCACCATCGTGGCGCACCCCGACCCGCCCCGAGCGAGTGACGAGTTCGGCCGCGTCGAGCAACCAGGCCGTGCCGACGCACGGATGCCCCGCGAACGGCAGCCGCACCGACGGCGTCCAGATATCGATGACGGCCCGCTCGGCGTCATCGACGAATACCGTCTCGCTGAACCTCAGCTCTCGCGCCACTTCCAGCCGCGCAGCATCGGTCGGGAACACCGACCCGTCCCGGATCACCCCCAGCTCGTTCCCGAACTGCCCGCCGGGGCCACAGAAAACGTGAACCACGTCGAAATCGATCACCCGCCCAGTCAACCGCACGTCCGCGAAAAGTACTGGCGAATATCGCGGAACGATCTTCCAGGTGCGACCACCACGCCGTTATCGTCGCCCACCTGGCGATTTCGATACCGTTCGGCGACACCGTGATCGGACGTCGTTCGGGCGGCCGCTCGCCTCGTCCGGTTGCGGTTGTCGATCGCTTCAGGTCATCGTTCGTATCGGATTGAGTGTCATGGGAATTCGCATTCCGGTGCGCCACAGGACGGCGATTCGGGAGTCGGGGCGCTCGCGGGCTTCCCGGGCCAGGGCGCGGGCGAAGGTGGGGACGAATTCGGTTCGGGGGTGGCGGATGTGGATTTCCCGGATGAGGTGGCGAGGGATTTCGGGGAGGCGGGCGCCGACGACGTCCAGGCGGGCGGCGGCGTGCAGGAGATGGGCTTCGATGCCGGTCTCGGGTGGCACGGTGATGTCGAGGTGTCCGGCGATCGCCTCGGACACGCTCCGCGCGAACTCGTCGTCGGCGCCCCAGCCGCGGAGTTCGCGTTGTGCCAGGTCACCGCCGTGGATCGCGAAGCAGGGAGTGTCGTCGCCGGTGGGGCGATATCGGTCGGTGAGGCCGATGTCGTGCAGCAGGCAGGCGATGTAGAACAGTTCGGCGTCGTAGCTGCGGTGTTCCGATTGAGCGAACAGATCTCCCAGGTACCAGCAGCGCAGGCAGTGGTGCAGTAACACCGGGTCGTAGACGTCCTGCGCGGATTCGAGTGTGCGCCGGGTGAGTTCGCTGTCGGGTGGGTCGGCGCGCAGGGCGAGGGCGCTGTTGTCGCCGCCGCGTCGCAGGACCGCTCGCACGCTGCCGGGGAGTTCCCGCAGCTGGGCGAGGGCCGAGCGTCGGGCGAAGGCGAACTTCTCCGATCGGCTCAGGCTCGCTGGGATCGGGCGGGTCATCGTCGTGCGGTCAGTTTCATCGCGTCGACGGCCGCGTAGGTGCCGGTGAGCGCGGTCATGCTGATCGCGGCTCGCCCGGGGACGTCGCGGCGGAGCAGATGCGTGACGCCGGTGAGGGTGTCGCTGGCGTCCACCGCCAGCAGTAACGGTCGCCAGCGGCGGCGTTCCGCCGGAGCGGCAGTCAGATACCCCAGGCCGAGCGCGACCGCGCGGGCGCCGAAAATCCTTGTCAGATAGGTGAGTTCGGGAGCGGTAGCAACGCCGACGATCCGGGCGAACCGCCGAGGGGCAGCCAGCGCTGCGATGCCCAGGAGCACCCGACCGGTTGCAAGCGCATCGAGGGCGTCGACTCGAGGTGCGTCATCGTGTTGTTCGGGATCGCGAAGGCCGGCGCGCTCGCTCCCGGACGGGAAGAATCGCGGCAGCAGTCGCAGCGCGCGGGCGGGGTGCGTGAGTACGGGCAGGGCGAGCGGGGTCGGATCGAAATAGGTGTCGACCGAGGCGATCCGGCCGTCGCGCAGCACGAATCGGTCGATGAGATCGATGCCGACCCGACGACGCCCGAGAGTTCCCGCGAGGGTGAATTCGATGAGTACGCCGTCGTCGGTGGGCGCCCAGCGGTGCACTGTTCCGCGCAGGTCGGGCACGGCCGCGAAGACCGCGGTGAACAGACGGCGGAATCCGGCCGTACCTCGTCCGCTGCGGGCGAGTGGCTGCCGCTGTCGGGCGTCGGGCAGGACCCGGGGCAGGAAGTGGTCGAGGAAGTCCTCGCGGTTGCCCTTGGCCATTCCCTCGGTGAAGAACGCTACGAACTCCGCCTTCTCGCCGTCCGCGTCCTCGGGTGGGAGGGCGGCTTCGGTGCGGGTGTCGGGTGCTGCATCGGTGCTGGTCATCGTGCTGCTCCTGGTCGTGTGCGGTGCGGATCCGGAACGATGACTCGACGCTAACATAAGAAATAGAAGTTAACTACAAGATTATGAAGTCAGATGCAGAATGTGATGTTCCCGCTGGTAACCTCGGGCGCATGGCGCGACGTTCCTATGACCAGTACTGCGGCCTGGCGCACGCGCTCGACGTGGTCGGCGAACGGTGGACGCTGCTGATCGTGCGGGAGCTGATGTCGGGCCCGAAACGGTATTCCGACCTGGAGGCGGCGCTGAGCGGCATCGGGACGAGTCTGCTCGCCGCTCGGGTCAAACAACTCCAGTCCGACGGCCTGGTCGGTCGTCGACTGCTGGACCCGCCGGTGAATGCCGTGGCCTACGAACTCACCACGACCGGACGTGAACTCGGCCGCGCCCTGGCGCCGTTGGCGCTGTGGGGTGCGCGCTACTTCCTGAGCGAGCAAGGCGCCGCCGCCGAACAGTTCCGAGCCGAATGGGCGCTGGTCTTCGTCGCCGACAGTCTGGAACCCGACGCCCTGCGGAACCTCGCGGTCGACTACGAATTCCACATCGACGACAGCGTCGCCCGCATGCACATCAGCGACGGTCGCGCCGAGATCACCACCGGCTCGAGCGAAATCCCGGCCACCGCGGTGCTCCGATCGGACGCCGTCACCGTCGGCGCGATCGCGGGCGGGCGTCTCACCGTCACCGACGCGGTCATGCAGGGTCGCATCCGTCCCGAGGGCGACCCCGAGGCGCTGCAGACACTCCTGACGTTGTTGAACACGCAGGTGAATTCGCTGGTCGCTCAGGTCGGAGGGCCAGAGCACAGCGGTACGGCGTGACGTCGCGCCCTCGGCACGGCCCGCCACTGCGAGGGCGATGCCGCGTCCGCTCCAGGAATGCGGTGCGGATCTGCGGTGTATGACTAGTTGTAACGACGATTACTCGATTACAGCTGGGTGGATTGAAGGGTTCGGGCCGATGACGCTTCGTCAGTACGAATACGCCTTGGCCGTTGCGGAGGCGGGGTCGGTGACCGCGGCGGCGGAGCTGTTGCACGTCGCGCAACCTTCGATGTCCCAGCAGATTCGAGGGCTGGAGCGGGAACTCGGTGTGCAGTTGTTCGCGCGCACGCCGACGGGCCTGGTGCCGACCGTGGTGGGGCGGGCGTTCCTGCGGGAGGCGCAGGTCGCGGTGAGCGCGTCGCGGCGGGCGCGGGCCACGGCGCGCGCGGCTGCCGACGAGTTGGAGGGGGAACTGCTGGTCGCGGTGCAGATGGGGTTGGGGACGCAGCAGTTGCCACGGGCGCTGGCGACCTTGCGCAGCCGGTTTCCCCGGTTGGAGGTGACCGTGTTCGAGGAGCCGAATCCGGCCGAGCTGGAACGGCTCGGCCGGCGCGGCGTACTGGATCTGGTGCTGGTTGCCGCGCCCTGCGAGGAGGGTGCGGCACTGGCCCATCACCTCGGTGACGAGGAATTCGTCGTGGTGCTGGGTGAAGGTCATCGGCTGCTCGCGGCGGACCGGGTCGAGCTGCGGGAGCTGGAGGGCGAGCCGTGGGTGCGGTTCGATCGCGACAGTGCGTTGGACGGGGTGTTGCGAGATGCGTTGCGGGACAACGATCTCGCCCCGATGACGGTCGCCCGGGTGTCCCAGGCGGCGACCGCCGTGCGCTGGGCAGCGCACGGGATGGGCGTGACGCTCGTCCCGGCATCGGCCGTGCCGCACGGATACTGCCATCTCGCGCGGCCGGTGTACCCGCTCGTGTCCCAGCCCGTCGTCGCCGCGGTGCGTCGCGATCCGGGTCCGGCCGAACAGGCGTTGCTGGAACTTCTGCTGCGCGAGGACTGGTGCAGAGCCGTCCCCGACCGTGCGCTGACCTCGGCGTCGAGTGCGCGGGAGTAACCGCGAACCGTGCTTCAGAGTTGCGTCGCCCCTCCGTCCACGACGAGTTCCGTGCCGGTGACGTAGGTGGCCTCGAAGGCGAGAAATGCTGCCGCCCTGGCCATTTCCTCGGGTGTTCCGAAACGTCGCATGGGGTTGGCGGCGATCACCTGCGCCTTGAATCGCGCGGCGGCCTCCTGGTTCATTCCATTCTCCAGAATTCCCGTGTCCACCGGGCCGGGGCCGATCGCGTTGACGCGGATGCCGCGCGGGAGCAGATCCGCGGCGAGGGTGCGGGCCATCGAGCGCACGGCCGCCTTACCCGCCGCGTAGACGCTGGTCGCCGGTATACCCATGACGTTCGCGTTCGAGGTGGTCAGGACGATGCCCGCGCCCGTGCTCAGCAGCGGGGCGAGTTTCTGCACGGTGAAGAACGCGCCCTTGACGTTGATCGCGAACAGTTCGTCGTATTCCTGCTCGGTCGTCTCCTCCAGCGGTGTGGTGCGCGCGATTCCGGCATTGACGAAAAGCGCCTGCAGCGTGCCGAATTCGTGCTTCGCGCGGTCGGCGAGGATATCCAGGTCGGACAGTGTGGCGACATCGCCGCGGACGGTCACCGCATTCTCGCCGAGTCGCTCCTGCGCGGCGTCGAGCGTGGTTCGGGAGCGGCCGGTGATCATCACCCGTGCGCCCTCGTCCACCAGTAGTTTCGCCATCGCGAAACCCATACCGCTGCCGCCGCCGGTGATCACTACATTTTTATCGCTGTATCTGCCCATGTCGGGATTCCTGCGTTTCTTTCTTGGAAATTCGGTGGGGTGCGGGTTTTCGAGCCGGAATATCGTCCGGGTCAGCGGTGGAATTCGCCGCCGTCCACGACGAGGCTGCTGCCGGTCAGCCAGCTCGCGCGGTCGGACAGCAGGAACAGGACCGCTTCGGCGATATCGCCGGGTTGGCCGTCGCGGCCCAGCGGTACGGCGGGCACATCACCCTGACCGGGTGCGGTGTCCAGGCGTGCCCACTCCTCGCGCGTCTGCTCGCCGCCGGGGGTCGCGGTCCTGCCGGGCGAGACGACGTTGACCCGAATTCCGAACGGGGCCAACTCCGCGGACAGCCCTCGGCTGTAGTTCTCCAGGGCCGCCTTCGCCGCGGTGTAGTGCAGGAACGGGGGCACCGGAGTGGGCACCGCCGCTGAGGAGATGTGCACGATCGCGCCCGACTTCCGATCCCGCATGCCCGGTGTGAGCAGCGCGTCCAACCGCACGGCGGACAGCAGGTTCAGGTTCAGCGCATCCTGCCACTCCTGGTCGGGAATGCTCGAACCGCTCGGATGCGGTCGCGCGCCACCCGCGTTGTGCACCAGAATGTCCACCCCGCCGAGCACGTCTCGCGCGGCCGCGGCGAGCGCGTCGGCCCCCGCCTGCGTCCGTACGTCGGCCGCGACGAAATTCGCCTTCTCCGGCACCGTGCTCGTCGCCGTCCTGGCCGTCGTGAGCACCTCGGCCCCCGCGGCCAGCAATTGCCGCACCACGGCCGCCCCGATCCCGCGAGAACCACCCGTCACCAGGGCCCGCTTTCCCGCGAATGCCGTCGTCCCGTTCTCGATTGTGGTCATGCCACAGATCCTCTCGATCGCACAGTTGTCCGCTCGACGGATAAATGAATATGCGCTCGCCGCAAACTATTCGGAGTTTTTTGCGGCGGCGTCTCGTCGAACTGTTTCACGGTAAGTCCGGAAAACAACCGAGAGCAAAGACCAAATATCAGTGGGAGCCAGAGGAGATACCTATACCGTCGCCCACCGGGCTGCGGCGATCCGGTCGCGCCGACGGAACCATCCGGCCGCACATGGTGACGAGGCTTCGATCGCGCGCACGCTCGCGGTATTCCTCGTCCCGGCCGACCGCACAGGGCCGAGAGGTGTTGCGGCAATGCCGATTTTCAGCGGGAGCCCGGAGGAAGTTGGCGGGAGGTGCGGGGGTCGAGTTCGGTGGGGGTGATCGTGCCGGTGACGCGGTCGAGACGGTCGGCCGGAGGCAGGCCGTACGGCGACTGGGCGGTGGGAGTCGGCGATGCGGGGTCCACGACGGTGGCGGGGAGTTGGGGGTTCGAGTCCGACGAATCGACGGTCACCTTGCGAGTGCGGCGGAGGGTGAAGGTTATTTCCTCGGTCTCCTCGAAGACCTGGCGGACCGTGCGCAGGGGGTGGGTCGCGGTATCGATGGCATCGGTGACGAAGGACGGGACCAGCGGGCGGATCCAGCGGGCTGCGGTGTCGGTGAAGGGGACGGTGCCGATGATGGGGAGTTCCAGGCCGCCGGATCCGGCGGCGGGGGCGACCGCGTTCTGCGGCAGCGGCGCGGGGAGATTCGACGGCTGAGACACGGTGTCCTCCTGGGAGTTCGACGTCGGGGTGGCCGGAAGTTCCGCCAGCGCTTCGAATTCGGCGACCGCGCGACGCTGGGGCGCGGTGACGCCGATTTCCATTGCGCCGATCGAGGCGATGACGCGGCGGCGCTCGTTCTCGCGCTCGATGACGGTGTCGGCGTGAACGGCCAGGCGCGTGCTGGTCAACTCTTGTTCGGCGCGCAGCTTTTCGGACTCGACGCGGACCTCGGCGCGTTTGAGCGCGATGGCGGCCTCGGCGTCCTGTGCGGCGCGATCGGCCACCGCCCGCGCCGAGATACGGCGGTCGAAGGTGGTTTCCCCGCGCCACCAGCGCGACAGCAGCGGCAGCAGGGCCAGCGCCACGGTGATCACCAGGGTCGCCAGGCGCAGCAGGAATGCACCGGCATGTCCGAAGGTGTAGCCGTTCAACGCGATCCAGCGTGCGCCGAGGCCGCGATCGCCGGTCCCGGCGGCGGCGCGGGCCTGATCCAGGGCCTGCTGTCGCTGGGCGACGCGATCCTGCGTGGGCTGTACCTGGGACTGCGCGGCGGCCAGGCGGGTACGGGCGTCGTCGAGCATGCTGTTGTCGGTGCGGGTCTCCGGACCCTGACCGGGGATGCCGGTGATCTTGTTCTGCGGGCACTCCGGGGTCGGGTTGTATTCGCAGCGGGCGATGATCAGGGCCTGCTGGATGTCCGACTGTGCGCCGGTGATCGTGCGATTCAGCGTGTCGCGGTCGGATTTCGCCTGGTCCAGGGCATTGCGCGCGGTGATGACCGAGGCCGCGGATTCCGCGTCGTGCCTGGCGTAATCGTCCAGACGGCGATCGATCGTGCCGCCCAGCAGGATGGTGCTCGCGAGTTCGGCCACGACCACGCCCGCCAGCACCGCCACGACGATGCGGCCGATCAGCCCGCCGCCGAAGCGAATTCGGGAGCCGTCGCGTCCGGGCAGCGGTGCGGTCGCGAAGGCGCGCGAGATGGTCCCGATCAACAGCACCGTGAACACCGTCGCGATGATCACCAGGATCGCGGCCCACTGCGCCGCCGCCGATGCCAGCGCTACGACCGTGCCCGATATCGCGGCGAACAGCAGCACCATCGCGCCGGTCACGGCGTATCCGGACCGTTCGTGGTCGTCGGCGATCCCCGTGCCCGCGCCGCCGAGCCAGGTCAGCAGGCCGATGGCCCGATCCCGCAGCGGCTGGATTCCTCCGGCGTGGTGCCTGGTCGATCCGTTGTTCGTCGGGTCCTGATCGATCGGGTCCGAGATGTGGGGGGTGGTCATGGGATTTCACATCCTCTGCATCCCAGGCGGTTTCGCATTCGGCGAAGTCGTCGGCATTCGTGGTCGCCGCAGGTGAACGGTGCGGCGAGACGGTCGGGCGGGCGGACCCGGCCATACGAATCGGGTCCAGCGTGACAGGCCGACGGCGCTCGCGCCGAGTCCCGTCCGCAGGTTGTGGCCAGCCTCACAGCGACATGGCGAGAGTGCGAATGTTCGGCGGGGAAACCAAAATTCGTGTCGGAAATCCGATACCCGCTCGTACCGTGGTGATGTGGCCGCGACGGCGAGGTGTGGCGGCACACGTTCGCATTTCCGCACAATAGCCCGTCAGGAGTGTCTCAGGTGCGTACGTCCGTGTTGATGGTGGCGGCCGCGGCCGCCATCGGGGTGATGTCGGTTGAGGTGGTACCCATGACGATCGATCCGACGGTTTCGGCCGCGCACGCCCAGGGCCCCGTCGATGCCGCCCCGACCAGCTCCGATCCGCTGATCGAGCTGCTGCTGCAGCGCCTGAACACCGCCGATGCGGTGGTCGCGGCCAAATGGGTGGGCTCGCACGGACAGCACCCGATGATCGACGATCCGGAACGCGAACGGGTGGTCTACGACTCGATGAGCCGGGCGGGCGCCGCACTCGGACTCCCGGAGAGCTGGGTGCGGCAGGTCTTCGCCGGACAGATCGAGGCCAACAAGATGGTGCAGCGCGGACTGCTCGCGCGCTGGCGGCTGGATCCGGCGTCGGCGCCGCGGACCTCGCCGGATCTGACCGCGGTCCGGCCGATCATCGATCGGGTGAACGGGCAGATCCTGCAGCAGCTCGCGCAGCGGCGGGCCGAACTGCGCGGGCCGAACTGCGCGGAACGGTTGTCGGCCGGGGTGTTCGGCGTGTTCACCAGCGGTGGGTCCGATGCGTTGCACCAGACGGCGCTGGTCCGCGCGGCCGCCGCGATCTGCGGATGAAACAGCCTCTCGAGCAAGATCTCTCGCGACACCGCCGTCAAGGTCCGTTCCGATCTGCGGGCAGTGTGACATACCCAACACGTCCGATTTGCTGAAGGTATGCCACAATATGAGATTCTTAATGAGACCGTACGGTCTGAACATTACAATGGCTCGTAGTCTTCGTGTCCGCGAGGTCTCTACGGTGTGTCCGGAAAGTTAGCCGCACAACAGTCGGTTTGTCCGGACGCGAGCCGGGGAATTCTCTATCGATGCAGGTTAGAGGGCACCTTGCAGCCTACTTGCAGGCTGCGCGTGCGCGGTCCGGGCGCAACGGGCAACAGTGGCATACACGACTGAGCGATCGCCGATCTCTGCTTTACACTGGAGACCGCGCAGTTAGTGGAGGACCAATGGAGAAGCCCAGGTAGACGCTGTTCTTAGTGGAACCTAAGTTGGTTGGGCGCAGGTCCTGACTTATCGTTTGCTCTTACGCCGGACACGAAATGCCCGGCTGAATCGCCCGAATCGGTCACGAGCCGATGGTCGTGGAGACCGTGCGGCTCGCACAGCCGGACCGAACGGGCGGCGACGGGCACGGCGAGTGGGTACGGAAAGGCTCCGCAACCGCCGAGCACCCGACTACGACACCGGAGCGGGTGGACAACTGGAGAGTTGACTGCACGGTACGACCATCAGCGTCGCTGGTCTGACGAACCCTCCGGGGCGCAGTCTAGACGGAGGCGTTCGACGAAGGCCATATTTCTTCGAAGGCCTGATTTTGAAGGCAGAGGCATGACGCAACTACCTGGCCACAGGTCACCTGGACCCATCGGTCTCTACGACCCGGCGAACGAACACGACGCCTGCGGCGTCGCGTTCGTCGTCGACATGCACGGCCGCCGCAGCCGCGACATCGTCGACAAGGCTATTACGGCATTGCTGAACCTGGAGCACCGTGGTGCTGCCGGCGCCGAACCCAACAGTGGTGACGGTGCGGGCATCCTGATCCAGCTCCCGGACAAGTTCTTCCGGGCCGTGCTGGCGGAGAACGGTGCGCCCTTCGAGCTGCCGCCGGCAGGCTCCTACGCCACCGGTATCGCCTTCCTCCCGCAGGCTCGCCGCGAGGCCGCCCGCGCCTGCTACGGCGTCGAGCGCATCGTCCGGGAAGAGGGCCTCGTGGTCCTGGGCTGGCGTGAGGTGCCGATCGACGAGACCTCGCTCGGCGCGCTGGCGCGCGACGCCATGCCGACGTTCCGGCAGCTGTTCATCGCCTCGCCCAAGGGTTCGGACGAGCAGCTCTCCGGCCTGGACCTGGACCGCCGCGCCTACGTCGTGCGCAAGCGGATCGAGCACGAGCTCGGCCAGTCCGGCGCGGGCGAGGGTTCGGTCGGGCGCGAGACCGTCTACTTCCCGAGCCTGTCCGCACAGACCTTCGTCTACAAGGGCATGTTCACCACCCCGCAGCTGCGGGCGTTCTACCTGGACCTGCAGGACGATCGGGTGGAATCGGCGCTGGGCATCGTGCACTCGCGCTTCTCCACCAACACCTTCCCGTCCTGGCCGCTGGCGCACCCGTACCGCCGCGTCGCGCACAACGGTGAGATCAACACCGTCACCGGTAACGAGAACTGGATGCGCGCCCGCGAGTCGCTCATCAAGTCCGAGGTCTTCGGCGTCGACGAGCAGGGCCGCAACCGGCTGGAGAAGATCTTCCCGGTCTGCACCCCCGGCGCATCGGATACCGCGCGTTTCGACGAGGTCCTCGAACTGCTGCATCTGGGCGGGCGCAGCCTGCCGCACGCGGTGCTGATGATGATTCCCGAGGCGTGGGAGCGCCAGGAGTCGATGGATCCGGCGCGTCGCGCGTTCTACCGCTACCACTCCTTCCTGATGGAGGCGTGGGACGGCCCGGCCTCGGTGTGCTTCACCGACGGCACCGTGGTCGGCGCGGTGCTCGACCGCAACGGCCTGCGTCCCTCGCGCGTCTGGGTGACCGACGACGGCCTGGTCGTGATGGCCTCCGAGGTCGGCGTGCTCGATATCGAGCCGTCCAAGGTGGTCAAGAAGGTGCGGCTGCAGCCGGGCCGGATGTTCCTGGTGGACACCTCGCAGGGCCGGATCATCGGCGACGACGAGATCAAGACCCAGCTGGCCACCGAGCACCCGTACCAGGAGTGGCTCGACGGCGACGCGGACCACGCGGGCCCGACCAAACTGTCCGATCTGCCCGATCGGCCGCACGAGCACATGGTGCACGACCGGGTGAAGATCCGGCAGCAGATCTTCGGGTACAGCACCGAGGATCTCAACATTCTGATCTCGCCGATGGCCACCACCGGCGGCGAGGCGCTCGGCTCGATGGGTACCGACACCCCGATCGCGGTGCTCTCGGCACGGCCGCGCCTGCTGTTCGACTACTTCTCGCAGCTGTTCGCGCAGGTCACCAACCCGCCGCTGGACGCCATCCGCGAGGAGGTCGTGACCAGCCTGCGCAGCATGATCGGACCCGAGTCCGATCTGCTGCATCCCGGACCGGAGTCCTGTCGCCAGATCACGCTGACCCAGCCGATCCTGGACAACGACGAGCTGTCCAAGCTCGTGCACATCAACGACGACGGATCGCGGCCCGGACTGCGTTCGGTGGTCGTGCACGGTCTGTACCCGGTGCGCAAGGGCGGCAAGGGCCTGCGTAAATCGCTGCAGGCGATCAACGAGCAGGTCTCGGCGGCCATCGCCGGCGGCGCGCGGATCATCGTGCTGTCCGACCGCGAGTCCAACGAGAAGCTGGCGCCGATCCCGTCGCTGCTGCTCACCGCCTCGGTGCACCACCACCTCGTGCGCGAACGCACCCGTACCAAGGTCGGGCTGGTCGTGGAGGCCGGTGACGCCCGCGAGGTGCACCACATGGCCCTGCTGGTCGGCTTCGGTGCGGCCGCGATCAACCCGTACATGGTGTTCGAGTCGATCGAGGACATGATCGAGCGCGGCGCGCTGCGGATGCCGGGCAGTGCCGGTGTGGTCTGCGACGACTACGACGCGGCGGTGCGCAACTACAACAAGGCGGCCGGTAAGGGCGTGCTGAAGGTGATGTCCAAGATGGGCATCTCCACCATCGCCTCCTACCGCGGTGCGCAGCTGTTCCAGGTCGTCGGCCTGTCGCAGGAGCTGTGCGACCGGTACTTCACCGGTCTGAAGTCCCCGCTGGACGGTATCGGCCTGGACGAGATCGCCGATGAGGTCGCCGCGCGGCACCGGATCGCCTTCCTGGAGAACCACAACGAGCGCGCGCACCGCGAACTCGAGATCACCGGTGAGTACCAGTGGCGGCGCGAGGGCGAGTACCACCTGTTCAACCCGGACACGGTGTTCAAGCTGCAGCACGCGACCCGGACCGGTCAGTACAAGATCTTCAAGGAATACACCAAGCTGGTCGACGATCAGTCCGAGCGGCTGGCCTCGCTGCGCGGTCTGTTCAAGTTCCGCGGCGACGAGCGCAACCCGATTCCGATCGACCTGGTCGAGCCCGCCTCCGAGATCGTGAAGCGGTTCTCCACCGGCGCGATGAGCTACGGCTCGATCTCGGCCGAGGCGCACGAGACCCTCGCGATCGCGATGAACCGCCTGGGCGGACGCTCCAACTCGGGTGAGGGCGGCGAGTCGCCGGCCCGCTTCGAGCCGGAGGAGAACGGCGACTGGCGGCGCAGTGCGATCAAGCAGGTGGCCTCGGGACGTTTCGGCGTCACCGCGCACTACCTGAGCAACTGCACCGACATCCAGATCAAGATGGCCCAGGGCGCCAAGCCCGGCGAGGGCGGTCAGCTGCCCGCGCACAAGGTGTACCCGTGGGTGGCCGAGGTGCGGCACTCGACGCCGGGCGTCGGGCTGATCTCGCCGCCGCCGCATCACGACATCTACTCGATCGAGGATCTCGCGCAGCTGATCCACGATCTGAAGAACGCGAACCCGCAGGCTCGGATTCACGTGAAACTTGTCGCCGAGCCGGGCGTCGGCACCGTCGCCGCGGGTGTGTCCAAGGCGCACGCGGACGTCGTGCTGATCTCCGGCCACGACGGCGGCACCGGCGCCTCGCCGCTGACCTCGCTCAAGCACGCGGGCGGTCCCTGGGAGCTCGGCCTGGCCGAGACCCAGCAGACCCTGCTGCTCAACGGCCTGCGCGACCGGATCGTGGTGCAGGTGGACGGTCAGATGAAGACCGGCCGCGACGTCATGATCGCCGCGCTGCTCGGCGCCGAGGAATTCGGTTTCGCCACCGCACCGCTGGTGGTCTCGGGCTGCATCATGATGCGCGTATGCCATCTGGACACCTGCCCCGTCGGCGTCGCGACGCAGAACCCGGTACTGCGCGAACGGTTCACCGGCAAGCCGGAATTCGTCGAGAACTTCATGCTGTACATCGCCGAGGAGGTGCGCGAATACCTGGCCTCGCTGGGCTTCCGCAGCCTCGACGAGGCCATCGGCCGGGTCGACCTGCTCGACACCACCAAGGCCAAGGAGCACTGGAAGGCCGCCAAGCTCGACCTGTCGCCGATCCTCGACGACGTCGAGACCGCGTTCATGTACCAGGACCGGCGCAACACCAAGGGCCAGGACCACGGTCTGGACCGGGCGCTGGACAACCAGCTCATCGCCGAATCGGCCGATGCGCTCGAGCGCGGTAAGCCGGTCAAGTTCGAGACCCGGATCACGAACGTCAACCGGACCGTCGGCACCATGCTCGGCCACGAGGTGACCAAGCTGTACGGCGGCGCGGGCCTGCCCGACGACACCATCGACATCACGTTCACCGGTTCGGCGGGTAACAGCTTCGGCGCGTTCGTCCCGGCGGGTATCACTCTGCGAGTGTTCGGTGACGCGAACGACTATGTGGGCAAGGGGCTGTCGGGCGGTCATCTGATCGTGCGGCCGCCGCTGAACGCCCCGAGCGATTTCGTCGCGGAGGACAACATCATCGCCGGCAACGTCATCCTGTTCGGCGCGACCAGTGGTGAGGCGTTCATCCGCGGTGTGGTCGGCGAGCGGTTCGCGGTGCGCAACTCCGGTGCGACCGCGGTCGTGGAGGGCGTGGGCGATCACGGCTGCGAGTACATGACCGGCGGTAAGGTCGTCATCCTCGGTGAGACCGGGCGCAACTTCGGCGCCGGTATGTCCGGTGGCGTGGCCTACCTGTACAACCCGCACGGCACCTTCGAGAAGAACATCTCGCCCGAGCAGGCCGACGAGATCGAGCCGCTGTCCGGTGACGATTTCACCTGGCTGCACGATGTCGTCGCGCGGCACCGCGATCAGACCGGTTCGGCTGTGGCCGAGGCCATCCTGGGCGACTGGTCGCAGCAGGTGACGCATTTCGTGAAGGTCATGCCGCGGGACTACAAGAAGGTCCTGCTGGCCATCTCCGAGGCCGAGAAGGCCGGACGCGACGTGGACGAGGCCATCATGGAGGCCGCACGTGGGTAGAACAGCCGAGTCCGAAATGACGTGGGCGAGGCGCTGTGACCATTCAGGGCCGCACGTGGGTAGGGCGGCTGGGTCCGAAATGACGTGGACGAGGCGCTGTGACTACTCAGGGCCGCGCGTGGATAGAACTTTGGTGCGACGCACCGGAATTGACAGGTGCGCCGAGCCGGCGCTGACGTGTGGAGTCGAGAATGGGTGACGCACAGGGCTTCTTGAAGCACACCAAACGTGAGCTTCCGACGCGGCGGCCGGTGCCGCTGCGGTTGATGGACTGGAAAGAGGTCTACGAGGAGGGTTTCTCGCACGAAGCCCTGCAGACCCAGGCCAGCCGCTGCATGGACTGCGGGATTCCGTTCTGCCACAACGGATGCCCGCTTGGGAACCTGATTCCCGAGTGGAACGACCTGGTCTACAAGGGTCAGTGGCGCGACGGCATCGACCGCCTGCACGCGACCAACAACTTCCCGGAGTTCACCGGGCGGCTGTGCCCCGCGCCGTGCGAGGCGTCCTGCGTGCTGGGCATCAACCAGGACGCGGTGACCATCAAGCAGGTCGAGGTCGAACTCATCGAGAACGCCTTCGACGAGGGCTGGGTGACCCCGGTCTACCCGACCCGGCTGACCGGTAAGAAGGTCGCCGTGGTGGGTTCGGGTCCGGCCGGACTGGCCGCGGCGCAGCAGCTGACCCGCGCCGGTCACACCGTGACGGTCTTCGAGCGCGACGACCGCATCGGCGGTCTGATGCGTTACGGCATTCCGGAATTCAAGATGGAGAAGCGCTTCATCGACCGTCGTCTGGCGCAGATGGAGGCCGAGGGCACCGTCTTCCGGGCCGGGGTGAACGTGGGCGTGGACATCACTGCCGACCAGCTGCGCGAGCAGTTCCACGCGGTGGTGCTCGCCGGTGGTGCGACCATCGCGCGCGATCTGCCGGTGCCCGGACGGGACCTGGACGGGATCCATCAGGCGATGGAATTCCTGCCGCTGTCCAACCGGGTGCAGCTCGGCGACCCGATCACCGACGAGGACGGCCTGCCGCCGATTCACGCCAAGGACAAGAAGGTCGTCATCATCGGCGGCGGCGACACCGGCGCGGACTGCCTGGGCACCTCGCACCGTCAGGGTGCGCAGAGCGTGCATCAGTTCGAGATCATGCCGCGTCCGCCGGAGGAGCGCGCGGATTCCACTCCGTGGCCGACCTATCCGCTGATGTACCGGGTCTCCTCGGCGCACGAGGAGGGTGGCGAGCGGGTCTACTCGGTCAACACCGAACGCTTCGTCGGCGAGGACGGCAAGGTCACCGGTCTGCAGGCGCACGAGGTACAGATGGTGAACGGTCGCTTCGAGAAGGTCGACGGCACCGATTTCACGCTCGAGGCCGATCTGGTGCTGTTGGCTATGGGCTTCACCGGTCCGCAGAAGCCGGGTCTGCTCGAGGATCTGGGTGTCGGCTACGACCAGCGCGGGAACGTCAAACGGGACAAGGGTTTCCAGACCACCGTTCCCGGCGTCTTCGTCGCGGGCGATATGGGCCGGGGTCAGTCGCTGATCGTGTGGGCCATCGCCGAGGGACGGTCGGCCGCCGCCGCGGCGGATGCCTTCCTCGAGGGTGAGTCCGCGCTGCCCGCGCCGATCGCGCCGACGGCCGTCCCGCAGCGCTGATCAGGCGCCGAGCACAGCTCACAGACGACAGAGCGCCCGCGAACATTGTTGTTCGCGGGCGCTTTTCGTCTTTTCGACCGATTTTCCGGCCGATCCGGATTGGAAAACGGACGGGTTTCGGACGCCGGATGGCAATGGCGAGTCCGCCCATCTATTGTTGATCACGGTGCGGTGTCGACGGGCAAACGTTCTGATTCCGGTCTCGCGAGAGTTCGGTAGTCTGTTCGCCCACGGTTAACCAAACTGCAATCCGGCTACCACACCATTGTCTGGAAGAACTTGGGATGCCCACGCCTGGGCAGGCTGAAACTGGAGCGGTATGCGGTTGAAACGGGTTGCTGCGGCTGCGGCCGCGGTTGCGTTGTCGGGATTGTCGGGTGTGATCTTCGGAAGTGGTTCCGCGACAGCGGCTCCCACCTGCCCGAACCTATACGTCGTGGCCATTCCCGGTACCTGGGAGACCGGTCCGGACAAGGCCGAGCACATGCACGGTCCTGGCATGCTCGCGGGTGTCACCAGCAATATGCCCAGCGGCACGCGGGTCGACTACGTCAGCTACGCGGCCACCGCCTTCCCGTGGGAGGGCGACGTCTACGGCAAATCGAAGGCCCAGGCGTCCAACAACGCTCGCGGCATGATCAAGGCCATGGCGGCGCGATGCGCGGCGACCAAGATCGCGATCATCGGCTACAGCCAGGGCGCGGACGCGGCCGGTGACGTGGCTGCCGAGATCGGCACCGGCATCGGCGTGGTGCCGCCGAGCCGCATCTCCGGCGTCGGCCTGATCTCCGACCCGCGTCGTTCGCCCACCGACGTCCAGGTCGGCCCGCATGCCGGCGGCGCCGGTGCGAGCGGTCCGCGCCCGGGTGGTTTCGGCTTCGTCAGCGACCGGGTGCGCACCATCTGCGATCCGCAGGATCTGTACTGCTCCACCAAGTCCGACGACTTCGTCACTCGTTTCGCGGGCTTCCTGGCGGAGACCTCGGATCCGAATCCGGCGAGCATGTGGCGCTACCAGCTCGAGGCCGGATCCATCGTGGGCGACCTGATGTCCAGCGGCGGTATCGGCACGCTGGGGACCCAGCTGAGCGAGGGCGCGAACAAGAAGCGCGTCCAGCAGCTGGAGAAGTTCTACGGGTCCGGTGCGCACACCTCCTACGGCAGCTACCACGTCGGCAACGGGCAGACCGCGGTCACCTGGATGCACGGCTGGCTCTCCGGAATGGCCTAGCGGCGCAGCATATTCGACCGATCGGCGAGGGCCGCTCCCCGCAGCGGAAGCGGCCCTCGCCGTGTCCGGGGTCGATCAGCCCGCGGAACCGGTCTGCGGCAGGAACTGCTGCGGACCCTGCGGGAACTGGGGGAACTGCGGTCCCTGCGGACCGGGGCCGTCGTGGCGGTGGTCGCCGCCACCCGGGCCGCCGCGGTGGTCCCCGCCCGGTCCACCCGGGTGCTGCCAGTCGATGGCGGTCGCGTTCGGGGTGGCGGCGAATGCGGGGACGGCCACGGCCGCCACGGGAACCACGGCCAAGGCGCCGGCGATGGCCACGCGGCTCACGATACGGCGGGTGCGGGTTGTCTTCACGGGACTGCCTTTCGATAGATCTCCGGCCACCTGCTCGGTGGCTGTGGACTCCATCGAAACGTCCGTCACTGGGTCCGCATTAAGTCTCAGCTGGCAATTGGCTGGGATCGCGGTCGAATACCGATCGTGCACGATGATCGGGCGGCTCGAATTGTGCCATGTCCCACATGAAGTCGCATCCGCACGAGGCGTCCGGAGCAACGACGAGAGCCACCCCCGTACGGGAGTGGCCCTCGTTCACCCGGTGGCCGTGTCGTCGGCGGTCACCGAAGTATCAGCCGGCGGAACCGGTGGGCGGCGCCCACGGACCGTGGTTCCAGCCGTGGTTCCAGCCCGGGAAGCCCGGCAGCCCGTGATCCCAGTCGTGGTGATCCCACCCGTGGTTCCAGTCCGGACCGGGAATGCCCGGGAATCCGGGACCGTTGTGGTGGTCCCAGTCGTCGTGGTGCCGATCGACCTGGGTGGCCGAAGGGGCGGTGGTGTCGGCCAGGGCCGGACCGGCCACTGCGGCGAGCGGAACTGCGGCCAGGGCGCCTGCGACGGCGACGCGGGCCACCAGTCGCCGGGAACGTGTCGACTTCCTCATGGAGAGCAACGAACTGCCTTTCTCTGTAGAACATGACCGCACAGCACGGCGGTTCACGGTGTCCCATCGAACGATCGATCGCTAAGAGGACCGTCCGATAAACCTCACAGTTCGCTGTGAATTTCACACCGACTGTTCGAACGCGATATTACGGGGGTTATCCACAGAACCACACATTCGCGGCAGTGCTGGCGCATTTGCGACGATTGGTGCGCGCGTACAGAATTCGTGTGATCGAACTCCGTCGGGAGTGCCGCGGGCGTATGTCGGCGAGTGATGGTGACCCGCAGGCGGATTCGCACTTGTTCGGATGCTGCACTACGCTCGGCCGTCGAGCTGTCCACCGTTAGGGGGATTTCCGGTCCATGACCGATTCCGTGCCCGAATCCACGTCACCGTCCGCGTCGCAATGGGTTGTCCAATCCGTGCCGCCCGAGTGGCAACCACCACAGGGTTTGATCGCCGCGGCGGCGGCCAATGCCGGTGGCTCGGTGATCGATATCGATCCGGCCTGGGTGGACGATCCGGACGGATACGTGCCGCCCGGTGCGGTGCGCGGACTGTTCCCGGTGGACGAGCAGGGACAGCTGATCCGAGAATATCGCCGCAATACCGCACACACGCCGCCGCGGGACGACTTCCGCAATCTGTACGTGGACAACGAGGTTCCACTGATGGTGCTCGGCGACGATCCGGAGGGCACCGTCCGCGCCTATCTGATGAACACGGTGACCTCGCAGGTCGAGGGCACCGAGGTGGAATGGATCTGGGTCGCGGACACACCGGGGCATCAGGTCGCCGGGAAACCGATCGAGAACGATCAGGTCGCCGTCACCCGGGTCGCGCTGGGCATACCGTTCGCCATGTCGGTGCGGCCGCCCGAACGCGACCGTGAGGTGCTCGCGGGGATGTTCACCATCATCTGGGCAGGACTGGACGAACCCGAGCGTCGGGTGCGGCTGTGGCTGGATCTGGGGGAGTCGCTGGAATGGGCGGTGGAACAATTCCCCACCCGCATGCACGAGGTGTAGCAGGCGAATTCAGCGGCCGGGCAGATTCCGGGGCAGCAGATCCCAGACGTGACCATTCTCGTTGATCGTGGCCACCGTGCGATTCCCGGTGCGTGAGTAGAGAATTCGAGTGATCGAACAATAGTCGATCGGAAAGGTCAGCGGGCGTTCCAGACCCAGGATCCGCTGCACCAGCACATTGACCACCCCGCCGTGCGCGAAGGCCACCACGGTATCGGAATGGTCGGCCGCCGCGACGATCTCCTCGATCGCCCCGGAAACCCGCGCGAAGAATGCGTCACCGTCGATCTGCTCGGGCAGATGTCCCGCCTTGATCCGGCGATACACCGCCGCGAATTCCGCCTGCGCGGAATCGGATCCCTCCGCGGCCTTGCGGGCGTCCTCGATCGGCACGTAGACCGGCAGCTCCCGGTCGTATTCGGCGAGCCCGTCGAAAACGTCCACCGGCAGGCCGAATTTCGCGGCACTGGGCCCGGCGGTCGCGAAGGCCCGGCGTTGCGGACTCGACACGATGCGGGCGATGCGATGACCGCCCCCCTCGAGCCGGGCCAGCGCGCCGGGGACGCGCGCGGCCTGTTCGAGGCCGATCTCGGTCAGATCCGGATCGGCCGGACCGTCGGCGGTGATCAGACGCTCGGGTTGGGCATGACGTACCAGTACCAGCTGCACGTCATTACTGTGCCGTATGGGTGCGCACCGCCGTCATCCCGGCATGCCCGGACGATGCGCAACCCCTCAGGTACGTGGTTTGACCAGCGGGAACGGCAACGTCTCGCGGATACTGCGGCCGGTGATCAACATGACCACCCGGTCCACGCCGACGCCAAGACCACCGGTCGGGGGCATGGCGTGTTCGAGGGCCTGCAGGAAATCCTCGTCCAGTTCCATCGCCTCCGGATCACCGCCGGCGGCCAGCAGGGACTGTTCGGTGAGCCGCTCGCGCTGTTCGATCGGATTGGTCAGCTCGCTGTACGCGGTGCCCAGCTCGACGCCCCAGGCCACCAGATCCCAGCGTTCGGCCACGCCCGCGATGCTGCGATGGGCGCGGGTCAGCGGGGAGACCGAGGTGGGGAAGTCGATGTAGAAGGTCGGCTCCTCGGTGCGGTCCTCGACCAGGTGCTCGTACATCTCCAGCACGATCTGGCCCTCGTCCCAGCCACACTGGTACGGCACCTCGGCCCGGTCGCACAGCGCACGCAGCCGCTCGATATCGGTCTCGGCGGAGATCGTCTCGCCCAGGGCCTGCGAGATCGCGTCGTGCACGGTCTTGACCGGCCAGTCTCCGGAGATGTCGACCTCGGCCACCGAACCGTCCGGCTGCGGGCGCATGGCGACCATCTTCCCGTTCGCGGCGACGGCGGCGTCCTGGATGAGCTGGC
The DNA here is from genome assembly GCF_019890715.1 of Nocardia coffeae. Lineage (NCBI taxonomy): Bacteria > Bacillati > Actinomycetota > Actinomycetes > Mycobacteriales > Nocardiaceae > Nocardia > Nocardia coffeae. Next base: position 56,197 of record NZ_JAINZY010000005.1, on the reverse strand, counting down.
GGCAGGCGTGCATCATCCGCATGTAATCGCTGTGCGCCTCATAGGCTTCCAGAATCGTGAACTCCGGATTGTGGCTGTAGTCCACGCCCTCGTTGCGGAACACCCGACCCAGTTCGAACACCTTCTCCATGCCGCCCACGCACAGCCGCTTCAGGTACAGCTCGGGTGCGATGCGCAGATACAGGTCCAGGTCGTAGGCGTTGATGTGGGTCTGGAACGGGGTGGCGTTCGCGCCGCCGTGCACCTGTTGCAGCACCGGGGTCTCCACCTCGAGGAATCCCCAGCCGTTGAGCGTGTCCCGCAGCGAGCGGACCACAGCGCTGCGCTTGGCCAGGATCTCGCGGGTGTCGACGTTGATCGCCATGTCGACGTAGCGCTGCCGCACCCGGGCTTCGGGATCGGACAGACCGCGCCACTTGTCCGGCAGCGGGTGCAGGCATTTGCCGATCATCCGCCAGTCCTGCGCCAGCAGCGACAACTCGCCGCGACGGCTGGCGCCGATCTGTCCGCTGACCTCGATCAGATCGCCCAGATCGAAGAATTCGTCGAATTCGTGCGCCCGGTCCGAGCCGACTCGTCCGCGGTCGATGACCAGCTGGATATCGCCGGACCAGTCCCGCAGCACCGCGAAGATCACCCCGCCGTAATCGCGGATCCGCAGCAGTCGTCCGCACACGCGCACGGTCGTGCCCTTCGGGCAGCGGCGCGCGTCCAGGACCGAATGGGTGGGCGGATAGGCGACCGGATAGGAGTCGATCCCGGCGGCTTCGAGCCGGGAGACCTTGTCCATTCGCACCCGGACCTGCTCCGGGCGACGCGGACCGCGCTGCTCGAGTTCCTCCGCGGGCAACTCCGGCGGGCTGCCGTCCGCGTGCAGTCCGGTCATGGTCGACGGGACGGCCGAGCGAATTCCGGTGTGCAGCATGGGGTCCGGTTGTGTGCCGAAGCGCGGCAGAAAACCCTCGGCCAGGGCGCTGGCCACGGCCACCCGGACCAGTTGGCGACGTTCCTCGAACAGCGAGAACCGCGGCACCCACTGCGGCTGATACTTCACATTGGACCGGTACAGCGCCTCGAGCTGCCACCAGCGCGAGAAGAACATCAGCACGCCGCGCCACAGCCGCAGCACCGGACCCGCGCCGATCCGCCCGCCCTCCTCGAAGACCGCGCGGAACACCGCGAAGTTCAGCGAGACCCGGGTGATGCCGTACTGCTCCGAACTCAGCGCGAGCTGGGAGATCATCAGCTCCATGACGCCGTTGGGGCCCTTGGGGTCTCGCCGCATCAACTCCAGCGAGACGCCGGTGCGGCCCCACGGGACCAGCGAGAGCATGCCCAGGACGCGTTCGTCGGATTCGGACTCGCCGGCGGCGGAACTGCTGGAAGAGACGGCCTCGACCAGCAGGCAGTCGCCGTCCAGCGGATCGCCCAGCCGGCCCAGCGCCATGGAGAATCCGCGTTCGGTCTCGGTGTCGCGCCAGGCGTCGGCGTTGGCGATGACCCGGGTGAACTCCTCGGGGGTGAGTTCGTTGTGCCGCCGGATGCGTACGGTGATGCCCTGTTTGCGCAGGCGGTTCGCGGCCTGACGCACCTGTTTCATCTCCGGGCCCGCCAGGGAGAACGTGCGGGTCTCCAGAATCGCCTCGTCACCCAGGCGCAGCGCCGACAGCCCGGCTCGGCGATACGCGGTCGCGCCCAACTCGCTCGCGCCCATCACCGCCGGCGCCCAGCCGTACTGATCGGCCAGGCGCAACCACGCGTCGATGGCCTGCGGCCAGGCCTCCTTCGGACCGATCGGATCACCCGAGGCCAGGCAGACGCCCAGTTCCACGCGATAGGTGACCGCGGCCTTGCCGCTGGGCGCGAAGACGACGGCCTTGTCGCGCCGGGTGGCGAAGTACCCCAGCGAATCCTCGACGTCCGAACGTTCGAGCAGCCCGCGCAACGCCGATTCGTCCAGCCCGGTCAGCGCATTGGAGGCCCGCTGCGAGCTGAACAGCACCATCGCCGCCGCCATCACCGCGAGGAAACCGAAGAAGCCCAGCAGCAGATCCACGAAATGTCTGGGGTGGCCGTCGAAACTGTCGGTGCTGACCAGGATCGCCGCGGTCACCTTGGACACCGCCCAGGCCGGACGTTCCACACCGCGCGGCAACGTCCCGGGCAGCAGCTCCACCAGTCCCCAGCCGAGCAGGAAGCCGGTGGTCAGCCCGCCCGCCAGGACAGCGAGCGCCTTCCACACCGCCGCACGGCGGACCTGGGTGTAGAACTCGGGCCAGGCCGCGATCAGCAGACCGATCACCACGACGTGGACGATCAACGCGATCAGCGAACTGATATTGCGTTCGTCACCGAATTCGACGGCGTTGGCGGCCGCGAACGAGGCCATGTACGCCACCAGCAGCCACCACGCGATGCGTTTTCGGCTGGCCGTCGCACCCGCGAGCAGGCCGACGATCAACGCCCACACCAGCGAGGTCTCCGGGGCGTCGAAGTAGTAGTCGTCGATGTAGTGCCGCGGCACCTGCGTGATGAACCGCAGACCGGGCGAGATGCTCCACAGCGCGCACAGCACCGCGAAGGTGCCCAGGACGAGTCCCGCCAGATGCGGAACCTCGCTGAGTCGTCCGTGTGCGCGGTGCGGAACCTCCGGCGAGCGCGGGGGGCGCTCGCCGTTGTGCGGTCGGTCGGTCTTGGAGCGCCGGCGCTCGGAAGGCGCTACGCCGGATTTCGATGTCACCGAACCAGTGTGAATGTTGACCTCGCTCGAATGCGGAACGTCGGCGTGCATGTTCGCGCCACGCGCGGGCGCGTCGAGGTCGCCGCGGGGGGTGGATGCGCCGCCGCGGGCGCGAAAGGTGAAGATGTTACCCATGTCGGATCCAGTCGATGTGCCGATCGATGACGAGGTCATTCGACTCGGGCAATTCTTGAAGCTGGCCAACCTGATCGACAGCGGCTCGGAGGCCAAGACCGTGATCGCCGCCGGTCTGGTGCGCGTGAACGACGAGGTCGAACTGCGGCGTGGCCGTCAGCTGCAGGCCGGTGACGTGGTCACCATCGCCGGACACCGGGCCCGGGTCAGCAACGGGGCTTGACGCCGCGGCGCGGGCTCATTCGGCGCGGACGACGATTCCGTCGTGATCGCTGTACAGCATCTCGCCCGGGACGAAGGTGACGCCGCCGAATTCGACGGACACGTCACGTTCGCCGGAACCGGTCTGGGTGCTCTTGCGCGGGTTGGTGCCCAGAGCTTTCAGGCCGATGTCCAGGGTGCGCAGGATCGCCGAATCGCGGACCGCGCCGTTGACCACGACACCGGACCAGCCGTTGCTCACGCCGCGTCCGGCGATGATGTCCCCGACCAGTGCGGTGTGCACGCTCGCACCGCCGTCGACGACCAGCACCCGGCCCTCGCCCGGCTCGCCCAGGGTCTGTTTGACCAGGAGGTTGTCCTGGAAACAGCGGATCGTGACGATGCGGCCCGCGAATACCTCGCGCCCGCCGAACTGCGTGAATTGGGTGTCACAACTACGAATCTCGGGACCGATCTCATCGGCGAGGTCTGCGGTGGCGACGGTGTTGGCTGATTCGGTCACGGCTGCAAGCTTGCCATGGTGCCCGTCAGCATTCCCTGAGACCTTTCTGCGAGCTTCGTTCGGAGAACGGGAACACTGCCGGACCGAGGCGCTCAGGCCGTGACGGACAGGGTGGCGGCCAGGCCGAACACCACCGCGATCACGACGACTTCGGCGATCGCGCGACGCAGCGAGCTGTCCGCGGACAGGCGATGGTCCGCGGCCGCGGGCACCCAGCTGCGCCGCCACCACCAGCCCAGGACCAGCAGTCCGATCAGCAGGACCGCCTTGGCCAGCAGTATCCGGCCGTAGCCGGTGTCCACCAGGGGTGTCAGTCCGCCGAGTTTGACCAGTCCGTCGATGATGCCGCTGACCGTGACCGCGGCCACCGCGGGCAGCGCCCAGGCCGAATAGCGCGGCAGCACCCGGGCCCATTCGCCACGCGAACGCAGCACCAGGGTCAGGGCCAGCAGCAGTCCGAACCAGGCCGCCGCGGCCAGCACGTGCACCGCCGCGAAGACCGCCCCGAGGGGCTGCTGGGACATGTGTCCGGTGATCGGCCGCAGTTCCAGGGCCACGGCCGCGAACATCAGCACCAGATCGATCGCGGCCCGGTCCGGCTGCCGATGGGCCAGCGCGCAGTATCCGGTCACCACGGCGGTCCCGACCAGGATCGCGATGCCGACCTGTCCGCTGCTGACATGGGCCAGATACGTGCCGAACGCGTTCATCCCCAACCGGCTCACCGGCACCCCGACGACCTGGGCCGCGGCGCAGGCCAGCACCGCGAACTCCAGAACCGTCCAGATCCCGCCGACCACGGCCAGCTGCCGCCACGGCGGATCGATCCGGCGATGCAGCCGGGGCAGCGCGGCCAGGCCGACCACGGTGGCCCCGGCGCAGTCCGCGAGGGCGCGGACCGGCGCCTCGGACTGCAGCGGGTCCGTCGCGGCCAGCGCCCAGGCCAGGACCGTGCCCAGGACAGCGGCCGGGACGACCAGCAACAACGCCGACCGCAGGGCGGGGGAACCGCCGCCGGTCGTCTTCGAACTCACCGCTTACTCGTCTTCTTCCCGCCGAGCAGTGCGAAGGCCAGTCCGCCACCGAACAGCACGACGGCCCCGACGATGAACACCCAGACCGGAACCCCGCCGGACCCGCCACCGCCGCCGGAACTGCTCCCGGCGTCGGCCTTCGGCCCGGGTGTCCCGTGACCGGCCGTGGTGAGGGTGAAGCTGCGGGTTCCGCTGACCGGATGGCCGTCCGCGGAGGTCACCCGGTAGGCCATCGTGTACTTGCCCGCCGGACCGAGTTCGCGGACCGCGATGCTGACGCGCGGACCGTCCACGACGGGCTGTCCCTCGGACCACAGATTGCCGTCCGGACCGACCACGGTCACCGACGGGAAACTGGGCTGCAGATTCTCGTTGAACGTGAACGTCACCCGGGCCGGACCGGTGGACAGCTGCGCGCCGTCCGCCGGATCGACCGAGACGAGGATCGAATGTGCCGCGGCCGGACCGGCCCCCAGGACGGCCAGTCCGGCGGTCAGCAGCGCGATCGCGACCGCGCCGAGCGTCCGGCGAATCATGCGCGCCGACCCCGGATCAGCGCGCCCAGACCCAGGGCCGCACCGAGTGCGCCCAGGACCAGTCCGACACCGCCGAGCCAGCGGGCGGTGGAGTCGGATTCGGTCGGGGTCGCCGAGTCGGTCCCGGAGCTCATGGGGTGCTCGTGGTCGGATCCGGCCGCGGCCAGGGTCAGCGTCGGGACCGGGTTGTCCGGTTCCTTGCCGTCCGGGCCGGTCGGCTGATTCCAGCTGACGACCTTGCCGTCGCTGTAGGTCTGCACGGCCGGGAATTCGGCGTGGTCCTGCTTGGGCAGCGGGGCGACCAGCACCGTGAACTGCTGGAACTGATCGGGTGCGATACCCGGGGTGCCGGGATCGGCGGTCCAGGTGACGGTCGTGTACTGATTCTTGTCGTTCTTGTCCAGTTTCGCGGTCCAGCCCGGCAGCGGCTGGATGCGGGCCTCGTCCACCGCGGGCAGGGTGACCGCGAGGCTGGTCGTGGACGCGGTGTCCGATTCGTCGGGGACGCGGAAGGTCAGGACGGCGTCGCCGCCCTGGGTCGCGCCCGGTGAGGTGACGTGGACGTGGGCGGCGGCGGTGCCGGTGGCCAGCAGGGCCAGTGCGGCCGCGGCGCCCGTCGTGAGGAGGGCGCGCGAAATTCCGATGGGCATGAGTGTGCTTTCTGCGTGCAGCGATGAAGGTGCTGATCAGGGGAATGGGAGGTGATCAGACCGGCATCGGCGGCGCGCGCGATCCGAGGGATCCGGCGTGCGGCAAGCGGTGGATGTGCGCGGGCGCATCGAGCCAGCGGGTCGCGCGAGGCGCGGGCGGCAATGGCCGGGTCGGTCCGATGATGGTCCGGATCGCCCGGGAGACAACCGTGTACAGCCGTTCGGCGGCGATGATGAGTATCGCGCAGACCAGCGTCGCGAGCGCGTGCGCCGCGGCCATCGGACCGTTGTGCAGGCCGACGGCGGCCAGGAATGTGCCTGCCGCACCGCAGGATTCGCGGCCCGCGGCCATCGAGTCCGGTCCGGGGAGGGACAGCGCAAGATGCGCGGCCGACTGTCCGGCGGCCAGGGCGGCCAGAAGCGCTGTGCGGGAGGGGGTTCCGGCCGGGACCGGGAGCAGGGTCGCGATCGCGCCGATTCCGGCGGCGGTGCACAGCAGCAGGGTCAGCGACGCGGACCCCGGCCAGCCGCCGCCGGCCAGTCCGTGCGCGGCCACCGCGAGGGTGGCGACCGTCGCGCCGACCAGCACGCCCCGGAAGGGCCCGGCGGCCGTTCGGCCTCCGGACCCCGGTGCTGGCGTGCGGTACATCGCCGGTCGGAAAGGATCGGTGTGCGGGTCAGCGCACGCCCAGGCGTGCCAGGACGTCGGATTCGACGCCGGACAGCTCGTTGGAGATGGAGGTGTGCACCGCGCGACGACGCGGCGCGGGCATCTGCTCGGCGGTGCGGACCGCGGCGGTCAGGCTGTTCAGCCGGTCCCGCGAGGCGGTGATGAACTGCTGGGTCTCGGCGTCCTTGGCGGCGGCGTCGGCGATCTCGGACAGCGCCGATTCCGCGCCGCTGATCCGCGCCTGCAGCCGTGCGCCGTGTCCGGAGTAGTCGCCGAGCTGGTCCAGCCCGATGCCCAGCCGGTGTGCGCGGCGGGTGTCGATCTGCGCGCGAAGGAAGGTCGCGGCGCGGTAGGCCAGCGGTGCGAGCACCGGGATCAGGACCCGGGCCACGCCCAGATACTTTTTGATCTGCCCGGCGCTGAACAACTCTCGCTCGGCCTTCTCGGCCGACTTGACCGCGGCCTTCTCCTCGGCCTTGAGTGTCGTGATCTGCTGTTTGGCCACCGCGCGCTGGGTGCGCGCCTCGACCCGATTGCGTCTGCGCTCGTTGCGCGCGCCGAGCTTGGCCTCCAGCCCAGCCTTGTGCTTGAGGGCCTTCGCCTCGGCTTTGCGGTCGGCGCGCCGCTTGCGCTTGGTGAACAACCCCATTGCAGCCTCCGTATCTTTGGCCTTCGCTTCGCTCCGGCGGGGTTTGCGGCCCCTGAGGCTCGCCGTTCCGGGGCCGCCGCTTGCTCCTTCGTCGCGTGCGCGGCGACCCCGAAACGGCGAGCCGGCCGCAAACCCGTTGTGGTTGCGCTGTGCCCTGTCGCCGTTGGTTCGCGGTGGCCTACCGGCCAGTTTTGCGTGGTACGTACTCGGTGAAATGTATACCCGACTCGGGTTCTCCTAGCACCACAGCATGTGAGTTCGCGGGCACACCGCTGTGAGTTCGGGGCGGTCGGCTCCGGCGTGACTCCGAAGTGAGGAGTCCAAGATCAACCTGGGGCTCGTCAACCCCCGATAACGCAGGCTCCAAGCCTGCGGCCCGGGGCGATTCCGTGTGACGAAGCGGCGGAGCGCAGCGACCCAGCCAGAGAACGCAGGAGCCCAGGGACAACCCAGGCCCGTCCACTTCGGGTAACGCCAGCTCTCGAGGCCGCGTCCTGGGCCGATGTCAACCTGACGGAGCTGGGAGCGCAGCCGCCGTGCCGAAGAAGACGGAGTGCTGGGACAACCCAGGCCCGTCCACCCGAGGTAACGCCGGCTCCGAAGGTCGCGGCCCGGGGCGATTCCGGCCTGACCGAGCCGGGAGCGCAGCCACTGAACCAAGAAGGCAGGACCCAGAGACAACCCAGGCCCGTCCACCCCACGTAACGCCAACACCAAAGGCCGCGGCCCGGGTCGATTCTGGACTGAGTGGAGCGCCAGGAGCGAAGCGGGGGAGCGGAGGGAGGGAAGAATCGGCCCTCAGGGGGCCGCGGCCCGCCGGAGCGAAGCGGAGGCAGAAAATCCAGTGTCGGTGGTGGGGACCATACTGCTAGGTGTGGAATCGGGCAGTGGTGACCGAGAAGGTCTCGAGGACAACGGCAATCCGGCGCGCGGGCAGGGGGCTTCGGTGCGGGGTGGCGGGTCCGATTCCGGTGTGTCCGAACGGGAGCGGAGCGGGCGGGGGGCGTTTCTGGATGCGCGGTCGTTGATCGGTTGCCGGCATCGGTTGCATCTGACTGCCACGTATCCGCGGGTGCTGTCTGGAGTTGCCGAGGATGCGGGGGTGCAGCAGCGGCGGGATGCGGCCGTCGCGCACCGGGAGCATGTGCGCGACACGCTGGTCGCGGCTCAGCCCGAGCAGTGGGTGGTGATCGATCCGGCGCAGCCCGCCGCGGTGCGCGCGGAGGCGACCATGCGGGCGTGTTCGGAAGGGGCGCTGCATATCTGGGGTGCGGTGCTGCCGCAGGAGCCCGATACCGGGCGGCGCGGGGGTTCGGAGATCCTGCTGCGGGATCGGATGCGCGGCGGTTATATCCCGGTGATCGTGGTCAATCACAAGGTGACCGATGCCCGCCAGCCCGATCCGGCCGACCATCACCCGCTGACTTCCGATCTGTACCAATGGAATCCGCAGCCGGACCGGCATGTGCGCACTCGCACGCAGCCGCGCGACCAGCAGCGCCTGGCGCATCTGTATCGCATGTTGCAGCGGCACGGTCTGGCCAGTCCGGCCCTGGTCGGCGGCGCGATCGGCTTGGCGTTCGATCGCATTCTGATCCACGATCTGACCGGCCTGCTGGACGATTACGACCGCCGTTACGCCGATCGGATCGCGGTGATCCGCGGCGAGCTGCCGACGGTGCCGTCCAAGGTGCCCGAATGCCGGCAGTGCCCGTGGTGGTCCCGGTCGGGCACGACCGACGAGCCCAGCTGTGAGCGCTGGCTGACCGAACATCACGATGTCAGCCTGGTCGCGCCCGGCTCCCGCGCGGAGCTGCTGCGTCGTCACGACGTGGAGACGGTCGAGGATCTGGCCGGGTGGTCGGGGGAGGAGCCGGACGACTGGCAGTACGAGCCGTTCGCCGAGGCGGTGGTCACCGCCCGCGCCTGGATCTCCGGCGCGCCGCTGGTCCGGCGGGTCGAGCGGTTGCAGGTGCGCCGTGCGGACGTCGAGGTGGACGTGGACCTGGAGAGCTATCAGGAATATGGCGCATACCTGTGGGGCACGCTGCTGGACGGGGTGTACCGGCCGTTCGTGACCTGGGATCCGGTGCCCACACAGGACGAGGGGCGTTCGTTCGCCGAATTCTGGACCTGGCTGATGGCCCGGCGCACCGAGGCCGCCGCGACCGGGAAAACCTTTGCCGCCTACTGCTATTCGCGTAACGCCGAGGACAAGTGGATGTACGAGTCGGCGCGCCGGTTCGCGGGTATGCCGGGCGTGCCCACCGAACAGCAGGTGCGCGAATTCGTGGACGGCCCGGAATGGGTGGACATGTTCCAGGTGGTCTCCGAACAGTTCATCTGCCCGAACGGCAAGGGTCTGAAGAAGGTCGCGCCGGTCGCCGGTTTCGCTTGGCGCGATGCCGAGGCCGGCGGTGAGGCGTCGATGAGCTGGTATCGCCTGGCGGTCGGTTACGACGACGGCGAGATCGATCTCACCCAGCGCACCAGACTGCTGGAGTACAACGAGGACGACGTGCGCGCGACGCAAGCGTTGCGCGAATGGATGGTTCCTTCGGCGCCCGGCGGCCGCAGCGCCGAGGCCGAGGTGCCCAGCATGGCGGACTTTCGCGAGCCCGATCACCCCCGACGTACTATCGGCACGTGACTGAGCACGTCGAGAAACTCGAGTTTCAGGCCGAGACCCATCAGCTTCTGGAATTGATGATCCACTCGGTCTACTCGAACAAGGACACATTCCTGCGGGAACTGATCTCCAACGCCTCCGATGCCCTGGACAAGCTGCGTCTGCTGTCCTATCAGGACAAGGATCTCGAGGTCGACACCGCCGATCTGCACATCGAGCTGGAAGTCGACAAGGACAACCGGATCCTGACCGTCCGCGACAACGGTGTGGGCATGTCGCGCGCCGAGGTGGTGGATCTGATCGGCACGCTGGCCAAATCCGGCACCGCCCAGCTGCGCAAGCAGCTGCTCGAGGCGAAACCCGATCAGGCGGCCGAGGAGTTGATCGGCCAGTTCGGCATCGGTTTCTATTCGACGTTCATGGTGGCCGACAAGGTCACTCTGACCACCCGCAAGGCCGGTGAGTCGGAGGCGACCCGCTGGGAGTCGGCGGCCGGTTCGTCGAGCTACACCATCGAGACCCTGGATTCCGCGCCGCAGGGCACCGCGGTGTCGCTGCATCTGATGCCTGCCGACGAGGACGATCACCTCTTCGACTACACGCAGGAGTGGAAGCTCCGCGAGATCGTCAAGAAGTACTCCGATTTCATCGCCTGGCCGATCCGCATGCAGGTGGAGCGGACCGTCACTGTCGAGGACGAGGCGCCTGGAGCGGAGCCTGCGGAGCGACCGGAGGGTGCTGCGAAGGAAGAGAGGACGATCCTCGAGGATCAGACGCTCAATTCGCAGAAGGCCCTGTGGACGCGCCCGCGCAGCGAGGTCTCCGACGAGGAGTACAAGGAGTTCTACAAGCACGTCTCGCACGCCTGGGACGATCCGCTGGAGATCATCCCGTTCAAGGCCGAGGGCACGTTCGAATATCAAGCGCTGCTGTTCATTCCGTCGCAGGCGCCGTTCGATCTGTTCATGCGTGAGCATCAGCGCGGCGTGCAGCTGTACGTGCGCCGGGTGTTCATCATGGACAACTGCGAAGAGTTGATGCCGGAGTATCTGCGCTTCGTCAAGGGCGTGGTCGACGCACAGGACCTCTCGCTCAACGTCTCTCGCGAGATCCTGCAGCAGGACCGGCAGATCCAGGCGATCCGCAAACGTCTTGTGCGCAAGGTGCTCTCGACGATCAAGGACCTGCAGCAGGCCTCGGGGGAGGACACAGCCAAGGGTTCCGCTTATGACACGTTCTGGCGAGAGTTCGGGCGAGTTCTCAAGGAGGGCTTGCTGTCCGACTTTGACAACCGCGAAACCCTGTTGCAGGTTTCGTCTTTCGCGTCCACGCATTCGGACGAGAAGCCCACCTCGCTCGCGGACTATGTGGCGCGCATGGCCGAGGGGCAGGACAAGATCTTCTACATGACCGGCGAATCCCGTCGGCAGATCGAGGCATCCCCGCATATGGAGGCGTTCGAGGCCAAGGGCCTCGAGGTGCTGGTGCTCACCGATCCGGTCGACGAGATGTGGGTCGGTCAGGTCACCGAATTCGACGGCAAGGCGTTCCAGTCCATCGCCAAGGGTGAGGTGGATCTGGAGTCCGAGGAGGAGAAGAAGGCCTCCGAGCAGCTGCGTGAGCAGCAGGACAAGGATTTCGGCGAGGTGTGCACCTGGCTGCAGAAGGCCCTGGACGACAGCATCAAGCAGGTCCGGCTCAGCTCGCGTCTGACCACTTCGCCCGCCTGCCTGGTCGGGGACGTCTTCGACTTCACGCCGCAGCTGGAGCGGATGTACCGCGCGTCGGGGCAGGCGCTTCCGGAATCCAAGCGGATCCTGGAGCTGAACCCGACCCACCCGCTGGTGACGGGTCTGCGCGAGGCTTATCTGAAGGACAAGGAGTCCGCCGATGCCGGTGACTCCGTCGAGCTCGCCGAGACCGCCGAGTTGCTGTACGGCACAGCGGTTCTCGCCGAGGGCGGGGAGTTGAAGGATCCGGCGCACTTCGCCGGGGTGCTCACCGATCGACTGACCCGCACGCTGTAGCCCCACCGTGCGCACGGGCTCGCGCCTCGTCGGCAGGGCCCGTGCACACAAATTGTGATCCAGGTCACTGTATCGGTGATCTCGGAACTCGGTCCGCGATCACAGTGTTAGACATATTGGTCGCAGTTTTTGTGTGCTCGTGTTTCAACATGCTCGCGCGGAACATTGTGCGGGCGTCGCTTCTCCTTGCCGGGCAAGTAGTAGTCGCCGTCTCGATGCGACCACCCGGTCATCGCGGTCCGCGGCGATCGGACAACACCTCGTCAGGAGAAATAATGGTTCAGGGAACCGTGAAGTGGTTCAACGCGGAGAAGGGCTACGGCTTCATCTCCCACGACGGCGGCGCCGATGTGTTCGTGCACTACTCGGAGATCGAGGGTAACGGGTTCAAGGCCCTCGAGGAGGGGCAGAGCGTCACCTTCGAGATCACCCAGGGCAAGAAGGGCCCGCAGGCTTCCGGCGTTCGCGCCCAGTAGTCGTCGATCCCGGACGTCCGGTCCGGGGATCCGACTGCCTCACGCGGTCGAACGACATCAGGCCCGCACCGAGTTTCGGTGCGGGCCTGATCTTTTCGGCAGAATTACCGCGGCGCCATGCGCAGCGCGCCATCCATCCGGAAGGTCTCGCCGTTGAGGTAGTCGTGCTCGGTGATGTACTGCGCCAGCTGCGCGTACTCGTCCGGACGGCCGAGCCGCGAGGGGAACGGCACACCGGCCTCGAGGCCCTTGCGGTACTCCTCGGTGACACCGGCCAGCATCGGGGTGTCGATGATGCCGGGAGCGATGGTGTTCACCCGGATGCCGAACTGTGCCAGGTCACGCGCGGCCGGGACGGTCATTCCGGCGACGCCGCCCTTGGAGGCGGAGTAGGCGATCTGGCCGATCTGACCCTCGAATGCCGCCACCGACGCGGTGTTGATCACCACGCCACGCTGGCCGTACTCGTCGATGGCCTCGGTCTTGGAGATCGCGTCGGCGGCCACGCGCATCACGTTGAACGTGCCCAGCAGGTTGACCGTGATCACCGTGCGGAACAGCTCCAGATCGTGCGGGCCGTTCTTGGACAGGATCCGTCCCGCCCAGCCGACTCCGGCGCAGTTGACCACGATGCGCAGCGGGACGCCGGATTCCACGACCGTCGTGACCGAGGTGGTGACCTCATCGCCGCTGGTCACATCGGTGGGGAGCAGGATGACACCGGCGGGAACGCTATCGCCTGCCCGTTCGATCGACTGCTGCAGATCGAATCCGAATACGGTCGCGCCCTGGTCGGCGAACCGCTTGGCGGTCGCGGCACCCAGGCCGGACGCAGCGCCGGTGATGATTGCGGCAGAGCCCGAAATCTCCACGGTGTTTGGTCCTCTCGTTGGTGACGGCCCTTCGCTGGCCTTCCGTCAACTCCGAACAGTAACCGCCTTACCGATCGGTGGCGTCTCCGGCGTCGCGTCCGGCGTCGATCTCCGGTGGGCCAGAATGAAATGGAGAAAATCCGCACGCGAACAACGGAGTCGCATCGATGTCAGATCCGGCCGCAATCAGTCGGCAGTTGCCCCGGGGCCGTCACGGGCTGCCGCGGGAGACGGTGATCGCCTCCCAGCGCGACCGGATCCTGAGCGCGATGGCGCAGGCGATGACCGAAAACGGTTATATCGGAACGTCTGTCGCGGCGATCATCAAACGGGCCGGGGTGTCGCGGGAGACGTTCTACGAGCAGTTCCGCTCCAAGGAGGACTGTTTCGAGGCCGCCTACGAGCGCGCCGCCCATCTCTTGCAGGAACGGATCGTCGAGGCGACCGGAACGCTGCCGGATGCGGCCACCCGCGAGCAGCGGATCGAGGCGATGCTCGGCGCGTATCTGGGCGGCCTGGCCGCCGATCCGGCCGACGCCCGGCTGTTTCTCATCGAGGTCTACGCGGTCGGCCCGGAGGCCATCGCCCGCCGCGGCGAGTTGCAGGAATCATTCGCCGTGCTGGTCGCCCAGATCCTCGACGCCCACACCGCCGAACAACATTTCGCCTGCCAGACGCTGGTCGCCGCGGTCAGCGCGATGGTCACCGCCCGAGTTGCCGCCGACGATCCGGATGGTTTGCAGGCTTTGCGCGAGCCGCTGTTGCAACTACTGCGCCGCAGCGGAGATCTGTTCGGATCCCCGGAACAGATTCCTCCGCACTGAGGGACAAGTCCGGGCTACTGATTTCGTGAGTACACGGGTAACTCACCGGGCACGCCCAGAAGTCTCCTCCGCATCCGACTGTCGGTCCGAAGCGTCGGTCTCCGCGCGCTCGACGGCACGTCGAAGTCGCGGAGAGGCGGGGGAGCTGAGCACCAGTAGGACGCCGCCTGCCACTGCGGGCGCCAGCAGGGCGATCGCGTATTCGGTCACCCGACCCAGGTCCGGTGCGAAGGCCGAGAGCAGGGTGGCCGCGCCGATGTAGAGGAACAGCAGGCCCGAGCCGATGGCGATGGCGCGTTCGGGGACGTGCTTGCCGACCAGGATGCCCAGGGCGATGGCGCCACCGCCCGCGGCGACCATGCCCACGACCGAGCCGATCCACACCGCGACCCAGTTGTGGTTCGAGGCCAGGGCGATGATGGCGAACATGGTGCGGTCACCGAGTTCGGCCAGCAGGAATGCGGACAGCACCATGAAGAACACCCGCCACGGGGAACGTGCGCCGGAATCCTTTTCGGCGATCTCGGTGTCGTCGTCCGCGTCGGTGTGGAATGTCTCACGCAGTGTCCACAGGCCGACCGCGAGCAGTACGACCGCGGTGATCACGGCGATCACGTTGGTCGGCAGTGCCGCACCCAGGAAATGTCCGACCCCGACGGCGATCAGATTGACCGCGATGCTGGCGGCGGTGATCCCGGCGAGCACGACCCACCACCGATAGCGCAGCGCGAAGGTCAGGGCCATCAGCTGCGATTTGTCGCCGAGTTCGGCGAGGAACAGCACGCCGAAACTCAGCAATATCGTGGCGATCATCTTCTACGCTCCCAGGTCTCCGGCCTGCCGGCCGCAGACGGGACGTCTCCGGCCGACAACGCACCCGAAATTTCGGTTGGTTGGTTATCGGCCGAAGGTCTCGCCCACCGGGCGGGCGGATATCTGCTCAACCGCCGCGACGCCGGTTCGCGTGGCCGGACCCGGAAGGATCAGTATGTCGACCACGCGATTGGGGGCTACTCCCCTTCGCTGTGAGCAAGCCTATCCTAATCTGTCCCGGCTGCCAACCTCCTGTAATCGAAATCGCAATGCGCACAATAAGTTTGGCGGTCCTCCCAGAAGTTTTCGGCTACCCTCACGCAGCGATCAACATAGCCAGAACCGCGGTATCGGGATCGCTGATCGGATCCACGCCCACTCGGCTGACCATCGAGGTCACCGTGCCGTCGTACTCGGCCTCCACCCAGGCCGCGCGATGTTGCAGCCCCAGATGCGGCACACCCGGCAGCAGTACGCAGCCCGAGGCCGCACCACTGCATTCGGGCAGGGACGGGCGGGTCTCCGAGGGCGGATGCAGCATCATCAGCGCGGGCGGCACGTGCCGGGCGAATCGGCCGGGCTCGAGCGCCTGCTCGCCCAGCACCGGGCCCTCGGCCAGCACCAGGCCGACCGTGCCGGGTTCGGGATCGTCGGGCAGATCCTCGCGGGCGCCGAACACCGTGGTCGTGGTGAGAATGCCCGGCAGCGTCGCGACTCGAACGGCCAGGGCCAATAGTTGCGCCCACTCCTTCGTGGTGTCCGGCCAGCGGCCTCCGATGAGGAATCCTCGCAGTGATCCGTGCGCCTGGAATGGCGTGACTCGAACCGGATCGTTCGTGTGCATCGTGGCCTCCCGAGTCTGTCCGGGATGGCTGCCGGAATAGCGAGCCGTCCTGAAGTTGTGAGTACCCGAGAATGGACCGAACAATGTCTGGCACACAAGTACCAGAGAGTGCTAAAGCGCAGGTAACAGCGCTGAAACATGAAACGGGCCCGCGAACCGGATGGTTCGCGGGCCCGTTTGCGGAGTGTGTGCACCCCACGGCGACACCGGGTATCAGCCGAAGACGAGACCCTTGGCCTGAGCGGTCGCCCGAGCGAAACGCTCCTGCACGTCGGCCCAGTTGACGACGTTCCAGAACGCCTTCACGTAGTCGGCCTTGACGTTCTTGTACTGCAGGTAGAACGCGTGCTCCCACATGTCGACCTGCAGCAGCGGGATGACGCCCAGCGGCACGTTGGCCTGCTGGTCGTACAGCTGGAAGGTCAACAGCTTCTGGCCCAGCTGGTCGTAGCCCAGCACGGCCCAGCCCGAACCCTGCAGGCCGTTGGCCGCCGCGGTGAACTGCGCGCGGAACTTGTCGAACGAACCGAACTGGTCGTCGATGGCCGCGGCCAGGTCGCCGACCGGCTTGTCGCCGCCGTTCGGGGACAGGTTCTTCCACCAGATGGTGTGGTTGACGTGCCCACCCAGGTGGAAGGCCAGGTTCTTCTCGTTCAGGAAGATCGCGCCGTGGTCACCGGACTCACGGGCCGCTTCCAGCTTCTCGAGTGCGGCGTTGGCGCCGGCGACATAAGCGGCGTGGTGCTTGGAATGGTGGAGTTCGTTGATCTGCCCGGAGATGTGCGGCTCCAGAGCGCCGTAGTCGTAATCCAGATCTGGCAGCGTGTACTCAGCCACGATGTCCCTTCCGTCGTATGTCAGGCCGTCTGCACCCGGACTTGCCGAGCGCATCAACCATCATTCGTACACCCGCTCCTGTGCAACCGGCGGTCGTGCCCCCGGAATTCCTGATGAACGGAAGATTCCCGGTGATCGGAATCTTTTGCGGCCCTACATCGGCGGCGCGACGTCCGGCAGCATGGTGCGCGGATCGCACGCGTCGTGGGCCTTCCACCAGCGGGCGCCACCGGCGATGAACTCCGCGAGCGGGACCTCACCGCCCTCGGCGGTGGCGATGGAGACGCCTTCGAACCAGATCCGCACATCCAGCTCGCGCGGATCGATACCTTCCTGCTGGGAGAACTCCAGCAGATGGGTGCCCGGTTCGGCGGCGACCTTGGTGTCGAAGCTCAGCAGTTCGCGCCACAGCGCCCAGCCGCTGTCGTCGGCGTCGACGAAATCCCAGCCGTGCAGGGCGCCGCCGCCGAATCCGGCGATGGCCTCGCCGAGGGTGTCCAGAGTGAGCGGGAAGACCTGCGGTTCGGCATCGTCCCAGCGCTGCATGCGTAGTGACGCAGCGACTCGGCTGACGCCGGTGAGTGTCAGGTACACCCGGCGATCCGAGGGCGGTGGCCCATCGGTGGGGAGGGTCAGCACTTCGAGTTCGAGTCGAACCCGCGCGGCCGCGGCGTCGGGCACGAGGCCCAGACAGGTGCCTTCGGCGAGTGCTGTGTTGAGTCCGGCCGTATCCAATCCGTCGAGTAACCCGCGGGTCGCGTCCATGTGACCCAGGCTACCGATAGCCGCAGACATGTCGGGGATTTCGGTTTGCCCTAGGTGTTGCCGGGATTTTTCGAAACCGAGGGAACCGAATGCCCCTGCGCGCCGTCCAAGTAGTTGTCGGGATCCCCCGCCGCAGTTCCGCCAGCCGGATCTGCAGCCCGCGGCGGACCCCGCAGAAGGCGGTGGGCGACCGCTCCGGCATGAGGAGGGGAGTTTCGGATCGGTCGCCCACATGCGCTTCTCGCTGGTCAGGGGGTTCGGATCGGATCGATCGCCGCGACACTCTCGACCTGTGGATGAGGTTGTGGATATGTGGATAACTCGGCGCAAGTTATCCACACTCTCCACCGGTCCGGCCGCCGTGGCAGGATCGAAGACGTGACGAGCCCCGAAATTCCATCGGTGCCGGTGGATGCCGTACCTGCCGAATTCGATGATGCCGGGACCACACCGGCCACACTGCTCGACGTCCGGGAGGACGACGAGTGGCAGCTCGGGCACGCACCCGGCGCCGTACACATCCCGATGGCCGACATTCCCGCGCGCGCCGAGGAACTGGACTACGACCGCGAGATCTACGTCGTCTGCCGCCAGGGTGGGCGATCGCTGCAGGTCGTGCGCTATCTGACGCATATCGGCTTCGACGCGGTCAACATCTCCGGCGGCATGGTGGCCTGGCAGAAGGCCGGCCGGCCGCTCACCGCCGAGGGCGATCACGAGGCGAAGATCTATTGATGAGAGGGGGACCGGCATGGCGGTGAGTACCGTCGTACAGCCCTGTGCCCGCTGCGGTGCGCGATGGTCGGTGCAGGGCAGACCTATGCACTGGTGCCCGCGCTGCCGTGGTGTGCTGCTGTCCCCGGCTCCGGTCGACGCCCCGCCGCAACGCCGCAACTACCGCTGGGTCGCCCGGCCGCCGGGGCGCCCGCGGTCGCGTGAGATCCGCCCGTCGTCCACGACTTCCGCACCCGTCGCCACACCCCGCTACACCGAGATCCCGCGCTGGGGTCTGCGCGACCGGCCGCGGCAGCCGACCTCCGCACCCCGTTCCCGGTTGGACCGGTGGACCGATCGGCTCATCCGGCTGTTGACGACCACGGCGGTGCTGTTCGCGGTGTCCGCGGCCGCCGAATTCGGGCGATACCTGCTGCTGATGTGGAACCGGACGCGGTTGATCGAACCGATCGTGGTCTACCTGTCCGACTGGTCGGTGCGGGTCTTCGCCGCGCTGGCCCTGGTGTTCGCGCTGATGACCGCGGTCGCGCTGGTGGGCTGGCTGATCGAGGCCCGGCGTCGCGCCTACGCCGCCGACGGGCAGCGCGATCCGCGCGGCATGTGGGCGCTGCTGCTGGGTTGTGTGGTGCCCGTGGTGAATCTGCTGTGGCCCGGGGTGTTCCTGACCGAACTTGCCCGTCGGCATGATGATCCGCGCATGCTGCAGACGGTGCGGATCTGGTGGGCGGTCTGGGTGCTCAACGGTGTGATGGCCGTGGTCGCGCTGAGCTTTCGGACCACGTCGACGTTGCAGGCCCAGGCGAACGGCGTGATCTTCACCGTCTACACCGATCTGGTGGCGACGGCGGTCGTGGTGCTGTCGCTGTGGGTGGTGCGCTCCTGCGAGGGACTGGATCTGCGCGGTCGTCGCCGGTTGGCCAAGCGTTGGGTGCCCACCGGCGGTCCCGCCGTTCCGGTGATCGAACCCGTGCATCCGGTGGGCGCCGGATCCGACGACGCGGATTCCGCTGCGGCCGTGCCGGATCCGGCCGGTGCGCCGGCCCCGCTCGCAGCGGATGCCGAGGTCGTGCAGGATGTGCGTGCGGAGGCCGTGTCGGGTGCGGAATCCGAGCAGGAGGAGGTCATGGCGAAGTGAACCAGGACAGTCGTGCGCCGTTCGTCGTCGCGCATCGGGGCGCCTCGGCAGCCCGTCCGGAACACACTCTCGCCGCATACGAGCTGGCCCTGCAGGAGGGCGCCGACGGCGTCGAATGCGATGTGCGGCTGACTCGGGACGGCCACCTGGTCTGTGTGCACGACCGCACGGTGGATCGCACCTCGTCGGGGTCCGGTCTGGTCAGCGAGATGAGCCTGGAGGAGTTGCGGGAGCTCGACTTCGGCGCCGACGGCGAACCGTCGACGGTACTGACCCTGAGCGAGCTGATCTCCCTGGTGCTGGATTGGCGCAGTCGGCCGACCAAACTGTTCATCGAGACCAAACATCCGGTGCGGTACGGCGCGCTGGTGGAGAACAAGGTCCTGGCCGAACTGCAGCGGTTCGGCATCGCGACACCCGCCTCGGCGGCGCATTCGCGGGCGGTGGTGATGTCCTTCGCCGCGACGGCGGTCTGGCGGATCCGGCGCGCCGCGCCGCTGCTGCCCACGGTGCTGCTCGGCGAGTCCTCCCGCTATCTCGGCGGCAGTGCGGCGACCACGGTCGGCGCGACCGCGGTCGGCCCCTCGGTGAAAACCCTGCGCGAACATCCCGACCTGGTCGACAAGGCCGCCGTGGCCGGACGTTCGACGTACTGCTGGACGGTCGACGATCCGGATGATGTGAAGCTGTGCGCCGAGCTCGGCGTCAGCTGGGTCGCCACCAATCATCCCGGCCGCACGAAGGCGCTGTTGGACGGGCTTCCGCCGCTGCCCGATTCGCAGCCGAGTCAGTGACCGCCCGCCGCGCCGGACAACTTCCCGGTGTTCGACGGCACGGTGAATCGCGATCCGGCGGCCTCGCGCTGTAGGTTCTGCGTTCGTGGGTAAGAGCAAGCGCAACAGTCCCAAGCCCGACAGCAACCGGGCCCAGCGTCTCGCCGAGCGGCGAGCCGAGCAAGCCAGCCGCAGCGTGACGCGTCCGTTCGAGGGTCTGGCCGCCGAATGCGATCTGGTGGCGCTACGGGAGTTCGTGCCGTCGGCGACCGCGACGTTGCAGACCGCACCCGGGTTCGCCGCGAAACGTCCGGTGACCCTGGCCACGGTCCTGCCCGGCGCGGTGGCCGCACTGGTGCGCGCCGCCACCGAACCGATCGGATTCGTCGCTGCGCAGGTGCAGTTCCAGTCCGAGAATCCGGCCGCCGACCTGGCCGCCGCGATCGCCTGGACGCAGATCACCGAGCCCGGCGAATCGCTGAACAGCGCGGCCGACGCCGATGCGGTGGCCGAGGCGCTGACCGAGGTGATCGATCCGACCGCGGCTCTGGATCTGACCGTGCACCAGGACTTCAACTGGTGGGTGCCCGAGGGCGTGCAACCCGATCCGCAGGTGGCCGCCACCATCGAGCAGGCCAATCAGGCGATCATGCCGTCCGACCGGCTGCAGTTGGACGCCGACGCCATCGGTGCGGCCTGGTGGGTGGACGCGGGGGAGAAGGCGCACCTGCGCTGGGTCCGCCCGGAGGACGAGGACGCGCTGATGCTGGCACTGGCCCGCCTGCACGCCTCCGGCGGTCTGCACCTGGGCGAGGGTTCCCGCTTCGCCGGTTCGTTCCGCACCCACGGCCTGCTGGTCCCCGTCTTCGACCTGGACCGCGAACGGCACGCCACCGAATGGGTGAAGCCCGCAACGGAATTCGGCGCCCGCCTGAGCGAAGCCCTCGCCGTCGACGCCTCCCTGACCCCGGACGAGCGACGTTCGCGCGACGGATTGCGTTCGCGTCAGATCACTTTGCGCTGACCGAGGCCGAGCCGAGGACCCGCTCGCGAGGGACTCGGCTCGTCACCGGCCGGAATACGTACGCGGCGAACTCATTTGGTGAGCAGATTGTCCGGAATCGTCTTGTCGGCGGCGAGGTCGTCGAAGAACTGGCCGGCCTGGGTCTTGTCCCAGAGCAGGACGCTGCCACTGCCGTCGACGGTCTCGAAACCGCCGATGGGCACGGTGGTCGCGACGGTGTTCGCGTGCAGTGCCCAGGCCAGGCGGCCCAGGTCCCAGATGTGATCGCCGTTGTCCACCTGAATTGTGCCGGTGATGCCGGTGGCCAGCGGCCACAGTTTGAACGGGTTGGCCAGGGTGCTCGCGCTGGTCGCCTTCTTCAGCAGGGCCGCGAGGAACATGCGCTGATGGTTCATCCGGTCCAGGTCCGCACGCGGGGTGGCGCGGGTGCGCACGAATCCGAGCGCCTGCGGGCCGTTCAGGTGCTGGCAGCCCGCGGGGAGATTGAGACCTGCCTTCGGGTCGTCGATCGCATCCGGCAGACACATATCGATGCCGCCGACCGCGTCGACCATATTGGCGAAGCCGCCGAAGCCGATCTTCGCGAAATGGTCGATATGCAGACCGGTCGCGGTTTCCACGGTCTGTACCAGTAGTTTCGGGCCGCCCACTGCGAAGGCCGCATTCAGTTTGTCGCGGCCGTGACCCGGAATGGGCACGTAGGAATCGCGCGGGAGGCTGACGATGGTGGTCGGGCCCGACTGCGGAATGTGCACCAACATGATCGTGTCGCTGCGTTCACCGCCCGCATCGGCCTCGTCGCCGGTGGAGAGCTGCTGCTCCTGTGCCTGGGTCATCCCCTCGCGACTGTCCGAGCCGGTGAGCAGCCAGTTCGTCCCGGCGGTCTGCCCGACGCGTCCGGAGTAGGCGCCCAGCGCATCGATGCGGTGCAGCGAACTGTCCAGGTAGATCCCGGCGGCGATCGGTGTGATGATCAGCACGAGCAGCAGCGCCAGAAGCCAACGCCCCCAATGCCGTCGACGGCGCATCCGGGGTTGACGCGGCGGAGGTTCCCGGCGTCGCGTGGGTGCGACGGGCGGCGACGGCGGCGACCCCTCGCGATACGGCACGGGACGCTGTGTCGGCGCCCACCCCCGATCCGCCCCCTGTCGTGGACCGCGATCGCGGGGCGGGGGAGGCGGCGGGGATTGCGGACCGCCTCGAGACCAGGCCAGCGGCTGTTCTCGGCCGTCCCGGCGCATGACCTGGTTGGGTTCGATGCGCGGCGGTTCACCTCGACCACCCGGCATCGGCCGCCGCGCACCGGGGCCGTTCGGCGGCACCCGGCGCATCCGTGGATCCCGCGGATCGTACGGGGGTCGCTCGCCGTTCATCTCCGCGATAGTAACGGGAGAAGCTGAGCGTTTCAGGGGAGCCAGGAGACGTGGCCGTGCAGTGCGGTGTAACCGATGTACGCGACACAGTCGATTGTGGCGTGCGCCACTATCAATGGCCACAGGCGGTTGGTGCGTTGCCAGAACGCACCGAAGATCAAGCCCATCACGAGATTTCCCAGGCCGCCGCCCAGGCCCTGATAGAGGTGATAGCTGCCGCGCAGCAGAGCCGAGGCGAGCAGCGAGCGGTTCGGCGACCAATCCAGTTGCCGCAGTCGGGTGATCAGGTAGGCCACCACGATCACCTCCTCGGCCACGGCATTGGCCATCGCCGAGAGGATCAGCGCGGGCAGCCGCCACCAGTGATCGCCCAGCGAACTGGGCACGATGGTGACGCTCAACCCGAGTGCGTGCGCGATCAGATACAGCCCCAGACCCGGCAGTCCGATCAGGGTCGCCAGCGCGAGCGCGGGAACGACGTCGCGGCGCAATCGGATTCGCGCCAGGCCGACCAGGCGCGGGCCGAATCCGCTGCGCCACAACAGATACAGCCCGAGCGCGCCCCAGCCCAGCAATCGCAGCACACTCAACAGCTGGAACAGCAGATCGATGGTCGACCGCGTGGCTCGCGACGGATTCAGCGCCACCGACTGCCCGCCGATCCCACCCGGCGCCAGCGCGCTCTCCAGCAGCGACAGCGCCGCACTGGCCCCGCTCAGTCCGAAGGTGACGACCAGAACGATGAGAATTTCGATCCGGATCGCCCATCGCTCCCGATCGGAGGCGGGCGCAGGCCACACCGGAACAGCATCAGCAGCCGAATCCATCCCGCCAATCTAATCCGGGTGCGCCCACCCCGACCGTGCCGCCTGCCGCGGATCTCCGAGCGGACTACATCCGGCGCATGCCGTGCAGGAAGGGGCAGCCGACCAGGATTCGGACTGCGCAGCTGAGGGATTGGATGTCCTCGACCGGAGTCTCGAAGGACAGGCGCACGTCGTGATCCTCCTCGTCGGTCTCGACGCGCAGGCTGATGCCGTAACGGTCGATCGCGAGGGGGTGGATCGCGCCGCCACGCAGGCGGGTCGGCAGGTGGCGGGCGAGTTGGGCGACGACGTCGGCGTGGTCGGCATCCATGTGCTGCAGCCAGGCCGCCTCGAGTTCCCAGAACGGATCGGGCCGCGTCTCGCGCAGATCCGCGTGGCAGACCGATTCCGCACCCGTCGAATCCGCCAGCACCGCGGAATTGATCATCAGGCGCAGCAGGGTGGTGGTGTGCCCGACGTCCAGCAGGGCCGGATGCGGATGATCCTCGGCGACGGCCGAGGCGAGCAGGCGCTGTGTTCCGGCAGGGACGGCGCGCACGCGCCCGCGCAGCCAGACCAGTGCGCGCACTGGTTCCCGCAGTGCCAGCGGTGTGCGATCGGTGAGTTCGAGAACGGCCTGGACGCCACCCTCGCCACCACGCGCCGCGGCGGCGACCGCGGGTGAGTCCATCGGCACCGCGACCACGGCGTCGCCGCACTGGCGGAGGTGGTGGACCGTGATGGTCGCGGGATCGATTCCGGGCAGGGCCAGCATCGCGTGATCGGCATGCACGCAGGCGTTGCGGATCCGTTCGGCGGTGGTTGGCGCGAGGGTCGGATTCGGTCGCATGCATTACCTCCAGGGCTGGTCCCGGCCACGGTCTGTCAGTTAGGTAAACCTAAGCTAAGTGAATCTGCCCGGTTGCGCAAGCATTTCGATCGCTACGGTGGAAATGTGCCGCACGATTCCACCGCTCCCGAGCCGGTTCCGCTGACCCTGTCCATGCCCGCCGCGCCCCGGGCCGGACTGACGGACGGGCTGGTCCGGCCGCTGTCCGAGGCTCCCGCGGCGCCGGTGCTCGATGCCGGAGCGTCCGATGTGCAGGTGGCCGAATTCCTCGTCGTGGCCGCGCATTCCGTCGGCGGATTCATCGCCCGGACCGATTCGGGGGAGCGGGCCGTGGCCGTGGTCGCCGCGACCGTTGCGGCGCTGTGCGGTGAGGACATCCGCCGTGCGTTGACCCATCCGGACCTGGAATTCCTGCGCGGGCTGGCCCCCGGCGCGGTGGAGGCGCTGCGCGAGGTGCTGCTCGCGATCGAATCCGAAACGCCCGACGCCGTCGCGAAAGCCTTGGAAGTGCTGCAAACTCCGAGCCCACCGGCAACCGGTCGGTAATGTCGTATCCGTGCCGCGTATCGCCTATTTCGGACCATCCGGAACGTTCACCGAGATGGCCCTGGTCCAGCTCGAGTCCAGCGACGTCTTCGACGAGCCGGTCGAGCGGGTCGCCGCGCCCAGCCAGGGTGCGGCGCTGGAGTTGATCCGGGCCGGTGCGGTCGAGGGTGCGGTGGTGCCGATCGAGAGTTCGGTGGAGGGGTCGATCTCGCCGACGCTCGACGCGCTCGCCCTCGGGCCGCGGCTACAGATCGTCGCCGAAACCGAACTCGACGTCGCCTTCACGATCGTCGCCCGGCCGGGTATCGCCCTCGCCGACGTGCGCACCGTCGCCGCGTATCCGGTGGCCGCGGCTCAGGTCCGGGGCTGGCTGGACGAACATCTGCCCCAGGCCGCGATGTACACCTCGGCCTCCAATGCCGCGGCCGCCGAGGACGTCGTGGCCGGACATGCCGATGCGGCGGTGTCGACCACGCTGGCCGGGGAGCGTCTCGGTCTGGCGGCACTGGCCTCCGGGGTGGCCGATCACGATTCGGCGGTCACCCGATTCGTCCTGGTCACCCTGCCTCGGCAGGCCCCGCCGCGCACCGGTGCGGACCGGACCTCGCTGGTGGTGCTGGAACTGGCCAACGAACCGGGTTCGCTGATGCGGGTGTTCGCCGAATTCGCCACGCGCGGAGTCGATCTGACCCGCATCGAATCTCGGCCCACCCGCACCGGAATGGGCACTTACCGCTTCTACCTGGACTGTGTCGGTCATATCGACGACACCGCGGTCGCCGAGGCGCTCAAGGCATTGCATCGCACCGCGGGGCGGATCCGCTTCCTCGGTTCGTGGCCCGCGGGCTCGCCCACCGGGGCCCCGCCGCCGCCCGATGAACCCGCCGCGGCATGGCTGGCGGATCTGAAGAAGGGAACGGCCGATCTATGAGCGGCAGACTCGTCCTGGTGCGGCACGGTGAGACCGAGGGGAATGTCGCCAAGATTCTCGATACTCGGGTACCGGGCCGTCCGCTCACCGAACGTGGTGTGGCACAGGCGAAAGCGTTCGGCGCCGCATTGGCCGAACCGCCGCGCACACTGTTCAGCTCACAGGCGTTGCGGGCCCGGCAGACCGCACAGCACATCGAATCGGTGACCGGGGTGCCCGCACAGGCACTGGACGGCCTGTCCGAGGTGTTCGTCGGCGAGCTGGAAGGCAGCAATTCCGATGCGGCACACGAACTCTTCCAGACGATCTACAAATCCTGGCATCTGGGCGAACTGGACCGGCGGCTGCCCGGCGGCGAGACCGGCCGCGACGTGCTGGACCGGTATCTGCCCGTGCTGGAGGAGCTTCGGCGGACCCAGCTGTCCTCGGGCGAGAACGGTGACGTCCTGGTGGTCAGCCATGGCGCGGCCATGCGGCTGGTCGGTATGACCCTCGGCGGGGTCACCCCGCCGTTCACCACGAACAACCATCTCGACAACACCGAGACGATCGAACTGCTGCCGCGTTATGCCGGAACCGAATTCCTCGGCTGGGAATGCACGCGCTGGGGCCGGTTCACCCCGCCGTTCGGTGGGGACGCCGCGCCGGACGCCGACAATCCGATGGGCTGAACGCACTCAGATTCCGCCCGCGGGCGGATTGAATTCCTCCCGCAGCGGTAGCTTTTCGATGAGGTCCTTGATCGCCGTGCGCAGCCGCCCGGTGGTCCCCGAGGCCAGTGACGTCCACTGCACGTCGTCCTCGGAGCGGGTGGTGGTCGTGATGAACCGGCCGTTGCGGGTGTTGAACACCGCGACCGCACCGTCCGCGATATCGCGGCTGCCGTCTCCGTAGATCACGCCCACGATCGAGGCGTGCGAGGGTATCTCGACCAAGGCCGCGGCCAAGGTCTGTGCGTCCCTGGGCGGGTGGCCCACTCGGCTCAGGCGTTGCGCGGTGGCATTGCTGTCACCCGCGTCGTTGAGGATGGGCTCCAGGTCCTCGGTCAGCACGTTCATACCCTCGAGCTCCAGCGGATCGGCCGGACCCAGTGCGGCGACGATGGTGCCGGGCAGATCGTGCGACGCCTCGCTGATGACGTAGGAGTCGGGCCCGCGCAGGGCGACGACCTCCATCTCCGCACCCTTGGCGATGCACATCCGGTTCACCAGTCCGCCGACGTACCACCGTATCGCGATCGCCCAGTGCGGCCGGTCGAGTGCCCGCAGCCGATCCTCCAGATCCCGGTGAACGAATTCACCGTCCAGAAGGTCGCGCGCCGCGAGCGACTCGGCGGCCGCATCGAACGCCTCTTTACGGCTGACGTCCGTGTCGTACCGGGCGAATGTGTCCAGTACGACCGGAACCTGGCTGATCTGCAATTTGT
The DNA here is from genome assembly GCF_019890715.1 of Nocardia coffeae. Lineage (NCBI taxonomy): Bacteria > Bacillati > Actinomycetota > Actinomycetes > Mycobacteriales > Nocardiaceae > Nocardia > Nocardia coffeae. The sequence goes on along the minus strand of NZ_JAINZY010000005.1, from coordinate 29,373 downwards.
CCAGCAGGAATTGCATCTCGTCCAGCGTCAGCACTACCGATTCGAGCATGGCCCCACCCCGTCCAGCGCCGCCGAGAACTGTCACCTAGCGGACTCCGCGTTCGGGTCGCCCCCGATGACGCCCGCCGCGATGATCCGTCCGTCGTTGAAGTATTCGCCGTGCACCAGCTCGTTCTTGTGCTCGAGATCCTCTTCCTCCTCGGCCTGGTTGCCCAGCAACGGATTTCCGTTGCTGACCGGCCGGGTTGAGGCGGGCTGGGTGCTGTTGGCGCTCGCCGGGGTGGTCGGTGCGATCTCGGGCGCCGTGGCGGTCGGGAAGTTGGTGCCCAGACCCGCGCCCCAGCCCTCGGGGATCTGCAGATTGCCCGCGCCGTTGCCGATGCCGATCGAGCCGCCGCCCGCGAAGGACACCGCCCGCGTGGCGATGGCGCCGCCGCCGAGTCCACCGAGTCCGCCCACCATGCTCGTGGACATGCCCGGCGCGGCGGTGGTGGTGTTGGTGGCCGCGGAGATCGCGCTGCCGGCGGCATCGCCGACCGTCGGGACGGCCGAGGTGGCCACGGATCCGGCGACGCCCGCGACCTGGGTCGCGGCATCGGAGGCACCCGGGCTGGACACCGCCGTCTGCGCGGCGGAGATCGCGTTGGCGACCGGGTTGACATCGGCCTGCGCGGCCTGCGCGACATCCAGTGCGCCACCGACGGCTCCGGCGCCGATCGCGATCGGCGGCGGCATCAGGAAGGCGGCGGGGGTGGCGACCATCAGCGAGGTGGCGGCCTCGTAGGTCTCCATCACCAGCGCGGCGCGGATCTGGATCTCCATGTACGCGGCCTCCGCGGCCTCGCCGGCGCCGCACACGTCACCGCCGGAGGCGTGCGCCGCGACGCGGGCCGCGTCGACGGCCGCGATCTCCGGCGGGCTCGGCATGACCAGGGAGGCAACGGTATAGGCGGTCGCGTTCGCGGTGGCCTTGGCAGCCATCGCGCCGGCCATCACGGTCTGCTCGCCGCACCAGCCGGTGAAGGCGGTGATCTGGGCCATCGCGGCGATGCCGTTGACGCCCAGCAGGCCGACGCCCAGTTCGGCCATCACGCGAGTGAGTGTCGCGGTGGCATCGGTCCATGCCGCGGTCAGACCCGCCCAGGCCGGAGCCGCGGCCGAGATCGGGATCGCGTGCGCACCGAGATGCAGTGTGGCCGAGTTGATTTCTGCCGGACGGGCTTCCCAGACCACGCCGGTAATTCCTGCAACCATTGTTCTTTTCCCCTGTGGTTGACGTTGAAGTGGAGGTCTCGGGTCAGAGCTCGAGCGCGGCCTGGACGGCGGTGATACCCGCGGCGCGGACGGCGTCCTGCGCGGCGTACTCCGCCACCTGGATCCGCAATGTGGTGGCGGCGTTGCGCAATTCGACGATGCCCTGGGCGATCGACGCGTCGTGCGTGGCGGCGCCCTCGTTGAAGTGGTTGGAGGCCAAGAGGGATACCTCTTCGGCGCCCGAAGGGATGACATGGGTGGCCGGACCGCTCAGCCCCTGGGCGGCGGCGAGGCGATCGGCGAGCAGGTCGAGCTCACCGGCGGCCGCGAGCACGATTTCGGCATCGACGTGAACGAGATCTACCATGACTCGAACTCCTTCTGGTGGCAGCTAGTCAACTGTAGGACCGACACAGGCCGACCCCTTGGTGGAACCACGAGAATTCCCCCTACGAGTTCTTGGACGCGGCAGCCCGCGATCCGGTTCCCTCGAGTCCGAAGTTTACGGGCTTGACGCACTCCGCAGACAAGACTATCCCCATCCCAACTCATGCAGCCGGGCTTCGTCAATGCCGAAATAGTGAGCTATCTCATGAATTACGGTGATGGCCACCTCGTTCACGACCTGCTCAGCGCTGCCGCACATCCCGAGAATGGGGTCGCGATAGATGGTGACGGTGTCCGGCAGCGCGCCCGCGTACTGACTGTCGACCCGATCGGTCAGGGCGATGCCCTGATACAGACCGAGCAGATGCGGATCCTCCGGATTGCGTGCCTCGATCAGCACCACCACGTTATCGATGGCCCGGGTGAGCTCGGGCGGGATCAGATCCAGTGCGTCGCCGACCAATTCCTCGAACCGCTCCGGTGACATCGACACGGTCATCGCGATCGGTCCCGCGTGGTCATCGCACCGGCGGGGCCGCACCGGGCAGCGGGGCCGGAGTGGAGCGGCCGGTACTCGGCGGCGGCACCGGGGCCTGGCCGTCGATCATGATATTGCCCTTGGCCGTTCCGGTGATCGAGGAGAACCCGTCCCGAGTGCCCTTGCCCACCAGGCAGTTCAGCTTGTGACTGCCCACCAGCCAGCTGCGGGCGTCGATGTTGTCCCAGAAGATGGTGAGCGTCTTGTTGATCAGCGCCTTCGGCCCGCCGAGATAGGAATCCGCGACGTGTGAACACTGATCCTGCATGTACTTGTCCTGATCGGCGTTCCCGGGCGTGCCGCTGCCGAACTGCTGCCCGAGGTCGACGGTCGACATCACCTCGTACGCATGGGGATCGGCGCAGTCGACCGGTTCGTTCGTCGGCAGGTTCTGGTTGATGCCGATGCAGGTGCCGGCATCGAAGATGCGCGACTGATCGCCCTCGCGCACGCGCCCGACGCTCTGCTGGGTGGCGTTGCCGGTGGCGCTGACCAGTTGCAGTCCGCAGCGCACCGTGCGATCACCCTTGTTCCACGCGGGCTCGCCGGGATTGATCATGCCGACCACGAAACGTCCGCGCGGGTCGAGGCGTCCGCCCAGGTATGCCTGCGCCGCGGTGACGCAGTGCTCGTCGCGCAGCTCGGCGAAACGCAGCGAATCCGGGAAGCGGGTGCCCGGACCGAATTCGCGGCCCGGATAGTCGCTCAGATCGACGTCGGCGGTGACCTCGAACAGATGTTTGTCCGCGCAGTTGACCTTCGCCAGATCCAGGGTCTTGGCGTTGGTCCAGGACAGGCAGTCGCCCGATTTCGCGGTGCCGAAGACCGAATTGTTCCGTCCGGCCGGACCCCCGCCGCCGGGGTCGCGCGCCTCGAGTCCGTGCGAGGAACGGAATCCGGAGATGGACAACGTCACGATCGCCGCGACCACCGCACCCACGGCCACCGCGAGCAGACCCCACCGCATCTTGTGCGCGGGCAGGTGTACGCGCCTGCCCCCACGTGCGGCCGGCTCCGGCTCGGCGGTGTCGTCCCACTCGGAAGCCGACTCGGCCCACTCGGGGTCGGGTCCGTTCTCGGGCTCGCGCGTAGGCGCATGTTCGAAGGACATCGGCGTCCATAATGGCAGCGCACGCGCACCCTCGCCACGATGGGCCGGATCTTGGGGTTGGACCTGCGGAATATCGGTGGACCGACCCCATTAGGCTTAGGGCCCATGATCGACCTCCGATTCCTGCGGGAGCAGCCCGATGTCGTCCGCGCGTCACAGCGGGCCCGGGGCGAGGACCCGGCGCTGGTGGACGCACTGCTCGAGGCCGATGCGGCGCGGCGCGCCGCGGTGGCGACGGCCGACTCCCTGCGTGCCGAGCAGAAGGCGCTGGGCAAGAAGGTCGGTAAGGCGTCTCCGGACGAGCGGGCGACTCTGCTCGCGCACGGGCAGGAGTTGTCCGCGAAGGTCAAGGAGGCCGAGGCCGCGGAGCACGCCGCGAACGCCGAACTGGACACCGCGCAGCGCGCGCTGTCCAACGTCGTGCAGGAGGGCGCGCCCGCGGGCGGCGAGGACGATTTCGTCCTGCTCGAAACCATCGGCAGCGCACCCGAATTCGACTTCACTCCGAAGGACCATCTGGAACTGGGCGAATCGCTCGGGCTGATCGATATGGAGCGCGGGGCCAAGGTGTCCGGCGCGCGGTTCTACTTCCTGACCGGATACGGTGCGCTGCTGCAGCTGGGCCTGCTGCAACTCGCCGCGCAGCGCGCCACCGCGAACGGGTTCAGCATGATGATCCCGCCGGTGCTGGTGCGTCCGGAGATCATGGCGGGTACCGGATTCCTGGGCCAGCACGCCGCGGAGATCTACCACCTCGAGGAGGACGACCTGTATCTGGTCGGCACCTCGGAGGTCCCGCTGGCGGGCTACCACTCGGGCGAGATCCTGGATCTGTCGGCGGGGCCCAAGCGCTACGCGGGCTGGTCGTCGTGTTTCCGCAGGGAGGCGGGCAGTTACGGCAAGGACACCCGCGGCATCATCCGGGTGCACCAGTTCGACAAGGTCGAGATGTTCGTCTACTGCAAGCCCGAGGACGCCGACGCCGAACATCAGCGTCTGCTCGGCTGGGAGAAGGAGATGCTGGCCGCGATCGAGGTGCCGTATCGGGTGATCGATGTGGCCGCCGGTGATCTGGGCAGCTCCGCGGCGCGCAAATTCGACTGCGAGGCCTGGGTGCCCACCCAGCAGACCTACCGCGAGCTCACCTCGACCTCGAATTGCACAACGTTCCAGGCACGTCGGCTGTCGGTGCGCTACCGCGACGAGAACAACAAGCCGCAGATCGCCGCGACCCTGAACGGCACGCTGGCCACCACGCGCTGGATCGTTGCCATCCTGGAGAACCATCAGCAGGCCGACGGATCGGTGCGGGTGCCCGAGGCGCTGGTGCCGTTCGTGGGCAAGGAGGTCCTGGAGGCGGTCTAGGGCACGACGTCACGGATCCTCCGGGAATGGGTAGCTAATGGTTTGCGATCGAATTCGAAAGAGCGCCCGCATTTCCCGACTCGCCGAGGGAAACCGGGGATGGCGGCCTCCGGATCCGACTTTGCCCGCCGATTCCTGCGGATGTGACTACTGCTCGGGTCAACTATGTCTAGGCTAGGGGCCGTGCGCGGAATCGGCTCGCGCGGCGATACCCGGACGCGGGTGCGGACGGTTTCGGCGCTGGCGACGGCAAGGGTCATGGCCCGGACCACCGGGGCGTTCTACGTCATGGGCGGGGCGCTCGGTCTGCTGCTGACCGCCATCGCACCCGGCTCGGAAGGTAACCGGCCGCTGGTGGGCGCGGCCGCGGCGGTGGCGCTGCTGCTGGGCGTGAGCCTGCTGATCTGGGGGCCGCGGCTGCCACATTCGATCCATCACGGCTACGTCGCCCTCGCGACCGTGCTGGTGACGGTCGCGGTGCACTGGTTCCCCAACACCGTCGGGGCGATCGGGCTGTCCGCGTTCTACGTCTTCATCGCCTGCGATGCCGCGATTTTCTTTGCCTGGCAATGGGTTGCGGCCCATGTGACGTTCGCGGTGCTGCTGTGCCTGTGGGTGGTTCCCTCGCGGGATCTGCCCTGGTGGGCAGGGGTGATCCCGGCCGGGGTGACGGTCGGGGCCGGCATCGTGGTGGGCATTCTGACCCGGATGGCCTCGGACGCCGACATCGATGTGCTGACCGGACTGCTCAATCGGCGCGGCTTCGATCGCACGCTCAGCAATGCGATCGCGCACGCCGCCCGCAGCGGCCAGGGACTCGCACTGGTTCTGGTGGATCTGGACCGCTTCCAGAAGATCAACGACCATCTCGGTCATCGCGCGGGTGACGCGGTCCTGCAGCGCGTGAGCGACACCTGGTCGAAACTGCTCGCCCCCGATCAGCAGCTGGCTCGCTACGGCGGCGACGCCTTCGCGCTGCTGCTGCCCAACACCACCGAGCAGGCCGCGATCCTGCTCACCGAACAGTTGCGGGCCGCGGTCACCACCGGCTGTTCCGCGGGCGTGACCTCCTGGCAGCCCGGCGAATCCGGATCACTGTTGGTCAGCCGCGCGGACGTCGGGCTCTACCGGGCCAAGCAGGCCGGTCGCAACCGGACGGTGCTGGAGTCCTCGCGGCAGCTGCCGCTGGCGGTGGAGCTGCGCGAGGCCATCGACAACGGGGCGCTGGATGTGCACTACCAGCCGATCGTCAGCCTGAGTGAGGGCGGCGCGGGCCGGGCGGTCGGGGTGGAGGCGCTGCTGCGCTGGTCCTCGAGCGCGCAGCCGGACGTCACCACCGAGGGCCTGATCCGCGCCGCCGAGGAATACGACCTCATCGCCGATCTGGACGAGCTGGTGCTGCGCCGGGCCTGCACGGACGCCGCGCGCCTGCAGGAGACCTTCGCCCAGCTCGATCTGACCCTGAACGTCAACGTGAGCGGTCTGGAACTGGCCGAATCCGATTATGCCGACCGGGTTTCGGGCATTCTGACCGATACCGGCTGGCCCGCCGACCAGCTCGTGCTGGAGGTCACCGAGAGCGAGCTGGCGGCCGAATCCCAGACGGCCATAGGCAATCTCAGCACGTTGCGCGAACGCGGTGTGCGGATCGCCATCGATGATTTCGGCACCGGGTACTCCTCGCTGAGCCGCCTGGCCACGATTCCCAGCGACATCCTGAAGGTCGATCAGTCCTTCGTGGCGGCCATCCGCGCCGATTCCCCGGCTCCGCCGCTGCTGGGAGTCATTGCGGCGCTGAGCCGATCGCTGGATCTGCAGGTCATCGCCGAGGGCGTGGAGACCGAATACCAGGCCGCGGTGCTCACCGAACTCGGTTTCGCCCTGGCTCAGGGCTACCACTACAGCGATTCGCATCCGGTGGCCGACCTCATCAACGATCTCAACGATCAGCACGGACTGGTCGGTGCGGGCGCGCCCGAACGGGAATTCTCCAGCAACGGCTGGATTCCGATGGACACCGGCCACGATTCGGGAGCTGTCGGCACCGAATAGCTGATCGGCGGGGTCGCCTCGCGAGAGACCGCATCGTGCCGGACAATCTCGGGTGAACCGATACCGCACGAGGAGACGGTCGAAGCGAAAGGGCAGCTGGATGGCGGAATTGGGTGTGGCCGTGGTCGGGTACGGGCTGGCCGGAGAGGTGTTCCACGCGCCGCTGATCGCCGCCGAGCCGCGCATGCGGGTGGCCGCGGTGGTCACCTCCGCCCCCGAGCGCGCCGAGCGGGCCCGCGCGGCGTATCCGGGTGTGCGGGTGGTGGATACGGCCGATGAGCTGTTCGCCGATCCGGACGGTATCGATCTGGTCGTGATCGCCACACCCAATCGGACGCACGCGAGGTTGGCGACCGAGGCGCTCAGCGCGGGACTTCCGGTGGTGGTGGACAAGCCGTTCGCACTCACCGCGGATGAGGCGCTGGAGGTGATCACGGTGGCCGAGCGGGCCGACCTGGCCCTGACGGTTTTCCAGAATCGCCGCTGGGACAGCGACTTTCTGACGTTGCGTCGCTTGATCGAGGCGGGCGAGCTCGGCGAGGTGCGCCGGTTCGAGTCCCGATTCGAGCGCTGGCGGCCGGTCTCCAAGGGGAGCTGGCGCGAGGTCGGCGAGGTCGCGGACGGGGCGGGCATCCTCTACGACCTGGGCAGTCACCTGGTCGATCAGGCGCTGACCCTGTTCGGCCCCGCGACGGAGGTCTACTGCGAATTGGATTCTCGCCGAGCCGATGTGCGGGCCGACGACGACGCGTTCATCGCGCTGACGCACGATTCCGGTGTCCGCTCCCATCTGTGGATGAGTGCGGTCGCACCCCGGCTGGGCCCGCGGATGCGCGTACTCGGTTCGGAGCGCGGCTATCTCACATTCGGCCTGGATCCGCAGGAGGACGCGCTGCGTGCGGGCCGCCGCCCCGGCGACGGAAAGCCGTGGGGCACAGTGGACCCCGAGCACTGGGGCACGGTCGGCACCCCGGACGACACCGAACCGGTCCCCAGCGAACCGGGCAACTATCCGGCCTTCTACGCGGACATGGCCGCCGCCCTGCTCGACGACGCTCCCGTCCCGGTCGACCCGAACGACGCGGTGGCCACGCTGCAGGTGCTGGAGGAGGCCCGCATGTCCGCCGCGGGCGAATAGCTCACTACCGGAACGTGTTCCGCGGCGGAGGTGCGGTCCTCAGAGCTTGCGCGAGCGCAGCTCGTGGCCCTTGGAGGTCTTGCACCGTCCCGACTCCAGATCCCACTGCCAGCCGTGCAGGTTGCAGGTGAGGGTATTGCCCTCCACCACACCGAATTTGGACAGGTCGGCCTTGAGGTGCGGGCAGCGGCGCTGCACCTCCCAGCCGGCCAGCTCGGTCGAGGCCGAATCGTCGTGCGCTTCGGAGAACCAGCCGTCCGCGTAGGCGATTCGCTCGTCGGTGAGGCATTTGAAGAAGGTGTAGAGGAATTCGTTGTAGCCGCCGATGCGCCACGCCTGGAATCGCGTGGACAGGAAGATCGTGTTCACCCAGTCGGGTTCGTGATCGCGCAGCACCGTGCGCACCAGCTGCGGATCGATCCGGAAACCGTAGCGGTAGCGGCCTTCACCCTCGATCGGCTCACGTACCGTCCGCTTCGGGAAGTCCAGGACGAAGGTCTGTTCGCCGAGCACCAGGCCGACCGGATAGCCGATGCCGTCGCAGATCAGATCGCTCTGCGCCATGATCGGCTCGAACAGATCCTTCAGTTGCGGCAGCAGCGGTTCCTCGCCGGTGGCCCAGCTCGCCTTCTCCGCGGCCAGCGCCGGCGCCATCCGCTCGGCCATCCGCTCGATGTATCCGGCCTTGTCGCCGTAGATCTCGTCCGGATCGACCGGATGGGTGAGCTCGAGCTCCTTGCCGCGCACATCGGCCACCGAACCCGGAATCATCAGCACGCCACCGGCATTGCCGTGGATCCGCATCTGCTCCAGGAAGACGATCTGATCCGGGAAGATGTTGCCCTCGTCGCCGCGATCGTCGTTCAGGTAGCGCAGTTGGTCGTCCAGGAACACCGGGGGACCGGCCGAGGGCACCACCCAGGTCGCCCCGACCTGCTCGATGTAGCTACGCGCCCGGTCCATCCCGCGCTGCCGCTTCTGCTTGCCGAAATTCGACTTGGTGCGGGCCGGGATGTCGTAGACCATCGGGTACCAGATCGCGCCCGAGTACTGCAGCAGATGGATGTCGATGTGGCCGAACGTCTCGTGCAGCACGTCCATGTCGACCGGGCGGGCATCGTTCATGTTGAAGCACACCGTCTCGCCGTCCGAGACGACCAGTCCGGAATCGCCGATCGGGCCGTCCGCGGGGGCGCGCAGCGCGATGATCATGATGTCCATCTCGCCGCCCGGCCCGGTGATGGTGCGCTTCACCGAGGTCTCGGTCTCGATGAACTTCGTGAAGCCGAGCTTCTCCAGTTCGCGGCGCAGATCCGGGACCGGGTAGTCCGGCAGCAGGACGGTCGCGTCCTTGCTGACGTGGTCGGTCAGATGTTTCGCGTCGAAATGGTCCCGGTGCAGGTGCGAGACGTACAGGAAGTCGCAGTTGCCCAGCTCGTCCCAGTCCAGTTCGGTGTTGTCCGGGAACGGGAACCAGGATCCGAAATACGCCGGGTTGACCCAGGGATCACACAGGATCGTCCCGGCCGCGGTGCGGATATGGAACCCGGCGTGCCCGACGCTGGTGATCTCCACGAACTTCCTTCCTCCAGGTGTTTCCGGTCAACCAGGGTACCGACTACGAGGAGACGTCGCCGATGCAGTAACCCTGCTTGCCGGACTTCAGCGTGAATGTCCGGGTCTGCTCGACTCCGCCGGTGGTCAGGACCGAGGCCGAGACGGTGACGTACGACCCCCGCAACGTCCCCGAGGTCAACGACTGGTCGACGAAGGACTGCACGTCGTCGAGCTTGCCCGGCTCGCTGGCCAGCGGCGCGGTGGTGGTCCGGCCGGCGCCGGTGGGATCCCAGGTTCCCGTGGCCGCGGTGCAGCGCAGCGGGTGGGTGGTCTCCTTGTCGGCCGGGTCGAGTGGCGTTCCGGTGACGCGGTCGAGGTAGCGGCGCACGGTGTGCCGGGCGTCGGCGTCGTTGAACGTCGGTGTCGTCCCGGCCTGGAAGACCCGCGGGCAGGCGTATCCGGTGGCGATATCGGTGTGCTGCGCCACGACGGTCACCGCCCCGCGCCCGGTGCCCTGCCAGGTGATCGCCGTGCCGTCGTCCATGCCGGGGCGGGCCAGTGCGCTGAGGATGGCCTTCTTGTCGGTGTACATGGATTGCACGTTCTGCGGGGCCAGGGTCCAGCATTTGGCCTGCAGCCGGGTGGGTGCGGCCGATTGCAGGTCCATGGCCCACCGGGTGAGCGCGTCGGCGGCGTCGGAATCGGGTTTGGTGAGCGAGACGGTCACCGCGAGTTCGCCCGGCTTCGGTTTCGGCAGGACCGGTGCGGCCGCCGCGGCGGCCGACGGGGTCGTGGGTGCTGTCGAGGCCGCGGCCGGCGGTTCGTCGGTGTTGTAGTCGGTGCCCTCGATCCCCACCCGCGAATCACAGCCCGCGACCAGTCCGGTCGCGATCAGTGTCAGGCCCCCGGCCAGTGCGTATCGGAGACGTCCACGCGAAGCCGGTCGGGGAAATTTCACTGCGGTGAACCTCTTTCCTGTACGCGTGTGCGGTTGTCTGGCAGGCGTATGTGTGGACTGCGACACACGCCTGGGTGTAGCCCGATGTGCCGGGGACTACGCTAGCGGAATTGTGGAACCCGTCTACCGGTCGATCATCGGCCTGGCCCGCACCGTCTTCTTCGCGCAGGGGCTGAAATTCGACGTCCGAGGGGCCGAGCGCATCCCCGCCGTCGGTGGCGCGGTCATCGCCATCAATCACACCGGCTACATGGACTTCACCTATGCCGGGCTGCCCGCGCGCACCCCGAAACGGTACATCCGGTTCATGGCCAAGAAGGAGGTGTTCGACAGCGGCGTCTCGGGTCCGATCATGCGCGCGCTGCGGCACATTCCGGTGGATCGCTCGGCCGGGGCCGACTCCTACGAGGCCGCGCTGGAATATCTGCGGCGCGGTGAGCTGGTCGGGGTGTACCCGGAGGCCACCATCAGCCGCAGTTTCGAGATCAAGGAATTCAAATCCGGTGCGGCGCGGATGTCGATCGAATCGAGCGTGCCGATCATCCCGATGGTGATCTGGGGCGCGCAGCGGGTGTGGACCAAGGGGCATCCCAAACGCCTGGGCCGCACCAACACTCCGATCCGGATCGCGGTGGGCGAGCCGATCGCGCCGCCCGTGGTGGGCGACGGGGATATCGCCGAGGTGGCCGCGGAACTGACCCTGCGCCTGCGCGCGACGATGCAGCGGATGCTCGAGCAGTTGCAGCAGGGCTACCAGCTCGAACCGGGCGCATACTGGGTTCCGGCTCGGCTGGGCGGCGGTGCGCCCACACTGGAGGAGGCGAACGCGATGGACGCCGCGGACGCGGCCGCCAAGGCCGAACGCGCCGCGGCGGACCGGAATTCGGCTACCGGTGAACCGGATCGGTAGTCCGGCACCGAGAGTGGATGCACAGGAGTTGTGAACATGGCGCGCGAACCCGTATTCGACGTTCTCACCGGATTGGTCCGCAGTATGTTCCGGGCGCAGGGCCTGCGGATGGACATCACCGGGCAGGAGAACATTCCGCGCTCCGGTGGTGCGGTACTGGCCGTGAACCACACCGCCTACCTGGATTTCATGGAGGTCGGCCTGGTGGGCCGACGCTCGGGCCGCAACGTCCGCTACATGATGAAGGCCGAACTCGAGCACGGCATCGTCGGCTGGCTGATGAAGCACTGCAAGGCGATCGGCGTCGATCGCAGCCACGGTGCGGAGTCCTACGGGCGTGCGGTGACGGCGTTGCGGGACGGTGAGATCGTGGTCGTCTATCCGGAGGCGACGATCAGCCGCAGTTTCGAATTGAAGGAATTCAAATCCGGCGCGGCGCGGATGGCGATCGAATCGGGTACGCCGATCGTGCCGATGACGATCTGGGGCGCGCAACGCATCTGGACCAAGGACATTCCGAAGGAACTGGGCCGCAACCATTTCCTGATCCACATTCGCATCGGCGAGCCCGTCCCGCCGCCGCCCGGCGAACTCACCGCCGCCGGAGTGGACGAGCTGACCGCCGAATTGCGTTCGCGCATGAGCGATCTGCTCGAGCAGGCGCAGGTGGGATACGAGATGCCCGCGGGCGCGCGCTGGGTGCCCGCCCGATTGGGCGGCGGCGCGCCCACTCCGGAGCGGGCGGCGGTGTTGGATCAGGAGGAACTCGCGCGTCGCCGAGCCGCGGCCCAGCGTAGAGCGCAGGGCTGAGCCGCGGATCGGCTCGTCCGGCGGCGACTGTCGCACCAGCCGGGTCCTTCCTCGCGGTTGTGCCCGGCTCCTACTGTGCGACGGCCCGATTCGCCGGAGTTGCATCGCCGCGCAGGGTGACCGCCGCGCCGATGACGCCGACGGCGGCGGCGATCCAGAAGGTGAGCGGGAATCCTGTGGTGACCGAGCCGACCATCAGGGCGGCGGCGAGCTGGCTGCCGAAGGCGCCGCCGATGGTGCGGGACACGGTGTTGATGCCGTTGGCCGTGGCGGATCTGGCCGGGTCGACGACGCGGTGCAGGTGGGCGGGCAGGGCGGCCATGACCAGGCCGGTGCCGATGCCGATCGGGATCGCGCCGATCGCGAGTTCCCACGTGGCGGCGTGGGCCAGAGCGAGGATCGCCGCACCGGCCGCGGTGAGGAGCAGGCCGAGGGACAGTGGCAGGCGTGGGCCGCGCCGGGCGATGAGGCGTCCGGCGACGCTCCCGGCGGGCAGGATGACCAGGGTCGAGGGCAGCATGATCAGTCCGGCCAGTGTCACCGAGGCACCGAAACCACCTGCTGTGCTGGGCATTTCGGATAGTTTGGGAATCAGCACGTAGTAGCTGAACTGCACGACCCCCAGCGCGAACGCGGCCAGGTGCACGATGCCGGTGGAGCGGTGCAGCACCAGATCCATCTGGATGAGCGGGAAGCGCAGACGCTGTTCCAGGCGGACGAAGCCGATCAGCAGCACGATGCCCGCCGCGGCGCAGGCCAGCACCGGAACGCTGGTCCAGCCGCTGCCCGGGGCGAGGGTGAGCGCGACCAGAATGCCGGACAGGCCGCCCGCGAGTAGGACCACACCGGCCGGATCGAGCCGTCCGCCGGATTCGACCGGACCTTCGGGCACGGCGATGTACGTGAGAGTCAGTGCCGCCGTTGCCAATATCGCGCCGATGGCGAAAAGCCAACGCCACGAGGCGTGGTCGACGACCAGTCCGCCGATCACCAGTGCGATACCCGCGGCCCCGCCGACCAGTGCGGACAGGAATCCCAGTCCGCCGTGTACCTTCTCGGGCGGCAGCACCGCCGGGACCGAACCGAAGGCCAGCGGCAGGATTGCCATGCTGACCCCCTGTGCCGTGCGGGCCGCGATGAGCACGCCGATCTGCGGGGCGGCCATGGCGACGAGCGTCGCGATCAGATAGATCCCCAGAACCGTGAGCAGGGTGCGGCGGCGGCCGAAGCGGTCGCCGATCCGGCCGAACAGCGGGGTGAGGATCGCGCTGGCCAGCAGCGGTGCGCTGAGCACGGCCCAGGTCGCGGCGGTAGCGCTGGTGTGCAGCGCGTGCTGCAGGACGCCGATGGTCGGCACCAGCATGGTCTGCATCAGCGCGTAGGACAGCACGCCGAGGGCCAGGGCGGGCATGGCCAGGCGGCGGGTCGTCGGCGGCGGGCGGTGGATGGTGGGTGACGTCCGGGTGGTCACGGCGGCGGGCTCCTTTCGTGCGAACATCGTTCGCATAAGGCAACCCTAACTCGTTGCGAACATCGTTCGCAAGAGGTTCGTGCGAGCCGTGTGATGCGCGTGACGAGGAAACCGGGCGCGCGAGCCCGGTCGTTCACGACCGAACGGATGCCAATACCCTCGGATCCGGCAGAGGGAAGGGAGCCGGGTGCGCGCACAACCGCTCAGCAGGGCCGCCATCGTCGCGGCCGCTCGCCGTATCGCCGATACCGAAGGTCTCGCGGCGCTGACCCTGCGCCGGGTGGCCGCCGAACTCGACACCGGGCAGGCCTCGCTCTACCGGCACATCGCCGACCGCCGCGAACTGCTGGCCCTGCTGAACGAGGACCTCGCCCGCGCATTCCCGGTACCCGGGCCCGGCCCGGCCCGCGAACGCCTGATCGCCCAGTGGCTCGGCGCGCACCGGGTGATGCTCGACCATCCGTGGGCCGCCCAGGTCATCAACGAACCCACCTCGGTCACCGCGACCTCCCTCCCGTTCGCCGAGGCCGCGATCGCCGCCTTCCTCGAGGCCGGTCTCGACGAGGCCGCCGCCGCCCACGCCTATCGCGCCACCTGGCACCTGCTCATCGGCCAGATCGTCAACGACCACCCGCTCGGCCACCCCGGCTTCACCGTCGACCCAGCCATCTACCCGGCCCTCACCGCCACCCGCCCGCACCTGTCCCACCTCGACTTCGTCGCCGAATTCGAGTGGTCCCTGAACCAACTCCTGAACGGCATCCTCGGCCCGGAGTGAAGCGTCGGGGCTGCAGCGGCGTCACGGGTTCGATTGCGCTGCAATGCTTGTGATCCGAACCGGGTCAGGCCGGTGTGCCGGCCACCGAACCGGGCCGCCCGGTGCCGCTCGCGCTGCCATCGCGGGCCGCGGCACCGGCGCACCTGCGGGCGCGCATCCCGCGGCGTTCGCGGACGAGAGCGGCGGCGCACTCGAGACATAGCGGACTGGACGGGTGATCCGACACGCGGCGCGGCGCGCCGTATCCGCCCGATGACAGGGCGGCAACCTGCCAATTCATGGCGCATGTCGGACCGAGTGGATACGGTCGGAGATCATGACGCAGTATGTGATGCCGGCCGAGTCCGCAGCGCATGCCCGGACGTGGTTGGCATGGCCCGCCAAGGAGTCCGTCTGGGAGGAACTACTGCCCGCGGCGCGCGCGGATGTGGCACGACTGGCTCATGCCATCGCCGAGCACGAACCGGTCGCGCTACTGGCGCGGCGCGAACATGTCGACGACGCGCGCCAGGTCGTCGGTGACGGGGTCAAGGTCGTCTCGGCCCCGCTGGACGACTTATGGGTGCGCGATACCGGTGCGACGTTCGTGAAGGCGCCCGACGGCGACGTGGTGGGTATCGACTTCAACTTCAACGGCTGGGGACAGAAGGCCGAATACCACCTCGACGCACGGGTGGCGCGAAAGATGCTGGAGTACGAGGGAATCGAGCGGGTGGTCGCGCCGATCGTCGCCGAGGGCGGATCGCTCGAGGTCGACGGCGAGGGCACGCTGCTGGCGACCGAGAGTTCTCTGGTCAATCCGACGCGCAATCCGGACAGCGACCACGACGCGATCGAACGTGCCCTGCGCGATCTGCTGGGCGTGCGGAAAGTGGTGTGGCTGCAGGGCGTCGCGGGGCGGGAGGTGACGGACTGCCACGTCGACGCGGTGGCGCGTTTCGTCCGGCCCGGAATGGTGGTGGTGGATCTGCCGGTGGATCCGGATCGCGACGACGTCTTCGCCCGCGCCGCCGCCCGCGCCCGCGAGATCCTGCGCGAGGCCACCGATGCCGCGGGCCGCAGTTTCGAGGTCATCGAACTGCCGCAACCGAATCGGGCCGATATGCCCGGCACGCGCGGCGCCGAGTTCCTGTACACCTACGTGCACTTCTACGTCGGCAACGACGCGGTCTACATGCCCGCCTACGGCGACCGTCTCGGTGACGATCGCGCCGCGGGCATCCTCGCCGATGCCTTCCCGGGCCGGGAGATCGTCCCGGTGGAGTTCAACGCCGTCGCCGAGGGCGGCGGCGGGATCCACGCGGCCACCCAGCAGCAACCAGGCTGAGCGGCAGGGGGATTCGGCCCGACCGCTGGTTCCGGGGCGATGGACGCTGCGCCGCAACGCATGAGAGCGCTCCAGCGGCAGCCGATCTGGGCCGTGTGGGAGTGCTTGTGCCGCACGGCTTTTCAAGACATCGGATCAGCTGGGATCGGAGCCGCGGATGGCGGAGAACCACACGGCGACACCCGCGGCGACCGTGGCGGCACCGGCGAAGGCTGGGAATCCGCCGCCTGCGATGTAGACCCACAACAGGGCGGCGAACGGTGCGGCTACGACGAATTGGCCGTCCAGCAGCAGGCGACGGGTGAAACGGGACGCGTCGGCGGCATGGGCCGGGCCGTCGGGATCGGGACGGGTCGGGTTGTCGTGCAGGCGGCCGACGGGTTCGCGATCACGTGCCGGGCCCGAGGGGTACAGCCGAACGTTATCGAAATACACTGTGCCATCACGAAATTCGGCCGTCGAGTCGGTCGCGGTGACCAGCATGGGATCGAAATAGACCGGCAGCCAGCGGGTTCGATCACCGGCACCGAGTTCGAGCCACGAGCGGCTGAGCAGCCGGTGCTGCTGACGTATCCGGCGGCAGCGCAGCATGTTTCCACTCGAGTCGGTGGATGGAACGGAATCGACCGGCTCGGCATCGGCGGGTGCGGGGTGTATTCCCGGATCGGTGTGCCACGGAAACACCCCGGACGCGACCATCAGCCGAAATGCGCTGTACACCAACACGACCAGTGCGACAGCGCCCAACATGGCCAACTGCTCCGCATCGGCGAACGGCGCCCAGGCGAGGCAGATCACCAGGGCTCCGAACGTCGTCAGAACCGGATAGGCCAGCGGATGGCCCGAGCCGGAAATCACTTCAGGAAGCCGACTTTCGTCCAATCGGGGTTGGACAGGCCGAACGCGCCGATATTGGCGAGGTTGGAGCGGGTGGCGTAGGTGCCCGAGGCCTGGTTGAGGGTCAGCGAGAAGCCCTCCTTCCAGACCTGCTCATCGGCCTGGTTGGCCAACTGGATCGCTTTCGCCGGGTCGAGTTCCGACATCGCCTTGTTGATCAGATCGTTGAGTTCGGGCGTGCCGATTCGGCCGAAGTTGCCCTGCACGTTGCCGGGAAAATAGCTGTAGATCTGGTCGATGGCGGCCAGCGGGAACGGGTTGCCGACCCAGGCCGTCATCAGAAGGTCGAAATTCCCCGGCACTTCCACTTCGCTGACCATGTTCTTTCCGGGCACCGTCTGGATGTCCATCTTCACGCCGACCTTGGCCAGATCCTGCTGGATGATCTTCGCGGTGTCGATCCATCCCTGATCGTTGTACATGACATCGCGCAATTCCAGTGTGCGACCGTCCTTCTCACGCACATCGCCGTTGAGCTTCCAGCCGAGGGCGTCGAGTTCCTTGGCCGCTTCCTGCGGATCGAAGGCCACGGGCGCGGAGTTGTCCTGGTAACCCTTCTGACCCGCCATGAAGATGTGGTTGTTCAGTGGCTTGGGATTGTCGACGATGCCGTGCTGACTCTCGGTGACGATCGCCTGCCGATCGATCGCCTTCGAAATCGCCACGCGCAGTGCGGGATCCTCGAGTATCGAGCCCTTCGCGCCGTTGAACGTGATCGTGTTGTACGTGGGTTCGGCGGTTCGCCGGACGACGACGCCGGGAGTATTCTTGGCCGCCACGACCTTGGCCAGACCCGAGGCGTAGGTCCAGTCGATCTCATTGTTCTGGACCGCGCCGAGCACGGCGCTGGAGTCCAGCACGGACAGCGTGATCGTATCCAGCTTCGGTACCGGGCCCCACCATTTCGGATTGCGGGACAGCGTGATCCGGTTCTGGGTCCGGTCGATATTGCTGATGATGAACGGGCCGCCGCTGATCGGAAGTCCGTTCAGGGCCAGGGTATTGAACGCTTGCGGCGTCGCGGTGTATGCCTTGGGGTAGAGCGGGCTGAACAGTGCCTGCCACGACGCATACGGTTTGGCCATGGTGACCACGGCCTGGCGATCATCCACACCGCGTTCCACCGAGGCGATCCGGTCGTAACCGCTCGTGGCGGAGACCTGGAAATCCGGGTTCTTCCCGTTCATGGCCTCGGCCTCGGAACGCATATCTTCCCAGGTGATCGGCGTACCGTCGGACCACACCGCTTTGGGATTGATCGTGTAGACGATCTTCTGCGGATTGGTGTCGGTCAGCTTGATATCGGTGAAATAGTTGTGGTCGACCGAAATATTGCCCGCGGCATCGCTGGTGACGGTTTCGGGCAATACCGGGCCGAGGACGTAGTTCACCGTCTCCTGCGTGTTGCCGTTGACCTGCAGGGCATTGTAATTCTCCGGCATCGCGCTGATCGCCTCGCGCAGATTCCCCCCATCGCGCAACTTGTCCACCGGCTGCGGATTGATATCCGCCGCCGCCCCGACGGAGTTGACCCCCCCGACCGACCCCCCGGAACTACATCCCGACACCACCAGCCCGACGGCCAGGGCCGGGATCGCGAGTGGGAGCAGGGTCGAACGAATCCGCATGGATCGATCCTTCCGTCGAGACGGCCTCACTTGGCGAAGCCGATTGCGGTGTAGTCGTAGCTGCCCAGGCCGGGTGCGCCGATATTGGCGAGGGTGGCCCGGGTGGCCCAGTTGCCCGGATCCTGGGTCAGCGGCAGGGAGTGGCCTTCGGCGAAGATCTGGGTGTCGACCTGATTCGCCAGTGCGATGGCCTTGTCCGGATCGAGTTCGGACAGTGCCTTGTCGATCAGATCATTCAGGGCGGGTGAGCCGATCCGGCCGTAATTGCCCTGCACGTTGTTCGGGTACAGGCCGAATTCCTGCGGAATGCTGTTGAACACGAACACATCACCCATCAAGACGTACTGTGCGGTGTCGAAGTCGCCCGGAATGATCACATTGGTGAAGTAGTCCTGCCCGGGGCGGGTGTCGATGGACATCTTCACCCCGATCTTCGCCAGATCCGACTGGATCATCTTGGCGATGGCGACCCAGCCCGGATCGTTGTACATCACATCGCGGAACGCGAGCTGACGGCCGTCCTTCACCCGGACGTCGCCCTGCAGCTTCCAGCCCAGGTCGTCCAGCTGTCGCGCCGCCGCGGCCGGGTCGTAGGCGACCGGGGCCGAATTGTCCTGGTAGCCCTTCTGTCCCATGACGAAGACGTGGTTGTTGAGCACCTTCGGGTGATCGGTCAGACCGGCCAGACTCGTATCGGCGATGGCCTGCCGGTTGATCGCCTTCGCGATCGCCACGCGCAGTGCGGGATCGGACAGGATCGAACCGGGCGCGCCGTTGAAGGTCAGCCAGCGCCACATGTTCATCGGCGCGTGCCGCAGTTGCAGTCCCGCGGTGCGCCGGATCAGCAGCACGTCGTTCAGATTCGCCATGCGCGCGAGGTCGAGTTCGTTGTTCTGCAGGGCCGCGGCCCAGGTCGACTGGTCCAGCACGCTGTA
This sequence comes from Nocardia coffeae, assembly GCF_019890715.1. Classification (NCBI taxonomy): domain Bacteria; kingdom Bacillati; phylum Actinomycetota; class Actinomycetes; order Mycobacteriales; family Nocardiaceae; genus Nocardia; species Nocardia coffeae. The sequence continues at coordinate 10,257 of NZ_JAINZY010000005.1, read as the reverse complement.
GGTGACGGTATCCAGCTTCGGCGGCGCACCCCACCATTTCGGGTTGCGCGCCAACACGATTCGGCGCTGCGTGCGGTCGATCGACTGCACGACGAACGGTCCCGCGGACGGTCCCATGTGGTCGACCAGACTGTGATTGAACGAATCCGGGGTGCCGCTCACCGATTTCGGATACAGGATCGAGTTGCCCGAGTACTGACCGCGCCAGTCGGCGTAGGGCGTGCTGAAGGTCAGCACTGCCTGCCGGTCGTCGACGCCCCGCTCGACCTTCTCGACCCGGTCGAAACCGTTGCTGATGGCGTACAGGTAGTCCTTGTCCCGGCCGTTCAGCGCCTGCCAGGTCGCGGCAAGATCCTCCCAGGTGATCGGGGTGCCGTCGGACCACACCGCCTTGGGATTGATGGTGTAGACGACCTGTTGCGGATTGGTGCTGGTCAGTTTGATGTCGGTGAAGTAGTCGGTATCGATGGTGAGCTGTCCGGCGGGGTCGGCCTTGAATGCTCGCGGCATCGTCCACCGGATGAGATCGGCTGTCTCGCCCTCGTTTCCGTCGACGCACTGCACATTCCAGTTCGACGGGATGGCGGTGATCGCCAAGCGCAGATTGCCGCCCTCGCGGACGTTCCCGCGGGGCTGCGGATTGATGTCGTTGGTGGTGCCCAACGTCGCCGAGCCGGTCGAGCCCGTCCCGGACGAACACGCCGCCGCGAGTGCCGATACCGATGCCGCCGCAACGACTTTGCCGAATGTGCGCCTCTTCACGAATCTGCTCCTAGCGGGCGACGACGGGAATGGGAACCGCGTCGATGAGTGCGCGGGTGTACTCGTGCTGCGGATCTTCGAGAATCTGTTCCGCCGGGCCGATCTCGACGATCTTGCCGCGATACATGACCGCGATGTCGTGCGCCAGATTGCGCACCACCGAAAGATCGTGGGAGACGAACAGATACGACAGTCCGCGCTCGATCTGCAAATCGCGCAACAGGTTCAGCACGCCGGCCTGAATGGACACGTCCAGCGAGGACACCGGTTCGTCCAGCACCAGGATCTCCGGATCCAGCGCCAGTGCCCGCGCGATGTTGATGCGCTGCTTCTGTCCGCCGGAGAAGTCCGCCGGATACCGGTCGACGTGTTCGGACCGCAGGCCGACCTGTTTCAGCAGTTCCGGTACCCGCGAACGGATCTCCTCGCGCCCACGTCCGGCGATGCGCAGCGGTTCGGCCAGGGCGTCGAAGATCGGCATGCGCGGATCGAGCGAGGCGGACGGATCCTGGAAGACGATCTGCATCTTCGCCCGGATCTCCCGGCGGCGCGCCTTGGTGAGCGTGGCGACGTCGCTGCCGAGCACCTCGATCGTGCCGCTCTGCGGCTTGGCCAGTTCCATGATCTCGGTCAGCGTGGTGGATTTGCCGGAGCCGGATTCGCCGACCAGCGCCAGTGTGCGGCCCGCGCGCAGTTCGAAATCGATTCCGTCCACCGCGCGCACCTCGCCGGTGCGACGGCGCAGGATCACTCCCGAAGTGATCGGGAAGACCTTCGTCAGCTCCGAAACCCGCAGTACCACATGCGAATCCGTCACTGCTTCGTGATCGGGTTCGGCGATCTCCCGCCGGTAGGCCGAGAACAGTTCCGCCGAACCGATTTCCGCGGTGCGGATACAGGCCGCGCGATGTCCGGGTGTGATGTCCTGCAGCGGCGGCTCTGCCACGCGGCATTCGTCGATGACGATAGGGCAGCGCGGTGCGAACGGGCAGCCGGGCGGCAGCGCGTGCATCGCGGGCGGGGAGCCCTCGATGGGGATCAGCGGGGTGCGCGCCGGACCGTCCATCCGCGGGATCGAGCCCAGCAGCCCGACCGTGTACGGCATCCGCGGGGAGCGGAAAAGATCCGTGGCGCCGGCGGTTTCGACGATCTTCCCGGCGTACATCACCGCGACCCGATCCGCGATGGTGGCGGCGATGCCCATGTCGTGGGTGATCATGATGACCCCGGCGCCGGTGATGTCGCGCGCGGTGCGCAGCAGTCCGAGGATCTGCTTCTGCACCGTGACGTCCAGCGCCGTGGTGGGCTCGTCGCAGATGATCAGTTCCGGATCGTTGGCGATGGCCATCGCGATCACCACGCGCTGACGCATACCGCCGGAGAATTCGTGCGGGAAGGCCCGCGCCCGCGCCTTCGGTTCGGGAATGCCCACCAGATCCAGCAGTTCCACCGCGCGGGTCGCGGCCTGCTGCTTGGACATCGAACCGTGTGCGAGCAGCGCCTCGGCGATCTGATCGCCGATCCGGTACACCGGGGTCAGCGCCGAGAGCGGATCCTGGAACACCATCGAGATCCGGCTGCCGCGATAGGTCGACAGGGTCTTGTCGTCCATGCCCAGCAATTCCTTGCCGCGCAACCGAATCGAACCGCGCACCCGCGCCTGGTCGGGCAGCAGCCCGATCACCGCCAGCGAGGACACCGATTTGCCCGACCCCGATTCGCCCACGATGGCCAGGACCTCACCGTCGGCGACGGCGTAGTTCACTCCGCGCACCGCGTCGATGCGGCCCTCCTCACCCGGGAAGGACACGTGCAGATCCGAAACCTCCAGCAGCGGAGCGGTCGTGGTCTGCTTCGGAGCTTCGGGCGCGGTGGCGGTGGCTGATGTGTCGGTCATGACGGAGTCTTCCGCTCGGTCTGCTTCGGGGCCTCGGCGGTCTTCGGCGCCTTGCGCCGGGCTCGCGCACGGGAGGAACTGGGGTCGAAGGCGTCGCGCAGACCGTCGCCGACCAGGTTGGCGCACAGCACGATCGCGATCAGGAAACCGCCCGGGAACAGGAACAACCACGGAAAGGTCAGCGCCGATTGGGAATTCGACGCGATCAGCGTGCCCAGCGAGACATCCGGCGGCTGCACGCCGAATCCCAGATAACTCAGGCCGGTTTCGGACAGCACCGCCGCGCCGAGCGCGAGGGTGGTGTCGATGATCAGGAACGAGGCCACGTTCGGCACGATGTGCGTGAGGATCAGCGATCGCGTCGACGCGCCCATGTACTTCGCGGCCCGGACGAATTCGCGATCGCGCAGACTCAGCGTCAGCCCGCGCACGATGCGCGCGCTGATCATCCAGCCGAATGCGACCAGCAGCAGGATCAGCAGCGGAATCGACCCGGTGCCCTTGGTGCGCGGGGAGAAGATCGCGATGATGATGAAGCTGGGCACCACCAGCAGCAGATCCACCAGCCACATGATCGCCCGGTCGGTCCAGCCGCCGATCAGTCCGGCCACCGCACCCGCGGCCACCGCGACGATCGAGCCCAGAATCGCCACGCAGAAACCGATGATCAGCGATTTCTGCAGGCCGTGCAGGGTCTGCGCGAGCAGATCCTCACCGCTGCCGTCGGTGCCGAACGGATGGTCCGGGCTCGGCGCCTGATACAGCGCCGCGTAGTCCATGTGCCGGTAGTCGTAGGGCAGGATCGGCGGCAGCGCGAACGCGGCGATCACGATGAGCAGCAGCACGATCGCGCCCGCGATGGCGGCCTTGTTGCGCAGGAACCTGCGCCACACGAGTTTCCGGCGTCCGGCCGCGGCGGGCTCGGGCGCACCTTGGCTGATGAGTTCGACTTCTGTCACGAGATGCGCACCCTTGGATCGAGCATGGCGTAGACGATGTCCGAGAGCAGACCGGATACCAGGATCACCAGTCCGGCGAAGCTCGTCACGGTGACGACGATGTACAGGTCCTGGCCGTTGATCGCGTCCACCAGCCATTCGCCGACGCCGTGCCAGCCGAAGATCTTCTCGGTGAACACCGCGCCGGTGATCAGACCGCCCAGACCGTAGGCGAACAGCGTCGCCATCGGGATCAGGGCCGTGCGCAGGCCGTGTTTGTACAGTGCGCGCTTGCGGGTCAGGCCCTTGGCGCGAGCGGTCCGGATGAAATCGCTCTGCAGGACGTCGAGCATGGCGTTGCGCTGATAGCGGCTGTAGGCGGCCATCGAACCCAGGGCCAGGCCGAGCGTCGGCACCACCATATGTTGCAGCCGGTCGACGATCTGGTTCCACAGCCCGTCCACCGCACTGGCCGAGGTCTCGCCGGTATAGAGGAAGATCTGCTGGCCGGTCGCGGTATTGAGTTCCAGCGCACCGTATTTCAACAATGTCGCCAGCAGGAAGATCGGTGTGCTCAACACCAGTAGCGAAATGATCGTGGTGAAGTAATCACTGAATCTGTACTGCCGGATCGCTCCTGCCGCGCCGATCAGCACACCGAGCGCGGTGCCGATCACCGAGCCGATCACCAGCAGCCGCAGACTCACTCCGATCCGGCGGCCCAGTTCCTGGCTCACCGGTTGACCCGCGAGGGTCTGGCCGAAGTCGCCGTGCACGACCACGTTTTTCACCCAGGTGCCGTAGCGCGGCAGGATCGGCTCGTTGAGATGAAGTTCGGCCGCCTTGGCATCGATCACCGACTGCGGCGGGCGGGGGTTGCGCTGCTCGAGACTGTCCAGCGGATGGAACGTCAGCGAGGCCAGCGTGAAGGTCAGGAACGAAGCGAGCACCAACAGCACGACATAGTTCAGCGCACGTCGTAGCAGAAAGCCGGTCATCGGTCCCCTCGGGTCGGGTTACTAGCCCCTGATCATAGGGATAGTTATTCCGGCGAGCGCGTTACGCACGACCACCTCACGCCCGCTCGCGCGATATCGTGCATGGAAGGTTCATCGCCGTCGGGTGGTCCGGCGACACAGACAGGGGGGCCGGTCGGTGAGTTATCCGCAGTATCCGGGTGGTTATCAACCGTATCCGCAGGGTCAGGGCATGGAACCGAGCAGTGGGACGGCGACGGGCGCGGGTGTGCTCGCCTCGCTCGGTGCGGTCGGGCAAATTCTCGGCGGGGTGCTGGACATCGTGCTGGGTATCGCACTGCCCGACTTCGACGACTCCACCCTGCGGTTCACCACGTGGTTCACCGGATATCTGATCGTCATCGGGGCGGTCGGCCTGGTCACCGGAGCTCTGCTCGGCACGGGTGCGGTGCTGATGTTCCGGCGCAAACCGCTCGGGCGGATCCTGATCGTCGCCGGGTGTGTTGCCACGATCGTCGCCGGGGTGGCCTCGTACGTCGTGCTGTATGCCGGAGATGTGGGCGGGCAGCGCGGCTCGTTCGGGCTGATGGGCGGCTTCGGGGGACTGGCCGGGCAGGTGTTTCCCGTCGTCACCGCCATTCTGGCGCTGGTGCCGCCGACCGCGCGCTGGCTAGCGCACGTTCCCGGACAACCGGTGGGATATCCCACTCCGTATCCGAGGCAGGGCATGCCTGCCGGGTATCCGGCGCCGGGCACGCCGTACGTGGATCCGTTCCGGCCCAACCCCGCGCCCTACGCCGGACAGCCCGGTCCGGGTGCTCCGGCGTCGTACTCGAACGAGCCGACCCCTTTTCCGGAGGTGCCGCCGCTGGGCTCGGCCGAGGATCAGTGGCGACGTCCGGGAAACTGATTACTTCCACACACGCATGTCGGGCAGGATGGAATAGGTGACTCGCCGGAACTCGCCCAAGCCCAAGATGGTGGCAACCGATGTCGACGGCACGTTGATCGATCGAGCCGAGCAGGTGAGTCCGAGAACTCGGGCCGTGGTCAAGGCACTGATCGACGACGGCGTCCATTTCGTCCTCGCCACCGGGCGGCCGCCGCGCTGGATCGATCCGGTCGTGGCCGGGCTCGGGTACCCGCCGCTGTGCGTCTGCGGTAACGGCGCGGTCGTCTACGACAGTGCCGCCGACCGTATCCTGCACAGCAATTCGCTCGATGTGGACGATCTGGCCTGGCTCGCCGAACTCGCCGAACGCGTCCTGCCGGGCTGCGGTCTGGCGGCCGAGCGCGTCGGCGAGACCGCACACGATGCGGCCACCCCGCAGTTCGTGAGTTCGCCCGAATATCAGCACGCCTGGCTCAATCCGGACGATACGCAGGTCGCCCGCCGGGAGGTGATCGCCACCCCCGCGATCAAGATGCTGATCCGGTTGCCCGGTGTGGCCAGCGCCGATATGCGCGCCGCACTCGATCCGCACCTCGACGGTCGCGCCGACCTCACCTACTCCACCGACAACGGGCTGATCGAACTGTCCGCGCCGGGCGTCACCAAGGCGTCGGGGCTGGCCATGGTCGCCGAGCGCCTGGGCGTCGAGCACCGCGACATCATCGCCTTCGGCGATATGCCCAACGACGTCCCGATGCTCCGGCTCGCCGGTCACGGTGTGGCCATGGGCAACGCCCACCCCGAAGCCGTCGCCGCGGCCGACGAGATCACCGGCACCAATGCCGAGGACGGCGTCGCGCAGGTTCTGGAACGCTGGTGGGCCAGCTGAATTCGCCGAATGTCCTGTGGGACAGGGGTTACCGTCGTGCAGCGGGCGGTAGTGCGGGGTTGAGGGTTTCCATGGGAGGCGTCTTCGTGCCGGGGGCGGGTTTCGGACTCGTCGATGTCTCGGAATTGTTCTGGGACACCGCATTATTCGACGTCGTAGTTGATCGGCCGGCCGAGGACGCGGTGTCGGCGGCTATTTTCCGGATGCGGTCCATCTGCGCGTAGGCGGCATTGCCGGGGCAGGTGGTCTTGCCGACGTCGCGGTGCGCGAAGATGGTCGGCAGTTTCACCGCTGCTCCCTTCTTGTACTTGGTGTAGCTGGTGCCCTGCGAGTACAGGGTGGTGTTGCTCAGCGGGTTCAATCCGGCGAGCGCGGCGCGCCAGCCGATGAAGCGCCCGGCGGCCTGGATCGCGGCATCGGTCGGTGGCTGGGATTGGAAATCGCCCATCAGGGCGACCCCTGCGGTGTGCTCGTTGAAACCGCCCGCGTGTGCGCCCTGCACGGGCCGGTCCAGGCCGCCGGCGCGGCCCTCGAAGATCTGGCCGTACTTGTCGACCAGGGCGTTGTAGCCGATATCGCACCAGCCCAGCGTTTTTGCGTGATAGGCGTAGATCGCGCGCACGATGCCCGGCGATTCGGCCGCGGTGTAGTCGTTGCGACCTGCCGTGTGGTGCACGGCGATTCCGTTCAGGCCGTCGTCGTAGGTCGGTTTGTCGCACAGCAGCGACGGGTCCGCGCCCCACTGCGCGCGGGTGATCACCTTGGGGCCGCCGTCGTGCAGCGGAGCCGCGATCGAGGACAGCGCCGCATCGGACGGGCCCTGCCCCGGATCGATCAGCACGGCGGATATATCGGTCGTGATCGCGTTCTCGGCGTGGCTCGACGCATCGGCCTTGTGGGTGAGCAGGACCTGCACATCCTTGGTTCGGCCGACATAGATCGGCTCGGTACCGGCGCGATCGGCGGCGGCCGCATCGGTCGGTCCGGTCTCGATCGGATCCGCGGGATACCAAGCGCCCCAAGCGCCGTCGTCATTGCGCGCCCGGATCATCGCCGTCGTCCCGTCGAGATCCTTCGCGGTCAGCGCGACCATGCTGAACGGCGTCTCCCGCGTGACCTCCTTGACCTGCGCCCCCACCTGGGCCGCCACATCCGGCGAGACGGCGCCGGGGGCCAGCGCGGGTGCGGCCGGGTCGGCGCCCGGCACCAACGCCGGATCGGCCGAGTCCGGGCTCGCCGAGGCGTTCGGGCCAGCGGATGGTGCGGGCGTCGAGTTCGCCGGTGCGTTCGGGGCGGCCGAAGTCGCAGGTCCCGAGTTCGCTGACGTCGGCGTGGGTTCCGGTGCGGCGGGCGCCACCGGGTAGTCGACCGGTACGACCCTTGCGGGACGGGCATGCGCTGCGGTCGGGGTCCGGAAGGCCGCCGGAACTGCACGGGACGCGGAGGCTCGGGGTGCGGGTGCCGAGTTCGCTGACGTTGGTGTGGGTTCCGGTGCGGCGGGCGCCACCGGGTAGTCGACCGGTGCGAGTCGGGAATGCGTTGCGGTCGGGGTTCCGAATGCTGCTGCGACCGCACTGGAGGCTGAGGGGCGGGGTGCGGATGCCGTGGCGGGCGATGCTGTCGTGGTGTGGGCGATGATCTGCCCGGTTGTGGCGGGTTCGACGCTCGCGGACGCCGGTCCGGCCGGTGCCGACACCGGGAGCCGGAAAGCGGCTGGGGCCTGCGGTGTCGCGGGAGACTGCACGCCGGGTTGCGGCCCGTTCGGGGACTGCCCTCCGGGTGCGTAGGGGGCTTGCGGCTCGGGTGTACCGGGGACCTGCGGGGTGTAGGGGAGTGGGGCCGTGGTCGGGGTGGGCTGGGTGTCGGGGACTTGCGGGGACAGGGGCGCCTGGACGCCGGGCTGTGGTGTCGACGGCACCGATTGTGCCTGTGGCACCGCGGGATTCGGCGTCGACGTGGCTTGCGGGTTGTCGAATTGGGGGAGCGGGATCTGGGTGGGAAGTTGGATTCCCGGCGGTAGGAGACCCGGGGGGATCTGGATCGAGCTGGGGAGCGGGAGGCGGCGCAGATCGGACAGGTGCAGGTCCGGGAGGCTCAGACCGGTGAGTTCGTGTAGCGGCAGGATTGCGTCGGGGGCCGAGGACAGTACGACTTCGGCGAAATGCGCTGGGATAGCAGAGAAATCGCTGTTATCCGTGTTTCGGTAATCCGGCGATTTCTGCATCACGGTCGTGGACAGCGGTGCGATGACCGCGAGTGTGGCCACGACGGGGAGAACGTACGACCTTTTCGGCCTGCGGTACGGCACGAGCTGCTCCATTCAGGTAGAACCGGGCGACCGTCAGTCGGGAGGTCATGGTTGATTCCTGACGGATCAAGCGTCACACTGGTCCCAACTGTTACAAATCTAAACCTTTGGTAGAGGATTAGATGGCAATAACTCGAATGTAGCTTTCCGATCGACATCCAGCGGGTAGGCAGGCGGAGAACATCCCGGCGGCCCTGTTCGCGGAATCCGTGGGAGTGCGTGATGACTAGCTCGAAACGTCCGAGGATCGTCTCGATGCGCCACGGCGGGCTGTGGCGAAAACGCCGTCACCGGCGTGTCGCGATGGCGGGCGGGATGGTCGTCGCGCTGACCGCGGGAACCGGCGTGCTCTATTGGGCGTGGCCCGATGCGGTCCCGTACCGTCCGACCTCGGGGGCGGACGAGGGACATGGCCGCGGAATGAGTCAGTTCGGCGCGTTGGACCAGGCCAAAGCCGGGAAGAACGCGGTCGGCATTCTGCAGGGCTACTATCCGGGCGCTCAGCTGGCCACCATCGCGCCGACCATGGTTCGGGTGCGGTTGATGGGGCAGGACAACAAGCCGCTGGACGTCTACTCCGATTCCGGGCTGAACGTCGCGGGCCGGCACGTACTGCCGGGGCAGGTCGCCCATCTGACGCCCACGTCCGGCAGCGCCGAGGTCACCATCCTGTCCGGTTGCGGCGGGGATGTGCTGTGGCAGGGGTCCACCGCCGATCCCTGGGTTCATCCGATCGCGTCCGGCCTCAACCGTCCGGCGGCCGAACAGCTGAAGATCTGTGGTGCGGGCGGATATCGGGGGGAACTCGGTGTCGCGCTGGAGGGCCAGGACATCCGCACCGTCGATCGCGTCGACACCGAGGACTACCTGCGCGGCGTCGTACCCACCGAGATGTCCGCGGACTGGGCAGATCAGGGTGGCGGCCAGGCATTGCGCGCGCAGGCGATCGCCGCCCGCTCCTACGCCCTCGCCGAGACCCGCTACCCGTACGCGCAGACCTGCGACACCCAGGACTGCCAGGCGTATTCGGGCACCAGCCGGGAGGATCCGCGCACGGATGCGGCCGTCCACGAAACCGCGGGCCAGGTGCTGCTGCGCGACGGCCACCTGCTGCGCAGCGAATACTCCTCGGCCCCCAACGGCGTGCACCCCATGGACGCCGGCATGTTCGAAATTGGCCCGACCCCAGCCGAATTGACCCCCGCCCCCGCCGCGCCGATGGCCCCCGCCGAGCCGCCCGCCGAACCTCAGCCCGCGCCCGGCCCCAGTGTCATCGACACCAAGTACGCCCAAACCGGCGGCCCCACAGGATCTTTGGGCGCACCACTGGGTCCGGAGTCGCTACTCCCCGGCCACGGCGGAACATTCCGCTTGTTCCGCAACGGTGTCATCATCGCCACCAAGGCCCTCGGCGCCCAGGTCATCGACTTCACCACCCTCCTGCAACTGGCCCCCGGCGCCGCAACCACTCCCGGCGCCCCCACCCCGAACAGCACAGCGGACCAGTCCGCCCAGCCTCCCCAGGCAGCACAGACCCCCCAAACCCCCCCCCCCCCCCACCCACCCCCCCCCCGCCCCCCCCCCCCCCCCCCCC